>NZ_CAKKMW010000003.1:0-908772 GCF_918698255.1 Pedobacter sp. Bi27
CTCAAATAAAGAAATTTAGGTGCCTATATCGGTGGTGTCCACCTCTTCCCATTCCGAACAGAGAAGTTAAGCCCACCAGAGCCGATGGTACTGCGGTAACACGTGGGAGAGTAGGTCGGTGCCAAATCTTAAAAGAAACCCTTTAACAGAAATGTTGAAGGGTTTTCTTCGTTTATAAGCATTCTCTTCCGTAGCATTCGCTTTCCAGCACAGTCTTCTTAATGTCCTTGATCCCTTAATGGTGAAAGGGGATTGTAACAGCGGTTATTTCTGCCATTAAAGGGATTAAGATGGGTTAAGGGCCTGTTCCCGCAGATTATGCTGATCTCCGCTGAGTTTTTACACCTTCCGTCCCAGGTTCACTAGCCCTGATGGCAGCGGAAATCCCTTTTTGGCAGGGGTAGATTGTCTATCCCAAGGGTTTCCAAAAAGGATTGCAGCGTACAGCAGGACGGAACCGAACATACATGTTACTGTTACTGCGCTCCTAATAATCAAAAAATTAATCTTTAGATTATGCTTAATAAATAATATTGAATTTTAAATGTGGAGATTAAGCATTAGCTTCTTCTTTAACTGCTAACTGACCACAAGCAGCATCAATGTCTTTACCACGGCTACGGCGGATGTTGGTGTTGATCCCCTGGCTTTTCAAGTAATTAGAAAAAGCATCGATCTTATCGCCTTCGGCATTGGTGAAATCAGCGAAAGAAATGGGATTATATTCGATCAGGTTTACCTTGCAAGGAATATGTTTGCAGAATTTAGCTAAATCCATAGCATCCGAAATTTCATCGTTAAAGTGATTAAAAACAATGTATTCGTAAGTTACCGGATTTTTAGTTTTAGCGAAGTAGTATTTTAACGCATCGGCTAATGCTTTTAACGAGTTGGCCTCATTGATTGGCATGATCTCGTTACGTTTTTTATCATCAGCGGCGTGAAGTGAAAGTGCGAGATTAAACTTAGCACCGTCATCGCCCAATTTTTTGATCATTTTAGCAATACCCGCTGTAGAAACCGTAATACGCTTATAACTCATGTTTAAGCCATCTGGTGCAGTGATACGCTCAATCGATTTCAATACATTGGCGTAGTTTAACAACGGCTCTCCCATGCCCATATACACGATATTGGTAAGGGGATTGTTGTAATTCTGTTTAGCCTGCTTATCAATTAATACAACCTGGTCATAAATCTCATCAGCGTTTAAATTGCGCTTACGGTCCATGTAGCCAGTTGCACAGAACTTACAGGTTAAACTGCAGCCTACCTGAGAGCTTACGCAAGCGGTCATACGGTCTTCTAAAGGAATTAAAACCCCCTCTACAATATTACCGTCTGCTAACCTGAAAGTGTTTTTAATGGTATGGTCGTTACTAAACTGAGAATTGTTAACCTGAACAGCATTAATGGCAAAAGTTTCGTCCAATGCTTTACGAAGATCTTTAGAAAGATTGCTCATCTGCTCGAAACTTGTAGCCGATTTCTCCCAAAGCCATTGGTAAATCTGTTTAGCCCTAAATGCAGGTTGTTGCATCGCTACAAGATGTTGTTGCAACTGAGGTAGATCCAATGCACGGATATCGGTTTTTTTTGCTGTTACCATTTGTTGCAAAGGTACTTAAAAAAGGTGTAAGGCAGAAAGACAGAAGCTTGAGGGTGCCTACAAGATGCCAAATTTTACAATTAATTAGCTTTATCTTCCTCTGCCTCTTGAGTTTGACTTGCTGATAGCTTTACCTTTGGCAGGTCTGGAATTTCTGTTTCCCGCATTGCTTTTACCTGTTGGTTTTGCCACTGAATGACCTGCGCCCTTTTTTCCTGTTGATTTTGGGCCAGACGGCTTTGGTTTAAATGCCTTTTTTGGCTGTTCTTCTTTAAGTTCAGGGATTTCTTCCCACGTATTTGTTTTTTTCTTAGCGGTTTTAGGTTTTATTTTGGCCTCTGATGATGAATTTTCAACACTTTTGGTGATGCTTTTCATCTCATCCTCGGTAAGTTCTCTAAATTCTCCTGTAGGAATACCTTTTAGATTGATATTCATAATGCGCGTACGCTCGAGCTTGGTAACCTCATAACCAAAATGCTCGCACATTCTACGGATCTGCCTGTTTAAGCCCTGAATTAAGATAATATTGAATACAAATGTGCTGATCTGCCTTACCTTGCATTTACGCGTATTCACCCCTAAAATTGGAACACCATTGCTCATCTCGAAAATAAAATCTTCCGTAATCGGTTTGTTTACCGTTACCACATATTCCTTTTCGTGTTTATTACCCGCCCTTAAAATTTTGTTAACGATATCGCCGTTATTGGTCAGGAAGATTAAACCTGAAGAATCTTTATCCAATCGGCCAATTGGAAATATTCTTTCGCTATGGTTAACATAATCTACAATATTATCGCGTACGCTGCCTTCTGTGGTACTGGTAATGCCGACAGGTTTATTAAAAGCCAAAAGGATGAAATTACCTTCTTCTTTAGGTTCGATATTATGGCCATTTACCATCACTTTATCGCCTGCAAAAACTTGATCGCCTATTTTAGCCCTTTTTCCGTTGATGAAAACTGTGCCTTTTTCAATATAACGGTCTGCTTCACGGCGTGAACATAATCCACTTTCACTGATGAATTTATTTAAACGGGTTGCAGAGTTATTGTTCATACTGCAATTTTACGGAAATAAATCGTGTTATCCATTCTCCATACTGGCAACAAATGAATTGATGGTGCTTTTGAACGCGGTTAAAGTTTCCTCATCGGTAATTGCTGCCTCGTTATTGATCTTCGCTTTTGCAAATGAGATAAGCTGAGGCGATACCCTTGCTTCAATTACCGTTAAAATATCAATGATGGATTGATAAGCTTTTTCGCCTTGGGTTGAAGCAACAAGTGCTAAAACGGGTTTCCCTGAAAATGATGCTGAACTTACGGTCCAGTCGAGGAGGTTTTTTAACGAACCTGGTAAACCCATTGCGTATTCTGGTGTTGAGATGATGATTCCATCTGCCTTTTTGATGGTTGAGCGAAGTTCTTCGACGGGCTGTGGTGGATATTCCTGGTCTAAATCAGGATTGAAATGTGGGATATCTGCAATGGATGGAAAGTTTGTTACCTCGAAGTTTCCACCCAAAAACCTGGAGATGGCAGTTATGTAAAGTGCATTGGTTGATACTGCTTTCGTGCTTCCAGAGATTGCCAATATTTTTTTCATTGCTAAAAGTAGCAAAGCGTAAATGGAATATCAAGGTAGTCTGGTAATCGTGTTGTCATTTCAAAACGGGCCATCGAAACGCATCAGGTTTCAATAGCCCATTCGAAAAAATTATTAAGAACTAAAAGTTTTGATCGTCCGCACTTGGACCATAACTTCCTGGGATTGGGATATCCAACAGTCTTAAGTAAACGCCTAACTGTGCCCTGTGGTGGGTGGTTTGGCTAAGTGAATGGCGGATGGTTTCATATTTAGAATAATCTGCCAAGACCTGTTTGCCCATGCTCAATACCCAACGGCCATTTAGATCTTCTTCTGTAGCTTTTTCCAATTCTGCTTTTCCCAGTGCATAATTCTCCTCTAGGATTTTAACCAGGTCACCGGAGCTTTCTACAGGTTTTTCTACATATGGTGCTGTTTCAAAATCCAGTCCATCCGTAGTTAAAGCCAGTGAAACCCAACTCGGCAGATCAGCAATATGAACTGCAAGCGATTTCATTTTCATGCTTTTTTCGTGTGGTGCCCAGTCAAATTTATCTACAGGTACAATGGCCAGGAATTTTTTTGTTGTATTAAATTCAGCTTCTAACTCTTTCAATAATAATTTAATGATTTCCATATTTTTCTGTTTTGTTTTTTCTGCGGTATTTAAATCCATTAGTAGTAAATCAGCTATACTCATGATTTTGATGTTTAGTTACACAAAGAAAATACAGCCCACTGACAACCCTATGGCAGTGTGAAAAATATTTTTTTAATAATTTACAGGAAGCAGGTGCATGTATTCACTTAGCGGCATGTGCTGCATTTTTTTGAAAGGAATACCTAGATTTTTAAGGCAGATAATCCGGGTGAGGTTAAAATCACGGTATTCATTCCGGTAATGGCACCAGGCAATTAAATGCCAGCTAAAAGCATAGAAAATCAATCCAATTGGCTCTACTTCTCTTTTGCTCACTTCCTCCTTATTGTTTTTATAATCGAGTTCGATCATGTGTTTTTCGGTAATGGCGTGTTGAATAAGTGATAGGTATTCGAAGTTAAAATTTAACCTTTCCGGAATCTGAAGTTTAATATGTTGGTTTAAGGTTTCGAGCTTTTCTTTTTGTCCCGATTTTAATACCGCCTTTACTTTTGTCAGTGCTGTAGAGTAATGGGTGCGGATGGAATTATCAGCAAATCCGTTCACCAAACTTTCAACCAATAGCAATGCATTGGCTTCATCCATATTAAAAGAAACTGGGGGCAGGAAATAACCCTGAACCAGATAATAACCTTTATGCTGCTCAAAACTTACCGGTATTCCTTGCTCGCCTAGCGCTTTAATATCGCGATAAACCGTGCGTATGCTCATATCAAACCTTTCCGCAATTTTTTCTGCGGTAATGTATTTTCTGGATTGAAGCAGGGTTAAGATTCCGAAAAGTCGGTCGATACGGTTCATAGTTTGTTTTTTTAGGCATTTAAAATTAAAGTTTTTTAATCAATTTTTCTTGTGGTACGTTATTTGTAAAAGATAAATACATATCAATTCTACAAGTTAAGCCGTTATAATGATGGTTTATTGTATATAATCTGAATTAAATGGCTGTTATCCAAAAGCGTTTCTTCCGGGCAGTAAAAAGTAAAGTAATTATAGGTTTCCTGTTTGCCTGTTTTGCATTGTTACTGGCTTGGGGTATCAGTAAATTTGCTTTTACACGGATGCTGGATACTGTTGAAGAAATTTCGGCCCCAAACGACCGCTTAAGGATTGTAAATGATCTCTCACATAAGATTGCCAGGTTAGATCAGTTACAAAGGGATGAAGCTTTCAATAAACAAGGTACCTATAGTTTTCTTAAAGAGTCGCGTAAGTTGAGGGCTAGTTTAGATACCTTACGTAAATTGTACAAGGGCGATTCCGCTCAGTTGGCCAGGATAAAGTCGATCAAGAATCTGTTAACCGACCGGGATAAACAATTTATCAATTATTTAAAAGTGAGAGAAACATTGGTGAATACCAAATCTTTCTCTAATGAGGTTCAGAAATTAAATGAACTGGTTGCCACACGTACCAGGCAAACAGACAGTGCGGTACTGACCACCGAGACAACTACATCAACCACTACGGTTGCACCTGAAGAAGAACAGAAATCGAGGGGTTTTTTGAGTAAACTGTTTGGCAAGAAGAAATCTGATGTGTATAAAATCATTAATGAGGAATTTAAGGTAAAGCGCGATACGCTGAATGCTAAAGCTGAAGATAGCATTATGAAGAGCATGACGGGGGCCTTAAAAAATATCGAACTGGAGCAACGCCAGAAAAGCCAGAAATTTTTAAAACGCGAAGCAGACCTGTCAAATGCCAGTAATGCCCTGACTGCCCAGATGCTACAGATTTTAAGAGAAGTGGAGGGGGAGGCAGTGGCTCAGATAGATTTAAACGGCATCCAGGCCAAAGAGGTGGTTAATGATGGGATTACGCAGATCACAACCATTATCATTATCTTTTTTCTCTTAACGGTTATTCTGCTGTATTTAATTTTAGCTGACATTACAAAAAGCAACAGGTACAGAAGGGCATTGGAGCTTGCTAAAGATGAAGCAGAATACCATGGTAAGGCTAAGCAACGGTTTCTATCGAACATGAGCCATGAGATCAGAACGCCACTGCAGTCTATTTTAGGCTATGCCGAACTGATTACCCAGCAGGATGTACCGAATAAGAAAGATGTGGATGCCATTTATCAATCTTCCATTCATTTACTTCAGATTGTGAACGAGGTATTAGATTATAACCGGATTATTTCGGGCGAATTTAGTTTTAATAACCAAGTGTTCAACATCAAAAAAGCTTTAGATGAGGTAGTTTCGGTAATGCGGCCTTTGGCAGAACAGAAATCACTTCAGTTAAATACAGCACTTGATCTTGCCGATCTGGAATTTGTAAAAGGCGATGCTTTTAGGCTAAAGCAGATTTTATTTAACTTATTGGGGAACGCCGTAAAATTTACGTTGAAAGGTGAAATTAGACTTTCTGTATCGTATAAAAAGCAAGGCGACGATCTGCATTTTCATTTTACTATAAAAGATACCGGAATCGGTTTTGAAGAAAAAGATATTCCCAAAATCTTTAATGAATTTGAGCAGATAGAATCTCCAGAAAAATACATTATTAACCAGGCGGGCACGGGTTTGGGACTGCCTATTGTTAAATCTTTGATCGAAACACAAGGAGGAAGAATTTATGTGAAAAGTAAACCGGGCATTGGTACCACATTTAATATTTACATGAAATATGAAAATACTACCGAGCGTGTAAACGATACTTTAGATTTAGAACATTATGCGATTGTAAATCCAGGCACGGTTTGGGTAATTGATGATGATAAACTCATTCTGGATTTATGTGGAATGATTTTTCAGAAAAACAAAATCCCGTTTAGAAGCTTTACCCAGGTAGCCGATATCCTGCACGCAGCACCTGAGCCGGATTTAAAATATGTGCTGGTTGATATGCGCATGCCCGAAATGACAGGGTTCGAACTTTGCCATTTATTAAAAAAGAAACTCCCGGCGCACATTAAATTTTACGCCATTACTGCACAGGTTTTACCGGAAGAACGTGAAATGGTTTTGAGCGAGGGCTTTGATGGACTGATCATGAAACCTTTTAGGGCCGTTGATATCCTATCTATATTTGATAGAACCGAAATTTTAACCCAGCAGCCTGAATTCGATTTTTCTTCCATTGAGAAAATGACCTTTGGCGACCAGCAAATGCTGGAGAAAATATTGAACCGTTTTAAACAGGATTCTATAGATGATGCTGCAGCGTTGAAAAAACATTTGATCGATAATGACTTAGATCAGGCCAAGTTACTGGTTCACCGCCTTGCAGGACGAACGGCGCAAATGGGTTCGAAGACTTTAGCAAACGCATTCCGCACCCTGGAATTAGAAATTGCCGAAAAAGGCTTAACCACCAATATTAAATCTGAAGTTTTATTACAGATCAGAAAACTGGATAGCTTGATTGCCTTTATGGAGGAAATCGACTACGCCAATGCCGGATAATTATTCTATGCCGTAACGCTCCATCTTGGCGTAAAGGGTTTTACGGTCGATGTTTAAAATCTTCGCGGCTTTTGATTTGTTATGTCTCACTTTGATCAGCGTTTCAGTAATCAATGCTTTTTCATTCTGTTCGTTTACCGCTTTAAGGTCGGATGAATTACCTGGAGCTGACTGTTGACGGATAGAAATCATCATTTCATCAGGTAATGCACCAATCTGGGCAACATCGCCCGGGCTTAATAAAACCATACGTTTAATCACATTGCTAAGCTCGCGCAAATTTCCAGGCCAATCGTAACTAAGCAAAAGTGTTTTTGCCTCATTAGAAACACTTTTCACATTCCGTTCTAAATCTCGGTTTGATAGCTGTATAAAGTGGTTGATAAACAGTTCTAAATCTCCACCTCTATCTCTCAATGGCGGAAGCTGGATTTTGAACTCATTTAAACGATGATATAAATCTTCTCTAAACTCACCCTGTTGCATACTATTAGACAGATCATCATTGGTAGCCGTAATGATGCGAACATTAACAGGGATTTGTTTGGTACTGCCCAAAGGCTGGATTACCCTTTCTTGCAAGGCCCTAAGTAATTTAATCTGCACTTCGTAACTTAGGTTACCCACTTCATCTAAAAATAGTGTTCCGCCATTTGCAGCCTCAAACTGACCTTTTTTATCATTTAAAGCGCCTGTAAAAGCACCTTTTACGTGTCCGAATAATTCGCTGGCCGCTAAGTCTTTTGATAGTGCACCACAATCTATTGCTACGAAAGGTTTATCGGCACGCTTGCTCTGCTGGTGCAGGGTTCTGGCGGCAAATTCTTTTCCTGTACCGCTCTCGCCCTGTATAATTACCGACATATCAGTTGGGGCTACCAAGCTGATGTGCTCATACAGTTTATCTGCAACGGCACTTTTCCCTTTTATAAAATCACTGTTTGTTTCTTTTGGTTCAACACTTTTTAAATCCTTTTTAGCTAAAGAATTTTTGATCACCATTAGTAATTCATCTGGATTAACCGGCTTGGTAATATAATCAAAAGCACCCAATTGGATAGATCTGACTGCGGTCCGAACGTCATTAAAACTGGTCATGATGATTGCAGGTATGGATAGACCCAGATCACGGATGTGGCTAAGCACTTCAAGACCTGTCCCATCCGGAAGACGGTAATCGATTAAAAGTAAGTCGAATTCATTGTTTTCAACTTGCTTAAATGATTGCTTTACTTGGGTTACAAGGGTAATCTCATGACCGTTTTTTGTTAAAAAACCTTCAAGTAATTGAGCAAATGTAGTATCGTCTTCTAAGATCAGGATTCTCGCCATGTAACAAAAATAAGAAAAGCCGGACATAATCCGGCTTTCTTATAATAGGTAGATGTAATTATTTGGGTTTTTATTGTACTGGCTTACCGTCTTTATCAATTTTAACCGAACCAGTTTCTGCTTCTTTTTTAACATTGATTAAGTAGTACTCCTTTGTTCCTTCTTTAACAGACCAAGCTTCAGTAGCAGTCCATCCTTTATATGCATCAGATTTTAACGCTGTTGTAACGGGAGCAGGAAGTTCTTCCAATTTAACTGGAGTTTTAACTGCGCTATCTTGAACTGCAACAATTGCAGCATTTTTAATTGTATTTACTTCACTTGCCTGTACTGCTGAGAATCCTGCAAAAGCTAAGAACGCAGCTGATAAAATTAATTTTTTCATGATATTATTTTTTAGATAGTATTATTTTTTATTTTGCGCAGCCCGAAGGCCACGCTTATATTGATTATGCCTGTGCGGCGTATTTATTGAGGTTATTGTACTGGCTTACCGTCTTTGTCGATTTTAACTGAACCAGTTTCTGCTTCTTTTTTAACATTAATTAAATAGTATTCTTTCGTACCTTCTTTAACAGAGAAAGCTTCAGTAGCAGTCCAACCTTTGTATGCATCCGATTTTAATGCGGTGGTTACTGGTGCAGGAAGTTCTTCCAATTTAACTGGAGTTTTTACGGCACTATCTTGAACTGCAACAATTGCAGCGTTTTTAATTGTATTTACTTCACTTGCTTGAACTGCTGTGAATCCTGCGAATGCTAAAGTAGCGGCTAAAATGATCTTTTTCATGGTATATAATTTAAAGTGTTTGTAACTTGCGTTACGTCAATATGCTTGTTAATTATTATTTAATTATGGAACGATTATTTTTGTGTTGATTATTGAACTGGTTTACCGTCTTTGTCAATTTTAACAGAATTGGTTTCTGCTTCTTTTTTAACGTTGATTAAGTAATACTCTTTTGCTCCTTCTTTCACCGACCAGGCTTCAGTAGCGGTCCATCCTTTGTAAGCATCAGATTTTAATGCTGTTGTTACTGGCTCAGGAAGTTCTTCCAATTTAACAGGAGTTTTCACTGCACTATCTTGAACTGCAACAATTGCAGTAGTTTTAAAATCTTTTACCTCACTTGCCTGTACTGCTGAGAATCCTGCTAATGCTAATACTGTAGCTGCTAAAACGAACTTTTTCATAGTATATAATTAAAAATTTAATTTGTGTAACAATACTTGCTAATGTTTCACAATGATGCCAAACCGTTGATTTTAATTAACTATCTGTTTTTTAGGTGTTTGTGTGTGTGCCAAGATTTTGGCATTGTAGAGCTTCTCCACAATTTGTGGTGAATGACTACAAGTTTTGGCGTTATTTTTTGATAATTGGAAATGCAGATTGCATGTAGAGCGTTCTTGTGCGTCAGATGCAACATCTGACGGATTTTAGAAATTTTTTGGAGTTAATTAGCTGTCAGATGGTAATATCTGACAGCAAGCCAGAAAAAAATAATTTTCAATTTTTAAAAAAGAAGATTTTTTTCTATCATTGCAGCCCGATTGAAAGCCTCCTTAGCTCAGCTGGTAGAGCAACTGACTTGTAATCAGTAGGTCATTGGTTCGATTCCGATAGGAGGCTCTTTTTCTTTCCCCATTTTCCAATTTCTTTTAGAAGCGTAATTTCAAAGATCATTTCATTATCAGAATAGGCCTGGCTTAGAAAAATATTTTATTTGCTCCGGTTATTCCGCTAATTTGCGGTATGTTAAAATACTTTTCAGCCGATTGGATATTCCCTGTTTCATCACCGCCGATTAAAAACGGAGTGGTAGCCGTAAATCCAGATGGTGAAATTGAGGAAGTGTTAACCCCGGAAAAGGCCGCAAGTCTTGGTTTAGCCATTACAAAACATAAGGGATCAATCGTTCCGGGTTTTATCAATACCCATTGCCATTTAGAACTCTCGCATATGTTGGGGCAAATTCCAGAGCAAACAGGTTTGGTAGAATTTGTACAAAGTATTATTAAAAGCAGGCAGGGCGATATAGAAGAGATTAAAAAGGCTATGTATGCCGCTGATCAGAAAATGTTCGAAAATGGGATTGTAGCTGTTGGCGACATTTCCAATCAAATCTCGTCAAAAGAAGTAAAAGAGAATAGCAAAATATACTACCATACTTTTATCGAAGCCATGGGTTTTAATCCCGAACGGGCAAATGCGATAATGGATTATGTAAAGGAAATTAAGCAAGGTTTTGGCGCTTTGCCCACCTCAATTGTACCACACGCACCTTATTCGGTATCGCCTGAATTATTTGGATTGATAAAAGTGGAGGCTGAAAGAGATAACGCCTTTATTAGTATTCACAATCAGGAAACTAAAGATGAAAATGCTTTCTTCGAAAATAAATCGGGTGGATTTTTAGGGCTATACAAATTTCTAGGGCTCGATATTTCTTTCTTTACCCCCTCCAAAAAAGCATCTTTACAAACTTGGCTACCCTATATTAAGGAGCAAAAAACTTTGTTGGTGCATAACACGGTTTCGAGTCAGGCTGATATCGCCTTTGCAAAAGAAAACAACAATAATTTATATTGGTGCCTTTGCCCGCAAGCCAACTTATATATCGAAAATGCTTTACCCGATGTTGATCTGTTAATTGAAGAAAATGTAAAGATTACTTTAGGAACAGATAGTTTAGCAAGTAACCATCAACTTAATATCCTATCAGAAATGATCACGTTACAGAAATATAAACAGGTTCCTTTTGAAAAACTTTTGCGGTGGGCAACTATAAATGGAGCTGAATTTTTGGAGCTTGATCGACAAATTGGAACAATAGCGATTGGTAAAAAGCCAGGATTGAATCTAATCCAGCTATCCGCTGATTTTACGATTGAAAGCGACCATGTAAAGCGGTTAATTTAATATCTGGATATTATACATTAGTTATTTCTTATATCAATCTTAAAAAGTGTGTTTTAAAGATGATCTGTTCTCATGATAAATTTTAATGCCATTTAGCCTTTTAACATTAAAAATTTGATATTTTAAGGTTAAGTACTTTAAAATTGGACAGGATATTCTCAGGATAGCAGATATTTCCTAATTTGTCACTCATTTTGTAAAGTAAATATTTTCGATGAATCCAATCTGTAAACTTTTCAATATTAAATATCCAATTATCCAGGCGGGAATGGTTTGGTGTAGTGGGTGGAGATTGGCATCGGCAGTTTCGAATGCAGGAGGCCTTGGCATTATTGGAGCGGGTTCAATGTATCCTGATGTTTTAAGATCACATATCCAGAAATGCAGGTTAGCTACCGATAAACCCTTTGGTGTTAATATTCCATTGCTCTATCCCAATATTCAGGAAATTATAGATGTGGTAATTGAAGAAAAAGTTAAAATCGTATTTTCTTCTGCTGGCAATCCCGCCACATGGACGAGTTTTTTAAAAGAAAAGGGTATTACCGTTGTTCATGTAATTGCCAATACAAAGTTTGCCATAAAAGCGCAGGAAGCTGGCGTTGATGCTATTGTTGCCGAAGGTTTCGAAGCAGGTGGGCATAACGGTAGGGAAGAAACCACCACCATGTGTTTAATTCCGATGATAAGGGATGCTGTTAAAATTCCGGTTATTGCGGCTGGCGGCATTGGGAGTGGAAAAGCCATGTTGGCTGCATTTGCTTTAGGTGCAGATGCGGTTCAGGTAGGTTCGGCCTTTGCTGTTGCCGAAGAATCATCTGCTCATCCGGCATTTAAAAATAAAATTATTGCTGCTGCTGAAGGCGATACTAGGCTGGCCATGAAAAAACTGGTTCCGGTGCGGTTGCTGAAAAATGAATTTGCCGATGCGATATCGGTAGCAGAAGCTGAAGGCGCAGACCGGGGCCGCTTAATGGAGCTTTTGGGCAGAGCAAGGGCAAAAGCAGGAATGTTTAAAGGCGACATGGAAAATGGAGAACTCGAAATCGGTCAGGTTTCAGCTATGCTGGATGAAATTAAACCTGCAAAAGAAATCCTGGAAGAAATATGGTCAGGTTTTAGGGCCGAACTGCAAAGATTTAACAGTTTACAAAGCGAATTGGACTTATAAACATATGGATACACAATTGCTTTACTAACTTTGCAACAATAAATTTTAGCATGAGCGAAAAAAATATAAAGTCTCCACAAGGGGATTTAGGGATAAAACACCTCAATATAACAATAACAGGTAAAGTACAGGGCGTTGGCTTCAGAGAAACCACAAAAATTATTGCGAACCAAATGATGGTAACCGGTTTTGTAAGGAACGAAAAGGACGGATCGGTTTATATTGAAGCAGAAGGCGAAAATATTTTTCTGGAAGAATTTGTAAACTGGTGCCACGAAGGGCCAGACCGCTCGCGGGTAGAAAATGTGGCGGTAAGCGATGGTGAAGTAAAAAACTATCGTAATTTTGAAATCTTAAGAAAATAAATTGCTGAATTGTTGGATTGCTATATTGTTCCACTAAGGAGCCTATCTCAATACGCAGTACTCAAATCTCAATCATAAATGTCTGTATATAAAAAGTTTCTTGGACAAACCATGGTTTATGGTATCAGTACCGTTTTTTCCAGGTTGTTCAATTTTATCCTCACGCCTATCTACACGGGCGTTTACCAAAAAGGTGTTTATGGCATTTTCACAAATATGTATGCCAATGCATCGTTGATTAATGCAGTTTTAGCCTTTGGGATGGAAAGTACCTATTTTAGGTATTTGAATAAATTTGATGATAAAAAGCAACAGGTATATAATAATTCATTTCTGTGCATTGCTTTCATTTCATCACTTTTCTTAATTACAGGTTTAATTTTTTCCTCTTCAATTGCGGGTTATTTAGCCACAAAAACATCCGAAATTGCAGATTATAAACAATACGTAAGTTTCTTTTTATGGATCCTTTTTGTTGATGCTATTTGTGTAATCCCTTTTGCCAAATTGAGGGCCGATGGCCGGCCATTTAAATATAGCGTTGCCAAATTTTTGAATATTGGCTGCTTTGTTGGCTTTAATCTTATATTCATTTACCTGATTCCCGCGATCATCAAACACAATTGGATAGGTACAGAATGGTTTGCATCATGGTATAGACATCAATGGATCGGTTATGTTTTTGTAGCTAACCTTATTGCTTCTGTTGTTACCCTGATTTATTTGCTTCCCGAATTTATGAAGTTACAATTGCGTTTTGACGGTAAGCTTTTTGGTAATATGTTTTCTTACAGCTGGCCAATTTTAGTAGCGAACCTGTCATTCATCGTAAATGAGAACTTGGATAAAATAGTACTTCAAAAACTATTGCCACCCGAAATTGCCGATGGAGAGGTTGGAATTTATGGTGCAGTATGTAAAATAGCAATTTTCTTAAGTATTTTTATCACCGCTTTCAGGCTGGGTGCCGAACCGTTTTTCTTTAGCCATGCAAAAGAGAAAAATGCAAGGGATACCTATGCTACAATTTTGAAATATTTCGTAATTGCCCTATCTGTTCTTTTTATTGCCATTATTGCAAATATCGAACTGCTAAAATTTTTCATCCGCAAACAAGAGTATTGGGTAGGTTTACCAGCAGTTCCTTATTTATTGTTAGGCTATGTGTGCCTGGGAGTTTATATGAACCTGTCTATCTGGTACCGGCTATCCGATCAGACCCGTTTCGGACTTTATATTTCTGTTGCAGGAGCTATAATTACAATTGTGCTCAATGTGGTTTTAATCCCACGCTTTAGCTATATGGGCTCTGCCTGGGTAAGTATGCTGGCTTATTTTGTGATGATGGTTTTATCTTATGTGCTCGGACAGAAATATTATCCCATCCCTTATAACCTCAAAAAGATTTCAGCTTATTTAATTATTTCAACAATAATTGTGTTCTCTTCATTTTTTATCTTTAACCGGAACATTTATATTGGCAATGCCATGTTGATTGTTTTTGTTGCGGGTATTGCCTATTTTGAAAAGAATGATTTAATGAAAATACTGAAGAAAGGTTAATAATGACAAGGCTCATCTTTTAAGTTGATGGCCCATAGTCAATAGCCATTTAACTATGAGCTATTAGCCATAAACCTAAAGAACACATCTCAGAAAAAATGGAAATAAAAATTATCAATACATCCGAACACCCACTTCCACAATATGAAACTGCACATGCGGCTGGTATGGATCTGAGGGCATCAATAATAGAAGAAATGATATTGAAACCTTTGCAGCGCTTATTGGTGCCAACAGGTTTGTTTATTGAATTACCGATTGGTTACGAAGCACAAATCAGACCCAGAAGCGGCTTGGCCTATAAACACGGTATTAGCATTGTAAATGCTCCTGGTACAATTGATGCCGATTACCGTGGTGAAATAAAAGTTTTATTGGTAAATTTATCAGACACAGATTTTAAAATCGTTAATGGTGATAGAATTGCTCAAATGGTTGTGGCAAAACACGAAACTGTTAGCTGGCACACCGTTGAACAATTAGGGGAAACTGCACGCGGCGAAGGTGGCTACGGACATACGGGGAAATAAGTTTGGAGTTCACAGTTTTTCAGTTTTGAGTTAATTTTTGGATGAATAAAATGATATGAAATACAAAGTGCATTTTCTTGTTGGAGCCACTTTAGTGGGCTTCCAGGCCTTTGGGCAGGGAACGGTTACGCCAAGTACCAATCGCGATAGCAATATGGTAAAACAATTGTTTTTTGCGGGCTTACGGGAGAAAATGTCTGAAAATTATGTTGTTGCCTCCACCAATTTCAATAAAATTGTTGGCTTGGATCCAAATAACCATGCAGCCTATTTCGAGCTGGCCAATGCAAACCTGCGTTTAGATAAACTTTCGGAAGCTGAACAGCATATAAAACAGGCAATTAAATTAAACGCCGGCAATTTATGGTACTGGCGCTTACTCGGTGAGGTATACAAGCGCACCAATAAAATGCCCGAACTGATTGAAGTGTTTAATCAGCTGATCCGTCTCGATTCTGAAAACGATGCCTATTATTTTGATAAAGCCAATGCACAGTTCTTGGGCAATCAGCTGGATGCTGCAAAAAAGACCTATGATGAAATTCAGGCTAAATTTGGCGAATCAAGAGATCTGGTAAATGCCAGAAAGCGTCTGCAATCTAACGGGAATGCCACTGAAAGTGATATTGTTAAATTACTGGAAGGCAATCAGGCTGATGTAAAGAACTATTTATATGCTGCAGGTTTGCTTTTGCAGAAGGGAAATGATCCCGAAGCATTAAAGGTATTAACTAAAGCACAGCAGCTCGAACCCAATAATTTTGAGGTAAACCTGGCTTTGGCTGATATTTACCGTAAGCAGAAAAATGATGAAGCTGCCTTTTCTTCCTTAAAATTGGCTTTCGAAAGTAATGAAATGCCACTTACGGAAAAGGTGAAGATTGTCGCGGCACTTTTTCCGAAACTTAACCTACCCATTGTTGCCAAAAATGTAACTGAACTAAGTAAACTGGTTGCAGAAAAAAATCCGGCTGATGCAAAAGCATTGGCACTTTATGGCGATGTACTTTATCAGCAGAACCACTTAAAAGATGCATTGTCCCAATATCAGGCTGCTTTAAAACTTAACGAACAGGTTTATGTTGTGTGGGAACAGGTTATTAATATCCAAACACTGCTTGGACACTATGAGGAAGCGATAAAGGTTGGCGATGAGGCTCTAAGCATTTATCCCAACCAGGCCAGCTTATATTATTATATGGCTTATGCCCTGTTTAAAACAGGTAAATATGAGCCCGCTCAAAGCAATTTAAAAACCTCCTTACAGTTGGATGTGGAGAATAAAAGCCTGCAGGCACAGATTTATGCACTACAAGGCGATATCTACATCAACCAGAATAATTTTGCCTTAGCTAAAACAGCTTTCGAAAAAGCCATTTCAACAGAACCCGATAATTATCTCATCATGAATAATTATGCCTATTATCTGGCGTTAAGAAATGACGACTTAACCAAGGCGGCGAAATATGCAGAAACAGCGGCCAATGCTATGCCTAATAATCCTTCAATTGTAGATACCTACGCGTTTATTCTGTTTAAACAGCAAAAATACGATCTGGCGAAAACATGGATCGAAAAGGCTTTGCAAAACAATAGCAGTAAAAACAGTGTTTACTTGGAGCGATATGGCGATATACTTTTTATGAAAGGTGAAAAGGATGCTGCATTAATCCAATGGCAAAAAGCAAAAGAGGCTGGAAACGGATCAGAAGTATTAATTAAAAAGATAAATGAAAAGAAGTATTTTAAATAGCGCATTCCTGTTAGGAGCTGTAATTTTTGTTTCGGCATGTAAACCTAAAAAAGAAATTGTAGTGGCTCCTCCCACCAAAACAGAAACCAAAACTGATAATTCTAAAGCAGAGGCCTTAACACTACTAAATAGCAAACAACTTAAATTTAATACACTTTCTTTAAAAGCAAAAGCCACTTTAGATATTGCCGGTGATGTGAATGATGTAACCATGAATTTCCGAATGAAAGACAAGGAAACCATTTGGGTTAGTATTACGGCTCTAGGCGGGGCATACGAGCCAGCAAGAGCATTGATTACGCCAGATAGCATTAAAATTATGAACAGGGCAAAAAGTGAATATCTAAAAAAACCTTTCAGCTATATTTATAACTTCACCAATAAACAGGTTAATTTTAACACCTTGCAAGCCATTCTAACGGGTAATGCCATGGGCGAGTTTTTAAAGCCAGAATCGGATGTTAAACAGGAAAATGGTGTTTGGGTGGTTTCCGGAAGCAAATCGGAGTTAGATTATAAATTGCTTTTTAACACACTTTTTAAAGTAGCTGAAACCAATTTAAATGACACTAAAAACGGTCAGGCGCTAAAAGTTACCTATACCGATTATCAAAAATTAAACGAATCATTATTTCCTAGCGCATTGCAGATCAAAACACTATCTAAAGCAAAGCGGATAAACATCGACCTACAGTTTGTGAAAATTGATGGCAATGTTCCTGTCGATTTTCCGTTTAATGTACCAAAGAGATTTACGGTTGTAAAGTAGGCTTAAAAACTACATTCACATATGCTATCAATGATTTGCCAGGTTAGGTACTGCATTAGTACAGCGGCGCTGGCAATCTTTGTTATGTATGAAGATTGAGTGAAGACAGTTCTGTAATAAGTAATTATGACTTTAGTATCTCGATTTTAATATTTTTACTACAAAAATTTTTATACTTTTGGCTTAATGAAGCTACAAAAACTCCTATTTATCCTTTTTTTAAGCGTGTTAACCCTTTCGGCGGTTGCACAAACTGAAAGCCAGCTCAGAAGGAAAAAAGAAGCTATACAACGCGAAATTGAACAGCTTCAAAAGAATTTGAATAAAACTGCGAGTGGTAAAAAGCTTACTATACAGCAGATTAATACTATAAATGCCCAGATTAGATTGCGCCAGGATAAAATCGGTACAATCAACTCTGAAATAAAAAATCTGGATAACCAAATCTCTCAGAACACAAATACCGTACATACGTTACAAGGTCAGTTGGGCGATCTTAAAAAAGAGTATGCGGGGATGATCCGCTTTGCACAGCGGAACAGAAATTCGTACGATAAAATGATGTTCATTTTTGCAGCAAAGGATTTTAACCAGGCATATAAAAGAATAAAGTATTTACAGCAGTTTAGTCAATACCGTAAAAAACAGGCGGGATACATTGAGAATACGCAGCAAGATCTGAACGGCAAGATTAAGGTTCTGGATAAAACACTCAGGGAAAAAAGTGATCTGTTGAAGGAACAGGAAAGAGAGCGTGAGCGTTTAAGCAAGGATAAAAGTAAACAATCAGTAGAATTAAACAAACTGAGCAAGGACGAAAAACAGTTTAAACAGGATATTACCAGTCGTAAAAAACAACAGGCTCAGATAGACAGGGCCATTAGTGCTGCAATTCAGCGGGCAATTGAAGAAGCGAGAAGGAAGGCCGCAGAAGAGGCAAGAAGAAAAGCTGCTGAAGAAGCACGGATTGCGGCGGCAAAAGCCAAGGCTGAAAATAGACCTGTACCTACTGCACCAGCTACACCAACCGCTAAAGCAAAATCGACAGGAGAATTGCTTACTGCAACACCTGAGGCAGCCAGATTATCGGCAGGTTTTGAAAATAATAGAGGAAGGTTACCTTGGCCGGTAGCAACAGGAACAATAACCGAAAGGTTTGGTTTACATAAGATCGACCAGGCAAGTTATACCAATGATGGAGTAGATATCACTACCACTGATGGGGCAGCTGTTAGAAGTATATTTGCAGGTAAGGTTGTTATGGTGCAAAATATTATGGGTAGAACTGCTGTAGTAATTAACCACGGCGAGTACTTTACAGTATACCAAAACTTAAGATCGGTTAGTGTGAGTGTAGGTAATTTAGTTGAAACCAAACAGGCTATTGGAATTGTAGCAAATACTGGTGACGACGCCATTTTAAAATTCCAGATTAGAAGAGGCCAGGGAACTTTAAATCCTGAAGCTTGGATTAGTAAATAAACTTAAGACAAGTTAAAATGTCTATATTTGTATAAATTATATTAGTGATGTATCAAGGCACGTTATTAGAGTTTTTAAACATGGGTGGATCAGAGATCGTACTCATTTTAGTGGTGGTTCTATTGTTGTTCGGAGGTAAAAAATTACCTGAACTTGCAAGAGGACTAGGGAAGGGGATCAGAGAATTCAAAGATGCCTCTGATGGTGTAAAGCGTGAAATCCATCGGAATATCAATGCCATGGATTTAGATAAAGAAGAAGCAGAAGAAACAGCGGTAAACCATAGTCAGCGTCATCATCCAACAGAAGAATCACCGGTTGATGAAAAAATAGAGGCAAGTGAGTCACACATTGATCTGAGCAAGCCTACTGACGAAAAAATTGTAACTGACAAAGAAAAAGTTTAAACAAAAAAATCATGTTAAATACAACAATAGCAGCAATGCTTGGAACACCAGAAATTATCATTATTGCGGTAGTGGTATTGTTATTATTTGGTGGTAAAAAAATTCCTGAACTAATGAGAGGTTTAGGTAAAGGTGTTAAAGAATTTAAAGATGGTAAAGATGGCGTTGATGGAGAACAGGTAGATCCGTCTAACCGTGATAAAACCGTTTAATTGCAATAATTTTAGTTTTGAAGAAATACAGCTCTCTTAAAGAGATTCAAACACTCATTGCGCAAAAGCAATTAACTTTACCCGATTTATTAGCTTATTATTTTAAGCAGATTGAAAATAATGAACACCTCAATGCATTTAATGAGGTGTTTTTTTTATCGGCCGAAGTTCAGGCGAAAGCGATACAGCAAAAAATAGAAGAAGGTACTGCAGGTAAACTTGCAGGGATGGTAATTGGTATTAAAGATAATATTTGTTATAAAGACCATATCGTTACTGCATCGTCAAAAATGCTAGAAGGTTTTGTATCTCCATATTCTTCTACAGTTGTGCAACGATTGTTACAGGAAGATGCCGTTATTATCGGCCGTTTAAACTGTGATGAGTTTGCTATGGGCGGCTCTAATGAAACTTCATACTATGGGGTTGCTAAAAATGCTGCAAATCCCGATCTTGTTCCAGGGGGATCTTCAGGTGGCTCAGCTGTAGCCGTTCAGGCCGATATGTGTTTGTCTGCCCTGGGTACTGATACTGGTGGCTCGGTAAGACAGCCAGCTGCATTTTGCGGCCAAATTGGGCTTAAACCTACTTACGGGCGCATTTCAAGGTATGGTGTTATCGCCTATGCTTCTTCTTTCGATCAGGTTGGGCCAATTACATCATCAGTAGAAGATGCTGCCTTGCTTTTACAGGTTTTAGCCGGCGCTGATGATTACGATTCTACTGTTTCTCCAGTTGCAGTGCCTGATTACCCTGCTCATTTGAATGAACATAAAAAACAAAAAATAGCGGTATTAAAAGAAACTATTGAGAGCGAAGCCCTCGATCCCGAAATCAAATCGGCTATTTTAAAATCAATCGAGCAGCTCAAATCAGATGGCCATACTGTTGAGTATGTTTCTTTTGATCTGTTGGATTATCTGGTTCCGGCCTACTATATCTTAACAACGGCCGAAGCATCTTCAAATCTTTCGCGTTATGATGGCGTTCATTACGGACATCGTAACCTGGAGGCGAAATCGCTAAATGAACTTTATAAATTATCACGCGCCGAAGGCTTTGGCGAGGAAGTAAAACGCCGCATCCTTTTAGGTACTTTTGTTTTAAGTGCTGGATATTACGATGCTTACTATCAAAAAGCACAGCAGGTTCGCCGGTTGATCAGAGAAAAAATGGATGTTTTGTTTCAGGATTATGATTTAATTCTTTCTCCTGTAGCACCAACAGCAGCTTTTAAAATTGGCGATAATGTTCAGGATGCAATTGTGATGTATATGGCCGATATTTTTACCGTATTGCCTTCTTTAAGTGGAAATCCGGCTATTGCTTTGCCGCTAGGCAATAATGCCGCAGGATTGCCGTTAAGTATACAGTTTACAGCCAAACATTTTGAGGAAGATAAGCTTCTGGCTTTTTCTCAGGCATTTTTATCATAGTTTTATCGTCATTGCGAGTTACAAAGCATTATAGTTAAGTATGGCAATGGCATTTTATTAACTGTTTTTCTAGGCATTGTCTAGAAGGTTCGCAGGTTCTTACTCTTTTCTTAATTATGGAAAGAAAAGGAATCTGTATAAAGGTTTGTGGTGACACATGCCACGGTTAATGAAAATTTGAACCAATAGCCCATGATTAAAAAATTACTTTTTGCTTCAATTTGCGCTTGTTTAGGATACATTTCTTCTTCTTCTGCGCAACAAACGCTCAAACTGGATAGTCTTCCGAAGATTCACAACAACATTTTTATCAATACTGATACCGTAGCTGTACCGGCTGTTTCAGAAAACCCATTAACCATGGGCCAGAACTTTATCTATAAACTCAGGCTCGATTCTATTGCTAAAACAGTACCCCTTCCTTACAACGAGTACGTTCAGCAGTATATCGATATTTATGCCAAGCGTAAAGATATGTTCGGGAAAATGATCGGCTTATCTAGTTATTACTTCCCGATTTTTGATAAAGCCTTAAAAGATTATAATATTCCACAGGAAATAAAATATTTAACGATTGTCGAATCACAGATGAATCCGCATGCCATTTCTAGAGTAGGGGCTACGGGTATCTGGCAGTTTATGTTCGGTACCGGCAAAGCCTATGGCCTAAAGATGGATAATTTTGTGGATGAACGTAAAGATCCCATCCAGGCCAGTTATGCAGCGGCAGCCTATTTTAGAGATGCTTTTGAAGAGCTTGGTGATTGGCTGTTGGCCATTGCCGCTTATAACTGCGGAAAGGGGAATGTTAACCGGGCTATTGATAAAGCAGGATCGAGGGATTTTTGGGTAATCAGACAGTTTTTACCTAAAGAAACCAGAAATTATGTACCAGCATTTATTGCCGCGGTTTACGTAATGAATTATTCTGGCAAACATCAGATTACCGCGCAGGCCTCGAGCATGTTCTTAAAAACCGATACGGTTCAAACTACCCGTTTCGTGTCGCTATCTACCCTTGCAAAAGTGTTAAATGTTGATGAAGCGGCGATTATGGCCTTAAACCCATCGTACAAGAAAAAGATTGTAAATGGTACCGATGATGAGCCGAAGCGTATTGTAATGCCCAAGTTGAGGGATGTTGATTACGCAGGCATTTACGATGTGCTCAACAACCAGGAAGTGGATGTAAGCATGAAAGTGGTGGCTGCGAGTACTGATGATGCAAGAGATTTAAGAAAGAAAAAAATTAAAAGTATAGCTACGTCCTCAGTAGTTTATCATAAAGTTACCTCAGGACAGAGCTTAACAACTGTTGCTGATAAATATGGTGTAGAGGTGCAGGATTTAAGGGTTTGGAACGGTTTAAAAACCAAAACGCTGGTGCCGGGGCAAAGACTAAAGATTTATGCCAAAAACCGGATGCCATTAAAAGCACCATCATCGTTTTTAAGTTATAAGGTTAAAACCGGCGACACCCTGTCTGAAATTGCAGAGAAATTTGACGGTGCAACCGTTCAGAGCATCAGAAGAGACAACCGTTTATCAAAAGCTGGTTTGCAAGTAGGGATGATCCTGAAAATTAGCAGGGGTTAGTAGGGACGACCGAACAGTGGTATTCATTTCTTGATCAAATATTTAAAATTCTATCAGCAATGCTTGGTTTAATCCAATTAGTGTAGCGGTAGCTTAGTGTAACGTCTTATTTAACTTTTTTGAAAGGCTTTTTATTTTATGCCTCATAAAAAGAATTGTACCTTTGCCCCCGTCACTAATAAGTTACGTAATGAGTAAGACCACTAGAAAGCAAGATGCGCTTGATTACCACTCGCAAGGCCGTCCAGGAAAGATACAAGTAGTACCCACAAAACCTACAACATCGCAAAGAGATTTAACTTTAGCGTATTCCCCTGGCGTTGCAGAGCCGTGTTTGAAGATTGCAGAAAATAAAGAAGATGTTTATAAATATACCGCAAAGGGTAACCTGGTTGCGGTAATCAGTAACGGTACAGCCGTTTTAGGCTTGGGCGATATTGGCCCGGAAGCCGGAAAACCGGTAATGGAAGGAAAAGGTTTACTTTTCAAGATATTCGCTGATATCGATGTATTCGATTTAGAGTTGGATACCAAAAATGTTGATGATTTTGTGAAAATTGTTAAGGCTTTAGAGCCAACTTTTGGTGGTGTTAACTTAGAAGATATCAAAGCCCCAGAATGTTTCGAAATTGAGCGTCGCTTAAAGGAAGAAATGAACATTCCGGTCATGCATGATGATCAACATGGTACAGCGATTATTTCGGCTGCGGCATTGTTGAACGCTTGCGAAATCTTCAAGAAAAAAATGGATAAGATCAAAATTGTAGTTAATGGTGCTGGTGCCGCTGCAATTTCTTGTACCAAACTTTATGTTTCTTTGGGTGCTAAAAAAGAGAACATCGTTATGTGCGACCGTTCTGGCGTGATCCGTAAAGATCGTGAAGTACTTGACGATATTAAAGCTGAATTTGCTACCGACAGGAAAATCAACACTTTGGCAGAAGCCATGAAAGATTCTGATGTATTTATCGGTCTTTCATCAGCAGATTGTGTTACAGCAGAAATGCTGACTTCGATGGCCAAAAACCCTATCGTTTTTGCGATGGCCAACCCTAATCCGGAGATTGCCTACGAACTGGCGATTAAAACCCGTAAAGATATTATTATGGCTACCGGCCGTTCTGATTATCCGAACCAGGTAAATAACGTTTTAGGTTTCCCTTATATTTTCCGTGGTGCGCTAGATGTTCGTGCAACAGGAATTAACGAGCCGATGAAAATCGCTGCCGTTAAAGCCATTGCAGAATTAGCTAAAAAATCTGTTCCAGAGGCTGTGAACTTAGCTTACAACGCCCGTAACCTTAAATTTGGTAAAGAATATATTATTCCAAAACCTGTAGATTTCAGGTTAATTACTGAAGTTTCTATCGCGGTTGCTAAAGCAGCAATTGAAAGTGGAGTAGCCCGTAAAACTATTACCGATTGGGATGCCTATAGCGAAGAACTGAGAAAACGCCTGGGTTTGGATGATGCCATTATGCGTGCCATCACTACCAAAGCTAAAACAGATCCAAAAAGAGTGGTATTTGCTGAAGCCGATAATTACAAGATTTTAAAGGCCGCACAGATTGTTAACGACGAGAATATCGCAATTCCGATACTTTTAGGAAATAAAGATAAAATACAGGCGATTATTGATGAGCACGGTTTAGAGTTAGAAGGTGTTGAGATTATCGATCAGATGCAGAACCCTGATAAAACCAAACAATATGCCGAGGCGCTTTATCAAAAACGTCAGCGTAAAGGGGTTTCATTAACTGATGCCACTAAATTATTGAGAGACCGTAACTACTATGGTGCATCGATGGTTGAGTTTGGCGAAGCAGATGCGATGATTTCTGGTCTGACCAAAAATTATGGATCTACCATTAAACCTGCTTTACACGTAATCGGTGTTGATCCGAGTGTAAAACGCGTTGCTGGTATGTACATGATGATGACCAAAAAAGGTCCTGTTTTCTTCGGCGATACCACCGTAAACGTAGATCCAACTGCAGAAGAGTTGGTAGATATTACTTTATTGCTTGATAAATCTGTTAAGCAGTTTAACATCAAGCCGCGTATTGCTTTATTATCATATTCGAACTTTGGTTCAAATGATGGGGTAACCCCAAATAAAGTAAGAGAAACGGTTAACCTCCTGCATAAAAATCACCCAGAGGTAATTGTGGATGGAGAGATGCAAGGAAACTTTGCCATTAACAACGAACT
Organism: Pedobacter sp. Bi27; assembly: GCF_918698255.1. Classification (NCBI taxonomy): domain Bacteria; kingdom Pseudomonadati; phylum Bacteroidota; class Sphingobacteriia; order Sphingobacteriales; family Sphingobacteriaceae; genus Pedobacter; species Pedobacter sp. Bi27. The sequence goes on from NZ_CAKKMW010000003.1 coordinate 25,029, forward strand.
GCTGAAAGATAATTTTCCATTTAGCACTTTGGCCGATGCTCCTGCGAACACTTTAGTGTTCCCAAATCTGGAGTCTGGAAACATTGCATACAAATTGTTACAAGAGTTAGGCGGTGCCGAAGCGGTGGGTCCGATCTTGTTAGGATTGAATAAACCTGTTCATATTGTTCAATTAGGTAGTTCTGTACGCGAAATCGTCAATATGGTTACCATTGCTGTTGTAGATGTGCAAGCAAAAGAAGAAATTGCAACATCGAAACGAAAAGGTATATTTGGAAAAACAACTAAAAAGTAGAATTACATGTACGCCTATATTGATGGTAGATTGACATTCAAGAACCCAGCCTATGTTGTGGTTGAAGCCGGAGGTATAGGCTATCATATAAACATTTCTTTAAATACATACAGCGCTTTAGCTGATGCAGAAAGGTGTAAACTATACACCTGGCTGCATGTAAAAGAAGATGCACATACATTATACGGCTTCGCCGATGAAGGCGAACGCCGTTTATTTTTACATTTAATATCGGTATCGGGAATTGGGCCAAATACGGGCAGAATGATTTTATCATCCATCACACCTGTTGAAATCCAGACCGCAATTGTTAAAGCCGATTTGCCTCTAATTCAAAGAATTAAGGGCTTGGGAGCTAAAACCGCACAACGCCTGGTTTTAGAGCTACAGGACAAACTAAAAAAAGAAGGTGTAGATTCATTAATTTCTATGCCTCAACACAATACTGTTAAAGATGAAGCGTTATCAGCATTGGTAATGCTCGGATTCGCCAAACAAACCGCCGAAAAAACTATTGACCAGATTTTAAAAGTGACAGAGGGAACACTTTCGGTAGAGCAACTAATTAAACAAGCTTTAAAAACTTTATAGATCTACTGCCTTTGAAGAGAATATCTACATTTCTGTTTCTCATCCCTCTTTTCTTAATTGCTTCTCAAAACGCTTTCTCTCAAGTTGTTCCAAGCAAAACGGATACTATTACCCCCAAAAATAATTTTAGTTTACGTGAAAAAGAACATTTAGGACTTAGTCCGGCCGTTAATCCGTTTTATCCGGCACCTAGCAATTTAAAACGTGTTGTAGAATACGATGCCAAGAATAAACGTTATGTGGTAAAGGAATTAATTGGCGAAAAATTTGTTTTAAACACACAATACTTAACCATTGATGAATACCAGCGATTGGTTAACAGTGAGATAAAACGCGGTAACTGGCGCAGCATTTCAAATGCAGAAGTAAGTGATTACAGAAGCACTGGTATTATTCCGCAGATCCAGGTCAACAGCAAAGCTTTCGAAAAATTATTTGGTGGAACAACCATTGATATTCAGCCCCGTGGAGAGGCAGAACTCACCTTTTTAGGTCGGGTAAACAAGAATGAGAACCCGCTTTTTAACGAAAGGCAAAGGGTACAGACCAATTTCGATTTTAATCAAAGGATCCAGATGGATCTGGTTGGTAATATCGGAACCAAACTAAAAATCAAAAGTAATTACAATACCGAGGCCCAATTTGATTTCGAAAATCAGATTAAGCTCGATTATACCGGCGGACCTGATGATATTATCCAAAAAATTGAAGCAGGTAATGTAAGCTTGCCTTTAAATACCTCTTTAATTACCGGAACCCAGGCACTCTTCGGTATTAAAACACAGTTGAAATTCGGGCGTTTAAACGTAACAAGTGTTTATACTCAGCAAAAATCTCAATCACGGGAAATTAAAATTACCAATGGGGCGCAACAAAATACCACCACGGTAAATATTGATAGCTACGAGGCCAATAAACACTATTTTCTCTCACAATATTTTAGGAATAACTACAATAAAAACCTGGCCAACGCACCTATTATTACCTCTCCGATTCAGATTACCAAAATTGAGGTATGGATTACCAATAAGGCAGGTAATACCACCGACTCCAGAGATGTATTGGGTTTAATGGATTTGGGTGAAAATGTTCCTTTTAACAATAATTTAATTACCGGAGGAACTTCTGGCTTGCCGGCAGGAACTACAGCTACGGGTTTCCCGCAACAGTCAAACAACTTGATCTCGCAGTTAAATGCTTATCAGGGCGGTGCCATAAGACAGACAAATTCCAATGCCGTCCTTTCTTTCTTCCAGACAACACCTGCCAATAGCAGCAATACCGATAACTTTGCCAAACTGGTTTACGCCAGGAAATTAACGGAGCGCGAATTTACCTTTCAGCCGCAATTGGGTTATTTGTCGCTGAACAACCCATTAAATGCCGATGAGGTTTTAGCTGTTGCCTACCGCTATACCTATAACGGCGTAGAGTATCAGGTTGGTGAGTTTTCTACCGATGTTTCATTTGATGCGGCAAATCCAAAAGTACTTTATGCTAAATTGTTAAAGAACGAAACCACCAAGATCCAACTGCCAACATGGGATCTGATGATGAAAAATATTTATTCTATCGGAGGGTACCAGATCAGCAGTCAGAATTTCAAACTGGATATTTACCGTATCGATAACGAAACCGGTGTGGATAACCCGGTAATGACTGAAGGACAAAATACTGCAAATAAGCAGTGGATTGCCTTAACCGAATTTGATCGTTTGAACCAGCAAAATGAGCGCAGGCCCGATGGAGTTTTCGATTTCGTGGCCGCAAATAATGCTTTTGGTTCTTATTCTACCGCAAGCAATGCCAATCAGGCGAGTATGTTCGGCGTGGGGAGCAATGGGCAAACTTCATTGGTTACCAATACCAATTCGGGTTATATCACTATCGATCCGGCAAATGGAAGGATTATTTTTCCTGTGATTGAGCCATTTGGTAAAGATTTAGCTGCAAAGTTTTTGCCGAGCGAGCAGGCTTTGATCAATAAATATACTTTTACTGCACTTTACGATTCAACCCAAACCATCGCTAAGCAGCTGTTTCAAAACCAGAACAGGTACACTATTAAGGTAAATTACCAATCTGATATTTCTTCTGAATTTAGTTTAAATGCCATTAACGTTCCAGAAGGATCGGTAAAGGTTTTTGCCGGAACAATGCCATTAACCGAAGGGGTAGATTTTACTGTCGATTATCAGGGGGGGCGGGTAAGCATCATCAACCAGGCACTTTTGGTGTCTGGTCAGCCGATTCGTATTACTACCGAAAACAGTGAAACCTTTGGCCTTCAGCAACGATCACTTTTTGGAACCCGTTTAGATTACCGTGTAAACAATAAACTAAATCTGGGTGGTACCATTATGAATCTAACCGAGAAACCTTTAACCCAAAAGGTAAACATCGGCGAAGAGCCTATTTCAAATACCATTTGGGGAGCAGATATTAACTACAGCTCTCCATCAAGATTTTTAACAAAACTGGTTGATAAACTTCCGTTCATTTCAACCAAAGCACCTTCGAGTGTAACGTTTTATGGAGAGTTTGCGCAATTGATCCCTGGGCATCCAAGAGCGCTGAATTTTGCCGGCAGTAAAAATGGAGTAAGTTATTTAGATGATTTCGAAGCATCCAGATCGGTAATCGATTTAAAGAGTGCCATTGCCTGGCAGCTGTCAGGTACGCCACAGCTTTTCTCAGAGTTTGATAAATCCAACGACTTATCTTATGGTTACAATCGGGCAAGAATTGCATTTTATAACATCGACCCAACTTTTTATAATTCGGCGGCATCTACCACTCCGTCCAATATCAGAGGCAACCGGGGAGAACTTTCCAATCACTATGTGAGGGAGGTAATTGAGCAGGAGGTTTTTCCGTTTAAAGAAACGGCAACCGGGCAGGCCTTAAACATTACCACTTTTGATGTGGCTTATTATCCAACTGTTAGGGGGCCATATAACTTTCGTTCAACAGATTTTAGGCCCGATGGAACATTATTGCAACCTAAAAATAATTGGGGAGGTTTCCAACGAAAAATCGAAACCAACGATTTTGAAGCCTTAAATGTGGGCTTTATTGAGTTTTGGGTAATGGATCCGTTTATCTATAAACCAAATTCTGCCGGTGGCGACATGTATTTTAACCTGGGGAATATCTCAGAAGATATTCTTAAGGATGGCCGGAAATCGTTAGAAAACGGTCTGCCAGCCACAAACGACCCAAGCAAATACGAAGAAACTGCTTGGGGCCGTGTACCCAAATTGCAACCCGTTGTACAGGCTTTCGATAACAATGCCGGTTCGCGTAGGGCACAGGATGTAGGTTTGGATGGATTATCAGATGCTGATGAAAAAGTAAAATTTGCTGCGGCAATTACGCAGATTAAATCGCAGTTAAATGCCACCGCTTCTGCCGCGCTTGATGCCGATCCATCATCAGATAATTATACTTATTTCAGAGGTCCGGCATTAGATCAGATCAACGCGGGTATTCTTAAACGCTACGAAAAATATAATGGAACGGAAGGAAACTCTAAAACTTCGCAACAGTCGCAAGAAGAATTAGGACTTGAAAATTCTGCATCTACTTCTTTACCCGACGGGGAAGACATCAACCGCGATAATAACATGACGCAAAGTGATGAGTATTTTCAGTATAAAGTTTCGATCCGCCCGGGAGATTTAAATGTTGGTCAGAACTTTATTACCGATAAGGTTACCTCGCAGGTAAAATTGGCCAATGGAAATACCCAGGCCGTTTCATGGTATCAATTCAGAATCCCGATCGGTCAGTACCAGGAGAAAGTAGGTGGGATCCAGGATTTTAAATCAATCCGTTTCTTCAGGATGTTTATGACCAATTTCGCTGATACTGCCGTGATGCGTTTTGCAAAGTTGCAGTTAATCCGTGGGGAGTGGAGAGAGTATAATGCGTCCAACCAAGCTGCACAGGTAATCGTTGATCCATCGTTGCCTGCACTTACTCCTGATAATTCGACTATTGAAGTTTCCACAGTAAACATCGAAGAAAATGGAAAACGTTCACCGATTCCATATGTTACCCCTCCGGGCATTCTTCGCGAGCGCGACTATAGCAACTATCGTGGCGATACACGTTTAAATGAGCAATCGCTATCGGTTATTGTAAAATCGTTAAGAGATGGCTATGGTAGAGCTGCATTTAAAACAGCCTACAGCGATTTCAGATCTTACAAACATTTGGAAATGTTTATTCATGCCGAGGCTGTTAATAACCAAATATTAAATGATAATGACGTTGCCGCATTCTTAAGAATCGGAACCGATAACCAGGATAACTATTATGAATATGTAATCCCCTTAAAGGTAACCAATCCAGGTACAAGCGATCCTGATGCCATTTGGCCGGAAGCCAATAGAATGGATATTGATTTAACACTTTTCCAAAATGCCAAGCTTGCCCGTAACGTAGCTAAACAAGCCAACGGACAACCATGGCCTACAAATGTCCCATTTACCTATACCGACGGAAATAGAACCATTATAGTTAAAGGGCAACCTGATATGAGCAAGGTTAGGGTGTATATGGTAGGAATTAAAAATCCGCTCCGTGCTGCCAGTGATGAACAGAACGATGATGGCCTTGATAAAAATGCACTGGTTTGGTTTAACGAATTGAGGTTAACTGAATTTGACGAAAAAGGCGGTTGGGCAGCTACAGGAAGATTGAACTTAAAATTGGCTGATTTTGCAGATGTAAATATTTCCGGAAGTAAATCTACCATCGGTTTCGGATCTATCGATTCGAAAGTGAGCGAACGGAACCGTGCAGATAATGTATTGCTTGATGTTTCTTCTGCCATGGAATTAGGTAAGTTTCTGCCGCAAAAATCGGGTGTGAAAATCCCGATGTTTGTGAGTTACTCTAAACAGGTTTCTACCCCGCAGTATAATCCGAGAACGCCAGATATTGAGCTCAAAAATGCGCTCGAGCAGTCGACAAAAGAACAGAAAGATTCGATTTTAAACTTTGCACAGGATTATACCGTTAGAAGAGGCATAAACTTTACAAACGTTAGAAAAGAACGGACCAATAACAGTAAACCTGTAAGGCTATGGGATATTGAGAATTTTGCCGCAAGTTATGCTTATACCCAATACAATCATCGCGATTTTATTAATCAGAGCAGTATTCAGAATACCTATAGGGCATCGTTACAGTATAGTTATTCTAAAGAAGCCAAAACAATAGCGCCGTTTGAAAAGATTATTAAATCGAACATGCTGGCTTTATTGAAGGATTTTAACTTCAGTATTTTTCCAAGTGCCATTAATTTCAGAATTGATGTAGACCGTTTATATTCAGAAAATACCTTGCGGAATAACGATCCAAATAATACGATTGGGGTTTACCAGAGTGGTTATGGTACCACCTTTAACAAAAACTTTACCATGAGCAGGATTTATGGTGTCGCCTGGAACCTTACCCGTTCGTTACAGTTAGATTTTAATGCCACAAATTATTCGATCATTGATGAACCGGATGGAAGACTTGACGGTTTAAAACGCGATACCGTTTGGCAAAACTTAAAACGTTTAGGACGCACAACCGATTATAACCATAATTTAAACGTTACCTATAATCTGCCAATTGATAAAATACCAGGACTAAACTGGATTACCGTTAAAACCCGTTATGGTACAAACTTTAACTGGCAAACTGAGCCGCTTTCTACTTTACGCGATCCGAATATTAATTTGGGTAACACGGTACAGAACAGCAGAACGGTACAGGTAAATCCAACCTTAAACCTAACTACATTATACAACAAGTTTGGTTTTATCAGAAAGGCGGGCAACGACCAGGAAGGAAGTGGTGCTAAGACATTTTTTATTAATCTATTAACGAGTGTAAAAAACGTTAATGCCAGCTTTGTACAAACCAAAGGTATTTTCTTGCCGGGCTATCTGCCAACCACCAAGTATTTTGGTATCGATAATGCAACGGGGGCACCCGGCTTGGGTTTTGCTTTCGGCAGTCAGCGTGATATTCGCGATATGGCCTTAAACAATGGATGGCTCACCACCGATACCTTGCAGAACCAATTGTATGTAAATACACTTAGAGAAGATTTTCAGCTTACCGGGCAGGTAGAGCCGTTTAAAGATTTACGGATTACGCTAAAGGCCAATAAGGCGCAAACAAGAAACTTTTCTACCAATTTCAGGTATGTAGCCAGTGTATCATCGTTCGAAAACTTAAGTGCCATTACCACGGGCGATTATAGTGTATCGTATATTGCTTTGGGGACGGCTTTCAAAGAAAATAACTCAACGGTAATTTCGGGTCTGTTTAACCAGTTTATGGCCAATAGGATTATTATTTCCAGAAGATTGGGTGCTCAGAATCCAAATTCGGGAGGCGTAAACGGCAGTTATGCCGATGGTTACGGTAAAGAAAGCCAGGATGTAATTATCTCTGCTTTTATGGCTGCTTATTCAGGCAAAGATGCTGGGAAAACGAAAATGAATGCTTTCCCTAAAATTCCACTTCCAAACTGGAGTTTAACCTATAGCGGTTTAACACGTATTCCTTTTATCGCCGATAAGTTTTCGTCTGTTGATATCAGACACGGCTATCGTTCTGCCTACAACATTAATGGCTTTAACTCATTGTTGCGTTATCAGGAAACCAATGGTGCGGTTAGCAGTAGAGACGTAAATAATAACTTTTTACCGGAATACCAGTTTGCCCAGGTAACCATTTCTGAATATTTTTCTCCGTTGGTTGGCGTTGATACCAGGTTTAAAAACAACCTGACTGCTTCTTTCGAATTAAACCGTTCACGTTTATTGGGATTAAGTTTATCAAACAGCCAATTGGCACAGCTATCAGAAAACAATATGGTTTTAGGATTGGGCTATCGTACCAATAAATTCCGCTTCCCATTTGGATGGTTTAAAAGCCTGAAAATGGATAACAACATGGATTTCAAATTGGATGTAGCTATCCGCGATAATAAAACCGTTATTTACCGTGCCGATGTTACCGAAGCCGAAGTTTCTTCAGGAGCGAAGAACATTACCTTAAGGCCAAGTGTGGATTATGTGTTGAATCAGAAATTTAATATCAAATTGTTTTACGATTCGAATATTACCAAGCCTTATACTTCTCAAACGTTTAATACTTCATTCAGTAATTTCGGATTTAGTTTAAGGTTTACGCTGAATTAATAAGTAAGTTGCTTAGGCAGGTAAAGGCTTGTCCTTTTGTGACGAGAATATGCTGCTAAATACATATGCCGTTAAGAACATAGGGGCATAGCTAAATAATAAATGATCAAAAGTCATCAGGTAAGTGCTTCCACTGGCGATTAGATAAAAGAGGAAGATCACAATCGAGTGGGCCACTGGCCTATCGTTGACAAATCTTTTATAACCTATTTTTGTAATCAGGTATCCACTTAACATGATCAATGCAGCGAGTATAGCTACAAAGATAAATACATGATTGAAAGAAAGGCTAAAATTAAACATCCAGTTCGGTGGGTTGATGAGCCTGATCAATCCGATATAGGCAAATCCAATTGCCATTGTTACCGGAACAGAAACAACTAGAGTGGCGAGACATACTTTTAAAGTATAAATTTGTGCAGGTTTCATGTTTGAGTGTTAATTTGTTAGGTGAATATAAAGATTTTTACTGAATCTGTTCATCTGTACAATTGCCAATTCGAAGCTGTGCGCGAAAAAAGCAAGATCAAACCTTTTACGATAAGTTAATTCACCAGGCATTGCGATATGTTAAACTAAATTGTATTTTTGGCAGGTAAACGCTGGGAAACGTTTTATCCATACAAGCTTAATAAAAAAAGAAAATTAAAATAACTTATATTCATAACTTACAAAACCATGAATTTTCCATCAGAATTAAAATACACTAAAGACCACGAGTGGGTTAAAGTTGAAGGTAACGAAGCTATTATCGGTGTTACTGATTTCGCTCAGCGCGAATTAGGTGATATTGTTTATGTTGATATCAATACTGTAGGCAGCGAAGTAGCAAAAGAAGAAGTTTTTGGTACTGTTGAAGCTGTTAAAACTGTTTCTGATTTATATATGCCAGTTACTGGTACAGTATTAGAAGTTAATGCTGAATTAAACGACAATCCGGAATTGGTAAACTCTGACCCTTATGGAAAAGGTTGGATGGTAAAAGTATCTTTGGCTGATTTAGCTGAAGTAGAAGATTTATTAACTGCAGAAGCATACCAGGAATTGGTAGGCGCTTAATTATTATATTTTGTACAAAGCACTGAAACAACAAAAATGGGCCGTTCTATGGACCATCGTAGTTTTAGTGCTTTGTAATATGGAGATTTCCGATTCTGTAGGTGGAAGCGGTTTTTTCTTTAAAGGCTTTGATAAAATGACCCATATGGGTTTTTTCTTTGTCTTATCGGTATTACTCTTCTACGGGAAAATAAGATATCAGCATACCTTCGCTTTCAGAACATTAACCATTTTTAAGATCTTGCTCATCAATGCGGTACTTGGAGGCGGAATTGAACTGTTACAATGGAAAGTTTTTACCTACCGGTCTGCAGAATGGTGGGATTTTGGCTGCGACATGTTAGGCGCATCAATGGCAGTTTTTAGTTATGTATTGCTTCATAAATTAAATTTCAATGAAACCATGACGAATACACCGCTTACCAAAAACAATTAATCTATTCGGAATAGCTTCATTGCAATTGAAAATAAAATAAAATCAATGAAAACGAAAGTTAGTATCATCTGTGTAATTGTGGCCATATGTTTAAGTGGATGCAGTATTTTTAAAAAGAACTGTAACTGCCCAAAAGTGTATTACAAAACTTATCCTTCACCGCAAAAATAATCCCACTTCCGATCCGATTTCCTTTTAGATCTGATCGCCTTGCTAAAAGCTGTATTTAAAATGTTACCAAGCTTTTAACACACCTTAACAAACCTTTGCGCCTTTCCCTAGTCTGATAGCTTAGTTTTGTATTATAATATCTAATTTTTTGATGAAAAAAAACGTTCAGCGGGCAATATTCATTGTGCTCCTATTTTGTGGATATATTGCCCAGGCTCAAAATACTGGCTCAATAAGCGGTAAAGTAATTAACGCGAAAGATAAGAAGCCGGTTGACTTTGCTACAATAGCAGTTAAGAGCTTAAAAGATTCGAGTGTTGTTGCTTCAGGGCAAACCAATCCGGATGGATCTTTTAGTTTTAAGGGCATTGCCCCAGGTAAATATAGAATCTACTCCGCCTTTTTAGGTTTAAAAACAGCTACTAAAGATATAGAAGTGAATAAAGTAGCAGTAAATGCCGGCGAAATTGCCATGAGCGACGATGGCGTTGATTTAAAAGATGTTAACGTTACCGCAACCATTCCAATTGTGGTAAAAAAAGATACCATTGAATTTGATGCCAAATCGATCAAGGTACGCGAAAATGCTGTTGTAGAAGATTTATTAAAGAAAGTACCGGGCGTAGAGGTAGCAAAAGATGGAAGTATTAAAGCCCAGGGCGAAACCATTACCAAAGTAAAGGTTGATGGTAAAGAATTTTTCGGAAACGACCCCTTATTGGCTACAAAGAATCTTCCTGCCGATATGGTTGATAAAATTCAGGTAATTGACGAGCTTTCTGAGCAGGCCCAGTTTACCGGTATTGATGACGGAACAAGAAATAAAATCCTGAACATTACAACCAAAAGCGGCATGAAACATGGTTATTTTGGAAACAGTACGGTAGGTTACGGTTCCAATGACCGTTATGATGCAAGTTTGAATGTAAATAAGTTTGATGAGGATAGACAGATCAGTTTTATCGGTCAGTTTAATAATGTGAACAAACAGAACTTTGGTCAGGGCGGTGGTGTAGGCAACGGATTTGGAGGCGGTGGTGGTCGTGGAGGCGGCGGTTTTGGCGGTGGTGGAGGCGGAAGTAGCGCTGGTGGAAATGGTGGTATCACCAATACAAATGCAGCTGGTTTAAACTTTGCCGATACCTATAAAGATGGGACCCAGTTTCAGGCCAGTTATTTCTTTAACAAAGCAACATCCGAACTGTTGCAGAATTCGCACACACAAAATCTTTTAGGTACAGGAACAACCGATATTAATCAGAAATTAAATAATACTACAGATCGGATCAACCATCGTTTCAATTTTATGGTTGATACTAAAATAGACCCTTCGTTATCGATCAAGATTCAACCCAATGTAACCTATACCGAAACTGATGGGAACAGCGTTACAGACTATACCCGTAATTTTATAACTTCATTAACAGAAGGTTTACAGCGGAACACGACAACTGCAGCTACGCCCGCGTTTAGCAATAATTTATTAGTAAGAAAAAGTTTTAAACGTAGAGGTCGTACCCTTTCGTTAAACGTTAGTACCAGTATTAATGATAATAATGGTACGAATCTTAACTATAGAGATGAAACGATTACCACTGGTGCTTCAAAGAGAGATTCATTAACCAACCAGTTGAATAATACAAGCAGTCATTCGATTAATAATACGACACGATTAGTTTATACTGAGCCCTTAAATAAAACCTTAAGCGTAGAATTTAATTATCAGAATGGATATTCAAATAGCGATTCGCAAAGAGATGTTCTTAATTACAATCCTTTAACTTTGCAGTATGACCTTGTAGACAATACTTTCTCGAACATTTATAATAACCGTACCCTTACCAATGCGGCAGGCGTTAGTTTAACAACAACGGAGAAAAAGTACAACTGGAATATTGGAGTAGCTGCACAGCAAACCAATAGGGTGAACACGAATTTAACTACTGGCTTAAAGCGTACGCAGAATTTTATTAATATTACCCCTTCTGCGCAGTTCAGGTATAACTTTAGCAACCGTAAACGCTTGTTTATTAATTATCGTGGTTCTACCACTCAACCAAGCATCGACCAGATTCAGCCAATTCCTGATAATACAAATTCGCAAACTATTTATGTGGGTAACCCAGCTTTAAAACCTTCTTTCAATAACCAGTTGAGGATTAATTTCAATAACTTCAATATTGAAAACGGCAGATTCTTTTTTGCTGGCTTAAATTTGACCCAAACTTTCAACAGTATCGGTAACAGTGTTGCACAGCTGCCTAGTGGTATTCAACAGGTGAGTTATGTTAATGTTGATGGCGTTTATGCAGGTAATGCCAATGCAACATGGTCTTTACCTTTAATGGCAGAGCGTAAATTAACCTTAAATATATCAGGTAATGGAGCTTATAACAGGAATGTAAATTACATTGTTCCACAGGGCGGTACCACATCAGTTAAAAACATTACCAATACGTATACCATTTCCAACGGTTATAAACTGGTTACCAACGTTGATAAATTTGATTTAACGGGTGGTATCACCGGTAGCTATACCAATTCATCCTTTTCAGCTCAGCAATCTGCCAATACACAGTTTTACACCATTAATCCAAGCTTTGATGTAAGTTATGTATTGCCAGCCAATATCAGGTTAGCCATAGATATTGATTATTTTAGAAATTTTGGTGGTGGCGATCTGTATAACCAGGAATATACTCTCCTTAATCCATACATCAGCCGCCAGTTCTTTAAAAACAGAGGCACATTTAAATTCTCTGTTAATGATGCACTTAACCAGAATACAGGAGTAAGCAGAACAGCTACAGGCACATCAATCCAGGATGTTAACTTTAATGTGTTAAAACGCTATTATATGTTGTCATTCACTTATTCGTTAACCCGTATTGGTGGCAGAACAATGAGTGGAGATATGCAGATGCCAGGTCAACGCGGTGGCGGTGGCGGCCAGCGCATAAGAATGTAAAGTATAGTGCTTAAAATAATGAGAGTCCTGATGAAAATCGGGACTTTTCTTTTTATGTCCATTTCGTTTCCATATTAAATGTGTGATTGACATTTATGTATTTCAAATGTTACCTAAGTAAAATAAACCTTTATAAAAGTCGCTAGTCTCTATGCTATAAACCAAACTAACCGAATGAAACAAATTTTTACGCTCCTACTTATTTTATCATCTTTTTATGCTTACGCTCAGAAAACGGGTTCAGTTAGCGGACGGGTTATTCAATCAAAAGATAAAAAACCAATTGATTACGCCTCTATAGCAGTTAAAAACTTAACCGATTCTAGTATGGTTGGTGCAGTGAGTACCGCCGAGGATGGAAAATTTGTTTTCAAAAACTTAAATCCGGGTACTTATAGGCTTTATGCGGCATTTTTAGGCTTAAAGAATATTACAAAGGATTTTACAATCGCTGCAGACAAAACAGATGTAGCCTTGGGCGATATTGTTTTAGAGGGTGGTGCAATAGACCTTCAAACGGTTGATATTAAAGCCGAAATTCCCCCAATTGTAGTAAAAAAGGATACGCTCGAGTTTAATGCAAGCTCGTTTAAAGTGGTAGAGAATGCTGTAGTTGAGGATCTGTTAAAGAAATTGCCAGGAGTAGAGGTAGATAAGGCCGGAACGGTGAAAGCGCAGGGCGAAACCATTACAAAAGTTAAGGTAGATGGTAAAGAGTTTTTTGGGAACGATCCTTTATTGGCCACTAAAAATCTTCCGGCCGATATGATCGATAAAATTCAGATTATTGATGAACTGTCAGATCAGGCACAGTTTACCGGAATCGATGATGGTTCGAGAACCAAGATCATTAATATCACCACCAGAAAGGATAAGAAAAATGGTTATTTCGGAAACAGTTCTGGAGGTTATGGTTCTAACGACCGTTACGATGTAAATGCGAACATTAACCATTTTAACCAGGACAAACGCTTAAGTATAATTGCACAGTTCAACAATGTAAACAAACAAAACTTTGGCGGCGGCTTGGGTGGGGGCAATGGCGGCAGTAACGGTGGCCGGGGAGGGATTACCGACACCAAAGCTGGCGGGTTTAATTTTTCAGATGAGTATGCCGATCAAACCGAAATCAGCCTGAGTTATTTCGTTAATAAATCTGATAACCTTATTCTGTCGAACAGTGTCAGGCAAAATTTATTGGGAAATGAAACCACCGTTTTTAAAAATGATCAGATCAATAATTCCGATCGGTTAAATCACCGCTTAAACTTTATGGTAGATACTAAACTCGATTCATTAACCTCACTTCGGATACAGCCAAATTTAAGTTATACCGATAACGAGAGCTTAAACAGCAGCACCTACACCCGCGATTTTAATAAGTATATGATTACCGGAACCCAAGCGTTAAGAAATCATAATACCACGCCATCCATTAGCAACAACATTTTATTGCGTAAAAAATTTATGCGGAGGGGAAGAACGCTATCTCTGAATTTAAACACCAACATCAACAATAACGATGCTGATAATTACAATACCAATCCCGAAACCAGAAAAGAAAACGGAACTACCACTCAAAAAACGACCGATCAGTTTAACGATCAGGAGAGCGAGTCCATCAATCAGAATACAAGATTGGTATATACCGAACCCCTGGATAAAACCTTGAGCCTGGAGTTTAATTACCAGAACGGTTATAACCACAATACATCCGATCGTTTTACCTATAATTTCAATCCAGCTACCTTACAATACGATCTGTTGGATGAAACCTTTAGTAATGCCTACGAAAATACCATTTTAACCAACTCGGCGGGTTTTAGCTTTAATAAAATGGCGAAAAAATACAACTGGAATGTGGGGATGGCGGTTCAGAATACTGATCGCACAAATAACAATATCAGTAAGGGATTTGTACTCAAGCAGAACGTTTTCAACTATACACCCTCGGCCATGTTCAGGTATAATTTTAGCAACAGCAAACGCCTGGTGTTTAACTATAGGGGCAGCACAAACCAGCCAAGCATTCAGCAGTTGCAGCCAATCCGGAACAATACCAACACGCAAAGTATCCCCGTTGGTAACCCCGATCTGAAACCCGAATTTAACAACACCCTTCGCGTAGCCTACAATACATTTACTGTCGGAAAAAACAGGTCGTTATTCGTGAATTTAAACCTGACGCAAACTGCAAACCGGATTGCGAATAGCAGTAGCTTAATTCAAAGTGGCGAAGACCAGGGAAAACTGGCTATTACTCCGGTGAATGTAAACGGTGTTTACTCGGGGTCTATTTCCTCTTCATTAAGTTTGCCGATTATGGCAGAGAATAAGCTGAATTTCCATATCAATGTCAGTGGAAGTTATGATAGGGATGTAAACTTTACCAACGCTTTAAAAAATATTACCAATAGCTGGTCTATTACCAATGGTTACCGCTTGGTTTCCAATTTAGATAAGCTCGATTTAACAGCTGGTTTAAACGGTTCGATTAACCGTGCAACTTACTCGGTTCAACCTAATTCTAATACGCGTTATTATACCTTTAGTCCAAATGTGAGTGTAAGTTATTTATTCCCTGGTAATATCCGTTGGGCAATAGATGCCGATTATAACCAGAATACCGGAAGGGGAGAGGGTTTTGATACGCATTTTACCTTGGTTAATTCTTACATCAGCAAACAGTTTTTCAAAAACAGGGGGACTTTTAAAGCGGCAGTAAACGATCTGTTGAACGAAAACCAGGGCGTAAGCCGTACGGCCAATAACAACACCATCCAGGATGTAAGTTATAATGTTCTGCAGCGTTATTTTATGTTTTCGTTTACCTATTCACTTAATCGCATGGGCGGTAAAAACCGCATCAGAGGAGGCGAAGAGGGAGGCAGGAACCGTAGAGGTAACGGTGGTGGCGGCTTTGGTGGGGGCAGACAGCGGAACTAGATCATTTTAGGGTAAAGCTGTGTAATTTATATCCCGCGCACAACTATCTTATTTGGAATAAATCTAAAGAAAGGTTAACTTGCGCCAAATTTAGCACATGAAACTGTCGCACCTAAAAGTTGGAGAAAAAGGAACAATAGTAGCTTTTACAGATTTAGATATGTCTGTGAAGTTAATGGAGATGGGCTGCTTGCCGGGTGAGGTGGTAGAGGTAGAGCGTTTTGCTCCTCTGGGCGATCCAATGGCGATCCGTGTTGCTGGTTATCAGCTTTGCTTGCGTAAAAGCGAAGCCGATGTTATCATTATTCAATAAAAAAGCTGGGTTTGGATATTAAAGTTGCGTTAGTTGGTAATCCCAATACAGGTAAATCTACTTTATTTAACCGTTTAACAGGGTTAAATCAAAAAATTGGAAATTTTCCAGGCATCACTGTCGATAAGAAAACAGGTTTTACAAAACTTGCCAATGGTAAAGAAGCCGAAATAATCGATTTACCCGGAACCTATAGTTTATATCCGAAAAGTGCTGATGAAAGTATCGTTTTTCAGGTACTTGCCGATAAAAAAAACAATAGCCACCCTGATGTTATTGTCCTCATTGCCGATGCTTCCAATTTAAAGCGCAATATGCTTTTGTATTCGCAAGTGGCAGATTTAGGCATTCCTATGATTTTGGCCCTGAATATGATCGATCTTTCGGCTAAACAAGGGATCGAGATCAATCTGGATAAACTTGCAGCGAAACTGGGCGTCCAGGTGGTTCCCATTTCAGCACGGAATAACATTGGGATCGACAAACTAAAACAAGCCATTGCCAATACCAATAGAATTGCCACACAGTTGCAGGATGTGGATGTGAATTTTCTGGCTCCTGAAGCTATTAATGCCATAAAATCGAAACTTAATTCTGATAACGATTATTATGCGCTGCAGGTTTTGCACCAGCATGAGCATTTAACTTTCTTTACCGAAAAGGAACAAGAAGAAATTGAAAATATAGAGCAGTCGCACCATTTTGAGTCTTCAAAAATTCAGGCTGCAGAAACCATTGCTAGGTACAAACACCTCAGTACTATTTTATCTGATGTGGTTGTTGATAAGGGTACCGAAAAGAAGTTTTCTTTCAGCGATAAATTAGATGCTATTTTAACCCATAAAGTATGGGGATTTGCCATTTTCTTACTGATTCTTTTTGTTATTTTCAATGCCATATTTGCCTGGTCATCCTATCCAATGGACTGGATTGAGACTGGTTTTGGTTTTATTACCAGTATTGGTCACGAATATTTGCCGGCGGGCATGCTTACCGATCTGTTATTGGATGGTGTTGTTGCCGGGCTAGGCGGCATATTCGTGTTTATCCCACAGATTGCAATACTTTTTGCCTTTATATCCATTTTGGAAGATACCGGCTACATGGCCCGTGTTACCTTTATGATGGATAAAATTATGAGCAAGGTTGGCCTTAACGGTAAATCGGTGGTACCGATGATAGGTGGTTTGGCTTGTGCAGTTCCGTCTATTATGGCCGCCAGAAATATCGAAAACTGGAAAGACAGGATGATTACCATCATGGTTACCCCTTTGGTAAGCTGCTCGGCGAGGCTTCCGGTATATATATTAATCATTTCGCTAATTATTCCTTCCAAAACCGTTTTAGGTGTTTTTAACCTGCAGGGACTAGCGCTAATGGTGATGTACCTGGTTGGGATTATTGCTGCGGTACTGGTGGCCTGGGTAATGAAATTCATCATCAAGACCAAAGAAAGATCTTATTTTATCATGGAATTGCCGGTTTACCGCATGCCAAGGTGGAAAAATGTTTTCTACACTATGTACGAGAAATCAAAAACCTTTGTTTTCGAAGCGGGTAAGGTTATCATCGCCATTTCCATCATCCTTTGGGTAATGGCCTCTTTTGGGCCAGGAAACCGTTTCGAAAGTATCGATAAAAAATACGAAACCGCTTTGGCTGATACCACAAAAAATACAGATCACATTAAAACCCTGGTAGCTACAGAGAAGTTAGAGAACTCTTATGTAGGTATCCTTGGCCATTGGATCGAGCCTGCCATCCGCCCGCTGGGTTACGATTGGAAAATTGGTATTGGTTTAATTACCTCCTTTGCTGCCCGCGAAGCCTTTGTAGGTACTATGGCTACGATTTATAGTGTCGATGGCGGTGATGAGGATACAAGCACCATTAGAGAGCGTATGTCGGCCTCGGTTAACAGTCGTACCGGTTTGCCTGTATATACTTTTGCTACTGGAATTTCATTAATGCTTTTTTATGCTTTTGCCATGCAATGTATGAGCACAGTAGCTATTGTTTACCGCGAAACTAAAGGCTGGAAATGGCCGGTTATTCAATTGGCTTATATGACAGCCATGGCTTATGTTGCTGCGCTGGTTGCTTATCAGTTGTTGAAATAGCTTTTCTTAGGGTGTCACCCTGAGGGGTAATTTATTGTATAAAAATCAATATGAATGACGTATATATTTGGTTATTGCCCTTGGCTCAACCTTGCCTCGGCTCGCCGCCGCCTAAGGGCTCTTTCTTTTTGGCATCAAAAAGAAACAAAAACTGCCGGCTGAAAATTTTTCTTTCGAAGCCAGCAGGTAGGCTTGGGCAGTGCAGCCCGAAAAATTTGTTAGGCCGGATTTAAGTAGAACGGGGATACCGTACTATGGCCTAGCTGGATGGAAATGCGAAATTTGTTAAAATGTTGATTAATAATTATTTGCAAAATAACGTCAATGGTAGCGTAGTCGAAGGGCATTGTCAAAAAAATATTATCATTATTTGGGTTTGGAGAGCAGTGTCTGTATAGCTATTCTGGTTTCTTCCCCGCTTTCCGTTTTACTTTGCCTGCGGCTTCGTGTTCACTTTAATCGGGTCTAGGTGGCTCGTTAGGTGGTGCTATTTTTGGCTCGATGCATACCTACCTCTTATCTTTAGTTTAAAGATCTCTCCACTCCGCGTTGCTCCGGTCGAGATGACGATTTTTCGATTGTAGTCTGTCAACAATAGCGTAGTCGAAGGGGCCGATAGGCAATTTGCTATTTATTGCATTGACCTTTGTTCCTAAACCCGGTAGTAGCGGCAGCCCGATTCTTCATCGGCTATAGCGAATAACGGGACTACTATTCCCGAAATCCCACTCAGCGTTCATTTCCTGATTATTAAGAATAACCAATAGCGTTTTACCATATAAGGCATATGAGATCATTTAAGCTTCGTGTTCTTAAATGAAATCTTTTTGCTTTAGTCTTTTACCTTTAGTCTTTGTGCTTTAACCCAGTTCAATCTGACGCTTAATGCTCTCTTCTAACGAGATTAAAGTCTCTGTGCGCTGAATACCGTTCACGGCCTGTATTTCTTCGTTTAAAACGTGGCGTAAATGATTGGTATCCCTGCAGATAATTTTGGCAAACATACTGTAGGCACCGGTAGTATAATGCAATTCTACCACTTCTTTAATTTTGCTCAATTGTGCAACTGCATCTTTGTACTGGATTCCTTTCTCCAGGTAAATACCCAAAAAGGCACAAATATCATATCCAGCCTTCTGCGGGTCAATGATTAAGTGCGAACCCTTAATAATCCCCATTTCCTGCAGTTTTTTCATCCTAACGTGTATCGTTCCGCCCGAAACAATCAGATCTTTAGCGATTTCTGTATAAGGTTTAGTGGCATCCTGCATCAATTGTTTCAATATATCGATGTCGAGGTTGTCAATTTCTAAATTGGAATTGTCTTTTTTAAGCATATTTTTGAATTATGATAAGCGAATTTACGAATATTTATCAATATTATAAAAATAAAATTAAATGTTTAAAATATTTGCAAGGTATTGGTTGTTCCTTTACATTTGTATCAAGCAATTAACAAAAAGGAAACGTTCTTTCAAAATTGCATAACATAATGTAGGGTGGTGAAACAGGCAGACACACCTCCTTGTCTCGGTGGCGGAGAATAATGGGAATATACCGGTTTCGGTACTAACCACTCCTTGAAGGTTCGATTCCTTCCCCTACAGCCAGTTCAGTTGGCAATTTACAGTTGGCAGTTTAAAAACTGAGAATTGGAAATTGAAAACTGTTAACTTTTAAAATGTTGGGTGGTGAAATTGGCAGACACGCCTCCTTGTCTCGGTGGTGGGGAATAATGGGACAAACGCAGTTTATTGGGTTGACCACAAATTAATTTTTTGAACTGTAGCTAACTACCCCTTGAAGGTTCGACTCCTTCCCCAACAGCATTTTTTATGAATAATAAGTTAGTTAATTGAGCAATCCTGGATAGGTTGCTCTTTTTCTTTTTAGACTAGTTTTTTTCATAACCCTCCTATATTTATAGATATATTGTTATATTACCAATCAAAATTTTATTCGTTCAATGCCTGTGATGAAGAAACGCGTTTCGATTAAAGATATCGCTAAACAATTAAATATTTCTATTACAACCGTATCGTTTGTAATTAATGGGAAAGCAAGAGAAAAAAATATTAGCGAATCGCTTACCAAAAAAGTTTTAGAACTGGTTGCTGAATTAAATTATCAGCCCAATACCCTTGCAACAAGTTTAAGAACAGGCAAAACAAAAATTATAGGATTCTTGGTTGATGATATTTCTGAACCTTTTTTCTCGGGTATAGCACGCCGAATTGATGAAATTGCTTCGAGCCTTGGTTATAAGATACTTTTTAGCAGTACTAGAAACGATACCGAAAAGGCAATAGAATTGCTGCAGATTTTTAAAGACAGGCATGTTGATGGCTATATAATGGCCTTGCCTGAAGGTTTGGAAGAAGAAGTTAAAAAACTGATTCAAACAGACGCTCCAGTTGTACTATTCGATCGGTATGTACAGGACGTTAAAACAGATTATGTAATAATCGATAATCAAAGCAGCACCTACGAAGCTACCGAGCACCTCATTAAGAATAATTATAAAAAAATAGGTTTTGTAACCATCGATACCTTACAGCAACAGATGGTAGACCGCTTGGCGGGTTACGAAAGTGCTGTAAAAAAATACAACTTGCCGGCATTTGTGAAAAAGATTAAATATGTAAACTCTGCCGAATCAATTGAGGAGATGATCAAGTTTTTTAAAGCAGAGAAACAGCTGGATGCGGTCGTTTTTGCAGCCAACTATATTTGTTTAGACGGTTTAAGAACTTTTAGAAAACTAGGTATTCAGATCCACAAGGATATGGCTGTTGTTTCTTTTGATGATTTTGAAATCCTGGAGTTTTGTGAGCCTCCGGTTACGGCTATTGCACAGCCTCTTGAGGCGATTGCAGAAAACGTGATGAAAATTTTATTGAACAAGCTTAAGAAAGTAGGAAAACCTGTCGAAAACATGCAGGTGTCGTTACCCACTATCTTAAATGTTAGGGGCTCAAGCGCAAAGCAATAAAAAAAGGGAATAGATTTAAGTCCATTCCCTCTCTTATTGTGTTTTATACAGATTAAACTGTCATTACATCTTTTTCTTTAGCTTCGGCGTGTTTGTCAACCTTGATGATATAAGCATCGGTTAATTTTTGCACTTCGCCTTCACCTGTTTTAATCTCGTCATCAGAAACACCTTCGCCTTTCAGTTTTTGAATTTTGGTATTGGCATCTTTACGGATGTTACGAACGGTAATGCGGCCTCTTTCGGCTTCTTCCTTTACTTTTTTTACCAAGTCTCTTCTACGCTCTTCTGTTAAAGGCGGCACAACCAGGCGGATAACAATACCATCATTTTGTGGATTGATACCAATATTGGCTACCTGAATAGCTTTTTCAATCGCAGTTAAAAGTGATTTTTCCCAAGGTTGGATTACGATTGTTCTGGCATCAGGCGTATTAATGCTGGCTACTTGTGATAATGCTGTAGCTGCGCCATAATAATCCACGAAAATACCATCCAACATTCCAGCTGATGCTTTACCAGCTCTGATTTTAGTTAATTCAGATTCACAATGATCGATGGCTCTATCCATTGCAGATTGAGCATCCATTAATTGTAATTGTATGAGGTCGTTCATAATTGTGTGTATTTCTACAAAAATAATAATTTTTATTCCTTATTTAACCAGGGTTCCAATAGGTTCGCCATTGGCGATTTTCATGAAGTTGCCATGTTTGTTCATATCAAACACAATAATCGGCACTTGGTTTTCTTCGCAAAGGGTAAATGCGGTCATATCCATCACGTTAAGCCCCTTATCGTAAACTTCCCTAAAAGAAATTTCATCGTATTTAGTGGCCAGCGGATCTTTTTCAGGATCGGCCGTGTAAATCCCATCAACACGTGTTCCTTTTAAAACAACATCAGCTTTGATTTCGATAGCACGTAAAGCTGCTGCAGAATCGGTTGTGAAGTATGGATTTCCTGTTCCTGCACCAAAAATAACCACACGGCCTTTTTCTAAATGGCGAACAGCTCTTCTGCGGATAAATGGCTCACAGATCTGCTCCATTTTAATGGCAGTAAGTAAACGTGTTTTAATCCCCACTTTTTCTAACGCATCTTGCAGGGCCATAGAGTTGATAACTGTTGCCAACATGCCCATATAATCGGCCTGTGCCCTGTCCATCCCACTTTTTTCGGCGCTTAAACCTCTAAAAATATTTCCTCCTCCAATTACGATTGCGATTTCTAAACCTTTATCGTGTACGGCTTTGATATCTTCTGCGTATTGTTTAACGCGTTCATTATCAATTCCATATTGTTTGTCGCCCATTAGCGATTCTCCGCTAAGCTTTAATAGGATGCGTTTGTATTTCATGACCTCAAAAATATTAACAATTTTTTACTTACGGGCTATCGTTTTAATATTTGATGTAAATATTTAATTAGGTTAGGTATATAAATAAAAAAGGGCGATATTTTCATATCACCCCTTCTGTTAATGGATTAATTATTGTGCTTTAGCAAGCCATAATGAGGCATTTAAATGCAAAGCTGGATGAGAGGTGTATCCAGATGGTACATCACCAGACCAACCATT
This sequence comes from Pedobacter sp. Bi27, assembly GCF_918698255.1. NCBI lineage: Bacteria > Pseudomonadati > Bacteroidota > Sphingobacteriia > Sphingobacteriales > Sphingobacteriaceae > Pedobacter > Pedobacter sp. Bi27. The sequence continues at coordinate 47,713 of NZ_CAKKMW010000003.1, forward strand.
AAATAAATTATCGTTCGTATCGCCGGTTCCATCATCAGAAGGCGAACTATCGCCAACAAAGGCTACCCTTCCACTTCCATATGTCGAAATTAATGCCATTACACCATTATTACTTCCTAATGTGCTGCTCATTCTCCAAAATAATCCTTGTACTGTAGAATTTTCTGTCGGAAACAAGGTTGCAGTTGTACCATTATAGAAAGCTAATTTTGAAGCATTTCCGGCAGCACCATTTAAAACCAGATTGGCACTGGTACTTGTTCCAGAGTAAACTTTTGTACTTGGTTTTTCGCTAATGTCAACATAATCTACATTGAAGCCGAAAGGTTTGTTGTTGTTAATGCCGTTATTGCTCATCAAATCATTCCAAACTCTTGGAGAATCGTAGCCATCGCCATCTCTGTCTGAAGGATTATAACCATTTGCATCTGTTCCGGCTGTACTTGCAGCAGTATGATCGGCCACCATCATTAAACCGCCGCCATTGGCCACAAAATTCATAATTGCCGTTTTTTCGGCGGCAGTAAATAATTTATTCGGTTCAATAACCACGTAAACATCGTAATTTTTTAAATCTTGGGGATTAGCGGTATTGCCATAAGTAATCGCAGTGCCGCCTGGCAAAGTTTCTACCAGTTCGCCACGTTTTACCAATTCTACGGCCCAGGCAGACATGGCGCCTTTCCAGTAGGTTTCAGGAGTTGAAGCAGTTATACCGGTATATGAGGGTGTAGGAAATCTCTGTGCTTTAAGTTCAACAGAGGTTCCTCCTTGATAACCCGGAACGCTTTCTGTACCATCTGCATCTATCTGCCAATCGGCACTACCTGCATTTTCCAATTTTGAAGCATCAAATAAAAACTTCTTGCCCGTAAGTACAGGATTTGTACCTGGATCGGTACCACCACCGTTATCATTAATGGTAATATCATCAAAGTTTATTCTGTTTGAAGCACCTGAAAGTTTTCTGATTTCTAAGCGGACATTTCCAGTAAGATTTAGGCTGAAAGATTGTATTTGTAAAGTTGACGTACTAGTTATATTGGCGCCCGACTGGGTCCAGCTGCTTCCACCATTATTTGAATACCATAAACCCCATTGACTGGCGGCATCGGTGCCATAAGTAGCATGTTGAATGCTTACCGAACTAATGCCGGCTGCAATATCAAACTGCATCGTAATTTTTCCCGAGTTACGGATACGGGCAGACCATGAACCATTTTTCTTATCAGCAGCAAGATTTCCGATTAACGCATCGAAAAAATTCCATGACTTTCCGCTAAGTGTAATGTCATCTCCACCTGCTGAGCCAGAAGGAGAAACATCATAAGCCGTTTTAGGACTGGTTGAGCCTACCTCAAAATTTTCTAAAGTTTGTGCCGTGAGTGTAGCATTTGAAGCAGAGAGACCCAATACTTTTACTTTAGGTAAAGCGTTTTGGCTGGTTTCAATATCTTGTTTTTTACAAGCGCTAAAGCTTAATAATGTAGCAAACGCTATTAAAGCGAAGCCTGTTAATTTAAATTGTTTTTTCATAATATTGATAGATTGAAGATATTAAACCTACTTTAATTATGTTAAGCAATTATTGCCGGCTTGTTACATTTACATTATCCCTTTTTATCCAAAATGGCTGAATCGTTATCCGATCCAGCCATTTTTTGATTTTTAAAAATTATTGATTAAATCTATATTTTAACCCAAATTGGATTCTCCAACGGGCAGTTTCATCAATATTGCTTGAAAATGTATTAACCAAAGGCACGCTGTTATCTGCATTTAGGTAAGGGAAAGAAAATGTAGGCTTACCTGATGTTGCATCCACTCCTTTAAAGTTAAGGAGTCCGTTAGCCCTATTGGCAAATTTTGGAACTCCCCAGGTTTTATTGATCATATTTCCGAAATTGAAAATATCAAAAGTAAGCTGAAGAGAATGCTTTTTACCTTTCAGGCTTGCGAATAAATCTTGTGCTAGTCGAATATCAAGCGTACCGATTACATTACCAACAAGGCCATTTCTTTCTGCATACTGGCCTCTTTTTTTGTTAAGATAATTGTCTTGACTGATGTAGCTGTTTAATTGACCCCAAAGCTGATCAGGTGTGCGGGTATCAGCAGCATTTTCTGGTACCAAAACAATGTCGGATTTATTTGCCGGAACATAAATTAAGTCGTTTCCGCTTAAACCATCATTGTTTAAGTCGTTTCCATAAGTATAGGAATATCTAAAACCATCCTGTAGTTGATAGAACATAGAGAATGTTGTACCTAAGTGGTTGATGTATTCTTTTCTGTAAACAACAGAGGCAATAAAGCGGTTTTTAACCATATAGCTTGAATAAGAAAGTGCATCTGTATTCGGGCTGCCAGAAACCTGACGGTCTCTCCACATACTTTGAGCAATAGAGCCACCATCATTAACTGATCTCGAATCGGTATAAGTATAACCTGCAGTTGCAAAAAGGCCACCTGCAAACTCTTTTGATAATGTTCCTGTAATTGCTAAACTATGGCCTTTATTGGTATTGGTCATTACAATTGCATCAGAAATATTTGGGTTTGCAGGAGTAGGGGTTGCTGAACCATAAATCCTTGAGCTGGTGTATCTTGGGCGGTTATCAGCGCCTTTTAAAAGGGTATATGCCGAAGTGTTTAAATTCACATTGCGGAAATAAACAGAATTAATGTCTTTTGAATATAACGCTTCGATTGTTCCGGTTATACCGCCAGGCAATTTCTGATCAACAGCCAAATTTGAACGCCAAACCTGCATAAATTTAAAATCCTGTTGGGCTACTGCCAGATTGTAGGCAGTGTTGTTTGCTGCTGTAGCCTTATTTACATTTCTATAAGCATCTACGTTGGGGGTAAATGGTCTGTTGGTTGGGTTGTTAATCGATTCTGAACCAAATTGAACACCATTGTTGCTGGCCTGGTTAGATACCCAAACCAGTGGAGGTCTTCCTGTAAATAGCCCGGTACCGCCTCGTACTTGTGTTTTTCCGGCATGGTTTACATCCCAGTTAAAGCCTAAACGCGGAGACCATAAAATAGAACTTTTAGGAAACCTGCTCACATCAATTTTTTCGTCATTTTCGAAAGTCAGCTTTTCTACATTTGGGTTGCTTAGTGATGCTGGTGAAGAAACGCTGGTTAAATCTGCACGTAAGCCAAGGGTTAATTTTAACTGATCGTTAACCGTAAAAGCATCTTGCGCATACAAGCCATACATATTCGACTGGATTTCTGCATAAGGGAATGATCCATCAGGCATAACCGAATATTGGACCTGGTATTTCGTTGCATTCGATACACCATTATTGGCGCTGTTATAAAAATCGGCAAGGCTGTTAAAGGTATAGGCACCATAATAGTTGGGAGCGAAACCGTTAAGCGTTCTGTAGCCTTCATAATTGGCGCCCAATGTTATTTCGTGGCGGCCTGCATAGATATTAAAATTATCTGTGATCTGGTAAACTTTAGTTTTCAAGGTGTTAAAAGCAGTAAAAGGTTCGTAGCCAAAAGCAGTATACGAACTTCCATCAGGATTCATAATATCAACAAGTGGAAAAGGTTTGTTACCCTTTGATTCTCTAAAATCGTTCATGCTGTTGTAACCAACAGTTAACTGATTAGAGAATTTATTGTTAAAGCGTGTTCTAAACTCAAGATTAACGTTATCCATGTTGTTGTTTATGCCATATCCTGCCGATTGAAAAGGAAGGCCCAACTGCGATGGCTGGCGGTTATTTTTTGGAGCACCGCTATTACTTGGCAAAATATCTTTATAAGATCTGAAATAGAAATATTTTAAACTTAAAGTGTTTTTATCATCAATATTATAGTCTAATTTGGCAGATAGTTTATCGCTCCTGGTTTTTAAAGCATAATTTTCGTAAGCCCCCGGATCGTAACCAAGTGTTTGTAAAAAAGAACTTAACTTATCTAAGTCTTCGCCTTTTGCCTGAGATATATTTGGTCCTGTGCTTCCACCCCTTGAAGCTGAAAATCCAGTTCCTGGATCTGATCTTCTTTCCAATTCTCCACTGGCAAAAAAGAATAATTTATTTTTAATAATCGGTCCGCCTAAAGTAAACCCATAACCTTTAAGGCTAAAATTGGTTACCGGCACCTTTAATCCAGCATAGTTGTAATCACTTACTAGGTCCTGATTTCTATAGTAAGTATTTAAAGAGCCTTGAAATTCATTTGTACCACTCCTGGTTACCGCATTTATTGCAGCACCTGTAAAACCACTTTGACGAATATCATATGGTGCAATATTTACTGTAATTTCTTCGAAGGCGTCCATATTTATCGGTTGAGAACTTGTTTGGCTTCCAATGGTACCCTGTAAGCCAAATGCATTATTAAACAGCGCTCCATCAACCGTAAAATTGTTGGCCAGGTTACTTCTTCCCGCAATACTTGGGCTTCCAAACTGTAAAGAGAACTGAGGGGTAAGCTTCACAAAATCGGTAAAGCTTCTGTTTAAGGTTGGCAAATTTTGAATTGCTGTTCTTGATATATTCTGTGATGCACCCGTTCTTCCCGAGTTAAAAACTTTACTTTGTTTTCCTGATACCGTAACTTCTGATAAATTACTGGCGTCTTCACTTAAAGATACATTTAAAGTAGAACTTTGGCCAAGGGCCAATTTTTCAATACGTTGTGTCTGATTTTTAAAGCCAATAAATGAAACGGTAATGGAGTAAGGGCCACCAATACGCATGGCTGGTAAATTGTAACGGCCATCCGATCGGGTAGAAGTGGCATATCTCGAACCTGACGGTTCATGTATGGCAATAACTGTAGCCCCGCTAATTGGCCCTTTAGCATCGACAACCATTCCATTTATAGAGGCTGTTGTTTCATTTTGCGCAACAGCATCTATTTTTAGGAGTATCAAAAATAGAAATGTTGTAAATAGAAGTAAGGTTTTTTTCATGAGTAATTTTTAAGCAAAAATACTCCGACTTACTGTAGCTAATGTTACATTTATATTAATTAATGGTTAACAGTTTCCCTTGCTTAGGAAATATTAAGTTTAAATTCAGCGCGTTTTCGGTAAGTAATTGATGTTTTATTTTTTCGGCGCTACGTTGCGGGGGTTTAATATGGGTTACAATGAAAGAAACTTTTTTAATGGCATTACCATCTGTTAAGCTTTTAAGTTTGCCAATTTCACTATAAAAAAGCTTTGTGTAAGGTGCCCGAATAATTGTTTATCAGGCTGTTCATTTGGGAAAGAAACCTCCAAAAAGATGGCTTTTAATTGGCCTTTATTAATCAACGGAGATATGGTTTGCCATAAGTTGGCAAGTTTATCCGATTTTTCAATTTCATCTGCACCGGTATCTCCAAGGTACAATACATAACTATCATTGTGACTGATCAAAAAAGCAGTGCTTTTATAGGGATTGCCATGACTTAGCTCAAAAGCCCTTACTTTCATTTCCGTTCCTTCAAGCGGATAAGTTTCACCTTCATTAAGTGGTGAGTAGGTGTACTTTTTTAGTTGTGGTTTTTCGCCTTCATTTGCAAAATTGGCCCAGGCATCCCAGGTAAAATATTTATCCCTCAAAATATTCAGTACCGAAGGTATTCCGTAGATGTTTTTGGATGTATCGGCTGGTGAATTGATAATCAAACCTGCTACATGATCTAAATGTGCATGTGAGATCAAATATCCTTTAATCTGTTTTCGCTGAATTTCTTCGCTTATTCCGCTTAATGATTTATATTCTATGGCCTTTTGAATACCGGCATTTATGGTGCCTGCATCTAAACAAACATAATTTTCGCTGCCTTTTGGAGCAATCATATAAGAGGATAAATTACTCTCATCATCTCCGCCCTTCACCCCAAGGGGTATTATTGTAAAAGCAGTACCTATTTCTTGTCCCCAAGAATTACTGGTATAAACTGATAAGAATATTATCGCTGCGAGGATTTTTTTGAACATGTTAAATTAATTATATCGTTTCGCCTTTAAATATGACCTCTTTTAAATTCAGGTCATCGTCAAGTACCAATAAGTTTGCCTGATGTCCGGTTTCTATCGCTGCAGTAAGATTTTCGATCCCAATTAATTTGGCGGGGTATAACGTTCCCATTTTTATTGCATCATTTAAGCTGATGTCACAATGTGATACACAATTTTTAACAGCTTCTAACATCGTGAGCGATGAGCCGGAAAGTGTACCATCAGGCATAACATATTTATTGCCTTTTTGAACATGCTGATACGGCCCTGTTGAACAAGCAGTAACCGCATCGGTGATGAGGAACAAACGTTCTTTTAAAAGTTTTTGGGCAAACTTAACCACTTCGAAATCTACGTGCTGACCATCGGCAATAATGCTGGCCATAGCTTTGTCGTGGCTAAAAACAGCGGTCGGGATACCCGGTTCGCGGTGATGGATAGGACTCATGGCATTAAAAAGGTGTGTAGTGGTCTGGATGCCTTTGTTATAAGCAGCCGTTGCCTCATTGAAGGTCGCATTACTATGCCCTAAAGAAACCAATACTCCGTTAGCTAACAAATATTCGATCACTTCGTCATCCTGCAGTTCTGGGGCAATGGTCATCATTTTAATTACGCCATCACCAAAATCAATTAATTTCTTAATTTCATCTAACGAGGCCTTTCGTACAAAGGCCGGAACATGGGCACCTAAGCGTTTTGGATTTAAAAATGGCCCTTCTAAATGTAGCCCCAAGAAATTTTTTGCAGCTGTACGGTGTTCTTTAGCTGCTTTGATACATTCATCAAAAACTTCAGGAGAATTTGTTGCCATACAAGCTAAAAAGCCTGTAGTACCTTTTTTAAGCAGATCGTTTTCCATGATGCTTAACGATTCAGTGCTTGGCTCGGCTGAAAATAACCTGTCGCCAGCACCATAAATCTGTAAATCTATAAAACCTGGTACAACGAGCGAATGGCTGGTTTCTTTGTTGTCGCTTTCCTTAATATTGGAAATTAGAGCGCCATTAATTATGATGTTCTGATTTTTTTTTAAATCGTTGCCCTTAAAATAGGAGATATTGGAAATTACTTTAGGCATATCAAACGTTTGAGTAAATTTAATCTTACACGGTCAAAGTTAAATATTGTAGCTATATATTTGGGTAATAAGATAAAATAACCAAATGAATGAAAATCAGTCTAATAGAAGGGGTTTTTTAAAGGCCGGACTAACTTTAGGTGCTACTACTTTGGTAGCTCCAGCAATGGCGATTGCAGATGTACCCGCTGAGGAAGAGGGTTTTAAAATTGCAGTAGGCCCTTATCTCCAAACCAATTTTAATAACTCGATGACCATTCTTTGGTTAACCAATAAAAATGCTGCTGGCTGGGTAGAATTTGGAGAACAGGCAGATCAGCTTGGCCAAAAAGTATATGGAAAGGCCGAATTGGGTTTAATGCAGGCTAATAGCAAGTTAAATGCCGTAACGCTCAAAAATTTAAAACCAGGAACAAAATATTATTACAAAATTGTTTCGAAAGAAATTAAAGATTTCCAGCCTTACAAATTAACCTACGGCGTAACGGTAAGCAGTGCTGTTGAAGAATTTGTGAATGCAGACCGAGCGAAAGATGAGGTTTCGTTCTTAATGATGAATGATACGCACGATCGCCCGGAATCAATCCCTCAATTGTTAGCGCTTGTTCCCGATAAGAAGCAGGACTTTATTTTCTTTAATGGAGATATATTCGATTATCAAACCGATGAGAAACAGATTATCGAACATATGCTGCAACCCTGTGTAGATAATTTTGCAAAGCATACACCTTTTATCTACGTAAGGGGCAATCACGAAACACGTGGTAAATTTGCACGTGAATTTCCGCAGTATTATATGCATGTTGGCCATGCAGCTTTTACCTTAGGGCCTGTTCGCTTTGTAATTTTAGACACTGGTGAAGATAAAGAAGACGCACATCCAGTATATGCCGGTATTGTAGATTTTGATGATTATAGAGCTCAACAGGCTGAATGGCTGAAAACAGAAATAAATTCAAAGGAATTTAAAAGAGCACCATTTAGAGTAGTATTGATGCATATTCCACCACGCTTTTCGGGCGATGCACATGGACCAAAACATTGCACTAAACTATTTGAGCCATTGTTGAATCAGGGTAAAGTAGACTTGGTTTTAAGTGGTCATACCCATAAGTACATGGTGCATCAGCCTGATAAAGCATTAAACCATTACCCTTTAATAATCGCTGGTGGGCCAAGGACAGGAACAAGAACAATTACCAAAATAAAAGCAGATAGAAATAAACTTGTGGCGAGTATGATCGATGATTCGGGTAAGGAAGTAGGCGCTTATACTGCACTTAGAAAGTAGGGTGGATAACTGGTCGTCATTTCGAGCGGAGTGTAACGTAGTCGAGAACCACGAATGCCCCGCGAAGCTAAATCTAGCTTGATAGATCTCTCCATTTCACTGCGTTTCAGTCGAGATGACGGAAATTATTGGAATATAAGGCATAAAAAAAGTCCTGATGAAAATCAGGACTTTTTAATATGATTCATAAGTGCTTATGCACCTAATTGTACACGTTTGAAAGCCGTTACCGTTAAACCTTTAGAAGTGTTATCTAAATATTTACGCACATCGATAGAACTATCTTTAACAAACTCCTGGTTTAATAAAGTGCTGTCTTTGTAAAATTTATTCAATTTACCAGCAGCAATTTTCTCAACCATTTCTTCTGGTTTGCCTTCTTGACGGATAACGTCTTTAGCAATCTCGATTTCACGTTCGATAGTAGCAGGATCAACACCGTCTTTATCAACAGCAACTGGGTTCATTGCAGCAATTTGCATCGCAACATCTTTACCAGCTTCGGTAATATCTGCACCATTAGCGCCTTCAAATACTACTAAAACACCCATTTTACCATTAGAGTGGATATAAGAAACGATTTTCTCGCCAGATATATTTGCATACTCTTGAATAACGATTTTCTCTCCGATTTTACCGGTTAGTTCAGTTATGGTTTCGGCAACTGTACGTCCATCTTCCAAAGTAATCGCTGATAATTCTTCAGTAGTAGCAGGATTGTTGGCAACTGCAGCAGCTAAAACGGCCTGAGCCAGGTTACGGAAATCTTCAACTTTAGAAACCGGCTCAGTTTCACAAGCTAAAGCAACTAATTTACCATTTGTGCCATCCGCTGAAACATTGATAGATACCAGGCCTTCAGAAGTAGCATTACCAGAACGAGCGGCAGATACTTTTTGACCTTTTTTACGCAATAAATCAACAGCAGCTTCGAAATCGCCATTAGCTTCTAATAATGCTTTTTTGCAATCCATCATACCAGCACCAGTTTGTTGGCGTAGTTTATTTACATCAGCGGCAGTAATTTGTACTGTAGACATTTTATTTCCTTTTTTAAATTTTACAATCTTGTTACAACAATTACAGGTTACAAGTTACAAGTGCCAAGTTAAACTCATGTTAAGCCAACTTAAAACCTGAAACCAGTAACCTGCAATTAAAAAATATTACTATTCTTCTGTTTTAGTTTCTTCTGATGAAGGAGCTTCAACTTCTGCTTCAGCAGTTACCTTTTTAGTAGTTGGTCTTTTTTCACCAGCTGCTCTAGGCTCTTTTGATTCAGGTGCATCAGCTGCAACTTTCGCTGCTACTGCTTCTTTTTCAGCTTCATCATCTTTTTCGCGTTTACGCTCATCTAAACCTTCTTCAATAGCTTTGATAATTACATCAGTAATTAAAGAGATTGATTTGGTAGCATCATCATTCGCCGGGATAGGGAAATCGATGTTAGAAGGATCAGAGTTAGTATCAACCATCGCAAAAGTAGGGATGTTTAATTTTAACGCTTCAGTAACTGCAATGTGTTCTTTCTTAACATCAATTAAGAATAAAGCTGCAGGTAAACGGTTTAAATCAGCAATACCACCTAAAAGTGATTCTAATTTAATACGCTCACGTTGAATCATTAAACGCTCTTTTTTAGATAAGATCGAATAAGTACCGTCTTTAGTCATTTTATCGATGTTAGACATCTTTTTGATTGACTTGCGAACAGTAGCAAAGTTAGTTAACATACCACCTAACCAACGTTCGGTTACGAAAGGCATGTTTACTTTTTTAGCTTGTTCAGCTACGATTCCTTTTGCTTGTTTTTTTGTTGAAACAAATAATACTTTACGTCCTGATTTTACGATTTGTTTAATCGCAGCCGCAGCTTCTTCAGTTTTAGTTAAAGTTTTATTTAAATCTATAATGTGAATTCCATTACGCTCCATGAAAATGTAAGGAGCCATTTTTGGATTCCATTTACGGGTAAGGTGACCAAAGTGTACACCTGCATCCAATAAGTCTTGATAAGTTGTTCTTGCCATTGTCTTTGCCTCCTGTGATTAACGTTTACTGAATTGGAATTTCTTACGAGCTTTAGCACGTCCTGGTTTCTTACGCTCAACCATACGCATATCACGCGTCATTAGTCCTTTAGCACGTAATGCAGGTTTTTTCTCCGCATCTAGTTCAACAATCGCTTTAGCAATAGCTAAACGAACAGCTTCTGCTTGTCCTTTTACTCCACCACCCTGTACATTTACAGTGATATCATAACGACCTACAAGCTCAGAAACTTCTAAACTTTGGTTTACGATATATTGCAAGGGTAAAGTTGGGAAATATACTTTGTGATCTTTACCGTTAACGGTAATTGCGCCAGCACCATCTTTTAAGTAGATACGTGCAACAGCTGTTTTTCTTCTTCCTGAAGTGTTAGTAACTGACATTTCTTAAAGTTTAATGGTTTTTGGAGATTGAGCCGCATGAGGGTGAGTTTCACCTGCATACACAAAAAGATTGGTGTATAATTTTTTACCCAATTTAGTTTTCGGTAGCATACCGCGTACCGCTTTCTCGATTACACGTTGAGGGTGTTTCGCCATTAACTCCTTAGGAGAAATAAAACGTTGACCACCTGGATAACCAGTATAAGAAACATATTGCTTTTCGCTGAATTTGTTTCCTGTCAATTTAACCTTGTCTGCATTAATAACGATAACGTTATCTCCGCAATCTACGTGTGGGGTGTACTCAGGCTTGTTTTTACCACGGATGATCATAGCGATCTTCGATGACAAGCGCCCCAAAATCTCGCCTTGCGCATCAACAACAATCCACTGTTTGTTAACAGTTTTCGCATTGGCCGAGACAGTTTTGTAACTTAACGTATTCACTTGCTTGTATTTAATTTATTAAACAATTTATTATTCCCATTAAATTTGGGACTGCAAAGATAGATAGAATACTTTTATTATCAAATAGTTGAAGAGAAAATTTTTGATATAAAATTATCGTCATTGCGAAGAGCACAGCGATGTGGCAATCTAATTGTTGCTTTTTGTAAAGCGTAACCTGTAGTTCTTTGGGTGGTTCCAGTCGGGCTTTACGCTAAATCTTTTTGTTTTTTTAAGCTTTGATAAATTTTCTTGCCTCGGTGCTATTAATTTGTCAAAGCAAAAAACAATAAAGGGTATCGCTGCAATCCCGTTTAAGAATCCGGGCTAGTACAATTATTAAAGGTAGGGGGTAAAGTGTTTAAATATTTAATACTATCTGTCACAAATCATCAGGCATATAACCAATCCTTTTCCTTGGTCCAGTTTTCTTATCGATAAGTCTATCCAGGTAGGTAAAAACCAACTCAATATTTTTATCATGATTATTCAGCGTCTTTTTAATCTCTTCGATTTCAAGTTTGAGCTCGCCATTATCAATAATAAATTGACGGATGCGGGAGAAAATCCTTACAATTTGAATATTCACTTGAATCGCTTGCTTACTATTTAATACACTCGAAAGCATCAGTATGCCATGTTCGGTAAAAACAAACGGGAGTTTTCTTCTTCCTCCCCAACTTGAAGTCGCAAATTGCGACTTCAAGTTTAACCATTCCTCATCATTAAGTTGAAACATGAAATCTTCGGGAAATCTATCTGGATTTCTGCCAACTTGCTCATTGAGGCGTTTAGTCTCTACACCATATAGCTCCGCTAGGTCGCTATCGAGCATCACTTTAAGACCTCTTAGCTCGTAAATTTTATTAACTACAATATTGTCAGGGATGATAGGAAGCACTTGTTTAGCTGTCATATCATTTTTGGATTTGAATTGAAGATACAAAAAATAGATTCTTTAAACCAAAATTGAATCTATAATCTTTTTGATCATTTCTTCCCGCTCTCTATAATTACCACTGATTTGAATGTAGTCTATTCCACGTTTTTCTAGCTCTGCCTTAAAAAGCTTAAACATCTCCAGCCGCCTGTTTCCAAAATCGCGGAGGTGGTCGGCTACCCATTCTACATCAATATCTAGCAGAAAATATAAATCGTATTTGATTTCATTTTCAAGATCGTTTAGGATATCCGGAATCTCATTTAAATAATATCGCGAGTATATCTTTGTAGTAATTAAATCGGTATCGCAAAAAACAATCTTATTGGCGCTGTTGGTTTTTTCTTTTACCCTTTCAGTTTGTGCTGTCCCAATTTTGATAATGTCATCGACAGTAATATCGTTCGAGGTAATTAATTCGCGCGCAACTTCCGGAACGAAGGTAGTTTGATAATGTATAGCCATTTTTTCGGCCATTGTCGATTTTCCTGTGCTTTCTGGTCCGTAGAAACAAATCTTCTTTACAAAATATGGTCGGACTTCTTTTGGAATAAATTCCCAATATTGAAACGGATGGTTTCTGATTAGGGTTGCTGAAACGGGGATGGATTTTCTTAGCTCGTCAAATAAGATGTGTTCCGCTTGTAAATTGAAGGCAAATGGTTCTCCATAAAACTCGGAGCTAAAAAGAATATCAATTTTTGGATATACCTCCCGCATCCTGATTGCCCAAATATTTGTCCTTTCATTTACAGACAGGGTTTCATCATCAAAATTATCAGCAATAATGGCTGGTTTGATGCCTGGTTGATCCTTAAAAATCTCTTTGATCCATTCAAAACGTAAAACCGGATCAATCTTGTCCTCAGGAGTAAAGCTCATTGATACAATCAGCTCATCACATTGGGAAGCAGCGAAGTTAATCAATGCAATATGCCCATTATGAATCGGCATAAATTTGCCAATCACTAAGCCTCTTTTCATGCCGTTTTAGTATAGCTTCTATATTCTTTTATCCAATGCCACAATGCAAAAGCTGCAATGATGGTGAAGATGACATATTCTACCCCCATAAACTTGATGCCTTTTAAAAAGTACAGGTAAGTAGCCACTACATCGATGATCAACCAGATAATCCAACATTCTACTCTTTTCTGGATCATTAGAAAAGTGGTAATTACACTCATTACAAAAATAAATGAATCGACAAAAGGATAAGCACTTGGCAGGTTGAAGAGTAGTGGAAGCCAATTGTGGAGCTGACTGGCCAGAGTACCCATCAGCAATGTGCCAACAATACCTATCGCCAGTAAGATTAAAAACTGCCTTACAGGCATAAAACTAATTTTAAGCTCTTTGTTTTTGTCTTCTTCTTCCGGTTTTGGATTTGTCCATCGCCACCAGCCCATAATGTTGGTTATAAAAAAGAAAGCCATCAAAAACATGTCGGGGTAGAGCTGGTTTTGGTAATATAAAAAGGCTGATAAAAATACATTAACAATGCCAGCGGGCCAGCTCCAAATGCTAGCTTTTGCTGAAAGAATAACTGAAATAATCCCCGTAATTACCGCGAAGAATTCCAGGTAGCTCATTTTATATTCAAGAACCGTGAAAAATATACTTTTGGCATCGAAAAAATCCATCTTTTCTTTTTTGAAGATCTACAAAATGCTAATGTAAATAATTTATTTGCGGCTCTTGGTTTTCTGTTGGCAAACAATCCAAAAATATAGCTGTTATAAGAATATCCATAGGCTGATCGCCGTATTTATTAACCACAAATTTCGTTTATGCAGTATATCGACCAGATTTTCGGTTATCCAATTCCTTTGTTTTTTAAGAACCTCATTATTGGATTAATAGCGGTATCTCTTGGTATTTTAATCAAGTTCATCATTCACAAAACTTTCATCCTGCTTTCGCGTTGGTGGGATTTTATCATTATAAAATCGACAGTAAAGCATTTGAGGAGACCTGTAGCTATTTTTATTCCCTTATTGTTCCTTAACTTCTCATTAACGCTGATGGAGATGGTGCCAACATATCGTCTTCCAATAACCAAGATATTAGAAATTGCCCTGACGATTACTTTTGCGCTTATTTTGGTGAGGACAATTAACGTTTTGGAAGATTATTTCTACCTGAAATATGATCTAAACAAAGAAAACAACCTAAAAGAGCGAAAAATCAGAACACAGTTACAGTTTGTTCGAAAGTTTATTATTTCGCTTATTATTTTAATTACTGCTGCTATTATTTTATTGAGCTTTGAAAGTATGCGCAAAATCGGAGCAGGGCTGCTTACCGGGGTGGGCATCGGCGGAATTATTATAGGCTTTGCAGCACAGAAGTCGCTCGGAAATTTATTGGCCGGTTTTCAGATTGCCTTTACCCAACCGATCAGGATTGATGATGTTTTGATTGTGGAAGGCGAATGGGGTAAGGTAGAGGAGATTACTTTAACCTATGTGGTGGTTAATATCTGGGATCAACGGCGGTTAATCTTACCGATTACTTATTTCATCGAAAAGCCTTTTCAAAACTGGACCCGTGTTTCTGCCGATCTGCTCGGAACGGTTTTCTTATATCTGGATTATACGATCCCTATTGAACCGATGCGGCAAGAATTATCCAGATTATTGGATGCTAATCCGCTTTGGGACAAGCGCGTAAATGTGGTACAGGTTACCGATAGTACAAAAGACGGTGCCATCGAAGTCCGATTTCTGATGAGTGCTTCTAATTCTTCAAGGGCTTTCGATTTACGCTGCCATGTAAGGGAAGCTATGATTTCGTTTATTCAAAGAAATTATCCTGAAAGCTTACCGAAGCAAAGATTAGAGTTTAAGAAACAGTAATTTATACATGTCAGTCTGAATCTGTCGAAGATTCCTTAAATACTTCGACAGGCTCAGTACGACAATCGATGGAAATTATTTAAACATCCCTTTCAGCTTTGCTAATTTTTCCTGCAGATCGCCATCAGCGTCTTTAGGCTCATTACGTGGCTTGAAATTGGATTTACTGTTATTCTGTTTAAAATCTTGTTTAGGTTTATGCTCCTTAGATTCCCGATTACGGACTTCCGGCTTCGGGCTGGCTTCAGTTTTCATCGATAGTGAAATCCTTTTGCGTGCTGCATCAACTTCCATTACCGTAACTTCTACCTTTTGGTGTACTTTAACCACATCATTTGGGTTAGCCACAAAGCGGTTAGCCAGCTGACTAGTGTGAACCAAGCCGTCCTGATGTACGCCGATATCAACAAAGGCACCGAAATTGGTGATGTTGGTTACAATTCCTGGGAGCTTCATACCCACCCTTAAATCTGAAACCTCGTTTACGCCATCGGTAAAGCTAAAAGCTTCAAAATGTTCACGTGGATCGCGGCCGGGTTTTGCAAGTT
The DNA here is from genome assembly GCF_918698255.1 of Pedobacter sp. Bi27. NCBI lineage: Bacteria > Pseudomonadati > Bacteroidota > Sphingobacteriia > Sphingobacteriales > Sphingobacteriaceae > Pedobacter > Pedobacter sp. Bi27. The sequence continues at coordinate 63,299 of NZ_CAKKMW010000003.1, forward strand.
CTTTTAAAATATCCGTTAATGTTGGTAAGCCGATTTCTTCGGTTACGTATTGCTGTGGTTTAATCTGTTTTTGTAGTTGCGGATCTTTCATTAAAGCGGAAACGGTAGTGCCAAGATCTTTCGCCATTTTATCTACTACGGCATAACGTTCCGGGTGAACACCGCTCGTATCCAAAACATTTTCTGCATTGCGGATGCGCAAGAAGCCTGCTGCCTGCTCGTAGGCTTTATCGCCCAAACGAGGTACTTTTTTCAAACTTTCACGGTTTTTAAAAGCACCATGCGTATTTCTATAGTCTACAATATTTTGTGCTAAAGTTGGACCCAAGCCAGAAACATAGGCTAAGATCTGCTTTGAGGCCGTGTTTAATTCTACGCCAACAGCATTTACTGCACTGATTACCGTATCATCCAAACTTGCCTGTAATTTATTCTGATCAACATCATGTTGGTATTGACCAACACCGATGGATTTTGGATCGATTTTTACTAATTCTGCCAATGGATCCATTAAACGGCGGCCGATTGAAACCGCTCCACGTACGGTAATATCCTGTGTAGGGAATTCCTCTCTGGCCACTTCTGATGCTGAATAAATAGAAGCGCCACTTTCGTTAACCATTACAATGGTGATGTGCGGTAAATTTAATGCACGAACAAAAGCTTCAGTTTCTCTTCCTGCTGTACCATTACCAATGGCAATGGCTTCAACATTGTGTTTTTCACAGAGCTGTTGGATAGTAAATTCCGCATTTTTCACATTCCCTTGTCCGGTATGCGGATAAATGGCTGTATTCTCTAACAATTGACCTTGTTTATCTAAACAAACCACTTTACAACCGGTACGGAAACCCGGATCGATAGCCAGTACATTTTTTTGCCCCATTGGAGCTGCCAATAACAATTGACGTGCATTTTCCGCAAAAACCCGAATGGCTTCTTCATCCGCTTTCTGTTTGGTAAATACACGAAGTTCGGTTTCCATGGCCGGTTCCAACAAACGTTTGTAGCCATCTTCTAAAGCCTGCTGAACCTGCTTTGAAGCCGCATTATTGCCTAAAATAAACTGGTTCTCTAAAATAGCAATGGCATCTTCTGCTGGTGGAAGGGCATCTAATCTTAAAATCAGTTCCTTCTCACCACGGCGCATAGCCAGAACACGGTGTGATGCAGCTGTTTTAACCGGCTCGCTCCATTCGAAGTAATCTTTATATTTAATGCCTTCTTCTTCTTTTCCTTTGATCACCTCTGATTTAAAAACAGCTTTTTCCTGAAAATAAGTGCGCATTTTGGTCCGCGCCTCCACATTTTCAGAAATCATTTCGGCTATGATGTCCCTTGCGCCAGCTAGAGCTTCGTCAAGTGAATTTACACCCTTCTCAGTATCGATAAATTTATCAGCTGATGCCTCTAAATCAAAAGCATTTTGCTCAAATATCTGCAAAGCCAAAGGTTCTAATCCTTTCTCTTTTGCAACTGATGCCCGGGTTTTACGCTTAGGTTTAAATGGCAGGTAAATGTCTTCTAAAAGTGAAATGGTTTCGGCTTCGTTGATCTTTTTTTCCAGTTCGGGAGTTAATTTGCCAAGTTCGGTCATCGATTTCAATATCGCTTCCCGGCGCTTGTCTAAATCGCGCAACTGCAAAACCCGATCACGGATTGCAGCTACTTCAACCTCATCTAAACTGCCTGTGGCCTCTTTACGGTAACGCGAAATAAAGGGTACAGTTGCACCTTCATCTAACAGATTTATGGTTGCCGTTACTTGTTTTTCTGCAACTTTTAATTCGGCTGCAATTATTTTATGGTGGGTTAACATATCCTAAAGGTAAAAATTAAAGGAAGCAAAGCTAATCAGGATTTGCGGGATTTCAGGATTTTTAAAATGAAGTTTTCCACCGAAATTTGTGAGTAAGTTTTAAAAAATGGTAGATATATTTATCAATGATCGACTGATTTGTCATTTATGATCAGCCAACTGTTTGGAAAAAGTTTTAAAATCCGCTGTGTTTCCACCTCAGTAATTTTCCCATCTAAATTTAAGCTTCTGATCTTGATTTTACTAAGTTCATCGGGGATAACAATATTTTTAGTGAACTTGATCCTAAGTGAACCAATACTTTCCAACTTATATAAGGCTTTCGGAATTTCATTGATATTGCTCATGGAAAGATCATCAGCATGCGTTTTATTGTCGAAAACAGAAGTTTCAGAAGGAGCACTGTTTTTATTGATGATCGCCCAGCTCATTTCTGGTTTCATGGCAAAGTCTTTATTGTTTTGAGAAAGGCCGATAAAGCCAGCCCAGATTTCCATATTGTTTGATGTATGGTGCTCATCATCTTTTAGAATAAATGGAACTTTTACAATTTCAGAAGCCAAACTGTTTACACTCGTAATCGGCTTTAAACCTGTTTTATTTCCTTCTTTGGTGTAAGGGAAAAACTTTACAATCCAACCGTCGATTGTATTTACGGTTCCATATTTCTTTTCGGTATGGTATTTTACCATGTTCATCCAGAAATCCTTATTTACTTTTCCTTTTTTTGCGGCAATAATTTCTTCGAGAATTGGGATGAGCTCATTTGTCCACCACTCTAATTTATACTGAGAGAGATGTTTTGTTTTCTCCAGTAATTTTTTCCAATCGTGGGTTGTGCCTTCTATGGTGATTTTCGGAATTCCACAACCAATAATAATCACCTTAAATTCGAAATAAGATTTTACGGCTTCCATAATCGTAACCTGGCTCACAATTTTTGAAGTTGGTGTAGTTGTAGTAAAATCGGAAGTTAAAATACCAACCAATTTTTTGCCTGTATAATCGTTGATCTGTTCATTAAACTGAGGGAAAATTGATGCCCAATCTGATTGAGGATTGCCAATCTGGATTTTATTTGAAACAATAGTCAAGGTTTTTCTACCCTCAAAGTTTACCATCTGCGACCTGAGTTCTTCTGTATTTTGAGTGATATGCCGGGCAAAACCCTGGCAGATCAATAACCAGAAAATATCGGGAGAAATCACAAACGGCCTGTGATCTATATATGAATTTAAAATGCCCGTTAGGAAAGGGTGCTCACCATAATAAACCAAACTGTCGGGTAGATTTTCAACGTTTCTTTCTACATCGGCTTTCAACACTTTGAGTATTTCCGAAGTAGGAACAACTGGAAGTAGCTTTGCTGGTTTCGAAAGTGTTTCAATTTCTACAACTGTTGCTTTCTGACTAAATGATTTGGTAGAGATAAAGATGACTAGGAGTAAAAGTATTTTTTTCATCTGTTTGGCGTCGGTTTAGTAAGATTTTACTAAACAGATGCTTTTTTGAACTGTTTTCCATAATTATACCTCCATTTTTCCCAGATAGGAAACCAGAACTACTTGGATTTTTTGTTTTTGACCTTCTCTAAATCCCTTTCTGCTTTAAACTTGGTGATTCGGGTAATCAGGTCTAGCGGTAAAGGTTTGTCTAAAGGAAACTGTACAGTTCCTTTGCTCCATTTATACTGGGCAAATTCTTCTTTAAATGCTTCAATTCCTGAACCGGTTGGATAAAAGCCAATGTGTTTGGCATAACCCGCAAAATAAACGAGCACCGTGTTTTGTTTAAAGGCTGGCATGCCATAACTGATTACTTCTTTGGCTTCTGGTACGGTTTTGTATATAGTTTCACGGATTTGCTGTAATAGCTTTTGCGTTTCTATTGGGAAATTAGCAATGTATTGATCAATGTTTTCTGGTTTGGGCTGTTCCATAAATTTAGATTTTATTTAAGGATACTTTGTAAATCTTATCTTTTTGTTTGCTCATCCAAGTGCCCTCGATCTGGTTGTTTTTAAATTCAGCTTTGATAAAGCCAACATCTTTATAATCTCTGTTCTTTTCCGATAGCGACAATGTTGTGTCGTTTAATTGTCCGGTCAAGAATATACCATCGCCATACCTTAGATATACATATTCGGCACTGATCTCATTTTTATAGCCCTTATTTATAACCATTAATACATTTTTTCCTGCAATTTTTCCTGTATACAATTGCGGTAAGGATTTTGAATGAAATTCTTTTATAGGTTGATTGTTAAGATTAAAAATAGATTTCCCATACGGATTTAAAAATTTCTTGAATTCTGCATTTTTAAATGCACAAACTGTTTCGATTCCCGAGAATTTTAAGTTTTTATGAAAACTGTTATCGCCATCAATGTATAGGTTGCCATTTTTGATGTAAAAATCATTTAAATCGTCATCGCCATAATAACTTTCGATTTCTTTAAAATCTGCCTGCTCTGCTTTATCGAGCTTTTTTATTTCTTCTCTGAGTCGTTTGATTCTTTTCTCTGCAATTTTTTTATAGAATTCTCGATACCCGGCTTCGGTAAACATGTCCTTTAATTGAAGGAGTTCGCCATTTTGGGCATTGAAATTATAATAACGGACCCAATAATGACAGGTCATGCCACAACTGGCCTGATTAAATTTAATGGAGAGCAATTTACTGCTATTGGTTTGAATAGCATATGAAATGGAGACTTTACCACCATAAAGACCATTGTTGTTAGTGCTGATTTTTTTGAAAATATTTTGACCTGACGATTTTCTTAAAATCTCCAATTCAGAAATTTGCAATAACTGATTGATCTTTTTTGAAGCCGAAGAACCATTACGGCCAGAAACAATTGGAAATGAAAAGCCATTATTGTTTTTTATGTTCTTAACAGAAAAATATCCGCTATGGGCATAGGTTGAGATGCCAGATAGGAATAAACAGAGAAAATAAGCTAATGGTCTCATTTTGTAATATAGATAGACTAATATAGTAAATTACAGACCTTTTATATATCATTATTTAATATCTATATCATATTTGTGCAATAGCCCTGCAAGTCCGGATTGTGAAAATTTCGCCTTTTTGACCTTGTTTTTTTCCGGATCTATAGAGTAATTATAAGCTGTTCTAAAATCTGCTTTTTCGAGAATGCTCCTGTCGAAAGTTGCGTTTAATAAATCACAATTATCGAAGGTTGAATTGGCTAGATCACTTTCCGAAAAATCAACCTCATGCAATTGCGAATTTTTGAAATCTGTTTTCTTCAGTTTTAATTTATAGAAAGAAGAATGATCGAGTTTGCAGTTGTTAAAACCAAATGCCAGCCCAAAATCATTGCAGTTTTCGAATCTTAATCCAAGCATTTTACAGTCTTGAAAGTTTACATCAATAAATGAGGTTTTGGTAAGGCTTGCCAGACTTAAGTTACAGGAGATAAATTCGCAATCTAAAAGCTTAACGCCGCTTAAATCTGAACTGGAGAAATCACAATTGATGAATTTACAGTTTTCGTATTCTGCTTTTGGGAGTGCCCGTGAGGTAAAATCGGCTTTTTCGAAGGTTTGATCGGCTATGTATTCGGACATGGAAGGAGTTTCTTTGTGCAACGAATATAAAAATTATCACGCATTTTTTTTGCTTTGAGCAGGAAACTGAATTGTGTTTCTTATACAGGCCATGGTTCACTAAACCTGACAGAAATGGAAATACTTTTTGGTGTGCCCTACAGGAAAGATTGCTTCATCGTCCCCCCTCGCAACGACGATAAATGGAGTAGGTAACCGGCCAAAAAGATTGCAATGAATGGCAGGACTGATGAAACCGAAGGATTACTGAAGTTGATTTTCAAATCTTTATTAATACAACTACCTCTGGAAGGTATAGCAGAATGTTACTAATACACCCCGTCCTGCGGACACCCCTCTGAAAGAGGGGAATAAAAAAATCCCCCAAATTTCTTTGGAGGATTTATATGTTTTGGTCTTCGACTAAGCTCAGACTACAATTTGTAATTACTTTTTAACGTACATTACTTCTTTTACTGCTTTAACCACACGCTCAGCATTTGGTAAGCTTGCTGCGATTAAAGTTGGTGAATATGGAAGTGGAACGTCGGCACAGGTGATACGTAAAACCGGTGCATCTAAATAATCGAATGCATGTTTTTGTACCATGAAAGCAATCTCTCCAGAAAGAGATGCCAAAGGCCATGCCTCTTCTACAACAACCAAACGGTTTGTTTTCTTAACAGAAGCGATAATGGTATCATAATCAATAGGACGTACGGTACGTAAATCGATCACTTCAACATTGATTCCTTCTTTAGTTAATTCTTCTACAGCTGGGTTTACAACGCGAGTTAACATTTTACCAAAGGTTACGATAGTAACATCGGTACCTTGTTTGGTTACGTTTGCTTTTCCTAATTCGATATAGTACTCTTCTGCAGGAACATCGCCCTTATCGCCGTACATTACTTCAGATTCCATGAAAATAACCGGATCCTGATCTATAATTGATTGCTTTAATAATCCTTTTGCATCGTAAGGAGTAGCTGGAACTACCACTTTTAATCCTGGTGTATTTGCAAACCAGTTTTCGAAGTTTTGAGAGTGTTGTGCCCCTAATTGACCTGCGTTACCTGTTGGGCCACGAAAAACCATAGGGCATGAGAACTGACCACCGCTCATTGATAAAATTTTAGCAGCACCATTGATAATCTGATCGATAGCTACTAATGAGAAGTTAAAAGTCATAAATTCCACAATTGGAATAAGGCCTGCTGTTGCTGCACCAGTTGCAATACCTGCGAAACCTAGTTCGGCAATCGGGGTATCGATAATGCGTTTCGCACCAAATTCGTCAAGCATACCCTGACTTACTTTGTACGCACCGTTATATTCTGCTACTTCTTCACCTAATAAAAAAACGCGGTCATCTTTACGCATTTCTTCGCTCATGGCTTCGCGTAGTGCTTCTCTAAATTGGATTTCTCTCATTGTAAATTTTAATAACGGTGGCAAATATAATTATTAATCGCTTTGAAACCAAAGGCTAAAATGCCTATGTTTTGTAATAATTATGGGTAATCTGCCTAATTATTCAGGCTCTTTGAGGCTGTATTTTTTGTTTATCTGTTAAAAGAAGAAATAATATTGGGCAATTGTGTTTTTGATTAGCTTATTGTATTAAAGCATGTGCTTTTTCCGAAATATCTTCTTCAAAATAAATAATATTGCTGCTATTGTATAAATAGAAGGCTGGCGCACAATAGATCTCTCCGCTCCGCCATGCTCTGGTCGAGATGATGCCCCTTTTTATTAAAAGCCCATTTTTACCATGATTTAATGATTTGGATTTAGCAATCCATAAATTTCGCTATCCAGAAACTGGCCCCTAAAATAATAATCTTGTTTAAAATGTGCTTCTTTTACAAATCCGTGTTTAATCAGCATTTGCCTTGAGGCATCGTTTTCGACATTAATATTAGCGCTGATGGTGTGTAGATTAACCTGTTCAAAGCCAAATGCAATTGATCTCTTTAATGCTTCCGAAATAATTCCTTTTCTCCAATAATCGGGATGGAGCATGTAGCCAATTTCAGCCCTGTGGTTAGCAAAATCAGTGCGCCAATAACCTACGGATCCGATCATTTGTTCAGGGTTTTCTTTTAAGGCGATTACCCAAGCCAGGTTGTCGCCATTTTCGTAACCATTTCTAAAACGTGAGATAAAATCTTTGATTTCGAAAATATCTTTGGGCCTTTCTCTGTCAATATATTTCATGACCGTTTCATTGGTACGCATGGCAAAAAGTGCTTCGGCATCAGCAAGATCGTGTTCACGGAGAATTAAACGTTCAGTTTCGAGTATGGGGAATTTTGTGAAATTTAAGGCTAGCATTTTTAAATTTAAGAGATTAACCGCAAAGCACGCAAAGTTTTTTGCAAAGAACACAAAGTTTTGTTTTACCACAGAGCACACGGAAATTTTCACGGAGGACACGAAGTTGATATTTTTCAATCCAGCTCTGGGTACTCTGCGGCTTACTTTGTGTGCTCTGTGGTTATTTTACTAAGCACTTGCGCTCTTTGCGATTGACTTTATTTCTTTGCGATTGAAACTACTTTCCAAACAAGGTTTTATAAATAGAATATTTGTAATTATCCTCAATGGCACTGGCAACGAAATAAGGTGCTTCGAAAAGTTCGGTTAATTTTTTTCTTAACTCAGCAAGAAATTCCGGTTTAATTTCTTCCAAATAAGCTCCAGATAGGTTTTGCCTGCCTGATTTAAACCAAACGCCATCTACACTCATGGTTTTTACTACATAAAGATTGGGTTCTACAAAAGTTCTGCCCGAGAATTGTTCATAAACATAGGTGTACAATAAAGTTTGGATTAAAGCTTTGTTGATATTTTTGCCATCAGAATTGAATAATTCAGGGATGTCTTTAAAGGTTAACTCATCACTTCCTGTTTTGTAATCAATAATTTTAGTTACCCCATCTTTTACATCAACACGGTCTATAAAACCAAATATTTTAACGCTGGCTTCTCTTCCTTTAAGCGGGAAACTGATTTCGGCTTCTACTTTTTGCTCTAGGCTAATGATTGTAAATGGCGTTTGGGCTTCATCCTGATTTAAAATGATGTTTACATAGGCATCAACAATCGATAAAATTACCTTTTGCATACCCTTATATTCCATCACTGTATCAGGATTTTTAAACATCACGGCATTAAAACCTTTTTGTATCAAAGAGGGAATCTGTTTCCGTTTCTCTTTAATCCGCTCTGCAGTAATTTCAGCCGACCTTAAATCCTCGTAAAAATACTCCATCACTTTGTGTAAAATCGAACCTATTTCGTTGGCTTCTACCACTGCACTGATCTCTTTAGGCTCTTTAATGCCTGCAATGTAATTGAAAAAGAAATCTATCGGGTTGGAGATATACTGGGTAAGTGCCGATGGAGAAAGTATCTTCTTTTTATCGAGGTATTTCTGAAGTGTTTCCTGGATAAAAGCATTATTGGTTTTCTCGATCTTTACTTCCTTAAAAGGCTCGGTTTTTACCTCCAGATTAAGCTCATTATAGGTAAAGTCGAAACCGCTTTCGTACTCAAGCTGCTTTAAGATTCTGCTGGCTTCGCCTGAAGTAGACTCGTCGGTTAAGCTATTATAGACAAAATTGATATTCTTTGCTCTTTGTAATAGACGGTATATCATATAAGAGGAAATGGCATCGAGATTTTCAAGAACCGGAAGGCCGTAAACACGACGTATAGAATCGGGAATAAAACTATTACCGATGGATGATTTTGGAATAATACCTTCATTAAAACCTAAAATCACCACTTTATCGAAATTTAAGTTTCGCGTTTCGAGTAATCCCATTACTTGTATCCCATTCAGTGGATCGCCTGAAAGCGGTACGGCAATGGCCTGCAGCGATTTTTGAACGAGGTAAATTACAAAAGGGATTTCCTCTTTACCGATGTGGTTGCTAAAAGTATCGTGCAGCCTATTTAATTCCTGAATGGTTTTTACAAACAGTTCTGCATCGATTTTTTTTAATGTTTTCGCATTCGATAATCTTGTTAACACATAATCCAATACATCGAGTAAATTGGTTACTACATGCTGCAGATCGTCGATTTTTTTATAAAAAGTTTCAAACAGCCCACTTTGGCGTAATAACCTTTTATGATCGATCTCCACTTGGTTTTCTTCCAACAATGCGGTTAAAATTTTATCGCGCATTTTTTGGGTAAGGCCTGTTAAGGGATGGGTTAAAAAAGCTTCTACATTTTTGTAGCTTACTTTATTCCGCTGTAAAATCTCCAACTGACTTCCCAACCATAAATCAACCAAGCCAAAAATGCTTGAGGTTGACAGCGCAAAACCCATCGTTACATTAAGATCGATTTCTTTTCCGTTAAATGTGGTCGGAATCGTCTGTAAAGTTGGGATCAAGAGACTCTCATCTGCTAAAACCACCACTGTTTTGCCAATAGTTTCAGTAGCTGTATAATCTTCTTCTAAAATATTATTTAGGATTTTGGCCTGTGCAGATTGTCCCTGAACTTTGAAAACCTTCACATGGTGTTCTGCAGATTTCATTAAACTTTCATGGTCGGCAAATACATTTTTTAAACCCAGTTGGTTCATGTTTTTGCGTAAAAACAAACCTGCTTCCTGCGATATATCATCTAAATAATAAGTATCAGCATCAAAATAAAACAATGATTTTTCGGCTTCTTGTAGCTGGGTAAATATTTTAGCTTCGGCGCTACTCAAAGCATTAAAACCTACAAAAATGATCTTGCCCTTATCAAAATTTGAAATAAACTGCTGGAGATCGGTAATGTTATCGGCCAGGTGGCGATAAACAGAGCCATTGGTTAAATATCCCTGTTCTTTAAGCGTTGAGTGGAATTTATGGTAAAGCTTGGGCATCCTGCGCCACATCCTGATGAACAGTTCCTGTTGTTTTTTGTGTTTTCCTTCAGAATAGGAAGTCCAGAACTGGGCCAGGAACTCATATTGCTCAGGGCTTAAATAATCGAAATCTTTATTGATGACTGAAATATCTTCCAGATCGCGGTATAGTTTCTCAGCATCAACAAGATCGGCATCAATCTGATTAAAATCGCTTAAGATGATCTTGGCCAATGGAAAAAACTTATGGCTCGAAATGCTTTCCAGTTGCTCTTCTGCAAGCAGTTGATTATAAATACGGTGTAAAGTAAAAAACTGGAGGTAAAAATCGGCTATTTTATAGCTGGTAGAACTGGAGAAAAATTCTTGTATGGTAAAAAATGAGGGACTGAAAAAAGGCTTGCCAATAATATCGGCAAAGTGTTTCTGTAAATAGGCTGATGGCCGTTTGTTGTTAAAAACAATGGCACAGTTTTCAAGCTGATTTCCAAACCTGGTAACTAAATCTTCGGCAACTTCCTGTAAAAATGGTTTCATCTGCATATTATACTAATTTCAACTTGCCTTTAACCGCGTAAAAAAGATAGGTTCTGATATTTTGATAACCCATTTCAGTAAGCAATATTCTGTAAATGTTTACCTGCTCGATGTGTTTGTCGCTTTCTTCCAAGGTAAATTTATAATCCAGAATAATTACCTCATCTGCATTGATCAAAACCCGATCGGGGCGATGAAGCTTACCATGGGCATCAATAATATTTTTTTCTACGATACTTTCGCTCGCTTTATCCAAAATGGCCTTAAGTTCGGGATTGTTTAATACTTCAAGTGCCGAATCGATTAATTTCTGCTTTTCTTCTTCCTTGATAATGCCTTGCAAAACCAGATTGCTTGTATAATCATTTACCTCTTTTGAAGTACTTGCACTGGCCAGGATATCATGTAACAACGAACCTTTTCTTCCTGATTTTTCAATATTGACCAAATGCTTTAAATGTTTGTCTTCTGAAGGGATGTATAGCGCTGATAATCGGGTTGTGGTTGGATAACTATTTAAATTGATAAAATTCGAATCCTCTGATTTACTTTCGATCGAGACATTATCTACGATTTCGTATACCCCGTTTTCATCAAATTGCTCATCAAAAGTAAAATTGATCACATCACCCATATTGGATAATTTTAGCTCTTTTTTTGCCATCGTGGCGATGTACAAATAATCTTTTGAACGTGTGGTAGCCACATAAAGCATATTCAACGCATCCATATTATTATAAAGTAACTCCTCATAATATGCTTTCGCGATTGCCGAATCGGCCAGGGCTTCATTGTATTTTAATGGAATGCCCTTAAGTTCCTTGTAAACCGTTTCTTCAGAAGAGACCCAAAAAGTGCCATTCGGTTTACCTTTAATTTCCCAATTACAAAAAGGAACGAAAACAGCCCTAAAGGCCAGCCCTTTAGATTTATGTATGGTGATGATCTGTATGGCATCTGCGCCTTCTGGTGAGGGTAGTGATTTTTTGATACCGTCTTCTTCCCACCAGGTTAAAAAGGAAATAATACCTTTTTCGCCAAGCTTACCGGCAGAAGCGGTGAGATCTCTAAAAGCCAACAAGTAGGGTAAATTGGCGGTCAGGTTTTTTAGCCCATAGCTTTCAATTAAGATTTCAACCAGCTCAGGCAGGGGAAGCTGTAACCAGCTTTGCCAGTTCTCGCACAATGCTACAGGTAAAACTTCCGTGAGTGTGTTTAAAGGCTTGTTGTTAAGGTTTAAATAATAATTGGCGTTGATCTCTTTCTCGTGCAAGGAATGATACAGTGCTATACAATTGGCTTTATATAATGCTGTTTGCGATTCTAAGCCGATGAGCACTTTCAAAGTGTTGATGATGAGCTGTATAGCCGAGTTGTTCGAAATTAATAAAGCATCGCCCGATAAAACCGGTAAGTTGTGCCCCATTAATTTTTTAACCGTCAGTAAGGCTTCACTATTCGAACGAACCAAAATGGCAATATCCTTTAGGGCATACTGCTGCTGGTTTTTGAGATGATTTATTTCTTCAACAATATCGTCTAAAGCAATGTCCCTGAAAATGGTTTCGGTAAAACGCGCTTCATTAGGTGCATGATCTTTGCCAAACTTTTTAATTTTGATGGTTCCGCCTTTTAAGGTATTGGTGGCAAAGTTCTGGGTTGAGCCACTATAAATATCGGTAATAATCTGCTGGTATTGCTGTTCTTGCCACCATTTAGAGATGCTTTCAGGCTTGCTTGCCAGGTTTTCGTTCAGTTCGTTCTGCAGCGTTAAAGGGATAGCTTTGTAAAGGAAATTGTTAAAAGTGATGATGTTCTCGGCACTTCTATAATTTTCTTCCAAACTTTCCTCCAATACATTCTCTGCGCCAACGTCCAGCTTGGCATGTTTATGCAGGATGTTCCAGTCGCCATTGCGCCAGCGGTAAATAGATTGTTTGGTATCGCCAACAATCAGGTGATCGATCAGATCCTTACTAGGCGTGGCCATCGCATTTGTTAAGAGCGATTTAAAACTTCCCCATTGGCTGGTAGAGGTATCCTGAAATTCGTCGAATAAAAAATTACGGTAGCGGTTGCCAACTTTTTCCCAGATAAAAGAAGGGTTATCGCCTGCATCTTCGGTAATTCCGGAGATCAGTTTTTGTGCATCGCTAATGAGCAGATTGTCATTTTCAGCCCGGTACGCTTTCAATAGTACGGCAATTTCCTGCATCAACCTTAAATAGTAAAGATTTTTATTAAAAGCGATGGCCAGGCTATAATTTGGTAAATGTGCTAAATAATGCATTTTTAATTTCTGGAGGATCGGATTTACCGTATCGTAAGCCTCTGGAAAATTTGCATTTTTTTGAAACCACTCTTCAGGTTCATCGATTAAATTGAATAGTGGTTCTATCTTAGAAAAATCGCCTCTTGCTACCAGGATAATTTTAGCCAGCGGACTACGCGATTTCCCTTTGAGGTGCTCGGTTTCTACACCGATTACATTCAGGGCTTCATTCGCTTCGGTTGCCAGAGAAACCAGTTCCTCTTCAAAGTTCTTGATTTCTGTTTTGGTAACAGCTATGTATTTTTTAAATAATTCGTCGACGTTTTCTAAACCAAGGGTGCTTACCGCATCTTCAAAAATCTGGAAACGTTCAGAAAATATTTCTCCAATTAAATTATAAAGTTCGAATTTATAGTTCCAGCTTTTATTGTCGCTAATGCGTTCGATTGCCAGATCGATAATCCATTGTAAAAGTTGTTTATTATGGTCTAAAGCTTCGTCTAGTTTGTTTACGAGGTCATCTTTAACCTTGTCATAATTCATTTCTAAATTATAATCGGCATTTAGTCCCAGCTCGAAAGCAAACCCACGGATTACTTTTTGCACAAAGCCATCAATCGTACTTACCGAAAAGCGGCTGTAATCGTGCAAAATTTTCCGGTAAATCTTATCTGCTTTGAACTGTAATTCCTGGGGACTTAATATCGGATAGGCGAGTAAAATGAGTTTCCGATAGTCTTCGATTTTTTTCGATGGATTGCCCTTTGCCAATCCTAGCAATACCTCCAGAATCCTGGTTTTCATTTCTTCGGTCGCCTTGTTGGTAAAGGTGACCGCTAAAATTTCACGATACTTATTGTCTCCACTAAAAAGCAGCGTAAGGTAATGTGCGGTAAGACTGAATGTTTTACCAGAACCTGCGGAGGCCTGAAGAATTTTGAGGGGTTGGGGCATAATATGATTTCTCTCGAATTTTAAACTTACAACAATTTAAAATTTTCTCGAAATCATGATATCAACAATTCTACCTCTATTTGGATTTTTTACTTTTCCTTTTATTCAATGTCTTATGGCTGATCCTTGCAGGGCGTTCTGCCATTTCGATTGGCAGGCCAAGCAGATCGCGGATTACAACCGAGGCGCAGGCACCGCCAAATGCTGCAGGTAGGTAAGAAACTGTACCATAAGCGGAGCGCTTGAAATTACTCCCATCAGTCATGATCATCGAGTTTTTATCCATTTCCTCTGTTGAGAAAACAGCCTTTATTTTGCTTGCATTTGCAAGCTTGTTCAATCTTTTACGCACATAACTGGCAAAAACGCATTGATAAGTATCTGGAAGCAATGTAATCCTTATTCTGGTAGGGTCCATTTTGCCGCCAGCACCCATTGAGCTAACAATAGGAATGTTCTTTTCTAATGCAGTTCCCAATAAAGTGATTTTTGGCATTACACTGTCGATACAATCCATAATGTAATCAAAGCCAGATTCTAAAATTTCCCTGCATTTCTCCGGACTAAGAAAAGTATTTACCACATGAAGTTTTAGTTCAGGATTAATGGCCAATAAACGCTCTTGCATTATTTCGGCTTTGCTCACACCATGATTGGTCGCCAAAGCAGGCAACTGCCTGTTCCGATTGGTCGGATCAACCACATCACCATCAACAATGGTCATTTCGCCAACACCCGAACGGCATATAAATTCGGCAGCAAAAGAGCCTACACCGCCCAAACCGATAACCAAAACGTGTTTCGATTGGAGTTTATTTATACCATCATTCCCAACAAGGAGGGCAGAGCGCGAAAGCCAGCTAACATCAGACATATTACGTTTAATTAACTTCTTAGTTTTTCAATTTCTTTTTTCATCTCAGCCATTAATTGCTGCTCTGTCGGCAGGTAGAGATGGTATTTACTTGCTATAATTGTTTTATTATTTTCGGGCAAAGATATTTTTACTACAGCATCGTTTTTATCGGTGCATAGTAAAATACCAATGGTTGGGTTTTCGAAATTTTGTTTTTCAAAACGATCGTAGTAGTTTACATACATCTGCAACTGTCCCATATCTTGGTGACTAAGTTTAGTTGTTTTAATTTCTATTATTACAAAGCATTGTAATAACCGATTGTAAAAAACGAGGTCTATAAAAAAGTCATCACCATCAATATGTATCCGTTTCTGCCTTGCGACAAAAGAGAAACCGTTACCGATTTCTAATAAAAAATCTTGAAGGTGGGTAATGATTGCCGTTTCTAAATCCTTTTCATAATATGCTGCTTCCCTTTTTAAGCCCAAAAATTCTAATATCATTGGGTCTTTAATAATCTGTGTTGGTTCTGTCGGATGTTTTTCTGCTTTGGCTATAGCTAAAACAGATTCAACATCGTTGCTTAACAATAGGCGTTCAAATAGTTGGCTATTTACTTGCCGCTCTAACTGTCTTGCTGACCAATTATTTTTTTCAGTCTCGGCAATGTAGAAGTCTTTTTTATCTTGATTATCAATGCTCATCAAGATTTTGTAATGTGTCCAACTGAATTGCGTCCGCAGTGCAGACGCAATTGGAAAAGCACGATAAAATTGCCTATTTCGCTCTAATTGGCGAATCGAAAATCCTGTCCCTAATTTTGGTTGAAATTCATTGGATATAGATTTAATAAGGTATTCCCCATAATCAGCCCTATCTTTGCCTTTTTGTTCTTCTTCAAAAATAACTTTACCAATTTGCCAATACATAAGCATTCTTTCAGTCTCAACAGAACGTATTGCACGTTCTTTTGCAGAGGCTATGATAGATTGTATTTGCGTTAAAAGCTCTTTTTTTAATTGCATCTAGTTTAGAGAAATTATAGTGGTCTTTTTGTTACTAAAAACTTAAGCATGAAACCAACAAATATAATATTTTTAGAGTTGAGATATTTAAGCTGATTTACTAAAAATATTAGTTTTTCGGCCAGCTTGTTAAAATTTAGATTAAAATCAATTTATTCCAGTCTCCAAAAATACGAGCTTTAAGCTCATCAATGCTACATTTTTTTAAAATGGCTGCGGCCTGGTAAATTTCTTCAATTGAGCTATCCGAATCATCAGTTTCCAGGAAAAATTGATCGGTACTTTGAATCAGCTTAGCTGCGCCCGAATTTTCTTTTAAAGCAGCTATTCCAAAGGAAAGAAGGAAACCTTTATCCAGTAGCTGTTGGCCGAGCTGCTCATTTTTATTAAAACCATGGATAATCATCGGTACTGTAACTTTTAATCGTTCTTTAATTGCAATTAATTCTGAAAAGCATTTAACACAATGTACAATCAATGGTTTATTAATTTTTTCTGCCAATTCAATTTGTTTTTCTAAGATTATGGTCTGATTTTCAAGGTTTTCGCCCCTCAACCGATCTAAACCACACTCTCCAATCTGTTTCACATTTGTTTGATTGGCCACAACGCTTAGATATTTCATCTGTAGTTCGAGGTGATCAATTTTAGCAAACCAGGGATGCAGACCAACAGAAATTGGCTTGGTTTTAGGCATTGCTAAAAAGATATCGCTGGTTAACGACAAACTTTGAACGCTGGTTACCCCAGGTTGGGTGGCAACTTTATGGGTATGTATGTCTAAAAAATCCATTGGAAAACAAAGATATGTAAAATGAAGATGGAGAATGTAAAATTCATATTTGATTAAACCTTCGTTCTTAATCCCTTTTCATTCTACGGACTGTTTCCACTCTGTAAAGAATTCGAGAATAATCCATTGTAACCCTAGACTTTATTACATTTGCTATTATTCATCGAAAATCATGAAAAAATTAATCATCTTATTAACTGCTGCATTAATTTCGACAGCGGCGTTTAGTCAGGCGAAAAAAGAAGGTGTTCATATCTATAACCCACAAGCAGATGCTAAAGCTGAAATTGCTGCTGCGGTTGCAAAAGCTGCTAAAGAAAATAAACATGTTTTGTTGCAGGTTGGTGGTAACTGGTGCAGCTGGTGTATCGCCTTTCATAATCTGGTTGACAGCACAGCAACGCTGAAAAAATACATTAACGATAATTTTGAAACCGTTCTGGTTAATTACAGCCCTGAAAATAAAAACGAAACTGTTTTAGCCAGCTTAGGCTACCCTCAACGTTTTGGTTTTCCGGTATTTTTAATTCTGGATGGGAAAGGCAAAGTACTCCACATCGAAAATTCTTCTTACTTAGAAACCGAAGAGATTGGCGCTAACGGTAAAAAGAAAGTTGGGCATGATGTAAAGAAAATCACTTCATTTTTAAAAGGATGGACAAGCACCGCGGTTAATCCCGAAACTTATAAGCCGAAGGCCAAATAAAGGTTTAAGGTAGAGGGTGTAAGGTTTAAGGCCCAACGACAATAGCCGGAGCCTAAAAAAGCAAGAAAGCCATCCTGATGTAAAATCGGGATGGCTTTCTTGTTAATCGTCTAAATCATCTTCATCTAGCTCATCATCGAGGTTTAACTCATAAGAAGCCCTTGATGCTTCATCGGCTTGTTCCAACAGATCTTTATCATGTTCAATGTTGGTGTCGTCGCCATTAATTTCGTTGATATTTTCAACATCATCCTCTCTGCGTAAAGCATCATTCGGATCGTTTGAATAATTGTCATCTTCTGGATCTATCATAACATTAAGGTTTTATATTAGATAATCGTTTTGAGAGTAAAATTGTTTTAAGAAAGCTAAAAGACTAAAGCAATAGATTGATTATCTGTAAATGCTGTATTTCCGGAGCTAAAATATATAAATAAAAAATGCCGGATGATTTAGTCATCCAGCATGCAATTCTTTTTCGAATTAGAGCCCTCCCTTTTAGGAGAGGGTTGGGAGGGGTTAAAGGCCATCTCCAAATTTATAAAACGGCGCCACGCCTACAGGCAACTTTCCTGTTGGTACCAATCGGTTATTAATTACAGCAGCAGCTGAAATCTGCATATAATCTTCTTTTTGATAGGCAACAACCAAACCTTTACTGTTTTCCAACCCTGATAAACCGGCCAGATTATATGGGTTTGCAAAGAGCGCAAAAACAGCATTCTTTGCCGATAATTCTTTAATAAAATTCTTTACGCCTGCATTTAGCGGGATATTATTGGCTGGTCTTGCACGACTATCGTGAATACCCACAATCACTTGGTCAAATGCGCCGATTTCGCGGGCAATGTTCGAAATCTGAGTAGCACTGGCATCTTTATCCAGTACATAATAAACAGAGTTATAATAACCTTTCGAAACCTCTTTTTGGAAAGTGGTAACCGAAGGTACACCGATGCTGATAATGGCCGTTCTTCTGATCGGGATGAGGCGTTTGATATAATCTTTACCTTTTAACAGCGTTACCGATGCATTGGCAAGTTCCTGCACCAAAGCGTTGCTCGACTTGCGGTTTACACCTGCAACAACACCTTGGGTTACAACCGTATCGCGCTTTGCCAGGCCTGCCCAGTATTTTGCAGTCAATATTTTACGCACACTCTGGTCTATTTCAGCCATGCTTACACGATCTTGCCTTACGGCTTTACGCACCAATTTAATGGCCCTGTCGCTGTTTTCAGATAGCTCAATAATATCGTTTCCGGCAATGATACCCATTAAATCAGCTTCACCACCTTTAAAATATTTTACCACGCCTTTCATATCCATCGCGTCAGAAATAATCAAACCTTTAAAGCCCAATTTCTGCTTCAAAATCCCTGTAACAATCGGTTTAGATAGGGTAGAAGGTAGGTTTGGTGTAGCATCTAGCGATGGGATATTCATGTGGGCAATCATCACGCCCGATGCACCTTGTTTAATCAGCTCTTTAAAAGGATATATCTCCAATGTATCTAAACGTGTAGCAGAGAAAGTAAGCTGTGGTAAATCGTAGTGCGAATCTACATCGGTATCGCCATGACCGGGGAAATGTTTCAACGTAGTTAATAAACCTCCATCTTGCATTCCTTTCATATAAGCGGCAACCTTAGAGGCTACGTTATATTTATTTTCGCCGAAAGAACGGTAATTGATTACGGGGTTTTTGGGGTTGTTATTGATATCGGCATCAGGAGCTAAATTCATCTGCATCCCCATGCGCTTGTAATCTTTAGCCACTTCAAGACCCATTTTATACAGTAATTCTTTGTTTTGGATGGCACCCAAAGTCATTTGATAAGGATAAGAAATGGTACTGTCCAAACGCATGCCCAGACCCCATTCACCATCATTTGCCACAATTAACGGCACCCGACTTAGTTTTTGATAAGCGTTTGTGGCTAAAACCTGTCGACCAGGGCCTCCCTGAAAAAAGATAACCCCACCCAATTGTTCTTTTTTTATTACCTGACCAACTGAATCGGTATATTTTTTACCCAGATTGGTGTGTGCCCGAACAAAGAACATCTGTGCAATACGTTCTCTGCGGTTAAGTTTGTTAAAAACCGAATCTACCCATTTAGGTTGATTGGCCAATAATTCTAAGTAGGTTTTTTGTTGTGCGCTTGCCGAAAATGCAGCGCCACAAAGGGCAAGGAGTATAAATAAGTTTTTTTTCACGTGTTTTGTTTGTATCTGCTGCCGCTAAATTAGTAATCAAAAGGTGAATTAAACAAAAACCAATCCAAGTAATCGATTTAATACAATATGTTGTAAGCCTGTTGTTTTTTAGGTGCTGTATAGGTTAGAAATATTGATCGCTGCTATTTATACATTCCCTTGCCTTCAATGAAATCAATCACTTCATCGGGCAGAAAAAACTGAACATTCTTTTTCTCTTTAATGGCTTTGCGGATAAAGGTTGATGAAATTTCCATTAAAGGGGTTTTGGTAAAAGTGATGGAAGGATGATTTTCCCATTCACTTACATTTGCCTCTGGGCGCGGATAAACATAAATATGATAGTTTTTTAAAAGCACCTCGTAGTTTTTCCATTTTTTGAATGATACCAGATTATCGGCACCCATAATGAGTACAAATTGCTTTTCAGGATATTTCTCGTGAAGATAGGTTAAAGTATCGATGGTATAAGATGGCTGCGGCAATGCAAATTCGATATCGCTCACACGGATATGTTCTGCATTTTCGGTCGCCAACTTGGCCATTTCCAAACGGTCGTACATATTGGTTAAGCCACTCTTATCTTTTAGCGGATTATGTGGCGAAACTACCAACCATACTTCATCAAGCTCGGTATAGTTAGCCATGTAATTGGCAATAATTAAATGCCCGGTATGGATGGGGTTGTATGAGCCAAAGAAAAGACCAGTTTTCATGTTTATGATTTACCAAAGCGCTTTAACCTTATAAAAGCTAAAGTTTTGGTCTTTTGTTAAAATCGTTAAGTTTTCAGAGATGCCCTGAGCAATTAAAATCCGATCAAATGGATCACGATGATAAAAATCTAATTCATTCAGCTTAATAATATGATCGAATGAAATTGGCAATATTTCTATTTGATTTTGATCTAGAAAATCTAAAATTTTATCGAAATCTGCGCTTAAAGAAAGTTTGTTTAATTTAGATTTAATTGCAATTTCCCAAATACTAGCAATGCTAATCAAACATTGATTATTTAGGTTTTTAATTTCATTAACTATCTTCTTTGGCAAGGATGAATCTCCATTTATAAACCAGATAAATGTATGCGTATCTAACAGAAGCTGCATTACATATAATCTTTAAAGTCTTCTAATGGTTCATCAAAATCAGCAGACATTTTAAAGAAATCTTTGGCATAGCCAAATTGTCTTTCTTTCAATTTTTTACTTTCTTTCGATTTTTTCTTTAGGGATGAGACAAAATCAGACACTTGCTTCTTCAGGTCTGAAGGCAATGAAGATATTTGGCTATATAATTGAATATCAGTCATCACTCAAATATAAAGATTTCTACTTTCTTTAGAAAACTATTTCTTCAAAAAATCACCTACCAACTGCTCTGCTTCTGCACAAGCTGTAGCCAGATCGTAATTTTTTAAAATTACATCAAACTTATCTGCATAAAGTAATTCTTTTTCAGCTTTGATAAAACGTTCCTGTAATTTTTCCGGACTATCTGTTCCGCGACCGCTTAAACGTTCTTTTAAAACGTCTAGAGATGGTGGCTGAACAAAAATGGCCAAAGCATCTTCTTCATATTTTCTTTTCAAACGGATACCGCCTTCTACATCAATATCGAAAATAACATGTTTGCCTTCATTCCAGATGCGTTCGATCTCGGAGCGTAAGGTGCCATAAAAAGTTCCGTTATAAACTTCTTCGAATTCCACAAATTCCTGGCGGGCTACTTTGTGCAAAAACTCTTCTTTACTAATAAAATAGTAATCGTTTTCATGTGTTTCAGCGCCTCTCAATTCGCGGGTGGTTGCAGAAATAGAAAAGCTCAGTTCAGGAAATTTCGTTAATAAATGATGTACTATAGTGGTTTTACCTGCTCCTGATGGTGCCGAAAATATGATTAATTTGCCTTGCATTTTTAAAAATTTTGCGATTGGCGTCTGGCGTTAAGCGCTTATCGCTTTCCGCCTAACGCTACAACACATTCAGTAATTGTTCTTTTATCTTTTCTAATTCTTCTTTCATACCTACAACAAATTGTTGCATCTGGGCATCATTTGCTTTAGCACCCATGGTATTAATTTCTCTTCCAATTTCCTGAGAAATGAAACCCATTTTTTTACCGTTTGCTTCTTTGCTTGCTAAAGTTTGCAAGAAATAATCGCAATGGCTTTTTAAACGTGTTTTTTCCTCGGTAATGTCTATTTTGTCAATATAGTAGATCAATTCCTGCTCGAAACGGTTCTGATCGATATTTACTTTGCCTACAGCATCGTCTAAAAACTGGGTGAATTTATCGCGGATTGCGGTAATTCTTTTAGGCTCTAATTCTTCAACAGATTTGAAATAAGAAAGGATATTTTTAATTCTCAGTTCTAAATCGGCCTTTAAAACTGAGCCTTCATCTTCTCTGAATTTATTGAAATTGGCCAAAGCCGAGGTAAAAATCTGAAACAAATGGTTCCACTCATCCTCGCTTACACTTTCTTCCTTGTAACTGATTACATCAGGAAAAGTTAATGCGGTTTGCAATAAGTTACTGCTACCAGCACCCAATTCGTTATTAACGGCAATAAGCTGTTTGTAGTAGTGGCTTAATAAGGCCGTATTGATGGAAGCACCCGTAACTTCACCATTGGTACGTTCTACATTGATGCTTAAACTTACTTTTCCTCTTTCGATGTCTTTACTGCAGATGTTGCGCAGGATCAGCTCTTTATCAGAAAAAGCTTTAGGGTATTTTAAATTCAGCTCCAGGAATTTGCTGTTGAGCGATTTGATTTCGACACTATACTTTGCATTTGCATAATCGGCTGTTGCTAAGCCGTATCCTGTCATGGATTTTATCATGCGCAAAGATAGGGTTTTAAGCCGAAAGGAGAAATAATAATGGCCAAGGCGTGAGAACTGTGTAGAATAATAATTAGAGCTATGTATAAATATTAAGAAAATCAGCGTTCAATATTTCTTTGGTAATTGCAGCCCCGCTTTTCATTACAAGTCCTCGCTGTGTGCTTTTCATTTCAATCGGGTTTATGTACATCGTGGAGTAGTTTTTGGCAGGGGTCTGTTACCTACAAGGCGCAGAACTGCTTTAGCCAAAAGTACCGAATCCTCATTTTCAAATAAAGATTAGCTATTTTTTTATTAACAGTTCTAAAATTGCGTTGAAAGTTTTTTCCTTTAACATTTCCAGATCATCAGCAACGAATCCCTTCGCCTCAATGGCTTCTCCAAATACTGTTCTAATCATCCCGGGGTTGAGTAAAAGGGGGTTCGTTCGGTGGAAATGTGCCTTACTGTTCAATATCGCAAAAGGTAAAATCGGTGTTTGGGTTTCTATCGCCAGCCGAAACGCGCCATCATAAAATGGATTTAAAGGCTGATTGGATTTATTCATTGTCCCTTCGGGGAAAATCAGGATCGATTGTCCATCGGCCAGGTCTTTTCTCAGTTCGGCTACAGAATGGTCTCGGCTTTCTCTGCTACTTCGATCAATCATCACCACCAAACGTTTGTAAATCCATCCAAATACCGGGATTTTAAGCATTTCGATCTTTCCAAGTGGACTAAAAGCCTGTGGAATGCAGATTACAATGGCAACGGCATCTAAAAATGAACTGTGATTGCCTACATAGATGTAAGCCCGCGAAGTGTCAATTTTTTCTCCACCGGCGGTAAACCATAAAAAAGTAAAAACGCTAAAGCTCCATGCCCAGAATTTTAAAAAATAGAATGAAATTTTTCTTCCTGTTTTTTCCTTAAAAATACCTGTACTGATCAGGATAAAAGGGCAAACGATTACCATGAGTATAAAAAATACGATTGCCGAATAGCCTAAATAAAATCCGCCCAATAGCTTTCTCATGGTTATTAACGTTTCTTTAACAGTTTGCAAGATTAACAAATGTTAATTTTACAAAAAATATTTTATAGATATGAAAGCATTTCTAATCACGCTATCACTTTCATTACTATTGTTCTTTTTGCCTAAAAAAACGCTCGCTCAAATTACTTCGGCTAAAGGCGTTATTTTAGAAAAAGGAACACAGATCCGCATTGCATTGGCTGTAGTGACCAATATCAACAACAAACAATCGGTTGGCAGTAATGACATGGGTTTCTTTCAGATCAAGGCCAAAATTGGTGATACCCTGGTTATCAGTAAAAGGCACTTCAATAATATTACTGTCGTGCTCATCAACGATCAGGATTTGGTTATAACACTACTCAGGGCCGAAATGCTGTTGGAAGATGTAACAATTAAAGCAGAAAACAAACAACAAAACTTATCGGCTGTTAGGTTAGAACATCGTAAGAAAACTTATTTTTATGGTAAGAAAAGAAATCCGCTTTATTATGCACGTTACCCGCTGGCAGCCATCATGGAGCTGTTTAGTGCAGAGCGGAAAAATGCCAGGCGGTTTGATCGTTATTATGAAAATGAGACCAGAGAATTGGAAATAGACCGTTTTTTTAACGTTAGAATTGTCAAAAATAATACAACATTAACGGCTAAGCAAATGAATAAGTTTATGTTGGATTACAGGCCGAAATATAAACAGATTAAAGATTGGAATACTTATGATGCCGCTTGATACATTAAAAAATCAGCAAAACAATATTTAGATACTTTAAGTACACCATGAATCATTTAAAACTCTTTCTTTTATTGATCATCTTAACACAAGGCTTAAAAACAAAGGCTCAGGATTTTGTGCTGAAAGGTGTAGTGATTGAAAAGGGTTCGAATGTACGGATTGCTTTGGCTGGGATTACCAATATCAGAAGTAAAATGGGCTCCACAAGTAACGATATTGGTATGTTTCAATTAAGTGCGCGTACTGGCGACACATTGTTGATTCAAAAAAGAAACCTGAATGAGCAAAAAGTAGTCGTTAAAACAGATGATGACCTGGTTGTTTATCTGATCAGAGGAAGTACTATGCTAGAGGAGGTTACAGTTAAAGGACAGACTAAAAAGCAGGAAATGGAAAGCATAAAAAGCGACCTGAAAAGAAATGGTTCATTTTATGCAGGTAAACCGCCTTTAATTTTATTAAATCCATTTGGAGGAAGTCCGATAACATTTTTTTATGAGCTTTTTGGAAAAACACCGGCAAGAGCGCGTAATTTTAACCGTTATTATAAAAAGGAGCTAAGTTTAATCGAGGTAGATAAGTTTTTTAATAAAAATTTAGTTTCGAACAATACGAACTTAACCGGGAAAGATCTGGACAAATTTTTGCTGGATTATTACCCGACACGCAGCATGACCATTAACTGGAGCAATTACGATGCGGTGAAATACATCAAAGAATCGGCTAAGAAGTATACCGAATACTTTGAAACATACAAATTAACACACCATGAAAAACTTTAAATTTGCCGTTATACTATTTGTTTTTACCTCAATCAGCTTCTTCGCAAAGGCACAGGATTTTATTGTCAAAGGTGTGGTGATCGAAAAAGGTTCGAATATCAGGATTGCCTTATCCGAAATTACCAATCTGCGCACCGGAATTGGTGTTGGTAGCAATGATATTGGTATGTTTCAGTTAAAAGCCAGAATTGGCGATACACTGCTGGTAATTAAAAGGGATCTGATCGATCAGCGAGTTGTGGTGAACAGCGAAAAAGATCTTGTAGTTTATCTGGTTAGAGGGAGTACCACGCTAGCCGATGTTACCATTAGGGGAAATACCAAAAAAGAGGATCTGGATGAGATTAAGCGCGAGTTTAAAAATAAGGGCGTGTACAACGGGGGTAAAACAACGCTTTTGTCTGCTATATTCAGCCCTTTAAATGCATTATACAATTTAATTGGCACTGACCCTAAAAATGCAAGGAGATTTGGCAGATATGCCGATAATGAAATCAAACAATCCCAGATTGACGTATACTTCAACCAGAGCATTATTAAAAACAATACCGAACTAAGGGGCGATACTTTAGAGAAATACATGTTAAACTGCCGTCCGGAATTTGATAAGGCTCAATACTGGAACAGCTACGATTACATTAAATACATTAAAGAATCTTCGAAGAAATTTACCGATACGCTAGGGAAGGGAAAGTAGTCTTTAGTCCGAAGTCTATAGTCGGTTTAGCGTTTCGAGTTTTAGGCAAAAAGTCGGAAGTCAGAGGTCAGAATTTTTAGTCTATATCAACAGTTAACCGACTAACCAGTTATACAATCAACCAAATAAACCAATGACTACTGAACCAATGAACTTATATGCTCAATGCCTCACAAGCTTTCTCTGCGGCTAATTTTTCAGCATTTTTCTTGTTATAATCTCGTCCGGTACCTACTTTTTCGCCCTCTACTACAGCACTAATTGTAAATAATTTAGCGCTTTCGCCTTCGCCATTCTCTGCCAGTTCGAACATTACATCCTTACCATGGCGTTGGCACCATTCGATCAATTTACTTTTGAAATTGGTTTCTGTAAGCTCTAAAGTGTGGATGTCGATGTGTGGTTTTACGATCCTGCGCAATAAAAATTCTTTGGTAAAGTTGTAGCCCTTATCCATATAGATGGCACCCACTATGGCTTCAAAAGCATCGCCTAGCATCGAATTGTGCTTGGTTTGTACGCTCACTGAACGCTGATCGAACTGAATAAGCTTATCAAAACCAATTTTCTTTGCCAGCTGATTTAAATTAGCCCGGTTTACAATCTTCGAACGCATTTCGGTTAAAAAACCTTCTTCTTTGTAGGGGTAATGCTTAAAAAGCAGTTCTGCTATCACCGAACCTAAAACAGCGTCGCCTAAAAATTCTAAGCGTTCGTT
Source organism: Pedobacter sp. Bi27 (assembly GCF_918698255.1). Lineage (NCBI taxonomy): Bacteria > Pseudomonadati > Bacteroidota > Sphingobacteriia > Sphingobacteriales > Sphingobacteriaceae > Pedobacter > Pedobacter sp. Bi27. The sequence goes on from NZ_CAKKMW010000003.1 coordinate 89,732, forward strand.
GCTGCTCCTGCTTCCATTTTTTAAAACTTTTGCTACAGAACGATGCCTGAACGCCATTTTATAGAGCGTAACATTGCCTGGAACAAAGCCTAAAATGTTTTTCAGCTTTTTAACAAACTCCTTTTCGGGAGAGAGGTAAAGTTTATATAATTTTAATATCGGCATTAAATAAATAACACAATTAACGGCTAATTAGCATATTTAACTAAGTTATCTATTTTTAATTAGCATACAAAATTATATAGCAGGGCTGTTTTAAATTAATCTTCGTATTTCTTAAAAATAACAGAAGCGTTATGGCCGCCAAAACCGAATGTATTACTTAAAGCAGCTCTAACGGTACGTTTTTGCGCTTTGTTAAAAGTAAAATTCAATTTAGGGTCAAATGCAGGATCATCTGTAAAGTGATTGATTGTTGGAGGAACAATATCATTTTTAACAGAAAGAATTGCTGCAATTGCCTCAATAGCTCCAGCTGCACCCAAAAGGTGGCCAGTCATCGATTTGGTTGAGCTGATGTTTAAACGATAAGCATCCTCACCAAATAATGTACCAATGGCTTTGGTTTCACTAATATCACCAAGAGGTGTAGAAGTACCGTGTACATTGATATAATCTATATCCGCAGTTGTTAAACCAGCATCTTTTAGTGCATTGGTCATTACCATTCTAGCGCCTAAACCTTCAGGATGTGGTGCGGTGATGTGATTAGCATCAGCACTCATTCCACCGCCAACAAGCTCTGCATAAATTTTTGCACCTCTTGCTTTTGCATGTTCAAGTTCTTCTAAAATAATGGTTCCAGCACCTTCACCGGCTACGAAACCGTCACGGTCTTTATCAAAAGGACGTGATGCCGTTGCCGGATCTTCGTTACGTGTTGATAATGCATGCATGGCATTAAAACCACCCATACCTGCTTCGTTAATGATCGCTTCAGAACCGCCACTTATAATTACATCAGCCATACCCAAGCGGATATAGTTAAATGCATCAATCATTGCGTTTGTTGAAGAAGCACATGCCGAAACGGTTGCAAAATTTGGCCCACGTAAGCCGTATTTGATCGAGATATGCCCTGGAGCAATATCAATAATCATTTTAGGGATAAAAAATGGATTGTATCTTGGCGTACCATCTCCCTTAGCGAAATTCGAAATTTCATCCAGGAAAGTTTTCAACCCACCTATGCCTGCGCCCCAGATTACTCCGATCCGGTTGGTATCTAATTTTTCAAAATCAAAACCACCATCTTTCACAGCCTCATCTGTTGCTACAAGAGCATATTGTACAAACGGATCTAGCTTGCGGGCTTCTTTTTTCTCCAAAAAGTCTTCCGGATTAAAATTTTTAACCTCGCATGCGAATTTGGTCTTGAACTTTTCAGTATCAAAACCCTTAATAGGAGCAGCGCCACTCACCCCGTTAGTCAATCCTTCCCAAAAATCGGGAACATTATTGCCTATAGGAGTGAGCGCACCCAACCCTGTTACTACTACTCTTTTTAATTCCATTTATACTGAAAAAGCGTAATTCTATTTAACGTTTTTTTCCAAATAAGCAATCGCTTGACCAACTGTACCGATGGTTTCAGCCTGATCATCAGGAATAGCTACATTGAATTCTTTTTCAAATTCCATAATCAATTCTACGGTATCTAAAGAATCTGCACCTAAATCGTTGGTGAATGAAGCCTCTGGCGTAACTTCGCTTTCGTCAACACCTAGTTTTTCTACGATAATAGCCTTAACTCTTGAAGCAATATCAGACATAATTTTATAATTTAATGGTTAAATAATTCTGTGCAAAGAAAAATAAATTCTTACAATTTTCAAATGTTTTTATTTCGATACGTAATTTTGGTATCTCAATAACACAGCGAATATAGAATTAGTTTTTTAATTTCGTTCTGTAAATAATTTATTTCGCTTTGAATAAGACTTACCTAAAACTTACCTTAGACCTTGATTTTATACTAATTGCGATCACAGCGCCCCTAAAAGACTATGTGCTTTGCCACAAAATTAATACCCGGTTAAATACTCAATTTGAAAAAATAGAAGACCATGAAATATTTTTTAATATCGACGAACCAGCCTGGTGTTTCTCGAAATATTACTTTTTTGTAGAGCAAGGTGAGGTAGAATACTACTTAATTTGCAATAAAAGCAGCGATGGTTTTCTAATTCCCGAGATGAACAAAGTAGATTTTTTTATTATTATTAAAGAATTTATTGATAAGGAAGATTTGGATTATTTAATCAATGGTTTAAATAAACTGCCTGATATACAGGTGGCTGCAAAGATAGATCCGGCCAAGTTAAAGAGCCGTGAGAATTTGGTAATATAAAAATTATATACTTGGTGTATTAAATACACTATATTTGACGGTTACAAACAAAGAACAAAAGAACAAAATATATAAAATTTGATGCAGTTTGATTATTTTAGATAATAATTAATGCTTTAAACTGCATTGCTAAAATCAATTAATTAAATGAAACCTTTTCATTCGAGAACTAAAATTGTTGCCACGCTTGGGCCTGCATCAGCAAAACCAGATGTATTATATAGTATGTTTAACGCAGGTTTAGATGTTTGCCGCTTAAACTTTTCGCACGGATCACAAGCAGATCACCAGGCGGTTTTGGATACTATCCGCGATTTAAACAAAAAATACGATTATAATGTAGGTATCCTTGCCGATTTACAAGGTCCTAAAATCCGTATCGGTTTAGTAAAAGAAGGTGGTATTAACCTGATCAATGGTAAAACTACCGTAATTACTACTAACGAATGTATTGGTAACGAAGAACGTATTTACATCACCTACCAAAACTTCCCTCAGGATGTTCAGGCGGGTGAAATTATCCTTTTGGATGATGGAAAGCTTCAAATGAAAGTGATTTCTACCAACTTAAAGGATGAAGTAGTTTGCGAGATTGTTCACGGTGGTATTTTAACTTCAAGAAAAGGTGTAAACCTTCCAAATACTAAAGTTTCTATTCCTTCATTAACACCAGAAGACCGCGAAAACTTAGAATTTGTTTTAGAAAATGATGTAGAGTGGATCGGTTTATCTTTTGTGCGTAAAGCTGAGGATATCATTGAACTTAAAAAGATTATTGCAGAACGTGGTAAAACTGCCCGTGTAATTGCTAAAATTGAAAAACCAGAAGCCATTGCCAATATCGACGAGATTATTGCAGTAACAGATGGTATTATGGTTGCCCGTGGCGATTTAGGTGTTGAATGTCCGATGGAAGAAGTTCCATTATTACAAAAAATGATTGTTGCTAAATGTAGAGCAGCTTCTAAACCTGTAATTGTGGCTACACAAATGTTGGAGAGTATGATCACTACACCCCGCCCAACACGTGCAGAGGTGAATGATGTGGCCAACTCTGTTTTAGATGGTGCTGATGCAGTGATGTTAAGCGGCGAAACCTCAGTTGGAGAATTTCCGCTGATCGTAATCGAAACCATGCAAAAAATTATCCAGAACATTGAGCAGAACAACTATCCTTTCAATCCTGATAAGTTTTTAAAACCAAAATCGCCTTCTTTCTTAAGCGATGCCATTTGCGATTCGGCTTGTTTCTTAGCGAAACAAACTAACGCGGTAGGTATTGTATCGATGACTTTAAGCGGTTATACTGCTTTCGAAATCTCAAGCCACCGTCCGGAAGCTTTGACCTTTATTTTTACCAGTAACAGGGCATTATTAAATGCAGTAAGTTTACTTTGGGGCGTAAGAGGTTTCTACTACGATAAGTGGGAAAGTACCGATAATACCATTATTGAGGTTAACGAATTCTTAAAAAGCAAAAAATTGGTGAAACAAGGTGATATCATCATCAATACTGCCGCTATCCCAATGGAAGCAAAAGGTAAAACCAATATGTTAAAAATTACGGTTATAGATTAATTTCTAATATCATATTTATAAAATGCTCCTGATTTTAATCGGGAGCATTTTTTTTATCAATAAAAAATATACTTTTGCAATCCAGCACGGAGAGGTGTCAGAGTGGTCGATCGAGCACGCTTGGAAAGCGTGTGTACTGCAAGGTACCGCGGGTTCGAATCCCGCCCTCTCCGCATAACGAGAATGAGTTCTCAAACAGATAGGATTGTTCGTCTTGAGCATTTCTACTTGCTTCTGATACCAAGTTTTATATTGTAGGCCACGATTTGTAAAATGTATTAATGCAGATTGACAACGTCGATAAATCCTGCTGAAACTGTACCTTCTTCTATAATAATTTGACTACTCCATCTATAAATAATTATTTATTGGAGCTCCTTCTTGTATTTTGCGCCAGCTTTACGGAACATGTCATGGTATTTTTGATATTTTGATTGCATGGCGGATCCTTTACTACGTGCCAAGTGAAAATCAATATAATCAAGCAGCGTCATCTGGTCATAAAGGTCTATTTTATTCAGGTCCAGTTGCCATTTGATCGCATCTTCCAGGAATTGGTCAAAGTTAACGGCAACAGCATACTTTAAAAGGTTTCCATCCCTAATATCAAACGTAATTGCATTGCATGATGTATATCCTGTTTGTTGGTAAATCTTCCACATTGCAGAAATCTTTGTAGCGATGTTTTGTTCGTTATCGTGTAAGGTATCAACTTTAGCCGCGAGATAAAACCGTTGCTGATACATATACTTAAAACGAGTCCCAACTTCTTCAGGTGGTGTCCAATCACCCACTATAAGACAAATATGCTGCATCTTTTTCAAGTCCCACTCAGGAAAGAGTGTTCGCAGATAGTCATGAGCTGCATTAGTTTTCATTCCCTGCCTTACGGACAAGAACTTACCAATCCGCGGATCCTGACCGGTTTGTGCAAATAAAGAAAACGTGATAAACACAAGTAATACACAAAGCCTTAGTCGATGTATAACATTCATAGTCGAAATTTATAAAATAAATGTGCTTAGAACAAATTTGGTTAAAAACAGTATAAATATGGGGATTTAATACCTCCTCATTAACCATTTATGGCTTAGTTCTCTTGGTTATGCATGTCTCTAGGTGTCTTTGGGTGTCCACATGCTAAAAAATTTAAACATCTTGGAATATTCTTCTCTCGGCGAAAATGCGATACAAACTTCCTGATTGTCCAATGCTGATTCTGTTAGTACTATATGGTCTGGTTCCTTTTTAGCATTTACGAACTCCGTTTCGGAAACTACACAAACAACCTTCTTAAATATTCCATTAATCCATATCTGCATATTTTCTGTATTTTCAAACTTTCTAAAACAGGCAAGGGAAGCATGTGCTGTTATTACGGGTACCATTTTATCAGGAATATCTCTTTTAACTAGAATATACATCTTCATACTAAAAATTCACTTTATCATGTACAATACCTCTTGATTTGTGAGGTCTGCGTTTGAGATAAATTTACTGAAAAACCGTGAGGATTAAAGAAGTTTCTGAGCGCAATTTTGCAGACTGTCTGGTGGCAGGCTAGTGAATCGAACTGTGAAAATCATTTTGTCATTTTTGAAGTTAAGGTACCCTGTTGAGGGGAAAAACCGGGATAATTTCATCTTAATTATTGTCGCTTTGTTGTAAGGATAACGCCAATGCTTCTACCATTATTGCGTTTGGAAAATTATAGTTAAAAAACGTTGTTTTCCAGTGCTATAGCCTATATTTTTGGATCTGTTCCTTAAAAATGTGATTAAAAGGGACAGAATTTCTATCAAATTAAAGCATGAAAAATATGGGTAATTATGTAATTGGTTTTCACGAAATCGACAGGTCTGATGTTTTAGAAGTTGGGGGGAAGGGCGCCAATCTTGGCGAACTATCAAAAATTGAAGGAATACAAGTGCCCGATGGCTTTTGCATAACCACTGAAGCCTATAAAGAAATAACAGGAAACAATAATGTACTTAACAGTTTATTGGATGAGTTGGGCCAGCTCAAAACAGGAGAGCTGCAGGCGGTTAATAAAACCAGCGCCAAAATCAGGACACTTATTGAAAACATATCCATTCCGGATGATATTGTTCAAGAGATTGGAAGGTATCTTGCCAGTTCTGGCAAATATGAGGCCTTTGCTGTGCGGTCTAGCGCTACTGCCGAAGACCTCCCATCAGCATCTTTTGCAGGTCAGCAGGATACCTACCTGAACACTATTGGAAAAACAGCCATCTTAAAACATATCAGCAAGTGCTGGGCATCATTATTTACCGATAGGGCGGTAATTTATCGCCTCCAGAACGGTTTTGACCATCGGAAAGTGCAATTAGCTGTCGTTGTGCAGAAAATGGTTTTTCCTCAGGCTGCAGGAATTTTGTTTACTGCCGATCCGGTTTCAGGAAATCGGAAAATGTTGTCTATTGATGCCAGTTTTGGATTAGGAGAGGCCATGGTTTCGGGCCTGGTAAATGCTGATAATTATCAAGTGTGCAGCGGCAGAATTATCAATAAAAAAATATCAACTAAGAAACTGGCTATTTATGCCTTAAAGGATGGTGGTACAAAATCTCAAGCGCTTTCAGCTGGAGAACAAAATAGTCAAGTGCTTACAGATGAACAGATTTTACAGCTTGAGCAGCTGGGTAGAAAGATTGAGGAGCACTTCGGCCATCCCCAAGACATCGAATGGTGTTTGGTTGATGGTAAGCTTTATATTGTGCAGAGCAGGCCAATCACTACATTATACCCAATCCCCGAAGGGAACGATCAGGGAAACCATGTTTACATATCTGTAGGCCATCAGCAAATGATGACTGATGCCATGAAGCCACTAGGGCTATCGTTATGGCAGTTAAGGGCAGCCAGGCCAATGTTTAAAGCCGGAGGAAGGTTGTTTGTAGATGTAACGGATAGTTTGGCCACCGCAACTGGGAGGACGAATTTATTAGATGCGATGGGACAACATGATCCGCTCATCAAAGATGCATTGATCACGATTACAGAAAGAGGCGACTTTATAAAACAACTACCAGATGACGGAAAAAGACCGGTGCTGGTCAAGAGTACTAAGGGCCTGTCTGCTGCCGATATTTTAGCGCAAATAGGAAACGACCCTGCTATCGTTGCTGGTCTGATCAAAACTAATGAGGCATCAGTAGAAACACTAAAACAAAATATCCAATCGAAATCAGGACCGGACCTTTTTGATTTTATTCTGGAAGACATCGAACAATCAAAGAAGATGATATTTGATTCGCAACATATGGGAGTGATCATAGCCGCGATGAATGCTTCGTCCTGGCTCAATGAAAAGATGGAAGAATGGTTGGGTGAAAAAAATCCGGCAGACACACTGTCTCAGTCGGCACCCAACAATATTACTTCAGAAATGGGCCTGGCACTATTGGATGTTGCAGATGTAATCCGTCCTTATCCGGAGCTCATTAATTATTTACAAGAGACAAAGAAGGGTAATTTTTTAGATGATCTGATTCAATTTGATGGTGGAAAGGAGACGCGGAATGCAATCTACGCATATCTCGAAAAATACGGAATGCGGTGTGCAGGAGAAATTGATATTACGAACACACGCTGGAGCGAAAAACCATCGATATTAATTCCCTTAATCCTTAGCAATATCAAAAACTTTGAGCCCAATGCTGGTAAACGAAAATTTGAGCAGGGGAAACAGGAAGCTTTAAAAAAGGAAAATGAATTATTAGGTAGATTGGCTCCTTTACCAGGCGGTGAACAAAAAGCCCTGGAAACAAAGCAAATGATTAGTCTGCTCAGAAATTTTGCGGGTTATCGTGAATATCCTAAATATGGCATTGTTAACCGCTTTTTTGTTTATAAGGAGGCTTTACTAAAAGAAGTCGAAAAACTCATAGATGCTCATGTGTTTCATGAAATGAAAGATAGCTATTACCTCACTTTTGAAGAACTTCGTGAAGTGGTACGTGCACATAAGGTTGATTACCAGTTTATTGCTGAACGAAAAGAAGAGTATGGCAAACACGAAAAACTTACGCCGCCACGGGTAATTACCTCTGATGGCGAAGTTATTACAGGTAAATACAATCGCGATAACCTTCCGGCAGAGGCCATTGTGGGTTTAGCGGTTTCTTCAGGAATGATTGAAGGACGGGCACGCGTAATCCTAAACATGGAAGATGCTGATCTGGAAGATGGAGATATACTGGTTACCCCATTTACAGATCCCAGCTGGACGCCATTGTTCGTCTCAATAAAAGGCCTGATTACAGAAGTTGGTGGATTAATGACACATGGCGCTGTAATTGCAAGAGAATATGGACTGCCGGCGGTGGTCGGCGTGGAAAATGCCACCAAACTGATCAAAGACGGGCAGCGGATCAGATTGAACGGAACGCATGGGTATGTGGAGATTTTATAAATAAGTCTGAAATCTTTAGTCCGGAGTCAATTTATCTTGAGTTGGGCGTTTAGCGTGGAGGTTTTGGAGCGGATTAGCTGATCAATTAGTCCAAAGTCTAGCGTTCGCAGCCGAACTTGTGATTTGTCATTCTGAACGCAGTGAAGGATCTTTAAAAAGATGGATGGTGATGTTAATACGAGGTGTGGAGTGGATTGTGTAAAAAAGAAAAAATCAAACTTTTGCCATTTGCTTTTTCTCTTTGGGCCCTTTGCGGTTAATAGAACGATACATCATGGAAATTATATCAAGATTAATACCTGCCATTTCCTAAAACAGTCTTATTTTTAGCGCAAGATTAACTAACATGATGAATAAATATTGGCTTACCGTAACGGCTTGTACTTTGGCCATTACAGCAAATGCCCAGCAGAAGGCTTTAACCGTTAAAGATTATGAAAGGGCGGAAAGTTTTATGGGCTATAATACTGCAAAGTATATCGACAATGCCAGCGTGCAACCTAACTGGCTGGACGGCGATAAATTCTGGTACACGACTAAAACCAATGGTATTGAACAGACTTTTTTGGTAGATCCGGTAAAGAAAACAAAAACTTTAACTACCGATTATAAAAGCAGTGCAACGCCACCGCGTCGTGGAGCCAGCCGGAATGAAGTTCTATCTCCCGATGGGAAAAAAGCCATTTTAATTAAAGATTATAACCTTTTTGTTAAAGAGGTAGCCACTGGAAAATTAACACAATTGACTAGTGATGGTATTAAAGATTATGGTTATGCTACCGATAATGCGGGATGGAAACATAGCGATGCACCAATTTTGCGCTGGTCGCCAGATTCGAAAAAGATAGCCACTTTTCAACAAGACCAAAGAAACTCAAAAGATATGTATCTGGTAACCACGAATGTGGGTGCGCCAATATTAAAAGCCTGGAAATATCCTTTACCTGGCGATAAACAGATTGCAACCATTAGAAGAGTTGTGATTGATGTTGAAAACGCAAAGATGGTTTCGTTAAACATCCCTGCAGATCAACACCGCGCTACCTTAAGCGATGATATTTCGAGCAGTGGTACTTTTGATGATATCGATTGGAAAGCCGATGGCACTGAAGTGGCATTTTTGTCTACCTCCCGCGATCATAAAAATGAAAAATTCCGTATTGCCAATACCACAACTGGGGCCGTTCGCGAAGTTTTCGAAGAAACGGTAAAAACACAGTACGAATCTGGTCAGGGAACCATCAACTGGCGTTACCTTCCAGCATCTAAAGAGATTATCTGGTATTCGGAAAGAGATAACTGGGGCCATTTATATTTATATGATGCTACCAACGGAAAATTGAAGAACCAGATTACCAAAGGCGATTTCGTGGTTACCCGTTTAGTTAAAGTAGACGAAAAAACACGCACGCTTTACTTCATGGCTAACGGCCGGGAAAAAGGCAATCCTTATTTTAGTCATTTATACAAAATCGGTTTCGACGGAAAAAATTTAGCATTGTTAACCCCTGAAGAAGGTAACCATCAGGTGGTATTTTCTCCAACGTTCGAATATTTTGTAGACACTTATTCGCAGCCAGATGTACCAGCCGTTACGGTTTTAAGAAGTATCAGCAGTAAACTGATCAACACCTTAGAGAAAACAGATGTATCCAGGTTAACTGCTACAGGCTGGAAAGCACCTGTCCCGGTTTCTGTTAAAGCCAAAGATGGTAAAACCGATATCTACGGACTGGTTTTCACACCAACAAAAATGGATGCAGGGCAGAAATATCCGGTAATTGATTATATTTATCCAGGTCCTCAGGGCGGTAGCGTAGGTAGTTGGTCTTTCGCTGCTTCACGGGGTGATAATCAGGCTTTGGCCGAGCTGGGCTTTATCGTTGTGGTAATAGAAGGAACCAGTAATCCAGACCGCTCTAAAAGTTTTCATGATATGAGCTATGGCAATATGGCTGAGAATACTTTGCCTGATCAGATTGCGGCTATCAGGCAGCTCGCTGCTAAATATCCCATTGATACGACAAAAGTAGGTATCTGGGGGCACTCGGGCGGAGGTTTTGCGACTGCTGCGGCCATGTTCCGTTATCCGGATTTCTTTAAAGTAGGAATTTCCGAATCAGGTAATCATGATAACAGAAACTACGAGGACGATTGGGGCGAACGTTACAATGGTTTAGTAGAAAATGCTGATTATGAAGCACAGGCCAACCAGAACTATGCTAAAAACCTAAAGGGAAAACTGATGTTGGTTCATGGTATGATGGATGATAATGTACCGCCTTACAACACGCTATTAGTAGTGGAGGCATTAGAAAAAGCAAATAAATCTTTCGATCTGGTTATTTTTCCAAATAGTGCACATGGCTATGGCGAATACTCACCTTATATGACGCGTCGCCGTTGGGATTACTTTGTACAGCATCTTTTAGGAGCAGAACCACCTAAAGACTATCAAATGAAAGGTCCTTCAGCAAGATAATTTTTTTTGAGGCTGTATGTATAACTACATATAGCCTCAATGTTTTAACATCACCCAGATCCGCTCTCCATTAAAATAGATTCTTCAGTTATGTTTTGTGAAACAGAATTTCTGAAATATATCCACCACCTTTTTAAAGATCCATTTATAATTTAAATGCACGAGTAGAGAGGTTACTTAAATCTCCTCGATCAGGCCAATTGGCCAATACCCTCCTTTCTTAACTATCGACTAAGCTTTTTGATCAGCTATTTCTTGAGTTGTAGTTTTTGTGGGTTTCAACAGTTATATCTTTTAACTGTTATTCCGGCTTAAAACAGGCGTCATGTCGCAATCCTTATATCAGTTCTTTCGGCCCATAACGGATACATTGGGCAATTTATCGCTATAAATAATTTCAAATTTTATGGTTTTGTATGATTTATAGCTTATATTCATACTATAAAGTCAATATTGCGCGTAGGTTTAACTATTTGCTGTTGACGATTAATCATTACATTAACCTAGTGCTAAACTAAATGACAGTAGCTTTGGAGCCATGATATGGACCGGGCTTATTGTATCAAAAATTATGGAACAACCTGAACTGTTCATCATTTTATATCCTCCATTCTCTGTCATTACCGGCCAGCTGCGGCCCGTATTCAAAAATATAATATATACAAAAACAAAAATACCAGCCTGGCAGAAAGATGCCGTAGTTTATTGCCTTAACAAGATAAGTTTTAAAGGCCATCGAAATCGTGTTGACAATTACCAAAATATGCTTGCTGAGTCCTATTTGCCCATAAATTGGGACAGATATGAGCTAAAAATAGCTTATTGTTTTGTTGTCATAAATGTCGGGAACGATCCCAGAAATTTTGAATTGCCCAATCCAGAGCGGGCATTTACCAATGGAGCCATTCATTGGCGCCAGTCATCAATTGCAGTGTAATCAAGTAAATATCAACATAAAACCGAAAACCATGAAAAAGACTCCGCCCTAAATTCCAGTATAAATCTCTTAAAAGCCTAATTTCTAACCAATTATAATAAATCACTATGAACATCATTTTACCAGGCAATTGGTCTGTTTTGTCTTTGAAACAGAAATTGTATTCACTAAACAAACTCATCAGTTTAAGTTTCTTAATACTTTTATCCAGTACGGCAGCCTTTGCCCAGATCACTGTAAAAGGTATTATATACGATACCGATAAAACGCCTTTAGCCGGCGCAACCTTGCAGATAACGGGTACAAACACCAAAACACAAAGCGACGCAGAGGGTAAGTACCAAATCACTGCCCCAAACGGAACAAGCCGGCTAACAGTAAGCTTTGTAGGTTACGAGTCGCAAACGGTAAGTATCAACAATCAAACCCTGCTTAACATTACTTTAAGTTCGCTCAATAACCTTGAAGCTGTTGTGGTTATCGGTTATGCATCTGTTAGAAAAAATGATTTAACAGGTGCCGCAACAACCGTATCGGCCAAAGATTTTAATAAAGGCCCGTTAAATGCGCCAGATCAATTGATACAGGGTAAAGTTGCGGGTGTACAAATGATCAATAACAGTGGGCAACCGGGTGGTGCCTCTACCGTTCGGATAAGGGGTAATTCTGCCATTACCGGAACAGGGCAGCCCCTTTATGTAGTAGATGGGGTAGCACTTGACGGAAGATCGGCCAGGCCATCAACAAGCGCCGGTATCGGTACAGCGCCCGATGGCAATCCTTTAAACTTTATCAATCCGGCCGATATCGAGTCGATGGAGATATTGAAAGATGCATCGGCTACGGCAATTTATGGTTCGCGTGCTGCTTATGGTGTTGTTTTGATTACCACTAAAAGAGGCAAATCTGGAGAAACCAAAATTGATGTAAGCGCCTCGGCAGGTATAAGCAATATTGCTAAAAAAGTTGATGTTTTAACGGGCGATGAGTACCGTGCAGCATTATCGAAATATAACCTTAACACAGGTAACTTCGGTACCAGTGTTGATGCATTGGATGCGATTACCAGAACTGCGTACAACCAAAATTACTCAGTTGGCATAAGCGGTGGCACCAACGGCAATACCTTCCGCGCTTCACTCGGTTATCAAGACCAGCAGGGGATTATCAAAACAACCGATTTTAAAAAATACAGTGCAGCCTTTAACGGTAATTTCAAATTTTTGGAAAGTAAAAAGCTGGGACTAGACATTAACATGATCAGCAACCAGTACCTGGAAAGTGTAGCCCCAATTACTACTGATGCAGGTTTCACGGGAAGTTTAATTTCTCAGGCACTATCGTGGAACCCCACACAGTCTTTTTATAATCCCGATGGAAGTTTATTTATCGATTACGGTTCTACCACCATCAACCCTTTGGCAGCCTTGGCCGCAAATAACGATAAATCGAAAGTTTCGACGATTTTAGGAAGTGTTTCACCATACTATAAAATTACACCCTGGTTAGAATACCGCATGCTGGCCAGCGTTAATTACAGTACCGGTATCAGAAGAGCTTCTACCAGAAGTACGTTAAATCTGCAGGGTATCCAGCCATCGGGAACTTTTCTGGGCGGATATGCCAGTTACTCCAATAACGAGCTGATTACCCAACAGTTTACTAATACCTTAAATTTCAACAAAGAGATTGTTTCTAAGTTAAATCTAAACGCAATCTTGGGTTATGAATATTCGAATTTTATCAACAAAGGCGCAACCAATACCGCAACGGGTTTTGGCGATATAGCCGCTGATTATACAGATGCTTTTCAAACAACATCGCCCGCTAACCGTACGTTTTCTACTTTCAACAACCCTACAACAGAGTTACAGTCATATTTTGCAAGAGCAATTTTTAATTACGACAACAGGTATATTTTAACGGCTACCTTCAGGGCAGATGGTTCAACTAAATTTGGTAAATCGAACCGTTATGGTTACTTCCCTTCTTTTGCAGCAGCCTGGGATATTAGGAAAGAAAATTTCATGGCCAATACTGCATGGCTGGATCAGTTAAAATTACGGGTTGGTTATGGTAAAACTGGTAACCAGGATTTTCCATCCGGTTCTGCACAGCTCCGTTACGATTTTGGGAATGCAAATGGCTCACCAATCCTAACCCCAATCAACAATGAAAATGCTGATTTAAAATGGCAATCGGATAAACAGACCAATATTGGGATTGACTTTGGACTGTTTAAAAGCAGGCTAACAGGATCAATAGATTATTTCAATAAAACAACCAACGATTTACTGTTTCCACAGATCTCATTCTCTCCTGCAGTTGGAGGCAATGTGCCTACCTGGGTAAATTTACCGGGCCAGATTATCAATAAGGGCTTAGAATTAACCTTAAACGGTATACTGATCGATAAAGACAACTTCACATGGAGCTTAGGCGGTAATGCTACTTTTATCAACAATAAAGTGCAGAACATCACTAGCATTATTAAAACGGGTTCGTTGAACGGACAAGGTTTGAGTGGTGTAACTACTGAGGTGATCCAAAACGGTTTGCCTTTGTTTGCGATGGTTACCCGCCAATATAATGGCTTAGATGCAAACGGATTTTCGATTTATACCGATGATGGTTTTACCACTTATTATGTAGGCAACCCCAATCCGAAAGTGATTTTGGGACTGAGTACAAACCTGAGGTATAAAAAGTTCTCACTAACAGCAAACTTTAATGGTTCATTTGGTCAGGATATTTACAACAATACCGCAAACTCAGTATTGGCGATATCTAATTTGGGCGCGCAAAGAAATATTTCTGCTGCCTTGGTTAACCAGCCGATTACCGAATCGCTTGCCAATCCAATTGCGGCTTCATCGAGATATATCGAAAAGGGCGATTACCTAAAACTGGCCAATGCAACCCTCAATTACAACATTGGCAATATTGGTAAAACAATCAAATCGCTAAATATTTATGTTAACGGACAAAATCTATTCGTGATTACCAAATACACAGGTTTTGATCCTGAAGTGAATGTGAACAAAGGTATAAGCGGGGTTCCTTCGGCAGGTATAGATTATACGGCTTATCCAACGGCCAGGACTTTCAATTTTGGTGTTAACTTTTCTCTTTAAGCTTTTAATTATAACAACATGAAAAATAAATATATTCTCGCTTTTGCGATGGCTGCCATGAGTTTTTCTGGCTGTACCAAGTTAGATGAGGGCCTGAATGGCCAGGTTGGCAGTGGAGCCGTATCATCGGGCAATGTTGCCGGCGTACTTGGCGCTACTTATGCTGCAATGATCGGCCCTTACCAGGCCCCATGGAACTGGTCTGCTTTACAGGAAGTAACATCAGATGAAATTATTGTGCCTACACGTGCAGGCGATTGGGACGATAACGGCGCCTGGCGTTCATTGCATTTGCATAAATGGGCTCCGGATCATAGCCGGATATCGGATGTTTTTAGGGATTTAAATAGTATCTCTTATGTAGCAACAAGTGTTTTAAATGCGGGGCCAACTGCTGATCAAGCCGCACAGGCCCGTTTTTTACGGGCATTTTCTCAATTTTCTGTTTTGGATGGCTGGGGGCAGGTTCCGTACCGCGATCCCGGTGAAGGTGTTACCAAACCCTCGCGCGTGAGGAATGCAGCTGATGAAATTGCCTACCTCATTAGTGAGCTAAATGCAATTATTCCGAATTTACCAGACGGTCCGGCAAATGTTGCCAATAAGAATGCAGCCAGAACGCTTTTAATGAAAATTTATCTCAATAAAGGCGCTTTCTTAAATCGCAGCGCGCCAACTTTCGATGCTGCAGACATGGCTAAAGTAATTTCTCTTGCCGATGAAATAGGCGCAGGAGGTTACGTATTAACGCCAAACTATTTTGATAATTTTTCGCCAACGAATCATCTTTCGAAAGAGAATATTTTTACCGCTCAAAATATAGGTGGTGTAAATGGCAGCGACTTAGATGGTCAGTGGAAATGTACCACACATTATAACCAAGATCCAAGTGGTTATAACGGTTTCTGTACCTTATCCAACTTCTATTCAAAATTTGAAGCAACTGACAAAAGAAGAGGCGGGCCTTATGCCGGCCAGACTGAAGTTGCTGGTGTTCGGGTGGGGTTTTTGGTTGGTCAACAAGTAAATGGGAAAGGAGAGTCTTTAAAAGATAGAAAAGGTAATCCTTTAGCCTTTACACCCGAGGTAAGCATTGTAGAAAGAGACCCGAACCATTTGGAAGTGGCGGGTATCCGGGTGATCAAATATCCGATTGATTATGCCAATTCAGGATCTAAAAAGCCTGATAATGATTGGGTTTATTTCCGCTATGCGGATGTGTTATTAATGAAAGCCGAAGCACAGTTAAGAACCGCGCAACCTGCTGCAGCATTGACTATTGTGAATTCGATCAGAACGGTAAGGGGGGCTTCCATTCTGCCTGGCTTAACATTGGATATTTTATTGGATGAACGTGGCCGTGAACTGTACTGGGAAAGTTTTAGAAGACAGGATCTAATCCGTTTTGGGAAATTCCTGGCCGCTTGGCAGGAGAAACCTGCTAGTGAGGCAAAATACCTGCTTTTCCCGATTCCAGAAAATCAAATCGGTAATCCAAATCTAACACAAAACCCCGGATATTAACATTTAGTAGTTATAAAAAGAGGCTGTACCGCTAATGGACTAACAATTTCCATTCGGTTCAGTCTTTTTTATTTTTAAAGAAATGTATCCGATTTTATAGTTCCCAAACAAAGACTACCTTACAACCGTTTTATTAAAAAGTATCAAATTCATGGGAAAAGCCAGAGATCAGAATAATGTAATCATAACCGGTGCCACAGGAATGGTTGGCGAAGGGGTGTTAATGCAGTGCCTAAACTGCCCTGAAATTGATACTGTTTTAGTGATTAACCGCAAGCCATGTGGTTATAGCCATCCAAAGCTTAAGGAGATTATCCATCCCGATTTTTTCGATTTTTCGCCGATTGAAGAACAACTTTCAGGTTATAATGCCTGTTTCTTTTGTTTGGGGATTACTTCAGTAGGTGTTGATAATGCTACCTATTACAAAATGACTTATACGCTAACCATGCATGTTGCAGAAACGTTAAGTAAGCTAAATGAGGGGATGACTTTTTGTTATGTTTCTGGCGGGGGAACCAATGAAAATGGACGGTTGAAATGGGCACAGGTGAAAGGTAAAACAGAGCGTGATTTAATGAGATTGCCTTTCGGGCAGGTGTTTAATTTTCGCCCGGGTTTTATTAAGCCGCTACCAGAACAGAAGTACGCGCACAAATTTTATAAATATATTAATTGGTTATTTCCGATTGGAAGGGCCGTTTATCCAGGCGGGTTTTGCACCATGGCCGAACTGGGCAATGCCATGATTAATACTTTAAGCCATAATGGCGAGCGGAGGATTTTAGAAGGAAAAGACATTATTGCCCTATCAAAAGAATAAGCCCGGGTGCTACAATGAGTTCCCGGGCTTGTTAATTATCAGCTCCTTATAGACCAGTTTAGGTTTGTTTAGTTGTTTTTCGTAAATTTAATATAATGCTGCAACAGCATTTTTATCTTTTGTTGATAATACAGTGGCACCTGATCCACATTGGCCGCCATTCATAAGAGATAAGGCATCTGTTCCGGTAACACCAGGAACATTTGTAGCTGTAGATTCGCCCTGAGCTGACCAATTTGTATGACGTAAGGAAATATTATGACCAAATTCATGGCATATTGTTCTTGCACGTTGCGCAAATGAATTGCCTGCAATATAGTTTTTATTGATTCTAACCAAAGCACCTGCACTTCCGCCAGATGGGAATTGCCCTGAGCCACAAACACCATTTCCTAAATTTTCATCTTTTATCAGGATGTCATAAGGGGCTGTAGTTACGGTGCTGAAGCGCAAAGTGGAATTTGGAACAGCGTTCCATTGCGCAATAGCACTATTGATCTCGCTGCTCATAGAAGTCATAGACGGATCTACAAAAATTCTAATGTTTAGCTTTTTAGTGCTGTTTACAATGCTTCCAGTATAATACTGTTCCGTTTTAGCTCCTGCGCCATAAGCAGGGATTTCCATGTTTTTAGGGAATGTAATATCTTCTTCTACGATAAATTCATTTCCATTATCAACAATACTTGTTGCAGGGAAGCCCAGGTCTTTAATGTACTGCAAAACTTTGTCTGAATTTTTTACTGTTTCTTGAGGCTCAGTAATCGATTCCTGATTTTTTTTACAGGCTGCAATTACCACTGCCACCATGGCAACGATGGCAATCTTTTTTAGATTATTTTTCATGAAGTTTAAGTTAGTTAAGTCCTTTCGGAGCTGATAAACAAATGTAACAGAACTTGTTACATTAATTTTGGCTGCAGGATAATTTTACACGAAAACTTAATTAATATGCTTTGTAATGTTTTAAAGTTATGTTTGTATTTGAAAATTTACATCAACAATCTGTTTTATCGATAATATTTTAGTTAAATAAGAGTTGTCAAAGAAAAACAAGACTCATTCCATGTCGCTTACCAACCAAAAAAAACATACTACCGGTTAATTCTTCTTACCTTGCCAAATTATGGCCAAAAAAGCCCAAATTTTATAATATGCAAAATGAGAGTATAGCCTTACAGGCGAAAGTGTTTTTATATCATTTAAACAATGCCAACAACGAAAATGGTTTTCGGGCCAAAGAATCGTGGAAGTTCAGCCAGGTAAGTGAGCAGGGAAAGGCAGAAATAGAGCACGATTTCTTCCCTACGGTTTCTGTTCAGGTAGACCCAAAAAAGATACATGATTTTGCAGCAAGCGTATTATCGCAGCTTAAGGAACAACCTAAAATTAATGTGCCAGATCTTAATGTTAGTATCCAAACCGGATCAGAATATTTTATTGCTTTTTCTCCTGACAGGATGATCAGGTAAGAGGGAAAATACATGGAAATGTAAACTGAAATGAAGAAAACACTTCATTTTAAAAATATTTTTATGTTGATTTTTACACTGCCATAGGGTTGTCAGTCGCCTGTGTTTTCTTTGTGTAACTAAAACAAAAAAGACATGGTACAGGAACAATTATTCGCAGAAACAATGGAAGAAACTTCCCTTGTGTATTTAATGAAAAATTATGCAAACTATAATTTCTGGGCAAATTTAACCTTGGTAAATTGGTTAAAAAATCATCCGGAAGAATTATTGGAGCAGGAAGTATTATCGAGTTTTAAAAGTGTGAAGTTAACGCTTGCCCATATTTTGCAGGCACAGGAGTATTGGTATTCGATTCTCACTAAAACCGAATTCGAATTTCGCGAATATGGAAGTTTGAATGATATTTTTAATGCGCTGTTGAAACAGTCAGAAAACTTAGCCGTTTATATTACTGCAATCAGTGAAGATAGATTTAATGAGAAAACAGAAATTCAAAGCCCTTGGTTTACTTCCGACTTTCAGAATTTTGAATATGTGTTACATGTTTTCAACCACAGTACCTACCATCGTGGCCAGATCATTACCATTTGCCATAATTTAGGAATAACAGGTGCCCCTATGACGGATTATAATTTCTATAATGTAATGGCGAAATAAAATACCATTTGTTAAAATAAAGGCTTGTCGGAAAATCTCATTTAATATGGATCTCCGACAAGCCTTTTTGGTATAGTAGCTACCTACTATTATTTTTTATTATCGTATTTTCTTTGATTGTCCTTGTTGGAAGTTTGATCTGACCGTTGGCCGCCTCCATTGGTTATTCCCTGGATTTTTTTATCTGTTTTAACATCGTGGTTAGCCCGGTCAGCTATTGAACTGCCCTGAACCGTTGGATTGTTTTTTGGTGTGCTCGTATTTTTCATAACTCAAAGATTTAGTCAATAAATTGCAAAGCGCTATGATAACAACCAATGTATAATCGGATATGTTTTGATTTTTTGAAATTCAATATTTCTCATGGCGTAGCCCGTCATTCCCAACTTAATTGGGAATCGTAATGCAATAGGCCTTAAGATTAGCTTCGCTGAGCAATCGTGGTTCCCTCCTTCGAGGGAATGACACTCGGCCAAAGAACTTAGTACAACAAAAATATCGTAGGCTGTTTATGAAGATCTATTTCTTCTTTGCGCCAATTATAAACACTTTGAGTTTTAATAAATTCATCTTCTGCAGTAAGATTGCTGGCTACACAAACCTGCGTATTAGGTTTGCAGCTTTTCAGCACTTCTTCAAAAAGCTGGTTGTTCCGGAAAGGGGTTTCGATGAATATCTGTGTTTGTTTATAACGGCTTGCCGATAAATCTAAATCTTTAATCCGTTTGGTACGTTGCTCTTTATCGATCGGTAAATAACCCCAAAAGGCAAAACTCTGGCCGTTAAAACCTGAGGCCATTAAAGCCAGCAAAATTGAACTTGGGCCTACCAATGGCACCACTTTAATGCCGCGTTTATGTGCTTCGGCAACAATATCAGCTCCAGGATCAGCAATGCCCGGGCAACCGGCTTCGCTCATTAAGCCTACATCTTTTCCAGCAGCAAGCTCAACAAAAAACTGACCTAAATCTGTCCGGTTATGTTTGCCATAATCGTGTACGATCAAATCTTTTTGTGGTGTTTTTAAACCAGCCTCTTTCAAAAACCGACGGGCTGTCTTACTGTTTTCTACAATGTAAGTATCAATCTGGTTAATGGTATCAACCAAATAAGGGGTAAAAGTTTTATGTGCTACCTCTTCAGCCAATGGTACGGGAATAAGGTATAAAGTGCCTTTTTGCATGCTACAAAAATACTCACAATAAATAGAATTTAAGTTCTAAAGTTTACAGTACTGGCAATATAATCTCTTTTGTGAACAAAGGTGTAGCAAATTTTATTTCAAACTGACTTATTTTCTGCACAATTAAAATGTGCTTAAAACGTTAAATATTAGTTAAATATGCCTCATAGGGCAATATTTGAAGGAAAACACAGAAACTATGCATGCATATTAAACCTTCTGCAGTTTTGGTTCTCTAATTGATACACACACATTAGGTTATTAAAATAAAACACACAAATGAAAACACTGAAATCTACGGCACTTGTGCTGGGGCTATTTGCGCTCCTTGCCGGAACCACAACCCTTGTCAGGGCACAAGACTATCAAAACGATTACCAGGACGATGGTTATAGCACTGGCAATGTTTCTTTACAGACTTTTTACGATGAACTTTCGCCTTATGGTACCTGGATACAAGATCCTCAATATGGATATGTTTGGCGCCCTGATGTAGATCAAAGCGAATTTCGGCCATATTATACAAACGGACGTTGGGCGATGACCGAATACGGTAATACCTGGGTTTCCAATTACGACTGGGGCTGGGCACCTTTCCACTACGGTCGTTGGGTAATTAACAGTTACAGACAATGGATCTGGTTACCTGATACCAATTGGGGGCCAGCCTGGGTAGATTGGAGAAGTGGAGATGGTTATTACGGATGGGCTCCAATGGCGCCAAGTATTAGTATAAATCTGAGCTTTGGCCGTCGTTATTCTGTGCCAGAATTCTGTTGGAACTTTATTCCACAGCGTAATATCTATATCAATGTATTCCCAAGATATGATTACGGGCGCAATAATGTATATATCCGCAATACCACCATTATCAATAATACTTATGTTTATAACAGAAGAACCTATTATGGTGGCCCAAGGGTAGAAGATATCAGACGTGCAACCAATAGGGATGTAACTGTTTACAGATATGCGCAAAGTTCAAGACCTGGCGCAAGTAGGGTTGGTGGTAGAGAGGTTTCTATTTACAGACCTAGACCAGAGCGTAATGCTGATAACCGTAGTGCAGCACCAAGAAAATTTGAGCAGGGTAATGCTGGCATTAGCAGGGGTGGAAGGAATGAAGGTTATACCAACCGCGATCAAAGAGGCGGTAATAGCAATAATAACGATAACCGTTTTGGATCCAGAGGAGATAACCGTACCGGGCAACCTGATAGGAACAACGGCACTATAGGCAGAGATAATAATAATCAGCCTAATAACAGAGGCGAAGGTTATAATAGAGATGCTAATGGACGTGTTAGCCGTGGCAATACCAATGGTATAGACGGAAGAAACGGACAGGAAAATGTAAACCGCGGTCAGGATCAGCAACGTTTGGAGCAGATGAGACAGCAGCGTACACAGCAAGACCGTATGAGCCAGGATCAGCAACGTACACAGCGCGATGCTCAAAGCCAGCAACGTGGCCAGGCAGACCAACAGCAACGTGCGGCTCAAATGGAGCAACAAAGGGCACAGCGTAATGAGCAATTTCAGCAACAGCGTACGCAACGTGATGCTCAGGCACAGCAACAGCGTAATGAGCAGATGCAACAGCAACGTTCACAACAAGCGCAGGCGCAGCAACAGGAAAGGACTCAACGAGATGCACAGATGCAACAGCAAAGAAATGAGCAAATGCAACAACAACGTGCGCAGCAGGCTCAGGCTCAGCAACAAGAAAGAGCGCAACGTAATGAGCAGATGCAACAGCAACGTTCACAACAAGCGCAGGCGCAGCAACAGGAAAGGACTCAACGAGATGCACAGATGCAACAGCAAAGAAATGAGCAAATGCAACAACAACGTGCGCAGCAGGCTCAGGCTCAGCAACAAGAAAGAGCGCAACGTAATGAGCAGATGCAACAGCAACGTGCACAACAAGCACAGCAACAACAGCAGGAACGTGCACAGCGTGATGCCCAGGCTCAACAACAAAGAGCACAGCAGCAGCAGCAACAAATGCAACAAAGACAAGAACAAAGAAGAACGGAAGCACCACAACAACAGCAACAAAGAGGTGGTGAAAGAAGCGGCTCTGAAGGAGGAAGACCATCAAGGGGTGGTAGAGGATAGATTGATAAGTCCCGATGAAAATCGGGACTTTTTTATTTTATATACTTTGTAATCTTAAAATAAGAAGTAAGGATTTGTTCATTCTACTGTTTTGGAAATGAACATTCAGTATTGCTTTGGGAACAGCAGTCCCGTTATCCGCTATAGCTCCGATGAAAGATCGGAGGCTGCCGCTGCTACCAGGTTTAGAAACAAAGTTTGTTCAGCTAAGCACCCAGCCAAAAATAGCACCACTTAAGAGCCACTTAGACCCGATTGAAGTGAACATCCCGATCCTTCATCGGGATAAAACGGAAAGCGGGAGGGAACCTAAATAGTTGCAGAAAACCGCTCTCCTAATAGAATAGATAGGTCGTCATTGCGAGGCACGAAGCAATCTTACAACTATCGCTACTAGCGAGTGCATTAAGATTCCCAATCGAGTTGGAATGACGACTCCTCGCAGCCAATCATTTGCAAAAAAAATCGTTTATATCGACTTTTAAATTACCCCTCAGGGTGACACAACAAGAAAAATATGGTTTAGATTATTGTTCCGCCGCTGCATGAAGGCCACTTAAATCAGTTCCCCTAAAAGTACTTTCTGCATTTGGGTGCAGGTTTTCGGGATCGAGTAAAAAAGTAGCTATCCCGAGTTCCAGACCAAATTTAATTTCCGATTCTGCATCATCACCTATAATTAAAATATCATCCGTGTTTAAGGTGTATTTATCAATCAATAATTTAAAAGCTTCCTTTTTATTGGTGGTCGAAACATCCACAACATGTACGGCTTCAAAATCATCAGCAATGCCCAACATCTTTACTTTTGAGGTTTGCTGTTTCGTGAAACCTGCCGTTACAATAAATTTCCGGCCTTTAAGACTTTTAATGTAATGATAATCATCACTTGGGTTTAAGGGTTTCGTTACCTGGCGGTTTTGCAAATAAGCAAGTATATCGGGCATTAATTCTTCGCTAAAGCCATATTTTTTGGCCACTTTTTGAAAAGGTGTTCTAAGCATGTCTTGTTTTGCAAGCTGAAAATCTTCTTTACTGATCCCTAAATCCAAACTTTCCAGGAAATTGTATAACTCACCCATTAACTGTTCTTCATTTGGTTTGGTAAAATAAATGGTATTGTCTAGATCGATAAAAAAAATGTGCTTCATTTAAATGGAATGATTTATGTTGTAATAAAAGCAAAACAACAAGTGCCAATTAATGTTTAATTATTTAAAGAATAAAGTTATGACAAAGGAAACAAAAATTATAGTAGGCGTATTAGCTGGAGCAGCACTTGGTGCAACAATCGCATTGGCATTATCTTCAGATTCGACAAGCGATTTAAAAGGTAAAGTATCAGATTTTTTTGCTGATCTATTAGACGCTTCAAAAGAAAAATTAGCGGGTTTAACAGATAAAGCTACAGGTGTAGCCGATAAGGTGAAAGATAAAATAGCAGAAATAAATGCATAAAGAATTGGAAGTGCCGGAAATATCCGGCATTTTTATTCTATATATTTTCTAACCACCATCTTGATGAACATTGCTTTTCATGGTGCCGCCCGTACTGTTACGGGGAGTAAGCACCTTATTACCTTAAAAAACGGTACCCAGATATTATTAGATTGTGGCTTATTCCAGGGAATGGGCCATGTTACCGATAAATTAAACGACTTTTTTGGTTTCGACGCCAAAAAGGTTACTTACCTGGTTTTATCACATGCACATATAGATCATTGTGGCTTATTGCCCAAATTGGTTGCAGAAGGATTTGAAGGTAAGATTTTCTGTACTTCGGCAACTATGGATCTGGCCCGAATTTTAATGATGGATTCTGCCAAAATCCAGATGCAGGACGCAGAATTTTCTAACCGCCATCTGCGCGAAGGCGAAGAAATGGAAGAACCGCTTTACACCGATGAAGACGTTACCAAAACGCTTAGTCAGATGAAGATTGTGGAGTATGAAGAAGATTTCGAGATTGAGGCGGGAATTCGGTTAAGGTTTACTGATGCAGGCCATATTTTAGGCAGTGCTGCGGTACATCTTACCATTACAGAAGAAGGAAAACCTACACGGATTACCTTTTCTGGCGATGTTGGCCGTTATGGCGACCTGCTTTTAAAAAGTCCGCAGCAGTTTGATCAGGCCGATTATATCTTAATGGAATCAACTTATGGCGATTCGCTGCATAAAGATCTCGATCCGATCGAAAACATGCTTTTAGAGATCATTAATCATACCTGCAAAATAAAAAAGGGCAAAGTAATTATTCCTGCCTTTGCTGTGGGCCGTACCCAGGAGTTACTTTATGCTTTAAATGGCTTAGAATTAAAAGGTAAATTGCCTGATGTACCTTATTATGTAGATAGTCCACTATCATCAAAAGCGACTGAAATTCTTAAAAACCACCCTGAAGTTTATAATAATGGGGTTAAAGAGATTTTAAAGGTAGATCATGATATATTTGGTTTTAAAGGCCTGCGTTTTATCGAAAGTGTAGAAGAATCGAAAGCTTTAAATGCCGATCCCAGGCCATGTGTAATTATTTCAGCGTCGGGTATGGCAGAGGCTGGTCGGGTTAAGCATCACATCAGGAACAATATTAATAATCAGAAAAACACCATTTTAATGGTGGGCTATTGTGAACCTAACTCGCTTGGCGGTAAATTAATTTCCGGACAAAAAGTAGTTGAAATTTTCCGTGATGAATATGAAGTTAAAGCCGAAGTGCGATCGATAAAATCGATGAGCGCACATGGCGATTATGAAGATTTACTGCGTTTTTTATCAGGTCAGGATCCGGCTAAAGTAAAACAGCTGTTTTTGGTACATGGAGAATATGAAGTACAGCAGCATTTTGCCAGCAGATTGAAAGATGCAGGTTTTAAACATGTGGCTATTCCCGAATATCATCAGGTATTTGAGATTGAATAATTTTGAGGTGCAGGTCTGGATTTGTAATCCGGACCTTTATTCTCCAGATTTGTAATCTGGTTTTTTGATTCCTCATTTTCTTTAAGCTTTAGTCTTTCAGCTTTCCTCCCTATCTTTGTCCACATGGATGTTTTTGGTAAAGCGTTAACAGATATTTATAGAACCGGCGAGGCTGATACGCTTTGGTTACACAATTCGTATGGCGAGCCAGAAGAAATGCCTTTAGAATTCTTCTTTCGTGATGATGAAGATATGCCCGTATTAGAACTTCAGGCATTACATATGTGCAGTGGGAAAGTATTGGATATTGGTGCCGGTGTTGGCAGTCATGCTTTACTTTTACAGGCTTTTAATATCGATGTAACAGCTATTGATATTTCCGAAGCAGCTGTTGATATTATGAAAGACCGTGGTGTGAAAAAAGCATTCATACAAGATGTTTTTACCTATCAGGAAAAATTCGATACGATTATCATGCTCATGAACGGCATCGGTTTAACCGGAACTTTGCCTGGTTTTAAGAATTTTCTGATCAAGCTAAAAGAACTCATCAATCCCGATGGACAGGTAATTTTCGATTCTTCTGATATTGCTTACTTATACGAAGATATGCCGAAACCGCAAAACCAATACTATGGCGAGGTATCTTATCAATATGAATATAAGGGCGAAAAAGGCAATTGGTTTAATTGGATTTATATAGATGAAGAAACCATTAAACAGATTGCTAAAGAGACAGGATGGAATGCTGAATTGATTTTTGACGATGGCGAAGATCAGTATTTGGTCAAATTGACTTTGGCGCAATAATCTAAAAGTCATAAAGCTTTTCGAACTCACGTTTTAAATAAGCAGGCTCATAAATTTGTTGGATACGAATATGAGCAATACGAAAATTAAACTAAGTGTGTTAGATCAATCGCCGGTTCGCAAGGGTGTTACCGCCCGTCGTGCCATTGAGGAAACCACTATACTAGCACAAGAAACCGAAAGATTGGGATATCACCGTTTCTGGGTTTCAGAACATCACAATACCACCAGTTTAGCGGGTTCAACGCCCGAAATCTTAATTGCCCATTTGGCCAATCATACCAAAACTTTAAGGTTAGGTTCTGGCGGTATTATGCTGCCTAACCATAGTGCGTTAAAGGTTGCAGAAAGTTTTCGTTTGCTGGAGGTGATGCATCCCAGCCGGATTGATCTGGGCATGGGCCGCGCACCAGGTACCGACCGCATTACGGCTTCGATGCTT
The DNA here is from genome assembly GCF_918698255.1 of Pedobacter sp. Bi27. Taxonomy (NCBI): domain Bacteria; kingdom Pseudomonadati; phylum Bacteroidota; class Sphingobacteriia; order Sphingobacteriales; family Sphingobacteriaceae; genus Pedobacter; species Pedobacter sp. Bi27. Next base: position 116,605 of record NZ_CAKKMW010000003.1, read on the forward strand.
AATCCATCAAACAATTGGAGTGAGCAGGATTTTGTAGAACAACTGCGTGAGCTGCAACATTACTTGCATGATACCTCTGATGGGGGTATCCAGGCCAAAATAAAAGCCATTCCCATTGCTGAAACTGTTCCGCAACAATGGCTTTTGAGCAGCAGCGGGCAAAGTGCCTTATTTTCGGCCCACTTTGGAATGGGCTTTTCTTTTGCGCATTTTATTAATCCGCATGGAGGGCCACAGGCTGTTCGATACTACAGGGAACATTTTAAGCCTTCGGTTGATTTGGCAAAACCCGTTGAAAACGTGGCGCTTTTTGTTTTCTGCTCAGAAGATGAAGAAAAGGTAAAACAACAGGAGGCTTTAATGGCTTACCGTTTTCTCCAGCTAGAAAAGGGTGGAGGTTTAAGTGCTGTAGGTTGGAACGATATTAAGGATATCAGCTATAACGCTGCAGAGCAGGAACGGATTAACGCAAATAAGCCACGAATGATTTACGGTACCCCTGCGGTGATTAAAGAGCGGCTTACCAAATTGGCTGCCGATTATGATGTTAATGAACTGATGGCAGTTACCATTACCGAGCATTTTGAAGATCGGATAAAATCTTACGAGTTGCTTGCGGAAATGTTTTTGTAATGATAAATCATTTCCATGGTCTGTGTCTCCACAGACAATTATGAAGGGTTTCAAGCCAAGAGTTTTTACTGTGGTCTGTGAAGACACAGACCACGGGATTAAAAATTAAAAAACGTTTGTCTGCCGCCAACTTTTTGGCCGAAGTTTTGGATATTATAAGTAAGGGTAAGCATGCCATATCTACCCAGGTTATTACTCTGTGTATCGATAACGCTATTGCCCGTAATCTGGATGTTCCTACGGACATTGCTCTGCAAAATATCATTCACCGAGAATTTTAATTGCGCCCTGTCGTTTTTCATGAAAAGGTAAGTAAGAGCGGCATTCCAGAATTTGATGTTATTGTTATATCCGGCGATTTTTTGATCATTGATGGTTAAAGCATAACTGGTTTCGAAAACCAGTTTTTTGGGATAACGGATAATCAGTTCGGATGTGCTTTGATGGGTATTGTAGCTAATGTTAGTGTAATAGCTATCCTCGTACCTACTGCGATTCAGGTTTACCGAATACGACTGGTTAATTTCTACCTTATCGTTTAGGTTTAACCTGATACTCCCATTAGGCCCTACATAAAACACATTTGCATCGCTCTCAATATTATTCACAATAACTGGACTATGATCAAAATTGGCCCAGAAGCCTAAACCTACTTTTAAACTTGTTTTATCTTTTTTGAAATCTTTCGAAATATTGGCCCCTCCGCTAAAATTATAGATGCCATTTTTGTTAACGGGATTAATCGTTTGAACTCCGTTATTTATGGTGATAGTGTTAACAACGCCATTTTTTGTGAAACTGCCATAACCGTATAAATTATAATTAATCATGCTCTTAGGGTCATATTTATACATATTCATGCTTAAATTCTGCATACGGGCAGGTAATAAATTTGGGTTTCCATTTCTGATGTAAAATGCATTGGTATTGTTGGCCACAGGCTGAAGATAACTTACATCAGGCTCTGTAAAACGGGCAGAATAATTAAAGCGGAATATTTTATATTTTAATTGGAAGGTTGGCCATATAAAATTATAACGCTGATTAATATCAACGGTATTGGTAAAGCGGTTGTTTAACGAAATGTAGTTGTGTACCAATCCCGGTTGAAGGTAAAGATCTTTGGTTACTTTGTATCCCAGACTGATGTTTGTATTGGTTTTAAAACCGGCCTGTTTAACAGTTTGCGATAAATCTGGCACAACAATATCGTACAGCTGGTTAGCCGGATTGCGGTAAAAAGTGCTTAATGCATTTTCGTTATTGATGATGTTTCCGCTTACATCTGCTTTAAAATTTAGTTTTTTGCTAATTGGTTCGGTATAATTGCCATAGAAGTAAGACCTGAAATTATCAATGGTATTATTCCTTAACTGATCAACTTCTGAAGTAGATGGCGTAAGGTAAAAAATACTACTACTCCTGTTGTAATTGATAATTGGGTTGGGGGTTGCAGAAATATCGGCTCCGATATTGAAAGATCTTCCTGCCTTTTTAAAATCCTTACTAAAATCGGCCCTCAACTGATATTTGTTGCTCGAAGTATTGAGGTCATTCAAATTTTTGAGGGTATTAATGAGCTGATTATTCGCATTATTGTTGCTTGAGGAAACCTTACTCACCGAATTGTTGGAGCTGAGCACAATTGCCGGCTCTATGGTCAGTTGTGTTAAAGAGTCGATTTGCCAATCTAATTTTCCACCAATATTGTGTTTTAGAATAAGAGAATTGGTATTTTCACTGGCGTTGGTAATCAATCTGTCAGTACCTAATGTTTGGTTGGTATTGGTAAGTTTCTCCAGAAGGTTATCCGATCGGCCGAAGAAATATTGAGTATTAATTTTGATCCCTTTTTTGGTTAAAGTGTTAAAATTAAAACCACCACCCGATGAAGCCTGAACGCCATTATAACTTCCGCCAAAATTAATACCGTTGAACTCAAAATAACCTCCTGAGGTCATCATCATGGAGTTTACACCGCTTCTGCTAAATCCACCTATCCGTTGCACATCATTGGGGTTAAAGCCTGGCTGATTGATGTTGTTGCCATAAGCCAATATACTTACCTGTGTAGTATCTCTAAAGAAATTCATTAATCCGCCGGCCTGATACAGGTCTTTTAAACCTCCACCAGCATACAGTTTGCCAAAAGCTCCTTTTTTAATGGCTTTTTTCAATTTTAAATTGATAATCTGTGGGATTTCTGCTGCCGTTAAATCCGGATCACGTCTTTTGGCTTGTTTATCATCAACCACCTGCACCTTATCTATAATATTAGCGGGTAGATTTTTAGTCGCAATCTGCTGGTCGCCACCAAAAAACTCTTTTCCGTCTACTAAAATTTTACTAACTGTTTTACCGTTAACCTGTATAGCGCCATCGGCTGCAATAGCAACGCCTGGAAGCTTTTTTAACAGATCTTCTACCACCGCTGATGGGAGGGTTTTAAAGGATTCTGCATTGAATTCAATAGTATCTTTACGTACAATTACAGGTGGCCTTTCTCCCGAAATTACAACCTCGTTTAGGTCGTTTGCTTTAACGGAAAGATAGAGAGTGCCCAAATTTAAGGTGGGATTGGCTGCAGTTAGTTCAACCTCTTTCCGATATGTTCCATACTGCCATGCGGTTACCACTAAACGGTATCTTACGCCTATGGTTAAGCCATTGATTTTAAAAACGCCTTTGTCATCCGATAATTTATAAGTGCTCAATATGCTATCGCCAACTTTATATACTGAAACCGTTGAGTAATTTAAGGTGGTTTTGTGATTGGCACTATCGGCTAAAATTCCGGTAATGCTTCCGTTTTTTTGTGCAAATAAATTAAAAATAGCTAAGGTAAAGGCGATTGAAAGTAAGAGTTTCTTCATGTATATTTTAAATAAGCAAGCTAAAATTAGGCGCTATGTTTTTACGGTACAGATAAATGTGATGAACGGTATAAAAAATGTGATAGACTAAAAATCTGGCTTGGTTCGTTATAAGGCGTACAGGCTGACTAAACGTTGAACCAAATCAAAACAACTAATCTTTTAGGTAAAAGTAGTTGCCTAAAAGTATTTTTGCAAATACTAAACGAAAAAATTACATAATGCTAAAAAGAGGAGCTGGAGAAAAAAGGGATTTCAACGGCTCAGTGTTCATAATTAAAAGTTTGTAATGGCGACTTAAAGCTTTCGTCTAAACAATGTTATTCCATCAGTTTTTGATTAAAACCAACAATTAATTTAAACAGATCTTTATACTCGGTAAGCGGCAATGTTTCAGGTTTATCGAATATATCGTGGTAGGCAGACGGACCACCCTGGGTATAGATGAAGAATGCCGGAACGCCTTTTTCGGTAAAGAAATAGTGATCGCTGTTGGCTGCTTTACCTCTGGAGTTTATTTTCGAGATGTAATGATTTTGGTTATTGATTGCGTTTAGCAGCGCAAATGCTTTAGGATAAACGGATGCATTAACTACCGTCATGCCGGCTTCACCGGTTCCAACCAAATCTAAGTTGATTAGGAATTTAATCTTGCTTAAAGGAATTAAAGGGTTTTCTACAAAAAACCTCGATCCCAACAGCCCAGCTTCTTCGCCTGCGAAACAGATAAAACCAATTGAGTAGGGCTGGGGATTGGCGGCATAATATTTGGCCAAACTTAATAATGTAGCTACGCCAGCGGCATTGTCATTTGCGCCGGGGAAATAAGTGTCAGCACCCATTCCACCCAAATGATCGTAATGCGCTGTAATGATTAAAATGGAATCAGGAAATTTAGTACCCTTAACTAAACCGCAAATGTTAGCTGCCTCAAAGTTCGGAATAAATTTGTTTTCAATATCAACATTAATTTCTTTTGGTGTTGCTGTAAAATTCTTTTTGTTAAGCTGGATCGTTGTTATATCACCAACTTCTGTAGCTACAGACCAGGTTAATTTGTCTTTTAATAAAACCTTTAACGATGGAGAAGCCTGATAATTAAGACTATCCACCTCGGTTAAATTTTCCTTTTGTTTAACGCTGGGGCTCTCATTGTTTACAATGAAATCTTTACCAGGGATAAGTTTTTGACCATTTATTGCCACCATCATTTTTCCTGGAAATGTATTTACAGGGAAATTAAATGTCTGCTTATAAGATTGACCCATTGGCAACAAACCGATTTTTTGATAAGCTTCTGCTAGGTAATCCGCAGATTTTTTCATCCCGTCTTTGGTATAACCTCTGCCCCAAAATTCTTTTGAAGTAAGGGTATTTACTACATTTCTGGTATAGGTAGAATCTTGCGCAAAAGTATTGATTGCTAAAAACAGGAAGATGATGAAGCCAAATTTTTTCATCCCGAAATTTAGTAAAATAATGTAGTTGTTGATCGGGATTTGTAATCCCGATCTTGGAGTTAAGGATTTTTAATCTCTTAGGTGGATTACAAATCCACAATTCATCCAACCGAAATTGCAAATCTCGACTAATATTACGTTTGGTCTATAATCCAAAGAACTACAGACCCAAGTTAAATAAACCTGATAAAGCGTAAAGGCCGGAACGAGGCACGAGTGAGGACTTGCAGCGATAGCATGACTTTACCAACCGAAGTGCGCCAGACTTTGATTTCATAATAATATTATCGATACACCCAAGTTATGCGACATCGTTTAACAAAAAATGGTCGACAGTTAACAAGCCATTGCCATTAACCATCAACCATTCACTATGTAAACAATTATTTTACTTTACCAAATAAGGCTTTAAAGCTGTTTTAATTTTTTCTTTGTTCTGGCTTGCTGTCCATTTTTCTTTAATAGATTGATCACCCAGGTTAAAAAGTGTTTCGTAAAGCAATTTGCCATTTGCCATTGTCTGAACCTTAAAGGTACTTTGCGAACCAATAATGTCAGCCCAAACACCACGAACATCTGCCCAGTAGGTGTGTTGGCTTGCCCACCATTTTTGTGCATATGCGAAAGTTTTAGGGTCTATTTTCGTAAACTCCTCATAACCTTTTTCAACAGCTAAAAGTTTATCGCCATCGGCAGAACGCACTATTTTTTTATTGTCCTGCTCAAACATCCAACCATTTTTAGTAATGGTAATTCTGCTGCCACGGTTTAATACATTGTAATCTTTACGCACAGTAGATTCTCTTCTTGGTAATGGAGAATCGGTTTCGCTCGACCAAGAATCGTGACCACCAACATGGCTCCATGTTCCATAACCCTGGTAACGTGGACTATCATCTACCTGATAAACTTTTTGCGTCCATTTTCCTTTTACATCGGCTGGCGTTAAATTGCCTTTTTTCCATGCATTACCTTCGGTATAAAGTATAATATTGGTGTCTTCATACGTCCAATCCTGGCGCCAGTGTTTAATAACAGTGGTATCATTAATGGCCAACATGTGTTGAATTACAATTCTTTTAGGTTCATCAATGATAATCTCTGCCCATTCGTTGCCATGACTTTCATAAGGCTTACTGAACTTGTAGTTTGGATCTGGAGCGGTAACTTCACCATAGTTGAAGTTCACTTCATAAAAACCAGCCAATGATTTTATTGCTTTTCTATCCTTTTCTAGTTTTTCTTCCGGAGAGTCAACTTTTGTTTGCGCATCAGTATTAAGGGTAATCAAACCGGTTAATACTAAAATTAGGTTTAAAAATTTCATTTTTATTATTAATTAGGGTGTGTTTAGCTTTCCGCCACTGCGGTATTTTTTTTCTTTTTTCCTTTTCCCCACCAGATAATGAATCCGGTTATGGGTAAGCTTGCTGCAATTAAACTGACAAAAGAGGCCATTATTTTTCCGGTTAATCCTAAAATAGCCCCTACGTGGATATCGTAATTCATACCGATTAACGTTTCTCCCCCATTTTTCTCAGACTGGTTTGCTCTGTGCAATAACTTGCCCGAGTACTGATCGAACTGAAGTACGTCGTAATTCCAAAACGTTTCTTTGCCCCGGTATCCTGTGGCGTAAATGGTTGCCGAACCGCCATTGGCAGGCGACATGGCAATGCGATCTTCATTTTTAAATATTTTTCTGGCTTGCTCAAAAGCAATATCGAAAGGAATTGCAGTAATGGTTTTGGTCGAATCTGATTTAACTTCTACCGTTTTTGGCGCTGTGGTACTTCCCGAGGCTACTACGTAAACCGTGGTTTGGAACCATTGAAATGCCCAAACCAGACCGGTTAAGGCCAGCATTAGGCAGATCAGCATTGCATAAAAACCCAGCACATTGTGCATGTCGTAATTAATGCGTTTAAACTTGGCCTTCCATTTTACTTTAAAGCTCTTATCGAAGTTTGATTTTTTGAGGTTTTTAGGCCACCACATCACCATTCCAGAAATGAGGAGAAATACAAAAATGAAGGTAGACCATCCGATAATCTGCTGGCCAATGGGATGATTGATCAACAAACTCCAATGGATCATTTTAACTACACCAAAAAACTCATATTTATAATCGGCAACTAAAGTTACTTTTCCAGTATAAGGGTTAATCAGCACAACATCATAATAATCGATAGAATCGAAATACCAGAATGCCTTAGGGTCGCCAGGTTTATAAACGCCAAGTTCCCATGCCCTTCCTGGTGCTTTATAAGCAGAAACAAAGGTGATTTTCTTTTTATTCCCCAGTGCTTTTTCGGCATTGGCCTTTAGTACACTTAAGGGTAGGGTTTTAGGATTTGATGGAACCTCTACAAAAATCTCCTTGCGGCGAATGAGTTCGGTAATTTCTTTTTGAAAAACATAAATACAACCTGTAATGCCCAACATCAGTACGATTAAACCAGATGCGATGCCCAGCCATAAGTGCAGCCAGTCGCTTATCCGCCTTAAACGCGATTTCTTGTTTTTTGATTTGGTTGATGTTTCTGTTAGTGCCATTAGCAAAGCTGTATGAATAAAAGAACCAATTAGCCTTTTTTAAGACTAATTGGCTTTAAATTTTTATAAAAATTCGACTATTTAACTTCAGTAGTATAAGTTACCAAATGCCAAACTTTATCGTAGTCTTTTCCATTTAATTTTCCTGGCGTTTTATCTTCAGTAAAAGCTTCCAGAAAATAATTTCCTTTTTTCTCTGGTTTGAAAGTGAATTTTCCTTCCACATCTGTTTCAGTAGGTTGTGCTTTTCGATCAGTATTTACAACGGTTAACTTTTGTTTTGCAAAAGGCACTGCGTTATAAATTACCTGATGAACTGAAGTTTCTCCAACGGTTAAAGCGTGTTTATCTGGTCTGATGGTTAATGCCGCAGCTGCCGGAAAACTGGTGTTTATTTTTGCGTTCCCTACGGCAACATCTGCAAAAGCATAATATTCAATTTTAGCTTTTTCATAAACCGCCGCAACTTCATGTACCACAGAAAGTTTATAGGTGCCTTCTTGATCCGGTGTGAAACTGGCTTTGAAGAAACGTACATCAGCAGTAGTTGGTAAAACCCTGGTTGTTCCATCTGGAGCAATTAAAGCCAGCTTAAATTCTTTTAAGTTGCTAAACCATTTTGCTGCAGAATCTGGTTCGTTACTCTCGTATTCTCCGAAGAAGACTTTTACCTCCTGTGCTTGTCCTTTTTTGCCTGTTGAGGCCGTTTCTATCCATAAAGCATGCGCAAATGCGCTCGAAATGCTAAAGATTAGAACGAAAAATAATAATGAGATTTTAGTTTTCATGTTTTCTGGGTTGGGTTTTAAAACCAGGAGAAATTGATCTGATCCAATTGCTCCCGATTGATTTAATTAAAATTTGTAAGTAACACTTCCAGTGAAGGTTCTCAGGTCCTGAGGGTTCATGGTGCTGTAACCTGTCCAGTATTTTTGATTGGTAAAATTGTCTGCTTTAACACCAAGTCTAAATCTATGATGATCATAAAATACTGATGCGTTAAAAACCTCGTAAGCAGGTAATATAAATACGCCCTGGCTAACGCTGTTTACAATTTTATTGTCGCTGGCATAATTACCGCCGGCACCTAATCCAAAACCTTTAAGTGATCCTGTAGCGAATTTATAACTGATCCATAAATTTGCTGAATAAGGCGCTGCCGAATAAGCATCTCTTCTGCCTTCTACATCTGGCGATGCATTTTCTAAATGGTTATCGTTATAAGCGAAACCTGCAATAATATTTAAACCGTTAACCGGGTTTGCAATAATTTCGGCTTCTATACCTTTGCTGGTTTTATTACCATCCTGGATTTGTGCATTTGGATTTGATGGATCTCCGTTATAACCCCTAACAATATCTTTAACTTTAATGTAATAGTAAGATACAGATCCTGTTAACTTGCCATTAAATAGGTTTGTTTTAATGCCACCTTCAATTTGGTTTGCTTGCTCTGGTTTAAAAGCATTACCTTGATAATCTATACCGTTTAAGTTGTTAAAGCCGTTCTGGTAATTGGTAAATAATGATAGCTGATCTTTAATAGGCTGAAATACCAAGCCAAATTTTGGCGAAAAAACAGTTTGTTTGTACGCACCTTTTGGTGCCGAGCCTGCACGATCGGAATTACCTTTATTGTCAAACCTGTCTACTCTCAATGCAGCTAAGGCGATTAACCTATCTGTTAAATTAATCACATCAGAAACATAAGCACTGTATGTATTGGTTTTGAAGTTATACGGATATTTAGGAACACTAGGAAGTGCTGCATAAAATGCCGCTAAATTATGTTCGGTGAAGTTATTGTAGTTAGCACCGCTTCCATCTTTATTGGTCAGATCAAAAGTATCGATCGAATAAAATAACTGGTCGGAGTTTTGTCGTAAATAATCCAAGCCTAAAACCATTCTGTTTTTTACCGAACCTAAGTTAAAAGTGCCATTGAAATTTTGTTGTACCTCGTAAGTAAAAACCTTACTGTTATCAGTTGATTGATCTGCTCTTGATATTAAATCGGCACCTGGTGCAGCCGTTGGGTTGCCCAGTGGAGGATAGTTGTTTGGAACTAAGAACAAATACGTACCACGGCCGTTAGAGAAACTATAGTTGCTTGAAAAGCTGGTGTGAGACGACCAGTTTTCGTTAAACTTATAATTGGCCTGCCCGAAAAAGTTTGAGCTATTGTATTTTTGCTTCATCGCATCAGCGGTGAAGGATTTGTCGTAAGCTATTCCAGATTGATCCGCACGATCAAAACCAAGGTCTTTTACAGGGAAATAGAAGAAAACGAATGGTTTTAGGGTGCTTGTACCGTTGGCAATTTCGGCATCAAAAACAAAGTCTAATTTATCGTTTACTTTATACGACAGGCTAGGCGCAATGAAGAAACCTTTGTCGTAAACATTCTCCTGGAAAGAACCTTTGTAATTGTAAGAAGTATTTAAGCGGGCATAAATGTGGTTATCTTTATCAACAGGAAAATTGAAATCGGTACTAACCCGGTTAAAATCGTAGCTGCCTGTCGAAAAGCTTACCGCGCCTCCCATTCCTTCGAAAGGTTTTTTGGTGATGCGGTTGATTAAGCCACCATATGAGGTTAATGTACTACCGAATAAGGTAGCAGATGGGCCTTTAATAAACTCTACATTTTCTAAGTTAGCTGCATCGTTGCGGCCGGTTACGTTACCAGCAATTCCATTTCTGAGTTTAGCCTGTACAATAAAGCCTCTTGATGCGTAATAAGCACCACCATCGCCACCGCGCGAAGTTGATTCCCACATTTTTTGAACGCCTGTCGCATTGCGGGCAGCATCATCAACCGAAAATACAAGCTGATCGGCCATTGTTTCTTTCGTAATCGTGGTATATACCTGAGGGTTTTCCAAATTATTTAGGGGCATTTTTGAAACGAATTCACTTTTCTTAGCGATATACTTATTTACGCCCTGGTTAATATTTACTTCATTAAGCTGATTTGAATTTTGATTGATTACAAAATCAACAGTTTTATGCTCTCCAGCAGTAATAACTATTGGTTTTTCTATGTTTTGGATACCAACAGCCGATACCCTTAAGGTATAAGATCCTGGTTTAACTCTCTGGATTTCGAAAATACCTTTTTCGTTGGTTACATTCCCCAAGCCTTTTCCTTTTAAACCAACCGAAATGTAAGCGGCAGGTTTACCATCAGAAGTGGTAACTGTGCCGCTTATGGTCGAAAACTGTTGCGCAAAGGAGAGTAGACTGGTAAAAGTTAAAAAAAACGTTATACAGAAAAGTCTGATTTTAAGCATGATAATATTTATTTGGATTAATTCTAAACTGCTGCAAAATAACGGCAGAAAATCTTATTATCCAAATTATTTTGAATTATTCTAAATAGCAGTGATTGATGCCTGTAAATTTGTATTTTTAATACAGATTGGGAATGAAGGGGGTAAATAACTTTAACGTTTTAGTTGCGCTAAAATCTAAGTTTATAGAAATTTTTTCAACTAAACTTCTGGGAGGTTTTTTTCGAATTTAATTGGGCTATGATCAAGAAACATGAGGCAATTTGGCAAAATACGCTGTTTTGAGCAGCTATTGGTGCATTATCAATTACAAATGTCGGTTTTTGTAAAACAAAATGTGGCATTTAGGTCAATTTTTAGGTTAAAATATGGTTCCTTTTGATTAAAAATAAATTAAAATCGAAGTAAAAATGTTGATACTTTTAGTTTGTAATCAAACCAAACTAACTAATCATCAATGGAAAAAACTTCTACAAGACATTGCTATGTGAAATTTTTGACGGCAACATTCTTTTATTTACTCATTCCCTGGCTCGCTTTTGCGCAGAAAACAATTAAAGGAACCGTTTTAGATCAGAATGACAAACCCATCCCCGGGGTGTCTATCTTAGAAAAAGGGACAAAAAATGGTACTTCCACCAACAGCGAAGGTAAGTTCGTAATCGCTGTACAGAGCGATAAAGCTGTGCTGGTTGCCAGGATAGTTGGTTTCGTTACCGTTGAAAAAACAATTACGGCAAGCGGTACCATAAACTTTTCCCTGCAAGATGACAATAAGACGCTGGATGAGGTGGTACTTATTGGTTATCAGAAAATAACCAGGAAAAAATCTACGGCTTCTATTTCCAGTATTTCAGGTAAAGAGCTGGCAAATTTACCGGCTGCAAGCTTCGATCAACTATTGCAGGGTAGGCTTGCCGGTGTAAATGTTCAAAACTTTACAGGTCAGCCAGGGGTAGCACCTACTGTTTCGGTACGTGGTAACTCTACAGCAAGTAGTAGTTACGATCAGTTTAATGTGATCAGATCGCCATTATATGTGGTAGATGGGGTGCCTCAATCTTCTGACGATTTTGTGCCACCTGGTACAGGTACGGGTACCAACTATCTAGCCGGTATCAACCCTAATGACATTGAGTCTATTGATGTGTTAAAAGATGCCTCTGCTGCAGCCATTTATGGTTCTCGTGCAGCAAACGGGGTAATCCTAATTACCACCAAAAAAGGCGTTAGTGGTGATACTAAGGTCAACCTAAGTACCTATTTTGGGCTCGTACAGCGCCCAAATTTACGCGAAGCAACCATTGGTAGTACAGAACGCAGGCAAAAAATGGAAGTACTGCAGCGTCAGCTCAATTACGACCAGAGAAGACAACTGCCATATATACTTACCGATAGTTTAAATCCAGCTTTCAACGGAAATACCGATTGGCAGGATCTGTTTTATCAGGTAGGTAGAATTAACGATAACAATCTCAGTTTAAGCGGTGGTTCAGACAATGGCATGACTTACCGTTTTAGTGGCGGCTATTATAATGAAGAAGGCGTTGTAAAAGGAACTGGTTTTAAACGCTATAGTGGTAGACTTAACTTAACCTCGAGAGCATTAAATAAAAAGTTGATGATCAATCCACAATTTTTTTATTCGAGAGCTGATCGTGCAAGGGGCAACGAGGATCCTAACGATCCTTCCAAGCCTACAAAAATAGGGTCTGGCAATTTACCTTCTTCGCTGATCAACTTATCGCCAGAAAAGCTCGACTTTTTTGTGAACCCTAGTAGTGAGAACCTGGACAAGAATATCAGTAATCAGTTTAGTATAAACCTGAATTTATCTTATGAGTTTAGTAAAAACTTTACATTGAATTCTCAATCATCTTATAAGGCTGATAATGCACGTCGGGATGCCAGTCTGAGTAGCTTGCTAAACAATGGTTCTGGAAATAGTGCGACTAGTTTTTCTTCTACTAATGTGAACCTGAGAACTTCTAACTACTTAAATTATAACGGTAAGCTTGGTAAACACAATTTCAGTGCGGTAGTGGGCCAGGATATTGAATATAACCAGTATCAAAATACACAAGCGGGAGGCTATGGTGGTGCATCTGATAACATTCAAGTGGTAACGGGATTTCAGCAAGCCAACATCTTTGCCTTCTCTCAGTACAAAGCACATGGATTAATTGCTTATTATGGAAGGTTTAACTATGACTATGCAGAAAAATATCTGTTATCTGGAACGATTAGAACCGATGGTTCATCAGGTTTTGGTGAAAATAATAAGTATGGGGTTTTTCCTTCCATATCACTGGGCTGGATATTATCTGAAGAAAATTTCATGAAAAACATCACTAATAACCCTTTTACATTAGTTAAAATTAGGGGAAGTTATGGTGCTACCGGTAATGAAGATTTAAATAATTCTTACGTACAATATAACAATTACCTGGTTAATAATGGTGGTTTTTCCGGCAATGGTGGTTCTACTTCCTATAACGGTGTTACGGTTATTACACCAAATTTTAGAAATGGGGTAGCGCAAAAAGACCTGAGCTGGGAAAAATCTACCCAATGGAATATTGGTACGGATATCGAAATCCAAAATGGAAAATATGCCTTAACATTTGATGTATATAACAAAGAAGTGAAGGATAAATTATTCAACGTAGATCTACCTGCTACTTCTGGTTACGATGTTGCCTATACCAATGCCTTTTCAGTACGTAATTCGGGTATGGAGTTAACTTTTAATGCAACTCCGATCAGTAAAGTGGTTAGATGGAATACTTCATTCAATATTTCTTACAACAAAAATCAGATCATGAGTTTACCAAATGGTGGCAGGGATATTATTTTAAGTGGCGATCGGTTTGATAAAACACATATTTTATCGGTTGGTAGCCCTATTAATGCTTTTTATCTGTATCAAACAAAAGGTGTATTCTCACGAACTGGAAATATTCCACAAAACCCATTTACCGGCGAGCGTTATAGAAATAGTAATGGAACATTTAACGAAGGAGATTTCTATCTGGCCGATTTAGATGGTGATTACTTTGTTGATATTTTTAATGATGGAATTAACCCAGATAAAATGCCGATCGGCGATCCAAACCCTCGCTTTACAGGAGGCTGGACCAACACCTTTAACTATAAGAATTTCTCACTTAGTATTTTTGCAAACTTCACCTTCAAAAGAGATGTATTGAATCTATTTGATTCAGATCGTTTTGCCAATTCGCAGGATGGTAACGCTGTAGCTAATTTTGCAAGCTTCTCTACTCCTGATCTAGACAGATTGAATATTTGGAGAAACCCAGGCGATAATGCGGAATATGCTAAATACGATTTAGGTACTTATCGTTATTATTATACTGGGGCACAAACATTTTTCTTAGAAAAAGGTGGTTATTTAAGGATAAAAAATATTACCCTTGGATACGATTTGGGCGCAAAAACTTTAAGCAAATGGGGCTTAAGCCAGTTTAAAGTGTTTGCTATGATGGATAATGTACACATGTTCCAACAATCAAAAAAACTGCCAGATGCAGAAGCTGTAAATGGTTATGGAGAGTATAATGGAAATGGGTATCCGATTCCAAAAAAATACACCTTAGGTCTTCAAGTTCAATTTTAATAGCATTAACATGAAAAATATAATTAAAAAACTCAGCATATTAATTACTATCCTCATTATAGTAACCACAAGTGCCTGTAAAAAATTACTTTACGAAGAACCGAAGGATGCACCTTACGAACAAACATTTTGGAAAAATTCTAAAGACGTGAGAAGTGCCATGGCAGGTAATTACGCCTTACTCCGCAATGCCATTACCGATAAAAGCAACCGGTATTACATGTATGGTGATGCCATTGCCAAAAATTATTTTACCATACAATATACGGGTGATGGGCTTGAAGGAATACAAAACGGTGATTTTACCTTTCAGTATAACTTAAACTCTTTGGCAAATTATACGCTTTATTACAAAAGCATAGCGATGTCTAATCTAATATTGTCGAAGGTAGGTGCGATGACCAATTCCCAGTTATCTACGGAGGATGACCCAACCGAATTTAAAAACAATACTTTAGGACAGGCTTATTTTTTAAGGGCTTTGAGTTATTTTATGATGGTAAGGGTTTGGGGTGATGTACCAGTAGTTACCCAAGCATACGAAGATCCGCTTAATGCACCCCAGCTTCCAAGAACACCAAAAGCAGAAGTGATGAAGCTTATTGAGGATGATTGTCACAAAGCTATTAATTTGTTGGGCTGGACGTATGCCAATAGTGGTGATGCTAAAGTAACCGCAAACAAGGGCTCAACCTATGCGCTCTTAGCACATTTATATTTGTGGAGAGCAACGATGTCCAATGTGGCTACAGATGCACCTAATCTGGTTGATGTAAATAGTGCGGATACTACGATTAATACTTTAATTAGTCGTGGAGGTTATGCATTAACTGATACTGCAAATTATAAAAATACCTTTATAGGCCGTTCTACAGAAGGTATTTTTGAGATCAACGTGAGTGAAAATACCTTGGAGGGTTCAAATAGTTCTGTTGGCGGTAATTTCCTTAATGAAACTTATGTTAAAGGCTACGGTAATAACCCTAGATACTACGTAGTACCGAGTTATTTCAATAATTTTTACACAGATACCGATATCAGGTATAAAAAAGGATTTGATGTAACCTTGCCTGATAAGCCGATGTGTATAAAATATAGCAATGTAATTTACAGGAATCCTGGTCAAAAGTTAAATCCCTATTTAAGCAATAACATTATCATATTCAGATTAGCTGATATGATGTTACTAAAAGCAGAAATTGCGCTATATAAAGGAGATGTCCCTACTGCTATTAACATTATCAATACCTTCAGGAAAAGGAATGACCCTAATCCGGTACTGGTAGATGCTGTTTTATCTAGAGATGAAGTGATGGACGAATACATTACAGAACGTTCGAAAGAAATGTTTTTAGAAGGGCACCTGTTTTACGATTTGTTAAGAACCAGGAAGTATAGCAATGTGGTAGAGTGGCTCCCGGTAGAGCGATTTAGAAAAGAGGGCTATTATTGGCCGGTAGACCCTGCTTTATTCAGGAATAATCCATTGTTAAAGCAAACCACATACTGGTTGGGTAAAGTGTAAAATAAGTTGATTCTTAGATTAAAAGATATGAAAAATAATATTCTAATATACATAGCTATTTTTTTATTAGCCTTATCGGCATGTAAAAAAGACGACTATAAGCGAGATGGGGGGCCGAGCAATGCCTATGTGGATATGACCACTTATGATTATTTAAAATCCAACAGAAATTTTGATTCCTTGGTTAAAGTGATTGATAAGGCTGGTTTAAAAGATGCCGTAAATGGAGATATCACTTTGTTTGCGACCACGAACTATGGCATTGCCGATTATGTAAAAGCTAAAAAATACCAGAAGAGTCTTCAGACCGGGAATGAAAATTTTGATTTCGGAATTAAGGATCTTCCATCTCAGGAGCTTAGCGATTCATTAAAAACCTATCTGTTTACAGGCAAGATAAACAGGGATCAGATTACCTTGGGAGGTAAACTTTACAATAGTTTATTAGGTGCAATTCCAAATGTTCAGTATTTAATAAAATTTCGGCGTTCTTTCGAATACTCACAGTATTTAAATTACGTAGATTACGTTACCTATACCAAGGTGATTGGTACGCGAGATGATAAAGAGCCTGATTTGAATGCCATACCGGATGATCAGAAAGACAAAGGGGTAGACGTGCAAACTTCTGGTATTATCACCAGAACCGGAATTATCCATGTTTTAAACGGAAATCACCGCTTGTTTTTTAACGGACAATCGCTAGGTAATTAAGCCATAAATATTTCAATTATGAAGATAAAATATATTTTGGGCATACTATTTTTATTAAGTATGTATGCCTGCACAAAAATCGAAAAGGGTTTTTTAAGTAACGGCATTCGATATAAAGACAACGATATCTATGCCAAAAGAGGATTAATACTCTTCCAGTCTGACAGAATCAATGCCGATGGGTCTACGCCGCCATATACCTATAAATTGGTAAACTTAAGAAAAGAAGATGGCTCTCCGGCACCGGCAGAGTTTTCTAAAGAATATGAAATTCTGGTATTTAAGGAGGGAACAAGTTTTGATCCTGAAACTGATGTAACCGTTGAATTGCTGAATAAGAAAAGAGAACTGGTAAAAAGGTTGCCCATGTACTTTAATGAGAACAGTGGTCAGTTAACGTTTAACAGGGCATCAGCTAATTTGCCCTTGGGTAGATATGTTTTTGATGTAGAAATGACGAATGTTACAGGTACAAAACTTTTTCCAAAATTGGCTACCATAAATGTGGTAGATCCGGAAAAAGATGATTTGTTTGTTATTACCGATAACGTTTCGAATGCTTTTCATGATGTTACCGGTGTAGCAACCCCAATGAAAAATCCGATCATTACCTGTACAAAAATTTCTAACCAAGGCGCAAGGGCTATTTTAAAAATGGTGGATAAAAACGGAAAGGTTTTTAACCCTAAAGCTGGTGAAATCATACAAAGAGGTGATCGGCCAGTTTTTGAAAACTACGCAAAGTTTAACCCAGTGATCAAAACTGATACAGCCATGATCTGCGATTTTGAAGTAGCGCCTTTCCCACTTACCAAATACGTTACACCAACTACCGATTGGGGCTTTTTGATGTACTATAGAATTCCAAGTCAGTTTGTAACGGTAGATGGTTTTCCTGCATCACTTGGTACCTTCTCCGTAAATCCAAGATGGTCGTGGCAATTAAAGCTTGAAGGAACTTATGTTATACAGGTGAAATTTACTGACGTAACCAAAAAATAGAAAATAATACCATTTCCTTAATAGGAAGATATATTCATTTTCAATACAATCAAAAAACGGCAATTTTCATATCGAAAATTGCCGTTTTTTATGAGGGGCAAACGCAAAAGCCTTTTTTATTTGATCAATATAACCTGTAAACTTAAAGGGCGTTCGGTTTCATTTGCAGGTGTTACCAAACCACCACAAATAATGTCATAGTGATAACCCGCTGTAAAGCTGGTGCTGGCAGAAGTCGCTTTGATTGTTCCCGATGAAGTTTCTTTCGCATCCAAGGTGTAAGTTCCTGCATCTACAGCAATAAAACCACTCGCACTTTTATAGGCTTTATTGGTAACCAGCATGGTCGTTGCGCTCGTTTTGGCCAAGTCTAAAGCCGGTGCATCAGGTGATAAATTGATAAAGCGGATGTAAGCTTTATCTGTTGATGGAATAGAAAGATCATCGCCAATGGTATAAACGTCTAGTGCAGCAGGCTTATTAATTAAATAAGAAGAGTAATAAGTACTTGCATTTAAAGTAACGGTTTTGGTTAGCAAACTCTCTGTGCTACTGGCCGTCGTAAATTTTAAACTGTAAGCGCCTGCGGCATAAGAAAGATAAGCAGCAGAGCCTCCAAATGGTAAAGCTGCCGAATTAACCATGCTGCCATTAAAGTAAGCATTGTAGGTAGCCAAAGAAGGTGATGCATTGATTACCCTTAAATAAGATATGTTGGGATCTGCAGTTTCGGTTTTTTTACATGAAGTTAATGCGGTAAAAGCAATTAGAACAAATAAAGGGATCGATTTGAAATGAAATGGCGTAAAATTCTTCATACGGTTAAAATTTGATTTAATATTTAAGGAGTATCCATAAAACGATAGCCAGATCGCATTCGCTACAGACATACAAATATTGAGTTTAAACCGTATTACGGGATGTTAAATGATGTTAAGCAGATGTTAAAGTTTGTTGCGTTTTTTTAACAATGTTAAAATTGGCAAAAGAATCTATAACTGAAATGCACGATACTCGAATTTTTTATAAATTTATAAGTGGCCTCAATACTTGTTTAAGTCAGATTAGTTCAATAAAATCGAAAGCTTAACATAAAAAAATGATGATATTATTGTGTAACTCGATTTTTATTTAAACCTTTGCACCTCAATAGAGTTAAAGCCGTTTTAATACGCAAGAAATGATTAAACAAATTTTATATAAACTTTCTGTTTCCACAGCACAAAATGTGTCTGGAAAAGGTATGTTTATTAATCATTTTCAGCCCGTGTTTTATTATCCCACAAGCCGGCAAAATTTCACTCCACGTATTTAGTACCTATACTAAACGTAACGAGGAATTGATCCTCTCTAAAAACCCAATTAACAAGAATACTTATAATTTTTCGTTAGAAAACGAATGGATATTAACGAATTTATAGTGCAGGTCGCACTTCCTGAACATCGTGTATTTGCAGAAGAAATAGTAACCGAAATGGCAGAATCGGCAAAAGCTCGTGGAACAGGGATTGCTAAGCGTTCGCCGGAATATATTTCTAATAAAATGCAAGAAGGCAAATCGGTTATTGCTTTCCATAATGATGGCTCTTGGGCAGGATTTTGCTATATAGAAACCTGGAGCCACGGACAGTTTGTGGCCAATAGTGGTTTAGTAGTAAGTCCTAAATACCGCAAAGCGGGATTAGCAAAAGCCATCAAAAATGAAATTTTCGGTTTATCGAGAAAGTTGTACCCAAAGGCAAAAATATTTGGTTTAACAACAGGTTTGGCCGTAATGAAAATCAATTCAGATTTAGGCTACGAACCTGTAACCTACAGCGAACTTACTCAGGATGAAGAGTTTTGGAAAGGCTGCCAAAGTTGCGTAAACTTCGAAATTTTAAAAATGAAGGAACGCAAAAACTGCATGTGTACAGCTATGCTTTACGATCCGGCGGAGAAGAAACATGAGGTAGCCAAGCAATTTGCCGAAGAACTGCAAAAGAAACCCAAATTATACGAGCGCTTTATGCGCATTAAACAGCGTTTAGTTGTTAAACCTAAGCCAAAAAATGGCTTAAAAGCCCTTTTATTTTTATTTACCTTTTTATTTAAATAGCATGAAAAAAGTTGTTTTAGCATTTAGCGGAGGCTTAGATACCTCATTTTGTTGTATTTACCTGGCACAAGATCGTGGATTAGAAGTTCATTCAGTAATTGTAAATACTGGTGGTTTTTCTGATGAAGAGTTGCAGGAAATTGAGAAAAGAGCATATGCTTTAGGCGTAAAATCGCATGCTGTTGTAGATGAAACTGAAAGTTACTATGAAGGATGCATTAAGTACCTGGTTTTTGGTAACGTATTAAAAAATGCTACTTATCCATTATCGGTAAGTGCAGAGCGTGTTAGTCAGGCAACAGCTATTGCCAACTACGTGAAAAAAATTGGTGCAGATTACGTAGCCCATGGAAGTACCGGTGCAGGTAACGATCAGGTACGTTTCGATATGATCTTTAATATCCTTATTCCAGAGGTTGAAATCATTACTCCGATTAGAGATTTAAAATTATCCCGCGAGGCGGAAATAGAATATTTAGCACAACATGGTGTAGAATATAGTGCAGAAAAAGCAAGATACTCAATCAATAAAGGTTTATGGGGAACTTCGGTAGGAGGAAAGGAAACTTTAACTTCTCACGAAACCTTACCAGAAAGCGCCTGGCCAACCCAGGTTTCGGAAACAGAATCGCGTAGGGTAGAGTTAACCTTCGAAAAAGGTGAACTTGTTGCTATTGATGGTGAAAAATTAGCACCTGTTAGGGCAATCCAAAAATTACAGGCAATCGCTCAGCCTTTTGGTATCGGTAGAGATATCCACGTTGGTGATACCATTATTGGTATTAAAGGTCGCGTAGGTTTTGAGGCAGCTGGCCCCATTATCATTATCAAAGCACACCATACGCTAGAAAAACACACCTTAACCAAATGGCAGTTAAGCTGGAAAGAACAACTATCGTCTTTCTATGGCAATTGGTTGCACGAAGGTCAGTTCCACGATCCAATTATGCGGAATATTGAGGCTTTTTTAACCGATACGCAAAAATTTGTGAGCGGTAAAGTATTTGTAGAGTTGTTACCATATCGTTTCCAGGTTATCGGAATTGAATCAAACCATGATTTAATGAGTAATAAATTTGGCAGTTATGGCGAAATGAATAACGCCTGGAGCGGAGAAGACGTTAAAGGTTTCTCTAAAATATTTGGTAATCAGGTAATGATCTGGCATAAAGTAAATAACGAGGCATAGCCTCAAAGGTAGAAGGTAGAGGGTTTAAGGTTTGAAGCTGCATTAGCATTTAAACCTTAAACCTTAGGCCTCAAACCCTAAACCTTTTTAAATATGAAAATTAAAGCAGGAATAATTGGCGGTGCGGGTTACACTGGGGGTGAAATGTTGCGTATTTTGGTTAACCACCCAAATGTTGAAATTGCTTTTGTAAACAGTACAAGCAATGCCGGGAACTTAATTTCTGATGTACACACTGATTTAATAGGCGATACAGATCTAAAGTTTGTAAGCGATATTCCACAGGATATTGACGTGCTTTTCCTTTGTGTTGGCCATGGCGATGCGAAGAAGTTTTTAGCTGCTAATCCAATTAGCGATAACATTAAAATTATCGATTTGTCGCAGGATTTCAGGTTGCATGCAAATGCTAACTTTTCGACCAAAGACTTTGTTTATGGATTACCCGAACTAAACCGCGATAAAATTAAAATCGCTAAAAATATTGCAAACCCTGGTTGTTTTGCAACTTGTATTCAATTAGGCTTATTGCCTTTGGCATCGAAAGGTTTGATCAAGAATGAAGTTCATATTAATGCAACTACGGGATCAACCGGTGCAGGACAGAGTTTAGCTACCACTTCGCACTTCAGCTGGAGAAACAACAATCTTTCCATATATAAGGCATTTGAACACCAGCATTTGAACGAGATTAGCGAGAGTTTGTTGCAGTTGCAACCATCACTTTCTGAAACTTTAAGTTTTATCCCACAGCGTGGTGCATTTACAAGAGGTATTTTAGCTGCCATGTACCTGGAAAGTGATTTGAGTTTAGAAGAGGCGCAAAATATTTACGAAGCATATTATAGTGCTCATCCTTTTACGCATGTAAGCCGGAAAAACATCGATCTAAAACAGGTTGTGAACACCAACAAGGCATTGGTACATATAGAAAAACACGGTGGTAAATTATTTATCATCAGTATTATTGATAACCTGTTAAAAGGTGCCAGCGGACAAGCGGTTCAGAATATGAATTTAATGTTCGGCTTGGATGAAACAGCAGGACTTAAGTTAAAAGCAGCCAACTTTTAGGTAGAAGAGACCAAAGCTGAAAGACTAAAGTCTAAAGCGAAGGTAGCATGAGGAATAACTAAAACATCAAATGAGAGACTATCAAAAATTAGACGTTTGGAAAAAATCACATCTAATGGTTTTACATGTGTATAAAGTTATTTTACCTGCTTTTCCTCCTCATGAGAAATACGATTTGCAAAGTCAGGTTAAAAGGGCTGCATATTCTGTTCCACTAAATATTGTTGAGGGAGCAGGGCGGCGGACTGAAAAAGATTTTGCCCACTTTCTTGATAATGCTTTAGGCTCTGTCCAAGAAATGGAATATGCTTGTTTTCTTGCAAAAGATTTAGATTATCTTGAAGAAAGCAAATATTTAGAAATTTATAAAATGGCAGGTGAGGTTAAAGCAATGTTAATTGGCTTAATTAAACACCTTCGACAATAACCGAGATTAAATGCTATTGAGTTTTGGCTTACTGCTATATGAAATGTGACAGGAAGCTTTGGTCTTTGGTCTTTAGTCTTTAACCTTATTAAAAAATGAACTTATTCGACGTTTACCCACTTAACGATATAGAAATAACAAAAGCGGCAGGCAGTAATGTTTGGGATGCTAATGATCAGCAATATTTAGATTTATATGGCGGTCATGCTGTAATTTCAATCGGGCATACCAACCCACATTATGTAAACCGCTTAACCGATCAATTAAATAAAGTTGGTTTTTATTCAAATTCAGTAAAAATTCCTTTGCAGGTTCAGCTTGCAGAATTATTGGGAACCGTTTCCGGTAAAAAAGACTTTCAACTCTTTTTATGTAATTCTGGAGCTGAGGCAAATGAAAATGCTTTGAAACTGGCTTCATTTTACAATGGAAGAAAAAAGGTAATTGCTTTTACAGGCGCTTTCCACGGACGTACATCTTTGGCTGTTGCCGTAACCGATAATCCTAAAATTGTAGCACCGGTTAATCAGACCGAAAATGTAATCTTTTTGCCTTTCAATAATGAGGTTGCTTTAGAAGAAACTTTTAAAGCACAGGGCAATGAAATTTCGGCTGTTATTATTGAAGGTATTCAAGGTGTAGGCGGCATTAAAGAAGCTTCGAAAAGTTTCTTGCAAAAAATCCGTTCACTTTGCGATGAATATAATACGGTTTATATTGCAGATAGTGTACAATGCGGTTACGGACGTACAGGATCGTTTTACTCGCACGATTACGCCGGGGTTGAAGCGGATGTTTATACCATGGCAAAAGGAATGGGTAATGGCTTTCCGGTAGCGGGAATCTCTATAGCACCCAAATTTAAACCTTGGCATGGAGAGTTAGGTACAACTTTCGGTGGTAACCATTTAGCTTGTGCCGCGGCTTTAGCTGTTTTAGAAGTGATGCAACAGGAAAACCTGATGAAAAATGCAGAAGAAGTGGGAAGTTACTTAATTACCGAATTGAAAAAATTTGAGCAGGTGGTAGAAGTACGTGGACGTGGATTAATGATCGGTATTGAGCTACCTGCAGAACTGGCACATGTTAAAAAAGAATTATTGTTTACACACCATATTTTTACTGGTGAAGCAAAACCGAATGTGATCCGTTTATTGCCGGCCCTAAATTTAACGAAAGCACATGCTGATGAGTTTTTAGCAGCTTTTGGTAAATTGGTTAAATAATATAGAGTCATTTGTTATTGTGAGGAACGAAGCAATCCTAAAGCGGTAAAAAAGGGAACCTGCCCATAATAGTAAGATTGCTCCGTGCCTCGCAATGACGACAATGAATAAAATTAATGCAAGCTTGTTTATTGAAATTTTTAAGAGCAGGTGGAAAGGAAAAACCTTAAACCCTACACCTTAAACCTTATACCTTAATATGAAACTTTTCACTTCCGTACACGATGTTCCAAGCATCAAACAGTTTGTAAATGATGCGCTAGCGTTAAAGGCGAATCCTTATGCGCACCAAGATTTAGGTAAGAACAAAACCTTAGGTTTAGTTTTTATGAATCCAAGTTTACGTACCCGGTTAAGTACCCAAAAAGCGGCCTTAAACTTAGGTATGAATGTAATGGTGATGAATCTGGACAAAGAAGGTTGGGCTTTAGAAACACAGGATGGTGTAGTGATGAATGGCTCGACAGTTGAACATATCCGCGAAGCTGCTGCGGTGATGGGCCAATATTGCGATATTTTAGGCTTGCGTTCTTTTCCAAAACTGAATAACCGTGAGGAAGATTATAGCGAAGATTTCTTCAATAAATTTGTGAAATATTGTGCTGTACCTGTAGTGAGTTTGGAGAGTGCAACACGTCACCCTTTACAAAGCTTTGCCGATATTATTACCATTCACGAAACCTGGACAAAGAAACCTGATGGGCGCAAACCAAAGGTAGTTTTGGCTTGGGCGCCTCATGTAAAGGCTTTGCCCCAGGCAGTACCAAATTCTTTTGCAGAGTGGATGTGCAAGGCTCAGGCAGAAGGAATGATCGATTTTGCCATTGCGCAACCAGAGGGTTACGAGCTTTCGGATGATTTTACGCCTAATGCCGATATTCAGTATAATTTAGAAGAAGCTTTGGCCGGTGCTGATTATGTGTATGTGAAGAACTGGAGTAGTTATAAAGAGTATGGAAAAGTGTTAACTTATCCTGATGGCTGGATGATGAATAATGAGAAATTAAAATTCACAAACGATGCTAAAGTGATGCATTGCTTGCCTGTACGCCGCGATCTGGAATTATCATCGGAGATTTTGGATGGACCAAATTCATTGGTTATTCACGAAGCCGGGAACCGTTTATGGGCGGCGCAGGCAGTAATTAAAGCGATGTTGGAGGAATTGTAAATCATATGCCTCGGTTCGTGTCCTCACGAACCGAAATTATTAATATGGTGAAACAAAACAATTAATGTGGTTCGTGCAGACACGAACCACGGTAAGAATAAATTATGAAACAACTCACTATCATAAAAATCGGTGGAAACGTAATCGATAATTCCGAAAACCTACACCAGTTTTTATTGGATTTTACTGCATTGCCAGGAGATAAAATCCTGGTGCACGGCGGGGGTAAAATTGCAACTGAACTGGGCGAATCATTGGGCATTGAGGCCAAAATGGTTGAGGGTAGAAGAATTACCGATATTGAGACGCTGCGTATTGTAACTATGGTTTACGCCGGACTGATCAATAAAAATATGGTTGCCCAACTACAGGCCAAAGGAAGTAATGCGATTGGTTTAA
This sequence comes from Pedobacter sp. Bi27, assembly GCF_918698255.1. Classification (NCBI taxonomy): domain Bacteria; kingdom Pseudomonadati; phylum Bacteroidota; class Sphingobacteriia; order Sphingobacteriales; family Sphingobacteriaceae; genus Pedobacter; species Pedobacter sp. Bi27. The sequence goes on from NZ_CAKKMW010000003.1 coordinate 141,882, forward strand.
CCGGTGCAGATGGTAATATCATTAAAGCGAAAAAAAGGCCTGTTAGTACCAAAACTTATGGTGCAGAGGCGGGCCCTATGGCAGGTGCAGTTATTGATTACGGCTTTGTGGGCGATTTAGATGAAAATTCTGTTTCAGCAAGTACTTTAGGCGCTTTATTAAATGCTGGCTTTGTTCCGGTTTTATGTGCCATTACACACGATGGTGATACTCAGCTTCTAAATACCAATGCTGATACCATAGCCTCTTCTGTTGCGGTGGCTATGTCAAGCTTATATGAAACCCGTTTGGTATATTGCTTTGAGAAAAAAGGAGTACTTAGGAACGTTAATGATGATGCTTCTGTGGTAAGAGAAATCAAAGCTGATGAGTTTGAAGGTTTAAAAGCCGATGGAACTGTGAAAGGTGGAATGATCCCTAAACTGCATAATGCCTTTGAAGCGATTAAAAAAGGAGTTTCTGCAGTTTATATTGGTAAGGCCGATGAACTTGGTGAGCTTGAAGAAGGAACCTTTGGAACTAAGATGTTAAAGTAGGTTTTTAACCACCAAGGCACGAAGAACACAAAGGATTATTAATCTAATTTAGTGCCCTTGCGCTTTAGTGGTAAAAAGTTTTGCCCTGGTATGGAAAAGAAACCGATTAATTGCTGACTTTGCCATCTAAACCTGATAGTAGTGAAAAGCTCCCGATTTTTCATCGGGACTTGCAACGAATAGCAGGACTGAACATCAATAGAATTACTGAAATTGCTTTTCAAAAGTAAATTTAAATCTGTATAATCAATTAATCTGTAACGAACCCGCAGGAAAATTAATAATCATGACAAAAAAAATAGCCATAATTGGTAGCGGAAATATCGGTTTATCTTTAGCGAAAGGTTTAGTAAAGGCCGATTTTGCTCAAGCAGGCGACATTACGCTTACCCGTAGAAATATTGATCATTTAAAATCATTCGCCGAAGCCGGTTTTAAGGTAAGCAATAACAATAAACAAGCTGTAGTTGATGCTGATGTTGTGATTTTGGCTGTTCTGCCGCAACAATTAAATACGGTTTTAGATGAAATTCAAACTTCAATTGTTCCGGCCAAACATTTGGTTATTTCGGTAATTTCTGGCGTGAGCTGTGCTGCGGTAAGGGAAAAATTAGGTGATGCTGTTGAGGTAATCAGGGTAATGCCTAACACAGCAATTGCTATTGGTCAATCGATGACTTGCATGGCCAGCGATAATGCATCAGCAGCAAATATTGCAAGTGTAACCAAAATGTTCGAAACGGTTGGTTCTGTTGTGAAAATTAATGAAGATTTAATGACTTCGGCAACAGCGCTTTGTGCCTGCGGGATTGCGTTCTTTTTAAGGGCAATCAGGGCTGCGTCGCAAGGTGGGGTAGAAATCGGTTTTCATGCGGATGAAGCTTTAAAAATGGCTGTTCAAACGGCTAAAGGAGCGGCTGATTTGCTTTTATTACATGGAACACACCCAGAATCAGAAATAGATAAGGTAACTTCGCCGAAAGGTTGTACCATAGCAGGTTTAAATGAAATGGAACATAACGGTTTTAGCTCATCATTGATAAAAGGTATTAAACTTTCGGCTTTAAAAGCTGGGAATCTGTATACTAAAGAGGGTTAGAGTTTAGGGCATAAGGTCTTAATTGCAAACATAAAACTGAAAGCCAAAATAAAAGGTAGAAAGTTTAAAGACGGGTTTAGTCTTAATACTTGATACTAATTACTTGATACTATGTTATTAGAAAATATACAAAAAGAAAGCCTGGATTTATTGCGACAGTTGATCCGCATCCAGTCTTTTAGTAAAGAAGAAGATCGGACGGCGAATTTAATTGCGCAGTTTTTAGAGGAGAGAGGCGTTGAGACGCAGCGTAAAATGAATAACGTTTGGGCTTACAACAAACATTTTGATCCTGCTAAGCCAACATTGCTTTTAAATTCACATCACGATACGGTTAAGCCTAATTCTGGTTACACCCGCGACCCTTATGATGCCGCAATTGAAGGTGATAAACTGTTTGGTTTGGGCAGTAATGATGCTGGTGGTTGTTTAGTATCGCTAATCGGAACCTTTTTGTATTATTATGAGCAGGAAAATTTAAAATACAATATCTGTTTGGCAGCGACTGCCGAGGAAGAAATTTCTGGTAATAATGGATTAGAACTGGTTCTTCCCGATTTGGGAGAACTGGAGTTTGGTATCGTAGGCGAGCCTACAGAAATGAATTTAGCCATTGCCGAGCGCGGTTTGTTAGTGTTAGATTGTGTATCGCATGGTAAAGCCGGTCATGCGGCACGTGAAGAGGGAGAGAATGCGATTTACAAAGCATTAAAAGATATCGAATGGTTTAGAAACTATCAGTTTCCAAAAGTTTCGGAGGTTTTCGGGCCATTAAAAATGACCGTTACGATTATCAACGCAGGTTCGCAGCACAATGTTGTACCTGCAAATTGTAATTTTACGGTTGATGTTCGTGTAACCGATGCTTACACTAATGAAGAGGTTTTAGAGATTATCAGGGCAAATGTTGATTGTGATGTTACCCCACGGTCTATCCGCTTAAAACCATCATCGATTGATAAAAACCATCCGGTTGTTCAAGCTGGTGTTGCCCTTGGAAAAACTACTTATGGTTCGCCTACTACTTCCGATCAGGCATTGTTAGATATCCCATCAGTAAAATGTGGCCCAGGATTTTCTGGTCGCTCGCATATGGCTGATGAGTTTTTGTATGTGCGAGAAGTAGCAGAGGGGGTAGCGGGGTATGTAAATATGCTTAAACCGGTTATAGAAGGTTGAGGGTTTAAGGTTGATGGTGGCTTGGATGCCCAATTTAGATGCTTTCATACACTTTACAAACCTTGTGTTTGCTGTGAAAAACGCTGCGTACTGTGGTAAAATGATAGAATAGCCTTGTGTGCTTTGCGGAAAACTTAGCGCCCTTTGCGGTTAAATAAATTTAAAATGAAGATTTGGCAAAAAAATATAGATGTAAATCAGTTTGTAGAGCGTTTTACGGTTGGTAAAGATCGTGAACTGGATCTGCAAATGGCAAAGTTTGATGTATTGGGCTCTTTGGCGCATACACAGATGTTAGAAAGCATTAATTTGCTAACAGCTGAAGAACTGAAAACGGTTCAACAAGAGTTGAAAAATATTTATGCTGAAATTGAAGCTGGAAATTTCACCATCGAAGACAGTGTAGAAGATGTGCACTCACAGGTAGAGTGGTTGCTTACACAACGTATTGGCGAAGCAGGCAAGAAAATCCATAGTGGGCGTTCGCGTAACGATCAGGTGCTGGTTGATTTGAAACTGTTCTTTAGGGCTTGTATCGAAGATATGGTTGGCCAAACCTCAACCTTGTTTAATAAGCTAATTGAGCTGAGCAATACACACAAAGATAAATTGATGCCGGGTTATACGCATTTGCAGATTGCCATGCCATCGTCTTTTGGTTTGTGGTTTGGTGCTTATGCCGAAAGCCTGGCAGATGATATGGAACTGATGTTGGCTGCCTGGAAAATCTGTAATAAGAATCCACTAGGGTCAGCTGCTGGTTATGGTTCTTCATTCCCTTTAAACAGGACTTTAACAACCAATTTGCTAGGTTTTGAAAGTTTAAACTACAATGTAGTTTATGCGCAGATGGGCAGAGGTAAAACGGAAAGGATTTTAGCACAGGCAATGAGTGCAGTTGCAGCAACCTTAGCTAAAATGGCGATGGATGTGTGTTTATTCATTAATCAGAATTTTGGATTCATCAGTTTTCCGGCAGAGCTTACTACAGGTTCGAGTATTATGCCGCACAAGAAAAACCCTGATGTTTTTGAGTTGATCCGTTCGCGTTGCAATAAAATTCAGGCTTTGCCGAATGAAATTGCCATGATGATTACGAATTTGCCATCAGGTTATCACCGCGATTTACAATTGCTGAAAGAAAATCTTTTTCCAGCAATTACTTCTTTAAACGAATGTTTGGAGATCGCTACTTTTATGTTCCAGAACATCACGATAAAGGATGATATTTTAAAGGATAAAAAATACGATTACCTGTTTAGCGTTGAAGTAGTGAATGATCTGGCGCTCCAAGGTGTTCCATTTAGAGAGGCTTATAAAATTGTTGGCGAACAGATAGAAAATGGTAGTTTTGCACCATCTGGCCAAATACATCATACGCATGAGGGAAGCATTGGCAACCTTTGTAACGAACAGGTTTCTGCAGCAATGCAGGGTGTGCTGTCTCAATTTGGTTTCGGAAAAGTGAATAAAGCAATAGAAGATTTAATTCGCTAATTATAAAGGCGATAATAAATAATAATATATGAAAGTTTCAGTATTGGCCAGTTCATTGATCGGCTCAGAAATTATAAAAATCGGTAATGAAGTTAACGAAATGAAGCGTAAAGGTGCTTCGATCGCTAATTTAACCATAGGCGATTTTGACGCAAACATTTACCCAATCCCAACTGAATTAAAAGCTGGCATTGTAGAAGCGTACAATGCCAACCAAACCAATTATCCGCCTGCTGATGGTGTTTTGCCTTTGCGCGAAACAGTTTCGGAATTGTTAAAGGATAGATTTGGGTTAGAATACAACACCAACAGCATTTTAGTTTCTGGTGGTTCACGCCCTTTAATTTATGCTACTTACCTGGCTTTGATCGATCTTGGAGATACTGTGGTTTTCCCTGCACCATCTTGGAACAACAACCACTATTCTCACTTAACTTCGGCAAAAACAATTGCGGTAGAAACCGATGCTGCGCATAATTTTATGCCAACGGCAGCGCAATTAAAACCACATTTAAAAGGGGCAACCTTATTGGCGCTGTGTTCGCCATTAAACCCGACAGGAACCATGTTCGATGCCGATTCCTTAGCTGAAATCTGTGATGCTGTTTTAGAGGAAAATGCATCTCGTGCAGCTGATGAAAAACCGTTATACATGATGTATGATCAGATTTATTCGCTTTTAACCTTCGGAAAAGAGCATGTAAACCCAGTTTCTTTGCGCCCTGCAATGCGTCCGTTTACGGTTTTTGTTGATGGTAGTTCGAAATGTTTGGCGGCAACTGGTGTACGTGTAGGTTGGGGTTTTGGTCCGGAAGATATTATCAATAGAATGAAAGCTTTGGTCGGTCATATGGGTGCCTGGGCGCCAAAAGCCGAGCAAGTGGCCATGTCTAATTATTTTAACGATAAAGCACAGGTTGATACTTTCTTAACCAGTTTTAAAGGCCAGATTCAAGATAGCTTAAATGCACTTTATAATGGTTTTAATGAGCTAAAGAACGAAGGGTTTAATGTTGATGCTGTTGAGCCAATGGGTGCAATTTATTTAACAATCAAAATCGATTATATCGGGAAAACTACTGAAGATGGTCAGCTTTTAAAAGACAGTGCGGATGTGAATTTTTACCTGATCAAAGAAGCTGGAGCAGCTTTGGTTCCGTTCTCTGCTTTTGGAAATGAAGATAGCATGCCTTGGTTCAGGGCTTCGGTTGGTGCTTGTACCTTGCAGGATATTAAAGATATGTTGCCAAGGATTAAAACCGCTTTGAGTAAGTTGAAATAAGATTATAAGTATAAAGAAAGCCTCTTCAGTTAATTTTGAAGAGGCTTTTTTATGGATTTGATCGTCATTTCGAGCGGAGTGCAGTGCAGTCGAGAAATCTATTATAGATCTCTCCATTTCGCTGCGCTCCAGTCGAGATGACGATTTTTTATAGGATTGTATTTCTGACTTCAGACTAGGGACCTTTGGACTCAAGACCCCAAACTAAAAACTCCCAACTAGTCCTCCCTACTTCCATCATCAGCCATTCTCACCATCTTTGGTTCAAATTTGGCCACTACATCAACCAGTTCAGTTTGTGCTGCCATCACTTTGTTAATGTCTTTATAGGCCATTGGCGCTTCATCTAAACCCGCACCAATTAAGGTAACGTTATGATCTTTCAAAATCGCTTTCATATCCGATTTGGTAATCGATTGAATCGCTTTTGTTCGGCTCATTTGACGTCCTGCTCCATGCGAAGCTGAATTGATTGCACTCATTTCTCCTTTTCCCCTAACCAAAAACCCTGGAGCTGTCATACTTCCTGGAATAATCCCCATCACACCTTTACCAGCCGGTGTAGCACCCTTTCGGTGCACAATTACTTCTTCTCCATCAAGCATTTCTTTCCATGCGAAATTATGGTGGTTTTCTACCTTGGCTAAAACTTTAGCGCCAATCGCCTTGGTTAATCTTTTATGAATTACCTCGTGACAGGCTGAAGCATAATCGCCTGCTAAGTTCATGGCAATCCAATACTCTTGCCCTTCGGCAGAATTTAGATCCAAATAAGCCAGGTTTGCAGCCTCTTTAGGGAGCTTACAGATGTCTTTGGCCAGTTTGGTGTAATGACCTGCAATGGTTGCGCCAAAGCCACGGGAACCCGAATGGGTCAATAATGCTACGTAACGGCCTTTATCGATATTTAAAATCTCATCGCGTTCGGCAAAATCAATTATCCCCCATTCTACAAAGTGATTCCCACCACCCGAAGTACCCAGTTGTGCCCAAGCCTTTCCGTGTAAATTTTTAAGAAAAGGAGTAGCATTAAATGCGTCATTTTCTAAAACGTCATGATCAGCTCTTTCATTACCTTTAAAATTTTGACCCGCACCAAATTTGGTAAAAGCAATTAACTCGCGTTTATACATTGCATCTTTCCCGAAATAATGTTTCTCTGGAATATCGAAAATACTTAAAGCCATTCTACAACCGATATCTACACCTACACCATAAGGGATAATTGCATTTCTAGTCGCTAATACACCACCAATTGGTAAACCATAGCCTTGGTGGGCATCGGGCATTAATGCCCCAGCTACCGAAACAGGCAGTTTCATGGCGATATCCATTTGATTCCTGGCACCTTCTTCTATATAATCGGCACCGAAAATTGAATAATCTTTAGCATTGCTGATCAGTTCAATGGTCCCATCTGATTTTGGATTGGCTTCCTCGATCACAGCAGTTGCCAATACATTTAATACCTCGTCATCCAAAAAACTTTCCGGATAATCTTTTACTTTTTTAAATAAGGCGAGTAATTCTTTTTCCTCAATATCCGCAAAATTTTCTTTCAGGATATCTAAAGCCATCCCTACTATTTTTCCTTCGGAATAGCCTATTTCTATAAGGTCTTTCCCTGTTATGTTGTTGTTCATTGTTTAATCTTTTAATTGGCATAAAGTTCTGCTCTCATCTCAACAAGTAACGATTCGATTAGTTGAGCATCTGGTTTTTCCTGAAGCTTACTTTTTGTTGTTTCTTGTTCTATTAGCAGCATTAGTTTTTCTGCCTTTTTTAATACTTCATCGTAATCAAGTTCTCCTCTTTTAATTAAAAGCAACTCCTCCCGATTTTGTCTTTTTACACTTAATTTTCCATCCCGCACAATCTCAAGCGCTACTTGCAAAAGCCTAATGGTATGCATCATGTTTTTGGCATCGTAATCTTTGCCATGGCTTTTATTTAAGCTGTACCTGTCTTCATTTCTTTTTTCTACCCATTCCCAATATTCATTATACTCCTTGCAATAAGATGAATAGCTATCCTTGTTAAAAAATAAATAGGCAATTTCTTGTTCTCCTGCAGGTATTGACGAGACCGAAACCTCATTTGCCGCTTCCTTGTTCGCAATCCCTTTATAATTCAATTTCTTCTCCGCATCATGAAACAAAGCATACAGATCTTTAGCATTAGGGATTTTGGACAATCCACAATCAGCTTTCGAAATGCCATTTTTTGTAAGCCAGGTTTTCGCTTTTACAGATGAATAGTTTACCGTGATGAAACAAAAGTCTAATACCGTTTTCCGGGTTTTAGGCATTGGGTTTAATATTTTTTTGTTTAATCCCTTTGCTTTTCTAATCTGGGTTAAAGCATAGCCACCAAAAGTATCCTTACATAATTTTGATAAAATCATCTCGATTCTAAGCTTGTCCATTATTGGGTGTTTATATAAGATACAGTCTTCCGGAGTAGCTAAAATTTCGACAATATTGGGGTTGTTCTTAATCAGTAATTCAATAAAACGGCCAATTTCATAATATACTTCGTCATTACTTTCATTGCTGATTTGAGGGATATACTTCAGGCCAAAAAACATTTCTTTTGGCATATAATATATTCCCTTTATATCAGTGTCAGATTGTGGAGTGGCTAATCCATAGGCTTTACTACCGCTTAAACATTCGAATAATAATAGGTTTTTGTCCTTTAAATCTTTAATCGTCATGACGGTTTATTGTTTTTCTAAAAAAGATGTCGAGCATTTCTGAATCAAAACTTTCTTTTGGTAAATCTTTAGCGCCTTCAGTACAGTTTTTAAATTCCTCATCAATATAGTTACTTAGCTCAGGATGTATTTTAATAATATATCCTTCTGCAGCGGTTGACTTTAGTGTAATCAGGTCTTTTACCAACTTTTGAAGGTGTTCTGGTATTAAGTTCAAAAGTGGTCCAATGGTCATTGGCGCTATTGTATTTTTTTCTAAGCACCATTTGGCCGAAAGTAGGGGGCGAAGTACATAAAAAAGCTTTTTTATTTTGATTTCGTCACTGTTTACTACGGTTTCTAGCGCACTGTGTGCTATTCCTAAATAATGGTTGATATTTGTCTTCCTGTAAAAATAAGATTGGCATAATGTCCATAATTCTTCCTTGAAATGATCCTTTTCTCCATAAACTATAGGTGATTGTAACCACTCGAAAGGAGTGGTGTTCGATTTCCGGATCAGTTTAAGTACTTTCTTTATATCCCATCCGTAAATATCCAGTTCATCATTAATAGGAAAACCCAATTGATCATCCTTATCCTGAACCGAAAGATAAAAGTTGAGCGGGCGTACATAAATAAAGCGGACATCGAAATCACTATCCGGTGATGGAAATTCCCATCCCCTGCTACCTGATTCACATGCAAATAATATTTTGATATCATTTGATCTTTCTATTTCTGCAAGTCTGTTTATTATTGTAGTTTTCATTTTATTTCTTGTTCAATCCCCGGCAGGTAATACTCACCTAACCGAGGAGTTTCTAAATTTAATTTATTTTACGAAGATTTGTTTCAATTGATCTACAATTTGTCCACTACCCGATAAGCTGATGTTGTTGATTTTTTCTGCGATTTTCTCTACATACTCCATCTCTTTCAACTTATACAACATAGCGTTGTCTTCCATCAATTTGGCTGTATTCAACAAACTTCTGGTCGAGGCCGTTTCTTCTCTCCGGGTAATGATATTGGCTTGGGCTCTTTTTTCGGCCACTAAAACCTGGTTCATAATTTCTTTAACGTCGCCAGGTAAAACGATGTCTTTAACACCACAGTTGGTTAATTTTACACCCAAGTTTTCAACCTTATCCAAGGTGATGGCCATTACCATTTCAGCAATTTTTTCTTTGCTTTCCATCAATTCGTCAAAAGTCATTAAGCCAATACATTCTCTTAATGCTAATTGCATGGTGATGTATAATTGTTTTTCAAATTCTTTGTTCTCCAATAAGGCCTTGATGATGTCATCAACTTTATATTGAATGCTGAAATTTACCCTCAGTTGCGCTTTATCCTTTGTTAAGATTTCTTGTCCGATAATCTCCATATTCAATTGTCTCATATCGGTTTTCAAAACTTGAACGGTAGTACTGTTTTTCCAGTAAACATAGTTTCCTGCTTCCAATACGTTTTCAAATTTACCATCAATAAACAATAAAGCTTTTTCAAAAGATTCTACTTTATAAGCCCTGATATAATTCAATAATGGTGCTTTCTCCAATAAGTTTTTATCAATGGTTTCATCAATTTTGATGTTACTGATATCTACTTTAATAAAGTCATATGCAGACAAACCTTTCCAGATGGCGTGTCTGCCAGCCGTTAAAACGTTCTTGAAATTTTTGTTTTGATAAACCAAGGCCAATTCATTATCGGCAACACTTACCAAGTGAATCAAATTCACAAAATCTGTGTTTTCCAATAAGATATCCAATTCGGCAACTGTGTAATAGTACTCTTTTGCCATATCATACAAAGTCATGTCTTCACCGAAACCTAACCAGTAAGTTCCAGCTGTTAAAACGTTTTTTAATTTTCCTTTTTTAAACACCAATCCAACATAATTGGTGTTAATTGTTACTCTTTTCATGTTTTTTTGATGTTAAGATTTATAATTATTTAATTTTTGTTTTACAAAGCATTGCAAAAGCACATTCATTTTTTTCTTGCGGAAGCAAATTGAATCTTGATGTTTTTAAGAATGAAATCAAGCTTTAGCAAGTAGGTAAATCCGAGGATTTAAATAAATTTTTCGGCGAGATTTGATTTTTAAATCAGCTCTTTCATCGTTTTTACTTTCAAAGCAAAAGGCAAATTGCGTTCAGATTCATCAAAAATCTTAAAGCCGAATGCGGTTTTGCAATGCTGTTCTTTTGAGCGATTTGAAAAGTTGCCCTTCTTTAGATGGATCCTAATTCCATTGCATTACCATTTTGCTATTCCAAGTGATGGTTGGAAGCAGGATTCGAACCTGCATTTTGGTTGGTACTCTAACCCCTGAGCTATTCCGGTATATCGGAAGTGGGATTCGAACCCACGGCACACAACGTGTTTTAGACAATCTATCATAATTCTTATCAGCATATTCTAAGCAATTTGCCCGAATACTTTGGGGCTATTCCGAAACCCACAACATTGGATAAGTTTTATTTAGTATCGCCATCCCTTTCGGGATTTCCTTATATCAATCTGATTATGATAACCACTACTAATGTAACCCTGTCCGGCGTATCCCGAACAGGGGCTTCATAAACGAGAGCGCATATCATTTAGAACAGTAAACTGTTTCTGTCAATCAGATTGTTGTTATTAACATTTATCAAAGAACTTTATCGACTGGCGACATTACAAAGATGCCACCACCACTACGCGGCAGATTTGCGTAGTAAAATTTATTTTTGTATAAAAGAACTAATTTGTTGATAATTAGATTGATAAATTTAATTTTTCCATTATATTTTTTCTTTTATCCTCTAATTACGCAGTTGTATTGCGTAGATGATAAATGCTTTGCTATATTTAGTTAAGCTTTTCGATCAGATTTTTAGCTTCGTACTCAAATTGATTAAAAATGGCAGTAAATAAATTGGCGCTCATCCGGTATAAAACCATCGACGATTGCTTGAAGAACCGTTACCGTAAATGGACACTAGAAGATCTTATCGAAAAGGTATCGGCAACCCTGTACGAGCTTGAAGGGATTACCACCGGGGTAAGCAAACGGACCATTCAGGCTGATATCCAGCTCATGCGGAGTGATAAGCTTGGCTATAATGCGCCGATTGTGGTGAAGGATAAACGTTTTTATGCCTACGAAGATTCTGGTTTTAGCATTACCAAAGCACCAATCAATAACGCTGATGTAGATAAAATGAAAGAAATTGTAGGTGTACTGAAACAGTTCAATGCCTTCAATTATTTCGACGAAATGAGCGATATGATTGCCCGTTTAGAAAATAACCTCTACAAATCGACCAAACAGAGTGGAAATAATATTCAATTGGAGAGTAATAAGCTGGTTAAAGGTTTAGAATGTATCCCGCCTTTGTATCAGGCGGTTTTAAATAAACGATCTTTATTAATAGAATATAAATCGTTCAAGGCACAACAATCACAACAGGGAATTTACTATCCGTATCTGTTAAAAGAATACCGCAACAGATGGTTTTTGATCTGTAAAGCGAAAAAACGGCCAGGGATCTTAAATTTGGCATTGGATAGGATAGTAGAATTTCAGGAATTGCCTAACGAAGAATTTGTAAGTTATCAAGGCGTAGATTTTGATCGGTATTATGAAGATCTGATCGGTGTAACGAAAAACGAACGTGACCGTGCACAAAAAGTAATCCTCGAATTTACCAACGATCATGCGCCCTACGTCGTAACGAAACCGATGCATCAATCGCAGGTAGTATTAAGTAAGAACGAGAAAACAACAACTTTTAGGATCGATGTGGTACTAAACTATGAACTGGAGCGCGAAATTTTAGGCTTTGGAGAGTGTGTTAAAGTGCTTTCGCCACGATTGTTGATTTCAAAAATTAAAAGGCGTTTGGAACAAACTTTTAGTCAATACGAAACTAAAGAGGGAATGGATATTAGTAATTGAATTTTGAATGAGAGAATATTGGCAATTCCGCTAATAAAATCTCTCATTCAATCACCCTGTCATTCAATTTTAACTCTTAAACTCGCTGGTTTTATGGAAATCGATATCAGGATAATCCTGTTTGGTTAAATTAATCATGTATTCACTATCAGCCAGATAAACCGGATTGGCTTCTTTATCGAAACCGATGTGCTGTTGTTTACGTTTTACAAATTCATCCAGTTTCTTTCTGTCGGTGGAAGTTACCCAGCTCGATCGGGTATAACTCAAGGTTCGGAAACGACATTTTGCACCATATTCGTGCTCTAACCTGAAGTTGATTACCTCGAACTGAAGCTCACCAACCGCACCGATCACTTTCCTGTTTCCAGGCTGCATAACAAATAACTGCGCAACTCCTTCATCGGTTAACTGCTCAATACCTTTTTCCAATTGTTTGGTACGCATTGGATCCATATTTTCTACCTCTTTAAAAATAGATGGAGAGAAACTAGGGATACCTTTAAACTGCAGCTTTTCGCCTTCGGTTAAAGTATCGCCAATTTTAAAGTTGCCACTATCGTATAAACCCACCACATCACCTGGCCACGCCTCTTCAACAATACTTTTTTCGTTCGCCATAAAGTCCATCGGGTTGGAGAATTTCAGTTTCTTATCCTGGCGGGTATGGTAATAGAATTTATTACGTTCAAACTTGCCAGAGCAGATCCTTAAAAAGGCAATCCTGTCGCGGTGTTTTGGATCTAAGTTGGCGTGGATCTTAAATACAAAGCCACTGAAATTTTTCTCTTCAACCAGTACATCACGCTCTTCAGCCTCTCTATGTCGAGGGCTCGGGGCAATATCAATAAAGGTATCCAGGAGTTCTTTTATCCCGAAATTATTAATCGCACTGCCAAAAAATACTGGTGCAACCAAGCCATCGGTATATAAATCCTTATCTATCTTCCCGTAGATACCGTCGACCAATTCAACGTCATCTTTAAGGGTATTGATTTCGTTCTCTTTAAGGTAATTCAATAAAGATGGATCATTTAAATCACTGGCCGCCACAACCGAATCGGTTACTTTGGTTTTGTCTGAATTGAATAAATTTAAATGTTTGTTATAAATGCTGTAAACACCTTTAAACGTATGTCCCTGACCAATAGGCCAGGAAAGCGGACAAAGGCTGATATTTAATTTTTCTTCAATTTCATCCAATAAATCGTAAGCCTCTTTACCTTCACGGTCCATTTTGTTGATGAAGATAATTACCGGGGTGTTACGCATGCGGCAAACCGACATCAGTTTTTCGGTCTGTTCCTCCACACCCTTTACACAATCTACTACCAAAATAACACTATCTACCGCCGATAAGGTTCTGTAGGTATCTTCCGCAAAATCTTTGTGACCAGGTGTATCGAGAATATTGATGCGTTTACCGCTATATTCAAATCCCATAACAGAAGTTGCAACCGAGATACCACGTTGCTTTTCGATCTCCATAAAATCGGAGGTATTACTCTGGTTCGCTTTGTTCCTTTTTACCGCACCGGCAGTATTAATAGCACCACCAAAAAGCAGAAATTTTTCTGTCAATGTGGTTTTGCCCGCATCGGGGTGGCTAATAATGGCAAAGGTTTTACGTTTTTCTATTTCAGGGTTAAGCATAATAAAATTTTGGGTGTAAAGAGTGATGAAACCTTGTTAAAGGAATTTAACAGCGATAAGATTTGAATATTGTTGTTTCATCAGGCCGCAAAGATAAGGAATTTGCTTAAAGTTTGAATAGGTTAATTGTTTAATTGAAAATAGGTTGCGTGTTTATTGCTTTTGAAAAGCAGGGGCAATGGTTCTTTTGTTATTGCAGTCCTGCCATACACTATAGCTCCGATTGAAGAATCGGAGGCTGCCGTTGCTGTCAGGTTTAGGTTGCTTCTGCAGTAATTCTATTGAGGTTTTTTGATTCAATAATTAAGAAATTATCGATTAAATAAAGGTTTAGACCAAAAATATCCGCTTAAAGTTAAATTTTCTCACCAATCATTGTTTAGTTTTGTGCTAAAATGTTTAGCTTTATTCATCCCTCCGTTTATTGTTGACTAAAATTTTACTGCCGATGCCCACTTTAGAAGAAACTTCTATGCCCGCAGAAATTGCGGCTAAATTTGTTAATTATACCTCAAAACACGTTTTCTTGACCGGAAAAGCAGGAACAGGTAAAACAACTTTTTTACGGAAACTCATCCAGCTTACGCACAAAAAAGCCTTAATTGTGGCACCAACGGGTATTGCCGCAATCAATGCAGCTGGGGTAACTATCCATTCGCTTTTCCAACTTCCTTTTGGGGCTTTTTTTCCTGATGCTGCTGGCGCCTTGATTAATGAAAATATCAATTTTAACTTCAATACGCCAAAAACTTTAGTGAAACACCTAAACATGCAAGGCAATAAACGCCGCATGTTGCAGGAACTGGAGTTACTTGTTATAGATGAGGTAAGTATGTTGCGGGCTGATATGCTCGATGCCATAGATTTCGCTTTACGTTATGTGCGCAGGAACAGAAACCTTCCGTTCGGCGGAGTACAGTTATTGTTTATAGGCGATCTGAACCAGCTGCCACCTGTGGTAAAAAACGATGAGTGGCGCATCATGGCTAAATTTTATAAGAGCATTTATTTCTTCGATGCCCTGGCCCTGCAGGATAATCCACCGGTTTATATCGAGCTGGACAAAATTTACCGTCAAGATGATGCTGTTTTTATCGATTTGCTCAACAACCTACGGAACAACAAAATCACCGCAGAAGATACAACTTTGCTCAGACAGCATTTTAAACAGGATTTTAAGCCCTCGGCAGATGAAAATTATATCACTTTAACCACCCATAACAATAAAGCTGATGGCATTAACCGCGAAAGGTTAACACAGCTGAAAACCAAATCTTACTTTTTTGATGCAAAGATTCAGGGTGAATTTAATGAATATGCTTACCCGAATGATAAAAGTTTAGAATTAAAGGTAGGTGCACAGGTAATGTTTATTAAAAATGACATGACGGTCGAAAAGCGGTATTACAATGGTAAGATCGGCGTGGTGCACCACATCGAAAAGGATGTAGTTGAAATTGAACTGCCTGAAGACAAAGTGGTGATCCAGATTTCACCCTATACATGGGAGAACGTAAAATATAAATTGGATGAAGCAACCAACGAAATCAAAGAAAATGTAGCAGGTTCGTTTATCCAATACCCGATTAAGCTGGCCTGGGCAATCACCGTGCATAAAAGTCAAGGTTTAACCTTTGATAAGGCAATTATTGATGTAGGCGATGCTTTTGCACCTGGCCAGGCCTATGTCGCCTTGTCGCGTTTACGCTCATTAAAGGGTTTGGTTTTAACGTCTCATCTTCGCGAGAGTGGTTTGCAACAGGACCAAAATGTGCATTACTTCTCTAAAACAAAACAACCTTCGGAAGTGTTGAACGAGCAGATCAGTATAGAGAGTTATACTTTTATCCGCAGTTATTTGCTTGCCGCATTTGATTTGAACCTGATCCGCTATTACTTAAAAGAACACCGCCAGACTTTTGATAAAAGCGAAAAATCGACCAAGCAAAAGCACGAAGATTGGACCGATACTGTTTATACCGACTTTCAAAAAATAACAGCCACAGCCGATACATTTGTTAATCAGCTCAAAAACCTGTTCGCACAGCAAACCGAACATACTTTATTTAATATATCGAAAAGGGTAGAGGCTGCCTTAAAATATTTTAATCCCTTAGTTAAGGAAATTTCAGACCGTTTCCTGATCCAAATCGAAGTGATCAAAGAAGAAAAGCAGATTAAAACCTATGTTACAGAACTGTTAGAACTCGAAATTTTGGTGTACGAGCAATTGAAAAAAATGCATAAAAGCAAAGCATTGTTGCAAGCGCTCATTGCTGGGAAAGAGTTTAGCAAAGCCGATACCGATGCACTGTTGAATACGGTCGAAAGAAACAACCAACTCCAAAAAGCCATTCAGCTAAAAGGAGAAACGCTTAAAGTAAAATCTGCAGCAGAGAAAAAGAAAAAAGAGCCAAAGATTGATACCAAGTTAGTGAGCTTCGAGCTGTATGAGCAGGGCAAAATCATCGACGAAATTGCAAAAGAGCGTGGCTTTTCTGCCGGTACCATTGAGGGGCATTTGGCTTATTATGTTTCTACACAGCAATTGGATGTAACCAAACTGGTAAAGGCCAATAAAATCAAAAATATCAGTGATGCGGTGGAAAGCCAGAAAACAAAATCGATGGCTACGATAAGGGAGTTTTTAGGGAAAGATTATTCTTTCGGGGAGATCAAGCTGGTATTGGCATCGTTGTTTCCATCTGAAGAATAAAATGTTTTAACCACGGAGAAAAGAGAGGTAAGGCACAGAGAACACAAAGTGTTATGAAAGAAGATTTATTAACAAGAACCATTATTGGATTGGCTATAGATGTTCATACAGCCCTGGGTCCCGGTTTGCTAGAGAGTGCTTACAAGGAATGTTTGTTTTATAAGATTGATAAGGCAGGTTTTCAAGTTGAAAAAGAAAAAATAATGCCCCTGCGATTTGAAGATGTAAAGTTGGATTGTGGTTATCGAATTGATATCTTGGTTGAGAATAGATTGGTTTTAGAATTTAAAAGTATAGATTCCCTAAATGATATTCATCTTGCACAAATGTTAACCTATATGAAATTAGGTGGATATAGATTCGGGTTATTAATGGATTTTAATGTTTTAAGATTAAAAGATGGAATTGAGCGGGTAGTAAATGGATATTAAAATAATCTCTGTTTCCTCTGTGCAAACTCAGTGCCCTCTGTGGTTAAAAGCTATATGAATATTTTGTTTCCTTTGCGAAAAACTTTGCGAACTTTGCGGTTAAATGGAAAAGGTTAAAGTTTTAGCGCAGTACATGCCCGAACCAGCGGCACCGCTAATTGCAAAATGGATAGATTATTTTCAATGTGAATTTAAGATTTCTAAAACCCGTTCTACAAAATTGGGCGATTACCGCCATCCTTATCAGGGCAAAGGGCATCGCATTTCGGTGAATTTTAACCTCAATCATTACGCCTTTCTGGTTACTACCGTACACGAGTTCGCGCATTTACTCACCTGGAACGATTTCAAGAATAAAGTAAAACCGCATGGCACAGAGTGGAAGAAGAACTTTCAGCGGATGATGGTTCCCTTTTTTGAACTGAATATCTTTCCAGCCGATATCCACAAAGCGATTGATAATTATATGTCGAACCCGGCGGCATCCAGCTGTTCTGATCTGCATTTATCGCGAGCCTTAAAAAAATACGATAGCAATAAAACCGAGACTTTGCATTTGGAGCAATTGCCGATTAATACCACTTTTAAAATTAAAGATGGCCGGCGTTTTACCAAAGGCGAACGCATTAGGAAGCGGTACCGCTGTATATGTTTAGACGATAAGCGATTATATCTGTTTAATCCTTTGGCAGAGGTTTTTGTAGTGGAATAAGATTAATTTGCTGTCATCCTGAATGCAATGAAGAATCTTTTGCAAAATAGCTCTGCAATTACATTTTGCGTTTGAAGATACTTTAGATTAATGCCATTTGAAGTGCCAATAGTAAACAGATTCTTCGCTGCGCCCAGAATGACAAATCAGCTACACAAACTTAAACTCATCTCCATCAAATAAACCTTTGTCGCTCAGTTTTAAGTGTGGAATTACCAATAAAGCCATAAAAGAAAGCGTCATGAAAGGGGCAAGCAAAGTAGAGCCTAAATCTTTCGCAAATTGATCTATTGAAGTATAACTTTCTGCAACCTGATAACCGTTATGGTTACTCATTAAGCCTGCTACCGGTAAAGCTAAAACTTCTTTTTCCCCATTTCCCAATGCCACTACGCCACCGGTTTCATTAATCACCAGATTTACGGCTTCACAGATACTTTTATCGTCTACGCCGACAGCAATAATGTTATGACTATCATGTGCAACACTTGATGCAATGGCGCCTTCTTTTAAGCCAAAGTTTTTAACGAAGGATATTGCAATAGGGGCATCATGATAACGGTTTACCACCACCATTTTTAAAACATCGTTTTCCGGATCACTAATGATATTTTGATTTAAAACTTTCGGTTTTGCGGATATTCTATTCGTAATCAATTGTCCATCCAATGCTTCAATAACTGGAATTTCTTTTTGTCCGGTGAATGGATAAATAAAATCTTCTTCCTTTTTCAAACTGCAATCGAAATGGTTTACCGATTCTCGATCTTCGACATGTTTTACCCAATTACCCACTATTTTTCCATTTTCGGCAAGCAATATCCCATCTATATAGGTTTGTTTAACCTTGAATGTTTTTAAATCTTCAAGCACGATAAAATCTGCATCATCATTGATCTGAAGTGAGCCAACATCTAATTTATAGTGAAGAATAGGATTGATGCATGCTGCCCGCAGTATATTGAATATATTGATCCCTTTTTCTATGGCCCTTGCACAGAGCTGATTAATATGGTTTTCAACTAAACTATCAGGATGTTTATCGTCGCTGCAGAACATCATCATTTCCGGCCAATCGTTCAATAAATCGATCAGTGCCTCAAAATTTTTGGCTGCACTTCCTTCTCGGATAAGGATTTTCATGCCACGCTGCAATTTATCCAGCGCTTCAGCTGCCGTAAAACATTCGTGATCTGTAGAAATTCCGGCATTGATGTATTGTTGAACAGCATCGCCACGTAAGCCCGGGGCATGCCCATCAATAGGTTTACCCAACAGGTGCGCCGCCGCAATCTTTTTTAAAACTTCTTCATCTTTATAAAGTACGCCTGGGAAATTCATCATTTCGCTCAGGTATTTTATTTCAGGACGTTCTAAAAGTGATTTTACATCATCATGATCCAATTCAGCTCCGGCCGTCTCAAAAACGGTAGCTGGAACACAGCTTGGGGCACCAAAATTGAATTTAAAAGGCACGGTATTGCCATTTTCAATCATAAATTCTACACCTTCCATACCACAAACGTTGGCAATTTCGTGTGGATCGCTAATGGTTGATACCGTTCCATGAACTACCGCTAACCGCGCAAATTCACTTGGAATTAACATACTGCTTTCGATATGCACATGGCTATCTATAAAACCTGGAGAGATAAAATGTGCTCCTTCTTTCTGTTCAGAAATTTTTGAGATTGATTTTATTTTTCCATCCTCAACTTCTACTTCGCCAAAGAAAATATTCCGCTTTGTGATGTTGATGATATTTCCTTCGACTTTGAAATTGCTCATGTTGTTTATATAAATTAGCCACGGAAACACGGATTGGCACGGAATTAATAATTAATGTTCTCCGTGATTTCTGTGTTTCCGTGGCAAAACTATTTAATATTTCAATAATTTATCAATCGTTTCTGTTAGTCTTGCTTTAGCTAAAAAATCTTCTTCCAATACTTTACTCATTGGAATTGCCGTATCTAGGCTCGCACAACGCATTACAGGTGCATCGAGATCAGAGAAGCAGTGCTCTCCAATCCAGGCAGATAGTTCGGCGCCAAAGCCATTGGTTAAGGTATCCTCATGCAAAATTAAAACCCTACCGGTTGCTTTAACAGCTGTGCTTACAGTCTCTTTATCCCAAGGTTGTAATGTACGCAGATCAATTAATGTTGCGCCACTTTCCGGATATTGCTTCAGGTAATCTAACGCCCAGTGCACACCCAGTCCGTAGGTAATGATCGTGAATTTATTTCCTTCGGCAAGCCGAACTGCTTTACCAATCTCTGTAGTATAGTAGCCATTAGGAACAGGAGTGCTTAAACTCCTGTAGAGGTATTTGTGCTCGAAATAAAGCACTGGGTTTGGATCTTCAATCGCTGCCAACAGCAAACCTTTCGCATCTTCAGGGAAAGCCGGATAAACAATTTTTAAACCCGGTGTTTTGGTAAACCAGGCTTCATTACTTTGTGAATGGAATGGTCCAGCCCCTGTTCCGGCACCTGTAGGCATGCGCACCACTACATCGGCCCTTTCGCCCCAACGGTAATGCGTTTTGGCCAGGTTATTCACGATCTGATTAAAGCCAACAGTTACAAAATCTGCAAATTGCATTTCTACAACAGCCTTATAGCCGTTTATGGATAGGCCTAAACCTGCCCCTACAATGGCCGATTCGCAAATAGGGGTGTTGCGGACTCTGCTTTTTCCATATTTAGCAGTAAAACCATCTGTAATTTTAAAAGCCCCACCATAATCGGCAATATCCTGCCCCATTAAAACGAGGTTAGAATACTTTTGCATGGCCAAGTCTAATCCATCGGTTATTGCATCTAAATATCTTTTTTCTGTGGAAATTTGACCAGATTGGACAACATCTTGCTGATAAGGGAAATACATATCGGCCTCTTCCCGATCGGCATTCGCAAGAGGCTCATCTTCATTAAAAGCTTCTTCAACTTCCAGCTCTATATCTCTTTTAACCTGGATTTTGATGTCGATAATTAAGTCTGAGGTTAAAATACCCTGCTCAATTAAATACGCTTCGTAATTATTCAAAGGATCTTTCTTTCCCCACTCATCCAACAATTCTTGTGGAACATATTTAGTGCCGGATGCTTCTTCATGTCCACGCATCCTGAAAGTAAGGCATTCTACCAAAACCGGTCTTGGATCTTTTCGGATTTCCATAGCCAGTTGATTGATGGTATCATAAACTTCTAAAATATTATTCCCATCTATCTGAATACCCTCTACGCCATAACCAATGGCCTTATCAACCAGGTTTTTACATCTAAACTGCTCTGATTTTGGAGTGGAAAGGCCATATCCATTATTTTCGATCAGAAAAATAACAGGAAGGTTCCAAACTGCGGCAACATTTACCGCCTCGTGGAAATCGCCTTCACTGGTTGCCCCTTCTCCGGTGTAAACTAGTGTAGCGTGCGGTTTGTTGGCTAAAACATCGGCCAGAGCAATGCCATCAGCTAAGGCCATCTGTGGGCCAAGGTGGGATATCATCCCTATTATTTTATATTCTTGTGAACCGAAATGGAAAGAGCGGTCGCGGCCTTTGGTGAAGCCTGTAATTTTGCCTTGCCATTGAGCCATTAATTTTTTTAAGGGAATATCGCGAGCGGTAAAAACGCCCAAATTACGGTGCATGGGTAAAATGTACTCATCGCTTTGCATCGCTAAGGTGCTGCCAACAGCAATTGCTTCCTGACCAATGCCCGAAAACCATTTGCCAATTCTACCCTGACGCAAGAGTTTGAGCATTTTGTCTTCAACCATCCGAGGGTAAAGCAATCTTCTGTATAAGTTCAGTAAGAACTTGTCGTCTTTATCACCTCTGTTAAATTGCATATCTGGTTATTTTGACTAATGGGTCCTGATTTAAGACTCCTTATTTTTTTTCAGTTCTTCCCATTGTTTAGCAAAAGATTTATCGGCAACTTTAGGCATCTCCCGGTATTTGCCCCAGCTCTTTTTGAAAAATCTTTTGAGCATAAAGTTTTTAAACTTCCCGCCAAAGAAATCCATCCATTTGCGTTTTTGCATCATTCTGTTAAACATGCTCCAGCCAATTTCCTCTTTTTTGCCGTTCTCATGCCCTGCGGCGGCATCTCTACGGTTAAGTAAGAGCATTTTATGGATATCGATTTTTACCGGGCACACTTCTGAACACTTACCGCAAAGACTGGAAGCATAGCTTAGGTGTTTAAACTCTTCCATGCCCTTTAAATGAGGCGTAATTACCGAGCCGATAGGTCCACTATAGGTTGTATTATAAGTATGTCCGCCGATATTTTTATAAACCGGACAAGCATTTAAGCATGCACCACAACGGATGCAGTACAAGCCCTGTCTCTGGTCTTTTTGTGCCAATAAATTGGTGCGGCCATTATCCAGCAAAATCACATACATTTCCTCTGGCCCATCTGTTTCATTAGGTTGGCGTGGACCACTTAAAATGGTATTATAAACCGTTAAGTTTTGCCCCGTTCCGTGCGATGCCAGTAAAGGCCAGAACAGATCAAGATCAGCCATAGAAGGAATTACTTTTTCGATACCTACTATAGCAATGTGGATTTTAGGGAAAGTAGTACTTAAACGAGCATTGCCTTCGTTTTCTGTTAGTGCAATACTTCCGGTATCGGCAATTAAAAAATTTCCACCGCTTATACCGATGTCGGCATTCAGGTATTTATCGCGGAGTAATTCTCTTGCTTTTTGTACCAGCTGCGGAGGAGTGGCATCGATAGGTGTGCCAAATTTATCATGAAATAACTGCGCTATATCTGTTGCACTTAGGTGCATGGCCGGGGTAACAATATGGTAGGGAGCCTGCCCAAGTAGTTGAACAATGTATTCGCCCAGATCACTTTCTAAAGATTCGATGTTGTTCTTTTCCAGGAAATCGTTTAAGTGGATTTCCTCGGTGGTCATCGATTTTGATTTGATAACCGTTTTGCCGTTGTTTCTTTTGATGATGTTGAGGATTTCCTGCTGGGCTTCTTCGGTATCATTGGCCCAGATTACCTTACCGCCGCGGCGTTGGAAATTTGATTCGAATTCTGGCAAGAATTTATCAAGGTTTTCCATCACACGCCATTTAATTACGTGTGCTTTTTTTTTGGATGCCTCTAAATTTTCGAATTTTGATAAGCCCCGTTCAACAGCTGCATTGTATTTCCCAATATTATAATTTATGGTTTTACGATGCGGTAGATCGAAAGCTTTCTCGTCAGATTTCTCTAAAAATTCCTCGGCAATATTCATCAATAGTTATTTTGTAATAGGTAACGAATATTAACTGATTTTAGTTTTTAGCTACTTCGTTATAACATCAAAGATAGGAATTTATGCAGGTGCGAAAAGGTATTGTGCATAAAAAAGCCCCGACATTTTGTCGAGGCTAAGCATTTTGAATGATTATTTCTTTGGATTTCCTTTTCCATCCATATCTACTGCCGGGCGTTTTGCGCTGTTGGCCAATTCCCATGCGGTAAAGTAGGTTAATTTTGCTCTTTTGGCCAAAAGTGGGAAGTTAATTTTGCTTACTTCATCACCAGGTTTATGGTAGTCTTGTTGTAACATGCCGTCATAATAGAAGATGATCGGAATACCCAATTTAGCAAAGTTATAATGATCTGAACGGTAATAAATCTGCTCAGGATCTTTTGGATCATCATATTTATAATCCAGTTTCATTTTGGTATAGGTTGCGTTAACTCGCTCACTTAAGTTAGCCAAATCACTACTCAACATTCTCGAACCTACAGAGTAAATGTAATTTGCCGAATCTGCTTTACCTAAATATTCTTCGCCAGTACGGCCAATCATATCGGTATTTAGATCAGCAATGGTATTTTCGACAGGGAAAACAGGATGCTCCGAGTACCATTCAGAACCCCAAAGTCCTTTTTCCTCACCAACAACAGTCATGAAAAGGATGCTACGCTTAGCGCCTTTTCCGGCTTTTTTAGCATCAGTAAATGCTTTTGCCATTAATAAAACGCCCGTAGTTCCCGATCCGTCATCGTCCGCTCCGTTGTTCACTTTATCTTTTGCATTTGGATCTGTTTCCAACCCAATATGGTCATAGTGACCTGTAAGAATTAATACTTCTTTTTTAAGTGCCGGATCAGAACCTTCTAAATAACCCAGAACGTTCTCACATCTAACTGGTGTTTCTGTTTTTGCAGCACTTGCAGAGAAAGGCACATTTAATACTTGCGACGCAGGAGCCTGACTATCTACTATTTTCTTTTGTAGATCAGCCACAGTAGTGTTTGAGGCCTTTAGCAGCTCGTTTGCCAAAACAACAGATATCGAAATGCGTGGAATATTGTTTTGCTTTTGCGCTTCGATAGCAGCATTGGTTTTTACCATTACCCTACCATTTTTAAGGGTTTGCTTGGTGTTTTCGGTTATTCTATCAACTGCTGGATCGATCAGGATAATTGCTTTTACATTATTTTCTACAAAATACTTTGCCCTTGCTTCAAGCGTAGCACGATAAGCTGCTCTATCAATTTTTGTACCCGGTTTTACGGTTGGATCTCCGCCATTAAACATGACAACTACTTTTCCTTTAATATCGGTACCTGTAAAATCGTTATAGTTGTCTTTCTTTAAACCATAACCAATAAATACAAGTTCGTTGGCTGAGAAAGTAAAACCTTGATCGCTGATTAAGCTGGGAGATACCAAATAATCTTTCTGATATTCTTTAGGTTGACCGTTAACCGTTAAATGGCTTTCTTTTAAGGTAACGTTAACCAAATCGATTTTTTGGAAATAGCTGCCATTTACAGGCGCTTTTAAGCCTAAAGATTTGAAATAATCGCGGATATAATCAGCAGCCATCCAAGCGCCTTTTGTGCCTGTTTCGCGGCCTTCATATTCATCAGAAGCCAATACAGAAAGGTGTTTGTAGGCATTTTCAGGATTAATGGCTTTGCTAAATTTGATCGCATCCTTATTCGGTATAAGGGGCTTTATTTGGCTAAAGCAACTTGCCGTAACAAGTGATACCAAACCAAGGGTTAAAAACTTTTTGTTCATTATGATAATAGTTAGTTATTTTTTTGTTAGCACGAAATCTTTTCAACCCTGTTTTGGTGACGCCCGCCCTCAAATTCAGTTGTTAAAAAGGTTGTGGTAATCTCTTTAGCCAGTTCTTCCGAAACAAATCTGGCAGGTATACACAAAACGTTTGCGTTATTGTGCTTGCGGACTAAAGAAGCAACTTCATTCTCCCAGCACAAACCTGCTCTGATATGCTGATGTTTGTTTGCGGTGATGGCTACACCGTTTGCCGATCCACAAAGTAAAATCCCATAAGTAAATTCTCCATTTTCTACAGCAGCAGCAACCGGATGGGCGAAATCTGGATAATCAACAGAATTTTCTGAGTAAGTACCAAAATCTTTTACTTCGTAATCCTGTAAAAAAACTTTTAGTATTTCTTTGTATTCAAACCCAGCGTGATCCGCTCCAATAGCAATTTTAATTTTTGTATCAGACATTGTCAAATTTATAGAGAATTATAAAATCTATTCGTAATGTTTTTGTTAGTTAGCGTAGAAAGCAGCATCAGCCTTTTTCTTCTTTTTTTCTATGTAAGCCGAAACAAAAATGCTGAGCTCATAAAGCAAGAACAATGGCGTAGCTACAATTAGCATCGTCATAATATCAGGTGTTGGGGTAACAATAGCTGCAATAATTAAGATAATAACCGCGGCATACCTTCTGCTCGATCTCATCAGCTTTGGTGTCATCAATCCAAGTTTCGACAGTACGAAAATAATAACCGGAAGTTCGAAGATAATCCCTGTGCCTAAAGTTAAAGTTGCTACAGATGATAGATACGAATCAACTGTGAATGTATTTTTAATTTCGGCACTAACGGTGTAACCTGTTAAAAAGTTAACCGATAATGGGCATACCACAAAGTAGCCAAAAAATATACCAATAATGAAAAGTACAGAAGCGAAGAAAACGAAGCCACTTGCCGATTTACGCTCATTTTCGTGTAATGCCGGTTTAATAAAACGCCAGATTTCCCATAATAAATAAGGAAAACCAACTACAATACCGCACATTACACAAACATTTAATTGCAGGTTAAACTGACCGGCCATTTCGGTGTTGATAATCTCTCCATTAATTTTGGTGATGCACATATCTGCACCAAGTGAAGGGAATTTTTCTACCAGTTTGCACATCATCCTGTAAGTCCAGAAATCTGGCTTTTTTGGACCAAATATGATTTTATCTAAAATGAATTCGTTGAAGTAAAAAGCAATACCGGTAAAAACGGCAATGGCAATTACGGCCCTGATTAAATGTTTACGGAGAACATCCAGATGATCAAAAAAAGACATTTCTGCCTCTAATGTGGTGCTCTTTTGTCCGATAGCTTTTGTTAGTGAAGTTTTTTTAGTGTCGCTCATGTTGAAAACAAAAATACCATTCTATTTGAATAGAATGGTATTTACGTGTTAAATATAGAAATAGTTTATATTATTATGAGAAATGACTGCAAAAATAGAAAGATGCTACAAAAGGAGCTTTTAACGTTGCCCTTTAATTATACTCAGTTGCTTTAAATTTGCGGCGTTGTTATAATTAAATTGATATACCCCATCGTCTCCTGTAACGATTAAAGATTTAGGGCCTGCAATAACATCAAAGCTTTTAATATTATTCAAATGCTGCAACATGTTGTTGCCTATTTTGGTTTTATCGGTAATATTGAAGCTCTTTATTCCATAATTGCCTTCACAGAGAAACAGATTATCGCCACTGGTGCTTAGACCGTGTGGATTTTGCATAGCATAAACTGCAATCTGTTTCGGTTTGGTGGGATCTTCTATATCTACAACTTCCAACTGATTGCTTGCTTGCATGCACATATTGCCTGTGCGTAAGGTAACGTAAGCATATTTGCCTTGTACAACAACAGGGTCGCAGGCAAAAATATGGCTGTAAGTAGATAGTTGTACGGGATTAGCCGGATCGGTAGCACTAAAAATGTGCATACCTCTATTGGTACCTATAAATAATTTATTCTCGTATGGAAAGATGGTTTCGACACCCCAACCTAAAGGAATAGCCTTTAAAAAAGTTGGGTTCGATGCAGTTTTAACGTCAAACAGACTTAAATTATTCGTGCCAACAGTATATAAATAGTCGTTCATTAAGGTAAATCTGGCCATCGAGCCACCTTGCCCAGAAGAAGAGTTGTTCGAATAAGCGAGATCATTAATTACCCCTTTGTAAGTTTGTTTCTTTACCAGGGTATCTTTATAGGTGTAAAGATACTTTTGCGCACCTGGCAAATAGAACTGATTGAAAACATCGGTTACTCTTTTTGCCTGTTTGATGTTGTTCATGTTTGAGATATCAAAAGCCAGCAAATCAATAAAATTGTCGGCGTAAAGGATATTGTTGTGGATCGCTAAATCTACGTTTCCCGGAATTTGTAGAAAACCCACGTTTATGGGAGCACCTGGATTAGCATTGTTGTAGATATGAATACCTTCATTTGGTTCATTAATGAAAAGATAATCGTTATAAATGTATATTTTTCCGGTTTTTTTGGCAGGAATAGCTTTTGTCATACCTACAGGTAAAGCCCTCATTTGCTGAACCGAAATCATTTTTACAATCTTTATCATTTCATACTCGTCTTTTTTGCATCCTGTAAATGCAGCGAAAACAAGTAGGAAGAGTAGTGCGTTAATTAGACTTTTTTTCATAGTTGGAGTGTTTTAATATTAAACGTATGAGGTTAATTAAACGCTACACCGTTCGGTAAATATTAATTATCAGGTATTTATCTCACAGTAACTGAATCTAAAACAATGAAAAAGGCTATCCAAATTATTTGAATAGCCTCTTCGTATATTAAGTATAGAAATGCTTTATTATTCAGAAAACTCGAACGTTTCCATAAATTTCGTAGTGAAATTTCCCGCCCTAAAGTTTGGATCTTTCATCAACTGAAGATGGAATGGAATAGTTGTTTTTACACCTTCAATTACAAATTCGCCTAAAGCCCGCTCCATGGTACAGATTGCCTCTTCGCGTGTTTGTGCCACACAGATTAATTTAGCAATCATCGAATCGTAGTTAGAAGGAATTGAATATCCTGCATAAACGTGCGTATCAACGCGAACACCATGGCCACCCGGAGAGTGGAAATTGGTGATCCGTCCTGGTGATGGACGGAAGTTATTTGCTGGATCTTCTGCATTGATACGGCACTCGATTGCGTGCATATCAGGGAAGTAGTTTTTACCCGAAATTGGAATTCCGGCAGCAACTTTAATCTGTTCTTTGATTAAATCGAAGTTGATTACTTCTTCCGTAACCGGATGCTCTACCTGGATACGGGTGTTCATTTCCATAAAGTAGAAGTTACGGTGTTTATCAACCAGGAATTCAATTGTTCCTGCTCCTTCGTAATTTACGGCCATCGCACCTTTAATAGCTGCTTCGCCCATTCTTACACGGAGTTCATCTGTCATAAAAGGAGAGGGAGATTCCTCTACCAATTTCTGGTGACGGCGTTGAATAGAACAATCGCGTTCTGATAAGTGACATGCTTTGCCAAACTGATCTCCGATAATCTGGATCTCGATGTGACGTGGATCTTCGATATATTTTTCTAAATATAAACCATCGTTACCAAAAGCTGCACCAGATTCCTGACGGGCACTATCCCATGCATTTTCGAAATCTTCATCTTTCCAAACTACCCGCATACCACGGCCACCACCACCGGCGGTTGCTTTTAGAATAACAGGGTAGCCCATTTCATTCGCAATTGCAATACCTTCTTTAACGCTGGTAAGCAAACCTTCAGACCCTGGAATGGTTGGTACACCGGCAATTTTCATGGTTTCTTTTGCAGAGGCTTTATCGCCCATGCCATTGATCTGCTCTGGAGTTGCACCAATAAATTTGATGTTGTACTCGCGGCAGATGTTAGAAAACTTAGCATTTTCTGATAAGAAACCATAACCTGGGTGTATGGCATCGGCATTGGTTAATTCTGCTGCCGAGATAATATTTGGAATATTTAAATATGAATCTTTACTAGGAGGGGGGCCAATACAAACAGCCTCATCAGCAAAACGTACGTGTAAACTTTCGCGATCTGCGGTAGAGTAAACAGCAACCGTTTTGATGCCCATTTCCTTACAGGTACGGATAATACGCAAAGCGATTTCACCCCTGTTGGCAATTAGTATTTTTTTAAACATAATTTTTAATTTAGGATTGCACTGATTTTAAGGATTACACCGATTTGGTCGGTATCATCACAAATCTGTGAAATCAAATTAATCTGTGAAATCGGCTTCTAAATAGGTTCTACTAAAAATAACGGTTGATCGTATTCTACCGGTGATGCATTATCAACCAGGATTTTAACGATACGGCCAGAAACTTCGCTTTCAATCTCGTTGAAAAGTTTCATTGCCTCAATAATACAAACTACTTTACCAGTGCTAATTTCGTCGCCAACATTAACAAACATTGGCTTGTCTGGGCTAGCTGAACGGTAGAACGTACCGATCATTGGCGATTTAATCGTAATGTATTTTGAGGTGTCTTCTGCAGCCGGTACAGCAGGTGTTGCTGCGTTTGGAGCAGTAGGAGCTGTAGCAACAGGGGCAGCAGCCTGTACAAGCGGAGCCTGTGGTACGGTAGCATGCACAACTGTTGGTGCTTGGTTTGTTTTGATCGTGATTTTGAAGTTTTCCTGCTCAATAGCAACTTCATTTACTCCAGAACGAGAAACAAATTTAATCAGTTCCTGTATTTGTTTGATATCCATTTTTTAGGCTAGTTATGTAAAAAATAGTGTTTATTGAATTAACTAAGTTATACTTTTTTTGTTTTATTTTTCTTTGCAACCGCTTAAGGTTGATGGTTTAATGGCTCATCGTTAATGGTGATGTGCTTAATTAAGCAGCTGATTAACTCCGAGCTCCAAGCTCCCAACTCAATTACTCAGAGTCGTAAGCCCATTTAAGGTATACCGAACCCCAGGTAAAACCACCACCAAATGCAGCTAAAACGATGTTATCGCCTTTTTTCAGTCTGCTTTCCCATTCCCATAAACATAAAGGAATTGTTCCGTTGGTTGTATTTCCGTAACGTTCGATGTTGATCATTACTTTATCGGTAGTAACACCCATACGGTTTGCAGTGGCATCGATAATGCGTTTGTTGGCCTGATGAGGTACTAACCATGCAACATCATTAGCGGTTAAGCTGTTGCGTTCCATAATTTCGGCAGCAACATCGGCCATATTGGTTACTGCAAATTTGAATACTGTTGGGCCTTCCTGGTGTGCAAAATGTAGTCTTGCGTCAACAGTTTCGTGTGTTGCCGGCATAACCGAACCACCTGCTTTCATGCCCAGGAAATCTCTTCCCGAACCATCTGTTCTCAGGATGGAATCCTGAATACCGAAACCTTCTTCATTTGGCTCTAATAAAGCACAACCGCAACCATCACCAAAAATGATACAGGTTGTACGGTCTTCGTAGTTGATGATTGATGACATTTTATCGCCGCCAACAACTAAAACTTTTTTGTGTCTTCCTGACTCGATAAATGATGCACCGGTAGAAAGCCCGAAAAGAAAGCCAGAACAAGCGGCCTGTAAATCGTAACCCCAGGCATTTGTAGCACCGATTTTATCAGCTAAAACGTTTGCTGTTGCAGGGAAAGTGAAATCTGGAGTAGTGGTGCAAAAGATAATCAGTTCAATTTCTTTTGCATCAATTCCCCTCTTTTTAAGTAAACCATTTACGGCATGAACAGCCATATCGGAAGTACCTAAACCTTCTCCCTTTAAAATTCTACGTTCTTTAATTCCCGTTCTGCTGGTAATCCATTCATCCGAAGTATCAACCATGGTTTCTAACTCTGCGTTTGTAAGCACATAGTCGGGAACGTAACCATTTACTGCTGTAATAGCAGCGTGAATTTTACTCATTTTAAGAATTTTAATAAATTATTTAAATGCCATTCTAATCTTTTCTACCAATCCTGTAGTGATCATTTCTCTGGATTGTAGAACCATATTTTTAACAGCTAGCGGACTAGAAATTCCATGTCCGATAACAACGGGAGCGTTAACGCCTAGAACCGGACTTCCACCGTATTGTTCATAATTAAAACGATCGAAGAACTCATCTTTAAGTCCCTTTTTGATGGTAAGTACGTAAAACGATTCTGCTAATTTTAGCATTATATTTCCGGTAAAACCATCGCACACAATTACATCGGCTTTATCGTTAAATAAATCTCGTCCTTCCACATTGCCCACAAAGTTGAAAAGGTTGGTTTCTTTCATTAACGGAAAAGTAGCCATGCTTAGCATATTTCCTTTCTCATCTTCTTCGCCAATATTTATCAGGGCAACTTTCGGATCATTTATCTGCAAAAGATTTTCTGCATATAAACTGCCTAAAACACCAAATTGTAATAAAATATCGGGTTTGCAGTCGGCATTAGCACCTACATCTAACAGTAAGCCAGTACCACCTTTAATTTTTGGAAGAATTGTACATAAACAAGGGCGGATAATGCCCGGAATGGTTTTAACGCTAAAAACTGCGCCAACCAACATGGCTCCAGAGTTACCAGCACTTGCGAAAGAATCGATTTTGCCTTCTTTTAAAAGGTTAAAACCAACTGCTATGCTCGAATTTGGTTTCTGAACGATTGCTTTGGTGGGATGTTCGCCCATACCAATTACTTCATCAGTATGAACGTATTCAAAATGATCTGGATTAAAACCTTCTTCTGCAAGAATGGGTTTAATCTGTTCGGTATCGCCAATAAGAACTAAATGCTCTCCAGCGTTAAGCGATTGATGAGCAGCTATTGCTCCCAAAACAATTGCTTTGGGAGCATAGTCTCCGCCCATTATGTCGAGGCCTATTTTCATAGAAAAAATCTGTTTGTGTTAAGTCAGGTGTAATCCTGAATTTTTCAGTTGACTAAGGTATGACTAAAGCCGCTGAAAACACAAACAATTTTTTAAGAAAATTACCCTATCTGAGTATTTTCGATAACCAGTTTGCCGTTGTAGTATAAGTTACCATCAACGTTGTAAGCACGGTGAGGTACGTGAATAGCACCTGTTGCCGAGCATGTTGCTAAAGAAGGAGTAACCGCTTTATAGTGTGTTCTTCTTTTATTTTTTCTCTGTTTCGAGATTTTCCGTTTTGGATGTGCCATTGGTGTATAATCTAATTATTTTTTTAACTTATTAAGGGCTTCCCAACGTGGGTCGCTTGTTTGTTCATTTTCTTCAGCCTGCTTTTCGATCGATAATTGATTTAAACGGTCAATCATCTCCTGATCGCAATCTTTATCTGCCTGCTCGCAGTTTTTGATATAAGGTACCGCTACATTAATCATTTCGTATAGAGGACCCGATATATCAATCTCGGTATCTTTACGGCTTAGCGAAATAATTTCTTCGTCATCGCTCTCCAGTTCATCTTCAGCAAACTTTACAATCTGCCTTTCATAAAGATTTACAGGTAACGAAAACTCAGATAAACATTTATCGCAATCTAAATTAACTGTGCCAATAACTTTGAATTTTAGAAGCAACATGGTCTCTTGTTTCTCAAGTTCCAGGTCTACTTTTAAATTTCCACTTTTAATTAACGAATACTCAAATGCATTAAAAAAGGCGTCATCAAGCTCATAATCAAACTGATGAGTTCCCAATTTTAATCCGGTAAACGGTAATGAAAATTGTTTTAGTGGGTTCAAAGTACTGTAAAATTTTAGCCTGCAAATGTAGGGATAAAATAATTAGATTAAAAATGTTTTTTAAAAATTGTTGATGTTAATCGGACAGGTTTTCAGAATGTTAATCGAAATACTGAAAGACCTTACAGGTTTCTGAAACCTGTAAGGTATGTAAGAAGGTTAGTCTGCCAATACCATTTCCTTGTTATTTCTGCTCCACTCGCTCCAGGAACCAACATAAAGCTTAGGGATGGGTAAACCGGCATAATCCATAGCTAATAGCGTATGGCAGGCGGTAATGCCCGAGCCACAATGTACAATTACGTTTTCGGGTTTAACGTGGGCCAAAGCTTCAGCATATTTTTCTTTCAATATTTCAGGGGCCAGGAAAGCACCCGTAGCATCCAAATTTTCGGTATATGGAATATTTGCCGCACCAGGGATATGCCCTGCAATTAAATCGATAGGTTCGGTAAGGCCTGCAAAACGGTTGGCATCGCGCACGTCAATCACAATATAATCGTCGGTTTTGGCAACTTTTTCTACCTCATTGATATCTGATAACGGTAAGTTCCATGCTGTGATTTCGTATTTTTCGACAGATTTTGGAATTTCTACTTTATCTGTAGTCGGAAAACCTGCTTTAACAGCCGCCTGAAAGCCTCCATCAATTACCTGTATTTTTTCATGACCGATTGCTTTTAGCATCCACCACAGCCTCGCAGCGGCGTTACCGCCGTTTTTATCATCGTAAACAATCACATGGCTGTCTTTTGTGATGCCAAGTCGCTGTAAAACAGCAGAAAACTGGTCGAATGTTGGTAAGGGATGCCTTCCGCCAATGGCAAAATCGCCAATGTTGGCTAAATCGTTATTTACATCAGCAAAGAGCGCACCAGCAAGGTGTTGCTCGTCATATCTTGCTTTTGATCCGGCACTGGCATCGATAATTACGATTTCATCGTCTTGGTTTAACCAGGTTAATTCTGCTGGTTTTATAATGGGTGATAATTTTGTGTTCATCTATGTTTTTTAGGGATAACTAATGTAATTATAATTCCAGTAATTAATATTGGAAGCCATATAAAAGAATATTCTCCAGTCTTACTAACTTTAGTGTCTATTTCGTGGCGATAAGAAAAAGGCATCATAGCGAAAACCCCATCAAAACTCTTATTACAATTAATATAATCCCAAATAGGCGCATTTTAAGTTGTTTTTCTTATAAGTGCCCATAGCCCCAAAACTGGACCAACAGCCAAAACCATATAAAGATAATGCGAATTCATTTCTTTTGCCAAAAGATTAATCACCTGGATGCTAATAATCGTAATGGCAAAGCCGATACAATTTACCAGTGTTAACGAAGTTCCCCGCAGGCTTTGGGGGGCATGTTTGGCAATTAAAGAAGAAAACAAGGGCGAATCGGCCGTGCCAGACAAGCCCCAGCAAAATAAAAATACAAGAAAAGGATATATCGAGCCGCAGAATAGGAAAAGCGGCGAGAGCAGGCAGCATAAGCCCGAAATGGACAGCGCAATGGTGGCAATCCGTTTTGCACCAAATTTTTGTGAGAGCAAACCGCCGATCATGCAAGATAAACCTCCCGATGCGATAATTAAGAACGAAAACAGCGGTATATTTAAAGTTGCATGTGCATGTTTAGTATTGTAAAGCAACAGCATGCCGGGTAAAAAAGCCCAAAAGGTATAAAGTTCCCACATGTGCCCGAAATAGCCGAAAGCAGCAGATCGAAAATCAGGATTTTTAAAGCCATTAAAACAAGAGCGGAAATCGAATTTCTGTCCGGCAGTTCTAAATGGACCGTTTGGCACAAACCATAAAATAGCAATTGCACCAATCAGAGATAATCCCGAAGTAGCAAAGATTACGTAGTGCCAGGGAAAATTTGCTGTAAATGTTTTTAATAGATGAGGGAAGGCAGTGCCGAAAACCAAAGCACCAACTAAAAAACCCAACGATTTCCCTAGCCCATCTTTAAAGTAATCGGATGCTATTTTCATGCCGACAGGATAAATTCCAGCCAACATAAAACCAGTTAAAAAGCGAAAAAGCAACAATAAACGGACATCGGCTAGTTCTAAACAAATGCCCAGATTAAACAAGGCAGCTGCAATTCCGCAGATAAAGAACACTTTTGAGGGTGAAAAAATATCGGAAATGGCAAAAAAAGCGAAAACTAATGTTCCGCTGATGAAACCAAACTGTACCATGCTGGTGAGGTTGGCCAATAGATTTGTTTCTGTTGGGAAGCTTTTAACAAAATCTGGTAATACCGCATTGCCAGCAAACCACAGCGATGTACAGAGAAACTGTGCAATAACAATTGTGGGAAGAATGTAATTGGGTTTTTTAGTGCCGCTCATTTTGAATTTGATGCACAATTTTACCTAAAATAAACCTGATAGTAGTGGAAATATTTTTTGATATGGTGCTTCGACAAGCTCAGTATGAAAATCACAAAAAGATTGGAACGCATAGCAGGACTTTCGGAACCTATGAAACACAAGACCATGCTTTGCAAAAAAAAAAATGACCACCTAAGCTGCCTTACAGATCTGAGTTTAATAAAACTTTGGTCTTTCAGCTTTAGTCTTTCTACTTTTAAGAAGCATCATCTTTAATATCAAACTGCGTTTCAACCACTTTTCCACCTGTACGCAACTGATTGCCCAGCATTTCTTCTTGCTCCCTACGTTTTTTTACAATATGGATGGCCGAAAACAGTGCTTCGGTAAATGAAGTAGAATCAGCCAGGTCTTTACCCGCAATATCGTAGCCCGTTCCATGATCGGGAGAAGTACGCACGAAGTTTAAACCGGCGGTATAATTTACGCCATTATGGAAAGCTAATGTTTTGAAAGGAATTAAGCCCTGGTCATGGTACATGGCCAAAACGGCATCAAACTGTTTGTAGCTACCATTGCCGAAAAAGCCATCAGCAGGGTATGGGCCAAAACAAACAATACCTTTATCGTAGGCTTCCTGAATAGCCGGTGTAATAATTTCAGCCTCTTCGGCACCCAATAAACCATTATCGCTGGCATGTGGGTTTAAGCCTAAAACGGCAATTTTTGGTTTTTCGATCCAAAAATCTTTTTTCAGGCTTTCGTTAATCAGTTTTAGCTTACCGATAATTTTCTCTTTTGTAATCGAGGTTGGAACATCTTTCACCGGAATGTGACCAGTAACTACACCTACGCGTAAATTTTCGCTGATCAAAAACATCAGCACATCTTTACTGCCACTTTTTTCCTGCAGGTATTCGGTATGGCCGGGAAAAGCAAAAGTTTCTGATTGAATGTTATGTTTATTGATCGGAGCAGTAACCAGTGCATCGATATCGCCATTTACCAGATCGGCTGTTGCACGCTCAAGTGATAAAAGTGCATATTTTCCGCCTGTTGCCGTAACCTGCCCCAATTCGATTTTCACATCCTCTTCCCAGCAATTAATCATGTTTGCCTTTTTTGGCTGTGCCTGGTTGGCATGGCTAACTACATTAAAACTAAAATCGCCCAGGTTATTTGCTTTTCTATGAAAAGATGAAACCTTGGTATGGCCATAAACAATCGGTGTGCAATAATTTAAAATGGCAGGATTAGATAATGTTTTAATGATTACCTCTAAACCTATGCCGTTTACGTCGCCTATACTGATGCCAATTTTAAGTTTATCGCTCATAATTACTGGAAAATTTTAGCGCAAATTACTGATTTTCGTTTAAACAGGTGCTTACCGGATAAAAATTAGTTATTTTGTACAAAATAGAGTAGCCACAGAAACACGGTTTACACGGAAAAGAAATAGGATAATCTCATTCTTCGATAAAATTTTTCTGCGATTTCTGTGCCTCCGTGGCAAAATAAAAAGAAAAGATGAGTTTAGTAAAAGCGAAAAAACATTTAGGCCAACATTTTTTAACCGATAAAAGCATTGCCAACCGCATTGTAGAGGCATTGGTAAATACCGATAAATACAATCAGGTTTTAGAGGTAGGGCCAGGGATGGGAATTCTATCTGATTTTTTGCTGCAGCGTAAAGACTTAGAAACTTATCTTATCGATATCGATACCGAGTCTTTCCATTTTTTAAATGAAAAGTATCCCCAGCTTGGCGATCGATTGATTAATGGCGATTTTTTGAAACTCGATTTGAATGCTATTTTTCCAGGTCAATTTGCCATTATTGGTAATTTTCCATACAATATATCTTCGCAGATTTTATTTAAGATTTTAGATAACCGCAACAAGGTTGTAGAAATGGTTGGGATGTTTCAGAAAGAAGTTGCCCAACGTTGTGCTTCACCTGCTGGAAGTAAGGATTATGGAATTCTGAGTGTATTTCTTCAGGCCTATTATAAAATCGAATACCTGTTTACGGTTAAGCCGGGTACTTTTAATCCACCTCCAAAAGTACACTCTGCAGTAATCCGTTTAACCAGAAACGAAGTGGAGACTTTAGACTGTGATGAAAAATTATTCTGGCGGGTGGTTAAGGCGGGTTTTAACCAGCGGAGAAAAACTTTGCGTAATGCTGTTTCTGCGGTGATGCCTAAGGATAAAATGGACGATCATATTTATTTTGAGAAACGCGCAGA
Organism: Pedobacter sp. Bi27; assembly: GCF_918698255.1. Classification (NCBI taxonomy): domain Bacteria; kingdom Pseudomonadati; phylum Bacteroidota; class Sphingobacteriia; order Sphingobacteriales; family Sphingobacteriaceae; genus Pedobacter; species Pedobacter sp. Bi27. Next base: position 179,046 of record NZ_CAKKMW010000003.1, read on the forward strand.
GCAGTTAACTGTTGCAGATTTTGTGGCTTTAACGCAGCATGTGAGTAAGTTGATGGAGGTTTAAATCCGCGAAGCGATTCTTGCAAATCCGTGATTATTTTCATTGAATTTCTCCTTTCCTTTGCGACATAATTTTAAACATCATGGTTAATTACAGCGAAATTTTCAGCACACAAGGAATGGATTATCAAACCTATCGTGCATTGATTGATCAACTTCTATTAGAGGGAAAGGCTACTGGTGATGTAACTTACGATTTGCACTATACTAAAATGAATGTGCAAAGGATGAATCGCGTGGATAAAACAGTTAGCTTAACCGATGAGTTGACTTCGACCATTGATCATCTTAAAGAAAATTATAAATTTTTAGTGATTACCGAAGGCTGGTGTGGCGATGCTGCCCAGATTGTTCCGGTGTTCAATAAAATCGCGACTGCGTCATTAGGTAAAATTGATCTGAAATTTGTGCTTAGAGATAAAAATTTGCCCTTAATTGATGCGCATTTAACCAATGGTGGAAGAGCTATTCCGGTTTTAATTGTGTTAAACGAATCAGCAGATCAGGTTTTAGGAACCTGGGGCCCAAGGCCACAAATTTTGCAGGAGCTTTTAAAAGAGTGGAGAAAAGAAAGTACTGAAATGCCAATTTTGGCAGAAAAACTTCACGGCTGGTACGCTAAAGATAAAACGCAGACTACACAGGCCGGATTAAATGAACTGTTGGAGGGGTTGGAAGGGTAATACCTGTGACTGCGTTCTTCGCAGGTCGTCATCCTGAATTTATTTCAGGATCTTAACAACTGGATAGATGCTGAAACAAGTTCAGCATGACGATTCGTAGAAAAAATCTTACTTCGTAAATTTAATCAACAGAAACAGTTAGTCCCTCTTGCTGTAAAATTTTACGATAAACTTCCATCTCAGTAAATGAACCTTCCAAAACAGGGCATTTTCCATCATTATGTACTTTCCAGGCAATTTTTTCAGCCTGCGATTCGTTATAATCGAGATATTTCATCATGCAGTAGATCACATGATCGAAAGTATTGATATCATCATTCCACAAAATAAGGCGATGTACGGTTTTTAGGGAAGTTAAAATTTCTTCGAGCGTAAAGGTCTCTTCTTTGGTTTCTGTAGACATGGCGCAAAAATAAACAATAATTTAGAAGATTTTAGGTATTGGACTGAGATATTAGATTTTAGGATATTGCGATGAAATCTCACGGCTCAAATCGCAGCGCTCATATCTTTTTTAATTAACTAACTTTGTTTAACCAAATTATAATAACACGAGTATGCACCAGTCTAAAATAGCCGGAATAGGTTACTACGTTCCGAAAAATGTATATACCAACGATGATTTAAGCCGTTTTATGGATACCAACGATGCGTGGATCCAGGAACGTACCGGTATTAAAGAGCGCCGTTTTGCCGATCGTAACGAGGAAACCACTACCACCATGGGTATTGAGGCAGCCAAAATCGCGATTGAAAGGGCTGGGATTACTGCGAAGGATGTCGATTTTATAGTTTTTGCCACATTAAGCCCCGATTATTATTTCCCGGGTTGTGGCGTATTATTGCAGCGCGAAATGGGCATGGGTGAAATTGGTGCTTTAGATATCCGCAACCAGTGTTCGGGTTTTGTTTATGCCCTTTCTGTGGCCGATCAGTTTGTAAAAACAGGTATGTATAAAAATGTGCTGGTAGTGGGAAGCGAGAAACATTCGTTCGCGATGGATTTCGAAACCCGTAGCCGTAATGTATCGGTGATTTTTGGCGATGGTGCTGGCGCTGTGGTATTACAGCCTACAGATGAACCCGGAAAAGGGATTTTAAGTACGCATTTGCATAGCGATGGTGCCGATGCCGAAATCCTGGCTATGTATTATCCAGGTTCTCACGCCAATAAATGGTTGAAAGATAAACCTGCCTATCCTGAACAGGAGTTGGGTGGCTTATTTATGACGCAGGAAATTTTGGATAGCGGTGCCGCTTTACCTTATATGGATGGGCCATCGGTTTTCAAAAAAGCGGTGGTAAAATTTCCTGAAGTAATTAAAGAGGCTTTGGCCGCAAATAATTTAACGGAAAAAGATATTGATATGTTGGTGCCACATCAGGCAAACCTGCGTATCAGCCAGTATGTACAGCAGTTGTTGGGTCTAAATGATGATCAGGTTTTTAATAATATCCAGAAATATGGAAATACCACAGCAGCTTCTGTTCCTATCGCCTTGTGCGAAGCCTGGGAAGCAGGCAAAATTAAAGATGGCGATCTGGTTTGCCTTGCCGCATTCGGATCGGGCTTTACCTGGGCCAGCGCACTGATTAGGTGGTAACCATAGATTCGTCATTTCGAGCGAAGTGCAACGCGGAGTGGAGAAATCTATATCTAAAGATCTCTCCACTCCGCGTTGCTTCGGTCGAGATGACGACCGTTCATTTGAAGCTCTTAATAGTGACGTAGTTCGAGGGGCCTAGTTTTGTGTTTTTGGCTTAATAAAATCTCCTAAATAACTACACTCGCCCGCCGCAACAGCATAAAAAGGCGTTTTGGCATAATTAAACCTTAATTCTTTAAGATAAGGATTATTGTAATTAGCCTTGATGAAATTTCTCCATTTCACATCTTTTTTATCGTAATAATAAAATGATAGCGGGTTTGCATTCATGATGATCTGTTTCTGCAAACATTTAGCCAACATAAATGTACATTTTGCTTTAAAATCGGCATTGGTGCTTAATGCCCTAGCTTTTAAATACCAGGCTTTTGCCGTTTGCGCTTTTTTATAATCGCCATCGTATACATATTTTGCGGGGTTGCTGTTGTCGTATGACGACCAGTCATAACTGATTAAAAACCAGCTGTTTCCAAAATAACCTGTTTGGTAAACTGCATTAGCCATTTTATAATAATAAAGCGCCGCGTTCTTTTTATCACTAATGGTTAATTTCTGCAAGCGGAGCATTTCGGCGGCAAAAGCTTTTTTCGTAATTGATGTTTTCGCTGTTACATATTTTTTAGGATAATCGTTTATCGTTTCGATGAAAGGATTAGCATAAAGTTTTGCGTTGGCTTCATCAGCGTACCAGTTATCAGGGTTAAAATATTTGTAACCTGGCGAAACCTTTGCAAACATTTGAACAGCCTTATCATATTGATGTGTGCGTAAATAAGTTGTCCCAAAAAGTTCATAAAAATCATCGTTTTTAAGCTGGTTTAAAGCCGATGCCAACAAAGCGGTAACATCATTGCCTGTTGCCCTGGCTTTATAAACAGCTAAGCCCTGCATGCTTTTCGGACTTAAGTTTTTCTGCCAAAAGGCAATACTTTGGTAACTCATATTCTGGAAAAGTGAATTCTCTTTTAACGTTTTATATTCCAGGTCGCCTTTAACCATTGCTAATGCCGCTTTTGCAGTATCGCCCATACTCAAATAAGCTGATGCCAATATTTGCTGATAAAAATTCCTGGTCGTTCTGCTAAAGCGTTTGCTGGCACGATCTGTATCATAATAATATGGTCCTTTTGGTTGCTCGCTGTTCTCTGCGAAACGTTTTTCGTCGAGCCATTTTAAAGTCGGCAATAAATCGTTCTCATTAAAAGGATTTCCTTTTTTGATGTTTTTTGCCTTGATTAATAAGTCGGTAATGCGGTATTGGTTGCGTAATCTTTCTGGCAATTTATCTGGTTTTAGAATGGCAAGATAATTTGTCGCCAGAAAATCTTTGTTCTCCATCCACGATAAATAAGCTGCTGTTAACGTGCCCAGCTCAGGCTGTGGATATTTTTTTTCGGTAGCCAGTTTTACTGCAAAATTCCTGATTTCATTTAGGTGTTTTAAATTGATGTTTTTTAAACTGTCTTTATATTTAGAATTGCCGTTATCCGAAAAATAATAATTATAGCCAATTTTAGCAATATCGTTCGCCTCGATAAGATCTTGTTCTAATTTATTTACTTCGCGCACCAACAGTGTTCCATTAAGCTGGCTTTTTGGTTCGTACTGATAAACTTTATTCAGACTTTCTATACCCGAATCAGCATCTCCAAAGCCGTTTATCGCCCAGATATTGGCTTTCTCGTTATTGGTTTTGGCATATTTTAACGCTCCGTTAACAGGCGAACTGGTGTAATAATAATTTTTATAAGCCTGTACCCTTCGCTCCGGATTGCTTGCAAAAACCTTCGAGAATAAAAAGGCTGATTCTTCCGGATTTCCCAATCTACGGGTCGATCCGGCATAGAGTGCCAATGCCCAGCCCTTAACCGCACTGTTTACCTTACTGGTTTTGATATACTTTTCGTAGGTTGATTTGCTTTCGGCATGCAATCCTGCAAAATGAAACATCCGTTCAGCTTGGTAAGCGTAGCGCAGTTTAAGAAAATCGTCTTTCTCTGCTTCTGTTAATTTTAGACCTTCCTGGGCTTTTGAACCCATGGCGGTCGTATCACGGGGATTAGGGTCCCAAAGACTAAAATCCACATTGGCCAAAGGTTCACAGCTTTTGGCGAATTGATAATACTTTAGTGATTCTTTGCGTTTGCTTAACGCCTTGATAAAACTATTCTGTTGTAAGCTATCGGGTAATTGCGAAACGTTACCTTCAAAATTAACGAGTTTTACGTCAGTGGCACTATCTGTTTTATACATTACTTTTAGCACATCTTCTTTTTTAACATTGAGGTATTTCGCCCATTCACGACTATTGATATCTGGCTCGCTTTCGATATCCGTTTCGCTGTTGAGGTAAACCATCTGGTTGTAGGCGAACGGCGAATATTCATCCCCTTCTATGTTGTTGTGGAAATAAGAAATGTAGTAATCATAAGGATCTATCTCGCCACCACAGGCAAGATTTACGGCAATTTCGCCGAAAAAAGTAATTAGGAATACACTAAAAATTAGCGATAACTTTTTGAACGTCTTCATTAGTAAAATGTTTTAAAAGGTCGGTGTCTAAATGGTAAAAAACGAGGTTCCGGTCTCTAGGGCTTAAATATCGGGATAAAAATTTGGAGGCCGAAAGTAAATCTTCAGTGGAAATCTCTTCCCACCTTAACACATCTCCTTTTTTTAATCCGGCTACAGGATAATCAGCCAAAAGATCATAGAGAATGGAATTTCCCCTCTGTTTAAAAAGTTTTTTATCCCCGATCTGGATTTTGCCTATTCGTTTGGAGATACCCGCATATTGCCCGTTCCTGAATACCACTGCCCATTCAAAAATAGGTAAGGCTACATCAAGTGACAAGGGATATCGCTCAAGGTAATCTTTAAGGTAAAGATCCATTTCGTGCTGATCCAATATGGAATTTTGTTCACCATATTTACGCAGATTACCCATGTTGTAACACATTAAAATGGCCTTTTCTACTGGCGGCACTCCGCTTGATACGATGTTTTTAACCTGATGCAACCGCAAGGTTACTGAAATGCTTTTGCCTTTTAAAAGCGGATTCGCCTTTAATTGTTCGAGAAATTTAAAATACCTGTTTCTGGTGCCTTTGGTCCAATCACAATCAATCTGTAATTCTGCATAATTTTGCTTTCCGGCCTGTTTTACCTTTGCGGCTATAAATTTGACAATTCGATCGGCCATAACCGCTGTTTGCATGGTGTCAATCTTGTTAAAAACCTCGTTAACGATAAACACAACAGGGATAATATCGATCTGTTTAGGTAACGGATCTGAAAATTTAATTGGCGAAATGGGTACAGGCAGCTGAAGATCTGGATTAAAATCTACATCCATAATCCGCACGTACAAAGATTTAGATTTAAATTGATCAAGATAACTGGTTTCTTCCTTTTTGTTCTGATAATCCGTTTTCCAATAATAAAAAGTAGGGTGAACAATTGATTTTTGCTTACAACCAAGGAAGAGAAACACAGAAATCACTAAAATACTTATCTTGCGCATATCAATTTTATTGAGCAAAAGTAGTATAAAATGCGAGCAGTTTTACAAAGAGTTACACAGGCAAGTTGCACGGTTGACGGTGAGGTAACAGGAGCGATTGATACGGGATTTTTAGTGTTGTTAGGCATAGAAGACGCCGATGCTTTAGAGGATTTGGATTGGTTAGCGCAGAAAATTATCGGTATGCGCGTTTTTGGAGATGAAAACGGAATGATGAATAAAGCACTTGCCGATGTGGGTGGAGATATTTTATTGATCAGTCAGTTTACCTTATTTGCATCTACCAAAAAAGGAAACCGTCCGGGTTTTACAAGGGCAGCACGACCAGATGTGGCGATTCCACTTTATGAGAAAATGATCGAAAAGCTATCGCATTTATTGGGTAAAAAAGTAAAAACCGGAATTTTTGGTGCTGATATGAAAATCGCACTTTTAAACGATGGACCAGTTACGATTTTGATTGATACAAAAGATAAGGAATAATTCAATTTAAAAAGTAGCGGCGTAACTTATGAAGTCTTAAATTGTCAAAAAACAATATTAATTTATTCCAAAATTTAACCTAAGCTAATATGAAGGATAAAAATCCGAACCGGCTAGCGGAATACAGTTGTCTTGCGTTTTTTCTGATTTTAAAGTTAGTGTTATCTTTTGTATTGGTCAATTCAGTTTACGAATTGCACCGTGATGAATTTCTGCATTTAGATCAGGCGAACCACCTCGCTGCGGGTTTCACCTCAGTTCCGCCATTAACCTCGCTATTTTCATGGCTTATTAAAGCTTTTGGCAATGGATATTTCGTGGTAAAATTTGTTCCTGCATTATTAGGTGCCTTCACTATATTATACTGTTGGAAAATTGTCGGTTTTTTAAAGGGTAACCTATTGGCAAAATGCCTGGTTGCTGTAGCCTGCCTGTGTTCTGCTCTGCTCAGACTAAATACCCTTTACCAGCCCAACTCTTTCGATGTTTTAGCTTGGACAGCTATATTCTATTATCTGTTAAAATATTTCGATAAAAACGAAGCCAGATATCTGTATGCCTTTGCCATTTTTGTCGCTTTAGGTTTTTTAAATAAATACAACATCCTTTTTCTCATCATTGGTTTACTACCAGCTATACTCATTACATCAAAACGAAAAATATTTACCGATAAATATCTTTATCTGGCCGTTTTGATAGCGTTTTTAATCATTTCGCCCAATATAATCTGGCAGATTAACAATCACTTTCCGGTGCTCGCCCACATGAAACTTTTACAGGAAACGCAATTGGTTCATGTAAACCGGATTGATTTTTTTATCGGACAGTTCCTCTTTTTTATCAGTTCGATCTTTATTCTTTTAGCAGGCATTGGCAGCCTTGTTTTTTATAAGGATTTCAGCAAATACAGATGGATTATTCTCTCCTATCTGTTTACACTTATTGTATTTAGCTATTTTAAGGCAAAAGATTATTATGCATTAGGTTTATATCCGGTTTTACTGGCTTTTGGTGCGCATTATTTAAGTCGGGTTTTAGCAAAGAAATATATATTAACGGGATTGCTGTTTGCTTTTAATATTGGCTCATTCATTTATTTGATACCGCTTATTATGCCAGTTTATAGTCCTGATGAAATTGTAGCACATCATAAGAGATTTGAACGGGTAGGTGCCTTGCGATGGGAAGATGGTAAAAATCACGAGCTGCCGCAGGACTATGCCGATATGCAGGGCTGGAAAGAATTGGCAGGACTTGTTGATTCGGCTTACGGAATGGTTAAGGATAAATCTACCGTATTGGTACGTGCCGATAATTATGGCCAAGCTGGTGCAATTAATTATTATTCAAAATATAAAAATATAAATGCTGTATCGTACAATGCCGATTACTTGTATTGGTTTAAAATGGATAAGCCGATCAAAGATTTCATTATGATCACCGAATGGAAGGACAAAGATCCACAGCGTAAGAGAGAGCAGCCCTATTTTGCCAAGATTACCAAAATTGGTGAAGTAACTACTCCATATACGAGAGAAAGAGGCGCAGGAGTTTTTTTGCTTGAAGGTGCCAATATCAAAGTGAGCAGCATTATAAAATCAGAAATAGAAGAAGAAAAACATGACCATTAACGAAGCACAGGAAACCGTAGACCATTGGATTAAAACCACAGGCATCCGCTATTTTAACGAACTCACTAATACCGCCATTTTGATGGAAGAGGTTGGAGAAGTAGCCCGTATTATGGCCCGTAAATACGGCGAGCAGTCGTTTAAAAAAAGCGACGAAGAGGTAAACCTCGCCGATGAAATGGCCGATGTGATGTTCGTTTTAATCTGTCTGGCTAATCAAACAGGCATAAACCTTACCGATGCTTTGGAAAAGAACCTGGAAAAAAAGAGCATCCGCGATGCAGATAGGCATAAGAATAATGAGAAGCTTAAGTGAATTATTGAGTAATTGAATTTTGACTGAGTGAATAAAGGGTATTTAATAACATTCAATCATTCAAAATTCAATCATTCTTTTGGCTTAGCCAACGAACTCCATCAAACTCCTATATGCCACAAAGCGGTTTTTGTATCTTTCGTTTAGTTCAGCCTGTAAAGCAGGGGCAAATATTTCCTGGTATTTATTGTAATGATCTAATGTTTCAGCAACATACTGTGCGCAATAGGTTACACCCTCGTTCGGTGAGTCTACAACCTTTAATAAACGGTTGGAAATAAACATACCCGTAGCCATCACTTCAGGGATATGAACATCTTGCATCCACTGTAACCACTCTTCAGCCGCTGCATCATCTAAGATGAGCGTAACATTATATAAAAACATGGCACAAAGGTAAATAATATATAAATGTTAAAAAATTGATGATAATGGATTTTATTCTTTAAAGTGGTGTCAATCTGTTAGATTTGACGAATCCCATTGTTTTTAAGCATGATACGAACTAACGACTCTCAAAAAATAGACAATTCCACTCGTAATTATATTTATACCGGATACCTAACTGCAATTTTCGGCGGCATTTTAGGGCTGGTGATTGGTTGGGATTTAATGAAGAAAAAGAGAACATTAAATACTGGCGAAAAGGTTTTTTCTTATTCTCTAACGGATAGGCAGCATGGCGCCAGAATTTTAATTTTGGCAGCAATTTGCTTCGTTTTGTTGCTAACCTTAACTATTATTGCACTAGATGCCTAATCCCATCTATCCAGAAATGATTATTATTACCAAATCTTCTACTACAAAAGAGCTTGAAGGCATTCTTGAGCTTCAGAAGCAAAACTTAAAGAAAGATTTAACTCCAGAACAAATAAAAGAAGAAGGCTTTGTTACCGTTTCGCATTCGCTTGATGATCTGGAAAAGATGCATCGGCACGAACCCAACATTATTGCAAAAGATGAAGAATTGGTAGTGGCTTATGTGTTAGCAATGACTGAGGAATCTAAAAATGATATCCCAAGATTGGTTGAAATGTACGAAAGTTTCGATCACATCCAATATCACGGTAAATCCGTTTCTTCCTATTCCTATATCGTTGTAGGGCAGGTTTGCGTTAGTCAGGCTTATCGTGGTAAAGGTTTGTTCGATCAATGTTATCAGGCTTATAAAGATTATTTTAAATCTAAATACGATTTCGCAATCACCGAAATTGCAAGCATCAATTTACGATCGATGAATGCACATAAACGTATTGGTTTCGAGGTTATTCATACTTATACAGATAACAGCGCGGTAGAATGGAATGTTGTAGTTTGGGACTGGAAACGATAGGTTGGTTTGGCGTTTAGCGATAGGCGTTTGGAGTCAATTAACCAGTTACAACAATTAACCATTACGAATGAACTAATGACTAATGAACCACTGAACTATACCCCATCTCCACGTAAATTCCTAAACCTTTTCCTGGCTTCGGCACTGAACATGCTCCCCGGGTAATCCGTAATCAGTTTTTGGAAATAGATTTTGGCCTGTGCGATGTCGTTCAATTTCTTTTCATAAAGGTCGCCCAATGTAAAAAGCGCATCGTCTGTCCAAATCCCATCTTTAAAATCTTCAGTTACCTTTTTCAAGATATCGGCTGCCTTTTGGAAATCGTTGGCTTTGATGAGAATTCTTGCTTTACTCATCATTATCGCATCGGTTAGGCTATTTTGTGGAAACGCCATCGCAATACTATCCATTTTTTTAACTGCTCGTTCAGGGAGGTTTCTGAATAAAAGCATCTCCGCATCGGCATACATTTTTAGCGCGTTGCTATCAGCAGGGGTTTGAATATTATCGTTAATGAGTAAACTCAGATTCAGCGCATCGTTTGCAATGAGTTGTGAAGTCGCAGCCTTTAAAACCAGGCATTGGCCATTGCTGTATTCGAAATTACCCTGATAAAAGGAAAGTTTAGCACTCCTGAAACGTGCCTCATTTCCTACGGGTTGTCCTTCAAATTGTTTGCTCACTTGCTCGTATACTAAAAAAGCTTCCCAGGGTTGGTTGGTTAAAATATAGATATCGCCTAAATCGAGTTTCAGTTGGCCTAACTCCTGATCGTTAATGCCTGGCATTTTTATGGCTTCTTCAAGCTCTTTTTCTGCACTACTGGGTTGATTTAAATAGTAAGCCTGCAAGTTTGCGAGTTTTTTTATCGCGAAAAGCGTGTTTCTGTTCTTGCCGTTTTCGTCCAGTAAGGCCTGATAATCTTTCGCTAACAGATCAAGATCGGCTACTGTATATTTCCCGTTGGTACGCAGGTTATACTTGGTATTCAGCATTTCTATTTTTGAAGGAAGATAATACTGGTTATCCTTTCCTTTAGTTAACAGGTAATCGTAAGCTTTAATCGCTGTTTCGTATGCGCCATTGTCAACAAAGGTATAAATGGCATTAAACAAGGTGCCTCCATCAGCTTTGGTGCGTTTATCGTATGCAATTAGTTGGCGCAGGGCCATATCAAATTCCTGTTGTTGAATATAGTTCCAGGTGAGTAACTGAATATAAATTTCGGCATCGGGCTCTTTCTGTATTTTCCTTAAAATGGCTGCCTGAAAGGTTTGGTAATCGTTTTTATCTTCAAAAATAGAGGCGAGTACGGCTTCAGCCTGTGGTAAAAGCTGAGGCATTGTTCCAAGCGCATCAAGATATTCCTGCATGAGCATGGACTTATCCTTTTTAAAACGGTAGATATTTAATAGCTCAAAGGCGAAGAGTTGATCGTTGCCCAACAGTTTTCTTCCCTGCTTAAAAGTTTGAACCGCAAATTCATAATTTTCGAAACGATAAAAACTATTGGCTAAATTCCTGACCTTAAATTCATCTTTTGGAAGTTTATTAATAACATCGGTAAAAATCTTGTTTGCCGCTTGTACATCACCCTTCTCTTGATAAAGTTTGCCCAATGCTATTGGATAAACATCACCCTGTGGATTTTTTTTAATTTCCCTTTTAACCACTTTCTCCGCAACATCATAACGCTTCAATTTTACCAATGTATTAAAGTAAATATCGAAATAGGCTTCGTTATTGGGTATGGCATAAAGTTTTTCCAGTAGCACAACTGCTTTTTCATAATCACCATCATTATAGTATTGAATGGCCAGGCTACTTTCATCAGGTGTAATCTGTTGATTGGGACGGAAGATTTGTGCATTGGCCCCGAGAGATAGAAATAAGAATATGATGAAAAGCAAGCGGTTCATAAACCCTAAATTATAAGTTTTAAATGTAACATTTTAATACATCTTTAGCTAAAGCATCAATTGGTATTAAACGTATTTTAAATGTTACCTGTATTTTATTTTGTAGGTATTTTATAAATACTAAATTGAACCACGACTTATTATTGATTGCATAAGTAACATTGTTGGTGTAAATCGCAGTTAAGTTGTTATGATACTTATTTTTGTCATCCCGTAAAGGATTTATTTATGCTAAAAAAGATTTTTCTATTGTTAATGGTTGCATTGATCTGGGCCTGTAAAGGTGCTAACAATGATACTATTCCTGTGGACGATTTTTTTAAAACGCAGGATAAGGCCTATTATCGCATTTCTCCGGACGGGAAAAGTCTTTCCTATTTAAAGCTTCATGATAAAAAACTTGATCTTTTTGTTGAAGATCTTGCTACCGGAAATAGTCTTCAGTTAACCCATTTGAATGGGAAGAATATCAGTTTTCATTTCTGGACCAGCAATAACGAGTTGATTTATTATGCTGAAGACGAATCTAAAGAGCGCAAATCGGATATTTTTGTGATCAATAAAGATGGAAGCAAGCAGGTTCAGCTGAGTGCCAACGAGAAAAGTAGGTTAAGGGTAATAGAAGATCAGTTAATTGATGATAAATACATTATTGTTGCATCCAATAAACGCGATTCGACAGTTTTCGATGTTTACCGCCTAAATGTTAGGAACGGTAAAATGGATATTGCAGCTAAAAACCCTGGAAATATTACCGAATGGATGACGGATAACAGAGGAGTGTTGAAAATTGCTGTTGCGAGTGATGGGGTGAACGAAACCTTGATGTACCGGGAAAACGAAAACCAGGCCTTTGCTCCGGTAATTACCAACAATTTCGAAACCACTTTACAGCCAGTTGCCTTCTCAGAAAGCCAACCCAATATACTTTATGCCATTTCAAATGTAAATAGAGATAAGAATGCATTAGTGGCACTCGATCTAAAAACAGGTAAAGAAAAACAGGTACTTTTTGCAAACGATACCTTAAACGTAGTAGATGCAAAATATTCGCGGCCACAAAAGAAAATGCTTTTTGTAACCTGCGAAACCTGGAAAAAGGAAAAATATTACCTTGATGACAGTACGAAGATTACTTACTCCAAAATAGATCGGCTTTTACCAGGTACCGAATGGAAAATTATGGATAAAGATAAAATGGACAAGGTTTTTGTGGTAAGAACATTTACCGATAAAAATCCGGGGTCTTATTATCTCTATACCGTTAGTGAGAATAAACTTAAAAAACTAACTGATATTAGCCCATCTATTAAACAGGGCGATATGAGTGCCATGAAACCAATCTGTTTTAAAAGTTCGGATAATTTAACCATTAACGGTTACTTAACCCTACCAAAAAATAAAAAGGCTGTTAATTTGCCTGTAGTGGTTCTGCCGCATAATGGCCCTGCAGGGCGAAATAGTTGGGGCTATAATGCAGAAGTTCAATTCTTGGCTAACCGTGGCTATGCTGTTTTACAAGTAAACTATCGTGGGTCTACCGGCTATGGTAAATCTTTTTATGCCGCTGGTTTTAAGCAGTGGAGCGATAAAATCCAGGAAGACGTTAACGATGGCGTAAAATGGTTAATTGCCAAAAAAATTGCCAATCCTAAAAAAATCGCCATTTATGGCAATGGTTTTGGTGGTTATATTGCATTAAATTGTTTGTATAAAAATCCCGATCTTTATAAATGTGGCGGATCAAATTCAGGAGTAATCAATTTGTTCAGTTACCTGAAAACCATCCCGCCGTTTTTAAAAGCGAATTTGCAGATGTATTATGAAATTGTAGGCAATCCGGTAACAGATACCGATTATATGCGGTTTGCATCACCTGTTTTCCATGCCGACCGGTTTAAAGCGCCTGTTTTTATAGCGCAGAATCCTAAAGATCCTCGTGTTAACGTAGCGGAAGGTGTTCAGTTTATTAAAGAGCTGAAAAAACGGAATGTTCAGGTTACCTATATCGAAAAGGAAGAAGGCCCAAACCCTATCGTACGTCAACAAAGTAGAACGGCTCTGTACAAAGCATTAGAAGAATTTTTACAGGAAAATCTAGGTAAGAAATAGGGTATGGCCTTAGATAAAAAAAGTGGATATCGTAAAAATTTCTCGCTCGGTATAACCTTCATTGTACTCATTTCCATTCTTTTTATTCTATCGCTTTTTTTGGCGTTTAACTACAGCAAGAAATCGATTGAGAACGATTTTGTATCTGAGAAAGTAAACGTGCTAGAGCAGAGTATTAAGCCTTATAATGATTTCTTTCAGAACAAAATGCCCGAGATTTCATATTATAGTGGCTTTTTAGATTCTTCTACAGCAGCAAAATTTGTAGATACCGTGATGTTAAAATATCCTTTTATCTCGAAGGTTACTTTTTACGATACCGAGGTGAAGAATGTTCCTGTGAAGGATGGGATCAATGCAAACCACTTAGGTATTGGCCCTAAATCTATTTTTCAGTTTGGCAAAGGTGTTAAACCCGATTCGGTAAAATTATATTCAGAAGATGATACCAAATCTTTTAATGTAGGGAGCGATTTTAATGCAATAGCCATAAAACTTGCCACTTTTGTTGAGGATCTGGATACAGCATCGGTACCTACACAAGAGGAATTGTTTACTAATTTTTCTATCGTTAACTCGAATGAAAATAAAATCACCTATTTAAATATTCCCCGTCGGGAAGATTTAAGGGCCTATAAAGATATGATCAGACGGAAATTAAATCCAGCGCCCATTTACCAACAGGATGTACTGGTTTTTAATCTCGATGCACATAAAATAAAGATCATCAATACCAGGCCATTGCTGTACCAAACGATCAGGATTGAGCCGTTGACTTACGATCCGATTGATACTTCTGAAGAAAATATTAATACCGAAATTGCTCTGCCGGGCGCATTTTCTGATTTTAAGCTCTACCTTATTTCATCAAGATCTTACATCAAGAAAGAAATTTTTATTTACTTCATGCCGATCGCCCTGGTGCTTTTATTGGTATACGGCGTACTTTTATTGGTTGCTTTTTTGATTTACCGTAACCTGAATATCAATAGCAAAATGTTTAAGCTGCAGTACGATTTTGTGAATAACCTTACGCATGAGTTTAAAACGCCCGTCAGCGTGATTAAGATTGCGGGAAACAATATTAAAAGTGCTACTACATTAAGCCAGAGGGAACAGCAGCTTTATGGCAAGATCCTGGATGAAGAAGCCGACAAGCTGAATGGCTTAATGAACAAACTATTAGCCTTTACACAGATTGAAAATAAGGCGATTAAACTGAATCAGGAAGAAGTTAATATTGTAGATTTTATTGAAAGTACCATCGAATCGCATACATTAAAACATCCCGATTTTAAGATTACCTACGAGGTGGTGGGCTTTAAAACCTTTATTACCGATCCGGTATTATTGGGGAGTTTATTCGATAATCTGGCAGAGAATGCCTACAAATATTCGAAGCCAGAACAGAAAAAATTACACATTAGTGCAAAGTTGATTAAAGGGGTGCTGGTTTTCCGGTTTGCCGATAAGGGAATAGGTATCGCAGCATCAGAATTAAACAATATATTTAAGAAGTTTTTCAGGATTCAGAACGAATATAACCAAATGGGCAGTGTAGGCCTGGGTTTGGCATTCTGCAAAGAACTGGTTAACTTTATGGAGGGAGAAATCTCTGTAAAAAGTAAAGTAGGAAGCGGTACTGAATTTAAGATTGTACTGCCTTATAATAGTTAAATTTTAGGAGTTGGAAGGTTGTAAGTTGAGTTTAACCCTTTAAACATTACAGCGTTTCAACATTACAACCGCATATAAAACACACATACAAATGTCAAAAGAAGTAAAAATATTAATTGTAGAAGATGATGAAAATCTTCGCTTTCTTGTGGCCCACCGTTTAAAGGCTGAAGGTTATACTGTGCTTGAAGCAAATGATGGCGAAGCTGGTGAAAGAATGATTGTTGCCGATCAGCCTGATATTGTTTTATTGGATTGGATGATGCCGGGTAAACAGGGCGCCGAAGTTTGCGAGAATGTGCGCAAGCAAGGATTCGAAAACCTGATCATTATGATGACTGCAAAAGCGCAGGATGTTGATAAAATTGACGCCTATAACTTTGGTGCATCTGATTATATCACCAAACCATTTAATATGGATGTTTTGGTTGCGATGTTGGAGAGTAAGGTGAAATTTATTGTGAATAAAGATACTGCCGAAATTCACCGTTTTGGTAATATGGAACATCATCCAAACATCCATACGTTGTTTAGAGATGGAAAGAAAATCGAATTAACGATATTGGAAAACCGTATCCTCCTTTATTTCTTGCGCAACCCAGGTAAAGTTATTAACCGTGACGAATTGATGTTGGTGGTGTGGGGTTACAACTCTGATGTGAATACCAGAACACTTGATATGCATATTGTGCGCTTACGTAAGAAGATAGAATTAAACCCTGATAATCCACAATTGTTACAGACTGTTAGGGGAGTAGGTTATCGCTTTAATGCGGGATAAATATAATTCTTGAATGAGAGAATGATTGAATTAGCGAATGTTTTAGGCCTGATGCCGATATTCTCTCATTCAATCATTCAAAACTCAATCATTCGAAATTCACTTATGTTTAGTCTACGCCCTCTTCAAAGTAAATATAGTTATCTCAGGTAAAATACCAACCCTGCCCGGATAACCTAAAAAGCCATAGCCCACATTAACGTAAAGCTGTTGTTTTTGCTCCTGGTACAAACCCGCCCATTCTTTGTAGATGTATTGCACCGGGCTCCATTGAACCTCTTTGAAACGAACGCCAAACTGCATTCCATGTGTATGGCCACTGAACATTGCATCTATTTGCGGATATTTCTTTAAAACTTCTCCACGCCAGTGCGAAGGATCGTGACTAAGCAAAAGTTTAACCGGTAAATCGTCTGTATGTTGAACTGCAAGCTCCATTTTTCCATATTTAGGGAAGCGGCCCATTCCCCAGTTTTCGATACCTAAAATTCCGATCTCTTCTCCATCTACTTTTAGTCTCCGGTTTTCGTTCATTAGTAAATCGTATCCCATTACCTTATGCACATCAACCATATCTTTCAGGTTTTTTACCTTGGCAGGAGAAGATTCTTTGCCAAAAAAATAATCACCATAATCGTGGTTTCCCAATGTTGAATATACACCTAGAGGTGCTTTTACTTTCGAAAATATATCCTGATAATCTCTTACCTCGTTGGTAAGGTTATTTACTAAATCGCCGGTAAAAAATACGAAATCGGGTTTCTCGCCCAATAGCATTTCTACACCACCCTTTACGGCTGTTTTATTGTAAAAGCTTCCAGAGTGGATATCCGAAATCTGTCCCATGGTAATGCCGTCAAACGCTTTGGGTAGGTTAGGGAGGATTAAATTTACCCGTCGCACCTGGTAATCGTATGCGCCAGAAATAATGCCCCAGCTTAATGAAGTTAAGGGTACCGCTGCTGCTACCAATCCGGCTTTAACCAGAAACTCAGAGCGTGAAATGGGTTCTGCTGGTGTACTTTGTGCTGTTGAAACTTCACTTTTTTTGTTCCTCCTGAAAATTTTAATGAATAACCTTCGTAAATCATCCAGGATCAAAAATGGAAGCATAGCCAGTTTACAGGCAACGGTTAAAAAGAAGGCAACCAAAATAATGGCCCTTAACGTAAGGAAAAGGTTGAGGTAAATGCCGCAGAAAACGCCGAAAATCAAAAGCAGGCTATAACTCCAATAGGCAATAGCGAATACTTTTTTAGTAGTCGGTTTCCATTTTTTAAAAACAGCGATTATGGCTTTGTAACAATAAATGTCAAAAGCAATGATGAATATGCAGGCGGCAATGATGAAAGGTAGTCTTCCCATACGATCGGGTTATTCGAGTTAAATTAAAAAATTAGACAGGTTCTTTTGACCTGTCTAAATTAAGTATTTGAAGTAAATAAATTATCTAATATTCGTTGAGGATGATCTAAAAAAGCTTTATAAACCCGATAAACTTCCGATTCCTCATATTTAACCTTGGCTATTTTATTTTCCGACATTTCGTATATCCAGGCATTGGGGTATGATAATAAGATCGGAGAGTGTGTTGCGATAATGAATTGGGCATTTTTGTTTACCAGACTATTGATTTTGGATAACATAGCAATTTGTTTTGTAGCCGAAAGGGCCGATTCGGGCTCATCGAGGATATAAACACCATGGCCCACTAAAGCGGTTCATAAACAGCGACCAAAAAGATTCTCCGTGCGATTGTTCATGTAAGGAAATGCCTCCGTAAGAATCTATTATCTTAGGAATATCTGGGTCATCTTCATCAAGTTTGTCAATCTCGCTGGCAACATTGTAAAAACTTTCTCCCCTTAAAAAGAAACCATCCTTAATTTGTTTGAAACTTTTAGTTATCGCTAGATAGTTATGCAATGCAGAATGTGTTGCTATGCTTTTAAAATTGAAATTTTTACCCCCGCCCTCTGCGTTAAAACCCAGATAAACCGCTATCGCTTCAATCAGGGTCGATTTTCCAACTCCGTTTTCGCCGGTAAAAAATGTAACATTAGGATGGAAGTCTAACTTTTCAAAAGATTTTAAGCATGGAATATTAAACGGATACCCATTAGGAAGGTGCTCTTGTTTTAACCTTCGCGATAAAAGATATCCGTTAAACTCCATTAATTTTATCTGAAATCGTCTTCATCCTCTTCTTCGTCAAATTCGGCGTTAAATAAACTGCCAAACATATCAGAGAAACCAAAGCCGCCATTTAAATAATTTTTGCTCAATTGCGAATATTCAGCTAAACCATGCAATACGAACTCCATTAACAATAAAGTTTGATTTTCGCTTAATTTAGGATGAAACTTCTTTACCAGATCGTATAAACTAGGTACCAGCATCAGCGCTTTTTTATACTGTGCATTGGTTAAAGCATCGGTAACATCTACATTGTTGCCTTCCGTAAACCATTCGGTTACTTCGGTATAAGGATTTGCCGTTTTGCTTTTCTTTGCCTTTTCAGGATCAGGGAAGTAACGCGCAAACAACGTTTTAACCGCTTTGCCGATTAAGGTTGTAGCTACATGCGCTGGCCCTTCAAGTTCGCCTTCGTAAACCAGTTCTATTTTACCTGTTATTGCCGGGATAATTCCTGCAAGGTCAGATAGGCGGACAAAAGTGTTTTTCTCGCCTGCAATCAGCATTCTTCTTTCAGCCGTGCTGATTAAATTTTCATAGGCAGAAATGGTTAATCTGGCCGAAACACCCGATTTCTGATCGATATATTCGCTTTTACGTGCCTCAAAAGCAATCTGTTCAATTAAATCCTTTACCAATCCATCGGCCTCAATATTGGCTTTTTGATCGGTGGTTAATTTTGCCTCCTGAAAAGTAATTTTGCGCGAAATTTCGATGGTTTTAGGATAGTGGGTCAAAATCTGACTTTCAATCCTATCTTTCAAAGGTGTAACAATACTTCCACGGTTGGTGTAATCTTCAGGGTTTGCGGTAAATACAAACTGGATATCCAGGGGTAAACGCAGTTTAAAACCACGGATCTGGATATCTTTCTCTTGCAACATGTTAAATAATGCCACCTGGATACGTGCTTGTAAATCCGGAAGCTCATTAATCACGAATATGCTGCGGTGTGCACGCGGAATTAAACCAAAGTGGATTACACGCTCATCATTATAGGTTAATTTCAATGTTGCAGCTTTAATGGGGTCAACATCGCCTATTAAATCGGCAACAGTAACATCTGGTGTGGCCAGTTTTTCGGTATACCTTTCGCTACGGTGCAACCAGGCAATTTCGGTATCATCGCCTTTTATGGCAATTTCGTTTTTAGCATACCATGAAATCGGGTTCAATGGATCATCAAAAATCTCACTCCCGGCCACGTATGGTACATATTCATCCAATAAGTTTACCATTAAACGGGCAATCCGTGTTTTTGCCTGCCCACGCAAACCTAAAAGTAAAATATTGTGGCGCGATAAAATGGCAGTTTGTAATTCAGGAATCACCGTTTCATCGTAGCCGATAATGCCCTCAAATTCGGTTTTTTTATCGCGGAGAACTTTAATCAGATTTTCCCTGAGCTCTTCTTTTACAGATCTCGATTTATATCCTGTGGTTTTTAATTCGCCTAATGTGGTGTTTTGCATCTTTTTTTGTTTAGTCTGGAAGTCCGAAAAGTCAGAGGTCCGGAGTTTGAGTGCTTAGATATAAACTATAATATCTTCTGACTTCGGACTATTTTACTGTTTTACGTCTGTTTTTAATGTAATCTTCAAAAATGTATTCGCCCAAGCCATTTAACGAGCTATAAAAAGCCCTGCCGCCATTAATTTCGGTAAACTGGCGCACAAACTGTTGCAGGTAAGGGTCTTTGGCAATCATAAATGTAGTAATCGGGATCTTCAGGCGCTTACATTGGGCAGCCATGTTTAAGGTTTTATTAATTACCTTCCTATCCAAACCCATACTGTTTTTATAGTATTTGCCATTTTCTTTTAAGCAGGTTGGTTTTCCGTCGGTAATCATGAAAATCTGCTTGTTATGCGTTTTTCTGCGACGGAGTAAATCAGCAGCCAATTCTAATCCCGCATAAGTATTGGTATGATAAGGGCCAACCTGTAAATAAGGCAGGTCTTTCACGCTAATTGGCCAGGCATCATTTCCGAAAACCACAATGTCTAAAGTATCTTTAGGGTATTTCGTTTTAATCAGCTCGGCCAAAGCCATCGCAACTTTTTTTGCAGGGGTAATCCGGTCTTCGCCATATAGGATCATCGAGTGCGAAATATCGATCATCAATACAGTAGATGTTAAGGTTTTAAAATCTTTTTCCTCTACTTCCAGATCGCGATCAGTTAAGGTAAAATCACCAATCCCATGGTTAATCTGCGCATTGTGGATGGAAGCCGTCATATCAATCTGATCCAAACTATCTCCAAAACTATATTCGCGTCTATCGGCATTTTTTTCTTCACCGACTCCTGACTGGTTACTGTTGTGATTTCCCCGTCCTGATTTTTTTAGTTTCCCGAAAATTTCATCAAGGGCCGATTTGCGGATAGTCTGTTCGGTTTTGGCTGTAATTTTAAATTCCCCAGATTGATTGTCTTCCGTAAGATAACCTTTGTCTTTCAGGTCGTCGATAAAATTACCAATCCCATAATCATTATTGGTTAGTTTATATTGTTTGTCGAGCTCATTCAGCCAGCTTAAAGCCTCTGCTGCATCTCCAGCTGTATAATTCAGCAGTTCGCTAAATAATTTCAGCAACTCATCAAACCCACCCTTTGGCGCATCGCCCGGCTTATAATCAGAAAAACGAAAACCTCTCATGTGCTTGTATTAACGATTTATCGAAGATAAAAGTTTCGCTTTGTATTAATTTAAGCGCGGTGTCATATTTGGAACAAAGCAGAAAGGTAAAAGCTGAAAGACCAAAGCAGATTGAATTGCCAACTGAAAACTGTCAAACTGATCTGGGCGTTTCCCAATCCCGTGAAAAACGGGAAAGGGGCGGGCTTTTCAGGGCTACGCTTCGCTTCGGTACCAATGAAATATTGGTACTGAACCCTTACAATCCCTAACGCAAAACCCACCGTTTTAGATCAGATCTAAAATTCCGTGTTAATCCGTGTCTCCGTGGCAACAAAGCAGAATGCTTAACCCAATGCCATATGGTAAATCTTTTTATTGTAATTAGGGTTTGCGCCAGGCTGAGAGGCTACAAATGCCCCAACTTTGCAGGCGTTATCTAATGTGGTCTCCATAGGGTAACCCTGTAGATAACAGGCAATAAATGTAGCCAAAAAGGCATCTCCGGCACCAACTGTATCGGCCACTTGTACTTTGTAACCAGCATGTTTAAACAACTTGCCATCTTTTAACACGCAGGCACCTTTATCACCAAGCGTGAGACAGATCATTTCAATGTTAAACTGACCGGAAAGTTGCTTTAAAAGTTGCTCATCCGTATTGCCAGTTAAAGCAAACGTTTCTTTTACCCATAAAATTTCATCTTCATTTATTTTTAGGATATCTGCTTTTGCCAAAAGTGTTTCAATTAGTTCTTTTGTATAAAAAGGCGCACGGAGGTTTATGTCGAATATTTTAGTCTTGGCATTTTCTAAGAGTGTAAGAATAGTTTTTTTAGATCGTTCATCCCGGCAGGTTAAGCTGCAATATACCAATGCATCTGCCTGTTTTACAGCGGCCATGCTTTCCTCGCTGATTTTGATTTCATCCCAGGCTACAGGCTGTTTAATCGTATAAGTGGCTTGATGGTTTTCATCCAACTGCACTACAACCGTACTGGTTGGTAATTCGGCGTTTACTTGGATCAAATCAGTTGCAAAATGATTGCTGGTTAGAAAATCGAATAGTTCTTTTCCATTTTCATCATCACCAATTGCGCTAATAAAACTGCTGTCTATACTTTGTTTGTGCAAATTAAGCGCAACGTTCATGCTCGAGCCGCCAGCTTTTTTACCTTCTGGGAAAACATCCCAGAGTATTTCGCCAATTGTGATTACTTTATTTTGCATAGGAGATTTATAGATATGTAAATAAAGAATTTTTATGCATGGAACAAAATAATTTGTTTCATATCTTTAATTTTTACCTCAACTTAAATAACCATGAAAAGAATACTTGTAATTGCATTGTTTTTAGCTTCCTTTAGTGCTTTTGCTCAAAATGCAAATGATAAACAAGCCATACTTAATTTACTCGAAAAGCAACGCGCAGATTGGAACAAAGGCGATGTTGAAGCCTTTATGCAGGGTTATGAAAAATCGGATAGTTTACTTTTTGTAGGTAAAAACGGACCAACTTATGGCTGGCAAAAAACATTGGATAATTATAAAAAGCGCTATCCGGATAAATCGGCAATGGGTTTTTTAGTGTTCGGAATTAAGAAAGTCGATTTTTTAAAGCCTGATCTGGCTTTTGTATTGGGCAGCTGGAATGTTAAACGCGAAAAGGATGAACTTAAAGGATATTTTACCTTGTTAATTAAAAAAATTAAGGGCGAATGGAAAGTGGTTGCTGATCATAGTAGCTAAGGATGGAAGGTTTTGATTAAATCGTCATTCTCAACTTGATTGGGAATCGTAATGCAATAGGCTTTAAGATTCCCCGCTTGCGCGGGAATGACGGCCAACTTTATAGTCCTCGTTTGTAACGAGGATTCGTGTGATCAGCATTTTTAATGCTGTTTAAATTAATTTAAGGGCGATAAAATCGCCCTTCTCATGCGTCCCGATTGCAAATCGGGACGATTATTTATTCTCCCAACTTAAAATCCTTATAATAATAATCCCTATCTGTATCTGTTAACTGGCGGATTACCCTGCATGGATTTCCTGCGGCAAAAACATTATCCGGAATATCCCTGGTTACGATACTACCTGATCCGATGACCACATTTGATCCGATTTTTACCCCTGGATTAATCACTACATTTCCGCCGATCCAAACACTGTTGCCAATGGTCACTTCCTGTGCCCATTCATATTCCTGATCGCGTAAATGTGCATGAATAGGATGTCCTGCGGTATAAATAGCCACATTTGGTGCAATAAAAACGCTATTGCCAATGCTTACCTTGGCACAATCTAAAATGACGAGGTTAAAATTTGCGTAAAAATTATCGCCAATTTCGATGTTGTAGCCATAATCGCATCTAAACGGAGGTTCTACGTAAAACATCCGTTCTGTTTTCCCGAATAACCTTTTTAATAGCTCTTTCCGTTGTTTGATAAATTTTGGCGCTAGGTTGTTAAACTCGAAAACAATTTCACGCGCTTTTAATCTTTCTTTTGATAGTTCTTCTCCGCCAGCCTGATAAGCTTTGCCGGCCAGCATTTTTTCTTTTTCGCTAAGGATATTGTTTTCCATCTTAGGTATCTGATTTTTTAATTCCCGGTGTTAAGCGCAATTATAACAAAAAAGGGGCTATCGTAACCGATGCCCCGTTGTATTTTAATTTTCAATAATTTCTATGGTCTGCCTTTGGCTAAAGCCCTTTCGGCAATTTTAACTGCTTTTTTCTCTCTCCAATGGGCGTATTTCTCTTTGAAAGTCATTTTGATTAAACTATCAATCGCACCGTGGGTGAATAAGCTCCAAACGCTGGCTACTTTGCGCGTAATTGATTGATCCCAGGCTCTCAAGCTTAAAGAGAACGATCCATCCAGGTATTTCATCCAGTGCCACATTCCGGTTGGCATAAATAAAGTATCGCCATGCTCCAGGAAAACTTCATAACCTTCTACACCATTCAGTGCCGGGAATTTTTCAAAATCTGGGTTGGCCACATCATAATCTTCTAAAGCATAAGTTGCATTTGGCAGGCAATACAATCTGTCTTTCCATTTGTTGTCGAAAAGAACGATGTGCTTTCTCCCGCCAAAGTGCGTATGGAAAATATGCGGTAAATCGATGTCATAATGTAAAAAGGTTACCGAGTTAGAACCGCCAAAAAACATAGCAGGCATACTTTCGATAAAACCACCCATTAAATCTTTTGGGATTTTTACATCATTGATTAAACTGGGTACTTTTTTAAACAGGTTAAAAAAGAATATACGCAGTTCAGTTGGCTCACGTTTGATCAGGTCAAGGTAATCGCCAAATTTCATATGCGCCGTAGCTGCATTGATCGGTTTAGATGGATCGGCTTTAGAGTTATCGTAAAGTGGAACTTCGAGCTCACCACCAATTTCCTTTAAATATTCAGTCGTCCATTTTTCTCTGGCAGGCCAGTCTTTGGTTAGGCCCCTGATTACTAACGGACGTTTAGTTTTCAGATAATTTTTCTTAAAATCTTCGGGAGTGATGCTCTCAACGATATCAACAGGTTTTAAAATGAAACTCATGCGCTTAAAATCGGTTATTTGTGCCGAACAACAAATGTGTAAATTTTATTTTACAAAATTGATGTTAACAGGTAAATGTGACTAAAATCACGTAATCTAAAAGTAGTAAATACTTAACAATTTAATAATTACGCCTCAACTTTATTTTTAACAATTTCGGTATAGGCAGCGTCCCACAGGTCGATCCTTTTCTGCAAGGCTTGTATTGTGGTCTCTTCTGCTTCGGCCCAAAAGACTTCATTTTTTTCACAAAGCTTCTCCGTCATAGAGAGTGCCAAATGGCTGTGGTGATCGCCATCTACTTCGATATGGCGCTCCAGGTAATATTGAAAAATCGAAACTTTATCAGCCTGGGTACTGTTCAGGTCATTTACCATGCTAAAAAACATGTTTGGAATTAAATCCTCGCGGCCAAAAGTAAAACTTGCGGCCTGTAAATGTGTTTTTCCACTGTTGATGGTTTCGAAGGTTGCATTTACAAAATCCTTTGCCGCTGCAGGAACACTCGCTTTCGTGAAAGCCTCATTAAAACTTTTCCCGTTTTTTAGTTCCTGTAAAAAGATATTGATGGGTTTGGTATTGGCACCGCATTGGTCCATGGCATCTAAATATAACTCGAAGTGGCTCTTTATGGCTCCATTGGCATCCACATCCGATTCTTCGCCGGCTACAATTTCATTGATCAGTTGCCTGGTAACAGGATCGCCTACCGGGAACCAAGGTAAAGTAGTGCAGGTTAAATTAATTTGTAGGGCTTTAAGCAACGACATAAAATCCCAAACGGCGAAAATGTGGTGTTCCATAAAAACCCGGAGATCTTCTATTTCACTAATGGCCGAATAAACTTTATGGTTGATGATTTCTTGCCTAAGCGGCGCTATTCTTTCCTGGATTTTTATAATGTTAGGATGCATATATTGAATGAGTGAATGATTGGATGTTTGAATGGGGCATTTAAATTATGAGGGAGAGAATGATGGAATTAGTGAATTAGCAGGGTTAAACACCTGTTCATTCAATCATTCAAAACTTAATCATTCAATCATTATTTATTTTGGTAAATTCTTTTCAAGTGCTCTACTTGCTCTTTTAACTGCAAGTTCTTCTTTCCATTGCATGTATTTTTCGCGGTAGTTTGCTTTCATAAAGTCGTCAAATTTACGCTGTAAAGTTAAGTTATACAAGCTTTTTGCTTTTACTGCCCAGCTTTTGTCCCATGCCCTTAAACTAATTGAGAAAGAACCATCCAGGTATTTCATCCAGTGCCAGTATCCGGTTGGCATAAATAAGGTATCGCCATGTTCTAAAAAGGCTTCAACGCCCTGAACGCCCTTTAAAGCAGGGAATTTATCAAAATCGGGGTTCTCTACATCATAATCTTCTAAGGCATAAGTGGCGTACGGGATTTGATATAAACGTTCTTTCCATTTGTAATCGAATAAGATCACATGCTTGCGGCCGTTAAAGTGCGTATGGAAAATGTGTGCTAAATCAATGTCATAGTGTAAAAACGTTACTGATCCCTTACCGCCAAAGAACATATTTGGATAACTATCTAAAAAACCGCCCATTAAATCTTTCGGTGCGATATAATCTTCAAGTAATTTTGGTGCAAATTTTATCGGATCGAACAAAAAAATACGCAGGTCTGTAGGTGTTTCCTTAATCAGATTTATATAATCGCCAAATTTCATTTCGGCAACAGAGGCATTTATTGGTTTAGAAGGATCGGCTTTAGAACTGTCGTAAAGCGGAACAGTTTTATCGCCAACAACTTCTTTCATGTATTCCATCGTCCACTTTTGGTAAGCAGGCCATTTTTTGGCCATATTTTTTATTACCAATGGTTTACGCGGTTTAAGGTAGTTCAGTTCGAAATCTGATTTAGATATGTCTTCAACTACATCTATCGGAGATAAATTGAATTTCATGTTAAAAAACTATTAATACCGCAAAATTAAATAGTTAAAAAACACTAAGCATTACAAATGCAAAAACTTGAAAAAAAACTGACAATTCATCAAAAAAAGTCAGAAAGTACGATGTTTGACAACGAAAAACGCACTTGCTAAATGAGCAAAGTGCGTTAATGTTAAAATCACTTAAGGCGTGATTTTTGGTTTTAATAAGGATATCTTTTAAATGTTATTTCGGCATTAAAACAGTATCAATAACGTGGATTACACCATTTTTCTGGTAAACATCTGCAATGGTTACTGTGCTCATTCCGCCTTTTTCGTCTTTTAGAACTAATTTTTTGCCTTCCATCCATGCCCAAAGTTTACCACCTTGTACCGTTGTAAGTTCAGCTTTGCCGCCACCAGCTTTAATTGCTTTTGCAATTGCTTTACTATCCATTTTACCAGCAACAACATGGTAAGTTAAAATGGTCGTTAGGGTTGCTTTGTTTTCAGGTTTAACAAGATTGTCTACCGTTCCGGCAGGAAGTTTATCAAATGCAGCGTTAGTTGGTGCAAAAACTGTAAAAGGGCCAGCACTTTTTAAAGTTTCAACCAAACCTGCAGCTTTTACTGCTGCAACCAGTGTAGTGTGGTCTTTTGAATTTACAGCATTGTCTACAATATCCTTAGTCGAATACATGGCTGCGCCACCAACCATTGGATTTTTCTGAGCGTAAACTTGAGTAGTGAATGCCATGGTAATTACGGCAAATGCGGATAAGATTAAATTTTTCATTATTTCTAATTTTAAGTTTCTGTTATTTGATTCCATTTACGATGGCTTACAGATACTTGGTTTTTAGAAATAAAAAATAATTTTTAATGTGCTGATTGTTAGTATTTTAATTTTTATTTTTTTTGATTTGTAAAGGTGCTGTGGTGCTTCTTCGGATGGGCTGGTCCCGTTTTTCGCTTAATCTTTTGGCTTTCTTCGACTACGCTCAAAATGACCGCCAAAAGGATAGCGCTTCAACCGGGTTTAGATCAATTGGGTTCGTCCCTTAGTCGCATCCTTTTAAACTTGGCGGATCACGCTTAACGCCAACCTCAAAACGCTTCTCTAATTAACCTTCGCCGTTCTTACCTTTTTAGAAAAAAGCTTAGGGAAAAAGCGTTTCAATAATACGGCTCTGGTTTCTTTCCCGCCAATATAAACCTCTTCTTTTTTGTTGTTAACAGCCACTACAATTTGTTTGGCACATTCGGTCGGAGTCATGGCGTTTTCATGCGCATCGCCCATCTTATTAAGTGGATTACCATCTCCCGTCAGTGCATTGTAGGTAACATTTGTTTTGATAAAACCTGGACAGATGATGGTAATATCGATGTTTTTATCGTAAACTTCCGATCGGAGTGAATCGAAATAACCATGCAGTGCATGTTTTGATGCCGCATAAGCAGAGCGGAATTTCGTGCCGAATTTTCCAACAAGGCTACTAATTACAACGATCTGTCCACCACCGTTAGCGATCATCAAAGGCAGAACTGCTTTGCTCAGTACCACTGTTCCCCAGAAATTGGTGTCCATAATCTGTTGTTCTGTTTGTAGATTGGTTTCGAGCGCCAAACTCCGCTGACTTACGCCGCCACTATTGATCAGTAAGTCTATTTTTCCGAAAATACGAATAGCATCGGCAGCTTTGTTTTCGAGGGTAGCCGTTTCGCTTAAATCGAATGGTAAAACATGTACATTAAAAGAGTTTTGGCAGTTTCCTTTTACACGGAAAAGCTCATCTCGATTTCTTCCAGAGATGATCAGTTTATTGCCCGCTTTAAAATATTCATATGCCAAGGCCTCACCAATACCTGATGATGCACCTGTAATCCATACAATTTTTGACATAAATTTATAATTATTGAATTAAGGAATGATTGAATGAGAGAATGGTTGGCTCTGCGATAAAACCAATTCATTCATTCAAAACTCACTCATTCTCTAGTTTGTTCTCAATTCACTCATTCATCTCCTACTATAAACAATTCTGAAGCAATATGATCGGCAAATAATTTTCCGTTCTGACTTAGACAAATCTTATCTCCGTCAATCATTAGCCAATCTTTATCCTCGAAATTTTTAAGGTTGTGTTTTGTTTCCGCTAAAAAGTCTTTCCCGAAATCGGTATTTATTTTTTGTAAATCAGTTCCCCACATCGTTCTTAACGAAGTCATGATGTACTCGTTAAATCTGTCGTTTAAACTCAGTTCTTCAATAATTTCAGGAAGTTTGTTATGGCCTAACGTTTCCATATACAGGGCGTTATTGGCGGGGTTCATATAGCGGTTCTGGCCATTAAAGCCATGTGCTGATGGGCCTATGCCAATGTAATCTACGCCTTTCCAGTAATTGGTGTTGTGCACGGCATAATGATTCGGTTTGGCAAAATTCGAAATTTCATAGTGTTCAAATCCGGCATCAATCAGTTTATCCATTAAAATTACAAACTGAGCAGCGCTTTGATTATCGTTTACTGGCGTTTGTTTTTTGTTTTTAATGGCATGAGCTAAAGCCGTCCGTGGTTCTACTGTTAGGGCATAGGCCGAAATATGTGGAACCTCAAGCTCAATTGCCTTTTGGATATTACTTAACCATTTTTGATCGGTAAGCAAAGGATAACCATAAATTAAATCGAGGGTAAGATTTTCAAAACCGGCATCCTGACTCCTTCTGATGCAATCTTCCGCTTCTTGGGCCTGGTGTGCCCGATTCATCCAGGTCAGATCTTCATCATAAAAAGATTGAATACCTACACTAAATCGGTTAACAGGCAACTGCTTCAGTTCTTTTAATTTCTGGGCGGTTAAATCATCTGGATTGGTTTCGATGGTAATTTCAGCATTTGCATCAACCGAAAAAGTGTGGTTAATGGCATCGAAAATCTTTTGTAAAGCTACCTGCGATAAGATAGATGGGGTTCCGCCGCCGAAATAAATGCTTCCAACCTGCCCTGTAATCCGGTCTTTCTTCATTTTGATTTCTTTGCATATCCCATCAACCATTTCATCAGCATATTTTAAAGAAGTGCTGAAATGAAAGTCGCAATAGTGACAGGCCTTTTTACAAAAAGGAATATGAATATAGATACCGGACATTTGGCAAAAATAAGGTATAAAAATGACTTGTGTGCAGAAGATAATGTCATTAGTCAGAAATATGGCGACCATAAGGAGCTGATCCGATTAACCCGAAGAGATGCTATTTTGAGATTATAGGGGGGTAGTAAATGAGTCTACGACGATCCCTCTCATTCTTTATATTTTAATTGCCTTTAGCATGGATATTCCGTATTTTTGTTAAACAGCGTAGGAAAGAAAGATTATGTATTTTGGTGACTATAAAAATTTTCCTGATGTAACCCTTAATCCAAAATTGCTCTGGGAGTTTAACCTCAGTGATTTTGATTATAACGAAATGCGTGATGTAGTCGTTCAAAGGGTAATTGAGCGAGGGTGGCCAAAAGACTGGTATTTTATATTAAACAAATATGGGGTTGCAGGGGTAAAATTGGCCATTAAAAACTTGACTTATCTGAATGATAAAGATATGAGCTTTGTAAGCCATCATTTAATATACCCTTAACTTCAATGAAATGCTACGAAAAGAAACTGTCAGTGAATCTACACTGGAACTCCTAAACACTTTAATGAATAATGAATTGCTGAAGGCTTTTTTCCTGGTCGGCTGAACGGCTTTGTCTTTGCAAATGGCCGTCGGATAAAGCATGATGATATTGCTGCATTGGAACTTAATGCCATTTCTGGTAATGGAACGAGATTAAAGGACTTTATTGATATTGTATATCTTCAAAAAGCAATGAGTGAAATCGATGTTGCCCACAAGTTTTATAAAACTGGGCGTTTTGCTATCTTTACCAAAAAAAAATACCATGCGCTGCTCCCCATTCTTTTACCTATCAGTGATACTAGCTGTTAGTTTGTCTTCCTGTAAGAAAAACGATATTGTTCCTAGTCCCATTACTCCGGAAAAGAAGCCTGTACTTGTCGATACAAGCAAGATAACAGGCTGGTGGCTGGCAACAGGAACTGATAGGTTGTTTAACTCTCTATATATTTTCAGTAAGACAAATGTTATTGCAGACTATAGCGCAATGTATAGTTATGATCTGGAGAGCGATATGGAGCTTGGACCGGATTCTCTGGTACGATTCGGACCTAGTCACGGGGTGATTAGAAAGCTAACGGATGATTCACTCACCCTCTATTTAGGCAATAAGGTTTACAGGCATAAAAGACTGAAAATTCCGCAGAGTGAATACGGCATCAAAACACTTGCCAAAAGTTCGGTTGAAGCAACGGCTTGCCTGAATTCCAAAGGAGATGCTTATTCGTATTCGCCGGGACTGGGCGGTTTGGGTTATACTTCTATTAGAAAAACAGGTGTTGACGGCTCTGACAGCTTTATTCGGATATATGAACCCCGTTTGTACAATGTAGGCGCAATGACGATGGAAGATGATGACCACATCTTGTTTGGTGGAGAATATTACCTGCTTCGCTATAGTATTTCCAATAATAAAGTTGAATTGCTTATGGGCGGAAGTCCAGTGCCATATCCTGCTTCATTGGATATCCCCGATAATGTTCCCTATGGCAAATCGTGGCTGGATACCTGGAGTTTTCAGGGGCTTGCTGTTGCAGGCAACGGTGATATCTACTTTAAACAGGGTTATGTGATTCGCAGGATTGAGAAAGCGACCGGAATCATCAGGACGGTTATCGGAAAAGACAAGGCGGGAGCAGGGTATGTTTCAGACCCGAGTGATCCGTTAAAAATGTCCAGCATCGGCGGTCTATTGTATGGATGGACGGGTGGCATCTATTTTCAGAGCGCGGGTTATATCTGGAAATATATTGCATCAAGCAGACAGGTAGAGCGCATTATAGGGGAAAATACTTATCTACAAAAGCCTGAGTCGGCAGATAATACGCCGGCTGAGCAGGCAGGGGTGTCTACGCCATCTGCTTATGCACTTGCTGGAAATGGCGACTTGTTTATTTCATCATTCAACTGGCGCATCAAAAAAATTAAGGCCAATGATAATCGGATGAGGATCATAGCCGGAACCATTTCTGATTATTTTCCGATAAATGGTGTTGATATCGATAATGCACTTATGACCAGGTTATCTCCTGCTCAGGCGATGCTGGTACTGCCAAATGGTAATGTGGTTATGGTTGTAAACAAACGTTTGCGCATGCTTTATTTGAAGTAAGGCCATCGATTTTTATTTTTGAGAAGGTTACCATAATTAGGGTCAAACTGTTTTTAAGTTGGACTGATATTGTTGAGAATCGGCGGCTAAAATTCCCTTTTAAAAAGGCAGCATTTTATTACGTAAAAATATACTGCTAATGTTGGCAAAAGCAGTATATTTTTACGGATAAATATTTGGAAAATCTCTGCTTTTAGTATTGTGTACGGAATATTATCAACATTGTTCGAAGTACAAAAGGTCGTTTAACTACTCTCTCCGTGCTAATTATTTTTTATTCTTAACTCTTTGATTTTCAGTATTTATTGGTGTTTCATGTATTGGGGCAAAGATAGCAAAGTTAGTTTTTCTTTATTGTTATAATTAATAACCAATCGATTATAAAAGGATCATTATAAATTACATAATTAAAGTAATAGCTTTACTTTAATTGCTATGGGAAAGAAATCATTAGTGCCACAACAACTAAATAGCAAGCTTTTAAGTTTTGCCACTTTAAGCAGGGTTGCAATTCCAACAAGTGGTTGGATTAAAGCAATCCTTAACATGAATAGGATCTTGCAGAAATAATGGCTATAATCTGGATTGATTAATTTCTTTAGGTAAACCATGATTATTCGACTACTTTTGCATCCTTAAGTTTTGATTAACAGCATGCCGAAATTTATTTTCTTTTTGTTCGCGTTTGTATGGTCTGCTAATTTTGTAGTAGCACAAGAAATTCCTGTTCAAACAGATAGTGTAGCTGTAAATCAATATCATTATAGAAGATACCGGCCCGATTCGGCAACCCTTGCCAGACAGAAATTTTCGACCGATTCGCTTGTTCATCACACCTGGGTGCTTCCTGACAGTTTAATTAACAAGGGGGCGCTGCTTGATACCATTGAAAAGGAATATCTTTTTCCTAAACTCGATCTACTGGCCTGGCAAAAGAAATATCAGCACTTAAAGAAAAAGGCAAATCCCTATCAACTGGGAACAAGAATCCCAAAAGGCAATGTTGGTTTACTTGGATTTATTTTTGGTATGCTTATCATCTTTGCCATTCTAAAAAATGCTTTTTCGAAACAATTATCGGCAATCGTTCAATCGTTTTTCAGCAACAGGATTTTGAATAATATTAACAAGGAAGACAACCTGTTTAGTTCATGGCCATTTTTGTTGCTTTTTGTGCAGTTTGGTTTCGTTTTTGGCATGTTCTTTTTTCTGGTAGCGCAGTGGAATGATATGTATCAGGCTAAAGATGGGTTTAAATTCTTTTTTAGTATATCGATTACTATAATTGTTTTTTATGCCCTCAAATTGGTTCTTTTACGCTTTTTGGGTTATCTGTTCAATGTGCAGAAACCAGTGGGCGAATACATCTCAATTTTGTACCTCAGCTACTTCAATGCATCTCTACTATTTATTCCTTTAGTAGTTGCTTTCGCCCTATCGCCACTTAAATACGGTGGGGTGTATATCGTGTTGGCATTCTTACTGTTAGGCATTATTTTTGCTTTTCAGCTATTGCGGGCAGGTATAACGATACTTTCTAATAATAAGTTTTCTAGAATGCATTTATTTTTGTACTTTTGCGCCCTCGAAATATGTCCCATCCTAATACTAATTAAAACGATAGGACTGTAGCAGGAAAAAGGAAAATGCAAGAAAAGAACGACTCTAGAATCCGCAAAGTAAAAAGTATTTTGGTTACTTTACCAAAACCTGAAACAGAAAAATCTCCTTACTACGATTTGGCCAAAAAACACAACTTAAAAGTTGATTTTAGGTCTTTTATTCATGTTGAAGGTGTGCCCGCAAGAGACTTTAGAAAGGATAAGATTAACCTGGCCGATTTTACGGCAGTAATTTTTACCAGCCGTAATGCAGCAGATCATTTTTTTAGAATCTGCGAAGAAATGCGTTATGAGGTGCCGGCAGAACTGAAATATTTTTGTCTGTCTGAGACTATTGCATTGTATCTGCAGAAGTATATCCAGTATAGGAAGCGTAAAATCTTTTTTGGTAAACAAACTGCAGCAGATTTAGCAGAAGTGCTAAAGAAGCATGCAAACGAGAAGTTTTTATATCCTTGCTCTGATATGGCTACCGAAGACACGATGAAGTTCCTGGAAAAAAGTGGGTATAATTTTACGCCTGCAGTTTTGTTTAGAACAGTAGTGAGCGATCTATCTGATTTAGCTGAAGTATTCTACGATGTTATTGCATTTTTTAGTCCATCAAGTATCCAGTCGTTGTTTAAAAATTTCCCCGATTTTAAACAGAATAATACACGGATTGCTGCTTTTGGAACTAACACAAGTAAAGCTTGTACCGATATGGACCTGATAGTGGATATTGCTGCGCCAACCCCTGGCGTTCCATCTATGACGATGGCTATTGAGAATTACATCAAAATATCTAATAAATAATACGATAAATAATTTATTTTAAGTCAATACAATAAATGCGTAACTTTACTGTTAGTAAGAGAGTTACGCATATTTTTGAACAAAATATAGGGCTGTTGGCGAAATGTTAATGTAACTTTAATCGCCTTTCAGTAATGATTTAACGTAAAATATTTGCTTTTGTTGATAATTTCAGTGATTTTTGATAAAATTGCTCCTAATCGTGCTGTGCACACTATAAAAAATATGAAGAAAATCTACCTTCTAGCTATTGTAGGTATAACTGTAATGCTAGCAAGCTGTGGCCATGGCGGTCAAGGCGAGCTGGTTGGTGCTTATAACCGAAAATTCAAAAACGATAGAATCCCACTAGGAATGGTTTATGTGCCGCCGGGTCATACTCCACTGGGAGGATCGGATGAAGATATTACTTTCTCTCAGAATGGACCAAGTAAAATGGTTACCATTAGTGCGTTCTTTATGGACCAGACTGAAATTTCCAATGCAGAATACCGCCAGTTTACCAACTGGGTACGCGATTCGATTGCAATTGTGATGATGGGCAATCCTCAACAGTTTATGGTTACGCCCAAAGGAAATGCCGCAAATGCTGTTGGTGGGGAGAAATACATCGACTGGAGAAAAGTTGGACCAAACGGTGCCAACATTTGGCGCAATAAAGGTAAGGGTGCAGCTGCCGCTCAGGTTAGCCAGTTAGATGGCATGTATTACTCAGGTTTAGATGCGCTTCCAGGCAAAAAAGAACTGGATGTTCGTAAATTCGAATATTCTTATGCCGAATTAAATATGGAGAAAGCTGCTCTGGGGCATAAAGACCCAAACAGCAAACGCCAGGATTATATCGATCGTTATACCGTTGCTATTTATCCTGATACCATGGTATGGAAAACAGACTATTCTTATTCACAAAACGATCCTATGGTACGTGGTTACTACAACCACCCTTCTTATGATGATTATCCTGTAGTTGGTGTAAGCTGGGAACAGGCAAAAGCATTCTCTCATTGGAGAACAAGATTGTACGATGGAGTTGCTACAGCAAGAAAATTGCCCGCAGGATCAAGATCAGATTATAGATTACCAGCTGAAACTGAATTTGAATATGCAGCAAGAG
This sequence comes from Pedobacter sp. Bi27, assembly GCF_918698255.1. Lineage (NCBI taxonomy): Bacteria > Pseudomonadati > Bacteroidota > Sphingobacteriia > Sphingobacteriales > Sphingobacteriaceae > Pedobacter > Pedobacter sp. Bi27. Next base: position 214,350 of record NZ_CAKKMW010000003.1, read on the forward strand.
GTGGCAATACCAAAACCAAATACCCTTGGGGCGGTCCTTACATTAGAAATACAAAAGGATGTTTACAGGCTAACTTTAAACCGGGCCGTGGCGATTATTCAAGCGATGGAGGTATTTATACAGTAGGTGTTAGATCGTATTTTCCTAATGATTATGGTTTGTACAACATGGCAGGTAATGTTTCTGAATGGACATTAACTGCTTACAATAAAGGTGCAAGTCCATTATTGCACGATTTGAACCCGAATTTTACTTATGATGCTGGTGCAACCGACAGCAAATACAAAAAGCGTAAAGTAGTAAAAGGTGGTTCTTGGAAAGATACAGGCTATTTTCTACAAAATGCAGTAGCTACATATGAATATCAGGATACACAAAGATCATACATTGGTTTCAGGTGCGTTTCATCTTATCCTGGTACCGATTTAAGACATTAAACCAAACAAACTAAAAACTAAAGAAAAACATCAAAATTTTATGGCAGCAAAGAAACAACCAGGCTGGTTACACGTAGCGATTTCATGGGGAGCAAGTATTGTAATTATCGGAGCGTTATTTAAAATTCTACACATTGGTGGAATTGTAGGTAGCTATATGATTGGGCTTGGTCTTGGAATAGAGGCAATTTTATTCTTTTTAACAGGGTTTTTCCCACCAGAGCCAGAACCAGCTTGGGAAAGAGTATATCCTGAATTAAAACCAGATTTTAAAGGAGAATTACCAACTGCATCCGCAAGACCAGTTGCAGCAACAGCATCGAACACAGCAGCTTTGGATAAAATGTTATCAGATGCTAAAATCGGTCCTGAATTGATTGAAAGCTTAGGCTCTGGTTTGCGTACTTTTGGTGATAAAGTAGCAACAATTTCTAATGTTGCAGATGCATCTACCGCAACCAACGAATTTACAGGCAAAATTAAAACAGCTTCAGCTGGTTTCGATAATTTAAGTGCATCTTTTGATAAAGCCACAGCTAATTTGAAAGCAATGGGTGAGAGCACTGTAGATTCTCAGGCTTACCACGATCAGGTTAACAATTTGGCTAAAAATTTATCAGCTTTAAATGCGGTATATGAATTAGAATTACAAGATTCGAGCGCGCATCTAAAATCGATGAATAAATTCTATTCAAACTTATCATTAACCATGCAGAACTTTAACGAATCGATGGAAGATTCGAAACAGTTTAAAGAAGAGGTGAATAAGCTGGCTAAAAACCTATCATCGCTTAATGCAATTTATGGCAATATGTTATCGGCTATGAACGGCCCACGTGTATAATTTGTTTAGTTTTTAATTTTTAAAGGAAAAGCTACATCAAACATGGCAGGCGGAAAAGAAACAACAAGGCAGCGGATGATCAATATCATGTATTTGGTATTGTTGGCTATGCTCGCCTTAAACGTATCAGATACCATTTTAGATGCATTCAAAAATATCAACGATAGTTTGGATACTTCTAAAAACAATGTAAATACAAGTATTAATCAGTTATTTTCTGCCTTCGAAAATTCGAAGTTGAAAGAAGAGCCAGCACGTGCACAGCCAATTTACGATAAGGCAAAACAGGCACAGAAGGCGGCTGATGATTTGAATAATTATATTGAAAGCATTAAAAAAGAATTTACCCAGGCAGGTGATGGAATCGATCCGGAAACTGAAGATTTGGTAAATAGATCAAATCAGGATATTGCACAGAATATCATGATTAATCAAAAGAAAGCAGATGAGTTGAAAAAGAGAATTAACGCCACACGCGAAAAATTAATCTCTTTGTTAGACCCGGCTGATAGAGCGAATGTTTCATTCTCTCTCGAAGCTAAAGATCCTGTAAGAAAAAGAAAAGGAAACTGGCAGGAAACATATTTTGGTGAGGGAACGCCATTAACTGCTGCAATGACGATTTTAACCAAACTGCAAACAGATACTAAAAATGCTGAAGCAGAGATAGTTAAGAAATTGTTCGGAAATATGGATAAAGCACAGGTTAATCTGGATCAGTTTGCAGCAGTTGCAGTAGCACCTACTTCTTACGTAATCCAAGGTCAGCCGTATACTGCTGAGGTATTTTTAACAGCCAGCGATTCGAGATCAACTCCTGATATTACCGTTAATGGAAGTAAATTATCCGTTAAAGATGGTAAAGGAACTTATAGTGGTGGTACAAGTAGTGTTGGCCAGTTTACCTGGGTAGGTACTGTTCGTGTTCGCCAAACCGATGGTCAGGTAAAAGAATATAAAACCCAACCACAAACTTATCAGGTAGCGAAACCTTCAGCATCTGTTTCTTCAACAAAGTTGAATGTAATTTATGCAGGTATTCCGAATCCATTTACGGTATCGGCAGCAGGTTTTCCATTAGAGAGTGTTCGTGCTTCCATTTCAGGAGGTTCAATGTCTGGTGCTAACGGAAATTATAATGTTAACGTTCCAGGAAGTATGGTTGGCCAGGAAGTATCCATTAATGTATCTGCAAATAACGCTGGTAAAACAGTTAGCTTAGGCTCACAAAAATTCAGGGTTAAAGCTATCCCTGCTCCGGTGGCTAAGGTTGGTGGCCGCGCTGGAGGTGATGTAGCTTCAGTACAGCTAAAAAGCGAAACTGAAATTGAAGCAGATCTGGATGATTTTCCTTTCGATGTTAAGTTTAAAATACAACGTTATAAGTTAACCATTATAAAACCTCGTTCTGATGCTGTTACCATTGCAGGTAGTGGTGGAAGTTTCGCAGGCGCAGTTAAGGGTGCAATAAACTCAATTACGCCTGGTACAAGGGTGTTTTTTGAAGATATTGTTTCTGTAGGGCCAGATGGTCGTCAAAGAATTTTGCCTTCATTAGCGTTTAGTGTAAAATAAGAAGAAGATGAAAAGGATTTTAAGTATTGCTATTTTAGTTTTGTTAACCTCGTTTGCTTTTGCACAAAAAAAGCCAACCAAGTTAGCACCAAAGAAAGCTGCACCAGTAGTAGCCGCACCCCCTGTGGCAGATACAGTGAAAGCCCCTGTTAAAACAGCTAAAAAGAAACTTAAGGTACCACCTAAAGATGGTTTTTATGCCCGTAAGGACATTGACAGTACTGAAATGGTTCCTTTGGCTGATGTGAGGGAAGAGGATGTTTTTTATGCAAAACGGATCTGGAGAGAAATTGACTTACGTGATACGGTTAACTCAGCCTTAAAATCGCCTAAATCACGCCTAATTGATGTATTAATTGCCGCAATTAAGAAAGACGAACTAACCGCGTACTCACCAATAGATAGTGCATTGAACGAAGATGATGCTTTTCTTAATCCAATGTCGGCAGATTCTGCTTCCAAATCGGCTTTAGGAACAGCAGAGGTTTCGAACAACAAAACCGGAACGGTTACTACTGTAGTTAATGATTTTAATCCAGAGTTATTCTTGAAATTCAGAATTAAAGAAGACTGGATTTTCGATACCAAACGTTCTGTTTTTGAACCGCGTATTGTAGGTATTGCGCCATTAAAATACAATGAGGTTTCTAAACAATGGCAACCGGTATTTTGGGTGTATTATCCAGAAGCTAGAGAGATTTTAACGAAGAAACGTTTAATCAATACCAATAACGATGCTTCAGCATTAAGCTTCGATGATTTCTTTATCCGCCGCTTATTCAGCAGCTATATTGTAAAAGAATCAAATCCTGGCGACAATAAGATCAGAGATATTATTACCGATCCTAGAGAAAGGTTGTACGAATCAGAAAGGATTAAAAAATCTGTTCTTGATTACGAACAAGGTCTTTGGGAATATTAACCTTATTAAAAGGCTTCGATGATAAATCGGAGCCTTTTTTGTTAAACGTCATATTGTCATTGAAAACAGAAGCGCTGGTAAGAAAGGTAGAATGAGGCATCTTATTGGCTATGACAGGTTCTATAAATTGGTCGTCATTTCGATCGTAGTGTTCCAAAGGAACTCCTTCGGAGGAGAAATCCTAATTCCTCCTCAAAGAGAATCTGGGTTGAAATAGCTATTCCTGTTTGAAATAGGCCTGAAGGGTAATCATCTGTTTTTTATTCAGCACCTCTGCCAGTTCTTTTTCGGTAGCCTCTTTAATTTTTTTAACCGATTTGAAATGGGTTAACAGTTTATCTGCGGTAGTTTTGCCGATACCTTCAATCTGCTCCAGTTCTGTTTTCAGTGTCCCTTGATCGCGTTTCTTGCGGTGGAAGGTAATCCCAAAGCGGTGGGCCTCATCACGGAGCTGTTGGATCACTTTTAAGGTTTCCGATTTTTTATCCAGATACAATGGATAGGAATCGCCAGGATAGAACAGTTCTTCCAAACGTTTGGCAATACCAATTACGGTAACTTTGTTTTCTATACCCAATAACTTTAAACTCTTTACAGCCGACGAAAGCTGCCCCTTACCGCCATCAATGATGATGAGCTGAGGCAACGTCTGGTTTTCATCCAGCATCCTCCTGTAACGACGGAAAACCGCTTCTTCCATGGTCGCGAAATCGTTAGGACCCTCTACCGTTTTCACGTTAAAATGGCGGTAGTCTTTTTTCGATGGTTTAGCGTCTTTAAAAACAACAATCGCAGAAACCGGGTATTTACCCTGAAAGTTGGAGTTATCAAAGCATTCTATATGTTTTGGAAGCTGGGTTAAACGCAGGTCTTTCTGCATCGTAGATAAAATACGATCGGTGCGTAAATCGGGATTTAATTTTTCGTATTGATTAAGTTTCTCTTTTTTGAAAAACAAAACATTCTTTTGCGAAAGCTCCAGGAGTTTTTTCTTCTCGCCGAGCTTAGGTACAGTAAATTTTAAACTTTCATCCTCTAACGAAGGCTCAAAAGGAACAATAATCTCTTTGGAGGTGCTGCTGAACTTCGTTCTGAACTCTAACATGGCCAATGTTAAAATCTCATCGTCACTCTCGTCCAACTGCTTTTTAACCTCGATGGTCTGCGTCTGGATAATGGTTCCGTTCATCACCTTCAGGTAATTTACAAAAGCATAACGTTCGTCCGATGCAATACTCACCACATCAACATTGGTAATGGCGCTATTTACCACAGTAGATTTACTCTGGTATTTCTCCAGTACCTCTAATCTCCTTGCATATTGATGCGCCAGTTCGAAGTTCAGGTTTTCTGATGCCGATTTGATAATTCCTTTAACATCCCGGATTACATTTCCGATTTTGCCATTCAGGATCTCTTTAATTTCACCTATATTTTTATCGTAGTCGGTTTCGGTCTGGTAATTCTGACAAGGGCCTTTACAGTTGCCAATTTGATATTCCAGGCAAACTTTAAATTTCCCTTCAGCTATATTTTTTTCTGTTAATGGTAAGCTGCAGGTACGTAGGGGATACGTTTCTTTAATCAGATCCAAAATAGTATGCATCATGCCTATTGATCCATAAGGGCCAAAATAGGTAGAGCCATCTTTAATCACTTTCCTTGTCCAGTAAATACGGGGATAATTCTCGTTTTTAACAATAATCCAGGGATAGGTTTTGTCGTCCTTTAGGTTTATGTTAAATTTTGGCTGATGTTTTTTGATTAAGCTATTTTCGAGTAACCAGGCATCAATCTCGGTATCAACAATGGTGAATGTAATTTTGCGGATTTTGGAAACGAGTACCCTTGTTTTGCCATTAAACTGGTTTCTGTCGCTATTAAAATAAGAACCTACACGGTTGCGCAGGTCTTTCGCCTTTCCAATATACATGAGCTTTCCATCAGCGTCCCAATATTGGTAAACACCGGGTTTATGTGGAATAGCTGTTAATGCTGTTTTATGGTCGAAACTGCTCATGAGGGATTAATGGAGCAAAATTAGGTGATTTTAATAGAGAATAATATTAGGTATGAAATCGAAGTCTTTTTTGTCGTAAGTAAACAATTGCGGTTGCTTCAATAATATCAGTTTTTGAAATCCCAAGATCCACTCCTTATGTCTTTAAGGTTTTTGGGATTGTTTTTCCAAATACCGAAAAGTTCTTTAGGATTAAGTGATTTATTCCCTTTTAGGATATTAGGTTTAAGATCGTCTTGCGAAGAAACAATTTTAATGTTCTGTAATTTCATAACCTAAGTTCTATTAGTACTTGTTTATAATGCTTAATTTTTAACTCCTTTATGCAGAGCGATCGTCATGCTGAATTTATTTCAGCATCTTTTATGCAAAATAGACACTGAAATGAATTCAGGGTGACGATTTTACCTCTCAAATATTTGAAGAACACTCCCTAAAATGCAATTACAATTTTCTATTACAAATTTAATGTTTATCCCCTAAAATTTAGGAGAAAACTTTTGGTTGTAAATAGTGTCTAAAATCCCAACTTCTCATCCAATTCGGTTGCGCCTTCTTCCTGTTGTTGATATTGGTTGCAATCGTAGGTAATCGAAACACCAGATTTTGGTGCCTCAAAATCAGCATGGCTAATTTTTAAGGCCGGATTGGCGTATACTCTTTTGATAAAACCTGCAAAAATTGGCAAAGCCGTATTAGCACCTTCACCCTGGTTGGTACTGATAAAGTGGAATGCCCTATCTTCGCAGCCAGTCCATATACCTGTCACCAATTGAGGAGTAATGGCCATAAACCAACCATCTGAGTTATTTTGGGTAGTACCCGTTTTAGCTCCGATAGGTGCGTTTACTTTGTATTTATAATTCAGCCTCGATCCGGTTCCGTTAGTTACTACACCTTTTAACATTCTGGTCATTACATAAGCCACCTCTTCGCTCATGATCGGTTTTGGTATTTCCTTTTGTGAAAATAATACCACCCCATTTTTATCTTCAATTCTTAACAAATAAATTGGTTTGGTATAGGTTCCTTTGTTTGCAAAAGCGCCATAAGCCCCAACCATATTAAAAATTGATGAATCGAATGTCCCCAAACAAATAGATGGAAATGCCGGAACATTAGGAATGCCCATTTTAGTAGCTAATGTAGATACGGCCACAGGACCGACCTGTTTCATTAAATAAGCGGTAACAAAGTTTTGTGAATAAGCCAGAGCTTTTTGTAAAGTAATGCTGCCTGGCAGTGGTTTACCCGAATTTCTTGGCGTCCATGGTTCTCCATAGCCATCTATCGTTACTGGTACATTTGGCACAGTGTAACAAGGAGAATAACCATTTTCAATTGCTACGGCATAAGTGAACGGTTTTGCTGTCGAACCCACTTGTCTGGTCCCCATTTTAACCTGATCGTATTTAAAATGTTCGTAATTAATCCCCCCAACCCATGCTTTTACATGACCATTGGTCGGATCCATCGTCATCATCGCATTACGCAGCAACATTTTGTAATAACGTACCGAGTCGATCGGTTTCATTACCGTATCAATATTACCCTTCCAGGTAAAAATGCTCATTTCTGTTTTGGTATTAAAATCATTTTTAATTTCATCGTCTGTTTTACCTTCTAGTTTTAAGGATTTATAACGGTCTGATCTTTTAATCCCCTGTTCAATCTGTAAAGCTTTATCCTTAAAAGGGTTTCTGCCTTTCCAGCTGGCGATAAACTGCGCCTGTAAGATCTTCATATATTCTTTTTGCGCCTCTTCGGCATATACCTGCATATCATAATTTAATGTGGTATAAATTTTCAAACCATCGCGGTCTAAATCGTAAGGTGTGCCATCGGGTTTGGTAATCGACTGTTCCTGAAAAATGTTTTTAATATCATTCTTAAGTACCGAACGGAAATATGGTGCAATACCATCGTTAACGGTTGCCGCATTAAAATGCAGGTTTAAGGGCTTTTCTTTTTGTTCGTCAAATTCTTGCTGGGTTAAGAGTTCCGATTTGACCATCATGGCCATTACGGTATTTCTGCGGTCTCTTGATCGTTCGGGGTGGCGGGTTGGCGAGTACATGGTTATCCCTTTTTGCATCCCTACAAGCGTTGCAGCCTCTGTTAAAGTAAGTTTATCAGGGGTAGTGTTAAAGTAAACCCTGGCTGCCGATTTTATGCCATAAGCCTGGTTACCAAAATCAACTGTGTTTAAATACATGGTAATAATTTCTTCCTTGGTATAGTTGCGTTCCAATTTAACGGCAACAATCCACTCTTTAAACTTGGTTAACACCAGCGAGAAAAAATTTAAGTTCGATTCTCTGGGAAAAAGATTTTTAGCCAATTGCTGTGTAATGGTACTTGCACCTTGTTTTTTACCGATTAAATTATAACCGATAATGGTGAAGGTACGTTTGAAATCTATGCCCGAGTGTTCTTTAAAACGGGTATCTTCTGTCGCGATCAGCCCGTTGATTACATTTTCGGAAATATCTTTATAAGTAACATTCGATCTGTTTTGAACAAAATAGGTGCCTAATGGCCGGCCATCCTCGGCAATAATTTCTGAAGCCTGGTTGCTTTTTGGATGTTCGATATCCCTGAAAGAAGGTAATGCACCAAAAAGGCCCAAGCCTACCATCGAAATGAAAATAGCAAACAGGGCAATTCCCCCGATCAGTAATTTCCAGATGACTAAACTATATCTTTTTGTTTCTTGTGCAGAAAGGGACTTGTTCATTTTGTGTTGTTATTTTCCAATCATCTCCAGAATAGAAGATTTTGGATGCAAATTTATTAATTTTTTATAGAATAGATTTTTCTCCACCAGCTTAAACCATATTACTTATTTGTAATTGTCTTTTAAAAACTCCAGATACTCGTCAATGCGCGAGCGGTCTGTTAGCTTTTCGAAGTTTTCTTTGCTGATGATAAAGCCTTTATATAAGTTGGCTGGAACTTTCATAATGTTCTTTAACTGGCCTGTAATGCTTGATTCGTAAATTTTGGCGTCTTCAAGATCGATAAAACTCGTAATGTAAATCAGCTGATCATTATCTAACTCTACCAATTTATGTTCCAAATCATTATCGGGGTAATTGCCACGGTTAAACTGCCCTATTCCAAAACGTGAGGAACTTAAGGTTAAAGTTGCGTCGGCAACGTCGATCACATAATAATACTCTTCTGATTTAGCTGTACTAAAAATGCTCGCCGGTTTGGTAGGATCGGCCGGTTTAACCTCAGCAGGTTTAGATACAGTGGTAGGCTCTGCTGTTTTAACAGTGGCATTATCAGTTACTAAAGGTTTTGTTGGAACGGCAATTGGTGTAGCCTGACTTACAAAACGTGGCGCATTTGGATCAAAATCGATAAGGGCAAGTGGCCGTTGTTTAAACTCTTCCAAATTTGCCTCAATATATTTTAAATGATCGCGGACCAATGGGGTAATAATTTTATCGTTTGGATAAAGCGTGGTAATCAAATTAAATTCAGTAAGCAGCGCATCAACCTTAGCGGTGCGGCCAACAGCAATTGCTTTTAAATAGGCATACTGTGGTGCTAAATCATTGTTAGGAAAAGCCGTAATGTTATCATCCGCCTGTTTCACTACCCCTGGATAATCTTTTTTCGCGTAAGCATTAAAGGCCACATTATAATTGTTAATGGCAATGTTTTCCATTTCTGTTTGTTTGGCCGAGTACGATGGATCTAAAATATTCTTTGCAAAATTAGATTCAGGGAACTTAGTGAGCACCAATTGTTTATACTGATCTGATTTTACTTCATCAACACCCTTGTAATTTAGATGTAAACTGTAGTAAATGGCAACTAAATGGTTATTATCCGGATATCTTTTAATCAGTTCCAGGTAAATCTTATTTGCTTCTGCTTTGTCGTTTAGCTCTTGTTGATAGAAGCTGGCGATTTCGAAATAAGCATCAATGATTTTTTGATCGGAGGTAGCCAATAATGCGGGAGTGGTTGGCAAACCATCCAAAAACTGTTTTTCTAATGTGGTTTGGTCTACAGCCGTTTGATTCGTTTCTCCATTTGCAGGCGCGATTCCGGTAGCTACATTCCCACCTGCCAAAACCTGATTGGTTTCCTGTGCCGATGAACGGATGCTTTGACGCCAGTTATCTTCCAGCTGTCTGTTGCCCCAGCGTTTTTTGAAATCGCCGAAACCATTGCTTATTGCAGCATTGTTATTAAAATAAAAGGTGTTCCCCGCAGTATTATTCGAAGCATTTAACGATCGATTTGGGAAGTCAGGATCATTTAAATATTGATTACTGATTACCCCTCCAGTATTGCTCACTTCAACTTTAGGTGTTAAATAGGCTTTAACCTTAGCCTCGCGCTCGCCTGCAGGAAGTTTGGCAATAGCCTGGGCGGTATCTTCCTTTGCAATAATGGTATACCTATCCGTTAAATATTTCAGGTTATCGGCCTTTTTAACAATGTTGTCGTAATCAGGGAAGTTTTTAGGTAAAATCATCACCGTACTATCGTAATACAGTTTTGCTTTAATGTAGTTGTTAAACGCCTTAAAATTTAAGTCGGCAATCCTTAAATAGGATAAGGCCTTTTGAGTTTGGTTCCTGGTGCTTTTTGCAACTGATTTGTGGTAGCTCTCTTCAGCTTTTACAAAGTTTCCTTCTGCAGAAAAGAGCTCTCCAACCTGATAATAAATCTGATCGGTATAATCGAAATTCTTATCATCTTTTAACAAAGCAAGCAGCTGTTCTTCCTTATTCAGTTTTACGCCACTGAGCAATGCTCTTAGTTTAATGCGGTTTAAATTGGCGTGAAAATACATTTCAAATGGAGCGTTGCTTTTTTCAACCTTGGTAAAATTGGCATAAGCATCCTGAAGATTTTTCTCTTTCTCCTGCAATTGGGCAAGGATAAAGCGCCAGCGTATACGCAGCTGTTTTTCGGCCGGAAGGGCAATTGCCGATTCTAAAAAAAGAATAGCTTCTTTATTGCGTTTTTGATAAATACGCATCTGGGCAGCAGTTGCCAATGGCTCTGCCAGATCTTTTTTTAACTCATCAGAAGCACGCAACATGGTATCAATAATTTTATCGGCAAGTACCATATTGTTCAGTTGCATTTGGCTACGGGCTTTCCAGTTCATGGCCATAATGAATGTTTTTAAATCGCTGTTATAGGTTTTTGCCGTATAATCGAAATATTCTGATGCGATAAAATAATTGCCTTTTAAATAATTTGCTTTGCCCAAAAGCATATAGGCATCATCAATATAATTACTAAAACTTTTATCGTTTATAACAGTTTGTCCTTTGGCAATAACGTCATCGAGCTGTTTATTGGCAACCCCTGGTGTAAGCACCAGATTTACCTGTGGCTCAGGATCGAGGTAAACAGGCAGTGTTTTTTCATAATTATCGGCATAACTTTGTAGTAGGCTCTCATTGTACTCAGTTAGTAAAACATTGGAGTTGTAGATATAGTTATACCTTGCCGTTAAGTTTTGAAACCTGCGATCTACTGCTGTATCTTTATTTGCGACACAGCCATAAATAAGGAGGACACTAAAAAAGATGAAGAAGGGATTTAAGTTTTTGTTAGCGTAATTTTTCAAGTATGATAAATCTCTTAGGTGGATATACAATAAACAATATATGTAGAAAAATATTTTATTTAGCAACAAATTTTAATTATTCAAAGTTAATTTAATTATTGCATTAAAAAATGGAAAATCCGAAAGAAGAAGATACAAAGAAAAAGGTAAATGCGGCCACTAAATATTCTGCTATTGGCTTCCAGATGATTGCTACCATTGGCCTGCTCACTTTTATTGGCTATAAGATTGATGAGCACAGAAACAGCAAAACTAATTTAATTACGGCTGCTTTTGCTTTGGCAGGGGTGGGGATTGCATTATACCAGGCCATTAGGCAGGCCACTAAGCCGTAAGTTTCAGTTGACGGTTTCCAGTAGGCAGTTTTCAGTAGGCAATTCTCGGTTTTCAAGCGACAGTTTGCCATCAGCAGTTACTATAAAACAATTTAAATTAGAAGTTTTGTTTCGCTTAACTAATTAACCAATTTAAAACAATTAAGCAATAGAACAATTTGCTGTTTGCTTCAGTTAACCGATTAATCAATTTGAACATTTAACCAACCTTCATAATAATTATCTCCCACACTACTTAATGATACTAAAAACCTTATCTTTGCAAAAGTTTTTATCTGCTAAGAAATTATACATTGACGCTAGCCAAATTTACCAGTATCTATTTCATTTTTGTAGGCCTTTTAATAGGTGTAATTGCCGTTTTACCTGTCGTATTTCCTGATCAACAATTGTTTGTAAATAACTTTTGGGTGATGTTTGGCTTTTTGGCCGGCATAACTTATGTAGCCTATATGCTTGTTGATATCGGTATAAAACGTGATCCTGAAGTGGGTATTATGGCAATTATGGGATCAATTGCAGTGAAGATGATTTTTTGTATGGCTTTTGTGTTGATTTACAGTATAAAAGCGAAGGGGATTGGGCTAATATTTCTGCTTAATTTTTTTTCTTTATATTTATTGTTTACGGCCTTTGAAATTTACTGTTTGTTACGTAACTTGCGCCACCAAAATTTAAAGTAAAAAACTGCCAATAAATGGATTGTAACCAAGTTTTTGTGTCGAAAGTTAAAAGACTAATTGTTGTTTTTACGCTTTTAATCGCGTTTTTATCTATCAAAATTGATACTTTCGCTCAGGTTGATAGCGCTGTTGTTCCTGTTGATAGTGTTGTAGCCGGATCTGCCGAAGCAGTTTCTGGTGAGCATGGCGCTGCTAAACATGGTGAAGAAAAATTCGAGCCAACTAAGGTAATTATGGAACACATTGCCGATTCGCATATGTGGCATCTTTGGGGGCATACTTCATTGCCTCTTCCAGTAATTTTATATACTGCTAACGGTTTGGAGGTTTTCTCTTCTGGTAACTTCCATCATGGAGAGCATGATTATAACGGTAAATACAATAATTATCGTTTAGAAGAAGATCATATAAAGGTAGTTGGTGCTGATGGAAAAATCGATGAAGAAGCAAGTAAGTCTGTTTTAGATTTCTCAATTACTAAAAACGTTGCTGCGATGTTCGTGGCGATTTTGATTATTTTAATTGTATTCATTTCAGTCGCTAGGGCGTATAAAAAACGCGTTGGTAAGGCACCAAAAGGTTTACAGTCTTTAATCGAACCGATCATTGTTTTTGTAAGGGATGATATTGCTAAGCCAAACATCGGTCATAAGTATGCTAAATTTATGCCTTACCTGTTAACCGTATTTTTCTTTATCTGGTTTAACAACTTGTTGGGATTGATTCCGATTTTTCCAGGTGGTGCTAACGTAACCGGTAACATTGCCTTGACTTTTGTGATGGCATTGGGTACTATGATTATTGTTAATATCAACGGTAATAAATATTACTGGAAACACATTTTAACACCTGATGTGCCTTGGTGGTTATATCCGATTATGATTCCTGTTGAATTAATTGGTATCATTTCTAAACCTTTCGCTTTAATGATTCGTTTGTTCGCAAACATTACAGCTGGTCACATTATCGTATTAAGTTTAATTTCCTTAATATTTATTTTCGAAACGGCTTGGATTTCTCCTGTTTCAGTGGCATTCGTAATATTTATGGATGTGTTAGAATTGCTGGTGGCATTTTTACAAGCCTTTATTTTTACATTATTAACTGCCTTGTTTATTGGTATGGCAGTAGAGGAGCATCATTAATAGAAAACTATTTTTTACAAATTAATATAAATAAATTAGTTATGGTAGGTTCAATCGCGGCAATTGGTGCCGGTTTAGCAGTAATCGGTGCAGGTATCGGTATCGGTCAAGTAGGTGGTAAAGCAATGGAAGGTATTGCTCGTCAACCAGAAGCTGCATCAAAAATTCAGACTGCAATGATTATCGCTGCTGCCCTTATCGAGGGTGCTGCTTTATTCGGTGTGGTAGTTGCATTATTAGGAAACAACCCTCAGTAATTCACCTGAAAAAATTAGGTTGGGTATTTAACGATTGGTTATTTACCCAATCTTATTAAAGAGATTAAGATTAAAAAAATTAGATAAAATGGATTTAGTAACCCCAAGCATAGGATTAATTTTTTGGACTGGAATATCGTTCATCTGCTTATTGATATTACTTAGAAAATTTGCATGGAAACCTATTTTAGGTGCTATTCACGAACGTGAGCAAAGCATTGATGAGGCACTTAACAAAGCTGAATTAGCCAAACAAGAAATGGCTCGTTTAACCAGCCAAAATCAAGATTTGATGCAACAGGCTCGCGCAGAACGTGATGAGATTTTAAAGGAAGCTAAAACTTTAAAGGATGGTATTTTAAACGAAGCTAAAAAACAAGCCCAGGTTGAAGGTGCTAAACTGATCGAGAAAGCTAAAATCGAAATCGAGAACCAAAAGAAAGCAGCTTTAGCTGAAGTTAAAGACCAGGTTTCTTCATTATCATTGGAAATTGCAGAACGTGTTTTACGTACCCAATTGGATGATAAAGCAAAACAAGAAACTTTAGTAGCTAACTTGTTAAAAGACGTTGAATTAAACTAAGCGTATTGCGTAAAGCGACGGGCGTACTAAACGCTAACCGCTAAACGCCAACCCAAAAGATATGTCAGAAATTAAAGTTGCAAGCAGATACGCCAAATCATTAATAGACTTAGCCGTTGAAAACAACGCGTTAGAGGATTCTTATAATGATATGGTTTTGTTTGAGAAAGTGGTTGATGAAACCCCTGAACTAGAAGCAATATTAAAAAACCCGATTGTACCTTTAGATAAAAAGACGGGTATTTTGAACGGTATTTTTGCTGATAAAGTAAGCAAGCTAACCATCTCGTTTTTTAAGATTGTGGTAAACAAAGGCCGTTCGGCGATTTTATTTGCCACTGCTAAACAGTTCGTTCAACAATATAACTTAATTAAGGGTATTGTTACTGCTGATGTAACTACTGCAAGTGCTTTAAGCCCTGCAGCTAAAGAGCAGATTATTGCGATTGTTAAAAGAGAATTAAACGCCAACCAGGTTATTGTTAACGAAAAAATTAACGAAAAATTAATTGGTGGTTTTATATTAAAAGTTGGTGATAAGCAATTTGATGCAAGTATTGCCAGCGGTTTAAGTAAACTAAGAAAAGAATTTGCGCAGTAAGCGCGAGGCGATAAACGTATAGCGGAAAACGCCATGCGCCAAATGCCAAACAAAAAAGTATTGCGATAAGCGGATGGCGAATAAATGCCAAGCGCCATGCGCTAAGCACTAAACATTTACAAAAAGATATAAAGTAAAATTATGGTAGAGGTAAGACCAGACGAAGTATCGGCAATTATCAGACAGCAATTGGCGGGCTTCAAATCAGAAACCGAACTGGAAGAAGTTGGTACCGTGTTGCAAGTGGGCGACGGTATTGCCCGTGTTTACGGTTTAACTAAAGTTCAATCGGGAGAATTAGTTGAATTTGCAAACGGCCTACAAGGGATCGTATTAAACCTTGAAGAAGATAACGTTGGTGTGGTACTTTTAGGTGCTTCAGATGAGATCAAAGAAGGTGATACGATTAAACGTACCAAAAAAATTGCCTCTATTAAAGTTGGTGAAGGTATGCTTGGCCGCGTAGTGAACACTTTAGGTGAGCCTTTAGATGGTAAAGGTCCAATCTTAGGTGAAACTTACGAAATGCCTTTAGAGCGTAAAGCACCAGGTGTAATTTATCGTCAGCCGGTAAATGAGCCTTTACAAACCGGTATTAAAGCAATTGATGCGATGATTCCAATCGGTCGTGGTCAACGCGAGTTGGTTATTGGCGACCGTCAGATTGGTAAAACTGCCGTTTGTATCGATACTATTATCAACCAAAAAGAATTTTATGAAGCAGGCCAGCCTGTGTTCTGTATTTATGTTGCTATCGGTCAGAAAAACTCTACTGTAGCTAACATTGTACGTACATTGGAAGAAAACGGCGCTTTACCATATACAGTTGTTGTTGCTGCTTCGGCTGCAGATCCTGCTCCAATGCAGTTCTATGCGCCGTTTGCAGGTGCTGCAATTGGTGAGTTTTTCCGCGATACTGGCAGACCAGCTTTAATCGTTTATGATGATTTATCTAAACAAGCTGTAGCTTACCGTGAGGTATCTTTATTACTTCGTCGTCCACCGGGCCGTGAAGCTTATCCAGGTGACGTTTTCTACTTACACAGTCGTTTGTTAGAAAGAGCTGCGAAAATCAATTCTAACGATGATATCGCAAAAGCGATGAATGATTTACCTGAATCGATCAAACATATCGTTAAAGGTGGTGGTTCATTAACAGCTTTACCGATTATCGAAACTCAGGCAGGTGACGTATCAGCATATATCCCAACCAACGTAATTTCGATTACTGATGGTCAGATTTTCTTAGAGTCGAACTTGTTCAACTCAGGTATCCGTCCGGCAATTAACGTAGGTATTTCGGTATCACGTGTAGGTGGTAATGCGCAGATCAAATCGATGAAAAAAGTAGCAGGTACTTTAAAATTGGATCAGGCTCAATACCGCGAACTAGAGGCTTTCTCTAAATTCGGTTCTGATTTAGATGCTGCAACGAAATCGGTTTTAGATAAAGGTGCACGTAACGTACAAATGTTAAAACAAGCTCAGTTTACCCCTTTTACAGTTGAAAAACAGGTAGCTATTGTTTATGCAGGTACTAAAAACTTAATGCGTAGTGTACCAGTTGATAAAGTAAAAGAATTCGAAACTGAATATTTAACGCAATTGGAACTACGTCATCCAGAAACTTTAGCGGCATTAAAAGCTGGTAAATTTGATGATACCATTACAGGTGTTTTAGATACAGTAGCAAAAGAGATTTCAAGTAAATACTAATTAGATACAAGTAGCGGGTATCAAGTATCAAGATTGGGTTTGTTCACCTATCTTGATACTTGATACTTAATACTCGATACTTAAAAAATGGCTAATTTAAAAGAAGTAAGAAACCGGATTGCATCGGTACAATCAACGCAGCAAATTACCAAGGCTATGAAAATGGTTTCGGCAGCTAAGTTGAAACGTGCTACCAATGCAATTATCGCTTTACGTCCTTATGCGACTAAACTGAAAGAGATTTTAGGTAATCTATCAGCAAGTTTAGAAGGGTCTTCATCGCCTTTTATACAAGAGCGTGAACCTAATAAGGTTTTAATTGTAACAGTATCATCAAACCGTGGTTTGGCTGGTGCTTTTAACATGAACGTGATTAAAGCGGCCAACAATTTAATTGCTGAGAAATATAGCGAACAGTTGAAAAACGGTAATGTAAGCATTATTTCTATCGGTAAGAAAACCCAGGATTTTTACGAAAAACGTAATTATAACGTAATTGGTAATAATAACGAAGTATACGCTGCTTTAACTTTCGAAAACGTAACCAAAATTACCGATACGATTATGGCCGGTTTTATTAAAGGTGAGTTCGATAAAGTGGAGGTTGTTTACAATCGTTTTAAAAATGCAGCGGTTCAGTTTATTACAACTGAGCAATTGTTGCCTTTACCAAAAGCGGAAGAAACAAAGGTTGAAAGTAAAACGACCAATGTTGATTACATTCTAGAGCCTTCGCAAGAAGAGATTGTAGGACAGTTGATTCCTAAATCAGTTAAAATTCAGTTATACAAAGCCGTTTTAGATTCTCACGCTTCTGAGCACGGTGCACGTATGACATCAATGGATAAAGCAACTGAAAATGCTGGAGAATTATTGAAAGCCTTAAAACTTTCATACAACCAGGCTCGCCAGGCAGCAATTACAACTGAGTTAACTGAGATTGTGAGTGGTGCAGCAGCATTGAACGGATAACATGTAGTTTGGGGTTGGGCGTTTTTAGTCCCGAGTCCGAAAAATATAAAGCCCATTTCTTAACTGAAATGGGCTTTTTTAATATTAATATAGTATGTAATCCAAAATTATTATATTTTTTATGGATTTCAATCCAAAATTATTATACTTTTTATGGATTGTAATCCAAAATTATTATACTTTTGTGTAGTAATTTTTTGTTATGATTATTAGGAAACAGTTGGATTATGCTTTGGCAAGGCTCTTTAAAGGGAAAGCTTTCATCGTTTTTGGCCCAAGGCAAACAGGTAAAACTACTTTTGTAGAACAGCTGTTAGCCAAAGTGGATAAAAGGACATTGTACCTGAATGGAGATGATGCTGATGTGAGGGAAACTTTAGCTAAACCGAATGCTATACAGATTGGCCAAATGCTTGGTAATTATGAAGTTCTATTTATTGATGAAGCTCAACGGATAAGTGATGTTGGATTATTGATTAAAATCATTGTAGATCGATTTAAAAATGTTCAAGTAATTGCTACAGGTTCGTCGGCTTTTGAACTATCGGGTAAGATTAACGAACCCTTAACTGGCCGGAAATATGAAATGATGCTTTTGCCTTTTTCGTATGCCGAACTGGTAAATGATACCGATTTCATTTCCGAAGAAAGATCGCTGGAGCAACGTTTAATTTATGGTTCTTATCCTGAAATTATTAACGATCCACAGCATGCCGAAGAGCATTTAAAATTACTTTCCGATAGCTACCTGTATAAGGATTTATTTGCACTCGAGGAGGTGAAGAAGCCACTGTTGTTTGAGAAAATTGTAAAGGCTTTGGCTTTACAGATTGGAAGCGAAGTGAATTTTTCTGAACTAGCACAATTGGTAAAAGCCGACCAGAAAACAGTTGATAAATATATCAGTCTGCTCGAAAAATCTTTTGTAGTTTTTACGCTGCCAGCATTTTCGGGTAACGTGCGCAACGAAATAAAAAAGAATAAAAAGATTTATTTCTACGATACCGGGATTGTAAACGCCATTACAAGGAATTTTAATCCCATTGCCAACAGAAACGATGTAGGTGCATTGTTTGAAAATTATATGATTGCCGAGCGGATGAAGTTTTTGCATCAGCATCAAATGGAAGCTGAATGCTTTTTCTGGCGTACAACTCAACAACAGGAAATCGATTATATCGAAAAAACGGATACGAGGCTTCTCGCTGTAGAATTTAAATGGAATGAAAGAGGTAAAAATAAAATCCCTGTAACTTTTACCCAGGCTTATCCTGAAGCGGAAACACTGGCTTTATCAAAAGGCGAAAGAGGAAGTTTTTTGAATGGTTAATCGTTTGTTGATAAAACTAAGATACCCATTCTTAAATTGGAATGGGCATCTTACTTATTTATAAGATTGAGTCATATTTACTCATAACTAATCTCAAATATCCATTTTCTAATTTTTTGCTCACGTTCTTTTCGTTGTAAACCGTTGCATTAAATTTAGCTTCTAAAATAGATGTGCCAGACTTTAATTTCTTTAAACTTGTGATTTCAAATTTTGAATTATTTTGAGCATCAGCGCTTAATTGTGGTGGTGTTCTAAATGAATCTGAACCATATGTTTTAAATCCATCAGAGATGCTTATCGCAACCCCATTTTGTATATTATCTCTACCATAATCCAGCGCATAATTTCTCTGCCCCACTGTAAATAAATCCATAATATCTTTTGGCCTTAAAATTAGTGACTGCAACATCGATGCTTTGTTATAAGTTTTAATAAATATTACGTCCACTTTTTGCTCATCATTATACATTCCATATTTCCTTGAGTATAAAACAGAATCTTTAATACCAGATATATAATAACCGTTGTCGACAATTGAATCTACTTTTGAATACGGTTGTCTATTACTGGCACTGTAGAAACTGGAATATTTAGATAGTTTATAAGTGATCCCATCGATACTGTAAGATATACTGTCATGAGCATATTCTAAAGGGTCTTCTTTTTCGATAACTACCGGAGG
Source organism: Pedobacter sp. Bi27 (assembly GCF_918698255.1). Classification (NCBI taxonomy): domain Bacteria; kingdom Pseudomonadati; phylum Bacteroidota; class Sphingobacteriia; order Sphingobacteriales; family Sphingobacteriaceae; genus Pedobacter; species Pedobacter sp. Bi27. The sequence goes on from NZ_CAKKMW010000003.1 coordinate 234,063, forward strand.
TTTAATAATCGGGTCATCTTTCTTGCAGGCCGCAAAGAAAAATAGGGCAATAGCTATCCCTAGTAGGCTTTTAGATTTCATAATAAATTGATTTTATTTGTGTGTGCCCAAAAATAGTTATTTTTATAACTAAAATCTTAATTGGTAGAAATTATTCTGATTATTGCGGTTGCTCCGTAGTCTATCTCTTACTTAGGTGTATTGTATTGAAGTATTTCTATGCAAATTATATAAGAACTGTTTTACAAGCGTTCAGGCCTGGTTAATGATAGTCTTTTAATATCTTTGCGGTATAATATCAACAATGAAAAAATACATCTTCATCATCTTGTCTGCTTTTCCGTTTTTTACAAAGGCCCAAAATCCTGCCCGTGATTATACCAATGCAGTGCTTTGGCAGCAAACTTCAGGCGAGTACAGGGCGTTATGCTTTCAGGCTTATAACTTTGCCCGTTTATCATTAAAAGAAGCATTATGGGCCGATACCAGCAAAAAGCCAAATTGTGTGGTTGTTGATATAGACGAGACGGTTTTGGACAACTCGGCTTTTCAGGGACATGAAATTAAGAAAGGACTGAGTTACGTACCTGCAGACTGGACCGAATGGACAAACCTGGCTAAAGCTGACACTGTTCCGGGGGCTTTGGCTTTTTTAAAGTTTGCTGCATTAAAGCATATCGAAATATTTTATGTGAGCAACCGCGATGAAAAGGATTATACCGCAACATTGAAAAATCTTAAAAGCTTTGGCTTTCCGTATGCAGATGATGCGCATTTAGTAGTTTCGAAAGGAACATCAAATAAAGAACCGCGCCGCCAAAAAATTACTGAAACGCATAACATTCTCTTGTTGTGTGGCGATAATTTAAGCGATTTTAGCAATATTTTTTATCGTGAAAATAAAAATACCTTTGAACAGGTAAACACAAATCAGCACCTATTTGGTACAAAGTATATCGTGTTGCCAAACCCAATGTACGGAGATTGGGAAAAGCCTTTGTATCAGGGAGAAAAACTTAGTGATAAAGATAAAGCGAAACAAAGATTAGAACGATTAAAAAGTTACTAAGTTTTATAATTATTCAGCAATAAGTATTACTTTTGCAGCATCATAAAAATAAACATTATGGAGAACAACGAATTAAAGCACAATACAGAAAGTATGAAAACGGCTAACCAGCCAGGAATTTATAAATTAATGATTTTTGGTGTACTGGTTTGCATGGTGGGTACTTACGCACGTTTCGCTTATGATTCGTGGCAAGTATCTTTAGCATCCTGGATTGTTTTATTCATCGGTGCAATTATTGCCATTAAAGGTGTATTCAAAATATTAGACGCATAAGCCAATTGCGATCAAGATATAAAAGCCGGTCATGTTTATTCATGATCGGCTTTTTTGTTTATAGGCACAAATCCATCAGATTTTAAATCTTGCAGCCTCATTGAGGCCATTAAAATAATACCCTGATGAAGAATCAGGGACTATCGCGACTGTCGGGTTTAGGATAGAAAGGTCTGCCTAAGTAATTTAAACCTGACAGGAGCGGGCACCGAACGCAGAGCGGTAAAGCGGATGGCAGGGCTTTCGGAACCGATGTACACAGTAACCTGCTTTTCAAAAAAGACACCCATTAAAGACGCTAGGCAAACCTCGCAAGCTTTCAAAACCTGCGAGGTTTATAATAACCAAAAAAAAACCTCCAAACCCCCTTCTCACTACTCCAAGCTCAACATTGGGTTACCTAAATACGATTACTGTATTAAGGGAAACACAGCGTTAAAAGCTAACCAAAACGCTGCACTTCTTATGGCCATTTGAAGCAAATATTTAAAATGATTATTTATTTAAAAACACACAATCATGAAAAGGAATATTATTGCTATAGCCATAATTTTGGCCCTATTTGGCTGTAACGCCGAAAAAAAAGATTACGCCCGTACTGACAAAGAAAGTATGGCAGATACTACTGCTACAGTAGAGTTGCCCGCCGAAAAAATTATTAAAACTGCTGATATGCGGTTTCGTGTGAAAGATGTTCAAAACACCAAAGAACAGCTCAGTAAAGCCATTAAAGCCGAAGGGGGTACGGTGGCTGAGTTTTCTATTGAAAGTTCCATCCAGGAAACCGATAAGGTTAAGCAATCTACTGATTCGTTAAAAGAAATTACTTCCTATCGTACACAAGGTTATTTGGTGGCAAAAGTTCCGTCTGAGAAACTGGATGAATTTACCAATACCATTGCAAAAATGGCGGTTTTTGTGGATAACCAATCGATGAAGATGGACGATCAGAGTATCGCCTATTTATCCAATAAGCTGAAAGCACAGAATCGGGTCGATGCGATTGAAAAAATCAATAAAGTAGCCTCGAAGAAAAGTGCCAATGTAGAATCTTCTCTTTACATCAAAGACGATTATGTTGACAAGAGAATTGAGAATATGCAAATCGATAGCCGTGTAAAATTCAGTACCATTACTCTTAATTTTTATCAGGATAATACCGTTAAAACGATGATTGTTGCCAATGACAATCTGTACGATTACCGCCCGGCATTTATCAACAGACTTTGGTTGGGTATTGTAAATGGTTGGACCATTTTTAAAGAAATCATCATCGCAATTTCCAATTTATGGATGTTGATATTGGTCGGTATCGCAATCTTCTTCACTATCAAATATTTTGTCCGCAAGAATAAACTGGCAATGGCTGAAGCGACTAAAAATATGATTGATCAGGCTAGGCAGTAAGAATCTATTCCTTCAACTACGCTACCAATGACAGATTAAATAATCGACCGTCATTCCCGCGCAGGCGGGAATCTTAAAGTTTATAGCATTAGGATTATTCATAAGTTTTCTTTTTTTCAGAGGCATTCATGAGCACTCCGTGGTTCCCAATCAAGTTGGGAATGACGATACCTCGTGACCTATCATCGTCATTCGCTCTCCTTCGGTTGGTGATTCACCAACCGATATTTATTTCTTTGCTTTAACCACTAAACCTTTAACCTTGGTTTTGTTATCACTTACAAAAGATTCCCAACCTGAATAGGTTTTGGATTTTCCACCAGAGGTAATTTTTTGAAAAGAATGGCAAACGGCTACTGCTAACCCATCGGTAGCATCTAAAAACTCTGGCGTTTCTTTAAAATTTAACAAGCGTTGCAACATGGCTGCCACTTGCTCTTTAGTAGCATTTCCGCTGCCGGTAATGGATTGTTTGATCTTACGTGGAGAATATTCGGTTACCGAGATATTTCTGGAGAGTGCAGCTGCAATGGCAATGCCCTGCGCGCGGCCGAGTTTTAATAATACCTGAATGTTTTTACCATAAAATGGTGCTTCGATGGCGAGGACATCTGGCTTATACTGATCGATCAAAACCACTGTTTTTTCGAATATCCGCTGAAGCTTAAGAAAAGGATCATCCAAATGGGTCATCTTTACCACCCCTAAACTGATCAGTTCTGTTTTATTTCCCTTCTCTAAAATTACGCCATAACCCATCACCGCTGTGCCTGGATCAATGCCCATAATAACCCGTTCCTTTTTTTCGTTCAACATTACAGCAATATTAAGCATATTTGCAAACTAAAAAGATAATCTTGACAGGCAGGAACAAAAAAATATTATCAATCTTCATCAAAGCTGCAATCGTAATATTTGCTTTTTGGTTTATTTACCATAAGCTCGTTGCGAATAAAAATCTGCACGATTTCAGTGCATTATTAAAAAATATCCCTCAAACAGAAATTATTACGGTAATTGGTATCGTGGTGTTATTGATGTTTGTGAATTGGTTTTTGGAGGCGGGAAAATGGAAATACCTCATGAGCCACATCGAGTCTATCAGTTTTTATCGCGCTATCGAATCGGTATTTTGCGGATTAACACTGGCCATTTTTACACCCAACAGGCTAGGAGAGTATGGAGGAAGGGTATTTTTCCTGTCACCTAAAAGAAGGATTGTAGGCATAGTTGCCATGAGTGTGGGCAGCATCGGTCAACTGGTATTAACGAATGTTTTTGGAGCCATAGCCGCCTGTTTTTTTGTTTATCGTTTTATTCCGATCGACCGTGTACTTTTTATCGCCATGGTATTTCTCGCGGTATTTTTCTGCCTGTTTTTCCTGATCTTCTACTTTAACATCCGATGGTTAAACGGCATTTTGCTATCCTTTAAACTTACCAGGAAATACAAGAAATTTTACAGCATTTTAGCGAGGTATCGAAAAAGGGAACTATTCAAAATCATCACTTATTGTTTTGTTCGCTATTTGGTGTTTAGCTCACAATACTTCATCTTGTTTGTATGGTTGGTGCCGGGTTTGCATTATGCAGATATCATCATGATGACCTGTTTGCTCTTTTTGGTACAATCGGCATTACCGTCACTTGATCTTTTTGATGTGGGTATCAGGAGTGTTACCGCTGTTGAATTATTTAAACACGTAACTGATCAGCATGTGGCCGTTATTGCATGTACTGCAAGTATTTGGCTCATAAATATTATAATTCCTGCTATCTTAGGCACTTATTTCGTTTTTAAACTCAATTTTTTTGGAAATCTTAAATCTAATTAGTCTAGTATCTGCTGCTTTAACCTTAATCTATGGTTTTTTGGTCCTTAATTTTATCAGAGGATGGCATAACCTGGTTTATTTTACTCCACAAAAGTCCGATCCTCAAACCAAAGTTTCTATCATTGTTGCCGCAAGGGATGAGGAAGCCAATATCACTAAAACCATTGATGACCTGGTTGCACAGCGATACCCTAAGGTTTTAACCGAAATTATTATTATCGATGACCATTCTACCGATCGTACGGCAGAAATTGTGTTAAGTTATGCAGACCGGAATGTGAAACTGATTAAGCTGAATGAAGATAGGGCCCTGAATTCATACAAAAAAAAGGCTATACAAACTGCAATAGGGACTTGTTCTGGCGATCTGATTATCACTACTGATGCCGATTGCAGGATGGGCGCAGATTGGCTGGCTACCATTGTAAACCTATATGAGCAGAAAAATTATAAAATGATCTCCTCTCCGGTAGCCTATTTTCAGGAGAAAAGTTTCTTTGAGCGTCTGCAGTCGTTAGAGTTTCTATACCTGATCGGCTTGGGGGCCTCTACTATTGGCAATAAGGAACCCTCTACCTGTAACGGAGCAAATTTAGCTTACGCGAAAACAACCTTTTATGAAGTTGGTGGCTTTCAGGGCATAGATGACCTGGCTTCAGGTGATGATGAGCTACTGTTGCATAAAATTGCTGCCAAGTATCCTGATCAGATCGGTTTTCTCAAAAATAGAGAAGCCATTGTGTATACACATGCAAAAGAAACCTTGGGCGCATTTATTCAGCAACGCAAACGTTGGGCTTCTAAAAGTACCCGTTATAAAAATAAGGCTATTATCGTGTTAGGGGTTCTGATTTGGATCTTTAACCTCACTATTCTGGCAAACTTTATCACCGGGCTTTTTATTCCGGGTTTTTTGACCATTACATTTTATCAACTATTGGTTAAAATGATTTTAGAAACCTTATTTTTATGGGATGTAACGGGCTTTGCAAAAAGGCGCAGTTTACTCATTTTAATCCCGGTTTTAAATGTGCTGCATGTGCTTTATATGGTGTACATCGGCATTGCTGGAAACAGCGGAAAATACAATTGGAAAGGCAGAATGGTTAGATAATGGATAATAGCCCATCAAAAAAAGTATGGTTAAAGTTTAAACGGAATAAATTTGCCTTCGGCGGATTGGTCTTTATTTTACTTTTGATGGTAATGGGTATTTTGGGCTACTTAATTATGCCTGATGATTCTCCAAATGCGAACGTTCAGATTCTCCAGTTAAACAAAAAGAAACCCGGAAGTACATTTACGTTTTTAATTATCAGTAGGAGCCCGAAAGTAGAAAAGCTTAACTTTTTCGAAAGAATGTTAAACGGGCAAACACCAACTTTTAAAAGTATCCCGATTACTTCTTACAAGATAAAAGGTAAAAATGTTTTTGTACAGGAATATATTGGTGATGATGAAAAAGCCAAGGAAACGAAGTATGAACTTAAGGATTTGTGCCCTTCTTGCGTAGTACTCTCCAAAATAGGGAGCCCGCAGGCGCTTTTCGAAAAAAATAACATTTATAAAAAGACTTATATTTTAGGTACAGATATTTACGGACGTGATTTATTAAGCCGGTTGATTTTAGGTATCAGAGTTTCGTTATCTGTAGGTTTAATGGCCGTGCTTATCTCTCTTTTTATTGGCGTGAGTTTAGGAGCCATTGCTGGCTATTTTGGTGGTCGCGTAGACGCAGCCATCAGTTGGTTTATGAACGTAGTTTGGTCACTGCCCTCGTTACTGTTGGTAATCGCCATATCATTCGCTTTAGGCAAGGGTTTTTGGCAGATTTTTATTGCGGTAGGCTTATCAACCTGGGTCGATGTAGCAAGGTTGGTACGCGGGCAGGTAATGGCTTTAAAAGAAGTCGAATTTGTAGAGGCCGCAAGGGCCTTGGGCTTTAGCACGAGCAGAACCATTATCAAACATATACTACCAAACATCGCGGGACCAATTTTAGTTGTTGCCTCATCAAATTTTGCCTCAGCCATATTGCTGGAAACAGGCTTAAGCTTTTTAGGCTTTGGCGCTCAGCCACCTATGCCAAGCTGGGGAAGCATGATTAAGGAACATTATGGTTATATTATTATGGATGCAGCCTACTTAGCTGTTTTGCCCGGTTTAGCCATTATGTTTACTGTTTATGCCTTTAATGTACTGGCTATAGGCTTACGCGATGCCTTTGATGTAAAAGGACAAAATGTAACTGTTTAATCAATATCATAAAAAAAGCAGTACCAATTACGATACTGCTTTACCCTTAAAAACAAAAACTTAGGCTGTAGCAGTCAGTGTGTTTCCTGAAACAGTAAGCGGATAAACTTTTAGCGCACTCGTGGTGCCACCATCATTTGGTTGGGCCAAAATGCTACCCGAAGTGGTATATCTCGAACTATGTAAGCCACATTGAATATAATTGCTGGCCTGGATAAAACTCAATGCACCGCCCTGGTGTGGGCAAGCTGCCTGTGTCGCCACAAATGAGGTGCTGGCATTCCCTGTTGCGGTACGGATAAACAATATGCTGTTTACAGTAATGGATGCACCAACAGCTAGTAATTGCGTACTTAGATCTACACTTGCGGTAGTACCCGAAGGAACACCACCGCCCTTTGGTTTGTCGGGTTCTGGTGCATCACTTTTTTTACCACAGGCAGAAAAGCAAGCTCCGGTACAAACCATGGCAACACCCAGCCCCAATGATTTGATAAATTCGTTACGTTCCATAATTGTTTAAGTTTTTATTTGGTTGAATTTGATCTACTTTGCTTTCTTCTTATCGAAAGAGAACCTTCGGGCAATACTAAAACCCCAACGGTATTGTCCCTTAAGCCAAGAAGTATTGGTATCGGTAATAAATTGCGATTCCTGTATGGCCGTGGCATTGGTGAAATTAAGGTGGAAAATATGACCGCCAGTTTCAAACTCAAGTCCGGCACCAAGTGTCTTGTAATATTGCGTTCCCAAGGTGTTTTCGAGGTAGGCTTTTTTATCTTTATCTCTGAATGGAATGGTATAATCGGCAACAAAAGCCATCCGTTTAGTGATCTTAATACGCCCACCAACCGACAGTGCAAGCATATCGTTCTGATCTCCGAAAACAGTAAAGTTGCGGTGTATATACGACGGCATGACCAGCATTGAGAAGTTCGAATTAAATTTACGGGCAATTACAGCTTGCACCACATAGGTCAAACGATCTTGAAATTTGCTGTAAGCATTCACCGCTGTCGGATCAGTTGAAGCTTTTACGGCTGCAATGGTTGTACTGCCAAACAAGGTTACCGCTACGGGTACTTTTTCATCATCTGTTTGTTCCAGTAACCGATATTTTAAGTTTCCTTCGTACAATTGTGTTACAATTCCGGCGCCTTTTGCCCTGGCTAAGCCTACAGAAAGTTTATCGCTGATTCCATATTCAAAACCAATGCGGATGTCGGTAGATTGATCCAGACCGAAAAAGTTTTTAATCCCGCCCCCTGATCCGGCAATGTCTCCAAACCGGTGATCTACCCTGAAATCCATCTCATTTTTGTAAATGGTTTCATTGGTTTGGATGTTAATGAGTTTGGTTGCTTTAAATGTGGCCTTTACATTTTTTTTTTCTACAGGCATCTGCAATGCATTTTCGAGCGAATCCTGTGCAGAAGCAACTATTGGTAAACAAAGGGCAAACAAGTATAAAAGTGATTTTAGATGATATTTCATAAGGTTTTATTTTTTAGGTTGATAAGTAGCCGTCATTTTTACCTGTATGGTTTCGGCAATTTGTTTGAAAACAATTGTTGGGATTTTGATGGCATGATCGGCAAGTTTTACATTAAAAGCCGAAGTAGCCTTTACCTCGTCAGCTGTGATAACCAGCGAACCTTTAACCTGATATTCTTTGGTAACCCCATGGATCTGTAGGTTCCCTTTTATGGTAATTGGATAAGTGCCTGGTTTCGAAAAATCAATCTGTTCTATAATTTTTCCTTTAAAATCTGAAGTTGGGTATTTGTCGCTTTCAATATAGTTTTCGTTAAAATGTTCCTGCATCAACTTTTTCTTAAACTGAAAAGAAGTATTGTTGATTTTGAAAATGATATCGTTGGTTTTGACATTGAGGGCCGAAGCGCCTGTTTTGCTCAACGCATCTATATCTTCAACAGGTGTTGAAGAGAAAAATGAAGAAGTTACATTTTTACTTACCCATATCTGCGCTTTTATGCCTGTGCATAATAACAAGGTTATTAAGGTGAAAAGTAGTTTTTGCATCGGTGTATCTGTTTAAATTTTTAATGGAACCATCTTGATTAGCGTTAATCCTTGCTTATTATTCTGGCATGCCTTTATCAACCCAGGATTGTAATAATTCCCTTTCGCTGGTGGTTATCGATCCACCTCTTGGCATTGTTTTGGTAACCAGAACAGAATTAGCTACACGTGCATCATTTTTTATAGAGGCTAAACCATTCAGTGCCCATACCCCTTTCATTCCCCCATTAGGGCCATGGCAGCTGTTACATTTGGTTTGAAACAATGCCCCGGCAAAATTTGTGTAGGTTACATTCGCAGTGGTTACAGGCGTAGGGCCATTGGGTGTTGGTGTTTCGGGCTTTAATTCTTCTGCTTGTTTTTTAGAGCAGGCAAAAAGCATGGCTGTAATTGCGGCTAATAAAAAGATTGAATTTTGTTTTTTCATAGGTATTTAGTTAAGATTAAAATTGGTGGTAGATTCATATTTATATCCTCATATTCGATTATGGTACAGGGTAATGGATTTTTTTGCAGGGATGGCCGAATTGTTTTTTGCTTTTACCGATAGGCATAACATGATCAGAAATACAGCAAATAAAATTGCGATAACTTGTTTTTTTGCAGCCATATCCGAATTTTTTAAGATTTATGTTTTGTTTATTTGAAAACTATCGCTGTTTTTGTAATAACCATGGGTTTTTAAATAATTTCTATTGAAATCTTAATCGTTACGTGCACTTTTTACAATTGGTTGCCTGCAATAAAAAAAACAAAAAAAAAAGCCGTCCCGATTTTTAAATCGGGACGGCTTTCGAGATAAATTGTATCTAAAACCTAATTAAAATCTTCGGCTTTTAATGGAGGATTAATTTTAATTTCTTTAATTACGACTGAAAACTCCTGAGCACCTTGTGGGGTTGCCACCGATTGAGTTAAGGTAAATGGAAATAATACATCGCCAATTTTCTTGTAGTTTGAATATTCTGTAGACTGGCTAATTTCAGCCCCACCTTTGGTCGTGGTACTTTCATCTTTTAAAAGTAAACCCGATTTGGTATCGTAATATTCAGTTTTCTTTTTGCCCGATGGCGAAGTGATATTTAATTTAAAAGCGTCAGCAGTACCTACTTTCGCTGTTCCGGCTGCTTCAATTTTAGTTCCATCAGTTGCGTAGTACACTTGACTACCATAACCTTTATCATCTTTCTTTTCAGCCAGGTCATCGCCAGTTAATTCAGCTTTTTGGCCCATTTGCATCGCATAACCTGTTTTACCATTGTAAACCTGTTTCATTGCCGTTTGGCCGCCCATAGAAATTTCCATGCTGCTTAAGTTAGGCGCCATGTTTTTCATGGTAACGGTAAGCTTTTGACCTTGCATTTCCATTTCACCATTTTGCTGTAATGAAGTGATTTTTTTAATGGCTTCTTCACCGCCAATGGCTTTAATGTAGTTCTTGATAATTTCTGCAGGAGCAGCTGTTGGTACAGCAGTAGTTTCGGCTGCTTTAACTGCATTCGCATAGTTATCATAAACCTGTGTTTTAAAACCTGCCTTAGTTAAGCCTGCCGCAAACGCATCAGTTTTACCCACAATAACAATGCGAGTATTATCGTGGTTAAAGTATTTTTTGGTTACCCTTAAAATATCATCGGTTGTTACGGCATTAATCTTTTGTAAGTAAGTACGGTAAAAATCCTTTGGTAAGTTATTAATCAAGATATTGCTTGCAAAACCTGCAGTACGTGCCGGATTTTCTAAACCCAAGGCAAACGATCCGTTGAAAAGATTCTTCGCGTTCTGTAATTCATCAGCAGTTACCTTTGTAGTGCGGATCGTATTAATTTCTCTTAAAAATTCCACCACTGCACTATCAACTTTTTCGTTTCTAACTGCTGCATTGGCCGAAAATTTAGATTGGAAACGGCCTGAGCCTGTGCTTGAATATGCACCATAAGTAAAGCCATGTTTCTCGCGGAGGTTATCAAATAATCTCGATTCAGAGCCACCACCTAAAATCTGGTTTGCCAATAAAATCGGGAAATAATCTGGGCTGCTCATTGGCAGGTCGATTAAGTTCACAACTGTAATTTCAGATTGAACAGCATTGCTAACATTAATGATGTCAACTTCTGTTTTGGCAGGATTAGCAACTTTAGTAAGTACTGGTAAAGTTAAGGCAGTTCCTTTCCAATCGCCAAAGGCTTTCTCTGCCAAAGCTTTTGCTGCTCCTGGTTTAATATCACCCACAAAAGTTAAATAACCTCTAGATGGGGTAATGTATTTCTTATAAGCCGCTTTTACATCGTTTAAAGTAATGCCTGTAATAGAAGCTTCCGTTTCAAACTCTCCATAAGGATGGTTTTTGCCATAAGCCAATGCATTTACCACACGTGCTGAAATGGCTTTTGCACTTTTTTCGTTAGATTTTAATCCAGTAATGGTTTGCGATTTTAGTTTTTCGAAAGATTCTGCAGGAAAAGCAGGTTTACGGATACTCTCCGCCATTAAAGCAAAGGCCTCAGGAAAATAACGGGTTAAAGCAGAAGCAGAGCCACCATATGCCCCTGCACTTACATCAGCGCCAAGCTGATCTACCGCTTCGTCAAATTGTGCTTTTGTTTTAGTTGTGGTTCCCTCGTTCAGCATACTGCCCATCAAGCCTACAACGCCTGCTTTAGCACCTTCAGTAATGGGACCTGCATCGATACTATAGCTTGCTGCTACTTTTGGTAGTTTGTGGTTTTCTACCACCAAAACAGTGATGCCATTCGCTAATTTATAAATCACAGGATCGCCAACGGTAATAATGGGTGCCGGACCTGGTTTTGGTTTGTGGCTTCGATTTATTGTTTGTGCTGAAATACCTTGAGCCAATAAGGAAACTGCAGCTATAATGAATAATTTCTTCATGTTTTTAATAATTAAAATGAAAAAGCGATCAGCTTATTTCTTAGGTAAGTAATACAATACAACTCTTTGGTTTTTGTTCAGGTATTTTTTAGCAACGTCTCTGATCTCCTCACGGGTGATGGATCTGATTACCTCTAATTCCTTGTTGATATCATTTGTATCCTTATCATGGAAAGTATAACCATCGGCAAGGTTTTCGGCTACACCCAACATTTTACTGTTTGCACTTACATAGTTGTTTTCGAATTTATTCTGCAGTTTTTTATAATCACTTTCGCTAATCAAATCGGTTTGAAGACGTAAAACTTCTTCATCAATATCTTTTAATAAATCGTTAAGCGGTGTATTCTTATTGGGTAAAGCTAAGGTGATATAAGCGCCATAATCTTCAAGCGAATAGTTAAAAGCAGCAACCTGCAGGGCTGTTTTCTTTTGATCGACCATTTTAGTACTTAATCTCGAACTTCCACCTTCTGATAAAATAGAGCTGATCATACCCAAAACCTTGCTTTCTCTACTCTTCATTCCTGGTACGCGGTAAGCCGCAAAGATGGCCGGGATCTGAATGTTGGCATCATAAGCCGTATCGATAATTTCTTTGGTAATTTCTGGTAATTTGTATTCTTGACGAACAATTGGTGCACCTTTAGGTACGTCGGCAAAGTATGATTTTACTAAAGCTTTGGTCTTCTCTATATCTAGATCGCCGGCAATTGTTAAAACCGCATTATTAGGAACATAATATTTTTTAAAGAAAGCAATAAACTCGCTCAATTTTGCAGCATCTAAGTGCTCCATTGAACCAATTGGCTGCCAACGGTAAGGGTGCCCATCAAACAAATGAGCGAAAATTTTCTCTGTAAATTTTCCGTAAGGAGAGTTGTCTATGCGTAAACGTTTTTCTTCTTTTACTACCTCATTTTGTGTTTTTACTCCACCTTCGTTAATTACGGGGTGTAACATTCTTTCACTTTCTAACCATAAACCGAGTTCTAATTGGTTTGATGGAAAAAGTTCATAATAAAAGGTGCGGTCTTGAGAAGTATTGGCATTGTTCTGCCCGCCGTTACTGCTCACTAATTTCATAAATTCACCTTTTTTGATATTATCCGAACCTTCGAATAATAAGTGTTCGAAAAAATGAGCAAAACCCGTACGCTGGGTTTCTTCATCTTTAGAACCAACATGATACATTACCGAAACGGCAACTACTGGAGCGGTTTTGTCTTGGTGTAGAATGACGTGGAGGCCATTGTCAAGGTCGAATTCCGTAAACTGTACTTTTTGCGCAGAAGCACTTAAGCACAGACCGGAAATAGCCAAAGCAAAGAGAATTCTTTTTTTCATTGATAGTTTGTTTTAATGATTAGAAATAATCAAAGGCGAAAGCGAGCAACTATTTCATTAATAAGTTAATTTGGATTTTTCACCAGCGTGAAGAATAATAAGGATGGCCTAAATTATGGATTTAAACAAAAAAAGCGAGTATTTACACTCGCTTTTTTTAATATATTTTATCTCCAGGCCTTGTATTGGTTAATTAAGCCGTTGGTAGAGCTATCATGGCTCGAAACTTTTTCGCTGCCCTCCAGCTCTGGAAGAATTTTTTTGGCCAATTGCTTGCCAAGTTCTACTCCCCACTGGTCGAAACTAAAGATGTTCCAGATAATTCCCTGAACAAATATCTTATGTTCGTACATGGCAACTAAACTACCTAGAGTATATGGCGTTACTTTTTTCAATAAGATAGAGTTTGTTGGGCGATTGCCTTCAAATACTTTAAACGGCGCAATTTTTTCAATTTCTGAATCAGATTTGCCTTCTTTCTTTAACTCAGCGGTTACTTCTTCTTCGGTTTTACCATTCATTAAAGCTTCTGTTTGTGCAAAGAAGTTTGATAGTAAAATTGGATGATGATCGCCTAGTGGGTTTAAGCTCTGTGCCGGAGCAATAAAATCGGCTGGGATAATTCTGGTACCCTGGTGGATTAACTGATAAAAGGCATGCTGGCCATTTGTTCCGGGCTCACCCCAGATAATCGGTCCGGTTTCATAATCAACTTCATTACCGTTCCTATCTACGTGTTTACCATTGCTTTCCATATCTCCCTGTTGGAAATACGCAGCAAAACGGTGCATATATTGGTCGTAAGGTAAAATAACCTGTGTTTCTGCATTGTAGAAATTGATATACCAAACCCCTAACAAACCTAAAATTACAGGTAAGTTGCTTTCAAATTCAGCGGTTTTAAAATGGTTATCAGTTGCGTGGGCGCCAGCTAACAATTGTTTAAAATTATCGAAGCCTATACTTAGTGAGATGGATAAACCGATAGCACTCCATAATGAGTAGCGGCCACCAACCCAATCCCAAAACTCAAACATATTTTCGGTATCGATACCAAAAGCTGATACGTCTTTCGCATTGGTTGATAATGCAGCAAAGTGTTTAGCAATATCACTTTCTTTTCCACCTTTATCCAAAAACCAAGCGCGTGCAGAGTGTGCGTTCGTCATGGTTTCTTGTGTGGTAAAAGTTTTTGATGCGACCAAGACTAATGTTGTCTCGGCATTTAAATCTGCTAATGTTTCGGCGATGTGTGTGCCATCAATATTCGAAACAAAGTGAATGTTTAAGTGGTTTTTATAATGTTTTAACGCTTCGGTAACCATTACTGGGCCTAAATCTGACCCACCGATACCAATATTAACCACATCAGTAATGGCCTTGCCTGTATAACCTTTCCATTCGCCGCTAATGATGCTGTTGCTAAATTTCTCCATTTTAGCCAGTACTGCATTTACTTCGGGCATCACATCTTTACCATCAACTAAAATTGGCGTATTGCTTAAATTACGTAAGGCAATATGAAGTACCGACCGGTCTTCCGTTTCATTAATTTTATCGCCGTTGTACATCGATTTTATAGCTTCATCCAATTTACACTCGCGCGCCAATTGAATCAATAGTGCTAGTGTTTCATCGCTGATGCGGTTCTTGCTATAATCTAGCAGAATATCCTCAAAAAAAACAGAAAACTTATTGAAACGATCTGCATCCTCAGCAAAAAGATCTTTAATGCTTTTTTGGTTAATATCTATAAAATGATCGGCTAAATACTTGTAGGCCTCAGTTTCTGTGAAATTTACTTTAGGTAACATAATCTTTGTTTTTTTGTAAAAGTAATAAAGCAAAAATTTAAAATGGTCTTTTTAATGTTCTAAATGAATAAGAATTTTTAATGTCGATTAAACACATTAACTTTAATACACCATCCCTGTTAGTTCATTAATTATTTTAACCTTTAAATTCTACGTTATGTTAGAAAATTTAAATAATATGGTGCGTGAAAACGTCCAGGAAAGTGTTGTAAACAATACTGCCATTCCGAACGAACAAAATGAAGCGGTAATCCAGGCTGCATCGGGTTCTATCTTCGATACGCTGAAAGATCAGGTGTCATCAGGTAATATTGGTGCATTAACCGATATATTTAACGGTAATAAAGCAGAAGGTACCCAGGTTGCTGAGCAGGCTTCGGGGAATTTTATGGATAAATTAAGTGGCTTGGGCATTAATGCTGATACAGCGAAATCTTTGGCAGCAAGTATTATTCCGGGCCTGATTGCCAAGTTTACCCAAAAAACAAACGACCCGAACGATAGCTCTTTTAACATTAAAGATGTTTTGGGAAGTTTGGGCGGTGATGATGGTAAATTTGATGTAAGTGATGTAGTCGGAATGTTTAATGGTGGTGGGCAGGCGCAGCAGCCGGGGCAGGCAGGAGGTGGCGGCATTATGGATAAGCTAAAGGGAATGTTTAATTAAATATTGCTGATTTTTAGGATTCATTTCCTTCAGATCCACCTGTAAAAATATATATTTGAGAAGAGTTGTCAACTTTAATGGCAAACCTGCCATTAAAGTTGACAATCCTAAAGTCTATACCGGAAACCTTTGCGTCGATGCCCGCAGAAATACTGTTGTTGTCTGTTCTGGCAAGACCAAATTCCATCTCTCCTTAAAATTGTTTAGCTTAGGGCACCTAAACTAAATAATTCATTTATGAAGAAAATATTCCTGATCGGTTTTTCCCTACTGGCATTAAATTCTTTCGCCCAAAAATCAGATTTGAGGCCATTGGTTTCAAAAAAAGCTGATGCCATCGAACAAAAAGTAATTACCTGGAGGCGCGATTTTCACGAACATCCCGAATTGGGAAATACAGAAGTAAGAACAGCTGGCATTATTGCAAAACATTTAGAATCTTTGGGTATACAAGTAAAAACAGGTGTAGCCAAAACAGGCGTAGTTGGTGTGCTAAAAGGAGGTAAACCTGGGCCAGTTGTGGCTTTGCGTGCCGATATGGATGGCTTGCCGGTTACCGAGCGGGTAGATGTTCCGTTTGCTTCGAAGGTAAAAACCCAGTATAACGGACAAGAGGTTGGCGTAATGCATGCCTGTGGACATGATAGTCACGTGGCTATTTTAATGGGCGTAGCAGAAGTGCTGGCTTCTATGCAAAAAGATATCCAGGGGACGGTGAAATTCATATTTCAACCCGCTGAGGAAGGTGTGCCTGCTGGAGATGAAGGTGGGGCTGCATTAATGATTAAGGAGGGCGTACTCGAAAACCCTAAAGTTGATGTAATTTTCGGTTTACACATCAATTCTCAAACCGAAGTTGGCGATGTAACTTACCGCCCGGGGGGGACGATGGCAGCAGTAAACGATATGAAAATTACCGTTACTGGCCGTCAGGCACATGGGGCTTATCCATGGAGCAGTATCGATCCGGTGGTGGTTTCAGCCCAGATTATCAATAGCCTGCAAACCATAGTAAGCAGGAATTTAAATGTGACCGAAAACCCAGGTGTAGTTACCATTGGTGCTATTAATGGTGGTGTACGGTCGAATATTATTCCCGAAAAGGTAGAAATGTTAGGTACGGTACGCAACTTTAGTAAGGAAGATGAGGCCATGTTTATCGAAAGGATTAAAACCATCGTAACCAAAACGGCTGAAGCAGGCGGTGCAACAGCAGAAGTCAAAATCCCTTATAGCAACCATTATCCGGTTACTTTTAATAACATTGCGCTAACCGAAAAGATGTTGCCAAGCATGGAATCGACGGCAGGTAAGGATCACGTGAAATTAAAACCACCAGTTACAGGCGCAGAAGATTTCTCCTTCTTTCAGGAAAAAGTACCAGGTTTATTTGTGTTTTTAGGAGGAATGCCAAAAGGTAAAGATCCTTTAAAAGCAGCATCGCACCACACACCGGATTTTTATCTTGATGAAGGCGGTTTTGTTTTAGGGGTTAAATTATTATCTAATCTTACTTTAGATTACATGTCGATGAAGAAATAAGGGTGGTTCATTAATTCATTTGTCACTGGTTAATTAGTCATGGTGCCTGATGGATTAAGAAAGAAAATAAAATTGATTAACAAACAGTAAAGGGGGCTGTTTAATTGAAATCGCTTTCCGCCATGCACTATGCTCAAAGCGATTTTATATATTTGTTTCATGACCAAAGAAAATATTCAGGATTTAAGGGACAGAGTAACGTCGCTGAGGAGGTATCTTTGACGTTGATGAGCTACTTTACGCCATCCGCGAAGAAGAAAAATTAACAATGGCTCCCGATTTCTGGGACGACCCTAAAAAAGCAGAAAAAATTCTTGCCGAAATCAGTTCAAAGAAAAAATGGACGGATGGCTTTAACCAAACCAATAATGCTGTTGAAGATGCTGCGGTAATGTTTGAGTTTTTTCAATCGGGCGATGCCTCGGAAGCGGAGCTGCAAGACCAGTTCGAGATCAGTAAAACTGCCGTAGAAGAACTGGAACTTAAAAACATGCTCCGTAGCAAGGAAGACCAGCTTTCTGCCGTTTTACAGATTACAGCTGGAGCTGGTGGAACTGAAAGCTGTGATTGGGCTTATATGCTGATGCGCATGTATATGATGTGGGGAGAAAAGAACGGTTATAAAATTACCGAACAGGATAGCCAGGAAGGGGAGGTTGCCGGTATAAAATCGGTAACGCTTCAGTTTGATGGCGATTTCTCATATGGTTATCTGAAAGGCGAAAATGGTGTGCATCGTTTGGTTCGGATTTCTCCATTCGATTCGAACGCCCGTAGGCATACCTCTTTCGCTTCTGTTTATGTTTATCCCCTGGTTGACGATACCATACAGATTGATATTAATCCTGCTGATATAGAATTCGAAACATTTAGGGCTGGTGGAGCAGGCGGACAAAACGTAAACAAAGTTGAAACAGCTGTACGTTTATACCACAAACCTTCGGGTATTATTATTAAAAATCAGGAGTCGCGATCGCAGTTACAGAATAAAGAGAATGCTATCCGGCTATTAAAATCTCAATTGTATGAAATTGAGGAACGAAAACGTAACGAAGCAATTGCTGCGGTAGAGGGATCGAAAAAGAAAATAGAATGGGGTTCGCAGATCAGAAGTTATGTGTTGGATGATAGAAGGGTAAAAGATCACCGGACCAATTATCAAACCTCCAATCCTGATGCGGTTTTGAATGGCGATATTAACGGGTTTTTAAAAGCATATTTAATGGAATTTTAATCTAAAACAAATGGCAAAATCATCCATCCTTATCATGTTATTGTTTATGGCAGTTAACTATTCGAGTGCCCAAGAAGTTGTACCGTTATATTCAGGTGAAATTCCGGGCGCTAAAACTACACCTGCTGATTATGTAGAAAATACTGAAGTACGTGCAAATGGTACCCTGAGTGTTACCAAAGTATCGGTACCTACGTTTACGGTTTTCGAAGCACCTAAAAATATTGCTAAAGGAACTGCAGTAATTATTTGTCCGGGTGGTGGTTATGGCGCTTTGGCATTTAGCCATGAAGGAACCGATGTAGCCAAAAGATTTAATGCAATTGGAGTTACGGCTTTTGTATTGAAGTACCGGTTACCGAGCGATCAGATTATGGTTGATAAAACTTATGGCCCATTGCAGGATGCACAGCAGGCCATTTACCTGATCAGGAAAAATGCAAAAAAATATGGGATTAAGGCCAACAAAATCGGGATTATGGGCTTTTCTGCCGGGGGGCATTTTGCCTCAACTTTGGTTGCCCATTATAACGATCTTAAGATTTCCGATCCGGAAAAGATAGATCTTAGGCCAAATTTCGCTGCATTAATTTATCCTGTAATCAGTTTTGAAGAATCTGTACACACTGGTACGATGAAGAATTTATTGGGCCCAAATCCTGCTGATAGTTTAAAACATTATTTCTCAGCCAATAAAAATGTAACCAGGAAAACACCTCCAACTTTTTTTGTGCATGCTAAAGATGATAAAACTGTTCCTTTCGAAAATAGTGTTTTAATGAATGAGGCACTAAAGCAGCATAAGGTAGATACCGATATTTATCTGTACGAGAAAGGTGGTCACGGTTTCGGCTTAATCAACAGAACTTCGGATGTAGATTGGTTTAACTTGTTGGCTGACTGGATGAAAAAAGAGAAATTTTAATATCTTTGCTGATATTTTAACCTCTTAACCGGAAATTTTAATGCAAAAAACAATTAAATATGTTATGGTAGCTTTTGTTGCTATCATATCAATAGCAAGTTGTAAAAAAGAAATTAATTGGAATGCCAAGCTTGATCCTAATGGAAATGGCTGCAAGCTAGCCAGTTTAAAGGCTGATCTTGATGTTTTAGGCACTTACACGCTTAACTTTACTTACGACGCTTCTGGTAGGATTTCGAAAGCAACCACTACCGATGGTCAGACGAGTAATTATGTATATACGGCAAATAAAATTACCGCTACTGATGGGGATGGGAATGTGTCTGAAATCGTTTTGGAAAATGGAAGGGCAATATCGAGTGGGAGTGATGGCGTTATTAGTGGAGGTGGGGTTAGTTATAGTTATACCAGAAAATACACCTACAACGCAGATGGTTATTTAATTCAGGTGAAAAATTATTTAAACGGAGAATTAAATACAACTGATAACTTAACTTATGCTAACGGCAATTTAGTAAAAGCAGTTTCAGTTGATGCTCACCTTGGCTACACAGAAACCACTACCTATGTATATTCAACAGAAAATGCGGTAAACACATACGAGATTGCGGATCCACTTTCTTACCATGTTGATTATTTCCCTGGTGGATATTTTGGGAAACAATCTAAAAATGTATTACTTAAAGGCACAGCAAAAACGGTGGACGGTGATGGTGATCCTTTTACTGATGCTGTTTATACCTTCGGTTATCAATACGATGGAAAAGGAAACGCTACATCGGTATCGTTTTCGGTGCTTTCTACTTTTTATCCAAGCAGTGGACCAGTTCAAACGGATACTTACAATGTAAAATATAGCTTAAATTATACTTGTAAATAGATATAAAAAATTTCATTGAAAGCCTGATCATAACCATGATCAGGCTTTTGTTTTTGTGGGCTTTTTTTTCGTCAATAAAAATTAAACGCCTAACCATCAGAAACAGAAAATAACCCGTATTAAGAAAAATGATGTAAAACGCTCATTTTACCACTCTTTTTTTACGATTTAGCCCCTCATTTTTTGATCAGCCCGCGTATATCTTTGCTTACAAGCATGTCGATTTAAAATTGAGATGATATTATAACCTAACCAAATCTTATGGAAAAAATACCAATCAACCTTGTCTACCCTACAGTGGTCACTGAAATCTTTTGTATTTGTTAGTTATTGATTTACAGTCTATTGATCACATCCTAATGCCTTACAATTAACCAAATATTTACCTAATTCAAAAAAAATGAGAAATGAAAAAATGAAATGGTGTATGTTATTTACATGCATGTTTGTGGTGCTTCTATCTTGTAAGAAAGAGAAAGAAGAAGTTAAACAAGAAAACGGACAGGTTAAAGCCTGGGAAACATTAATAGATGGTAATTCTCTTGCCAACTATACTAATTTTGAGGCACAATGGAATTATAATTATCCCTGGGGTACCGATCATAATGGTTCTGCACGTATGGTAGGGAGTACCTCAAATCATAACCAGCTCTCGTTAAGCGGAGGTGTTCTCACCATTAAAGCCACCCGCCTGGCTTCATCTCCAGGAAACAGTACCGCCAATGGTTTTACCAATATTGCAATTTGGTACAATTCAGGTGCCTGTTACGCCAAACAACAGGTTGTAATTAATGATCAGTTTCCCAGTTATACCATTTCTGGCGATTTTGCTGTACCAACCAGTAAAGGAACCTGGCCTGCTTTTTGGATTACCGGCGTTAATTCATGGCCACCTGAAAGTGATATTATGGAATTTAAGGGCAATAACACAAATTGGCAGAATACTTATGATGGTGGTTGGGAGAATAAACTCACCGCAGTTTCTAACGCAGGCTCATACCATAATTACAAATGCTGGTATAATAAAGTAAGTGCAACAGATGTAGATTGCCATTATTATATTGATAACGTTTGGGTAGCCAAGCATACCATGAGTAATTCGGTAAATAAACCCATGTGGCTAATCATTAATATGCAAATGGAAGGCGATAGCGGCTCTCCAGGCCCTTCTGGCAATACTTTCTATACCGGTAAAAATGTTTATATGGGTAGAGAAAGAGCTTTTTAATTTATAAAAATAAATATTCACTTTCGGAGGTAGCTTTATAGCTACCTCCTTTTGTAGCATAAAATAAATATGAAAAAATGCCTAAGCATGTTTGCCTGTATACTGCTCTGCATTTTATTTGCACAGTGTAAAAAGGATGAAGTGGCTGTGCCAGAGAATGATGTTAATTTGGTAATTGCTAAAATTAATCTGTTAAGGCAAAGTGGGTGTAATTGTGGCACAGCATACATGCCTCCGGTACCCACCCTATCATTAAATAACCAACTGCAAAATGCCGCAATAACTCATGCCAAAGATATGGCAAAACAAAACTATTTTGATCATTTATCTCCTGAAGGCGGTACTCCTGCGGAGCGTGCATTAAATGCCGGTTATACAGGTGATTTTAGAGCAGAAAACTTAGCTAAGGGATATAGTCAGGCAGATCAGGTAATTGCTGCATGGAAAAATAGTGTAAGCCATTGTAAAGCCATGATGGATGCTAATAGTAAAGAAGCTGGTGTGGGCATGGCCCAAAATTACTGGGTTGTAACCTTTGGTAATCCATTATAATTCTTTTATCGTTTTATCAATCACATCCAATAGTCCATCTGTGTAAGCATCATCTGTTAATTCCCAGAACATGATGCCATTTAATTTTTGATCAATTACATATTTGGTTTTTAATGAAATTGATTTCGGATCGTCAAAAGTGGCAAGGTATTTTGTTTGTGGATTATAATAATATGGGGCTTTGGCTTTCTCGTCCCAATAATAATTATAGCCATTTTCTGCAGTGAACTGCTTTTTAAAATCCTTAAAAGAAACACCGCTTAAAAATTTGGTAGGCTGGTATAATCCCTGGTTGGCATCGGTGCTGTTTTCAAAAATACGGGCGTAAAATGCTGCTCCTAAAGCAATTTTTTGTGCGGGTACACCTAAATCTATTAAAGCTTTTACAGCGTAATCGCCTGATAAAGATTGCTGTGCGGTAGCATACAACGGGGTATGGTGGCCGCTTTGTGTCGCATATCCGCTTACCAGATCGTAGCTCATAACATTAACCCGGTTTACCAGAGGCATTACTTTATCCCATTCGAAACAAGAATCGATGCAGTTTTTTGTACCGCCTGCAGCAAAGCTGATTTCGGCCTTTTTACCTAGTTTTTTACGGAGTTCTTTAATCAGTAAAGTGAAATTATGTTTATCGTCAACTGTATATCTGTGCCCAGGATAGCCAACTACTGCCGGGTATTCCCAGTCAATGTCTATCCCATCGGCATGGAAAAAATCGAGTATTTCTTTAGTGGTTTTGGCAAATGTTTTTCGTCCCTCAGCCCTGCTGAAAACTTCAGAACAATCTTTGCAGGCACTCCAGCCACCCATGGCAATCATCACCTTTAAATCAGGATTCCGTTGTTTTAAGGCCACCATTTTAGTAATTAAGGCTGAATCCTTCGCCGAGTTAATGTTTAAGCTATCGCCCTTTAAGTGCCCAAAACTGTAGATCAGGTGACTCAGTTTTTCGATCGGAAAGCTATCTATTACTGAATTTTGTCCGGTGTAATAGGCAATAACATTTGGTTTAATTGTTTTTTGAGCTTTTGATTGAGTACTCAAAAATGATAAGGAGATGATGGCTGTAATGCAGAACAGTACAGTAGATGCGGTAAGCTTTCTTTTGTGCATGGGGATCTGGGTAAACTATTTTTCGGCAATAATATCTTGAAGTTCGTTCAATTCGGCAACTTTATCGGTAGCCCCTGCATTTTCATAAGCCGAAATCAGGTTTCTGATTACCCGGCGGATAATATCGCTATTGCTGCAAGGCCTGTAATATTCGGGCAGCGCCTCTAAATTAAGCTGACGAAGAAACTGATCCACATCATGTTTGCCGAAGATATTGCCACGGTTAAAAGCATTAATGTAGAAAAGCACGCCATATTCGCTTCCTTCCTGTTTGCTATCGTCTATATAACCCAAAATAAAGTGCTGTGGTAAGTTTATTCCATAAACAGGCAGATCTAATTTCTGTGCCAGGGTAGAATAGATAATGGCCAGCGAAATCTGATTACCCTTTTTACTTTCTAAAACCTGGTTTAAATAAGAATTTTGAGGGTCGTGGTGATTTTTCGTATTGCCACCAAAACCATATTGTTGATACAAAACGTGATTGATCAGTTTAACTTTTTCAACCGAACTCATTTCATACTGAAGGCCCAACCAGATATCTCTTTTAATTTCTTCCAGCTGGTTAATTACCTTTTGCTCATCTAAATCCGGATATTGGTACCGGTTAATAATCAAAGCACCCTGCAATAAATCAAAAGCACCACTTAAATACCATAAGTTTAAATCTTCTTTAACCGTTTTAAACTGGATCTGATGAACAATGTTTTCAATTCGCTCCTGTAACAAGCCATCAAAAGACTGTTCCCAGGCATTTTCTAAAAAATGTATTACTTCGCCACCATATTCAAGCAGTTTCTTCTCTACATGATGGAAAACTTCCTCGTCAGGATCATCCAACAATTTTACTAAAGCACTTATCTCTGCGTTATTTTCCATAAAACATACCTACGTTTGCAGTGTTTAATTACTTTTGCAATATTATGCTATTTCAATTTATTACAGATTACCTTAAACACCGTTTAACAGCAAAAAGCCGACATGGAACGCACTCACCATTCGTGTACAAGCTCGCTGATGAGGTAATTTACGATTTTACCGACAAATCTGAATACAAAAACATAGAAGAACAGCGAAAAAAACTTTTTAATGACGATTCGATAATCACCGTTACAGACCTTGGTGCGGGTTCTCACCTCAATAAAAACCGTACAAAAAAGGTAAGCCAGATTGCGAAGAATGCGTTGAAAAGTCCTCGCTTGGCCAAACTGATTTACAGGTTGGCGAAAAATACAAATCCTAAAAGTGCTATAGAATTAGGTACCTGCCTTGGCATTACAACAGCTTATCTGGCCACAACAAATCCTGATACAGAAGTAATTAGCATTGAAGGTTGCCCGCAAACAGCAGAGGTGGCGAAGAAAAATTTCGAGGATCTAAATTTAGAGAATATCGAGCTTCATGTGGGCAATTTTGATTTGATTTTACCCGATATTATTGCCAAACAACCAAGTTTAGATTTCGTTTACATTGACGGTAATCACCGCAAGGATGCTACCCTGAGCTATTTTAACTGGTGTTTGCCTAAAGTTAATGAAGATTCACTGTTGATTTTTGACGATATTTATTGGAGCGAAGGTATGAAAGAAGCCTGGGCTGAAATTAAAAACCATCCTGATGTTACCATAACAGTAGATCTGTTCTGGATCGGCTTGGTTTACTTTAAAAAAGGACAGGCAAAAGAACATTTTAAGCTTAAATTTTAAGATAATGGAAATCGAGCCGAAATTAGAAGGTATCCAGAAACGGTCAGCGTTGTTTATTTTGTTGATTAGTCTTTTTTTAGGGGTTGCTTTTTATTTGATTTCGCTTTTTTTTAAAATGAGTGTGCTTACACATATCATGTTCGGTTGGGATATATTTTGTTTAATCCTAATTTCCCTTCATTGGTATATGTTTTTTCATACTTCCGCTGCCGAAACGCATCTTAAAGCGAAAATGCAGGATGAAACCCGAGGTGAAATTTTTGCTATTGTGGTGGTTTCTACTTTTGCTGGTTTGCTTGCCGTAATTTTATTGCTGATTAATAAAGATATTGAACCACTCGATTTAGTGGTAGCCATAACAGGTATGTTTTTATCGTGGTTTTTGGTACATACTACTTTTAGCATGCGTTATGCACATCTTTACTATGGCGATAATAAGAAAGGGCATTCAAATAAAAAAGGAACAGGACTTGAATTTCCTGGAGATGATGAACCCGATTTTATTGATTTTGCCTATTTTTCTTTCGTGCTCGGCATGACTTTCCAGGTTTCTGATGTAGAAATTTCAGATCGGAAGATCAGACGGCTTTCCCTTTTACACAGTTTAATCGCCTTTATATTTAATACCGTAATTGTGGCGTTAACCATTAATGCATTGGCTGGGTTAAGCAAATAAGTTTTAGCGAAGGCTTTGGCAAACTTACGAAGTTTAGGAAGGCCAAAGCACAGGCGAACTTCGTAAGTTTGCCCTGGTGTGGGCGACGCTATAGTAAATTTTAGTATTTTGGAAACGAGCAGTCCAGTTCTTTTGGCGGGTTTCAGTCCCGC
This sequence comes from Pedobacter sp. Bi27, assembly GCF_918698255.1. Lineage (NCBI taxonomy): Bacteria > Pseudomonadati > Bacteroidota > Sphingobacteriia > Sphingobacteriales > Sphingobacteriaceae > Pedobacter > Pedobacter sp. Bi27. The sequence goes on from NZ_CAKKMW010000003.1 coordinate 259,683, forward strand.
TCTCCGTTCCTTCCGGTGAAGAACCGGAACCACTTCGATCAGGTTTAGGTACCAAGGATAGATGCCTTTAGGCACCATGCTAGGGGCAGTCCTTTCATTATAAACCTGACAGCAGCGGTAGCCCCGATTTTTTCATGAGGGCTATAGCGAATGGCAGGGCTTCACTTGCCAAGAACCACGGGCCCTTCGTTTTCAATAAAAGATGTTAATGTTTAGGATTTGGAAATGAGCAATCCAGTTCTTTTGGCGGTCTTCAGTCCCGCTCTCCGTTCCTTCCGGTGAAGAACCGGAACCACTTCGATCAGGTTTAGATACCAAGGGTGGACGCCTTATGCGCCATGCTAGCGGCAGTCCTTTAATTATAAACCTGACAGCAGCGGTAGCCCCGAATTTAAGCACGATTCGTTTGTTTTTATGGTGTGCTTGCTTGTTTCACAGGTTTCATCGGGCTATAGCGAATGGCAGGGCTTCACTTGCCAAGAATCACATGTTGGTCGTTTTCAATTGAAATTCACAACGATTTATCTGGCTGTAAATCAGCACTTTGTTATTTTAAACTGATTTTTCAGTAATATAACTTGTTTTTTAGTTGTAAAACTGAGGAATAAGTTATAGGTTTGGGTATGGAAGAATTAACCAAAGCAGAAGAGCGCATTATGCAGGTTTTATGGAAACTGCAAAAGGCATTTGTGAAAGATATTATTGATGAACTGGAAGAAGAACCTAAGCCACCTTACAATACCATTTCCTCAATTGTTAGGCTTTTAGAGAAGAAAGGCTATGTTAATTATAAGGCCTATGGCAAAACTTACGAATACTTTCCGGCGATTACAAAAGATGAATATGCCAAAACTACCTTTTCGAAATTGTTTTCAGGTTATTTTGATAATTCTCCAACCAGCCTTTTATCGTTTATGGTAAAAGAAGAAAAACTAAGTGAAAAGGATATAGAAGAAATTAAAAAAATCATTAACCAAGATCCAAAGCCATGATTTTAATTTACTTATTAAAGGTATCGGCCTGTACCGTAATCTTTTTTGCAGCCTATCAGTTTTTACTGGCTAAACTCACGTTTTTCAACCTTAACCGTGCTTATTTATTAATGATGCTGGTGTTGAGTTTTAGTATTCCGGCAGTTACCGTCGAAAACCGTCAGGAAGTAATGGTTGCCAGCCAGGAGATCCCATCAAAAATAGCTTACAGCAACGATGGTTTTGTTGAACGGGATTTTGTAGATGAAGGTAATGTTGCTAGCACTAACATCAACTGGGATCAAGTACTCATGTATGGTTATTGCTTGGTTTTAGCCGCTCTTGTTTTTAGAATGCTTTTTATGATGATATGCATCCAGATTCAATTGCGTAAACATGCCATAGACAGAAACGGAGCCGTTATCCTGGTTGATGCGAAATCGACCATAAAAAATTGCTCATTTTTTAACCAGATTATTGTCGACTCCTCTTTGCAGCCCGAAGAAAAGAACCTGGTAATTAAACACGAATTGGTTCATGTGAAGCAGTTGCATGCTGTCGACAAACTTTTAGTCAATTTCGTTACCGCAATCCTTTGGTTTAACCCCATTATTTATTTCTGGCGGAATGCGATCGATCATAACCACGAATTTCTGGCCGACCGTGAAACTTCGAAAGTTGCAGATAAGAAGGTTTATGCTTCTTTACTTTTAAATCTGGCTATGCCAGCTAAAAATTTAGCCATTAATAGTTTTAGTAAACTTCCACTAAAAAATAGAATCATGATGTTGTATAAAGAACCAAACGCCAAGCTGCAAAAGCTTGCCTATTTAGCCATTGTTCCCGTTTTAATGATCTGCTGTATGGCATTTATAAACCGCAAAGAAATTATTGTTGAGAAAACGTCAGTAGGGAACCAGGCTTCTGCAGATGCGCCGACAAAGCCAAATGTTTATGCGATGAACTATTTAAACAGCAATATTAAGGTTAATCCGAATACTGCTTTTAATGAAGTAGAACCTACTTTGGTTATTGATGCCGGCCATGGCGGAAAAGATGGAGTTGTAAGTGCCCTGGATGGACAAAAGGAAAAAGACTTAAATCTAAGGGCGGTAAAAATCCTAAAGGAAGAAGCAGCAAAAAGAGGGATTAAAGTAATATTAACAAGAAATTCTGACCAGTTTATTTCACTTCGCGATCGTTTACCAAAACAGGAGGCTACGGCTTTTATTTCCATCCATCATAATGCAACGCTTGCAAATGCGGCTGTACCTTTCGGTGGTATTGAAGTTTATGTTTCGAAACTGAACAGCAATATTAAAACTGCGGAAGATCTTGGTGCCGGAATTTTAAGCAATCTGAAACAGCTTAAAGGGATGGAAGTAAGAGATTCATTAAAAAACGCAAACCTTTTGTTGCTCCGCGAATCTAAAATACCTGCAGTTTTAATTGAACTTGGAAATATATCAGACAGTAAGACGCTTGATTATATCAATCAGGAAAAAAATATCCGAAAAATCAGCAATTTGATTTTAGATGGATTTGTAGCTTTTTCGAAACGCGGCTGTTAATAAATTATAGCTATATGATACAGCCTTAAACTAATAGATGCTGAAATTTCTTTTTTTTGTTGTTGTATTGTTTTCTGTTTTATCTTCTCGGGCCCAATTCAAACTCTCTGGTAGGGTAGCCGATCAGGAACATAAAACGATACCTTTTGCTACCGTTAAAATTTCTGGTCCTCAAAACAGCGTAAACTATACCCAAACAGATAGTTTAGGTTTTTACACCTTTAAAAATCTGCAAACTGGAAAATATTCAGTTGTTTATTCTATACTCAATTTTAAAGCTGTTAATCAGTCATTGGTTTTAGTAGCTGACACAGTGATCAATATTCAGCTCCAGGAAAATCCAAACAAGCTTACTGATGTCCAGATCAATACTAAAAAAGCTTTAATAGAAAAACAGATCGACCGGACGGTCTTTAATGTCGAGAACAGTATTTCTGCCATCAGAACAGATGCTTTGGAACTGCTTTCGAAAGTGCCTGGTATTAGGGTTTTGAATGATAAGGTTTCTTTAGTAGGCAAAGGTGCTGTTAACATCATGATTAACGATAAATTGGTGCCCTTATCAGATGATGAATTGTCGAATTATTTAAAATCAATTTCATCAGCCAATATCGCCAAGATTGAAGTGATTACCAATCCGCCGGCAAAATATGATGCCCAGGGAAATAACGGATTAATTAATATTGTATTGAAGAAAGTTAATGCCGAAGGCTTTAGGGTGTCGGTTAATACTATTTTTTCACAAGCTACTCATCCAACGGCATCTGCAGGTGGAAATTTGAGTTTTCGGAAAAATAAAATTACGCTCTCCTCAAATTTCAATATCAGAAAAGGATCTCTTGTGCCGTTTGAACAAAGTACCATTTTTTATCCTGCACAGACCTGGGATATTGTAAATAAAGACCGGAATTTTAGAACAGTACCCAGCGGACAGATCGGCATTGATTATCAGGTCTCCCCAAAAACAGTATTGGGTTTATTATATAACGGTGGTTTAACTAACTTCCATTCCGAAGAAAATATTAAAACCACTGTTTATAAAAAGACCGGTAATTTAGATTCGGTGCTGAATTCTGATGCCAATGCCAAAATCAGGTCTCATTATCATTCGGCCAATATTTATTTAAAACAGGCCTTGGATTCTACAGGAAAACAACTGACCATTAACGGCGATTGGTTTAAATATAATGATGATAAAAACAGGTTTTTCAACAATACAAGTTATTTCCAAAATGGAGGGGTTATTCCGAATTCTTTTGTTGAATACCTATCAACCAGCAAACAAAATATAGATTTATATACTTTAAAAGCTGATGTAGACTTGCCCTATAAAACCTTTAAGTTATCCTTCGGTGCAAAACTGAGCTTTATCAATAACCAGAGTGATCTTGCCTTTTACAAAGCCCGTAATGCAATTTACGAATTAGACCCTGGCCAAACCAACCTTTTTAATTATCAGGAAAATACGCAGGCCCTCTATGTTAATTATAATAAAACCATAAGGGACTGGGGTTTTCAAGCTGGGCTGCGGGGAGAATATACGCAGATTGATGGCATATCCGTTAATGAACAGAATCGAAATGATTATTTCCGTCTTTTCCCTACATTTTACATTGTTTATCGTGCAAATGATAAAAGCACTTTTGCGCTTAATTATAGCCGTCGGATCAACCGACCTGCTTACCGTAAACTAAATCCCTTCCGCTGGTATAGCAACCAATATGCCTATACTGAAGGAAATCCTTTTTTGCAACCATCTTATAACGATAACATCGAAATTTCTCACACTTACAATGTCTTCACCACAACACTATCTTTTAGTCACACCACAAACGGCTTTAATGATGTAAATTTTATTGATGCTGGCACTAATATTCAGGCAGCCAAACCTGTTAACTTTATTACAGGGTATCATTATCAGTTCAGCAATGCAGTTACTTTTAATGTGTTGAAATGGTTAGAAAGTATCAATCAGGTTGATGTTTTTTATAATAGATCAAATTCCAGTATCATGCAAACCGTGAGTAACCTGAATGGATTTGGCACTTATTTTTCTACCTTAAATCAGTTTGTTTTTAACCCATCGAAAACTATTTTGGGCGAAGCCAGTTTCTGGTATCAATTTCCCTCCGTTGATGGCTTGAACAAAAATAAAAGTCAATACAACCTCGATCTGGGTATAAAAGTCTTATTATTTAACAAAAAGATCCAATTGGCCATTACCGCTACCGATGTTTTAAAAACCAATCAATACCGTTTTAACAGTTTGGTCAACAACATCAGGCAGGAATACAATAACTATTACGATAGCCGCCAACTCAAGATTGCCTTCCGTTATAATTTTGGCAATGAAAAAATTAAACAGCAGGATAGGAAGCCTGGTAATGAAGAGGAGCGGAAGAGGAGTAATTGATGATGAGAAATGTAAGGCAAGATTGGGAAATGGCGGCTGTAGAATAAATCGTTATTTCGACCAGAGTATACCGATTTTTCATCGGTAGCGGAATGTAGGCATCTTCTGGTTACATTTATACAGGTATTATTAAATTAAATTGTAATGAGTCGTTATAGAAATTTATTATACATTTTGGTAATGGGGATGGCATCCTGCTCATTGAAACCTGAAATTTACAGAAGTGTATGTAATAAAGATATAACATATCGTAAGGTAGAGATGGATAAGCTTTTGATAAACATAGATATGTATGATGGTAAATATGTAGAGATTAAAGGAAAATATAAATCGGGATTTGAAGAATCTGCACTGTATGCAAAAGGATTTCATATTAATAGTGAAAATGCATTGTGGGTTGAATATGATGCTTTCATATTAAAATGTCCTTTAGTATCAACTGAAACTAAGATAGATCTTTTTGGAAAAGAAGAAAGTTTCAAAAAAATGTACAATAAAACTGTGATATTGCATGGAAAAATTGATGCTAAACAAAGAGGACACTTGTCGCAGTATAAAGCTTCCATCAAGGATATTACTTTAGTTATTATAGATTGATTTTGTATTATAAGTGCAAAAAAATATTACCTTTTATGGTAAATCAAATTATAAAAATAAATGCATGTCATCCGAAAGTTATTCTTAGTTATACTATCGATAGTTTTATTTACAGATTGTGCTCACAAAGAGGATCATATTGAATGGGATCCTAACCAAGGTTATGTTCCTGATAGCACAACCGCGGTTCAACTTGCACAGATATTTTTTGTCAGGATTTATGGAGAGAAAGTGCTTAAAAAGAAACCTTTTGTTCCAACATTAAAGGATGGCAAAATTTGGATGGTTGATGGGACCTTAGAAAAAGGTATGAATGGTGGTGTTCCACATATTGAAATACAGAAGTCTGACGGGAAGATTTTGGCGCTTTATCATGGGAAATAACCAAAGGTAATTTAAGGATTAAGAATTAGCAATTTTTCTAAAAATCATTCCCTTTTTGATTCGTAAGTTTACAGCTCTTTCTTCTAATGTCTTTCACAATAATAAATGAAAAATAAAATAACATATCTTTTCCTGTTGGTTTTCCTCATTAGTGGCTGCTCATCAAAGGATGTCGATGATAAAAATGTTAAAGCGACTAGTTATCCTAAAAGCGAGGAAATACTAAAGTCAACTTTAGATGTTTTTTTTAAAACATACAAAAATGATGGGTCAGATAAAGCAGTAGATTTTATCTTTGCAGCCTCCGGTGCGTCTCCAGAACAACTGAGTGAGTTAAAAGGAAGGTTAGCAAAGTTAACGGTTATAGCAGGAAACTACGAAGGATATGAGTCCATCACTCAACAACGAATTGGGGAAAGTCTAGTTTATTATAGTTTCTTGGTAAAGCATGACATACAGCCAATAAGATTTATCTTCATCTTTTATAAAGCAAAGGATAAATGGAGAATTTATAAATTTAAATTTGACGATGAAGCGGATACTGAACTTGAGGAAGCAGGCAAACTTTATTTCGTAAAGTAAAGTATCTAATCCATAACTCTTCAAAGATCATTAAAAGAGTTCACTATCAATGACAGGTTGTGAAAAGAATAGTGGTCATTCCCGCGCAAGCAGGAATCTTAAAGTTTATTGCATTACGATCCAACTACGGAGCAACTTATTTGTATTAATATGTTAAAAAAAGTAGACTTACTGAGTTACAGTTAGAACTGATTAATTCCGTGCTTCTGTGTTTCCGTGGCAATAATTTTATCTGTACGAATCTGCGGTAAAGATCCTTTGACTACGCTCAGGATGACAAAAGGAACGGGATGATAGTACGGGCCTCCTCCATCACCCCTTTTCCATTATACATTACACATTCTTAAAACGCTTCCGCCAAACTGATGTAAAACCCGGCCTGGCGTTTTTCGTTTGGCAATTTTTCGCCAATGCCATAATCTAACCGAACACTCAAACCTTTTGCCGGATCGAAAAAGTAACGCCCACCAACACCAAAGTTTGGTTTTAGCCCATCTGTATTAAACTGGCCATTTGCAAATACTTTACCAGTACCCGCAAAAGCGACAATGCCAAAACGGTTCATAAAACGGTATCGGATTTCGGCCTGAGCGGCCATCAGGTTTTCGTCACGATAGCGGCCACTGTAGTAACCGCGCATCATCTGGTCGTTGCCTAACTGTTGTAACAGGTAAAATGGGGTGCTTTTGCTCTGAATGGTATAAAAAATGCCCTGTACCCCTAAAACTACTTTTGGTGCCAGGCTAAAGAAACCACGGAGATCTAGCTTAATCTGTGAGCCATTAAAACTTTCTCCACCAAAAAAATCGGGTGCGTATTGGTAGGTTGCCCTACCAAAAAAGCCTTTTGTTGGGTAATTATTGCTGTTACGTGTATCGTAACTTTGCGATGCACCGATCCAGGCTACCGAGCCACCATCTTTATCTAAAATCTGAGGATTTGTACTGTAAATACCACCAATTTCCTTGTCTATAAAACGGTAATTCTCAAAACCTAGCGAAATACCAGTATAAGCCTTCGGCAAAGTATTCATTTCCGCATCGAAAAGTGTTTTAAATACCCGTTGGTCTAGTTTATCTTCATTTGCCTTTATTGCATTGTTGCCAATACCATAAAAATTGAAAGGCTGATTTTTGAAACGGATATCGCCGATAAAATGATATTTGTTTCCTTTTGTCCAGGCATCGCCCTTAAGCATAAAATTAGCCGTCTTTTTGGTAGAATAGGTTGTGTTCAAGGCGAAGTTCGAACTGCGGTTCAGCGTATCTTTACGATCTATGTAAAATGAATAAATGGCACCAACGCCAAATTCAAACCCTGTTTCCTGACTATAGCCAAAAGCTGGTAGAGGTAAAAAGCTTGCTTTACGTGTAGTATCTTTTTCGTTTGAGAGCATCTTTTTGATCAGTTTCATCTGTCCAAACGAACTTCCTGAAATGAGCGCAAGTAAAATAATTAGATAATATTTTTTCATTGTCACAAAGAAAAGGAAATTTAGTTATAGTTCATTAGTCGATGGTTCATTTGTTGATTGGTACTTCAAACTGCTAGTTATTGGTTAACAGATTAAATTGGTTAATTGTACCTGGCGACTGCTCAATCTCAACTCCAAACGCCTGAGCGGAGTACAACCCAGTGGAGAAATCTACCTCGAGATAGATCTCTCCGTTCCGCTGCGCTTCAGTCGAGATGACGATCGCTAGGATTCGAAGCAATGCCTGCCACCATCTAAACCGGATTGAAGGGGAAAGCCCGCAGGTGAGGCATCCCGATTCATCGGGAAGGACTTGTACCGAAAAGCGGACTACCCTTAATAGGGGCTAAGCAACTGCTTTTCAAAAAAGACCCCTCGGCCACGTTCAGGATGAAAATCGCAAGGGAAATGCGCTTTATGATTTTAATCGACTTTGGGACTGAAAACTATGGACTTTGGACTAATTTAATGCTAAACGCCATGCCTCAAGCGTAAAACGCTTTTACCTTTCGGCCTAAATACCTATTTTTGCGGCAAATAATACAAAACGAAATGAGCAATACAAGAGGACCAATATCTCAGTTTATGGAGCGTAATTACCTCCATTTTAATGCTGCGGCAATGATGGATGCGGCTAAAGGATACGAAACGCATTTAGATGAAGGTGGTAAAATGATGATCACACTTGCTGGTGCAATGAGTACTGCAGAATTGGGAATTTCACTTGCAGAAATGATTCGCCAGGATAAAGTGGCTATTATTTCTTGTACTGGTGCAAACCTTGAAGAAGATATTATGAACCTGGTAGCGCATTCACATTATAAACGTGTACCAAACTATCGCGATTTAAGTCCGCAGGATGAATGGGACCTTTTAGAAAACCATTACAACCGTGTTACCGATACCTGTATTCCTGAAGAAGAGGCTTTCCGCCGTTTGCAGAAACACATTCAAAAAATCTGGATGGATGCCGAAGCTGCAGGTGAGCGTTATTTTCCGCATGAATTTATGTATAAAATGCTTTTAAGCGGAGATTTAGAGCAATATTATGAAATTGATCCTAAAAATTCATGGATGCTTGCTGCGGCTGAAAAGAATTTGCCAATTGTAGTTCCGGGATGGGAAGATTCTACCATGGGAAACATTTTTGCATCGTATGTGATGAAAAAAGAACTTACCGCAACTACTGTAAAAGGCGGTATTGAATATATGGGTTGGTTGGCCGACTGGTATATTGCGAACAGCGGAGGCAAAGGAATTGGTTTCTTCCAGATTGGTGGTGGTATAGCCGGCGATTTTCCTATTTGTGTAGTACCAATGCTTTATCAGGATATGGAAATGGAAAATATTCCTTTCTGGAGTTATTTCTGCCAGATCTCAGATTCGACCACTTCTTATGGTTCATATTCTGGTGCTGTACCGAACGAAAAGATTACCTGGGGTAAACTGGATATTAATACGCCAAAATTTATTGTAGAAAGTGATGCAACAATTGTTGCACCGCTGATGTTTGCCTGGATATTAAAACAATAATCATAAAAAATAAATAAACCAAATTGGTTTCTAGTATGCCCATTGGAGATAACATATCAAAAATGGGCATTTTTATTGCCTGAATGGCTTGAAACGACATTTGTTTAGAATGATTATAAATTGTATTTCCAGTCACTATTATGTCATGGGATTTATTAATAAGTTATACTTTTGTTCAAGTTTTGGTGGGGCTACCCCTAGTTCAGCATCAATTTCACAACAAAAAGTAAATTAAATAAGTATAAAGTGTTCATTATGAGAGATATCTCGATGATTTTAAAAAGCGTTTGGAAGTCGTTATTCGTATTTTCAGCAATTTCCGTAATAGCGGTTTCTACCGTAAATGCGCAGGATGCTAAAGAGGGACGAACGCTTTTCAAAGCAAAATGTTCTTCGTGCCATGCGTTAGATGCTAAATTGGTTGGTCCAGCCTTAACTGGTGTAAGCGATCGCCATTCAGAAGAATTCCTTTTAAAGTGGATTCCTAATTCTCAGGGATTGGTGGCATCTGGAAATCCAGAGGCTGTTAAATTATTCAATGACAATGGAAAAGTACCAATGACTTCTTTTCCTGAATTGGATGAAACAAAAGTTAAAGACATCTTACAATACATTAAAGAAGGTGAGCCAAAAGCAGCTACTCCTGCAGGTGGTGCTGTTGCAGTAAAAGATGAATCTACTTCAGGTCTGTCAATTGCAGGTATTGTAGCCATTGTTGTATTAGCGATTGTTATTTTAGTAATCTTGGGTCGTGCTTCTAAATTGTTAGAGCGCCTGATTTTACAAAAACAAGGCATCGAGATTGAAGAAGATGTGCCATTAAAGGTTGGTGTGCGCAAGATGTTCAAAAACAAGAAATTTGTAATGTTCTTTATCTTGTGTTTAATCATCGCTTTAGGTTCGTGGGGTTGGATGGGCATGTGGAACACTGGTGTTCACACCGGTTACCAACCAGTTCAGCCAATTAAATTCTCTCACGAGTTGCACGCTGGTATCAATCAGATCGATTGTCAGTATTGCCACAATGGGGCATTTAAATCTAAAAATGCAACTATTCCATCATTAAACGTTTGTATGAACTGCCATAAAGCTGTTCAGGCAAGAGATAAATATGATGGTGAGATTTCTCCTGAGATCAAAAAAATCTACAATGCTTTAGGTTACGATCCTGAAACACAGAAATATGATGAAGGTAAAGCTAAACCAATGGAATGGGTACGTGTACACAACCTTCCTGATTTTGCTTACTTCAATCACTCTCAACACGTAGTTGTTGCAGAAGATGCAATCCGTAAAGCAAAAGGATTACAACCAACAGAACCTGTATGTTTCGCTTGTCACGGTCCGGTTAATACAATGGAAGAAATTTACCAATATTCTCCATTAACCATGAAATGGTGTATTAACTGCCATAAGGAAACAGATATTTCTGGTCAGAAAAATAATGCTTTCTACGCTAAGGTTATCGAAGCGCACGAGAAGATTAAAAAAGGCGAGAAAATTACACCAGCGTTATTGGGTGGTTTAGAGTGTGGTAAATGCCACTATTAATAGATAGAGTTTAGTAAGAACGTTCGAATAAACAGTAATATAGCTTAAATGGAAAGCAACAAAAAATACTGGAAAGGCTTAGAGGAGTATAACAATACCCCCGATTTTGTTAAGAATAGCAAAAACGAATTCGCCGAGCCACTTCCAATAGAAGATGTTTTAAATGAAGCAGGGTTAAGTACCGTTACCCCACGCCGCGACTTTTTAAAGGCGTTAGGTTTTGGTTTAGGTGCAGTAACTTTGGCAGCCTGTCAAACTGCCCCTGTTCATAAATCTATTCCTTACCTGGTAAAGCCTGAAGAGGTTACTCCAGGTATTCCTAACTATTATACTTCGAGCTTTAATGGCCAGAGTATTTTAGTTAAAACAAGAGAGGGACGCCCGATTAAAATTGAACCAAATCCAAATGCGGGTCAATTTAACTGCGGTACAGATGCGAGAGCGCAAGCTTCGGTTTTAGATTTATATGATGTATCTAAACTAAAAGCACCAGCTTTAGTAAAAGATGGAAAAGTTGAAGAAACTACCTGGGCAAAAATCGACAGCTTTGTAAAAGGCGAGTTGGCAAAAGCACAGGCGGGTGGAAAGAAAATCCGTATTGTAGCATCAACTGTAAACAGCCCATCAACTAATGCAGTTATTGCACAGTTTATTGCAAAATATCCTGCTGCTAAACTGGTTCAGTACGATGCGGTTTCTTATACTGGTATTATCCAGGCCAACCAAAACAGTTTCGGTAAAGCAGTTTTACCTAAATACAACTTTGATAAGGCCGATTTAATTGTAAGTTTCAGTGCCGATTTCTTAGGTACCTGGATTAGCGGAGAAGAGTTTACTGCTCAGTATACTGCTAACCGTAACTACAAATCGTTAGAAAATAAAAAAATGAGCCGCCACATTCAGTTCGAAAGTGGAATGAGCTTAACAGGTACCAATGCAGATACCCGTGTTCCGGTTAAATTATCGGAAGAAGGACCTGCTTTAATTGCCTTATACAATGCAATTACCGGTAGTGCTTTACCTGGCGGAACGTTAGGTAACAACACCACTGCCGATAAAGTAATTAAATTGGTAGCTAAAGAATTGGTACAAGCTAAAGGTAAAGGCCTTGTAGTTTGCGGTTCGAACGATGTTTCTACTCAGATTTTAGTAAATGCCATTAACGCCGCTATCGGAAGTTATGGTACAACTATCGATTTGGATAACCCTTGTTATTTATATGCTGGTAACGATGCCGAATTTAATGGCTTAGTTGCTGAAATGAACCGTGGCGAAGTTGGTGCTGTTTTATTCTTAAACAGTAACCCCGTTTACGATGCTGCAAATGCAAAAGCATTTACTGATGCATTAGCTAAGGTTCCTGCTAAAATTTCATTCTCTGATCGTGCTGATGAAACTGCAACCGCTTGTGATGCCATTGCAATTAACCATAACTACTTAGAATCATGGGGTGATGCAAACGCTTACGAAGGATATTATTCTATCGTTCAACCAACTATCAACCCTGTTTTCAATAGCCGCCAGGCTGAAGAGAGTTTATTAACCTGGGCTGATGCTCCTGTTAAAGATTACTATCAGTTTGTACGCAGCAACTGGGAAGCTAAAATGTTACCAGCTGTTGGTTTGAAATGGGAAGAAGTTTTAGACAAAGGTGTGGTTACTGTAGCAGCAAAAACTGCTGGAGCGTATTCATTTACTCAATCTTTAGCACAAGTTGCTACTTCAATTGCGAATAGCAGCAAAGCTTTAGCTAAAGAAGTAGAATTACAGGTTTACGAAAGCATCCCGATGCGTGATGGTAAAAATGCAAACAATGCATTCTTACAAGAACTACCTGATCCGGTTTCTAAAGTAACCTGGGATAACTATGTTGCACTTGCACCAAAATTTGCCGAGAAATTAAAAGTTAAAGAATTTGATGTTGTAACGGTTAAGGCCAGCAACGGATACTCAGTAGATCTTCCGGTATTGATCCAGCCAGGACAAGCACAAGGAACTGCATCTATCGCATTAGGTTATGGCCGTACCAAAACTGGTAAAGCGGGTAACGATGTAGGTAAAAATGCTTTCCCTTTTGTTTCTTTTGTAAATGGAACTTTCCAATATGCTACTTCGGTAACCATTACCCCAACAGGCGGTTATTACGAATTGGCTCAAACACAAACTCACCACTCTTTCGAGGGCCGTGCAGTGATTAAAGAAGCTACTTTTAAGGAGTACTTGAAAAATTCTGGAGCTGGTAACGAAAAAGGCGAGCATAAAGATTACGATCTTTGGGATCAATACGAAAAACCAGGTAACAACTGGGTGATGGCAATCGATTTGAATGCCTGTACAGGTTGTGGTTCTTGTATTGTTGCTTGTAACGTAGAAAACAACATTCCTGTTGTAGGCCGTGATGAGGTTCGCCGTCGTCGTGAAATGCACTGGATCCGTATCGACCGTTATTACAGCTACGAAACTAAAGACGGTGATGTAACCAGAGAGAAAGAAATTGCTAAGTTAGAAGACTTAGATCACGTTTCTGTGGTTCACCAGCCAATGTTGTGCCAACACTGTGATCACGCACCTTGCGAAACAGTTTGTCCGGTATTGGCAACAGTACACTCAAGTGATGGTTTAAACCACATGGCTTATAACCGTTGCGTAGGTACACGTTACTGTGCGAATAACTGTCCGTATAAAGTACGTCGTTTCAACTGGTTTAACTACTGGAACGATTCACGTTTCGATAACTATTTAAATAACGAGTTTACCCAATTAGTTTTAAACCCTGATGTAACTACACGTTCGAGAGGGGTAATGGAAAAATGCTCTATGTGTATTCAACGTATACAAGGTGGCAAATTACAAGCTAAACTGGAGAAACGTCCATTAAAAGATGGTGATATTAAAATGGCTTGTCAGGAAGCTTGTTCAGCAAATGCAATTGTATTTGGTGATGCAAACGATCCAAATTCAGAGGTTTCAAAAGCATTACGTTCTGAGCGTATCTACTACGTATTAGAAGAGATCAACGTGAAACCGGGTATCGGATACATGACAAAAATTAGAAATACAGATACAACAGTACAAGCGTAAGCTTTAGTATAAAGAAAATACAAATTATGTCAGGACATAACGAATCAATACTTAGAGAACCATTAATTACCGGAGATAACATCACGTATGCAAAAATTACGGATGATATTTTAAGCCCGGTAGAAAACAAGCCGAACAAGGCTTGGTGGATTGGTTTCATCGTTGCCTCATTAGGTGCTTTACTTTGGGTAGTGGCAGTAAGCTACACTTTCTGGAACGGTATCGGTGCATGGGGTTTAAATAAAACAGTTGGTTGGGCTTGGGATATCACCGGTTTCGTATGGTGGGTAGGTATCGGTCACGCTGGAACACTAATTTCAGCAGTACTATTACTCTTCCGCCAGAACTGGCGTAACTCCATCAACCGTTCGGCAGAGGCGATGACTATTTTCGCCGTAATCTGTGCCGCAACTTACGTTGTATCGCACATGGGCCGTCCTTGGTTAGCTTATTGGGTTTTACCTTTACCAAACCAATTCGGATCACTTTGGGTAAACTTTAACTCACCATTGGTGTGGGATATGTTTGCGATCTCGACTTACTTCTCTGTATCATTATTATTCTGGTACACAGGTTTATTACCAGATATCGCTACCATCCGCGACCGTGCAGTGGGTACACGTAGAAAAATCTATTCTATCTTCTCTTTTGGATGGAGTGGAAGTGTTAAAACATGGCAACGTTTCGAAGCGGTGTCGTTAATCTTAGCAGGTATCTCTACACCACTTGTACTTTCGGTACACACCATTGTATCAATGGACTTTGCAACTTCGGTAATTCCGGGATGGCACACGACCATCTTCCCTCCATACTTTGTTGCTGGAGCGATTTTCTCTGGATTTGCGATGGTATTAACCTTATTATTGGTTGCACGTAAAGTATTGGGCTTAGAAAACTACATCACCATGTTCCACATTGAGTCGATGAATAAAATCATCATCTTAACCGGATCAATCGTTGGTGTGGCTTATTTAACTGAGTTCTTCATCGCCTGGTATTCAGGTTCTGAGTATGAGCAATACGCATTTATCAACAGATCTACTGGTCCTTACTGGTGGTCGTACTGGATGATGATGACTTGTAACGTAATCTCTCCACAGTTGTTATGGTTCAAAAAGATCCGTTTAAGCATTAAAGCTACCTGGATTTTATCAATCGTGGTAAACGTGGGTATGTGGTTCGAGCGTTTCGTAATTATCGTTACTTCATTGCACCGCGATTATATTCCATCAAGTTGGGCAATGTTCTATCCAACATGGGTTGATATCAGTGTATTCGTAGGTTCAATTGGTTTGTTCTTTACTTTATTCTTATTATTCTTAAGAGTATTGCCATCAATCGCTATAGCAGAGGTTAAATTATTATTAAAAACTGCAAGTGAGCAAGCCAAAATGAAACAGATTAAAGAAGGGCATGAGAATAAAGAATACGTTGCAGAATACGTAGAGTCTTTAGAAAAATTTGATAGTGTTAAACAAGAAGATTACGCAAAAATATAACAATGAGTGATATCAAATATATTTTAGGCAGCTTTGGCGATCCTGACGAAATGATGCACGGCATCGAAAAGCTTCAGGAAAATAACATCAGCATTCATGATGTATATACACCGATGCCTATACACGGAATAGAAGCCAAATTAGGAATTAAAAGATCTAGAATCGATATCGCAGCATTTTGCTTTGGTATTACCGGTACTTGCTGTGCATTCGCTTTGATTTATTTCTGCGCAGTAATCGATTGGAGAGTAAACATAGGTGGTAAACCATCATTCGCATTACCGGATTTTATTCCGATAATGTTCGAGCTTACAGTATTATTCTGTGCTTTTGGTATGGTGTTAACTTATTATGCATCTACTCACTTATTTCCGGGAAGAGCACCAAGAGTGATGGATTTACGTGCGACTGATGATCGTTTTGTTATTGCAGTTGATGCAAAAGACAATATAGAACATACTGTAATTGATGGATTATTAAAAGATGCAGGTGCTTTAGAAATAAAGTATAATGAAAGGAAGTACATTAGCTATGAATAAGAAAAAATTTGTTTACACGGCGTTTTTAGCTATCGCTTTTGCAGCTACCTTTTCTGCTTGTAAAGATAAACGCAGTACTGGCCTGGAATATGCCAGAAACATGTATGATCCGATTGCTTACAATCCAGATCAGCCAAACAAAAATTTTAAAGATGGTAAAACAGCTCAGTTGCCACCTGCACATACTAAACCAGTAGGTTTTACTGAATATGATGAGTATCCTAATACAAAAGAAGGATATGAAGCAGCAGGTGTGAGTATGGTTAACCCTTTACCAGTAGATACTGTTAATTTAGCTCAGGGTAAACACTTATTTACCGTTTTCTGTAGCCCTTGCCACGGAGAAAAAGGTGATGGACAAGGACACTTAGTTAAAATTGAGAAATTTAGTGGTGTACCTGCTTATCAAACAGGCTCATCTTCTAGAGGTGGTAACATGGTTGACCTTACCGCAGGTAAAATTTACCACACCATTACATACGGTGTAAATAACATGGGCTCGCATGCTTCGCAAATCTCACCAACAGATCGTTGGAAAGTGGTGATGTATGTTCAACAATTACAAAAAGGACAATAGTAAAGCAGAATATAAATGGGAACTCACAATATTAATTTTAGTGAACAGTTTGAGTTTACAGGTAAAGTAAAAACCTTAAGCATTGTTGGTATCGTTATCGGTATTGCAGCTGTATTGTTCGGTTTCTTAGCCGGCGATAAAGTAATGCACGAGCGTACTTTTGCTAACCTGTTGCTTATGGCATATTACTTTGCATGCGTTTGTATGTCGGGTACATTTTTCCTGGCTGTTCAATATGTAGCTCAAGCAGGTTGGTCTGCATCAATTTTACGTGTACCACAAGCTATGGCAAAAACATTGCCTATTGCAGCTGTAATACTTGTTGTAGTAATTTCGGCAGGTTTATATACACATAACCTTTATCACCACTGGCATGCTGATGGATTAACAGATCCAAAAAGCCCTAACTACGATTCATTAATCGCTGGTAAGGCAGTATTCTTAAATGTACCTTTTTTCTTAGGTCGCCAAGTGGTGTTCTTAGGTATCTATAGTATATTTTCGATCATGTTTGTTAAGTTTTCATACAACGAAGATTTAGCAGGTGGTTTAAATTCTTACAGAAAAAGCTTTAAAAATGCCTGTATCTTCTTGGTAATTTACGGTTTTACAACACCGATTTTTGCTTTCGATACCGTAATGTCATTAGAGGCGCACTGGTTCTCAACCATGTTCGGTTGGTATAACTTCGCCGCTATGTGGGTAAGCAGTTTAGCTACTATTGCTATTATTCTTATCTTATTAAGAAGAGCTGGTTATATGCAATGGGTTAACAATAGCCACTTACACAATTTAGGTCAGTTTATCTTCGGTTTCTCTATCTTCTGGACTTACGTATGGTTTGCTCAATTCTTATTGATCTACTATGCAAACATGCCTGAAGAGACTGTATATTTCTACAAACGCTTTGAATATTACAAGTTCTGGTTTTTCTTAAACCTGGCCATGAACTTCTTAGCGCCAGTATTATTATTAATGGACAGAGATAACAAAAGAACAGATGCAAAATTATTGTTCGTTTCTATTGTGGTACTTTTAGGTCACTGGGTAGATTACTACCAAATGATTATGCCAGGAGCGGTAGAAGATGGACATAATGGTTTTGGTATCATTGAAATTGGTACTGCAATAGGTTTCGTAGGATTGTTTACCTTTACGGTTTTAACATCATTAAGCAAAAAACCGTTAATTGCAAAGAACCACCCATTATTACAAGAAAGTTTGCATCATCAACTGTAGTGGTGATAGGATAAAGCAAATATTTAATTATTATTATAATTAGCAGTACAGCGTACTACTTTTAAGAAAATGAGTTTAAGAAAGTTTATAACGAATAAAACGACCGCAGCTTTAGCAGTATTGATTACTGTTTTTGCAAACACTAGCGTATTTGCGCAAGATGCAGCAGCAGGTGCTGCCGCGGCACCGAAAGTTGATATGGGCGAGGTTTATAAATCGGTAATATTTTATATTCTGGTTTTCCTTGCCGTATGCTTATTCATTGCAATTATTGGTAAAGCAATAAAAGTATATGAATTAAGCCGCGAGGCACAAGGTAAACCTGTTGGTATTAACTGGAACAGGGTACACGCAAGTTTATTTGCGCTGTTTTTAGTGATCGGTTTATATGGTGTATATTGGGAATATACAGTACATGGGGCAATGTTACTTCCTGATGCGGCATCTGAGCACGGAAAGAAAATTGATGAGATGTTTAATTTAACATTAATCATTACCACCATTGTATTTGTAGTTACCCACATCTTACTATTCGGATTTTCTTACATCTATAAATACTCAGCTAAAAGAAAAGCTTACTACTATCCACACAATAATACCATCGAAAAAATCTGGACAATCGTTCCGGCTTTAGTGTTAACTGTTTTGGTATTAATGGGATTCTTAACCTGGAGATCTATTTTCTTCAAAGTTGAAGATCCAAACAACAAACCATTGCAGATAGAAGTTACTTCTGAGCAGTTTAAATGGTCTATCCGTTATCCTGGAGCTGATGGAATAGTAGGGAACAAAAACTACAAATTAACTACAGCTACCAATACATTGGGTATCGATTTCAAAGATATCAACTCTCGCGATGATGAGATGGCTGATGAAATGGTTCTTCCTGTTGGTAAACCAGTTAAATTGATCTTAACCAGTAAAGATGTAATTCACAGTTTTTACATGCCACACTTCAGGGTACAGTTAAATACCGTACCAGGTATGAGAACTATATTTGAGTTTACGCCTACAAAAACTACTGCAGAAATGCAGCAAGAAACTAACGATCCTAACTTTAAGTACCTTTTCTTATGTGCTAAAATTTGCGGTGCCGGTCACTACAACATGCAAAAAGTGGTACGTGTAGTTTCTGAGGCCGAATACAAAACTTGGATTGCCGAACAGAAAACATACTTAAACGACGATTTAAGAAAACAATTTAATTTGCCAGTGGCACCTGCACCTGTAAAATCAGTAGCAGATTCAGCAGCTAAAGATTCAGCAGCTGTGAAAACTAACCAAATGGCTTTAAATAAATAATATTAAGCAGGAGCGAACGAATTATGTCAACAATAGCATTACACGACGAACACAATCACGATCACGCTGATCATGGGCATCATAAAGAGACTTTGATTTCAAAGTACATCTTTAGTATGGATCATAAAATGATTGCTAAGCAATTTTTGATTACCGGTATTATTATGGCGGTAATAGCAATGGGCTTATCAATTTTATTCCGTATTCAATTGGCATGGCCAGATCAAAACTTCCCTTTCTTAGAAACATTTTTAGGTAAATGGGCTGAAGGTGGCCGTATTAAACCCGACTTTTATCTGGCTTTGGTAACCATTCACGGTACCATCATGGTATTCTTTGTACTAACCGCCGGATTGAGTGGTACATTTAGTAACTTACTTATTCCGCTTCAAATTGGAGCAAGAGATATGGCATCGCCATTCTTAAACATGCTTTCATACTGGTTCTTCTTTATGGCCTGTGTGATCATGATGTCTTCATTCTTTATCCAAACAGGTCCTGCATCTGGTGGTTGGACGGTTTATCCGCCGTTATCGGTTGTTGCGAAAGCAATGCCAGGTTCTGGTTTAGGTATGACTTTGTGGTTAATCAGTATGGTACTTTTCGTAGCATCATCTTTAATGGGTGGTATTAACTACGTAAGTACAATTTTAAACATGCGTACTAAAGGTATGGACCTTTGGAAAATGCCATTAACCATCTGGGCTTTCTTTTTGACCGCTATTTTAGGTATCTTATCTTTCCCTGTTCTTGTAGCTGGGGTAGTATTAATGGTATTCGATCGTAGTTTTGGAACAAGTTTCTACTTATCAGATATCGTAATGGGTACCGATATTTTGCCAAATGAAGGTGGCTCGCCAATTTTATGGCAACACTTATTCTGGTTCTTAGGTCACCCTGAGGTATATATCGTAATTATGCCAGCTTTAGGTATCTCATCTGAGGTTATCTCTGTAAACTCACGTAAACCAATCTTTGGTTACCATGCAATGGTTTACTCTTTAATTGGTATTACCGTATTATCATTCATCGTATGGGGTCACCATATGTTTGTAACCGGTATGAATCCATTGTTGGGTGGTGTGTTTATGATTACAACGTTAATCATTGCAGTACCATCGGCAGTAAAAACCTTTAACTACTTAGCCACATTATGGCGTGGTAACATCCGTTTCACTCCAGCAATGTTATTTGCTATTGGTTTAGTTTCATTCTTTATTTCTGGTGGTTTAACCGGTATCTTCTTAGGAAATGCTTCATTAGATATTAACTTACACGATACCTACTTTGTTGTTGCCCACTTCCACTTGGTAATGGGATCGGCAGCAATCTTTGGTATGCTTGCAGGTGTGTATCACTGGTTTCCTAAAATGTTCGGTAGAATGATGAATGCTAAATTAGGATATTTACACTTCTGGTTAACTTTCATTGCAGCTTACCTGGTATTCTTCCCACTTCACTTCTTAGGTTTAGATGGTGTACCTCGTCGTTACTATGCATTTACCGAGTTTGAATTTATGAAGAAATGGTTAACTGTTAACGTATTTGTAACATGGGCAGCTATTATGGCAGCACTAGCTCAGGTAGCGTTCTTATTTAACTTCTTTTATTCAATCTTTAAAGGAAAAGTATCTCCTCAAAATCCTTGGGAATCGAATACATTAGAGTGGACTGCTCCAGTAGAACACCTTCACGGTAACTGGCCAGGAGAAATTCCTACGGTTTACAGATGGCCTTATGACTATAGCAAACCAGGACATGATGCCGATTTTATTCCTCAAACTGTTCCATTCTCTCAAACCATGAGCTCTAACTTGCCTCACGATTTTGAAGGAAATGCAGAAGCAGAAAAAATACAGCAAGATTGGGAATTGGCTAACCCTGTTGCAGAAAGCAAGGGCTAGTTTAGGCTTAAAATAAAATTTTAAAAGGGGTATCTGATTAAGTTTCTGCTTATCCGGATACCCTTTTCATCTTAATAGATATATGGTCAGCAGATCAGAACAACGTTTCATTAGAATTAATCTTATAACCATTATAGTTACGCTATTGGTTATACTTGCCGGTGGTATTGTACGCAGTACCGGATCTGGCATGGGTTGTCCGGATTGGCCGAAATGTTTCGATCGTTACATTCCGCCAACTGATGTATCGCAACTTCCTGCCAATTATAAAGAGAAATACGTAGCAGGTAGGTTAAAGAAGAATGAAAAGTTTGCCAAATACCTGGAAAGCATGGGCAAAGTAGCCTTAGCTGATAGCATTAGACACGATAAGAGTATCACCATACCTGAAGAATTTAATCCAACTAAAACCTGGACCGAATATCTGAACAGATTGGCTGGGGTAGCCGCGGGAATATTCCTGTTTTTAACAGTTGTATACTCATTTGCCTACCGCAAAACAGCTAAACGAATTATTGTACTCAGTATCCTAAATCTTTTTGTAGTGGGATACCAAGGCTGGTTAGGTTCTATAGTGGTTTCTACCAACCTGGCACAATGGGTGGTAACCGTACACATGTTGTTAGCGCTGGTTATTTTAGCGATATCTATTTATACCTACAATTATGCGAAGCAATTGAACAAAGCGCCTTCTGTAATTATGTACCGTATAGCATGGCTAAAAGGATTTTTGTTTTTTACCCTCCTAATTAGTATCGTTCAGATTGTTTTAGGAACCGAGGTTAGAGAAGCGGTAGATGTTATTGCAAAGTCGCTCTCTTACGGAAACAAGAATACATGGATTTCGAAAGTAGGAGAAGTATTCTCTTATCACCGTGATTTAGCTATACTCGTAGTAATTGCAAATGCAGTAGTGTATAAAATGGTTATCGACCGTTTTAGCGGTAAGGCTGCACCGTTGTTAACTGCAAGGTTTATGTTAATAACGCTTCTCATACAGTTATTAAGTGGTTTCGCTTTGGCATATATAGCTTTCCCACCGGCAGCGCAGGCATTGCATATTTTATTCTCTACGCTGTTATTTAGTTTACAGTTTTACCTGTACTTATTGGTTTACCGAACAAGTACATATAAACAATAATATTTAAGAAAATTGAAGCAATATCTTTCAGATTTTTCTAAACTTATCAAATTCAGGCTATCGTTTACGGTGGTGTTTTCGGCGTCGATCTCTTTTTTGATCGGACAGAAAATGCAGGTGGGTAGAGGCCATATCCCTAGTATCGATTGGGGAAACTGGTTAATATTGATTGCCGGTGGTTTTTTAGTAACCGCTGCTGCAAACTGTTTTAACGAAATTATCGAGAAAGACTTAGATAAGTTAATGTCTAGAACTAAAGATCGCCCTATGCCAGCAGGCAGAATGACTACCGGACAGGGTTTGATTCTTGGGGTTTTTATGGCATTTTTAGGTACCTGGTTATTAGGGAAATTAAATCTGGAAACAGGTTTGCTCTCTGTATTTTCGATCCTTTTGTATGCCTTTGCCTATACACCATTGAAAAGAAAATCGCCAATAGCAGTTTTTGTAGGTGCTATTCCAGGTGCTTTACCACCGCTTATTGGGTATTTAGCAGCATTTGGCAGTTTAAAAGCCGAAATGTTCCACGAAATTGATTATCACATTGCAGGCATTCTGTTTTTAATCCAGTTTGTATGGCAGTTTCCACATTTCTGGGCAATTGCCTGGGTTTTGGATGATGATTATAAGAAAGCAGGTTTTAGGTTGTTGCCTACCAAGAAAAGAGATAAAACCTCTGCTTTGCTTACCTTTTTAAGTACATTAATTTTAATTCCGGTAAGTTTACTGCCAACGCTATATGGTTTTGGTGGATACTACATTGCTGGTTTATCATTAATAGCCGGACTTATTTTTAGCTGGCTGGCTTTTAAACTTTTAATGAGCAGAGAATTGGCTGATGCCAAGAAAGTAATGTTCTGTTCGTTTTTTTACATCCCGGCAGTACAGTTGGGTTTATTATTAAATTTTATAGCAAAATAATTTATGGTGCTAACAATGGAAAAGATGCAGGATACGTTTGACCCTAAACCAAGGAAATTTATTGTTTGGTTATTTGTCGTATCATCAACAATTATGTTTGGTGGTTTTACCAGTTATTATCTGGTATTTGCCGCTTCGAAGGGAAAGGGGCATGGTTTGGTTTTACCAGATGCTTTTATTTACTCTAGTTTGGTAATTATTGCCAGTAGCATTACTTTGGTGCTTGCATCAAAGGCTTTAAAGAAACTGAACTTTAGCTTACAGCGCAATATGCTGTGGATTACCGTAATATTAGCCGTCGCTTTTGGTGTAATGCAGTTTAATGCCTGGGGAAGTATGGTGCGGACCGGTGCAACCCTAGTAGGAAATAACGCAGCAATATCATTTATTTATGTGGTATCTGGCATGCACTTATTACACATTATTGGCGGTGTTGGCCTTATTATTAATGCTTTAGCAGGAAGTTATAAAAGCCTGCCTGTTGCCAAAGTCCAGTATAGAATGGAAATTGCTTCTATTTTTTGGCATTTTATAGATATATTATGGATATATCTGTATGTTTTTTTACTTTTGAACCGTTAAATTTGTTAACAAACTATTATACTATTTCCAAATGAATGCAGTATCACAATTAGATCAAGTTAAAACCGGACCATGGAATGGTGGTCGTTCTCCGTGGTCGGTAGAATATGGTAAAATCATGATGTGGTTTTTCCTTTTGTCAGATGCTTTTACCTTTTCATCTTTATTGATCTACTACGGCGCTCAGCGTTTTTCTAAATTAACATGGCCTGATCCGGATTTGGTTTTCCAATCAATCCCTGGATTAAAAGAAAGCGGTGCCCCGTTAGTTTTTGTGGGTATCATGACTTTTATATTAATTCTTAGTTCCGTAACCATGGTTATGGCTGTTGAGGCTGGTCACCGTCGTGCAAAAAAAGAAGTAATCTGGTGGATGGTTGCTACTATTATTGGTGGTTTTATGTTCTTGGGCTGCCAGGCTTTAGAGTGGACACACTTATTCCATGAAGGTTTTGGATGGGGAAAAATTCCACCGATGGAAACATTACATCATTTATTTACAGGTGAGGTATCTTTAGTATCGGCACAGCAATTTTCTAACCTGTTCTTCACCATTACCGGTTTCCATGGTTTCCACGTATTTACTGGTGTTTTAATTAATA
This sequence comes from Pedobacter sp. Bi27, assembly GCF_918698255.1. Lineage (NCBI taxonomy): Bacteria > Pseudomonadati > Bacteroidota > Sphingobacteriia > Sphingobacteriales > Sphingobacteriaceae > Pedobacter > Pedobacter sp. Bi27. The sequence continues at coordinate 284,146 of NZ_CAKKMW010000003.1, forward strand.
TCATCATATTAGTGATGACCATTAATGGAAGTTTTGAGAAAAGAGGACACTATTTGATGGTAGAAAAAGTGGGTTTATACTGGCACTTTGTTGATTTAGTTTGGGTGTTTGTATTTACATTCTTCTATTTGGTTTAATTTATCATATTATAAAAATATTTTTATGTCAGAGCACGCACATACAACAGAAGGCCATGAGCATGGCGAACATGCAGGAATGAATAAAGCCAAAATCTGGAAAGTAGCAGGTATTTTATCACTAATTACAGGTATTGAGTTTATTATAGCACTTTGGCTTATTCCAGGGCATCATATTCCTCAGCATATCGGTAACTACATTTATATCGCTTTAACTTTGGTAAAGGCATTTTATATCGTAGCTTATTTTATGCACTTAAAGTTTGAGAAATTGGGCTTACAGCTTGCATTAACGGTATCATTTATTTTCATTATTTACTTTATTGTTTTAATGCTGATAGAAGGTGGGTTCTTAAACATCCACATGATGAACCATTAATGAAAAGAAGTCCTATAAAAAAGGTAATAATCCTGGTAAGCATTTTAGCTATACCGGGATTTTTGTTTTTTTACTTATTGCCACACTTTGCAAAGAACAGGTATAAGCGTTTACCCATCTTTGGTGAGAAAGTTGTTGCATCAACCTTTCATAGCGAAAAAGGGAAAAAAATACCAGATACCATTTATCACCTGGTTCCTGATTTTAAACTCGTAAACCAACATAACGATACCATTACCTGGAAATCGCTCGCGAACAAGATTGTGGTACTAAATTTATTTTATACCGGTGCCAACAACCAGGAAACAAGTAAATACATTAAGAAATTATCTGATGGGTATGAGCTAAAACCTTTGGTTAAGTTTTTAAGCCTCTCTGTCGATCCACTTGATAAAGGTAGAATAAAAGATTTTGCGGAGCATTTTAAGGCAAAAGCTGGAAAATGGGATTTTCTGGTTGGTGATACCATTCAAACTTATCCGCTGATCAGGAAAGGTTTGTTACTTGATGTAGTAACAGATGAAACGAAAGAGAAAACCAATTTTATTTTTAGCAATAAAATAGTACTTATCGATAATCTACACCGTATACGTGGTATTTATGATGCAGATAACGCCGAGGCAAACGCCAGGTTGGAGGACGAAATAAAAGTACTTATTGCAGAGTATTTGCGGAACGTTAAAGACGGCAGGTAATTGGCTTAGCAGTTAGGGTTTTTAGCGTTTGGAGTCGGAAGTCGATACAAAATAATAATAATATAAAGAGATTTAAAAAACTCATGGAAAATAGCCCAATTGAGAAAAAGTATAGCAAGTGGATCATCATTCTTTCTATTTTTATACCCCTAGCAGTAGCATTTTTATTCGTAGTAAAACTAAAAGATTTAGGTATCAATGCACCTACACTTCCTTTTTTACCGCCAATATATGCTACCATTAACGGAATTACGGCTGTACTGTTGGTGGTTGCGGTTTGGGCCATAAAAAATGGTAAAATACAATTGCACCAAAACTTGATGAAAACCGCTATCGGCTGTTCTTTATTGTTTTTGGTAATGTATATCGCTTATCATATGACTACCCCATCTACCAAATTTGGTGGTGATGGTGCCATTAAATATGCCTACTTCTTTATCTTGTTAACGCATATCCTATTGTCAATAGCCATTATTCCTCTGGTTTTGGTTACTTATGTAAGGGCATTGGCCGAGCGTTTCGATCGCCATAGAAAAATTGCAAGAATTACATTTCCATTATGGCTTTATGTTGCAATAACTGGTGTAGTGGTCTATTTGATGATTTCACCATATTATCAATATTAGCGTTTTTCGCTTAGAAAGTGCTGAAGCCTTACCTAACAAGTAAGGTTTTTTTTATTTAATGTTACTTAGCCAGAACATCATATTTGTTTTAACCCAATTTTTTTTTCACTTTTATGTATATTACATCTCAAAAAAAACACTTATAATTTGTAGATGAGCAGGTAGATCGACTAATTTATGGCGCCAGGAAGGACAGAAGATGAACGTAAGCTTATAGAAAAAATCGTAGAGGGAGATGAGCAGGCTTTTTCTGTTTTGTTCTTCAAATATCTTCCTGTACTCCACATTTTTGCCGCTAAGTTCTCTAAATCTGAAGATGCCGCTGAAGAAATTATTCAAGATTCATTTTTAAGGGTTTGGCTAAATCGCGATAAATTAGCTGAAGTCGATAATATGAAAGCCTATCTATATAAATATGTTTCTAACGAATGTTTAAGCTACTTGCGTAAAAAATTAAAAGAAGATAGAGTTGTGGATGCATTTGTGGCTAAGCAACAAAATAGCCATAACAATACCGTAGAAACCATTAATTTAAATGAGGTGACGAAAATTATTGCTATTGCTGTTGAAAAATTACCTGATCAACGCAAAAATATATATCAATTGAGCAGACGCGATGGTAAAACCATACCTGAAATTGCCGAAATACTCAATATCTCGCCTAATACGGTTAAAAATGCCCTGGTAATTGCCCTTAAATCGATACGTATACACCTCGATCAACATGGGATTGTATTCTTTTTTCCAATTGTTTTTTCTTTTTTGAAAATAAAATAGAAAAAAATTAATATCCCGATAGTCCTAATTTTCTTTTGCTGCTTCTTAGTATCAGAATCTTTATGGAAGAACGTATACATTATCTCTTACAACAGTTTACAGCTAAGACCTTAAGCGAGGCCGAAAGGGAAGAACTTTTAATTTTAGCAGAAAACAGCACATCATTGCTTTCTGACGAAATCGTGAAAATGATTATCGCAGAAGAAGAGCATGCGCCTAATGTTGTCGAGGAAAAATGGAATCCGGTTCTAAATAAAATTTTGGCTGTAGACAAACCAAGCCGATCGCCTAAACGGATTTTAATGAAGCGCTTAAAATGGGCTGCTGCTGCAGTTGTTTTTATTGTGTTTTCATTCACCGCTTACCTCTCTTTACAGAAAAAGAAAGAGCACGTTTTTGTTAGTGACGTGGCGCCGGGAAAAAATAAAGCTATTCTCACCCTGGCCGATGGAAAGAAAATTTCACTTTCAGATGCGATGAATGGCGATGTTGCCAAAGAAGCCGGCTTCTCTATCACCAAAACTGCCGATGGTCAATTGGTGTATAACATGGCTGGATCAGAAAATGTAAATGATGCGAGCTTAAATACCATTTCAACCCCAAATGGTGGCGAATGGCAAATCCAGTTGCCCGATGGTTCTACTGTTTGGCTAAATGCAGCATCTTCAATTCAGTATTCGTTAAATATCGGAACGGCTAAGCAGCGCTTGGTGAAATTAGATGGGGAGGCTTATTTTGAAGTAGCTAAAAATGTAGCACATCCTTTTATTGTAGAAACCGATAAACAGTCTGTTGAGGTATTGGGTACGCACTTTAATATTAATAGTTATAAAGATGAAAGGGTAACTAAAACTACTTTGTTGGAAGGAAGCGTACGAGTTTCACATAATACTACCAATGAGAGCGAGGTGCTTAAACCTGGCGAGCAATCTTTGGTATCTGTTTCTGGCATGGATGTAAAAGAAGTAAATGTTGATGAAGCAATAGCATGGAAAAACGGCTATTTTATGTTCGATAACGAACGGCAAGAAAGCATTTTACGTAAAGTTGCCCGTTGGTATAATGTAGAAATAGAATACGCAGATGCGGATGCAAAAAATGTGATGTACTACGGAACGGTAAGCCGTTTTGAAAAAATATCGAAAGTGTTAACCAAACTTGAGCAAACTGGTGAAGTACGTTTCGATATTAAAGGCAATAAAGTTATTGTCTATAAAGAATAACCTGAAAAGATGAAGGCGTAACTAACCTTTATCTCTAAAAACAAAACTAATTAATCAACAATAACCTAAAACCACTACAACTAAATGAATATACTTCGACAAACCTCCTAACGATTCAAAAGTTGAATAAATAAAAAAGGAGTGCTTGCAACACCCCCTTTATTATCTGTTTAGCTATTCCGTAAACCGGAATCGATTAAAATTAATTATTTCTTGGATAACCGCGAAACGCTTTTTGGCGTCTAAACTTTATTGCGCTTCGCACAAAAACAGACTATTAAATGTACAAAATTTATATTAGAATTTTATGTACGCATCGACGCTACATACCTAAATTGCTATTAATTATGAAGTTAGTTACGGTCATATTACTTGCCTCGCTAATGCAGGTAAGTGCAGCTTCATTTGGCCAGCTGGTTACATTAAAAGAAAGAAATGTAACATTAGAAAAAATGTTTAGGGAAATCAGACAGCAATCTGGTTACGATGTATTATTATCAACCAACACCATTAAAAGCACTACTACTTTAAATGCCAATTTTAATAATGCAACTATAGAAGAAGTAATGACTAAGATTATTTCTGGTCGGGATTTAACCTATACTATTGAAGATAAAACAATTTTAATCAAACCAAAAGAGAAGAGTATTTTCGATAAGATTGTCAACTATTTTGCTGTTATTGAAGTAAAAGGAAGGGTATCGGATGATAATGGGAGTGGAATCCCAGGTGCAAGTATCCGTGAAAAGGGAACGACAAACTCTACGACAACCAACGCAAATGGTGAATATACCATTAGAGTAAGTGATGCGGGTACACTTGTTTTTAGTTATGTAGGTTATAACACAATTGAACTGGAGGTTAATAACCGCACGAAAATTAACGTAAACCTGAAAGAAAATGTTAATGATCTAAAAACGGTTGATGTAGTATCCACTGGTTACCAAAATATACAGAAAAAGTTATTTACCGGATCTGCAACGACCGTTAAGGGAAGCGATGTAAAGCAAGATGGTGTTGTGGATGTTAGCCGGATGTTAGAGGGCCGTGTTGCAGGGGTTTCGGTGCAGAACGTTTCGGGTACTTTTGGTACAGCACCGAAAATCCGTGTTCGTGGAGCTACTTCCATTTCAGGAGAGAATAAGCCTCTTTGGGTAGTTGACGGAATTGTATTGGAGGATATTGTTAACATTTCTAACGATCAGTTGTCGAGTGGAGACGCTTTAACGTTAATCGGTTCATCGGTAGCAGGAATAAATGCCGATGATATTGAAAGCTTTAATATTTTAAAAGACGCATCTGCAACTGCACTTTATGGTGCCAGAGCCATGAATGGCGTGGTGGTAATTACCACCAAAAAAGGAAAGATTGGAAATACAACTATTAATTATAGTGGTAACTTTTCTTCGTTCTTAAAACCAGATTACGATTCGTACAATATCATGAATTCTGCAGATCAGATGTCTTTGTACGCGGAAGTTTATAGAAAAGGTGGATTATCTCCAAACATCGTAAACGGAATGAACGGAGGTGTTTTTGCTAAAATGTACCAGGAAATTAATAAGTATAACAGTAGTACCGGTCAATTTGGTGTTGTTAATACGCCAGAAGGAAGAGCAGCATTTTTGCGAAAATATGCAACAGCTAATACCGACTGGTTTGATGTACTTTTCAAAAATTCTTTTGTACAAGAACATTCAATCAGTATTTCTTCGGGTTCTGAAAAATCACAGCATTATTTCTCAGTTGGTTACTATAATGATAATGGATGGTCTATTGCTGATAACGTGAAGCGATATACCATGAACCTTCGTGGAAATTATACACTTTCCCCTAAAATTAATATTGGCTTATTAGCTACAGGTGCATATAGGCAACAAAGAGCTCCAGGCACATTGGGTAGAACCAGTAATGTAGTAGAAGGAACGTATACACGTGATTTTGATATCAATCCTTTCAGCTATGCATTAAATACTAGCCGAACAATTAGGGCCTTTGATGATAATGGTAATCTGGAATATTTTACCAGAAATTATGCACCATTTAATATCCTTAACGAAACAGAAAACAACCACATCGATTTGGATATGTTGGATATGAAAATGCAAGGGGAATTTAACTACAAGTTTATTAAAAACTTTGAGTTCAGATCGGTAGGTGCAATGCGTTATGTTAAAACAACCCGCGAGCACAAAATTACTGAGTATTCTAACATGGCTACAGCTTACCGTTATGCGCCAAATTCTACTATTGCCAATGCCAATATTTTCTTATACGATGATCCAGATCATCCAGAAATTATTGATAAAGAAAGTGTACTTCCTCAAGGAGGATTCTATAATAGAAATGATGATTATCTCTTAAACTTCAACGTAAGAAATCAAATAGATTGGAAACAAGATTTTGGTAAACATGCACTTGGTGCCTTTATTGGTCAAGAGATCAAATTTGCAAACCGCCAAAACAGTTTCAATAATGGATATGGTTACCAATACGATAAAGGGGGCGAACCATTTATTGACTATAGGATCATTAAAATGCTACTAGAAGGAAATTATAATTACTATGGTATGGATAGATTTTTTGATAGATATGCAGCTTTCTTTTTAAACGGTAGTTATTCTTACGATTCTAAATATGTATTTAATGGAACATTCAGATATGATGGAAGTAACCGTTTGGGTGAAAGTGCCGTTGCAAGATGGCTTCCAACCTGGACGTTAAGTGCAGCCTGGAACGTAGATCAAGAAGAATTTATTAAAAACATTTCGCAAATAAGTTACTTAAAAGTAAGAGGCGGCTACGGTTTAACAGCAAGTATGGGTAGTGCTACTAACTCATCTGTAGTTTTAGCCAATAGCACTACTTTAAGGCCAAGATTATCTGAAGTAGAGCCCCGCATTACTTTAAATGGTTTAGAGAATTCGGAACTTACCTGGGAAAAACAATATGAAGCAAACATTGGGGTAGACTTAGGTTTGTTCCAAAGCCGTTTAAATGTATCATTGGATTATTATAATAGAAAAGGTTTTGATCTTATCGGCAACTTTAGAACCTCCGGTATCGGCGGTGAGTTTACAAAATCAGCTAATTATGCTGATATGAATTCGCATGGATTTGAAGTAAACTTAAGTGGTATGCCTGTTAAAACAGCCGATTTTAAATGGAATACCACCTTTACGTTTGGATACAATAAAAACACCATTACCAATTTAAAAAGCAAACCACGTATTTATGATTTAATTATCCCGGAAGGCGGGCCTAAAGAAGGTGGTGCGGTGAGAGGATTATATTCTATCGACTTTCAAAAACTAAATAGTTTAGGTGTTCCAGTATTTACAAACGAAAGTGGTGTAACCAGCAGTAATGTATATGTACAAAGCACAACTACTGATTACCTTAAATATGAAGGCGCTGTTGATCCACTTTATACTGGTGGTTTGAATAATACTTTCAATTATAAAAATTTCGCTTTAAACGTATTTGTTTCTTATCAAGCTGGAAATAAAATAAGGTTAACAAATGTTTTTGCAACTAATTATGATGATAGTGATGCCATGCCGAGAGAGTTTTTAGATAGATGGACTTTACCAGGTGATGAAGCTATTACCAATGTGCCATCAATTGCCGATTATTTATTGAGAAAATCTTTAACAGGTACTTATCCTTATACGGCATACAATTATTCTTCAGATCGAGTTGCTGATGGTTCTTTTGTACGACTGAAACAGGTTTCGCTTGCATATAACTTATCTACAAAATATGCAAAATCAATCGGTTTAAACTCGTTATCGTTAAAACTGCAAGGAAATAACATTTGGTTAATCTATGCTGATAAAAAACTAAAAGGGCAAGATCCTGAGTTTTTTGGATCTGGTGGTGTAGCATTGCCAATACCCAGACAAATTACTTTATCCCTAAAAGTTGGTATTTAATAAGAATTAAAATGAAGAAATATATAATTTATACGTTCATCACTCTTGCAGCATTTGGTTCAGGCTGTAAGAAATATTTAGAGGTATCGCCAGATCAGCGTACCAAATTAAACACACCTGAGAAAGTTTCTGAATTATTGGTTACAGCTTATCCTGGTGGAAGTTATGTGATGGTAGCAGAAGCAATGTCTGATAACCCATCTTTCGTGAGTTTAACAGGACTTGATAAACCTGAAAATAGAGATGCTTACTACTGGAGAGATGTTCAGGGCACTGGACAGGACACGCCAAATAACTATTGGAATAACTGTTACGAAGCAATTGCCGCTGCAAACCAGGCGCTGGATGCAATTGATAAAGCAACAGATCAACAGAATTATACACATCAAAGAGGAGAGGCACTAGTAGCAAGAGCTTATGCACACTTTATGTTGGTTACTTTCTTTTCGAAATGTTATGATAGTGCAACAGCGGCTTCAGATTTAGGTATTCCATATGTTACCAAGCCAGAAACAGTGGTGCTGAGAAATTACGATCGTAAAACGGTGGCTTATGTTTACGAGCAGATAGAAAAAGATTTGCTTGAAGGCATTCCGCTAATAAAAGACGAACTTTATAGAGTACCTGCTTATCACTTTACCCGTAAAGCGGCAAATGCTTTTGCTACACGTTTTTATTTGTTTAAGAAAGATTATGAGAAGGTGATTACCTATGCTAATCTGGCTTTCCCTTCTAACAACTTTGCTACAAACGTAAGACCTTGGTTCGCTTATTCTGCACCAACAGGTGGTTCAAATGAAGTTGCTCAAAACATGTCGAGTGCTGCAAATCCTGGTAATTTGTTGTTGGCAGAAACTGCATCTTGGAGCGCCAGGAATTACAAAACTACGATCTATTCTCTAAGCCAAAATAGGTTGAATACGATTACTGCCCCATTAGGTATAAGCTTAAATGCATATCAGCGATACTCTAACTCTTCAACCTTTTACTTTATCCCTAAACATTACGAACATTTTGTACGGACCAGTATAAATGCAAGCACTGGAGTTGGATATGTGATGCAAACACTATTAACTACTGAAGAGGTTTTGTTGAATAGAGCCGAAGCTTATATTATGAGAGACAGACTTAGCGATGCTTTGGTTGATATGAATACATTAATCAGCCAAAGAGTTACCGGTTATGTAGCATCTACCCACAATTTTACTGATGCTAAAATTAAGAGCTTTTACACTTCAAGAACCTCCGATGTCAAACAAGCATATATATACGCTTTGTTGGATTTGAAAAGGGCAGAGTTTGTAGAAGAAGGAATGCGTTGGATGGATATTTTAAGGTATAAGTTACCTGTTAGTCACCTGGATCCAGATGGAAATAATGTAGAGTTAGCAGCTGATGATTTGAGAAAAGTTTGGCAGTTGCCAAGTGAAGTAACCTTAGCAGGAATGCAACAAAATCCTAGATAACCTAAATTTTATCAACATGAAAAAATTATATATTTTAATGCTAGCGCTCTTAGTTGCGGGTTCTGGTTGTAAAAAAGAAGATGAAAACCTTAACCGCGAAATTGTTGGATTAGGTGGAGATACCTGGGCAGAAACTACCCTTGATAAATGGCTGTTTGACAACTTTACCCAACCTTACAATCTATATGTAAAATACAGATGGGATGGTACAGAGTATGATAATAGTAAAACCCTTACACCAGTAAAGTACGATAAGGTGCAGCCATTAATGGAAGTAGTAAAAGGCTCGTGGATTGATCCTTATACTGCTGAAGCAGGTGCAGATTTTATAAAAAAATATTCTCCTAAACAATATGTTTTAGTTGGAAGTCTTCAGTATAACTCTGGAGGTACCGTTACACTAGGAGAAGCTGAAGGTGGAGTTAAAGTAACTTTGTTTAATGTAAACAATTTCGATAAATCTGAACGTTCTGTAGCGAAAAGAGTTTTGAAAACCATTCACCATGAATTTACGCATATTTTAAACCAAACGATCACTTATCAGAAAGAATTTCAGCAGATTACACCTGCTGGTTATACTGCCGATTGGAACAATAGTACAGGCTTTGCAGCTAATGGTTTCATTAGTCAATATGCACAGGCTGCGCCAGGCGAAGATTATGCCGAAATGGTTTCTATTATGTTAACCGAAGGTAAGTCGGGTTACGAGACATTGCTTAAAGCCAACACTTCTACTACTGCTGTAACCGCTATCAGGGCAAAAGAAGCACTGGTTGTAGCCTATTTTAAGCAAACCTGGGGCATAGATTTTTATGGATTACAAACCAGGGTACAAAAATCTTTCAATGATTTGTCACCGATAAATTTATCTGGCTATTTAGGTTTTGGTAAAGCATTTAGCTCGGTGAACATTAACCCGGTAACCACTACAGGTTTATCAGATGAGTTTACCACAGCCTATAATAATGCTAAGACGGCACTCTTGGCTTTAAATACCACTGCAAAATATGAACTGGACAATATGACAATTACATTTACCAGCGCAACAGAAATGCAAATGAAGGTTAATTTTCATGCTACCGCAGGAACAGCAATTGGAACAGCCTATACTGGGTTATTTACCCATACTTACGCTGCAACTGGAAACCAGGTTACCTTTACCGCTACCACCAGAGATGCAAATGCAAATGTGATTGCTCCGGCTGTTGCCCCGTTAACGGGTTATTTTGTGCAAAGTCCTTTATTGTTAAATTATTTTTATACTCCAGATATGAGGATTGAATATGGTGGCTTCAGAAAAACTACCAATGCTGCTTCATTCACTTATGGCGTTTTAGGAAATTAATTTTATAGAACATGAAAAATAAATTTTTATATATAGCGCTTGTTGTTTTGTTAATGGTCAGTTGTAAAAGGGATTCTGATCCTATTTTGGACGATCCTGATACCAGATTAACAGCAGAACTGGTTGCCAACCAAGCTAAATTAGTAGCTGCATCAAATGGATGGAAAGCCACCATTTACCCTTCGGGCGGAAAAGGTTTCTCTTTTTATTTTAAATTTTTGGCAGATGGAAAGGTAGATATGATGGGTGATGTGAACAACACATCATCTGGCGCAACACAAACAAGTACCTATAGGTTAAAAGCCTTGCAAAGGCCAACTTTAATTTTTGATACTTATAACTATATTCATTTAATAGCCGATCCTGATGCGAGTATTAGTGGCGGGGCAAATGCTAGCGGTTTAAAATCTGACTTTGAATTTGCTTTTGCTGGTATTGCTGGCGATACCTTAAAATTTGAAGGAACATTTTATGGAAATAAAATGTCGATGGTAACTTTATCTGCTGCCGAGAGCCAAAGTATTTTGGCGGGTGGTTTGAAAACCATGACCGATGCAAATACGGCATATGTTGCAGCTAATAAATATCCGTATTTACAATTTGCTGATGGAACAAAGGGGGCATTATCTATCGATCCAACTTCAAAAACCATGAAACTAACCTATTTAGATAGTAAAGGTATTGTGCAAACGAAAAATGTAACTTTTGCTTATGGCATCAATAAACTTTCGCTAAGTGCTTATTTAAATTACGGAGGTACTTATTTCAATGAACTACTATACGATTCGGCTAGTAAGGCTTATTATATTATGGTTGGTACTACCAGGATTAATGTGCAAAATTCTCCAGTTCCTATTATACCACTATCATTACAGTTTGGTTTCCCATCTGCTTTTGCGTATAGAAGTATTAATATTGGGACGAGTTTACCATTAGGTGTTACATCGGGATTTAATGTTGCATATCAGGCAAGTGTAACCAAGTTTGCAACTACACTTGTCCCATCCCGTACACTTGTAGCTGTCCGTTTTGCATTAACGAGTAATAATACCGCAACAGTGACTACCCAAAATAATAATGGTACAACTACTCTTACAGCGGTTGCTACATACAATTATGTTATGGAGAATGGAGTAATTACGTTGAGTAATCCAATTTATGATAGCAATTGGGTCGCAAGAACAACACAATTAATTGATATTCAGAATTATTTTCTAACTGGTCCATTTAAAATTGATTGGGTAACTAGCACCAACCCAAATGCACCTTTACTTGGCGGACTTTATAGGACTATTGACGCAGCATCATTTTTTTATGGTACGCTGTAACTAATATAAATTTTAATCTCTCTCTCCCGTAACCCTTGCCCTAAAAAGCAAGGGTTTTTTATGACATAATTTTTAAACCCCTCCAAACGTTTATGCTTATATTTGTAACTAATGAAGAAGAAAGCAATTTTTATCCTGTTTGTATTGGTATTTACATTCGCGGTAAGCCCAAATGTTAACGCACAATGTTCCATGTGTACCATTAATGCCGAGCAAGGTGTTAAAAACGGGAATACGCAAACAGCAGGGTTAAATACAGGTGTACTGTATCTTTTATCTCTTCCTTATTTAATGGCTGTTATTGTTGGTGTGGTATGGTATAAAAAATACCGCAAAAAGAATGTGCACCTTAATATGAAAAAGGAACCTTTTAATTTAAATTAAAAGTATGTCTGAGCAAACTACCTCAAAACTTTATGCCATTGTACACTGTAAGTGTCCGCATTGCCGTAGAGGAGATATTTTTACAGGCAGTATGTATGGCTGGAACATTCAGCATACCAAAGAAATCTGCGGGCATTGTGCACAACGCATAGAAATTGAACCTGGTTACTTTTATGCAGCCATGTATGTAAGTTATGCCATGAACGTAATCGAAATGCTTTTCGCCAGTTTCATCACCTATTTAATTTTTGGTCCGCTTACCGATGCAACTTTCTGGCCTTATCTAATTGTTATTTTTGCAGGTTGTTTTATTCTGTATCCATTTAACTATCGATATTCGAGAATTATACTGCTCCATGTTTTATCGCCGAACATTAAGTATAAGCCATATTACGATAAGTAGTAGTATTGGTTAGTCGTTTAAATCGTATAAACTGGTTAATTGTTAAATTCTGTGATTAAACAATTAACCGATTAACCAGTTAACCCAATACCCGTATGTTAAAAAAAGAAACCCTTAGTTTTATAAAAGACGTAGCGGAGAATAACAACCGCGAATGGTTTGCCGCCAACAAAGAAGTTTATGAAAATGCAAAGGCCGATGTACTCGAACTTGTGGCCAATATCATCCCGGAGCTGGCCAAAGTAGATCCAATGCTTCCGGCAGAGATGGATCCAAAAAAGTGCCTTTTACGCATTTATCGTGATGTGCGCTTCAGCAAGAATAAAGATCCTTATAAAAATAACTTTGGCATATGGTTCTCCACTAAAAAAGGAGGGAACGAACCCGGCTATTATCTGCATATTCAGCCAGGAAAAAGTTTTATTGCAGGTGGATACTGGATGCCAGATGCGGCACATTTAAAATTGATCAGGCAAGAGATTGATTATAATATAGGCGATTTTAAAGAAATTATTAACAATACAGCCTTCAAGAAAAACTTTAAACTGGGGGTTGATAATGCACTTAAAAATGCACCTAAGGGTTATGATCCTGCAGATCCAAATATCGAATTTTTGAAGTTAAAAAGCTTCGAGGCCACCACAAAAATCGGAGATGAAGAATTTTTAAAACCAAACCTCGTTAATAAGTTGATAAGTTCTTTTAAAACAGTACAACCATTAGTTGCATTTTTACGGAATGCCATTGAACAATAATCAACCGTTTAATTTTTAATGACCATAACCCAAAATAATCAATAACCAATAGTCAATGTTCAACCTATAAAAGGTCTTGATCCTTGATACTCAAATCTTGAAAATAAAATATGAAAAATACCTTTTTTGCATTTGCGCTGCTCTTGTTTATCTCTTCAATTAGCTCTTGCGTTGTTCTTTCGCCTAAAAAGTACAAAGCCTTATTGGGTACCAAAGATTCGCTATATACTGCTTTTAACGAAGGTTTAATTAAAATCGAAAATTTAGAAAAAGAAGTAGGTAAGCTTAAAAAGGATACTACCTTAATGGCTGAAGAACTTCGCGATCTGCAGAACAATTACAATGAAATGGATGCGAGCTATAAAAAGCTTAAAAATAATTCTTCATCAGAAATTACCAAACTATCCGGAGACTTAGCTGCCCGCGAAAAACGTTTAAAAGAAGTAGAAGAAGTTTTGCGTAAACGTGATGAGGCAACCAATGCATTGAAAGAAAAACTTCAACAGGCTTTATTGGGCTTTACCAAAAGTGGTTTAACCGTAGAGATTAAAAATGGTAAAGTTTATGTTTCGCTAACGGATAAACTATTGTTCCCTTCGGGAAGTATTATTATCGATGAAAAAGGAAAACAAGCACTGACTCAATTGGCCAACGTATTAAAACAACAACCGGAGATAAACATTGCAGTTGAAGGTCATACCGATAACCAGAAAATAAATAACCTGGGGCAGATTAAAGATAACTGGGATTTAAGTGTATTGAGGGCTACCTCCGTAGTACGTTATTTAACAGAGAATGAGAAGGTAGAAAGTGTAAGGATGACAGCTACAGGTAAGGGCGAGTTCCAACCGTTGGGTACCAACGCAAATGCAGATGGAAGAAGCAAAAACAGAAGGATAGAGATTGTACTTTCGCCTAAGCTGGATGAACTTTATAACTTGATTAAATAAATATTTTATGCTATCGGTTGGCATTTTACCGACCGAAATAAGCATACTCACTTTTCTTTAAATTAGGAAACGAATGGCTTGTGGTTCTTGGTAGCCTTTATCCTATCGGTTGGTGTCTCACCGACCGAAATAAAGACATTCTTATTAGGAAATGGTTGGCTTGTGGTTCTTGGAGGTTTCCAGTCCCGCCATTCGCTGTAGCTCCGATAAGAATCGGAGGCTGCCGCTGCTGTCGGGTTTAGGAACAGGGGTTTCTGCACCCAACAACCCCGAAAATGAAAAACTGTTTTTGCCATTTAGCCCCGGTCGCAGCGTTACCCTGCAGCAACGAGGAACGAGGAAGCGAAGCGTAAAAGCGTAAAACGGGAAGAAACTTAGTGTTTTATACAGGCCCTGCGCTCCATAAAAAAAGCGTGTAGACTTAGGAAATGACTGGCTTGTGGTTCTTGGAGGTTTCCAGTCCCGCCATTCGCTGTAGCTCCGATAAGAATCGGAGGCTGCCGCTGCTGTCGGGTTTAGGAACAGGGGTTTCTGCACCCAACAACCGCGAAAATGAAAAACTGTTTTTGCCATTTAGCCCCGGTTGCAGCGTTACCCTGCAGCAACGAGGCACGAGGAAGCGAAGCGTAAAAGCGTAAAACGGGAAGAAACTTAGTGTTTTATACAGGCCCTGCGCTCCATAAAAAAAAAGCATTTTAGACTTAAGAAATGAATGACCTGCGTTTGGGAAAAGCATTGCGATAATTGCAGGGCTTTTTATAGATTTTGATGCCTGCGGTAAGATTTTAAAATTTTAAAGGTATGCTCGAACTCGTAACTGCTTAGGTTAGAATAATCGGGCATGGAGATTTTATGTACCGTTAAAAAGTTTAACAGTTCTTTAATTACGTTTGATACTTCTTCTGATTCTTCGGTATGTTTTAGGGTATCGATCTTACTTAATAACAGGGCAATCTCGAACATCTTAAAATCATTCTTTCCCGTAATACCCAAGCCGATATTCGTTTCTATAAGCGCTTGTTCGTAATTATGTGTAGCATTGTAAAAGTTGGCTTTAAACACACTGAAACTGGCCAAAATAAAATTGGTATAATAGGTGTAATCGCTGCTGATGATTTTATCAACAAATTGCATAATGCGCTGCGCTTTTTTAAAATAGTTGAGCTTGATATAGGTTTGACCTAAGTGAAGCAGTAAAAAAGAAGAGAAAACGGAATGTCTTACATAAAAAATATTGGGGTACTTAGCCAAAATAGCCATAATAAAGCGGTGGCATTCTGCATAGCTTTTTTGAGAAAATAAGGTAATCAATACCAAGCGGTAAGAGAGTATTTCGGTAGAAGTGATTTCTTCGTTTTTCTGTGGTTTACTCTGGTCTATCTCCTGGCAAAGTTTTATTATTTTATCTTCCAGGGTTTTACTCTCGTTAGGTTTATTAACCAGGTTATTGTAGAAATAAAGAATTAAATCATAAGGATTAATTGGGAACAATTCATTTAATCTTTTGTAGTTCCGCTTTAGCAGCTGCATGGTATTGGCTAAAGCTACTTTGTCCACATCAATTAGATTAACGTTGCATTCTATTACATGCAGGATAATCTGAATGTCTTCATTGAGTACATTCTCTGAAATGGTTTTAATGGTTTCCTTATACAGGTTGCTCATGGTTCGCCCTGTAGCCATAATGTCGATAAAATCGACGCCAATGCTTAACTTATTGAAATTAGAATTGGGTTTGCCAAGTTCGTATTTAGACACATAACAGATAAAATCGAAGGCACTGTTTTTTTCAATGTTGGTAAATGGCAGCCTGAAAATGTTTTTTAAGGCTGCAATCTCATTTCTTGTGATGCAGAACCTAATTGCCCAGTTAAGTATATAGTCTCTGAGCGAGGTTTGGCCAGGGAAACTGTTTAATATATGCTCGAAAAATGATTTACAAGGCCTATATTCAAACTTATCGGTGATCTGTATAAATAGGAAATAGGTATAAATATCGTCGTTTAAAAAGCGGACAATTTCTGTAGGGATGGCAGTACTTAACCTTTTTTCTTCGATGATGATCCCGGTATGCAAAAGTTCTTCGTATGCATCGGGATAGCAATTGATATAACTCAGGATTTTTTCTTTAGAAACCCTTAATTTCTTATTTCCTTCTGAAATGCTATCGCTTATTTTTTTAAGGAGAAATACTTTTTCTGTGCTTTTTTTTGCCAGAAATACGCGTTTCTCTAAGAAGTAGTTAATTAATTCATAACGTAATAAAGGATTACTCAGCTCAAGATGGTGGTTCTCATCTTTGAGCTTGAAATAAACCTGTAACCAGAATGGGGTTTTGAACTGAGTTAATAGGGGCAGGCTTACATCTGCCCGGTTGATAATTTTGTTTTCTATATTGCTTAAGGTGTAGAGTACCTCATCAACATTTAACGATGGTACATTACTTAGGGTTTCCTCATCATAAAATAAGCCCGTATACCAGGCTTTAGTTAAAGATGCAGAACCGTAAATAGCGGGTTGAAGATTAATCCAACTATTCGTTCGCAGACCAAATGCGAGCTTAACAAAGTTGTTTTCTTCAATACTATATAAAAAGTCGATAAACGTTTTAAAATAATTACTTCTTGCTAAATGTTCATCAATACCATCAACAATAATAATGAAACGGCCTTCTCTCTTTTCGGGATTTTTTTTGAAAAAACTGATTAACTCGGTAAGACTCCCGAATTTAAATTCTTTTAAAAACCAGTCTTTTAAAGTGTCTCCATTTTGGATAATGGTATTAATGCTGCTAGAGTTAACCAATAAAACGATATCGTTTTTGTAGAGGGCGTTTTCTGATAAGAAAAAATACTCTACCATGTGTGCAAGGAGTATCGATTTTCCCTGACCGGGTTGAGCACTAATGGTTGTTAACTGGTAGTTGTTTTTTAAGAAATAATCAAAATCGGGGTAAAAAAAACTTCTGTTGGCGGTAGCATTAAATGGAACGCCCGAATTATTTTTATTTGCAATTAACGATATCTCTGTAATGGCATGTGCTTTTAGCTTTAAATCTTGCCAGATACTTTGAACGGAGGTAGTTTGGTTTTCCTTGTCTTTACAAAATGAGTCCCAATCGTTATAACCTATATATTGTGATAAGCTATTTAAAGTAAATAAAGAGAATTTATGTAGGGTGTTCGCAAAGCCAAAGAATCGCTTGATGGTTGTTTCACTTACGTAGTTTTTAGTTTCTTGAAATACATACTCTGAAATAATCTTACAATGAGCTGGGTCGATATTTCTCAAACCAGATTTTATAAGGACAAACTTCCTGAGTTCGATAAGGAGATCGTTAGCATTCATTAATTAACAGATGGGATGACTAGCGCTAATGTCATCATAATTTCACAATTGAAGAAATCTATTCACTAAGATTGCCCTGTATGAATAAAATGAATGAAATGGATTGCATAAAAATGAATAGCAATGGATAGGATAGGATGCTATTCTAGATTTAGATTTGTCATAATTATATAATGCACCAAAAAGCATTTACCAAACAAGCATTAGTACATAGTAAGTCTTCTAAAATAACGCCTGACATGATGAAAACTCATACTTACTCGTCCCGGATAGGGATAATTAGCAATACCTTAATTGCAATCATCATTCTATTAACGCTCTTCTCCACTAAATCGTATGCGCAAACTAAAATTTTTGCAAATACTGTCACTAAATCGGATCATGTTGATAATGCAACAAATGCAACAATAAACAACAATAACTTTGCTACTGTAAATTCATACGGTGGAATTGCTGTTGGTATAGGTTCGTATAGTGGCGAGTTGGAACTTAAATATCCGGCTTCGGTTGCTGCGGGAGTTACATCTTATCTCAGAATAGATTTTGACGGCGATATCCTGAATAGATTATTAGGTGGTAGTTTAGGTACCATACTTGCTAATGTAGGTGGAACGGTAGTTCTTGGAAACCATTCTTTCCAGGTTGGTGCCAGAAACGGTGCTTCAGCCGTACCGCCAACGGGTGGTAATAGTGTAGACGGATTTTCTTCAGATAATTTACGCTTAGTAAAAGATGCAAATGGTTTCTTTTACATAGCGATAACCCCTACACAGGCTTATGATAGGGTGTTTCTAAAAGACGTAACCAACGCACTTTTGCTTTCAGTTTCTAACAGTACGAAGGTTTATTATTCTTTTTATACTTCGGGTACTGATCCTTGTGCACAGGCATTTACTACAGGGTACGAAGGAACAGGTATTACGCTCGATGCCTTACAATTGGGTAGTTCGGGGGTAACCAATAGCGAAAGGGCGATTGATTCGGATCCAAATAATTTTTCTCAACTTAGTTTAGGTATACTTGGCGTGGGCTCATCCATTAGCCAAAATTTTTATTTTGCAACACCATCAAACCCTGGTGACGATATTAACCTGAGATTTAGTTCTACCCCTGCATTACTAACCGCAGGGCTTTTACAGAATATTTCAATAACAGCATATAATGGCGGTACTCAGGTATATACCGGATCAGTTCCAACTACTTTAAATTTAGATTTATTAGGATTATTAAATAGTGGGCAGCCGGTATCGATACCTTTTTCTCCAGGTGCAAATGTAGTATACGACAGGGTGAAGGTAACACTAGGTTCGGTAGTTACTGTAAACCTTACACAAACGCTTAATGTTTATGGTGTAATCCGCTCTGCGGGCAGGCCAACACCAGCAAGCACTGCAATTGCGGCATGTTATAATAGTACAGTTGCTTTAAATGCGACTACGCCAAATACCAACGAATTGCTATGGTATGAGGCTATAGAAGGTGGAGCACCAGTAAGCACCGTTGCTTTTAATGGTACTTTTACTACACCTCCATTAACCGCTACTAAAACTTATTATGTTGCTGCCAGAAGATTAGGTTGTACGGCCGAATCGACAAGGATTCCTGTTGTAATTACAGTAAATCCGCAAATCATTTTTAATGGGGCAACATTAGCCAACGCAACACCAGGCTTTGCTTATGCTAAACAATTAGATGCAGCTACTGGCGGTACAGCGGGTTATACTTATGCTTTAGCAGCAGGAAGTACATTGCCGGCTGGTTTAACTTTATCATCAACCGGTGCAATTACCGGAACACCAACCGTAGCCAATGCTTACACTTTTTCAGTTGTTGCAACTGACAGTAAAGGCTGTAAAGCAACAGCAGCTTATAATTTAACTGTTACGGCAGCATTGGTACTTACTCCAGGCGCATTGCCTGATGGTTTAACAGGAACGGTTTATCCAACGCAGACTATTCCAGCTGCAACCGGTGGAACAGGGCCGTATACCTATACTGCAACCGGTGTACCTCCAGGTTTAACTTTTAATCCAGCAACAAGAGAAATTACCGGAACACCAACTCAACCTGGAATATATACGATACCAGTTACAGTTGTTGATGCGAACGGTAATACCATTACTTCAAATTATACTGTAAAAATTACTGATCCATTGTTATTACCTACAGCCACCTTAGCTAACGGTACAACTGGTACAGTTTATACTACGCAGATTATTCCAGCTGCAACTGGTGGAACAACGCCTTACACTTATTCGGCAACAGGACTTCCTCCGGGCTTAACTTTTAATCCGTCAACCAGAGCCATTACTGGAACACCAACAACACCAGGAACTTATACCGTACCAGTTACGGTAACCGATGCTGATGGAAAAACGGCAACTACAAATTATAGCATTACTGTAAATAGTCCATTGGCATTGCCAGCGGCAACCTTACCAGATGGAACAGAAAATGTAGCTTATGCTACCCAGGTTCTGCCAGCTGCAACAGGTGGTGTTGGTCCTTATACTTATGTAGCAAGCAACCTTCCAGCCGGATTAACTTTTAATCCAGCAACAAGAGAAGTTTCAGGAACACCTACACAGGCTGGAAATTACTCGATCAGTGTTACCGCTACAGATAGTGAAGGTAGAACCGCAAGTAATACTTATGCACTTAAAGTAATTGGTGTTTTATCATTACCAGGTGCAACTTTACCAAACGGTATTGTGGGTACATCTTATCCAACACAAACCTTACCAGCAGTAACAGGCGGAACAGCTCCATATACTTATGTAGCTACAAACCTTCCTCCGGGATTATCGTTCAACCCAACTACAAGAGAAATCACCGGAACACCAACACAAGGTGGTACCTATAATGTTTCTGTAACCGCTACAGATGCCAACAATAATAAAGCAACTACCACTTACGCAATAACTGTAACGGTTAATGCTCCGGTTGTGGCTTCTGCTACAGTATGTACCGGAAGCACTGCTACTTTAACAGTAAGCAACCTTCAGGCTGGTGTAACTTATAACTGGTATGCATCAACAGGAAACACTCCATTGGTAACTGGTAATAATGGAACTTTTGTAACACCTGCAATAAGCTCAGCAACTGTGTTTTATGTGGAAGCCGTTTCTGGAACAGCAATCAGTTCGAGAACATCGGTTACAGTTTCAGTAAACCCACCTGCAACTTTAGCAACAGTTACTACCAATAATCAGGTAATCAACTCTGGACAGACCACAACATTAACTGCAACCGCTGATGCTGGAAACACTATTGCATGGTTTGATGCCGCAACAGCAGGAACACAGGTTGGAACCGGAACTTCGTTCACTACTCCAGCTTTAACAGCAACCAAAATTTATTACATTGAAACTACAAGCAGCAATGGCTGTAAAAGTGCAAGTCGCGTTCCGGTAACTGTAACTGTAATTAACGGCGGTGGTGCAACAGCTTGTAATGCAGCGAATAGTCAGAATACAGGTATTAATGGTATCTGTTTATTATGTGCTGTAAATGGCGCAGGTAACTCAACTGATGCGAATGCCAACAACTTCACCAGGATTTCTCTTGCTGTAGGTGTTGCTGCAACTGGTTACCAACAATTAATTTTCCCATCAACAGGTGTTGCTACAGATAGTATCCGTTTAGATTTAGCTTTACCAACTGGTTTAGCTGATGTTGGCCTTTTAAACAATGTAACCGTTACCGTATTAAATGGTACTACAGTTGTAAGAACGGTACAGTTAAACGGTGGATTATTAAATCTTCAACTTTTATCCGGAAATCGTTTCGCTGCAACTGTTTTAGCAGGTGGCGCATACGATAGGGTACAGGTGAGTTTTGGTGCATTAGTTTCGGCTTTAACCAGCTTAGATATTTATGGTGCAACAGTAGTTTATCCCAACCCAACATTTATAGCAGGTGCACAATCTATCTGTTCAGGTAGTACTGCAACATTAAGTGCAACTGCAAATGGTGGCACTACATTAGCGTGGTTCGACGCACCAACAGGCGGAAACCAAGTAGGTACGGGTGCAAACTTTACAACTCCTGCCTTAACTGCAACAACTACTTATTATGTTCAGGTAAGCAAAGGAACCTGTTCAAATACAACAAGAGTTCCGGTGGTTATTACCGTTAACCCAGCAATTGTATTTGCAGGCACAACTTTAACCAATGCAACCATTGCATCTCCTTACAGTAAACAACTTCCGGTTGCTACTGGCGGTACACCTGGTTATACTTATACGTTAGCTGCAGGTAGTACTTTGCCAGCTGGTTTAACTTTATCACCAAGTGGTGTAGTAAGTGGAACACCAACAGCAGCAGGTAATCCAACATTCGATGTTGTAGCGACTGATACTAAAGGTTGTAGCACAACTTCAACCTTTACTTTAACCGTAACACCAGCATTGGCTTTGGTTCCTGGAGCATTGCCTAACGGCGTAACCGGTACAGCCTATACTACAAACGGAATTCCGGCTGCAACAGGTGGAACCGGACCATATACTTATTCGGCAACTGGTGTTCCTCCGGGATTAACCTTTAATCCGGCAACAAGAGAAATTACAGGTACACCAACTCAAATTGGAACCTTTACCATTCCGGTTACAGTAACAGATGCTAATGGCAATACCATTACTGCTAACTATACAATTAAAGTAACTGATCCATTGGTTTTACCGGCAGCGACTTTAGCTAACGGAACAACAGGAACAGTTTATCCGACACAAACTATTCCATCTGCAACAGGCGGATCAACACCTTATACTTATGCGGCAACTGGTCTTCCTCCGGGATTAACCTTTGATCCGGCTACAAGGGAAATTACAGGAACACCTACACAATCTGGAACTTTCACAGTACCGGTAACGGTTACTGATGCTGATGGAAAAACAGTAACCAATAACTATACAATCGTAGTGGTTGATCCTTTATTGTTACCAGCAGCAACCTTGCCTGATGGAACAGAAGGAACAGTTTATGCTACACAAACCTTACCATCGGCAACTGGTGGTGTTGGCCCATATACTTATGTAGCAAGCAACCTTCCAGCCGGATTAACTTTTAATCCAGCAACAAGAGAAGTTTCAGGAACACCTACACAGGCCGGAAATTATTCGATCGGTGTAACTGCTACAGATAGTGAAGGCAGAACCGCAAGCAATACTTATGCACTTAAAGTAATAGGGGTATTATCATTACCAGGTGCAACTTTACCAAACGGTATTGTAGGCACAGCTTACCCAACACAAACCTTACCTGCAGTAACAGGTGGAACAGCTCCGTATACTTATTTAGCAACAAACCTTCCTCCGGGATTAAGTTTTAATACTGCAACAAGAGAAATTACAGGAACACCAACTTTAGGCGGAACCTTTACGATTTCTTTAACTGCAACAGATGCAAACGGAAACAAAGCAACAACAGCTTATAGCTTAACCGTAACGGTTAATGCGCCTGTGGTTGCTGCAGCAACTGTTTGTTCTGGAAGCCCAGCTACATTAAGTGTTAGCAATTTGCAAGCTGGCGTAACTTATAACTGGTATGCTTCTACCGGAAGCACCCCATTGGTTACCAACAACACAGGTGTTTTTGTAACACCAGCAGTAACCGCTCCAACAGTTTTTTATGTAGAGGCGGTATCTGGAACTGCAGTAAGTTCGAGAACTGCTGTTAATGTTTCAGTTAACCCACCAGCAACTGCTGCAACAGTAACCACTAACAATCAGGTAATCAATGCTGGCCAGTCTACTACATTGTTAGCAACGGCTGATGCAGGCAATACCATTCAATGGTACGATGCTGCAACGGGTGGAACACAGGTAGGAACAGGTACTTCATTTGTTACTCCGGTATTATCGGCAACTACAACTTATTATGTAGAAACAACAAATGCCAGTGGTTGTAAAAGTGCAACCCGGGTTCCGGTAACTGTTACCGTATTAAACAATGGTGGTGGTACTGCTTGTAACGCTGCCAATGCGCAAAACACAGGTATAAACGGAATTTGTTTATTGTGTGGAATAAGCGGCGCTGGAAATTCTACTGATGCTGATCCTTCAAACTTTACCAGAATATCACTTTCTGTAGGTGTTGGTGCATCAGGTTATCAACAATTAATTTTCCCAACAGTTGGAACAGCTACTGATAGTCTTCGTTTAGATTTAGCTTTACCGACCGGTTTAGCCGATGTTGGTTTATTAAACAATGTAACCGTTACCGTATTAAATGGTACTACAGTTGTAAAAACAGTACAATTAAACGGCGGATTATTAAATCTCCAGCTGTTATCAGGTAACCGCTTCGCTGCAACTATATTAGCAGGTGGTGCTTACGATAGGGTACAGGTTAGCTTCGGTGCATTAGTTACAGCTTTAACCAGTTTAGATGTTTATGGTGCAACGGTAATTTATCCTAACCCAACGGTAACAGCGGGTGCACAAACCATTTGCGCAGGAAGTACAGCAACATTAACTGCAACTGCAAACGGTGGTACAACATTGGCCTGGTACGATGCAGCAACTGCTGGCACACAATTGGCCACAGGTGAAACATTTACTACACCAGCTTTAACTGCTACCACTACTTATTATATTCAGGTAAGCAAAGGTGGTTGTCCGAACACAACAAGAGTTCCGGTAACTGTAACGGTTACACCTGCATTACCAACACCAGTATTGGCAACAATAGCTAATGTGTGTGAAGGATCATCAGCAACTTTATCGGTTGCCAATCCAGATGCTGCTGTAACTTATAAATGGTACGATGCTGCGGTAGGTGGAAACTTAGTATTCACTGGCGCGGTATTCCCAACACCGGCATTAGCAGCGGCAACTACTTATTATGTAGAAGCATCTCAAGGAAACTGTACAAGCACTACACGAGCTGCAGCAGCAGTATCAGTAAATCCTCGTCCGGCTTTACCAGTAGTAACTGCAAGTTCATCAACAGTTAGCGCAGGTCAGACTGCAATTTTAACAGCTAGTTCGGCAGATGCAACCAATACTTTTAACTGGTACACTTCGAACACTTCAACCACACCAGTTTATGTAGGTGCAACTTATGTTACACCGCCACTATTGGCAACGACAACTTATTATGTAGAATCGGTTTCTACAAATGGTTGTACATCAGCAAGCCGCGTTCAGATTACCGTTACAGTTGATGGTAATGGATCTCCAAATCCTGTTCCTTGCGAGGCGGCAACAACACAAGTTAACGGTGTTAACGGTGTAGCTTTATTATCCGGTGTATTTAACCCGGCATTGGCTATTGATAACGATACCCAAACTGCATCTTCATTGGTAATGCCAGTAGGAGCACTTGGTGCTTCAGTTTATCAAAGAGTTGGTTTTGGATCATTATCTAAAGTGGGCGATACGGTACGCGTGTTGGTATCATCTCCAGGAAAACTATTATCACTTTCGTTATTAGGAAACGCTGCAATTACTACTTATGTTGGAACCAACAGTAATGGTGATTCTAGATTGTTAAATGATAACTTAATCAATATTCAATTGTTAAGCGGTAATACCCAGGCCTTAATCACTTTTGTTCCAACGAATGTTTTCGACGGAGTAGAGGTTAGATTAAACTCAGGTTTATTGGGTGCTTTAACATCAATCAATTTAAATTACGCACAGCGCATTTTGGTTGCGCCTACCGTAGCATCAGCAAATGTTACTGCTTGTGTTGGCCAAACTGCGCAGCTTGAAGTAAGCAACCCATCGGCAAGTTTAACCTACAGGTGGTACGATGCTACAGGTACATACTTAACAGGTAAAGACGGTATCATATTTACTACCCCAGTTTTAACAGGCGATACTAAATTCTATGTTGCAGCAGTTTCTGCAACTGGTTGTGTAAGCTATAAAACAGTAATTAATGTAACTACAAACCCTGCACCGGTAACACCAGATCTACTTTCAGCATCTGTAAATACCTGTCCTAATACATCAGTTACTTTCCAGGTTAAAAACCCAATTGTAGGCACAACCTATAACTGGTATGATGCTGCAACAGGTGGAAACTTGGTATTCACAGGCGATAACTTTACAACACCTTTAATTACTGCAAATACGAGTTATTTTGTAGCAGCAGTAAATAGCTGTGGTAGCTCATCAGCAAGAACTGAGGCTAAAATTATAATGGGAACTATTGATGTTCCGGTAATTACACCACCATCAGTAACCATCAGCGAAGGTTCGGTTGCTGTATTAAAAGCAACTTCGAGTACAGCAGGTGCAACCATTAACTGGTACACTACGGCAAACGGAACAGTTCCGGTATTTACTGGCGAAACTTATGTAACACCACAGTTAAACGCAACCACCACCTACTACATAGAAGCCACTATCCCTGGTGGATGTACTGCAACAAGCAGGGCAACTGTAACGGTTACGGTAATTCCAAATGGTAATCCGGTAACTACACCTTGTGGAGCAGCTACAACAACAGTTGCAAGTGGTGTAACAGGAGTGGCATTATTGGCTGGAGTTTTCAACCCTACTTTTGCGGTTGATAACGATATCAACACGGGATCAAGCTTGGTTATACCAGTGGGATTACTTGGCGCATCTGTTTATCACCATGTTGGCTTTACAGGATTATCAAACGTAGGCGATACTTTAAGGGTGAAAATTACCACTCCAGGTACGTTGCTTTCGGTTGGAGTGTTAAATAATTTAACGGTAACCACTTTCCAGGGTACAACCAGCAATAACGATGCAGTTTCTATATCTAACCCATTAATTAGCTTAAAACTATTAACCGGCGGAACATCAGCCATATTAACTTTCGTACCAACCAGTAAATTTGATGGGGCAGAATTGAGATTAAGCTCAGGTCTTCTTGGGGCATTAACATCTGTTAATTTAGATTATGCCCAAAGGGTAATCACTACGCCAACAGTTACCGCAGCTACAGCAAGCGCTTGTCAAGGATCATCTGCAACCATAGGTGTTCAGAACCCACAAGCTGGTGTAGTGTACAAATGGTACTTAGGAACCACCTATCAAGCAGGAAAAGATGGAGCAACTTTCACAACAGATCCAGCTTTAACTGCTGGAACTTATACTTATTCGGTAACAGCTACGGCTAACGGTTGTGAGACTGTAGGAACCAAAGTAACGGTAACTATTTTACCTCCGGCAGTAGCACCGATTCCATCAACTACCAACCCAGCTACAACTTGTATCGGCTCACCTGCTACCTTAAGTGTACAGGCAGTGGCAGGTATTACTTATAACTGGTACGACGCTGCTTCAGGCGGCAACATGTTGGTAACTAACAACAGTAGCTTTACTACGCCTGCATCGCTTGCAGTAGGGCCACATGATTATTATGTGGAAGCCTTAAGTGGAGCAGGTTGTTCAAACTCAACACGTACTAAGGTTTCCATCACTGTGAATCCATCAGCTGTTGCTGCCGATTTAACAGTAACCGGAACAACATCATTATGTGCTTCTGGTACAGCAGTGCTTACTGCAGCCAGTACAACAGTAACAAGTGCGGTATTTACCTGGTACGCTGATGCTGCTTTAACACAGGTTGCGTTTGTTGGTGCAGTATTTAATACACCAGCCATTACCGTAACTACCAAATACTATGTTACCGTTAGCGGAACAAATAAATGTGCAAACACAGCAGGTAATGCAAAAGAGGTTACTGTAACGGTAAATCCTGTTGCTACCTCAGCTGATATTAACTTAGCTGGAACAAGTACCGTTTGCGGTGGCTCTTCAGTTACTTTAAATGCAACAAGTACAACCGTAACCAACCCAGTATTTACCTGGTACAGTGATGCGGCTTCAACTACAGTAGCATTTACTGGTGCTAACTTCGTTACGCCGGTACTTACTGCAACCACCACTTATTATGTAACGGTTAAAGGCGATAATAAATGTGAGAATACAGCAGCTACTGCAAAATCGATTACCATTACGGTTAATCCTGCAGCTACTGATGCAGACCTCGCCATTAATGGAATTGCATCAATCTGTAAAGGATCTACTGCTGCACTGTCTGCTTCAACAACAACAGTAATCAATCCTGTATTTACCTGGTACAGCGATGCTACTTTAAATACAGTGGCTCATGTAGGTGCCAGCTTTAGTACACCTGCACTTACTGCAACCACTACTTATTATGTAACCGTAAAAGGTGACAATAAGTGTGAGAATTTAGCTGCAAATGCTAAGGTTGTTACCGTAACAGTTAAAGAGTTTGCAACTTCTGCAGATATTGCGGTAAGCAATGCTCAAATCTGTTCAGGTTCTACCGTAATGTTAATGGCTTCGAGTACTACGGTTACCCAACCGGTATTTACCTGGTATAGTGATGCATCATTAACAAGTGTTGTATTTACAGGCCCAACTTTCACAGTAACTGGTTTAACTGCCACTACTACTTATTATGTAACTGTTAAAGGTGCCAATAAATGTGAAAACAGTGCTGCAGATGCCAAAGCGGTAACAATAACTGTTAATCCTTTGGCAACTACTACCGATATTATTCTTAGCGGAAGCACAGTGGCTTGCGCAGGATCATCGGCCGTATTAACTGCAACATCTCCAACAGTAACCAATCCAGTATTTACCTGGTATAGTGATGCGGCATTAACCAATGTAAGTTTCATTGGCGCAACATATACTACACCGGCCTTAACCAGCACCGCTACTTATTATGTAACTGTAAAAGGGGATAATAAATGTGAGAATGCCCCTGGTACTGCCAGAGTAATTACCATAACTGTTAGTCCGGTTTCTACCGCTGCCGATATAACTGCTACTGATGCAACAATCTGCTCAGGTTCTGGTACTACCTTGGTAGCAAGTACAACAACCGTTACCAACCCAACATTTACATGGTACAACGACGCTGCTCTAACTTCGGTAGCTTACGTAGGCACATCATTCGTTACCCCTGTATTAACGGCAACAACTAAATACTATGTTACGGTTAAGGGTGATAACAAATGTGAAAACTCAGGTATCACTGCAAAAGTAGTTACCGTTAATGTAAATGCAGGTGCAACAGCTGCCGATATTACCTTATCTACTCCAGCTAAAATATGTGGTTCTGGAACAGCAGTAATTAATGCAAGTTCAACAACAGTAACCAATCCGGTATTTACCTGGTACAACGATGCTTCGTTAACCAGTATGGCCTTTACAGGACCAATATTTACCACACCGGTATTAACAGCTACTAAAACTTATTATGTAACTGTTAAGGGAACCAATAAATGTGAAAACACTGCGGCTAACGCAAAAACAGTAATTGTTACTGTTAATCCAGTTGCTGTGGCAACAGATATTACAGTAAACGGATCAACTTCAGTTTGTGCAAGCACAGCCGCAACATTAGCAGCAACAAGCACAACAGTAACAAACCCAATATTTACCTGGTATAGTGATGCGACTTTAAATACCGTAGTATTTACTGGTTCAGTGTTTACTACACCGGTATTAACTGCAAGTGCAACTTATTATGTAACGGTTAAAGGCGATAATAAATGTGAAAATACTGCAGCAACAGCAAGGGCAGTAGCCATTACCGTAAATGCATTACCAAACAATCCAGTGGTATCTGGTCCAAATGGTGGTGTTTGTGCAGGCGATGGAGCTACCCTGACAGTAACGAATGCACAGGCAGGTGTTACTTACGAATGGTACACTGCAGCGGTTGGTGGTAATTTATTATTCACTGGTACAACATTCAATGTAGCAGCCTTAGCTGCAACAACAGATTACTATATTTTAGCAATCGGAACTGGAGGTTGTAACAACAATGGTGGCCGTGTTAAAGTAACGGTTACTGTTAACGCAAAACCAACAGTGCCAACAGTAGCTTCAACATCGGTTAATGTTTGTGCCGGAAGCCCAGCTGTATTAACGGTAACAAGTCCTCAAACAGGTGTAACATACAATTGGTACACTGCAGCTGTGGGCGGAACATTGGCTGGAACAGGAGCAAACTTTACCACTCCTGCGGTTAATGCAAACATCACATACTATGTTGAAGGTGCAAATGGAACTTGTATCTCATCATCTAGAACACCGGTAAATATAATTGCACTACCAGTACCAGTTGCACCAGCATCGGTAACGGCAGCAAATGGAACACTTTGCGCAGGAAGCTCAACCATATTAACGGTTAATAATCCGGGAACAGGATTAGTTTACAGATGGTATGCTGCAAGCTCTGGCGGCCCTGTACTGGCAGAAGGTATAACCTTTACTACACCAAACTTAACTGCTACCACAATTTACTACGTAGAGGCAATAGCTGTGGGTGGTTGTGCTAGTCCAACAAGAACAGGCGTTACGGTTAATGTACTGCCGGTATTAGAAAAACCAGTAGTAGTGGTGCAAAGCACAACACCAAACAGTGTAACCTTTGCATGGGCTGCGGTTGCTGGCGCTACGGCTTACGAAGTTTCTCAAGATAATGGCTTAACATGGGTAAACCCAACAAGCGGATCAACCGGAACAACTTATTTAGTAGCAGGCTTGAAACCAGATCAAAGTGTAACCATTATTGTACGGGCAAGAGGCCAGATTGAGTGCCAAACCAGTGCGAATTCTACTCCGGTAACTGGTAAAGCAGCTAATCCTTTTGGAGATCAGGTTTACATACCAAATGCATTTACACCAAATAACGACGGTAAAAACGATACCTTCTTAATCTATGGTAATACCATATCAAGCGCCAAGATGAGTATTTTCACACAATGGGGTCAATTGATATTCCAGTCAGATAATGTAGCAAATGGATGGGATGGAACTTTCAAAGGAGTAAATCAACCGATCGGAGTTTATGTGTACATGGTTGATATTACATTCACCAATGGAACAACATCATTAAGAAAAGGTACAGTAACGCTGATTAGATAAGAAGAGGATTAATAATAAACAGATAAAATCAAAGACCATGAAAATACTATCGGCTTTAAAAATATATGTTGCAGTGCTAGGATTGCTGCTGTGTACAGCTAAGTCCTTTGCACAAACTGATCCGCATTTTTCACAATATTATGCAAACCCGTTATATCTTAACCCGGCCTTAACCGGGGTAATAGACGGCGATTACCGTGCGACTGTAAATTTTAAACAACAATGGAGTGCATTAAACAGTTCTTTCTTAACAGGCGGTGCATCGTTCGATATGGCGCCAAAAAAGAACTTCGCATTTGGTGCAACCATTTTAAACCAAAGGGCAGGGGAGTTAGATTTTAACTACTTATCTGCGTTGGTATCAGGCTCTTACCGTTTAAGGTTTGGTGCCGAAGGTTTACAGATGGTGAGTTTTGGATTACAAGCTGGTGTAATTAACCGCAGTTTCGATTTCTCTCAGGCCAGGTTTGGTAACCAGTTTAATCCAATTTCAGGTTATGATGGTGGTATGATGAGCGGCGAAACACTTTCATCTCAATCTTCTTTGGTTCCTGATGTAAATGCAGGTATCATGTATTTTGATGGTAACCCCAACAAAAGTGTAAACGTTTTCTTAGGCGCAAGTGCAGCACACTTAACCCGCCCTATGGATCGTTTCTCTGGCTCAAATTCACGTATCCCTGTTCGTTTTACCGCACATGGAGGTGCGCGGATCAAGGCTTCAGAGTTATTGGATATTGTACCTAATGCATTGTTTATGTATCAGGGTAATACAAACGAGGTATCTTTAGGTGCTTATGCTCAGCTTAATGTTAATCCATCAGCAAACATTTTGTTTGGTGGTAACTACCGCAATAAAGATGCTGCAATTGCCTTTGTTGGCCTACAGTTAAAGAATATGGTTTTCGGCTTAAGTTATGATATTAATACCTCTACTTTCAACCGTGCTTCTAACAGTAACGGTGGTTTAGAGCTTTCGATATCCTTAATTGGCCGTAACGGCCTTATTGGTCCAAACTTCTTTTGTCCACGTTTATAATTAATCAAATGAAAAAAATATTACTCTTTTTGTTAGTGGCATTTGGCGGTTTTGCAAACGCACAGTATGTGGTGAATTATAAAAAGGTTGCAGATACTTATTTCGAAAATAAGGATTACTACGCAGCATCTACTTTTTATAAAAAAGCCTTAAAAATTACTGGAGACAGTACCCAGGCCATTTTACCTTACGGTATGGAAAGGAAATCAGCGACTGATGATAAAGTGATAGACGATTATGAAGGATCGATTTATAACCTTGCAGAATCTAGTAGGTTGTATAGGGAATTTAACGAGGCTGAAAAATATTACGCCATAGCGATCACCTTTACCAATACACGTTTTAGAAAGGCGCTATTTTATTATGCAGAAAGCTTAAGGGCAAATAAAAAATTTAACCTGGCTATCGATGCTTTTCAACAGTTCATCCAAAAAAATCCTGGTGATGCTTTAGCTAAAGACGCCCAAAAGGAAATCGAATCGTGCAAATTTGCGATCGAAGAAATGCGTTTTCCACGCATGGTGCAAGTTAAAAAAGTACCTGGTAATGTAAATGGTTTAGGCTCTAATTATGCTCCTGTTAGAATCAACAACGAGTTATATTTTACTTCATCCCGTCCGGTTGCTGTAGGTAGTAAAAAAGACATGGTTAAAACAGGTGCTGGAGAAGTTCAGGTATCAACTAAAAGCAATCCATTCCTAAATAATATTTATACAGCTAAGGGCGAATTAACTTCGGCTGATATTGCGGTGAGAAAGATTGATATCAGTTTCCCTAAAAACATGGAAGTTGCTGCTGCTACTTTTACTCCTGACGGAAATACAGTGTACTTTACAGCCTGGAAGGATAAAGAAAAATATGCCATTTATTCTTCAAAAAAAACAGGTGATAAATGGGCAGACCCACTACCGGTTGGTTTACAGGTAAACAGTAAAGATTTTAATTCAACTCAACCGTTTGTAACCAGCGATGGTAAATTCCTGCTTTTCTCATCTGATAGAAGCGGTGGTTATGGTAAGTACGATCTTTGGTATTGTACCGTTCGCGAAGACGGATCTTTAGGTCAGGCCGTAAACTTTGGCCCAACCATTAATACAGAAGATGATGAACGGGCACCATACTACAACCCATTAACCAAAAAGTTATTGTTCAGTACCGATGGTAGAATAGGTTTTGGTGGTCTCGATTTCTTTGAATCAGAAGGTGATCTTGTAGATTGGACCAAGCCAAAAAATGCTGGTTACCCGTTTAACTCATCAAAAGATGATCTTTACTTCACTGCAACAGATGATAAGGGAACAAAAGGATATATCAGTTCTGATCGCGAGTCATCATGCTGTTTAGAGGTATTTGAAGTGAAAAAAGAATACCTCTCAATTGCAGGTATTTTAACTGACTGTAAAACTAAATTGCCATTAGCAGGGGCAAATGTAACGCTTACCAATGCAGAGGGTGCTCAGAAAATTACAACAGGCAATGATGGTGTATACAAATTTAAAGTAGATTCAAAAAGACCAATCAAATTGCTTTTTGCGAAAGATAATTACTTTGCGGTAACGAAAAACTATGCTTACGAAGAATTGGCAAAAGCAGATACCTTAATTTATAAAGATTACTGTTTAAGCCCTTTCAGAATAGGTATCCCAATGGCGTTGGATAATGTTTATTACGAATTTAACAGTGCCGAATTAACTGAACCTTCTAAAAAAGTGTTAGACTTCCTGATCCCGATTATGGAAGATAACCCTGAAATGGAAATCGAGTTGGGTTCTCATACGGACAATATTGGAACTGATGAGTACAACTTAGATCTATCGAACAGAAGAGCAAAATCTTGTACAGACTATTTAGAAAGTAAAGGAATTGCTGCTGCTAGAATGACTTCTAAAGGTTATGGAGAATCAATGCCGATTGCGCCAAACGAAATCGTAGTGAAACGCAAGAAAAAAGATAATCCCGAAGGAAGAGCAAAAAACAGAAGAACAGAATTTAAAGTAACCAAAAAATAAAATTCAATTAACATTCCGGTAAGCCATCTTCCTAAAGAAGATGGCTTTTTAGTTTATATGAAGTTGGTTGGGGATTTGTAATCTAGATCTATGTGCCCCTGAATTTTTAATGCACTATTAAAGGATTGTGCGTATGGAACTGCAAACTGAAACTGTCAATTGATAACTTTTTAAATTAATCTTTGTAATTTTCGCACACTATTTAAATTCAATGAAGCTTAATATCCAACCAACCGTAATTTTTAGAACACCTAAATTTTCATATCAATCTGAACTGGTAGATTGTTGGGAGGAATTAAAAGCAGCAATTGCAATATCTTCTACAGTATTTTACGAAACCATAAAAGAAGTAAAGGCAAACGAACTAAAAGATCTTCCACCTAAAGTTTATTTTACCATATGGAAATATTTTAACCGTGCGAAATTCCGGTCGACCCCATATGGTACCTTTGCTGGTTTTAGTTTGTTGAGCAATGCCATTAAATCATCGGAAAGCAGAATAGTAGTTGAAGAAACCCAAAAGGTTCGCGAATTGGTTGATTGGCCTTATAAGAATAATATTCAATTGCCATTGGCAGAAGTGCTGCGAAAGAACTGCCTTATATTTAGTAACAGCAGTTATTATTTAACGCCCAACAGTATCCGGTATATAGCTTGTACCGATGGTGTTTTCGAACTTGCTGAGTTAGATCAAGACGATTTTGTAAAGCAAATATTGGCTGCTTGCTTAACACCGATTAGGCTTAACGATCTGGCAAAACAATTAAATTTAAATGATGCTGAAACCGAAAACCTTTTTGCTTTGCTGCAGGATATGCACGATTTACAGCTTGTTTTTACCAACTACGATCCCAATATCATAGGGGATGATTATTTTGAACGTTTAAGGCTCACTGCTACGGCTGAGTTACCAAAATATCTTATCGCTCAACGCACTGCTTTATCGGGTAGTATTAATGAACGTTTGCTTCAGGCTATTCCAGGTTTGATCAATATACTCCATGGTATGATGCCCGCAAAAGATCGTGATGCCCTTAGCCAGTTTCAGATCAGGTTTAAAAAGAAATTCGAAGATCAGGAAGTACCATTATTACTGGCACTAGATCCAGAAATGGGTGTAGGCTACGATGAACTGGAGCAAGCTGGTCAAAACAGCGAATTTATCGCACGCTTCAATACTAAGCCGCCGAAAAAAGCGGAGGCAGAAAATATTAAAACGGCATTAAAAACCTTCCTGACGGAACAAAGCTTCGAAAAAGGTAAAACTGTTTATCTGAACAAACTTACCTTGACACCGAATCAGAAATTGGCAGCCTTACCTAATTCACTTAGCATGGTAATGTCTGTTCATGACGATTTGATTTTTATCGAACAGATAGGTGGAGCAACATCAAATGCATTAAGCGGAAGATTTACAATGGCAGCCGATGATGTAACACAATATGCTAAAGATATTGCGGGCGCAGAACAACAGGCAAACCCTGAGGTTTTATTTTTTGATGTGGCCTATATGGTTGAGGCCAATGTAGATAATATAAACAGACGAAAACTGATTTATGGGCATCAATTATCAATCTTAAATTTTGATACCTCAGCATCGCCACTTGCCTTAAATGATATACAGATTTCAATTCGGGGCACAGAAATCATCCTTCGCTCTAAGCATTTAAATAAACGGCTCGTTCCAAGAATGGCTTCTGCGTACAACTACATCCGCTCAGATCTTTCAGTATTTAGGTTACTGTGCGATTTGCAACATCAAGGCTTACAAACAAATCTTTCCTTTTCACTTGATACTATTTTCCCTGATTTGGATTATTATCCAAGGTTACAATATCAAAATATAGTTTTAAACAGTAATAAATGGAGGATTAAAAAAGAAGTCCTTTTAGGTGCCGATCAAAAGTGGCTATCTGTCGCCAACTGTAGGTCATACTTGAGCAATTTAGGTGTTAGCGAATATTTTAAAGCAGGCATATCCGATCAAACATTATGCTTTGCACTACAAAACGACGATGATATAAATGCTTTTCTGCAATACCTGCAAAAACATGGGAGTACTTACATAGAAGAAATGCTACTGCCTCAAAACAGTATCGTGGTTGATGAAGCAGCTAAACCCTATTTAGCCCAGTTTGTTTTAAGTATAGGTCATGGCGAAAAGATTTATCATGGTGTGGCTAAAACATCCACAAATGCTGAAGTAACGCGATTTTTCCTGCCAGGTAAAGAATGGCTGTATTTCGAAATTTATTGCCACCAGCAACGCGGTGATCAGATTTTGACAGATGTAATTGCGCCGTTCATATCCACTCATACTGATCAGGTTAAATCGTGGTTTTTTATCCGCTACAATGAAAATGGAAACCACATCAGGTTTAGGGTTCAACTTAACAATCTAAGGGATGGGCAGCTGTTAACATCAAAACTTATGGATGAGCTGGAATTGTTTTTAAATTCAGGTTTGGTGTCTGATGTACAGATTAAAACCTATAAGCGAGAGTTAGAGCGTTATGGCAGCAACATGATCGAAGATGTTGAGCAGCATTTTGCTGTAGATAGTGAATTTGTATTATCGCTTTTAGAAACTCAGACTGATGATTTCAACAAATATAAATTGTGTAGTCTTTTAATTTCTAAGATTATCGAATCTAACATTATAGATAAGCTGGCCATCAATAAGATCCTGAGAATAATGTCTGATACCTTTAATGAGGAACATCGATTAGATGCTGCCGATTTTAAACAATTAAACAATCACTACCAGGAGTTTCGTAAAACAGAGTGGATGGCATTAACAACAGCGCAGGAGCAGGAGTTCGATAAGTTTTCAGATTCGTTCATCAAAATTCTTAAACAATGTGCTCCCGAAAATGCACTAAAGCTATTAACTGATTTAATGCATATGCATGTAAACAGACTTTTCAGCAAAGATCAGCGGACACATGAAATGGTTATGTATTATTTTCTGCTAAAAGATATCCAGCGCCAAAATGCAATGAAAGCTTAACGGTTTAACTTGGCTAAGGGGTTAACAACAGTTACATTTATTTCAGTAATATACCGGTTAAGCGGGTCTTTATAATACCTGAATACATAATCATTACCATAAAAATTACTCAGGCGCTTGCTAATATTGTCAATCCCTACATGATGGCTTTCTGTCTGTTTGCCCTTATTATCATTAATCATGTTTATGGTACTGATATTGAGGTTGTCATTTTGGTAAGCAATTTTAATAAGGGCCTGTTGAGTAGAGTGTGAAACATTTCCATGCTTAAATATGTTTTCTACCAAAGTTAATAAGATAAGCGGTGGAAATCTTAACCCGAACATATCGCCCGTTACCTCAAGTTCCAGATTAATTGTGTTAGCCGTTCGGAGTTTATGAAGATTGATCAAGTGTTCAATTTGCTCAATTTCTTCACTTAATGGAACCATCTCTGATGCTTCAGGACGTTTTAAGGCATAACGCATCATTTCGGCCAGATTCATAATTGCATCTGCAGCCATAGGTGCCTTTTTGCGGGCGTCGTTATAAATAAAGTTTAAAGTATTAAATAGAAAGTGTGGATTGATCTGACTCCGCAGATAATTATTCTGCGATTGCACGAGATCGTTCTCTAATGCCTGTTTCTCTATCTGGGTGACCAGGTTTTGGCGTTCCAATGCTTCTACTTTCTTCTGATCCTGAAATGATTTGATAATATAAACATAGCCAGTAGCATAACCTATAAATAATAATGCCCTGTATATACCTGATAATATAAAACTACGACCAATAAAGTCCCAATTTTCACTTTCTATTATCCCAATTTTTCCAAATAACATTACAAGTAAATAACTTACAATAATATAAGCTGTTAACATGAATAATATTAGTAACGATATTTTTAAGAATCTGAAGGCTCCATTCTTGTTATTTAACACTTTTTTTAACAAAAATGAATGAGAATAGAAAGCAGATATATTAGTGATATATATAAGCAGATAGATACCGGCCGGTCTAAATTGTTTAGAAGTGTAACCTAAAATAAATACTTCATATATGATGTAAATACTCCAGATAAGTAAATGAAGTTTATATTTTTTATATAATATTTTGAGGGTTGAAAAAGTCATTTTTTCGCTTTAAATCTATTGAAATAGGGTTTTTGTCTCCTAAAATTGGGGTTTTGTGTAAAAAAGTAGTTGTGGTTAATTTTACGCTGCATCTTTACAGAAATTAATAACAACAATAAATAACTATTAAATATATAATATCATGAAAGCACAACACACTACTAAACTTGCAAAAAAAACTGTTTTTGTTTATAAAAATGTTAAAGGTCAAAACAACTTTACTACTAACACTACAGGTGATCAAAGCCACACAGTAGTAATGACTAGCTGGATTGTAGACCTTTAGTTTATTGATTTCGATTAGATTTTAACAAACTGCTCTGTACATAGGCGAAGAAAGCTTCTTTATAACCTTCGCCAATTTGGATCATCTCGTTATTTACCAAACGGATTATATTTCCATCTACTTTTTTAATTGCCGCTTTAGCAACAATGTTCGATTTATTAACACGGATAAATGCGTGGTTTTCTAAGGCCTTTTCAATTTCCTTGAGTGTAAGGTAGGTAGTGTGGGTTTCAGATTTAGTAATAATCTGTATATAATTCTGTAGCGCTTTGATGTAAAGTATTTCATCAATGGCAATGTTAGAAAAGGCATATTTATGGTCGCCTTTAATATAAAGGGCAGCCACCTGATCGGCTTCTTTCGTAGTAACCTTGGTATTATTTGCTTCCTTTTTTAAAATCCTATCAATTCCTAGTGCAAATTTTGCAAAGGAAATAGGTTTTAATAAGTACTGATCTGATTGTACATCAAATGCCTGCAGGGCATAATCAGGATGTGCAGTAGTGAAAATCAAATATTTTGCTTTTTCTCTGATATTTTTAGCCAGTTCCAATCCATTGATTCCTGGCATATCAATATCCATAAACAATAAATCAATTTCGTCCTCAATACTGATCTCAGTAAGTGCTTGGACAGGGCTGGTAAAAGTTTTAAAAACTGTTAAACCAGGCATTTCTGCAATGTGGTCAGTTAACACTTCAATTGCATGTTGCTCGTCGTCTATAACAACGCATTTTAGATTCATGAGTATAAATATGTATGTTTTATTTGATTTGACTGCAAGTTAAATAAAAATGAATTGAATTAACAAATGCACCAAAAAAACTTATTCCAGGTTTCGTGTAAAAAAACGTAGGTTTCGTGTAATATTCTGGGTGGTTGATGTAAAAAAATTATCCAGACCCCTTCTTTTTATAATCTTTATACTGTTTGCCAAAAACAAAATAATTAGCAGTGAAAACTACTAATTGTGAAAAACATCTGCCTGCCCAATCTTGTGTAGCCTGTAGATAATAAAATTAAAAACAGGCCATACAATACTGGGTTAAAGATTTATTAAAAACCAAAAAACAAAAATACCGAAAGCAAAAGAAACATTCCCCTACATCTACCAAGCCTCCACATGAAACACAACGAATACGAGTATTTACTTAATAAAATCTACTACAAGGGGATTCTAAAAAATCAAGGAATCAACGCAGATATGTACCAGAGAATGCAAAATGAATATAGCAATCTTGATGGACAAAACCTTGTTAAGGGCCAATTGGATGGCGAATACGCATTCAGAAAATCTTTTCTGGTTGTACGTAATTATGTTCAGCAGGCGATAAAAGATGGTATGAAAAATTTTCAGTTTACCATGCGTGCTACTGATATCAATAAATTGACTTATATGATCGATATGTTGAACAGAAATTTTTTTGATAAACAAAGTTTGGATCAAATTATTATCACTGCAAACTCGGTATTTAACCAATACAATTTAAAAAACTAACTACCTATAATAGATAACATCATGGAATTGAAAGACGAAATCGGGCAGTTTGCCGTAAGAATTAAGAAAATGCTTCCACAAGTTCAATCTGAGGATTTAACCAGGAATGCGTTAGTTATGCCTTTTATCCAAATTTTAGGATTTGATCCTTCTGAGGTTCAATCTGAAGCTGTTCTAGACTTCGGGGTTAAAAAAAGTAAAAAAGTTGATTATACCATTATGAAAGATGGCGAGCCAACAATTTTGGTGGAATGTAAACATCATGCTGAAAATTTAGATATCCATGATTCACGTTTATCTAAATATTTCCGTAAAACAAAAGCTAAATATGGTTTATTAACCAATGGTTTGGTATACCGCTTTTATACAGAGAAAATGGTGAGATCAAAGAAAAATCAAGAGCCATTGTTCGAATTTAAAATAACCGATACTAAAGCGGCCACGATTGCCAAAATGATCGAAGATCATAAAGATTACTTCAATGTAGATCAAAAGCAGGCACCAATAGCAAGCTAAACAATATTAATTTTAATCTAAGAGTTCCCGAAAATTCTTGCCTAAAAGTTCCGATCTAGTCGGGACTTTTTTTGTGGACTTGGCCTAAAAACAAAAGGGCGAAATCTAATCGATTTCGCCCTTTAAACTATAACAGGATTTCCTGATTAAATTAATTCTACACTTCTGCTTACAAAAGCTGTTAATTCTGCACCAGTTAACATACCCTGTGCTAAAAGTGCTAAATCTACCGCTTGTTTAGCCAGGTTGCGCTGCTCTTCTCCTTCAGTTTTTAAAATTTTACTTACCAATTTATGGTTTCCATTAATGGCAACCTTATAGTTGTCTGGCATCTGGCCATAAAAGCCCATTCCACCACCCATTGCAGCCATGTCTTTCATTCTGCGCATAAATTCATCCATGGTAATGGTAACTGGTAATTCTTCAGGGTGTAAAGCCACAATTTCTACATGCATACCTGGTTTGGTAATGGCTTTTTCAAAAATAGCAGTTACTTCTTTTACCTGTTCTTCGGTTAAAACATGCTCGTTCTGCTCATCTTTCTCGATTAACTTATCTGCAACACTCGAGTCAACACGTTTGATTGATGTTTTCTCTAGTTTTTGCTCCAATTGATTAATAAAGTGATTGTCGATCGGCGAATCCAATACTAAAACATCGTAATCTTTTTTATTGGCCGATTGGATAAATGCATCTTGTTTAGCAGCATCATTGGTATATAAATAAACCACTGTGCCGTTTTTATCGGTCTGTAATGCGGTTACCTTCTCCTTATACTCAGGAAGTGTGAAAAGCTCATTTTTAGTGTTTCCAACTAAAGCAAAATCTTTGGCTTTATCATAAAACTTCTCTTCACTGATCATCCCGTATTTTACAAAAAGACCAATATCTTTCCATTTATCTTCGTAAGCTTTACGGTCTTTAGCAAATAACTCCCCTAATTTATCAGCAACCTTTTTAGTAATATAGTTATTGATCTTTTTAACGTTGCTGTCGGCCTGTAAGAAACTACGCGATACATTTAACGGAATATCCGGAGAGTCGATTACACCGTGCAATAACATCAAAAACTCAGGAACAATATCTTTAACCTCATCGGTAATAAATACCTGGCGGGAGTACAATTTAATTTTGTTGCGCTGCATTTCGAAATCGTTTTTCAATTTAGGGAAATACAATACGCCTGTTAAATTAAAAGGATAATCAACATTTAAGTGGATCCAGAATAATGGTTCTTCACTAAATGGATATAATTCGCGGTAAAAGCTTAAATAATCCTCGTCTGACAAATCTGCAGGAGCTTTTGTCCAGATCGGGTTGGTGGTGTTGATAATGTTATCAACTTCAACATCATTATACTTCGTTTTACCTTCTTCATCTACGCCATCTTCAACCGATTCTGTTTTAGTACCAAACTTAATTGGAACCGGTAAAAATTTAGCGTATTTATCAAGAATTTCCTGCAGTTTACTTTCTTCTAAAAACTCTTCCGAATCTTTGTTTACATGGAGGATAATATCGGTACCACGTGTAGTTTTAGTGCCTTCAGTAATTTCAAATTCTGTACTGCCATCGCAAACCCAACGTGCAGGTTCAGCGCCATCCTGGTATGATAAAGTTTGAATCTCAACTAAATCGGCAACCATAAAGGCCGAGTAGAAACCTAAACCGAATTTACCGATGATTTCATTGGCATCTTTAGCATCTTTAAATTTCTCTACAAACTCACTTGCGCCAGAAAATGCAACCTGGTTAATGTATTTTTTAATCTCTTCGGCAGTCATCCCCAAACCGTTATCACTAATGGTAATGGTTTTTGCGTCCTTATCAACCGCAACTTGCACCAGTGGTTGACCAACTTCGCCATTAAACTGACCTAATGAACCTAGTCTTTTAATTTTCTGGACTGCATCTACTGCGTTAGAAACCAACTCACGAAGAAAAATTTCGTTATCAGAGTATAAAAACTTCTTAATTATCGGGAAAATATTCTCGGTATGTATGGAGATATTTCCTTTTTCTTGTATGCTCATATGTAAATAAATTGTTTAATCTATATCCTGCATAACAAGGGTTGTTCCAAAAGAATTTGTTTGCCAAAATGACAGCCGCGCGAGTCGTCATTGCGAAGCCAATTTCTGATTCCATAGTCTTTGTCTCACGGGCCACTAGTTGTTTTTATTATTGCACCAGTTAAATAATGATTCGGAAAGCAAAGCCAGTATTTCAATCAATGTTAGTCCCGCTGTACCTGCTGCCCCGATGAAAACCGGTGAAACAAACAGGCACACAATAGCATAATAAAAAAGCAGTGTTTAATCGGGGGCATTCGTGCCATCGGGTTTAGATCAGATCGGGCTGTGCCAGTAGGAGGGGTTTCCACTCATAGCGCCTATTCCGCGCCTTTGTTTGATTCCGTGGTCTGTGTCTCCACAGACCACTATCGGAAGTTGGACAATTATGCCTCTTCTCCGTAAGCCAGCTCAAGATCAATAAACTGAATAATCAGTGCGCAAATATTGCCATCAATGTCAAAACCATAATAAACAGGGTAGGTACCATCACCAAAGCCACTTTGAAAAAATGGGATATGATATTTAGTTCTGGGTATTGTCCAGTTGATCCAATCGCCTTCTTCACGTTGGTAGTCAGGGTTTTCAGCATAATTACCTGCAAAAAGTGCAGCGAAGTAATCATCATACAGATTTTTACCGGGATTCTCCTTATTAAACGTGTCTTGAAATGCACAGAAATGGTTTAACGTTTCTTTATCCAGTACACAAGCTAGTCCTGCATCCACATTAAAACCAAAAAATTCTCCTTCGTTAAAATCAACAAGGTCTTCTGTGCCTATTAGTGCCTCTTCAAAGCGTATAGCATCATAAGCTGTAAATTGCACTTTGACGGCAGCATATCTGGCACAATCTTCACCATCGGGAACAACTACAGCTGCAGTTACCGGAAATTCGCCTCTAGGGACCTTAATTAAATACGGTTCAGCATCTTTTTGAACATATACAAGTGGATCTCTGACCAGTATTTCTCCTGTTGGAATAGAAACACTTCCCAGTTCTAGGTGATCTATTTTTTTACCAGCTACTGAGGTTTCCTCAAAATAATCATTCAAATTGTTGGGGCAGGCTAATAAAGCACGTTTCTCGTTCCAGGTTTTTAACCATTCATTGCTTGGTATCATGGTATTTAAAATTTGTTCGCTAGGAAGATAAATTTTATTCTTTTAAATAAAAAAGCCAAGACGATTTGAAAATCCTCTTGGCTAAATATTTTAATGTTGGATTAACTTAATTTAAAAGAAAACTTGGTTTATCTTCTTCCAGTGAAAGAATTTTACTGATCTTTTTAAGCAATACATCCATTTGGAATGGTTTTGACAAGAAATCGTCCTGACCGTAGTTTAAGG
The DNA here is from genome assembly GCF_918698255.1 of Pedobacter sp. Bi27. Lineage (NCBI taxonomy): Bacteria > Pseudomonadati > Bacteroidota > Sphingobacteriia > Sphingobacteriales > Sphingobacteriaceae > Pedobacter > Pedobacter sp. Bi27. Next base: position 327,684 of record NZ_CAKKMW010000003.1, read on the forward strand.
TTGTAAAATCTTTTGGATCGTATAAACCAGAAATCAGTAAAATTGGAATTTTCGAGGTACTTTCAATTGATTTTAACTGCTCGCAGAGCACACGCCCATCGATATGCCCAAGAGAAATATCCAGTAAGATTAAATCAGGGCTAAATTTTTCGATTCTGTTAAAAATTTCTTCACCATCATTTAGTGCCGAAACTTTAAATCCTCCGATTTCCAGTATTAATTGTATGGTTTCTAAAACCTCAATATCATCGTCTACTACCAGTATTCTCTTCATATGTGTTAGCATTTATATGCCGCTAAAAATATAACAAAAGTTTATGTTGTTATGTTTACAATCTTAAGGATATTTTAACAATAAATTTATAGTAGATAAGAATTAGACATCGATTTTAACTCGCTTGTTGTACGATGCCTTCTTTATTTAAGATAAAATTAAATAACTCTTCAATGGGCTTCTGTAGTATTTTCCCAGGCTCAATGCCATTTTCTAATAACACCGAAATTAATGTTTCCTGATAATAATAAGCTATGGAACCTACAAAATGGCATGGAACGTTTTTATGTTTTGGATAATCTTTAACATTCGTATCTACGAATTCCTGAAAGCCAGTTCTTAAAATATCCTGAATAAATGGATGGTCTGTATGGCTGGCCATGAAACGGCTAAAACCTGCTAAATAGATGTTAGGGAAAGGTTTTTGATATACGTTGGTAATAATTTGTTCCTTTTCTGCTGGGAAAGATTTTTTAAATTCTGCCGCTAAGTTGGATGGCATTTTATTGTACATGTAGCTTAAAAGCACTTTTTTTCCAAAGAAAGTACCGGAACCTTCATCGCCAAGTACATAACCTAAGCCATGGTGGCCATCATGGATTTTCTTTCCATCGAAATAACAAATGTTCGATCCGGTGCCCAAAATACAGTTTAAGCCTTCGGCATTTCCGCAGGTAGCATATACCGAACCCAGAAGATCGTGATCTACTGAAATAAAAGCATTATCAAACACAGCTGATAAGCCATTTGAGACTACTTCATGTTTGTCTGGTGAAGAACAACCCGCTCCAAAAAAGTAGATTTCTTTCACCTCACTCGCATATTGTAATAAGGGTTCATTTTTAGAAATCAGCTTGGTAATTTCTTGCTCACTTAAGAAATAAGGGTTTATTCCAGGAGTGCTAAATTTAATGGTTTCGCCATTATGATAGCCCATCCAATCGGTTTTTGATGAGCCACTATCTGCAACAAGTATCATGGGACTAAATATAAAAATTAATTAGATAAATTTATATTTCCACTGATTTCTTTCAGTGTTGTTTCGGCAATTTTGGCTTGATATTGCATTTCGATGAAACGGTTCTGTGCATCTATCGCATTTCGTTGTGCTTCTCTTAACTCTAAAGGGGCTATGCTGCCTAAACGGTATTTTGCTAAAGTAATATCTAAGTTTTCTTTTGCAATATCTACATTTCGTTGCTCTAATTTAATCAGATCAAGGTAAGTGCTGTAATTTTGATAAGCGGTAAGCAACTGCGCGTTTACATCAAGTTTGGTTTTGTTTAAATTCAGGATAGAATTGTCGATCTCGATCTTTGCATTGCGTTCTTGCTGGCGTTGTAAAAAGCCGTTAAATAAGTTAAGGCTTGCCGTAACACCATAAGTAAGTCCGTTTGCAGCAAACTTTTGGTTAAAACCCGTCGGGCTGGTGCTGTTTGCCCTGCTGTATCCAGAGTTTAAACTGATAGATGGATATCTTGCCCCACGTACCGATTTTAAGGTCAAGGAAGCTATCCGCTGATTGATGAAGGCGTTTTGTACATTCGGGTTCTGCTGCTCGGCCATTTCGGCCATTTTGCTAAAGAGGATACCTTTGTCTACATCAATGTTATTAACAACAGAAAACGAAGTGCCTATATCTCTAACCATCAATTGGTTTAATCGAACTTTAGCTACCTGTAAGGCATTTTTCGTCTGTAGGTAATTTGAGGTATCGGTATTATAATCAACCTGTGCGGTTAATACATCCAGTTTAGAACCGCGGCCAAGCTGCAGTTTTGTTTTGGCAATATTGGTGCGTAATACTGAAACATCCATAGCACTATCAGCTGCTATAACCAATTGCTGCTGTCTTACAATATCATAATAGGCTGTAATTACATCCGCTACAGTAGTTAAAATGGTTAGGCGTGCGTTTAATTCACCTTGTTTTTGCAGTTCTTTTAAGCGATCGTAATTGGCGAACATGCTAAAACCATCAAAAATGGTCCAGTTTAAATCGGCTCCATAACTGTTATTAGTACTTTTTGCTCCTGTAATTACCCGATCAGGACCAGTTGCAGGGGTTTGTCTGGTGTTCTGGATACTTCCACCATTGGTATAACTTCCGGTTAAATTGGGCAACATACCAGCATTGCCGATATTGGCATTGTTCTTTGCTATATCGACCTGGTTTTTATTGATTTTAATGTCGTAATTATTCTGTAAAGCAATGGTAATGGCTTCCTGCAGGCTCAGCTGCTCTTGTGCAAAGCCCGAAAGGGATAAGCTTAGTAGTAGGGTAAATATTTTTAATTTCTTGCTCATCTTATTCTTCTATGTGTAAAGCTTCTTGTTCAAAACGATGGGCTTCTTTCAATTCTTTATTCGGTTTGTATGGTTTAGCCCAATAAGAGTAAATAGCAGGGATTACAAATAAGGTTAAAACCAAAGAGAATAAGGTACCACCAACAATTACGGTTCCCATACTCATTCTACTTTTTGCAGCAGCTCCTAAAGCCAATGCAATAGGCAGTGCACCAATGGCAATGGCCAAACTTGTCATTAAAATTGGACGCAAACGCGAAACAGCAGCCTCCCGTATGGCTTCGGGGATTGGAATGCCTTTTTCTTTTAACTGGTTAGCAAATTCAACAATTAAAATACCATTTTTAGTTACCAGACCAATAAGCATAATGGTCCCGATCTGGCTAAAGATATTCCAGCTTTGGCCACATAACCATAGCGATAAAAATGCACCCGCAACGGCCATAGGTACGGTTAAAATGATAATAATCGGATCTTTAAAGCTCTCAAACTGTGCCGAAAGAATTAAATAAACGAGTAACAGTGCCAAACCGAATGCAAAGAAGGTATTTGAAGAACTTTCTTTAAAATCCCGCGATTCTCCACTTAAATCAGTAGAGAAAGTTTCATCCAATACTTTTTTAGAAATGGCATCCATGGCATCAATACCTTCACCAATACTTTTTCCGGGTGCTAACCCTGCCGAAACAGTTGCTGCGATAAAACGGTTGTTCCTGTACAGTTGTGGTGGACTACTTTCTTCTTTAGCAGTAACTACATTGTCGAGCTGAACCAATTCGCCCTTATCATTACGTACATAAACCGAGCTCAAATCTAATGGATCTTTCCGGTCTCCACGATCGAACTGGCCAATTACCTGATATTGTTTTCCATTCATAAAGAAATATGAAAACCTTTGGCCACTTAAACCTAAATTTAAGGTTTGGGCAATAGCAGATATGGAAACGCCTAAATTTTTGGCTTTATCCCTATCGATGGTTAAATTAATTTCTGGCTTGTTAAATTTTAGGTTCACATCCGAAACGGTGAATGTTGGATCTTTCGATACCGCATCCATAAACAAAGGGATTTTCTCCCTTAATTTTTCGAAATTTTGTGCCTGGATGATATAACTGATCGGTAAACCCCCACGGCGACCAACGGAGATGGTAGGTTGCTGATTTACAATGGTTTTACCCTCAGTGTATTTCTTTGTAATGCGGGTAAGCATATCGGCAATGTCTTTTTGCGAACGCTTACGATCTTCGGGATCAGTTAAACCCATCCTTACAAAACCAGAGTTTACCGAGCCTGAACCACCAAAACCTGGCGAGGTAATGGTTATGTTCACATTTTTTTCAGGTACAGAATCCAGAACCAATTGGTTCAATTTCATAATAAACTTATCGGTATAGGTAAAAGATGCACCCTCTGGAGTAGTCGCATTAATGTTTATCGCACTTCTATCATCATATGGAGCGGTTTCTTTTGGTAAAATCTTCCAGAATAAGAAAATTAAGCCCATACAAACCAAAATGATTGGAACGGATAGCCATCTTTTATCCAAAAATTTATTCAGGTTCGATTCGTAGGCATCATTTAATTTTACAAAATAGGGTTCGGTCCAATTGTAAAACCTGGATGGTTTATGTCCGCCTTTTTTCATCAGGTAGGCATTTAACATTGGTGTTAAAGTAAGCGATACAAAGGCCGAGACGAGTACTGCTGCACCGATTACCACCCCGAACTCTCTAAACAAGCGGCCAACAAACCCCTGTAAGAAAATTACCGGTAAGAATACGGCTGCAAGGGTAATGGAGATCGAAATTACGGCAAAAAAGATTTCATTTGATCCTTTAATAGCTGCCTCGAAAGGCGACATCCCTTCTTCTACCTTTTTAAAGATATTTTCGGTAACCACAATACCATCATCTACCACCAATCCCGTAGCGAGTACAATGGCCAGCAAACTCAATACGTTGATTGAAAATCCGAAGGCGTACATAATAAAGAAAGTGAAAATCAACGATACCGGAATATCGATCAATGGTCTGAAAGCAATAGCCCAATCTCTAAAGAAAAGGTAAATGATCAAGATTACCAGCACCAATGATAAACCAATGGTCTCGGCAACTTCAGTTACCGATCGTTTGATGAATAGTGTATTGTCTAATGCAACTTTCAGCTTAATGTCTTGAGGGATATCGGCTTTTAGCTTATCAAAACGCTTGTAAAACTCTTTACTGATATCAAGATAATTGGCTCCTGGCTGAGGGATAATGGCTATGGCCACCATCGGTCTGCCCGATTCGCGTAAAATGGTTTCTTCGTTTTCAGGCCCTAAAACTGCATAACCTACATCTTTTAATTTGATTACCTGGTTGCTATCTGTTTTCAGGATCAAGTTGTTAAACTCGCTTTCGTTAGTCAGTTTTCCTAAAGTTTTAACCGTTAGCTCGGTAGTAGCTCCGGTAATTTTTCCTGATGGAAGCTCTACGTTTTCATTATCTAAAGCGGTAACAATATCTTGTGAAGTTAAACCGTAAGCACTTAGTTTATTCGGGTCCATCCAAATACGCATGGCGTATTTCCGTTGCCCCTGGATCTGTACGCTACTTACACCCGGAATGGTTTGGATACGATCAGCGATTACGTTTTCAGCGAAATCACTTAACTCCAGTGTATTGCGTTTATCGCTCTGGATCGTCATCGATAAAATCGGGTCAGAATTTGCATCGGCCTTACTTACTACCGGTAAACCGTCAATATCTTTTGGTAAGGTACGGGCCGCCTGCGATACCTTGTCACGTACATCATTTGCGGCTTCTTCTATATTTTTATCGAGGTTAAACTCTATGGTAATATTGCTTGTTCCCTGGTTGCTTGATGAAGAAATATTTCGGATGCCATCAATTGAGTTGATCGATTTTTCTAAAGGTTCGGTAATTTGCGATTCGATAATATCTGAGTTGGCACCAGGATAGGAAGTCCTTACCGAAACCACCGTTGGGTCGATAGATGGGTACTCGCGCACACCTAAAAAGGTATAGCCGATTATCCCGAAAAGGACAATCAATAAGTTCATCACAATGGCCAAAACCGGCCTTTTTATACTCGTGGTTGAAATACTCATTATTGATTGTATTTATTTTTTTTATGCTCGTTGTTCATTCTAAAACAATATATTTTGGCTTCTTTTGGTAAACCGGTGTTAGCTACAGTTAGCCTGTTTTGTACCTCAATAGTCGCACTATCTATATTTTTATCCATGTTAAATTCAACGATAATGTTGCCAGCACCTTTTTGGGATGAAGTTAATATTTTATGGATATTGCTGATTTTTGAAATTTCTTTTTGCAAAGGGTCTAAAATTTTCATTACTGTAGCCGAATCTGCCTCAGCATACGATACATGTACCTGCATCACTGCACGCTCTTTAGGGCTTTGCTTACAGCTAACCAGGCCAAAAACCATATTTGCGACGGCAATAAAGGCTACTTTTTTGATACCCGTGGTTGAGATACTCATAATTGTTTAACTAAATGAACTTTTACCGGGGCATCTTTCTTTAATGCCATCGATCCGGTTGTCAAAACCGTATCGCCAGCTTTTAATCCTGAGGTAATTACAATATTTTCATCGGTACGTGTACCTGCTTCTACTTTAACCTCTTGTGCTTTTCCATCTTTTTGGATATAAACAATCTTACCTTTTAAAACAGGAATAACTGCTTCGTTAGGGATAAGAATAGCATTTTGAAGGGTGTTTAAAGCCAGTTTAATTTTGGCGAACGAGCCGGGTAATAACAGATTATCGGCATTTGGAGCCAGAGCCCTGATCTGTAATGTTCTGGTTGCAGCGTTAATTCCAGGTTCAATGGCATAAACCTTTCCTTTGTTTTCTTTAGGAGAACCATCAGTAGTAAAGGTAATTTCCGAATTCAGTTTAATCTGTCCGGCATATTTTTCAGGAACAGAAAATGTAATTTTAACCGGGTTCGTGCTTACCAAATTGGCAATTACGGTGGCTGGTGTTAAATATGTTCCTGCAGAAATATTACGTAAACCCACTCTGCCAGTAAAAGGTGCACGGATAGTCGTTTTTGCCAGTTGTGCCCTAATTAATTGTGCCTGCGCCTGTAACGATTTTAAATCGGCTAGTGCTGTATCATATTCTTCCTGACTGATTGCACCTTTGGCCAAAAGCTGTTTTGCCCGGTTTTCATTTGTTCCGGAAAGTTTTTGTTTGGTTAGTGCATCCTGCAATTGGGCCTGTATATCTCTGTCGTTTACTTTAACCAGTACACTTCCTTTCGATACCGTTGTACCTTCTTGAAAATAGATACCGGTAACCAATCCTGATACTTCACTTTTTAATACAACAGATTCGTTTGCATCAATGGCACCGGTTACCTCCAGGTCATTATCAAAGGATACCGGCTTTACGATGATCCCATCAACTACCAATGGTGCAGAAGCGCCCCCTTTACCACCAGCTTTACCTTTTCCTGCCCCGGCAGATGGCCCGCCTTTCCCTTCGAGTTTTTTATTTGCGTTAATTCTGTAATAGACCAAATAAGCCAAGCCTATAGCTAAAACAGCATAGATAATATACCTTTTCTTCATGTTTCTTTTTGTGTCGTGCGTATTCCGAACATTAAAATAAGATTAATATTCTAGAATTAGAGCGTAAAAATATTCAAATAGTTTAGTCCTAAATTTGTTGTATTAAGGATGTTACAGCCTTTCGGTTTGGAGTTGGCAGTTTTCAGTTTGGAGTAAATCTGGCTGAGAATACAATATAATGAGCCTTTATATCCCTAAACTAAGTTAGAGAAGAGAAAGTCAATTGATTTCTAGGGTTAGATTGGCTAAAAAAATATCACCCATTAACCATGAACGAATCTGAGGGAAACAACTATTTTACATCGCCGCTGGCTTTTTCTTTCAAAACCCCGCCAATAAATCTAAATTTGCAGCAAAACACAGTCAATATCAATATGTTTAACAAAAAATCAATTTTAAGTTTAGTTTTACTACTAACGTGTATTATGGCAGCGAAGGCGCAGGTAAAAATAGGCTTTGAGGTTTCTTTTAAAGAACCACAGGCACACTATGCTGAAGTTCAGATGAATATTTCTGGCTTGGCAAAAGATTATGTAGATGTAAAAATGCCTGTTTGGACACCTGGTTCTTACTTGGTTCGTGAGTTTGAAAAAAGTGTAGAAGAATTTAAGGCTACTGCAGCAGGTAAAGCCGTAAAAGTTGAAAAAGTAAGGAAAAACACCTGGAGAATTTTCTCAGCCAAGGCTGCCAATATCCAGATCAACTACCGTGTTTATGCATTCGAAATCTCGGTGCGTACACCTTTTATCGACGAATCCCACGCTTTCTTATCTCCAACAGGGATTTTTATGCATCCTGATGGCATGATCAAATCGCCAAGCACTGTAAAAATTATTCCTTTTAATACCTGGAGTAAAGTTTCTACTGGTTTAACACCTGTTGCTGGAGCGCAATTCACCTATAAAGCTACCGATTTTGATATTCTTTACGATAGCCCTATTGAAGTGGGTAATCAGGATATTTTCGAATTTACAGCTGCTGGTGTTCGCCATGAAGTAGCCATGTACGGCGGTGGTAATTACGATAAAGAGAAACTGAAAGTAGATATGGCTAAAATTGTAGAAAAAGAAACTGCAGTTTATGGCGAAAACCCTAATAAATATTACCTCTTCATTGTTCATAATTTCTTGAAAGGTGGAGGAGGTTTAGAGCATTTAAACTCTACCACTTTAGGCGCTACAAGAAATGCCTACAATACTGCCGAAGGTTATAAAGGCTTTTTAGGCCTGGTTGCACATGAGTATCACCATCTTTGGAATGTTAAGCGCCTACGCCCGGTAGCATTAGGCCCTTTTGATTATGACAACGAAAATTACACCACAAACCTTTGGGTAGCTGAAGGATTTACATCGTATTACGAAAATAAATATTTGCACAGAGCAGGTTTTACAGATGTAAACGAATTTTTGAAAGATCTGGCCAGCGGTGTTGGTACAGTATTAAATACCCCTGGTGCTAAATATCAGTCAGCTGCTTCATCTAGTTATGATGCATGGATTATTGGCTACCGTCCGAATGAGAATTCAAAAAACAATTCCATCTCTTACTACAATAAAGGAGAAGTGATCGGTATTTTGATGGATCTCGAAATCATTAACGCTACCAAAGGTGCTAAAAGTTTAGATGATGTAATGAAAGCCATGTATTTGCAGTGCAAAACTTTAAAACGCGGCTATACCGATGCAGAGTTTAAAGCAATGGTTGAAAAGATATCAGGAATTAGCTTTACTAACTTTTGGGCAAAGTATGTTAATGGTGTAGATGATGTAGACTATGTAAAATATTTCGCATATGCCGGTGTTGATGTTTCTACAGAAAATGCAACGCCTGGTAAACCGGTTAGTGGTGCAGCAGTTCAGTTGGCTACTAAAGGTTTAGAAGTAACTTCGGTTACCAGAAACTCAGCAGCTTGGGTAAGTGGTTTAAATGTTAACGATGTAATTGTACTGATTGATGGCTCATCATTAAGTGATGTACTGAAAAATGTGAAGTTAAAAGAACCGAAATTTTCTTTAGATATTTTACCCATCATTACCGATAAAAAAATTGGCGATCAGCTAACGGTTAAAGTAATCCGCGATGGACTTGAAAAAGAAATTTCTTTAAGCTTGAAAGAAAATCCAAATGTACGTTTAAAAGCAACCGTAAACGAAAATGCAACACCAGCTCAAAAAGCAGTGTTAAAAAAATGGACAGGCGTTTAGTCAGTTCACAGTTAAAAGTTTTCAATTTTCAGTTCAATAAAAAATCCCGTAAGAATTCATCTTACGGGATTTTTTATGCCTTTACACTTTTGCTTTAGGCTTTCATCTTTAGGCTTTGGACTTTTAGCTTTAGTCTTTCAACGCTCAGCGCCAAACGCCCTCCGCTTAAAAAGTATATCTAAAACCTAGGCCAAATCTTCCAGCGTTAAAATCGCTATCGTTGTCGCCAATGTAAAGTCTTGGTCTCCAGTCTAAAGCCAATGCCAATGGTGCGCCAGAGAATTTATAATCTAAACCAACCATCGGAACCAGGTAAAAACTAGAACCACCATCATACAATTGAATCGACGGACCACCACCTAAATACCAGTCTAAACCTTTTGCACCAGGGATAGATGAATTGTATTGAAGAAATCCCTGAATAATAGTAGAGTTTCCACCAAATAAAACTTCACCTTGAAGTGCAGCTTTAGGGCTGAAGTGATGTCTAACTGAAGGACCAACCAGTGTAGCGCCATCACCAAAGTCAATACCTAAACCTAGTCCGGTTTTATAGTTTTGGGCTTTAACGTTTGTTGTAGTAAGGGCAAACAATGCAATGCATCCTAAAATTGTAAATAACTTTTTCATAATTTAAATGTTTTGTAAATAATTATCTGCCTAACAACTTTAATGCCGTTTCTGTTTTTTTGGTAAAAATCCATCAGGATAAAAAACAATGCTTGCATAGTAATTTTGTAATCACTAAGTTTATTTAAATATTTTTTACGAAAAGTAAATACAGCGTTTTATTAACTACGAGGTATTATTTTTATTAAAAAGGCATATAGATGTTAATCTTTATGTTTGATTTTTTAACTTAACCAAATAATAAACAATTCATATGGCGGCAGAAATTAAACGGGTTTTTGATCTTTTGAAATATAGCCTCGAAAATCCAAAGCAAGAATTCATCAGCGGAAAAATTAACGGAAAATGGATAAATTATAGTACAGCCGATTTTTGTACAGCCGTAGATAACCTAAGCCGCGGATTAATTAAACAAGGCATAGGCAAAGGAGGCAGGGTTGCTGTAATGTCGCATAACCGACCTGAGTGGAATATTGCCGATTTCGCAGCCAACCAGATCGGTGCCTATCAGATTCCTTTATATCCAACCCTGGCCGAGCACGATATCCAGTTTATCTTAAAAGATGCAGAAATCGCCATTATATTTGTAGCCGACGAAGATTTGTATAAAAAAATTAAACCTTGTGCCGATGCAATTAACCCAGCCATTAAGATTTATAGTTTTAAAGAAATTACAGAAACCGAAAACTGGAATACATTAATTGAATTGGGCAAAGCGAGTACAGATATTGATTTAGAAGAATATCGCGCTACAGTTGCCCCCGAGGATGTATTAACCCTAATTTATACATCCGGCACTACAGGTACGCCAAAAGGTGTAATGCTAACGCATCATAACTTGGTGGCAAATTTTGTTAACTCGGCTGTGGTGATACCCGAAGGCGTTAAAAAAGGGTTAAGCTTTTTGCCACTTTCGCATATTTTCGAGCGGATGATCATTTATCTATATCTATTTAATTATACAGGAGTTTATTATGCCGAAAGCATGGAAACCATTGTTGCTGATATTCAGCATGTAAAACCCAATGTATTCTCTACCGTTCCAAGGCTTCTCGAAAAAGTGTACGATAAGATAATGGAAAAGGGAAAAGCATTAACAGGGATTAAAAAAGGAATTTTCTTCTGGTCGGTAGCTTTAGCCGAAAAGTATACAATTGATGCGGGGGGCTGGTATAATTTCAAGCTTGGGATAGCCCGTAAACTGGTTTTCAAAAAATGGCAGGAAGCTTTAGGGGGCGAAATCGTAGTGATTGTATCAGGCGGAGCAGCGCTAAATCCGCGTTTGGCCAGAATTTTCTGGGCCGCGGGTATGCCTGTTTTTGAAGGATACGGACTAACCGAAACTTCACCCGTAATTACCGTTAACCATTTCGGAGGAACCATGTTCGGCACCGTTGGTGAAGTAATTAAAGGTGTGGAAGTTAAAATTGCACAGGATGGCGAAGTTTTAACTCGTGGGCACCAGGTAATGAAAGGTTATTACAACCGACCTGATTTAACAGATGAGGCGGTAGATAATGAGGGATGGTTCCATACCGGAGATATTGGAGAACTGGTTGATGGTCGCTTTTTAAAAATTACCGACCGTAAAAAAGAAATGTTTAAAACAGCAGGCGGTAAATACGTTGCCCCACAAATGCTGGAGAATAAATATAAAGAATCAATTTTTATCGAACAGATTATGGTTTTAGGCGAAAATCGAAAGTTCCCTTCTGCACTGATTGTTCCAAATTTCGAAACCTTAAAAACCTGGGCTGGAAGAAAAGGCATTACTTTTACCTCGAACGAAGAGATTATTAAAAACGAACAGGTACTCACTAAATATAACGAGGTTATCGAAGCGGCAAATGTAGGTTTTGGTAAATGGGAACAGGTAAAAAGATTTGCGCTGTTACCAAAAGAGTGGAGCATAGATGGCGGTGAGCTTACCCCAAAATTAAGTTTGAAAAGAAAAGTGATTACCGAGAAAAATAATCAGGTAATCGAAAAAATATATAAAGATGCGGAAGGTTATAAACCATAGAAAGATTTCCAAGTAAGGATTGGTGAAAAAATAGCCTTAATAACAGCCAAATTATGAAAAGGATAATTTTATTTATTTTACTAATTACAGGTGCAATAAATTCTTTTGCGCAAGAAGCAAAACTTAATATTAAAAGTTTAAATGCTAAAAATAATACGGTAATTATCCAGATTCCTGTGGATGATACATGGTTTTATCCTGCCAAAAAAGAGATTAAATTTGGTGATGATAGTACAGTAAACTATTCTTTAAAGATTAATAAACTTGCTTGGTTAAGAATTAACAATAATACAGTATTAATAGAGCCAGGTACTACGAATTTAGTTTTCGATAAAGGTATTTTGGTACAGAGCGATAAAAATAAGGAAGGCATGTTACTTTTTAACAGGAGGAATGCCGATTTTTATCAATACAGAGCCAGAGATTATTATAAGAAAGATAGCACTGTAGCTGGTTTGTATCAATTGCTAGAAAATGATAAGAGTGAAGCCCTAAAGCCTTATACTGAGCTATTTTCTAAACAAAAGATTTCCACAAACTATTATAACGAAATAAAAAGGTATTTTTCAACTGAACAGATAATTTTGCAAGCTGCTATCCCAATGATAGTTTTAAGCACAAAGCAAAAAATAAATAACGATTTGGATAAAATGTGGGCAGATGCCTATGAAAAGTATTCAATGAACAATCTTCAGGATGCTTTTTACCCAGATTTTTATTACCACGCCAAGTATTACGCAAATACTTATCTCAATTACTACATCCCGCTAAAAAAAGGAGCTGAATTGCCCAAAAAAGATGAGAATACTGGCTTTAAAATTATATATAAAACCTTCGAAGATAATTTTACAGGCAAAATGAAAGAGTTTTTGCTGGCTACTTTTCTATATGATGAGATGTTACAAAATAGATATCAGAAAGTATTGGTCGATTTGTTCGATTCATTTAAAACCAGTTACCCTAAAAGTAATTTTACACCATATTTGCAACCAATGGCCAGTAAGATTATAGCTTACCACAACGAAGTAAAAAAGGATTTTGAACCTGAGCAAAAAATATTGGCCAACTACGATAAAGTAAATAGCCTGGATAGTTTAATCGGCGAATTTAAAGACAAAACGGCATTTGTTGATATTTGGGCAACCTGGTGTGGGCCATGTAAAGAAGAATTTAAATATAGTAAGGATCTGGAGAAATTTCTCAAAGCAAAACAGGTTGACATGCTTTTTATCTCCATTGATAAAGATGATGCAGCGCAGCAATGGAAGGAGATGATAAAATATTTTAAACTTTCTGGCAATCATATTCGAACTAATCAAGCCCTGAGAAAAGATTTGAGTGATAAATTGGGCAAAAACGGGAGCTATGGAATACCCCGTTATTTAATTATTAAAAATGGGAAATTAGTAGTTGATAATGCTTTAAGGCCAAGTGATAAAGAAAAATTATACGCACAAATTGGTAAATATTTATAGCGCCAGAAGGAAGTATTTTTCTATCCGAAAATTAAAATTAAAAAAATGATTACTTAGAAAAATAATGACGTAATCAGAAAAATATATAAAGATGCAGAAAACTATAAAGCCCCTCAATGACATTAAAAGATCGTTAATATACCTAAGTATTGTGCTGTTATTGGCTGGTTGCGTAACCGGACAATTGGGTAAAAACAACAGTGGTGAATATAAAAATGGGATGGTGGTTTCTGCCCATCCGGAAGCATCGCAAGTAGGTATAGATATTTTAAAAAAAGGTGGGAATGCGGTTGATGCAGCTGTTGCTGTTCAATTTGCACTTGCTGTGGTTTATCCAAACGCGGGAAATATAGGTGGGGGTGGTTTTATGGTGTACCGTGGCGCAAACGGCGAAATAAATGCCTTGGATTTTAGAGAAAAAGCAGCTGCGGCAGCCAGCAGAGATATGTATCTCGATTCTGCCGGCAATCCAATTGTAGATAAAAGTTTATACGGACATTTAGCCGCCGGCGTACCAGGATCAGTAGATGGTATGGTAGAGGCACACAAAAAATATGGAAAGCTTTCTTGGGCACAGGTATTGCAGCCGGCAATAAATTTGGCGCAAGATGGTTTCAAAATTACTAAGCGGCAGGCAAGCGAATTGAATGGTTTGCATAGAAAGTTTATGGATTTTAATCCCGATGGAACGGCCTTCGTAAATTTAGAAAGTACCTGGCAGGAAAATGATCTTCTGGTTCAAAAAGAGCTTGGCAATACGCTAAAACTGATCCAGAAAAAAGGTAGGGAAGGTTTTTATGAAGGTGCTGTAGCCGATTCGCTTGTGGCTGAAATGCAGCGGGGCCATGGACTTATTACAAAAGAAGATTTAAAAAATTATCACGCTACCTGGCGTAAACCCATAACAGGCAACTATAGAGGCTATAAAATTATTACCATGCCGCCAACTTCAAGTGGAGGTATTGCCCTGATTCAATTGCTGCAAAGTGTAGAAAATTTTCCATTAAAAAAGTGGGGGCATAATGGAGACTCTACAGTTCAGGTAATTGTAGAAGCCGAAAGAAGAGTATATGCCGATCGGGCAACACATTTAGGCGACCCTGATTTTTATACTGTTCCGCAACAGCAAATGTTGAGCGCCGACTATAATAAAAAGCGTATGGCAAACTTTAACTGGGCAGCAGCAACACCAAGCAGTGCTGTTTTGGCCGGCGAAATAAAAGGGGCAGAGCACGAAGAGACCACACATTTCTCTATTGTAGACCGCCATGGAAATGCTGTTTCGATTACCACTACCTTAAATGGTTCTTACGGATCGTTAGTTGCTGTAAAAGGAGCCGGGTTTCTGTTGAATAACGAAATGGACGACTTTTCTGTCAAACCTGGCGCACCGAATATGTATGGTTTAGTGGGTGGCGAAGCCAATGCAATTGCACCCAATAAACGAATGTTAAGCTCTATGACACCAAGCATTGTGGAGAAAGATGGAAAATTATTTATGGTAGTAGGTACCCCAGGTGGTTCAACCATTATAACATCTGTATTTCAAACCATTATAAATGTAATCGATTTTGACATGTCAATGCAGTCGGCGGTAGCTGCTAAAAAGTTTCATCACCAATGGTTACCAGATGAAGTATATATAGAAAAAGATGCCATCGATAGTTTAACCCTAGAAAAATTAAAAGCAAAAGGCTATAAAATTGTACCGAGAGGTGCGATTGGCAGGGTTGATGCCATCTTAAAAACTAAATGGGGCAATTATCAGGGCGGTGCCGACCCAAGGGGAGATGATAAGGCCATTGGCTGGTAGCAATTTCTCACATCTATTTTTTATCTTAGCACTAGTCAATCTTTTGCAATTCAATTAGTTGTGTGGTTTAAAATTTAAAGAGATGAAGAAGCGCATATTTAATCTTGCCCGAAATTACCCAGATTTACCCCAGGTAGATTCGGCTATCTCTTTTGGCCCTTTTATCAAATACTTGCAGCGAAAAATTAAAGAAGAACGAACTGTAAAATCTACCCTTTATAGCAATGCCTTAAAAGAATTTAAAAAACAGGGAATTGATGAACAGGTTATCGCTATCAAAGATATTTATCAGCACGAATTACTGCTGGAACATATGTATGCCTGTCTTTCGCCAGCACTTTTAACAGAAGACCATCAGGCTTGGGGGCTTTGTGCACCAATGCAGCCCATTACTTTTTATGGAACGGAGCTGATGTACGAACTGCTTGAACATGAAGAAAAAGATCAGAATAGTTTTGCCGGGTCAAAAACGCTTGAGCAACATCAGCATGATCACCTGCATTTTATCTATTCCTTCATTCTTAACGAATTATATGCATTTCATGTACCTTTAAAAGAAAAATACCATTCAGGCATCAATGCTGATACTGGCTTGCCAGGTTACTTCCATATCGGTGTAAATGCCAGTTTTATCGAAGTTAAGGCTAAGCAGCCATTGCCCGATCTTAGCTACCGTGAGTTACAACTATATTTGAGTGAAGAATCTGGATTGGATAAGCTACAGCAGGTGCTGCCACTAACTCTTTTTGAGCTTAGAGGTATTTCAGTGCTTACCATTACCGATGTTACTGCCAAGCAAGCGGTAGAAAATATTAAAAGTATAAGATTGAGCCGTGTGCCAGGCAGTGAGGGTGTCGCTTATGGAGAGGTGATACAATCGCTTAAAGTGCTGGTGCAAAATGCCAATATCCAGTTCGATCTTTTTCCTTTCGTAAGGGTAAACAACAAAATGGTTTATGGGTATGTAAAAGGCGGAAGTGGTCTGTTGTTTTCGGTATGGGGTGAAGAAACTTTAAGTCCCGAAGCTTTTCGGCAGATTGCCGAAGGTTACGCTGCAAATCCGAATTCCTTTTATTCGCCCGATATCTGGGCCGAAAGCAAAGAGATGTTTCCCTGGTTAGACAGGTTTAGGGAGCTAAATGTAAAATCGATGGCGCTCCTACCTGTATTTCACAACCAGATATTGGTAGGTGTACTAGGCATGCACACCTGGGTTGGAGAAACTTTCGATGAAAAGAAAATTACTTTATTGGAGCCCGTTTTAGCGCCTATTGCTCAACTCTTACAGGTCTATATCGATGAGTTTAATCTTGAGATTGAAAACATCATCAAAGAAAAATATACCTCTATCCAACCTGCTGTACAATGGAAGTTTAATGAAGCTGCCTGGCACCACCTTTACAATAAGAAAAGGAATTTGCCACAGCGTAATGAGGATATTAGTTTTGCAGACGTTTACCCTTTTTATGGCGCAATAGATATTAGGAATTCTACTCCTGAACGCAATGTAGCCAGTAAGGCCGATCTGAATCTGCACCTGAGTCTATTTCGTGAAACGCTGGAAGAGCTGAGTAAAACTTATAGCGATGCTTTGCTGGTAGAAATCATTTTTAACTGCAACAAGTGGAGTGATATTTTACAGGGCGACGAGTTGAACACAACTGATGAAAACAGCCTCAATATTTTCCTTAAAGAAGAAACCAGCGATTACCTAAAGCTTATTTCCCAATCGCATCCTGATACTCAAAAGGTAATCGGTAAATATCTTGACCGCATTTCGGCGCCTCATGGCGAAGTGTATAAACACCGTCAGGCGCTGGAAACATCTATGCAGCTGATTAATACAGCCATTAACAATTATTTTGAAAGTGAACGCGAAAAACTGCAAGATTCTTATCCCTGTTATTTCGAAAAATTCAGGACAGATGGTGTTGAATATGATATCTATATCGGGCAGTCTATCGCTCCTGATCGGATTTTTAATCACTTCCATCTTAAAAATCTACGGTTATGGCAACTATCATCAATGGCTGAGATTGCCAAAATGGTTCAGCAGCTCCAGCCCGATCTGGCCGTTAAGTTGGCCACCACACAACTTATCTTTATCCATAACCATCCAATAGACATTAGTTTTAGGATCGACGAGCGGAAGTTCGATGTAGAAGGCGCTTACAATATCAGGTATCAGATGATCAAAAAAAGGATCGATAAGATACTCATTCGCAATTCGCAGGAGCGCCTTACCCAGCCTGATAAACTGGCATTGATCTATTTCAATAAAAGAGATATCGACGATTACCTGCCCTTTGTAAAATACCTGCAGGAAACTGGTGTATTGAAATCCGAAACCGAAGATCTTGATTTGGAAGATTTACAGGGACTAAGTGGATTAAAGGCATTGCGCTTAACCATTTTATAATATTTAATTAGGCTACCTTTAATCTAATATCTTCAATAAGTTACACAGGCAC
Organism: Pedobacter sp. Bi27; assembly: GCF_918698255.1. Lineage (NCBI taxonomy): Bacteria > Pseudomonadati > Bacteroidota > Sphingobacteriia > Sphingobacteriales > Sphingobacteriaceae > Pedobacter > Pedobacter sp. Bi27. Next base: position 345,485 of record NZ_CAKKMW010000003.1, read on the forward strand.
CCTGCTGCAAATACTTAGCAGTTTAGCTATATTGCGTTAGCTAATCAAACATGCCCCAATCGCTATGCGCAAACTATTTTCGCTGTTTTTATTTCTAACAGTTGCCCTACAATTACACGCTCAAACTAATGAAGCCAGCCTGGTGAGTCCACTGATTAATCAATACCAATCAGACGAGACCATGTTAAACCGTAAATACACGCTCAAGCGATCGGAAGAATACTTTAAGCGGATGGAACGCTTTTATGCTGAATGGCAAAAACAATCAAAGGCATTGCCTTTTAACAAGCTAACTGTAAATGAAAGGGTAGATTATATTTTGCTTAAACGCGATATCCGATCAGATTCGGCAAGTTTACAACAGCACTACGCCGAATTTAGAAGCAGCATTTTTACTTTGCCTTTTGCCAAAATATTATTGGATTTTGAAGCAAAGCGAAGAATTGGCCAGCAACAAGATGGTAAAATTACCAAAGAACAATTCGAACAACTGAAAGAGGCTATTCAGAAAACCACAAAAGCAGTAGAAAACAAAGACCTGGCAATTACGCCAGTACAGGCTTCTTGGGCGCAGGAAACCGTTAATCAATATCTGGCTGTATTTACCGAAGCTTATAAATTTTATGATGGCTACGATCCGCAATTTACCAAAGCCACCAAAGCGGTGTATCCCGATGTAGTAGATGCCATAAAGGATTATGCTGATGCACTGGGTAAAATAGCTAAACCGTCAAATGCCAAAGACGATGGAAGTGGCATTATTGGAAATCCGATAGGAAGAACAGCTTTATTAAGCAGCTTAAGGGATGAGATGATTGCTTATACCCCTGAGCAGATTGAGGCCATTGCCATGAGAGAATTTGCCTGGTGTGATGCCGAAATGCTTAAAGCCTCGCAACAAATGGGCTTTGGTAAGGAATGGAAAAAAGCACTGGAAAAAGTAAAAACAGATTATCCTGAATTGGGGAAGCAGCCCGAACTGGTTTATGAACTGGCTAATGAAGCCATAGACTTTGTAGAGAAAAATAAACTCATCGCCATTCCGGCCCTGGCTAAAGAAGGCTGGCGCATGCGCATGCTAAGTCCGAAGGAACAATTATTTGCGCCGTTTTTTCTAGGCGGCGAATCCGTATTAATTGCTTATCCAACAGAAGATATGACGGAGGATGCCAAAATGATGACCTTGCGTGGCAATAACAAGCATTTTTCCAGAGCTGTAGTTTTTCATGAGCTTATTCCCGGGCACAACCTTCAGTATTTTATGCAAAGCCGTTACAAACCTTATCGTAAAGTATTTGGTACGCCTTTCTGGACGGAAGGCTGGTCGCTGTATTGGGAGATGTTGCTGTGGGACCAGAATTTTGCAAAATCTCCGGAAGATAAAATTGGAATGCTTTTTTGGCGCATGCACCGTTGTGCGCGTATCATTTTTTCAATGAACTACCATTTAGGCAAATGGAGGCCTCAGCAGTGTATCGATTTTTTGGTAGATCGTGTTGGTTTTGAGCGTGCTAATGCAGAAGCAGAGGTGCGTAGATCGTTTACGGGAGGTTATGGGCCCTTATACCAAATTGGGTACATGTTAGGTGGATTACAGTTCAGGGCATTGCACAAAGAGCTGGTACAAAGTGGTAAAATGACCAATATTCAGTTTCACAATCGTGTATTGCACGAAAACAACATGCCTGTAGAAATGGTAAGGGCCTTGTTAACCAACCAGCAATTGCCCGAAAATTTCAGTACCAGATGGAAATTTGCCGGCGATATTAAATAGTACAATTTTGACATAGGTGTAGATAACATAAAGTAATAGATGATCAGACAAAGGGATTGATAAAATATTTATCCGTGATTCGCAAGAGCGACTTATTTAACCTGATAAATTGGCATTGATTTATTTTATCAAGACGGATACTGCCGATTCCTGCCATTCGTAAAATATCCACAGAAAATAGGGCTATTGAGGCCTGAAATTAAAGATTTTGATTTTGGAAGAACTAGAGAGCTTAAACGCTGCGCTTACTGTTTTATAACGTGTCTTTTAGTTTTATTCAACGTACGTAACCGTTTATTAGTGTTGAAAAGTTGATAAGTATTTTTACATGCTTGTATTTTTGGTATGGCTATTGCAATACGGGTGCCAACGCTTATTCAACGTTAAAAGAAAATTTATGAAACTACAACTATTTAAAACACTCCCGGTTGCACTCGCTGGTTTACTCATCGGGTCTGTTGCTTCAGCTCAAGAAAGCCCTGCAACTTCTACAACAACGTTCAGAACATGGTCTATCGGTGTAAACGCTGGTGTACTTACTCCATTGTCACCATTAGGTGGAAAAAATGATTTCAGTAATAACAAATCAAGTTTAGGTTATGGCCTTTACATTAAAAAACAATTTACACCTTATTTCTCTCTTCGTTTAGATGGGGTTCGTGGTAAATTAAAGGGAGATAATACCGAGCCTTATGAAAGTGGTTTGGTAAACAACTCTCCGGTAAAAGCATTTGATACAGAGTTATCTTATTCTGGAAGTTTAAACGCTGTAGTAAACATGTTCAATATTGATATGTTTAAAAAAGAGAATACATTACAGCTTTACGCTTCTGCCGGTGCTGGTATTGCGGCCTACAAACCGACTATTACTACAGCAGCTGGAACTTCGACACTTAATGGTGGGGATAACATCAATGAGTTGATCATTCCTGTAGGATTAGGTGCTAAGTTTAAAATTTCTGATGCGGTTAATTTAGATTTAGGTTGGACTATCAACTTTGTTGATGGTGATAACTTAGATGGTTATTACAAAAACGGAAACGATAAATACAATTATGCATATGCTGGTTTAGAGTTTGCTTTAGGTACCGGAAAACAATTGGCTTTCCATAATCCGGTAGCTTTAACGTACGATGAAGCTTTAAAAGCAAAACAAACTGCAGAAGGTTTAAAATCTGATTTAAATGCTCAAAAGGCTGAAAATGCAAAACTACGTTCAGAAATGAACGACATCTTGAAAGATACAGATGGCGATGGTGTTGCAGATAAATTAGACAAATGCCCTGATACACCAACTGGTACTGTTGTTGATGGTTCTGGTTGTCCGTTAAAAACTCCAGAAAAAGTTGTAGAGAAAGTAATCGTTACAGAAGAAGATCGTAAAGTTGTTAACGAAGCGATTAAAAACTTAGAGTTCGATTTAGGTAAAGCAACCATCCGTTCTAAATCTTATGCTTCTTTAAACAGAGTTGCTGCATTATTAATCCAGAAAAACTTTAGCTTAAAATTAGCTGGCCACACAGATAATACAGGCTCAAAAGAATTAAACTTGCGTTTATCAAAAGATAGAGCAGAATCTGTAAAAGCTTATTTAGTTTCTCAAGGTGCAAATGCATCACGTATTGAGGCTACTGGTTATGGTATGGGGCAACCAATTGCTACCAACAAAACAGCGGCTGGTCGTCAACAAAACCGTCGTGTAGAGTTTACCCTTTACTAGTCTGTTTTAACATACATTTTAAAGCGCCCCGATTTATTGGGGCGCTTTTTTGTAACAAATTTTTTCTCAAAATATCTTATAGCACTATCAGATTTTAGTTAGAACATTAATTAAATGTGATTAAAGTAAATAAGGTTAACTGACAGGTTTTGGAATAAAGAGATGTAGGGTTGTAGCAACGCAAGCGCAATTCTCAGTAATGCTTGTTTAACTAGGGAGGTAGATTATCATATCAGCTTTTATCACATAGTGATTCCTGTAGCAAATCGAATGTTTGAGAATATCTTCTGTGACAATTTTTTTTTAAAAAGTAAACGAATATTTTAAGAGAAATGTACGGTCTCTCAAAGGTATATCAAATACCAATAACTGGTTAGAAGTCGAATTTATCTGCTTATAAACCTTCTGGGTTATTAAATTGAGGCACTGAAACTCAAAAAAGCTTTTCCACTTTGTAGGAGCATATTTTACATTCATATCCAAAAAAACATTGTGCATAGGTTGTTGTAATTTCTGTTTGTACAAAGTGAAATTATAAGCCACATTGTATGATAGTTTTTGGTTTAACTGATGTTGCCAAGTAGATTTTAACTTCTCGATATTAGTAGTGTTTACAGTTTTACCATTTACTGTACTTTGCTCGTTTATAAATCTTGAAAACTCTCCACTTACCGAAACTGTAATTTTATTAAATATTTTTTTCCTGACAGTTAATGCAGTAGCGATACTTTTAACGTTGAAAGGCAGAATCTCGTTGTTATAAAAATTAAAACCCCTTTGTAGGCTTGTATTAGCATTTGCCATGATATTTAATGAAGCAAAATATAAATATTTAGAAATACTGCCACCCAAAGCGTATTTTTTTGCGGTATTTTTAAAATTAATAGCAGTAGATTTTGTTAGGCCATTATCAATTTCAAAAGAGTTGATAAAGTTTTGTTGCGTTTTATCGTAACCTAGGTTTAAATTGTAAAAGAACATTGCTAAAGGTTTGCGATAGCTAAACCTAACGTTTGCCGAGTTGTTATTTGTTATGGGTAATGGCGTTTCGTTAAAATTAAACTCCCTGTAATTTACCAAAATGCTGCCCGGGTATATGTCTTCCACTTCTCCAAAAGTAGTTTGTTTAAGATATCTAAAATTAATTTCACTGTACCGGCCTAAATTTTTACGAAAATCTATAGAAGGGTTCAGTGAAAAATATCTGTTTTTTTTATAGATAAAATCTGTTTTACTGTCGTAATCTATAAAGTTGAATGTTGGCGTTACCTCCGCAATAATAACGCCTTTTTTAAGGAGGTAAGTTGCAGATGCCTTGCCCAATAGTCCTAAATTATTAAATATTACATCATTTTTAAATCTATCGCCCACTGCCGAAGTAACGTGTAAGCTGTCGGTTTTGTATAAATTGCTGGTTAGTAGATTGCCATTATACGATAAACCTATTGCGGTAGAAAGTATAAATTTGTTGAATTTTGTTTTAAAGGTTATAGCTTGGTCAATGAACGTATTTTTGGTTTGCGTCTGTTGTGCTAAAAAGAGATAACTTTTATTGTTATTGATAATATTTTCATGCAACCCAGGAGCGGTTTCTAAACGCTCATTTAATTTGTAATACTGCGTCAAGCCATTGTACTGAAGTATATTGTTTATTCCCAGCGCTTTTATTACCACCGTTTCATTACTAACGGATAAATATTGTGTTGGCAAATTTTGCGTTAATTCTTGATCGTTCTGTATGGTGCTTCCATTTTTTTTCCATGTTGGTAAATCTAACTTGGTAAGAGATTTTACATAAATGGCATTACTGTTTTTTTCTATTTGAGATTGTATTTGCCACTGGTTAAGCCTGTGTAAATGGTTCTGTATTTCGGTGTACCTAACTGTATCGCGGTTAAGGAAATAATTAACCGAGTTGTTAAAATTATATCTCCTTTTTAACTGTAGCGTAGCCACATTCATTCTTAAGGTCCAATCAGATTTTAGTTTAAAAAGCGCATTAATATTTCCTGCAAAATCATTGTTCATCAAGTAATACTTTTCATCTAGTGATGGGAGTTCGCTACTTGTAATCGACAGGAATGGTGCAGCTTTTTTTAAAATGGTTTCGTTGTTTGAGGATACGCCAACGTCGGCATTTTCATGTTCTAAATTTTCGCCAACATTATTGGCTTTTAGGTTGTTGATGCTCTTATTTTTTGATTTAAAGAACATGTTATTAAACTCACCACTATAGGCACTATTTCCGAGACCAGCATGACCGGTATTAATGGTTATTGCTTTGGCGCTATCGGTAAGTTTAAGATTTAGGGCAACGTTATTGGTAACCGTATATCCGTTTAGGGCTTTTATAGGCTGGTCCCGTTCTATAACCTGTACTTGTTCTACAGCATTTACCGGTACATTGTTGGTGGCCAGTTTATATCTGCCATCCAACAGATTGTCGCCATCAAGGTAAACCTTTGATATTGGTTTTCCGTTGTAGCTGATAGCGCCTTTGTCGTCTATTTTTATGCCAGGCAACCTGCCAATCAAATCGGCAATCACCCTATCATTTTGTTCTTTAAAGGCTTTCACATTGTAACTTAAAGTATCGCTAACAAGCGATACTTTTTTTAGTGAAGTAACCTTAACTTCTTTTAAAAGATTTACTTTTTTTTTAAGGATGATGGTATAAGGCTGGCTTGTATAACTGCTAATAGGTACTATCTTTTGTTCATATCCCATTGCTGTTACTTTTATAGAAAGGCTGTTGTCATTTGTTTGGAGTTTACAGCTAAAAACGCCCTGTTGATTGGTATTGGTAAAGGCTAAACCCGAGCCATTCTTAGTAACTATTGCAATGGTGGCAACATCAAGCGGTACAGCTAAGCTATCTTTTACCACACCATTTATAGTAATTGTTTGCTGGGCCGATGCTAAGATAATCGATAACAACAAAGCCCAGGTTGCTAACAAATGTTTTAAATACAAGCTTTCTAATTAATTTGTTAATTCTAAGGGGTAGTTCATGGTAAACTTCTTTTTTGAGGCAGTACCGTTATTACCTCCGCCACTGCTGGTAACTTTATCTATTGTAATGCCACTTCCAAAATCATCCGTACCCAAGCCTTCAGCTTCTGCCTTTCTCATACGTTCGTATTCTTTTAACGAGGTTGAAATTATTTTTGTTGGTATATTTACCGATGGAATATTTTGAAAACTTCCAGTAGTTACCACTTTGGTGCATGTAAATTTTATAAAATAATTATCGTCGTATGCTTCTAAAATAAGCCCGGGCAAACCATTTAATTTCCATGGGCCAAAATTTGCGGCTATGTCGGTAGTAAACCATGCTGTATATTTACGCCCCTTAACCATTGCAGTGGCCATTTGTGCGGTATAACCTAACAATTGTTTGGTGTCTTTTTCAATTTTCCAATTGGTTTTTGCTGTGCTCTCGTTAATTAAATAGCTTTGCTGGTTATGGTTTTTTACTACCGATAGTTTTAGCTTATCAACATAAATATCATCTTCTGTAGCAGGCGAAATAACGCCCATGTTAATTACATTGTTGTTTTTGGTTTCGGCCTGTTTTAATGCCGCCTGAATGGTAGAGTCTTGCTTTAACCGCGTTTGGCTGGTGTAAAGGCTTTTCTCAGTATTAAATGCCAAAATAAAATCCTCGCTAAAAACTTTTGCTTTTTGTGTAGTATCTTTTATATGATAAAATTGGTAATAGGCAATAGTTGTGGGTTGCTCGGGCAGTTTTGTGCTTTTATAGCTGAACGAGTATAAAACGAACAGGGATAATACCGGTGCAATAAATTTTAAATATCTGTGCATCTTTTTTTTTATAATGAATTAAAAACCATCCTCTTGCTTAATTATGTTATATTAATAGGGGTGAAAACAACCGTCACCAAACCAACCATCAGCAATACCGTTGTCAAAATAATTTACAGCAGATTGCATTAACGTCATATCATCAACATGGTTAGCGCCAGATACATGTATATTCCATTTCGTGCCACATGCGTCGGTAAACTGGAAGGTCTTTGCCCTGCGTAACAAGCTACTTTGTTTGTTGTTCACATCTAAATAGATGTTTTTTACAATTGCAACATTTTTAAATAACTTGGCTACTGGAGAAGCCTTCAATTTTAAATCGTTAGCAGATGCACTAAATCCTATTAGTGTGCATATAACTGCGAAAAATATTTTCCTCATAACTTTTTTCTTTATATTTCTATTATTATCCTACCCAGAAACAACCAGTTATAAGATTGTCTTTAAAGTAATCCCATGCGAACTGCCACAACGAATGATTAGATGCACTACTTGCACCTGAAACATATATTGTAGTTTGTGCTCCACAAGCATCTGTAAATGTGAAATTCATCTGTCTGCGAAATAGGCCAAGTTGTTCATTTGCAATCTTTCCAATCTCAACTTTATTGGGCTGCGGCAAATTTTTTACAACAATATTTGCCGAGTTCGGTTTTGCAACAGGTAATCTTAAATCTTTTGCGTAAGCGCCGGTACCTAGTACCGCGAATGCGAGTGCGAATAATAATTTTTTCATTTTCGTTAAATTTTTAATAATCTACGTAAGATAAAGGATGGTCTTAATTCATTTTGTTAGTGTAAAATTCAGTACAAAAATCCCAAACCCAAACCCCTAATCCATATCCGAATGTTAAGTGCAAATATTCGTAGTGTTTCATCTCATATTCGAAATAATTAAACTCATCATTTTATGATATTGATTGTTTAACTACGGATATCAGATTAAATCCAACGAATATTTACCCGTAGTTTCTAATCCATTATCTATTGTTACTTTTAAAAATGTTTTACATCAAATGCTTTCTCCGCTTAGCTAAAAAATAATGAGCTTAAAAATAAATATTGCTGTTTCTATAATTTCCATATGCATTGTCTCATCCTGTAGGCCAAAAAAAACGCCGAAAAGCGATATCAAAAACCTACAGGTTAATACCGTTACAGAAAAGGATTACCTGCAAAAAATATTCGATTTGGATACAGTGCCAACCGGTAAGGTCAAAATGGCCATTATCCTAAAAGAAGATCATGTTTTTAAGCATGATGCCCACTACAATACCAACCCATTTTATCATTATTTTAAGGCAAGAGCTTATGAATTAGAAAGAAAAACAGATAGCGCCATAATTGCCTACAAAAAAATGAAAATCAAAAGGAAATGGGATGATATCGATTTGCTTAAAACTTGTAGCATAGTTGACCATACTATAAATAACAGCGTAATGGTAGAGGCTGTATTGATGAGTCAGATTGTTGCTGCCACGAAAATAGCCGAACGTAAAAAGAGCAAACTGGTTTACAAGTATTACGATTTATTAGCAAAAGCCTATTACCAGAACCAAAACAATAAACAAGCACTTTATTATTCGGAACTTTACTACCAACACCATCCGCATAAATGGCACAGGGTCGTTAAGCAACGCTATTACGATATTTGTTTTTTGTTGGCGTCCAGGCTTCAGGATTATAAAAAGATGGCTAGTTACAATACTAAAGCCCGCCTTTTGGCTAAAACTATTCCCGATAGCATGGCCCTGGCCCGTACGTATGATAATGAATCGCAGATTTATGCCCTGCAAAAAGATTACCGCAATGCTTTGGCAAGTAGTAAAATCTACTTTAATTATTTAGCTAAGATAAATATGCTACATGATGTTGCCTTCAATAATCTGGCAAAAAGCTATTTAAATGTCAATCAACCAGATAGTGCCATATTTTATTTGAAAAAAGGTATGGAGCTGGCCAAAAGTAACAACCCCGCAAAGCAGAAAAGTTATTTGTACAAGGGATTAATTGATGCCTATGCCATGAAGGGCGATTATAAACAAGCATTTAATGTTGCCCTTAAGGCCCACGCTATAGAAATAGAAGATTTAAAAGCTATTGATGTTGTTAAAATCCAAGAATTGCACGAAAAATACGAAGCAGGAAAAAAAGATCAGGATATTGCGGTTTTAAAAAGTAAAAACCAACTCAGCGAAAGTATTATCCGCCAGCAGAAATGGCTGATTTTTTCAGTCCTTATAGTGTTTTTAGGAACAATCGCATTAATTTACACCATATATAGACAGCGTAGTTTAAAAGAGAAGAACAAGTTATTGCGCAGCGAAAACCAAAGGCTAAACATAGAGCAAAAATTGTTACAGGCACAATTAAATCCGCATTTTGTTTTCAATGCCATAGCCAATCTGCAAAGCCTTATCGCATCGGGCGATACTTCCGAATCGGTACGTTACCTTTCTTTTTTCTCTAAATTGCTGCGCAATGTGTTGGAGCAAAGCCGGAGAGATTTTATACCTATAGATGAAGAAATTGCATCATTGCACAATTATATGCAGCTACAGCAAATGCGTTATCACCATCTTTTTGATTACGAGATTGTAGCTGATGAGCTGGATACAGAATCAACACTTATTCCACCTATGCTTGTGCAACCGTTTATAGAAAACGCCATTGAACACGGTTTTAGGAACATCCGGTATAAAGGTATGCTGAAAATTCAGTTTAAATTGGCCAATGAACAATTATTGATCACGGTAGACGATAATGGAAGCGGCATTACAAACAAAGGCAAGTTGCAGTCAGGTAAAACCTCGTTGGCACAGGTCATACTAAAACAAAGATTACAGGCATTGTTTAAACTAGACTGTCAACAGGCTAATTTTGCTATTGTAGATAAAAAAATAAATAACGATAAAGGTGTAAAAGTCCAGATCACTATTCCAGCGGTATATGAATAAAAACGGGATGAAACTTTATATTCTTGAAGATGAGGTGCTCATATTGCAGCACTTGTTGCAAATATTGCAAAAAATCAGTTTTCTTCAGGTTGTTGGCCACTCGGCCTATGTTGCAGCGGCATCAAAAGAAATTCCGCTTTTAAAGCCTGATGTCGTTTTGGCCGATATCAGGCTTAAAGACGGTGATAGCTTTACGCTGTTTAATAATATTGATATTGAAGATTTCCAGCTTGTATTTCTTACAGCTTACGATCAATATGCCATACAGGCGCTTAATTTAGGGGCTTTTGCCTACCTGTTAAAACCTATTGAGGATGATGCTTTAGCTGTAACATTAAAAAAGTGCTACCATCACCGTGAGCAAGAGCTATTTAATAAACAACAGCTGCAAATAGCCCGTAGCCATTATTTAGAAAATGGTATAAATAACAGCAAGCGTATAGCCTTAAAAAGTTTAGAATATATAGAAATTGTTTTAATAGAAGATATTATGTACTGCCAAAGCGATAAAGGGTATACCACTTTCTATTTAAAAGATAAACGCGAAATTCTGGTTTCTAAAGGATTAAAGGAATACGAACTGATGTTATTGCCAATGGGTTTTGTTCGATGCCATCAATCTTACCTCATTAACTTTAATTATGTAAAGAAATATTTTCGGGAAGGCTTTTTGCAAATGTACGATAGTAGCCAAATTCCGGTTTCTAGCCGTAAACGGGAAGAAGTGCTTAAATATTTGCAAAATATCTCTTAATGGTTTAAGGTTTTTAATGGGAACCATTTTGTTTTTACAGGCGTTTGGTTCAAAAATACTGTTAGTCTTTTCCAAATTGAAATCTGTTTTTGTTAGTCTAGTGTATTAGTTGGCCGTTTATATGAATTGCCCTCCTGAACGCAATGAAGGATCTTTTATGCAGACCTTAGTGAAAATGGCTTTGTGAGATTGTAACGTCAGTGGTTCTTCTGTTAGGGATTCTTCACTGTGTTCAGAATGACAGATTTTATAGGATGTCATTATCGGGAGGAACGACGAAGCAATCCTACTATTATTTATTTCTCAGAAAAACGATTTCTCAGAATGGTTAGTGATTAATCTATACGGATCGTCAAAGACATTTATTTAAGCGAAACAATTACCTTTTTGATTTCGCTTAAATCATTCATTTCAAAATTTGATGATTGTGGATAAAAACGCTGGTAAATGATTTTATCGTCTTTGCTATCATAAACACTGATTATTTTATCATTAGAACGTTGAGTGTAAACTACATACTTAATATTCGTTTCAGTATTCAAAATTAAACTATCCAATTCCTTGTACGATACAAATTTGAGTTTATAATTATAAGGTTCTAAAACTACCCCCGATTGAGGCAAAAGAGCCAGTTTGGACGAGAATACCTGCTTAATATACTCAGGCACATACAGCGTTTCTTTTGTTAATTCTGGTAAACGGACCTTATTGTAAAACTGGTAATCTAAATTACAATCCTTGTTTGCGAGCAATCCATCATTAATCTGTTTTAAATAACCCATTAAAAACCCTGGCGACCAGTTTAGGAAACTAGACTTGTTGTAGAAGTTTGATAAAATATTATTTTTTATACTTCTTTTTGTGCCATATTGTTGATCCTGTGTTTGAACCAGCAGATTTGTGTTCCAATCAGCAAAAAGTGTAACTGTTGCCAATATACTTTCTTCCTTTACCTTAGGTTTTTTAGATGGCGTAATTAATTTTAGCGCATAAACGATATTTACATTGGTTGTACTGTCTAGCTTTTCGGCATAACCATCAAAATAAAAAAAAGAGTAATTTGAAAGCGTATCGTAACGGGCAAGCTCTTCGGGTTTAATAATTTTATAAGGTGTAATGGTCCAGTTTTTTTTAATGGCCCGATCAAATTTTTCCAATTCAGCATAATCCGTATACTGTAAAGTAAACAAGGTTGTTGTTTTTTTAAATGTCTCTAATTTTTGACTGTTTAAAAGAGCAGCTCCGAAATAAGATACCTGACTTTTACAAATTGTAGCCCATAAAATAAATAGGCTAAATAAGAGAATTCCTCTAGCTTTTAACATATTAAGTGTTTTCATTTTGTGTTTGACTATGATAAGAAAAATTTGACAAATATTTTGAATTTTTCTATTGCATTAACAAAATACATTCATTAGCTTTGTTATGCAAGCATAATAAATTAGCAAAAATGAAACAACAACAAACCATAGATTACCACGTTAAGTTTGCCTGGCAAAATATGTTTAATAAGTACAATCAAATGGCATCTGGTTTTGGGATTACCCAGGCCATTGGTTATATGCTTATTAATATAGATGATGCCGAGGGAACTGCGGTTTCAAATTTAGCTGGCTTACTTGGGGTGAAAGCAACCAGTTTATCCCGTATGTTAAATAATATGGAAGAGGCCAACCTCATTTATCGTGAAACATCTGCAGGCGATAAACGATCGGTAAAGGTTTTTCTAACTGATTTCGGTAAAGAGAAAAAACAATTGGCCAAAGGTGTTGTTCGAAAATTTAATGAATATCTCGATGAGCATTTCTCTAAAAAGGAGAAAGAGACTTTTATTAACCTATTGATCAAACTAAATGATATCACTGTAGCCTATACTGTTGATTAACAAATATAATAATCAAATCTGTTTGGTAGGTTGCTGCATACATGGTACTATCAGACTAATGAAAAGCAAATAGATAATGAAACGAAGCATTAATAAAGTTGCAGTTTTAGGTTCGGGTATTATGGGGTCGCGTATTGCATGCCACTTCGCCAATATTGGTGTAGAGGTATTGTTATTAGATATTGCCCCGAAAGAGCTAAGTCCCGAAGAACAGGCAAAAGGATTAACACTGGATAACCCAGCTGTAAAAAATCGGATTGTTAATACAGCTTTGCAAACGGCTGTAAAAACAAATCCATCTCCAGTTTATAGCAAAAAGGCACTAAATAAGATCAAAACTGGAAATTTCGACGATGATATGCCGAAAATTGCCGGTTACGATTGGGTAATTGAAGTTGTGGTCGAAAATCTTGATATCAAGAAAAAAGTTTTCGAGCAGGTAGAGCAGTTCCGTAAACCCGGCACATTGATTACCTCGAATACTTCTGGTATTCCAATTCACTTAATGGCTGAAGGAAGGACTGATGATTTTAAATCGCATTTCTGCGGAACACACTTTTTTAATCCGCCCCGCTATTTAAAATTATTGGAGGTTATCCCTACGCCGCATACGCAACCTGAAATTGTTGATTTTCTGATGCATTATGGCGATAAGTTTTTAGGAAAAACAACTGTTTTATGTAAAGATACCCCGGCTTTTATCGCCAATCGTGTAGGTGTTTATTCCATCATGGCACTTTTGCATCTAGTTGAAAAATTGGATCTGACAGTAGAAGAGGTTGATAAATTTACCGGACCAGCCTTGGGTAGACCAAAATCGGCTACTTTCCGTACTTCGGATGTGGTGGGTTTAGATACCATGATCAAAGTAGCAAAAGGACTTTACGATAATTGTCCGGATGATAAAGCACATGATTTGTTTAAACTTCCAGTATACGTGCAAAAAATGGAAGAGAACAAATGGCTTGGCGACAAAACCAAACAGGGTTTCTATAAAAAGACAAAAACTGCTGATGGTAAAACCGAAATCCTTGCGCTTGATTTAAAAACTTTAGAATACAAACCACAGCAAAAAGTAAAATCGGCTACCTTAGAAATGACTAAGCCGGTTGAAAATCTTCGTGAACGCATGAAGATTTTTGCAAAGGGAAAAGATAAGGCAGGCGAATTGTTCCGCCATTCTTCATTTGGTTTATTTGAATATGTATCAGATAGGATTCCAGAAATTTCTGACGAACTCTATCGTATCGATGATGCCATGCGTGCAGGTTTCGGTTGGGAACTTGGTCCCTTCGAACTTTGGGATGCAGTTGGCGTAAAAGAAGCCATCGAAGGGATGGAGCAATATGGCAATAAAGCTGCGGCTTGGGTGCATGAAATGCTCGATGCCGGGAATACTTCATTCTATAAAGTAGAAAATGGCGTTAAAAAATATTACGATATCCCTTCAAAAAGTTATAAAGCCTTACCGGGAACGGATGAGTTTATCATTTTAGATAACCTCCGCGAAAATAAAACCCTTTGGAAAAACTCAGGTGTTTCCATTATCGATCTGGGCGATGGCATTCTGAATGTAGAATTCCATACCAAAATGAATACCATTGGCGGTGATGTGATTTCGGGTATCAACAAAGCGATTGATATGGCCGAGAAAGATTACCGTGGTTTGGTAATCGGCAATGATGGTGCAAACTTCTCTGCCGGGGCAAATGTTGGGATGATTTTTATGATGGCGGTAGAGCAGGAGTGGGATGAATTGAATATGGCGATCAGAATGTTCCAGAATACTTCGATGCGCATCCGTTATTCTTCTATTCCGGTTGTGGTTGCCCCACATAATTTAACCCTGGGCGGTGGTTGCGAGTTTAGTTTACATGCCGATCATGTTCAGCTCTCTGCCGAAACTTATATGGGTTTGGTTGAGTTTGGTGTTGGCGTTATCCCTGGTGGTGGCGGAACAAAAGAATTTGCTTTGCGTGCTTCTGATGAGTATAAAGATGATCAGATTGTGCAAAATGCCCTGAAAGACCGTTTCTTAACCATCGGAATGGCGAAAGTTTCTACTTCTGGTTACGAGGCTTATGAACTGGGCTATCTGCAAAAAGACAAATTCTCCATCTCGATGAACCGGAACCGCTTATTGGCCGATGCTAAAGCTAAAGCAATAGAATTGGCTGATGCTGGTTATACAAAACCCGTGCAACGGAACGATATTAAAGTGCTAGGAAAGCAAGGTTTGGGAATTGTTTATGCAGGTGCAAATAGCATGTATGCAGGGCATTTCATTTCCGAGCACGATAAAAAAATATCCGAAAAATTAGGTTATGTGATGTGTGGCGGCGACTTATCGGCTCCAACAGATGTAACAGAGCAATATTTATTGGATCTGGAAAGAGAAGCATTTTTATCACTTGCAGGTGAGCGGAAATCGTTAGAGCGGATTCAAAGCATTATTACCAAGGGGAAACCGTTGAGGAATTAGTGAGTTAAATGTTTAGATATGAGTATCAAGTATCAAGATACGAATGTTGAATAAAGTTTTACTTACATTAATAACAAATAAAACAATGCGAGGATTAGGTCTTGATACTTGATTCTGGCTACTAGATACTAAAACAATGGAAGCATATATTATAGCCGGATATCGTACAGCAGTGGGCAAAGCGCCCCGTGGCGTATTCCGTTTTACAAGAGCTGATGATTTAGCCGCAGAAGTAATCAGGGCTTTAGTGGCATCGGTTCCGAATTTAGATAACGAACAGATTGATGATGTAATTGTGGGTAACGCTACTCCAGAAGCAGAGCAAGGCTTAAATATTGGCCGTATGATTTCGCTAATGGGGTTGGATACTGATAAAGTTCCTGGTGTTACGGTAAACCGCTATTGTGCATCGGGTTTAGATACCATTGCTACAGCAGTTGCCAAAATTAAGGCTGGCATGGCCGATTGCATTATTGCAGGTGGTGTAGAGGTGATGAGTGGAATGCCTTTTGGAGGTTGGAAGCTTGTACCAAATGCGGAGGTTGCAAAAAACAATCCAGACTGGTATTGGGGTATGGGCTTAACCGCCGAGGCAGTAGCTAAAGAATATAATGTGAGCCGTGAAGATCAAGATGCTTTTTCGTTAAAATCTCATGAAAAAGCCATTCACGCTATAAAAAACGGTCATTTAAAAGACGGTATTCTACCTATCACAGTAAACGAAAATTACCTCGATGCCAACCTTAAAAAGAAAACCCGTTCTTACGTGGTTGATACCGATGAGGGCCCACGAGCAGATACTACTTTAGATAAGTTGGCGAAATTAAAACCCGTATTCGATGCTGTTGGAAGTGTAACCGCGGGTAATTCATCGCAAACATCTGATGGGGCAGCTTTTGTGCTAGTGGTGTCTGAAAAGAAAATGAAAGAATTAAACGCAGAACCGATTGCCAGGTTGGTAAGTTACGGTGTCGCAGGAGTTCCGCCACGCATTATGGGGATTGGCCCAATTGAGGCAATTCCAAAAGCATTGAAACAAGCGGGTTTGAAAAAAGAAGATATCGATTTAATCGAACTGAACGAAGCTTTTGCCTCACAGTCGTTAGCCGTAATCAGAACACTGGATTTAAATCCAGATGTAATTAATGTAAATGGTGGTGCAATTGCATTAGGGCATCCGTTGGGCTGTACAGGAGCAAAACTTACCGTACAGATTATGAATGAGCTAAAAAGACAGAACAAAAAGTACGGAATGGTAACCATGTGCGTAGGAACCGGGCAAGGTGCAGCGGGGATTTTTGAACTATTTTAGGCAGATCGTCATTTCGAGGCACTAAGCAATCTTAATGCTTTGTGTTGATAATAGGGACAGTTGTGTGATTGCGAGGCACGAAGCAATCACAACCGAGTAAGGCAAATGCTAAGAGCGATCGTCACCCCGAATTTATTTCGGGGTCTTAATTACAAAGTGGCTTAGCATGAAAGATGCTGAAATAAATTCAGCATGACGATGCGGCAAGAAGAATGAACAAAAAATGAAAATTAAGCGATTTCAATTGTCGCTACTAGATACTAAAACAATGGAAACAACTGAAAAAAAGACAATTAAAGGCGGTGAATTCTTAATTAAGGATACCACTTATCAGGAAGTATTTATCCCTGAAGAATTTGATGAAGAGCAGCAGATGATTGCACAAACCTGTCGCGATTTTCTGGCGGCTGAGGTTTATCCCAATTTAGATAAAATTGACAAACAGGAAGATCCCGAGCTCATGCCTACACTTTTAACCAAAGCTGGTGAACTGGGTATTCTTGGTGTTTCGGTACCGGAAGAGTACGGCGGTTTTGGTAAAAACTTCAATACTTCCATGCTGGTTGCAGACGTTGTAGGTGCAGGCCACTCTTTCGCCGTTGCACTTTCTGCTCATACCGGAATTGGTACCTTACCAATTTTATATTATGGTAATGAAGCACAAAAAGCAAAGTATATTCCTAAGCTAGGCTCTGGCGAATGGAAGGCTGCTTATTGTTTAACTGAACCAAACTCAGGTTCGGATGCGAACTCTGGTAAAACCAAAGCCACGCTGAGCGATGATGGTAAACACTATATCATTACAGGACAGAAAATGTGGATTACCAATGGTGGTTTTGCCGATATTTTTATTGTTTTCGCTAAAATTGACGATGATAAAAACTTAACTGCATTTATTGTAGAGAAAGATTTCGGTGGCATAACCATGAATCCCGAAGAACATAAAATGGGTATTAAAGGTTCTTCAACCCGTCAGGTTTTCTTTAACGATTGTCCGGTGCCGGTTGAGAACATGTTGAGCGATAGAGAAAACGGTTTCAAAATAGCGGTTAACATTTTAAATATTGGCCGTATTAAATTATCAGCGGCAGCTATTGGTGCTTCAAAAGCAACTTTAAATACAGCGATTAATTATTCGAATGAGCGGATCCAGTTTGGCCGCCCGATTTCTAAATACGGCGCCATCCGTTTTAAAATTGCAGAGATTGCTTCTAAGCTTTACGCTGTTGATGCGGCGAACTACCGTGCAGGTCAGAATATTGATGATACTTACGATCAACTGGTTGCAGGTGGAATGGAATCTGGTAAAGCAAGGTTAAAATCTGTTGAGCAATTTGCGGTAGAGTGTGCCATTTTAAAAGTATGGGGTTCTGAAGCTTTAGATTATACTGTGGATGAAGGTGTGCAGATTTACGGTGGCATGGGTTTTAGTGCCGATGCGCCAATGGATAGGGCTTATCGTGATGCACGTATCAACCGGATCTTCGAAGGTACAAACGAAATTAACCGTTTATTAACCGTTGATATGATGCTGAAACGCGCCATGAAAGGTGAACTGGATTTAATGACACCTGCTACAGCAGTTGCAGCTGAATTAATGAGTATCCCTGATTTTGGCGAAGAAGATACCACCTTGTTTGCTGCAGAGAAAAAAGTGCTCTCGAATTTGAAAAAAGCAACTTTAATGGTGGCTGGTGCTGCGGTTCAAAAATTAATGATGACCTTAAGCAAAGAGCAGGAAATTTTAATGAACATTGCAGATATGGCCAGTTATGTTTATGTGCTCGAATCGGCATTGTTGAGAACAGAAAAATTAGCAAGTATCCGTGGAGAGGAAGCAGTTGCAGGCCAATTAGATCTATTAAGAATTTATTTGGTAGAAGCAGTTGATGGTATAGCCAAAGCGGGTAAAGAAGCGCTTTGGGCATTTGCCGAAGGTGATGAGCAACGTATAATGCTTGTTGGTTTACGCCGTTTTACCAAAGTAGAACCATTTAATGTTAAAGATGCCCGTCAAAGAGTTGCCCAACAGCTTATTGAAGCAAATAAGTATATTTTTTAAGGTAGGTTTAGGGTAGAGGGTTTAAGGTTTAGGGTTTGGGTGCATTAACTCAGGCGCTAAACCTTTTTTGGTTTTTAATACATAGTGTTTTTTCATATGAGTTGTTTTTTATCCTATTTTGTCATGTTGAGCCTGTCGAAACACCTTAACCGAATTTTAACAAATGCTTCGTTCCTAACATTGATAGATTCCAAAAGAAAGTTCGTCATTGCAAGGAGGAATGACGAAGCAATCTTACAACTATGGGGTATAGCGACCGTATTAAGATTGCTTCATCATAATTGAAAAATTAGCTTAGTTTTTAAGGTTGCGTAATTAAAATCATATTTTCGCGCATGTTTAAATTTAGATTACTTCCGATACTTCTTTTATGTGTAGCTATGGTTTCATCTTGTAAAAAAGATGAAGACCCTGAAAAACAAATTGCCGATTTCATCAAACAAAATAATATTAACGCAGTTAGAGATGATTCTGGCTTATATTATCAGATCATTAAACCCGGTTCGGGGTCGTTCACTTATCCAAATAACACCAAAATAACCATTAAATATGAAGGTAGGTTATTAGATGGAACTGTATTTGATAATGGCGATGGCAAAGAGCAGACCTTTAATCTTGCCGAACTAATATCTGGTTGGAGAATCGGTATCCCTAAAATACAAAAAGGTGGAGAAATAAGATTAATCGTTCCGCCGGGTTTGGGTTATGGAAGCAGTTCGGTAGGTCCTATCCCTGGTAACGCTGTATTAGATTTTACCATACAGCTGTCTAATACACAATAAGCGTACAGACTAAGGATAAAAGACTAAATTCAAATCAAAATGCCGCTTTAGTCTTTTTGATTTTACCTTTAAGCGCCTTAAAATTGTTAAAATAGGTTAAAAATTGTAGCATCCGTATTAAAAGCTTATTTTTGCGATTGATGGTTAAGTTTAAATATTTTATACTCATGATCTGCTTTGCAGGGTGCTTAGCAGCCTGTAAGAAAAATGTGCCGGTTGATGATTACGACCCTACTCCACAATTTAAGGCCGATACTGCTGCAATAAGTGCTTTTGTTAAGACTAATAATATCTCGGCTACGAAAGATGCCAGTGGTATATTTTATCAGATATTAGAGCCTGGGACTGGAAGTGTAGAGTATAAAGCATCTACAAAAATCACGTCAGATTATGAAGGGAGATTATTAAACGGAACTATTTTCGATAGTACCAAAGGAACCCCAACCTCGTTTCTACTCGGAAACGTTATTGTAGGATGGCAATTTGGGATTCAAAAAATACAGAAAGGTGGTAAGATCAGATTGATCATACCTTCTTATTACGCTTATGGGACACAATCACCTTCAGCTTTGGTTCCGGCAAATTCAATACTCGATTTTACTATAACACTTACAGACGTACAATAATAAATGAACAAATTTACTAAACTTAGCCTATTTGCACTTTTACTGGCTACTACAATCTTCAGCTCATGTAAAAAGGAATATGAGTCTATTGAAAGTGTAGATGATGCCGCTATCCAGGCTTATCTTAAAAAGAATAATCTTACCTTCACTAAAGATACAAAAGGCTATTATTATAAACTCACCGACGTAGGTTCTGGTGCAAGTGTTGCAAACCAAGATTCGGTTTATTATTCATATATCTTTAAAACCTTATCCGGGCAGGTGCTAAATCAAACATCTGATTTAATGATTCCAGGAACCTTTTTGGGTTATACAGATCGATTTACCATTAATAACGTATCGTATGTATTTACACCAATTAGAGAAGTGTTAACCAAATTAAAAAGAGGTGGCAAAGCAACTTTAATTATGCCTTCTAGTATGGCTTTTGGTAGGAACGGCGTAAGTTTTTTAAATATTGGTTCGAATGAAAATATCCTTGTTGATTTAGGGATATATGCTGGAGCGAAAAGACATGAAATAGACGAGTTTGAGATCAATAAATTTATTACCAACAATAATTTAACACTGATTAAAGATCCTTCCAGAGCGCGATATAGTATTACCACCCCTGGAACAGGAACAGACGTAATTAATGTGAACTCTACAATAGTTGCTAACTACACCGTGCGCTATTTAGATGGAACAGTTTTACAAAGTAGTACCGATGGAACTTTTACTGATGTTCTGAGTAATTTATATAAAGGGTGGCAGTTAATATTGCCGGGAAAAGTAACAGCCGGGGGAAAGCTTCGTTTGATTATCCCTGCTGATTTAGCTAACGGGGTATCTCCTTTAGATTTCGATATTGAAATTGTAAAGGTTACGAATTAGATAACGCCTCTTTAAAAACTTTTAAAACCCTTTCTCTTGCAAATGTATGCTCAACTATTGGTTGGGCATATTTTTTTGTCCCAAATTCTGGCACCCACTTTTTAATATATTCGACCCTAGGGTCGAATTTTTTGGTTTGGAGTTCAGGGTTAAAAACCCTAAAGTATGGTGCGGCATCGTTCCCTGATCCGGCGGCCCATTGCCAGCCGCCTACATTGCTTGCCATTTCGTAGTCCAATAATTTTTCGGCAAAATAAGCTTCTCCCCACCGCCAATCGATGAGTAACTGTTTGGTTAAAAAACTGCCCACAATCATGCGTACACGGTTGTGCATCCAGCCGGTTTGGTTGAGCTGCCTCATGCCAGCGTCTACAATGGGATAACCCGTATTGCCATCGCACCAGGCCTTAAATTCAGCTTCGTTGTTGCGCCATTTAATTTTATCGTATTGTTTTTTAAAAGAATCGAAAGCGGAGTAGGGGAAGTGCCAGAGTATGGTCATATAAAATTCCCGCCATGCCAATTCTGAAAGCCAGACGTCCGATTTTGCTTCCAATGCATCCTTTACAGCTTTTCTGATGCTTAATGTTCCAAAACGCAAATGCAGTCCGATATGTGTGGTGCCATCGAGCGCAGGGAAATCACGTTCTTTTGCATAATCATCGAGTTTGTTTTTATAGTTGATTTTCGGGAAATCCAGTTTGCTCTTTTCAAAGCCCATCTCTTTTAACGTTACACCAGGCAAATGCTCAGTTTTAAGTAAATTTTCGAAGTATTTTTTAGTAGGATAAGCCTTCACATAAAAATCGTTTAGCTTGGCATGCCATTGTTTGTAAAAAGGGGTAAAAACAGTGTAAGGTGTTTTATCTGCTTTTAGGATTTCGTTTTTTTCAAAAATAACCTGATCCTTGTATGTTTTGAAGGCTATTTTTTCGCTGGTTAAAAATTCGGCCATGTTATCATCACGTTCGCGGGCATAAGGTTCGTAGTCATGATTGGTATATACACCCTTAACATCATATTCCTTTAAAATCTCTGACCATATTTTTTCGGGCTTGCCATATTTTACCAATAAATCTGACCCATGTAGCTGAAGTTCTTTTTTTAAATCCTCAATGGTTTGGTAAATGAAAGTTACGCGGGCATCAGCTGTTGGAAGTTTATCCAATATGTTTTGATCAAAAATAAACAATGGTAAGACCGGGTAACCACTTTTAAGTGCATGATACAAAGCAGTATTATCTGTTAAACGTAAATCGCGGCGAAACCAGTGAATGGATATTGAAGTCATTAAAGGGAATTATAAGGAAACAAATTATTTTGAAGATTTGAACAATTGAAGAAGCGTTTGGAGCTGAACGTTTGGCGTGGGTTAACCAATTAACCCTATTTGTACAGATCCTTCAAAGCATCCTCCAAATGGGTGAATTTAAATTTGAATCCTGCATCTAAGATTTTTTGAGCTGAGGTATTGTTGCTCATTAAAACAGCTTCAACACGTTCTCCCAATAACAATTCCAGTGCCTTTTTTGGAACCTTGATCGGCCAAACAGGACGGTGCAGCTGTTTAGCAATGGCTTTGGTTAGCGCCTTATTGGTGACTGGAAAAGGAGCACAGGCATTATAACAATTCTCCATTTTAAGATTTTCGATGGCTTCGATGTACATTTCTACCATATCATCAATATGCAGCCAGGGAGTCCATTGTTTACCTGTACCTAAAGCTGCTGCGGCAAATAACTTAACCGGTTTATCGAGTTGCGGTAAGGCGCCGCCATGATTGCTTAAAACGATTCCGGTACGGAGTTTTACAATTCTGAGGCTTAGCTTTTTACCTTGGTCTACAGCATCTTCCCAAAGTTTACAACATTCGGCTAAAAATCCGTAACCATTTGGACTTTCTTCGGTTAAAATTTCATCACCACAATCACCATAAAAACCAACTGCAGAAGCAGAAATAAACGATTTTAGCTGATTGTCGGGTTTTGATTTAATGGTTTTAAAGAGTAATTCTGTTGATTTTACACGACTATCGATGATCTGTTTTTTGCGTTCGTTGGTCCATTTTTTATCGGCCACAGGTTCTCCCGCTAAATGGATAATGGCATCTACACCATTCAAACAGTCAGCATCAATAGTTCCATTGTGAACATCCCACACAAAATTATTCGGATTTTTGTCTTTCTTTCTCGAAAGTGTGTTCACCTCATAACCTTTATTTAGTAAATGTTTTTTCAGCTTAGTACCCACAAGTCCTGTAGCCCCGGTAATCAGAATCTTCTTAGCCATCTTTTTAAAACAGCAAAGATACAAAAGGGTTTTTATGGCTTCATTTAAAACGATATTAATTCAGTTCTAATTCTTTTGTTACCTATTTGTAAAGAATTATTTAGGGGTTTGATGAAGAAGAAAAATAAGATAAATTTGTAAACGCGTTCTTACACCCTTTTCGATAAAAGATGTCCAAAAAAATTTTAGTCTGGTTTAGAAATGATCTTCGCTTGCATGACAATGAAATGCTGGTCGAGGCGATTGCTAAATCTGATTCAATTTTGCCTGTTTACATTCTCGATCGCCGTTCTTTTGGCGAAACAAAATACGGTACGTTAAAAACAGGTAATATTAGAGCACAGTTTATTTTAGAAAGTGTTTTAGGATTACGCAATTCTTTAAAACAGATTGGCGGTAACTTGCTTATCGCCGAAGGCAACCCCGAAGATATTATTCCTCAACTCGTTCAGGAATATGAGATTACCGAAGTTTACCATCACCGTGAAGTGGCACGCGAAGAAACGCATGTTTCAACTTTGGTAGAAAATGCACTTTGGAAATTACGCATCAACCTGAAACATTTTATCGGCCATACCTTATATAATAAGGAAGACCTCCCTTTTCCCATTAAGGATATTCCCGACGCCTTTAACCAATTTAAAAAGAAAATTGAACGCGATTCGATTATCAAGCCTTGTTTTGCGGCACCCGATCGGATTAACGTAGCCGAGGTGATTGACTGGGGAACATTATCTTCGTTAGAAGATCTTAATCTGTTGCCACAGCAAAAAGACCAACGTTCTGATTTTGAATTTGTTGGTGGCGAGGCCGAAGGATTAGCACACCTTCAAAAAGTGATTGTGGCTATGCAGCAGGCTGCAACAACCAAGAATTTAATTCTGGCTTCAAAACTATCAGCATGGCTGGCCATGGGTAGTTTATCGCCACGGAAAGTATACTGGGAAATTAAAAAGATGGAAGGTGTGCCCAATACAAAAGCCATGTTCAATCATATTTTATTAGGCCTGCTTTGGAGAGATTATTTCCGTTTCATGTTTAAAAAATATGGCAATACTTTTTTTAGTCCGGATGGATTTGGCAGCCAGGGACTGGTTGACATTGTGAATGAGCAGGATAATTTTAGTAAATGGAAAAATGCGCAAACAGGTTTTGCTGTGGTAGATGCGGTGATGACAGAGCTAAATCAGACCGGCTTCATTTCGAATATCGCCAGACAAACCGCTGCCTTATATCTAATCAATAATTTAGAAGTAAGCTGGGTTTTTGGCGCAGCATATTTTGAAGAAAAGCTGATTGATTATAATCCTGCAAGTAATTGGGGAAACTGGGCCAATGTGGCAGGTGTAGGTAACGATCAGAAATCAAAAAGTGTTTTCGACATAGATAAAAATATCAAAAACCTCGACCCAAAAGGCAATTACTCCTTAACTTGGGCATCATAGTTGTAATGACTGAATGATAGAGTATTGAATGATGGAACTGAAATTTTATCGACTAATACAAGTGGTATTTTTGTTATTCTCTCATTCAATAATTTTCTCATTCAATAATTCTCATTTTAATCGAGATTTTTGCCATTTATATAAGGTAAAATTCTAATTTTGTAATGCTTATAGTAAACAGTTAATAATGGATAAATTATCTTATCTTAATGGCGCAAACGCCGAATATATAGAGTCTTTATATCAATCTTATCAACAAGATCCCGAGTCTGTTGAATTTGGTTGGCAGAAATTTTTTGAAGGTTTCGATTTTGGAAGAGGATCAGAAGCGCCTGCAGTAACAGCGGAAACTCCTGAACAATTTTTAAAAGAGGTTAATGTTTTAAATCTGATTGATGGCTATCGTAGCCGCGGTCACTTATTTACGCACACCAATCCTGTTCGCGAAAGACGTAAACATTTACCAACATTAGATCTTGCAAATTTTGGATTATCGGATGCTGACTTGGAAACCGTTTTCAACTCTGGTGTTGAGATTGGTATCGGTGCGGCAAAATTGAAAGACATTGTAGCCTTTTTAAAACAAACATACGCACACTCAATCGGTGCAGAATATAAGTTTTTACGTACACCTGAAGTGTTGAACTGGATTCAGCAGAAAATGGAAAGTGCACGTAATACCCCTAATTTCTCAATCGATGAGAAAAAACGCATTCTCCGGAAATTAAACGAAGCGGTAAGTTTCGAAAATTTCTTAGGCACCAAATTTTTGGGCCAAAAACGTTTCTCGTTAGAAGGAGCAGAAGCTTTAATCCCGGCTTTAGATTCAGTAATCGAAAAAGGTGCTGAATTAGGTATTGAGGAATTTGTAATTGGTATGGCACACCGCGGTCGTTTAAACGTGTTGGCCAATATCATGCAAAAAACATATAAAGATATTTTTGCTGAGTTTGAAGGTAAAAGCTACAACCCAGATACGCCATTTGGTGGCGACGTAAAATACCACTTAGGTTATTCTACAGATGTAACTACCGTTTCGGGTAAAAGTGTTCACTTAAGTTTATGTCCTAACCCATCGCATTTAGAAACTGTTGATGGTGTGGTAGAAGGCATGAGCCGCTCGAAAATCGATTTCAAATATGGTGGCGATAACAGTCGTTTAGCACCGATTTTGATTCATGGTGATGCATCAGTTGCCGGACAAGGTATTGTTTACGAGGTAATTCAGATGGCAGGCCTTGAAGGTTATAAAACCGGTGGAACTATTCACTTGGTAATTAATAACCAGATTGGTTTTACAACTAATTATAAAGATGCACGTACCAGTACTTATTGTACCGATATTGCTAAAGTAACTTTATCTCCGGTTTTCCACGTAAATG
Organism: Pedobacter sp. Bi27; assembly: GCF_918698255.1. Classification (NCBI taxonomy): domain Bacteria; kingdom Pseudomonadati; phylum Bacteroidota; class Sphingobacteriia; order Sphingobacteriales; family Sphingobacteriaceae; genus Pedobacter; species Pedobacter sp. Bi27. Next base: position 371,656 of record NZ_CAKKMW010000003.1, read on the forward strand.
GTGATGATCCTGAGGCTTTGGTTTATGCAATTAACCTGGCAATGGAGTATCGTCAGAAATATAAAAACGATGTTTTTATCGATATTCTTTGCTACCGTCGTTTCGGACACAATGAGTCTGATGAGCCCAAATTCACCCAGCCATTATTATACAAAACAATCGAAAAACACCCTAATCCAAGGGAAATTTATATTGATCAGTTAACCAAAGAGGGTAAGTTAGAAGCCGGTTTGGCAAAAGAAATGGAAAAAGATTTCCGTGGTATTTTGCAGGAACGCTTAAACGAAGCTAAAGAATTTGTTGCAGGTAATGCCGAAGTTAAATTTGGTGGTGCATGGGCAGATTTGCGTATGGCTACACCTAAAGATTTCGAATCTTCTCCTGTTACTGCGGTTAAAAAGTCTACTTTATTAGAAATTGGTAAGCGCATTACTGCTTTGCCATCTAATAAAAAGTTCTTCAAAAAAATCGAAAAACTATTTGCTGAACGTGGCAAAATGGTTAACGAAACCAATGTTTTCGACTGGGCAATGGGCGAGCAGTTAGCTTATGGTACTTTGTTATCAGAAGGTAAACGTGTTCGTTTAAGCGGTCAGGATGTAGAGAGGGGAACATTCTCTCACCGTCATGCGGTATTAACGCTTGAAGATAGTGAGGAAGAATATGTACCATTGGCAAATATTTCAGACCAACAAGCGGCTTTCGATATTTACAACTCACACTTATCAGAATACGGCGTTTTAGGTTTCGAGTATGGTTATGCCATGGCAAACCCGAATGCTTTAACCATTTGGGAAGCACAATTTGGCGATTTCTTTAACGGAGCGCAAATTGTTGTCGATCAATATATTGCAAGTGCCGAAACCAAATGGCAGCGCGAAAATGGGTTGGTAATGTTATTGCCTCACGGTTACGAAGGTCAGGGACCAGAGCACTCATCAGCGCGTATTGAGCGTTTTATGGAGCTTTGTGCCGACTACAACATGCAGGTAACAAACTGTACCACTCCGGCAAACTTCTTCCACGTTTTACGCCGTCAGTTTAAACGCGATTTCCGTAAACCTTTGGTGGTATTTACACCTAAAAGTTTATTGCGCCACCCTGCTTGTGTTTCTAAATTAGAAGAATTTACCGAAGGTGGTTTTAAAGAGGTAATTGATGATGTAAATGTTAAAGTTGCAGATGTAACACGTATAGTTTTCTGTAGCGGTAAAATTTACTACGAGTTACTGGAGAAACAACAGGCTGATAAGTTGAAACATGTAGCCCTGGTTCGTGTAGAACAGCTGTATCCAACTCCAGTTGATCAGATGGAAGCCATCCAGAAGAAATATAAAAATGCTAAAGAAGTTTTCTGGGTACAAGAAGAGCCAGAGAACATGGGCGCATGGCCATATTTGTTCCGCAGGTTATACAAAACAGCATTAAAAGGCATTGATGTAATTTCGCGAAGAGAAAGCAGCAGTACTGCAACAGGTTTTGCAAAACAACATGCTAATCAACAGGCTTATATTTTAGCAAAAGCTTTAGAGATTTCGGTAACGGATGATGTAAAGGATATCGCCAAAAAAGCAACAAAAAAATTAGTTCAGATCGATTAGGTGCATTGCGCTAAGCGTTTGGAGCGTGGCGTTTGATATTGATTATTAGAAGATAAAAAACATAACATTACAAAAATGAGTTTAGAGATAAAAGTTCCGCCTGTTGGTGAGTCGATAACCGAAGTTGTTTTATCACGTTGGATAAAAAACGATGGCGATGTTGTTGAAATGGATGAAGTTATTGCCGAATTAGAATCGGACAAAGCAACATTCGAATTAACTGCAGAACAAGCTGGAACTTTAAAAACCATAGCAGCCGAAGGCGATACATTAGCCATCGGTGCAGTAGTTTGTAAAATTGAAGATGGTGGTGCGGCTCCGGCGAAAGCTGATGCACCAAAAGCTGAAGAAAAGGCTGCTGTTGCTGAAGATAAAACTGCGGCTCCGGTGGCCGAAAAATCAGGCGAAAGCTATGCTACTGGAACTCCTTCTCCTGCTGCTGGTAAAATTCTTGCAGAAAAAGGAATTGATGCAGCTGCTGTAAAAGGTACTGGTGTTGATGGTCGTATTACTAAAGACGATGCTGTAAAGGCTGAGGCGGGTAAAAAACCAGAAGCAACAAAAGCAAGTGCTCCGGTTGTAGCTGCTGCTCCCGCAGGTAGTCGCGGCGAACGTCGTGAAAAAATGTCTCCACTACGTAGAACGGTTGCAAAACGTTTAGTTGCTGTTAAAAATGAAACCGCAATGTTGACTACTTTTAACGAAGTTAACATGAAGCCGATTATGGATTTACGCGGAAAATATAAAGATCAGTTTAAAGAAAAATTTGGTGTTGGTTTAGGCTTCATGAGCTTTTTCACTAAAGCAGTTACCGAAGCATTAAAAGATTTCCCTGCGGTTAATGGTCGTATTGAAGGTGAAGAATTGGTTTACAATGATTTCGCTGATATTTCGATTGCAGTTTCTGCACCAAAAGGTTTAGTGGTTCCGGTAATCCGTAATGCAGAAAGTATGACTTTAGCGCAGATTGAAAAATCGGTTTTAGAATTGGCTTTAAAAGCACGTGATAGCAAATTAACCATCGAAGAAATGACTGGTGGAACATTCACTATCACTAATGGTGGTGTGTTTGGTTCAATGATGTCGACTCCGATTATTAATGCGCCGCAATCGGCTATTTTAGGCATGCACAACATCGTTGAGCGTCCGGTAGCTGAAAAAGGTGAGGTAGTCATCCGTCCGATGATGTACGTTGCTTTATCTTACGATCACAGAATCATCGATGGACGTGAGTCGGTTGGTTTCTTGGTTCGTGTGAAACAATTGTTAGAAGATCCGGCTAGATTATTATTAGGTATCTAATCCCTAAGTCCCCTAAAGAGGGCTTATAATCTTTATAGAAAGTCAAGATAAAGAAGTCAAGTTTTAATGGCCAACGTGCTATAAAAACTTGACTTCTTTTTTTATACCTGAAAAATGAAATTAACGTTCAACTCAAAATTTCTCATTATTTTTCTCGCGCTTCTCATCGTAGAAATCTTAATTGGCAAATACCTTCATGATGCATTTATTCGTCCGTTTGGCGGAGACGTATTGGTTGTTATCTTGATTTACGCATTTTTGAGGATTTTCCTTAAAACCAATTATAAGCAGTTATCATTAGGCGTCTTAATTTTTTCTTTCGTAATTGAGTTCCTCCAAAAGGCAAATTATGTTACCTGGTTTGGCTGGGAAAACAACAAAATAATGAGCACTATATTGGGCACTTCCTTTAGCGTTTACGATCTGCTCGCTTATTTTGTAGGCTATCTGATCTGTTTGTGCTTTAAGGATTGAGCTAAAGCACTTTTCTTATTTTGAAAGCGCTTTAATTGCTTTTAAATCCAATTGTTTAAATTCTACTTCACTGCCCTCGGCTTGCAGTGCAATCTGGCCGCTACTTGCAGTGCAATTTGTGCCATAGTTTACCAATATGCCATTTACCCAAACTTTAACTTCGTTATTCAAACATTGAATAACCATGGTATTCCATTCGCCAAGCGGTTTTTCACTGTCATCTGTTAAATTTTTAATCCGGCGGAGTTTATTTCCATTTACACCCCAGTTTTCTTGAGGCCCACGTCTGGTAACCATATCCGGTACTGTAATATCTTCTTCGATACACCAGAAATCGCCAGCATCTTTATGTTGCATCTGCACTTCCAGCGATTTTGGAAACATACCATACAATGCCCTTGGCGTAGATGCATGAACTAAAACGCCACAATTTCCTGGCTTGCCAGCAAAGCGGTATTGTACTGTTAACTGGTAATTTTTATAAATTTTATCGGTTATTAAATGCCCACCTGGCGTACCTAAACTTACCAACATGCCATTGCGAACAATAAATGGATTAATAGTATCAGGCTTTTTATCCATTGCAGGTACATCTACATGCCAACCGCTTAGATTTTTTCCGTTAAAAAGGCTTTTTTGAGCAAATGCTGAACTGCTCATAATAACTAGTAGTAAAAAGGCGTAGTAAAGTTTCATGATATATTTGGTTTTTGTATTCCAAATATATTAAATATAAATGGCAGAAGAATTGTAAGAGGGTTCGTCATTTCGACTGGAGTGCAACGGAATGGAGAAATCTATGATTACGGTATTTATAGATCTCTCCACTTCGGTCGAGATGACGATACCCCGCTGCCTAATCTGGTCTTTAGCGTCTCGCTAAGACTCCAATTTCAATAATTCTTCGTACGCATTTCCATCAAGCCTCAATAGTTTAGCAAATGCTGGCTCGGTTTTATAACCTTGGTTTTTGAGATCAATGATGTCCTGCCTAAATTTTTCGTCCCTAGCTAAGAGTAATTTGTGTTCAATGAGCATATGCCGATATGCATTTTGTCGTGCGGTGGGAATATTTTGGCCGAATATTTCTATTTCGAAACCATCGATGATAAAATTCGCTTTAATCGCATCGAATTTGAGGCTTTCACGAATGATGAAGTCTTTTTCAGATCTAAACAGTACATTTAATTTGTCGATAAATTCATTCTTATCCGAAACTTCGCAGATAATATCCAAATCGCTGTTTTCGATGTCGATATTGATTGGAATGGTACCCACAAGTATTGGATGGTAAGGAGCAAGCTTTCCTATAATTTCATTATCAGTTAGCACCTGATAAGCCTTCTTTTGCCTTTCATTGCCAAGCTTTAAGTAAGATATATCAAGAAAGTTGATCATTCGTTATGGGCTATGGGTTTTTGACCTTTGTTTCTTGCAGCATCCAAAGTTACTAAACCCGATAGTATGAATGCCAATGCGTTCTAATTCTGCCCTAATTTTTTCTGAAGAAACTGAAGCAAAGCACAAGAGGCATTGGCAGAAAGGATAGCGGGAACAGACTTTGATATTTGTTGCTGTACCTGCTTTCCAAACACTACTGTTATCGTCATTGCGAGAAGGAACGGCGAAGCAATCTTTCATGCTTTCGGATATTTCACAATAAAGATTGCTTCGTCGGCTGAAAAGGCCTCCTCGCAATCACGAATTCATTGAAAAAACAAAGCCCATCTCAGTTAAGAAATGGGCTTTGTTTTATAATAGTATGATGCCGTTCTTCGACAGGCTCAGAATGACAACGGATTTATTTAATCTTCTACAATCTCACTGTTGATGCTCACATCGTCTTTTACATCTTCTTTAAAGTAGTTTTTCTGGAAGATGAGGATCAGTATCACTCCAACTGAAATGGCTGCGTCTGCAAGGTTAAAAACAGGCCTGAAAAAAACAAACTCTTCGCCTCCCCAAATCGGGAACCAGGTAGGGAAGTGGCCTTCTGCAATCGGGAAATAGAACATGTCTACTACACGACCGTGAAACCAGCTTTCGTAACCATAAATCTTTCCGTAAAATACAGAATCGATAATGTTTCCTAATGCGCCAGAAAAAATCAGTGCAACATTTAAGATTAAACCGCGGTGATATTTATGCTTAATTAGATAATGTAAGCCATAGCCAATTCCTGCAACAGCTGCAATACGGAAAAGTGATAAGGCTAATTTGCCAAATTCACCACCAAACTCCATCCCAAAGGCCATCCCATTATTTTCGGTAAAATGGATAATACACCATTTGCCAATAATATGGAATTCCTGACCGAGGTACATGTGCGTTTTAACCCAGGTTTTCACCAGCTGATCGGCCAGTAAAACTAAAAAGATAACAATTAAAGGTTTTGTATAGCCTTTCATTAACTCTGCTTTAATTTAGCTTCCATGCTTAATGTTGCATGAGGAACAGCGCGTAAACGTTCTTTTTGGATTAATTTTCCGGTTTCGCGGCAAATACCATAAGTTTTGTTCTCGATACGCACCAATGCATTCTCCAGGTTGTCAATAAATTTTTTCTGACGTGCAGCCAATTGATTGATCTGCTCTTTTTCCATTGTTGCAGAACCGTCTTCTAATGTTTTGTAGGCACCTGAAGTATCTTCTGTTCCGTTTGCGTTTGGATTACTCAAAGAAGTGGTTAAAGAGTTAAGTTCCTCTTTCGCCATGCGTAATTTATCTTGAATTAATTCTTTAAATTCTTGTAATTCACTGTCTGAGTAGCGTGTTTTGTTGCTGTTTTCCATGTTCTTTTTCTAATTTTCTAATATATGGATTTATATTTTAGTTACTGAAATGCTTAACTCAACATCGTCGATAACGATTTTGTTTGCATTATTTACAGTATCTGTTAATTCAAATTCATCGGCCAATATTTCCGCGCAAATGTAATCCTTGTTTTTGGCAACTGCGCCGGCCACCAAGTTATCATTTTGTAACGAAACTTTAATCCTATCTGTTACTTCAAAGTTTAATTCTTTTCGCAAGTTTTGGATACGGTTAACCAATTCGCGGGAAATACCTTCTTGTTTCAGCTCTTCTGAGATGGTAACATCCAAAGCAACAGTTAAACTGCCCAGGTTAGTTACCTGCCATCCCGGAATATCTTCGGCAAAAACCTCAACATCATCATTTAAATTGATGGTAAATTCTTCACCATTATTACCAACTACGATGATGAAGCCATCATTTTCTAAACGTTGGATATCATCCTGATTGGAATTTTCTAAAGCCTCTTTAACCAGGCTCATCTCTTTTCCAACTTTTTTACCCAAAGATTTGAAGTTTGGTTTCAGCTTTTTCTTAACGATACCATGCGTATCGGTAATGAACTCAATATGTTTAACATTCGTTTCAGAAAGGATATAATCTGCAACCTTTGATATTTTTTGTTCGAAATCGCCACTTAAAGATGGAATTAAGATTTTCTCAAGTGGTTGACGCACATTGATGCCCGATTTTTTACGCAGCGATAAAACCATCGATGAAATATCCTGAGCGTAAACCATACGCTCGTTCAAATCGGTATCAATTAAACTTTGATCAGCCTCTTTCCATAAAGTTAAGTGGACAGATTGTTCCGCATGTGCATCGGTAATGGTTAAGTTTCTATATAACCAATCGGCAAAGAAAGGCGCAACAGGACTCATCAACTGTGCCAAGGTTTCTAAACAAGTATATAATGTTTCGTAAGCTGCACGTTTATCATCGGTCATTTCGCCTTTCCAGAAACGGCGACGACTTAACCTGATGTACCAGTTACTCAAATGTTCATCAACAAAAGCCTGAATAGCACGGGTAGCTTTCGTTGGTTCGTAAGTGTTGTAACTTCCATCAACTTCGTTGATTAAGGTTTGCAATAACGATAAAATCCAGCGGTCTAACTCCGTCCTTTCTTCAACTTTGCTTAAATTATTTTTATCGATCTCGAATTTATCGATATTGGCGTACAGGGCAAAGAAAGCATAGGTATTGTAAAGTGTTCCGAAGAATTTACGGCGCACTTCAGCAATTCCATCAATGTCAAATTTTAGGTTGTCCCAAGGATTTGCATTAGAAATCATGTACCAACGCGTGGCATCAGCACCATATTCATTAATGGTTTGGAATGGATCAGCGGCATTGCCCAAACGTTTAGACATTTTTTGTCCGTTTTTGTCCAGAACCAGTCCATTCGAAACTACATTTTTGTACGCTACTTTATCAAAAACCAATGTAGAGATCGCATGTAGCGTATAAAACCAGCCACGGGTTTGGTCTACGCCTTCGGCAATAAAATCTGCAGGGAAATCTTCATTTCCATCAATTGTTTCTTTGTTTTCAAAAGGGTAGTGCCACTGCGCATAAGGCATAGCACCAGAATCGAACCAAACATCAATTAAATCACTTTCGCGGCTCATTGGTTTGCCTGATGGAGATACCAAAACAATTTTGTCGACCACATTTTTATGTAAATCGATCAAATCATAGTTCTCTTCAGACATGTTCCCGATTTCGAATCCCTTAAAAGGATTTTCTTTCTGGAAACCAGCTGTTATAGATTTTTCAATGGCATTATAAAGTTCCTCAACAGAACCAATTAACACTTCTTCTTTTTTATCTTCAGTTCTCCAGATTGGCAAAGGAATTCCCCAGTATCTCGAACGTGATAAATTCCAATCGTTGGCGTTTTTTAGCCAGTTTCCAAAACGACCTTCGCCAGTTGACTTTGGTTTCCAGTTAATGGTTTCATTAAGGTCGAACATCCTGTCTTTAACATCTGTAACTTTAATAAACCATGAATCTAAAGGATAATATAAAAGTGGCTCATCAGTTCTCCAGCTGTGTGGGTAACTGTGAACATATTTTTCTACTTTAAAAGCTTTATTTTCTTCTTTTAATAAAATAGCAATTTCTACATCAACCGATTTTTCAGGTGCTTCGCCAGCATTGTAATATTCGTTTTTTACATATTTGCCTGCAAAAGGACCAACATGTTTAGTGAATTTACCCTGTAAATCTACTAATGGAACGGGGGTGTCATTCTCGTCTAATACCAACATTGGCGGTACTTCAGGAATGGCTTCCTTAGCTACTTTAGCATCATCTGCGCCAAAAGTAGGGGCGGTATGAACAATACCGGTACCATCTTCTGTAGTTACGAAATCTCCAGAAATTACCCTAAATGCATTTTCAGGATTTTGATACGGCAATGCGTAAGTTAATAGTTGTTCATATCTAATGCCAACCAACTCACTTCCTTTGCATTCGGCAAGTATTTGATAGGGGATTTTTTTATCGCCAGCTTTAAAATTTGTAAAATCTTCAACTTCGTTGCTTTCAAAGAAAATTTTACTGAATTGCTTGCCAACCAGGTTTTTTGCCAAAATTACATTTGTTGGCAAGAATGTATATTGGTTGAAAGTTTTGACCAAAACATAGTCGATTTTTGGTCCAACCGTTAAAGCTGTGTTTGATGGTAAAGTCCATGGAGTAGTCGTCCAGGCCATCAGGTAAATATCTCCAAATGTTTGTAAAAACGGAGGTAACGTATCCGCTATCGCCTTAAATTGAGCAACAATTGTTGTATCTGTAACATCTCGGTAAGCGCCAGGCTGATTTACCTCATGCGAACTCAATCCTGTCCCAGCTTTTGGAGAATAAGGTTGGATAGTATAACCTTTATAGATTAATCCTTTATCGTAAATCTGCTTCAAAAGCCACCACACCGATTCCATGTATTTCGACTTATAGGTAATGTATGGATCATCCATATCTACCCAATAGCCCATTTTTTCGGTCAATTCGTTCCACACATCAGTGTAACGCATTACTGTTTTTTTACAGGCTTCGTTATAGTCTTCAATAGAAATAGTTTTACCAATATCCTCTTTGGTAATCCCTAATTCCTTTTCAGTTCCAAGCTCAACAGGTAGGCCATGCGTATCCCAGCCAGCTTTTCTTTTTACCTGATAACCCTTAATTGTTTTATAGCGGCAAAAAATATCCTTAATTGCACGCGCCATTACGTGGTGGATCCCCGGCATGCCATTGGCAGACGGTGGCCCTTCGTAAAAAGTAAACGGATTAGATTTAGGACGGGAAGAAATACTTTTTTCAAAGATATTTTCCTTTTTCCAAAAATCCAGTATTTCTTGCCCTATTTTGGCAAGTTCCAATTGTTTAAATTCGCTATACATCAATCAAGTACCTCAAAAAATTAAAGGTTGCAAAGTTAACAGAATTGACTGAATTTTGGTAGTTTTGATGTAAATACTTTTAATGTGAAATTATTTAATATCGGGCTTACATTGATGATTGTTGCCGTAATTGCCTTGCCAATTGTTGCGGTAATAAACCCTTCAGACCGGGATTTTGTACTTTATGCTTTTTATTTCTGTGGCTTGCTCGAACTAATCGGGCTTATTTTTGTTTTAATCCATATTGTAACACTAAAAAGAAAGAACCCATGATTAAGCTCTTAAAATTGCAGAAAGCCGTTTTCATCCTCATAGCTGGCGTACTTTCTTTTATCGCCTATAAAATTTTAGATGCAAATGAGGTAAAAGGAAGTATCTATTTACAGATGCTGGCCGGCGTACTCATCATCATTGGTGCATTATGGTTGTTATATCCAATTTTATTCGCCAAAAAAGATAATGATGGCAATGCCGAAATCATTACCGACCCAACGGTCGAAGTTCCGGTAGATGAAGAGGATCAAAAGCCTGCAGCTGAATAAATCTTACCCTCATAGCCGGTTTAAACCCAAGGCCATGAAAAAAATAAAATCCACGTAGGGGTAAATTTCTTGTGAGTTGTATTAGCTCTAAATAACAAATAGAGATAACTATGATTCCTGCATTAATTATTTGGCTCTGCAAGAAATATTTTGCTCCAAAAACCTACAAAACATTCTCTTCCAAAAGCCTAATCAATCCAAAAAGTGTTGCTTCGGTGCTCTTTCTTGTCTGTTCATTTTCATCAGCTTTTGCACAGCAAAGTAAATTTAACATCAAGCGTAATGGAGAAGTAATCGGCCAGATGTATTTTCAGCAAAAAGACGATGGCGATAATGTTTACCTAAAAATAACTTCGAAAGTACAAACCCGTTTTGTTTTCAAAATTGATGTGGAAACAGAGGATATAGCACATTTTAAAAATGGCAAACTCCTCAGCTCAAATGTAAATCGGGTAGTAAATGGCAATGCAAAAGAGGCTAAGAAAACAAGTTGGATAAATAATGTTTACCAGCTTAAAACAGGCGATAAAACCAGTACAATAAATCAGCCCATCAGTTATAATATGATGCTACTGTATACCAAAGAGCCTGTTAATATCCCCGAAATTTATTCTGACAACTTTCAGTGTTTTATTCCCATTCAGAAAAACGGGGCACATCAGTATCGGATCAATCTTCCCGATGGGAATTATAACGATTACCATTTCGAAAACGGAATATGTAAACTGGTAGTTGTAAATCACTCTTTGTACACCATTAGAATGGAAAGGGTTTAATATGGAAACAGTTGCAAATAAGTGCCTGAGGGTTTTGGTTACGGGTGCATCTGGTTTTATCGGCCGGAAGTTAAGTTTTACCCTTGCAGAAATGGGCTATGATGTAGTGGCACTTTGCAGAAATGTTAAGCATCCCTTTCTTATTCAGCACCGAAATATCCAGTTTGTAAAAGGCGATGTTTTGGATCCTGAAAGTTTAGAAAACGCAATGAAAGATTGTTATCAGGTTTACCATACGGCGGCGATGGCCAAAATGTGGTGCCGGAATGAGCAGGATTTTTACGATGTGAATGTAATTGGAACAAGAAATGTGCTTAGCTGTGCATTAAAATTGGGTGTAGAAAAGGTTGTGCATACCTCAACTTGCGGGGTGTGGGGGCCAACACTAAATCTGCCGGTTTCAGAAAACGATCCAAGAGCAGTCGGCTTCCCAATTAGCTATGAACGCACAAAATACCTTGCTGAATTAGAGGTGAAAGAATTTGTAAAAAAGGGATTGGAAGTGGTAATTGTAAACCCATCAAGAGTATATGGCGATGGACCAATAACTGATAGTAATACGGTGAGTAAAATGGTTACAGGTTATATAAATGGTACATGGCATTTTATTCCGGGCGATGGAAAAGCAATTGCCAATTATGCTTTTGTAGATGATGTGGTAGATGGACATATTGCGGCGATGCAAAATGGCAGGAATGGCGAACGGTATATTTTGGGTGGAGTTGATATTTCTTTTAATAGTTTTTTCGGCACACTAAGGCAGATCACTGGTAAAAAAAGAAGTTTGTATAAAGTCCCGGTAGGCATTATTAAAGCTTATAGTTTGCTGGAGGCTTTAAAATCGAAACTTTTTAACCTTACCCCGTTTTTTCTTCCAGAATTTGCCGATAGGTTAAAATGTAATCAGCAATATTCGAGCAATAAAGCCATTGCCGAACTAAATTATCGGATAACACCTTTTGCAATTGGTTTAAGAAAAACCATTAATCACTTTAAACATAATTAGAGATTATCGTCCTCGTTTGCAACGAGGATGCAAGAGAATGTCGATTGTATCGACTTTTATAACTCTATATTCCACATTGCAAATGTGGATCTCAACCATCCTCGTTGCAAACGAGGACGATATAAAATATAAAAATGAAACAATTAACAGTATTAATTACAGGAGCAAGCGAGGGCTTGGGCAAATCTTTCGCTATCGAATCGGCCAAACGTGGTTTAGGTTTGGTATTGGTTTCGCTACCAAATAGTGGGCTGGAACATTTAGCAAATTACCTGCGTGTAAACTTTAACAGTAAGGTGTTTTGTATTGAAATAGATTTGACCAAAAATACCTCCGCAAGCGAAATTTTTGAAAAGGTAAGCGCTCATAACATCGGGGTAAATGTTTTGATCAATAATGCTGGTTTAGGGAACTGGAGTTGGTTTGAAGATAAAAATGTCGATTTTTACAGAACACAGATCGACCTCAACATTACCAATACGGTGTTGCTTACTCGATTGTTTTTAAACCATATCGATAAAAGTACAGCAAGCTATATTTTAAATGTTGGCAGTTTAGGCGGACATTTTATCGTTCCAAAAAAACAGGTTTACGGGGCAACCAAATCCTTTATCGGTTATTTTACCCGTTGTTTGCAACTCGAATTGAGCGGTACAAACGTGCATATTAGTTTACTTAGCCCTGGCGGCATTAATACGAAACCCGAGCTGTTGGTAATGAACAATGAATTAAAGGGGTTTGCAAAAGCGACGATTTTAGAGGCCGATTACGTTGCCAAAACAGCAATGGATGGCATGCTGAAAGGCAAGAAAGAAATTATACCAGGTTTTGCAAACCGTTTTTTGGTGGTGTTGGATAAAATTATACCTGGCTTTTTAAAAGAAATTATAATTAGGCGTAAATTGAAATCGATTTTAACAACATAGACTTAATCATCACCACAGATAAAAATGATGGACACAGATAGCGTTTTGTGCTAAAAAGATGTTGGCTTAAACAAAGCGTTGGTCAGTCTCAGGTTAGTCGAAGACGCTTTCGCTGAGTTATGTAAATGACTAACCCGCATCCGTGTTTATCAGTGTCTATCTGTGGTTAATATAAAAATAGAAACATCATTAACGGGCTTGGAAAGTAACGACACCAATCTTATCGGATTAATTAAAAGCGGTAATAAGCAGGCTTTCGACGAAGTGTTTTTAAAGCATTTCAAAAGCCTGCATGCCTATGCTTTTGCGATAATTAAAGAAAAAGATGATGCCGAAGAAATTGTTCAAAATGTGTTTGTACGCATCTGGACGAAAAGAGCGCAACTTAAAACAGATGGATTTTTAAAACCATTTCTTTATCGTTCGGTACACAACGAGAGTTTAAATTATTTGAAACATCAAAAAGTGAGATCGAATTTTAACGTTCATTATGCCGATGCTGTGAAAAACGATACAGGAAACTTAAATACAGAGATCATGGCAACAGAACTGGAAAAGAATATCCATTCGGCGATAAATGAGCTGCCCGAAAAATGCAGAAATGTATTTCAGTTGAGCCGGTTCGACCAGATGAAATATCAGGAAATTGCCGATGCATTAAATATTTCTATCAAAACGGTAGAAAACCAGATGGGGAAGGCCTTAAAGATTTTGCGCCTTAGGGTGGTAGATTTTTTGATTCTCATTTTTATTTTATTGAAATAAGTTCATGGATAAAAACTATATACCTATTAATGATGATTTACTTGCAAAATACTTGCTTGGAGAGGCTACTGTGCCCGAAAGTGAGCAGGTTGAAGCATGGGCAGCATCAAATCCAGATCACCTGAAACAGTTAGAAGATTTCAGGATGATACTAGAGAAAAGCAAACTGCAGATTGATCCCGAAATTGATGAATATCAGGCTTTAGATCGGTTAAATACCCGTTTAGAAACCGAAAAAAAAACGATCAGCTATACATTTGTTTTGCGTTGGGTGGCTGTGGTATTTATATTTTTTAGTGCTGGCTTATTTTTCTACAACAATTTAATCGGCAATAAAATAAATGTAAATAGTGGCGGAAATACTTTAACACAAATGTTGCCTGATGGTTCTATTGCAATTTTGAATAAACAATCTGAACTTTCTTTCGTGGGCGGGTTTTTTAATAAAACCCGCAACGTTAAATTAAAGGGCGAAGCTTTTTTTAAAGTAAGCGCCGATAAGTCGAAACCATTTATCATTCGTGTTAATGATGTTCAGGTAACTGTTGTAGGCACTGCGTTTAATGTGAAAAGCGATAGGACAGCTGTTATTGTAATTGTAGAAAGCGGGATCGTTAAGGTGAACAACCGAAATGACAGTGTGCGTTTAACTGCTGGAGAGAAAGTAGAGGTAAGTCAAAATCAGCGGCATTTATCTAAAGGAGAAAATCAGGGTAAGTTGTATAATTACTATTATTCGAATGAATTGGTTTGTGATGGCACACCGCTTAGCGAATTAGTTGCCGCACTTAATCAAAAATTTAAATCCAATATCGTTATTGTAAATCCTGAATTAAAGGCGCTTCCAATTAGCACAACTTTTAAAGATGAATCGCTTAAAGAAATCTTGAATGTGATTGCCGAAACTTTTAAAATAAAAGTTGAGTACGGGCAAGGTATAATTAAACTTAAATAAAAACCAATGCGTACGCTCAAAATAACTGTTATTTTTCTCCTCTTTTTTAGTCCCTTGATAAAAGCACAATCCAATCTATCCAGAAATATTTCACTCAATATCGAGCAGCAGAAACTAAGTTCAGTACTGGCGATGATAGAGGAGAAAGGCGGATTCAGGTTTTCTTACAACAGTAATATATTACCTGTAGATAGTTTGATCAGTATCCGCGAAGACAACTTAAATATTGCCGAAACACTGGATAAAATTTTAAATCACAGGTTCGAATACCGCCAATCGGGCAATTTTGTGATTATCCGGTATGCACCGCTCGAACTGGTGTTGCTGGTTAACGAATCTGTTGGTAATGCCGAACTTTATACCATTACGGGCCAGATTGTAGATAAACAGACCAATAAACCACTCCAGGATGCCAGTATTTACGAGCGAAACCTATTGGTTTCTGAAATATCGGATGGGAACGGTTATTTTTCGATGCGGTTAAAAAACATTACGCGGCCTATATCGCTAACGGTAAGTAAAGAAAATTATAAGTCTACCCTTACCCATTTTCTGGCAGAGGTGAACATTACCAATAAAAAAGAAAATCCAAGCGAAAGGTTTATCAGCGGAAATTTGGGCGATGTAGAAAATACCTGGCTGGGCAATACTTTGGTTACCGCACAACAAAAAATCCAATCGATCAATATCGGTGGTTTTATCTCAAAAGCCCCGTTTCAGTTTTCGCTTATTCCTAGTTTAAATTCCCATGGCTCATTGAGCGGTCAGGTGGTGAATAAATTTTCACTTAATGTTATTGGTGCTTATAGCGCAGGAGTAGATGGCGGAGAAATTGGTTTTGTTTTCAATATTAACAAAAGTAATGTGCAGTATTTTCAGTTTGCTGGAGCCTTTAATTTAGTTGGGGGGGGTGTTCGTGGAGCGCAGATTGCTGGCCTGTTTAATTATGTAATCGGCGATATTCGGGCGGCTCAGATTGCCTTGGCTTATAACCGCGTAGGTAAGAGTTTCGAGGGTTTCCAAGTAGGTGGAATTTATAATCATGTTAATCAAGATGTGAAAGGCATTCAACTTTCCTTAGGTCTTAATACCATAGGCGGAACCTTAAAGGGTTGGCAAACAGGTGCGTTAAACCTGGTTAATGAAGAGACGAAGGGTGTTCAGATTGGAATTGGTGGTAACATAGTAGCTGGTAGAACAAGTGGAATACAAGTTGGAGGGATTGCCAATATCAACAAAGAAAGCAGTGGCGTAAATCTTGCGGTGCTCACCAATTTTACCGGACAAACTGCTAGTGGATTGCAAATTGGAGCAATTAATTATGCCAAAAACCTAAAAGGAGCCCAAGTTGGGGTATTAAATGTTTCAAATGAAAATGATGGTTATTCAATCGGGCTGATCAATATTGCTTTAAAAGGTTATCATAAATTTAGCTTTAGCACCAATGAAAGCACTACTTTTAATGTGGCTTATAAAGGTGGCAGCAAACGTTTATACAATATATTAATGTTTGGAACGAACAAAAAATCAGCTGAAAAAATATATACCGGCGGCTTAGGTTTTGGCAAGGAAATTAATCTTTTTAAAAGTGTTTCACTAAATCCTGAAATAAGTAGCCAATATGTTTACCAAGGGAGCTGGGATTACCTCAATCTGCTGAATAAATTTGAGCTGCCAATAAACATCCGTTTAAATAAATGGTTAGCCATACAGGGCGGTCCATCGGTTAATGTGTATTACACCAAACAAAACACCAAAATTGGTGAATTTGGTTTGTTGCAGGAAAAACATAAAGATTTCTCTTTTAACAATTCGAGGTATACAGGTTGGTTAGGTTGGAATGTAGGGTTGACGATTTGGTAAAAATAGCCTTGGGTTTAAACCCAAGGCCATGAATGATATCTATTTTGTAACCGCTAACTGAAAACTCCCAACTGATTAATGGTCAAACTTCCTAGCATTCTTCGCCGACTCTTCATCAGATACCAGTTTTCTTACTTTTCCATGCCTCGGTACGTGTCTCCACGGACCGATAACTGATGGTTCGTGAGGACACGAACCATGGGAGACTTTTTTATCTAAAATAAAATAGCCTTGGATATAAACCCAAGGCTATGAATAATATTTATTTTGTTTCAGGTTTAAGGCGTCAAGAACTCCAAACGGCCAACTGAAAACTCCCAACTCAATTAATGGTCAAACTCACTAGCATTCTTCGCCGATTCTTCATCAGATACCAGTTTTCTTACTTTCTTTTTATCTAACCATAATACCAGTGCAGGTAATAAAGTTAAATTGAAAATTAAAGCGACCAATAGGGTTATGGATAGGAGCAGGCCAAGTACTACCGTTCCTCCGAAAGTAGATGCGGTGAATATTCCGAAACCGAAGAATAAGATTAAAGCAATGTGTGTCATGCTTACGCCTGTTTCGGTAATGGTATCGGTAATCACTTTTGGTACGCTGAAATTGGTCAGGTTTAATTCCTGCTGGTAACGGGTTAAGAAATAAATGGTCTGATCGGAAGCTAAACCAAAGGCTATGGTAAAAATTAATATGGTAGAAGGTTTTAAGGAAATTCCAAAATAACCCATAATCCCTGCAGTAATGATTAGCGGAACAATGTTGGGCAATAGCGAAATAAACATAATGCCCAAACTCTTAAATTGTGCCAACCTTAAAAGGGAGATCAATACGATGGCGAGGGCTATACTTTCAACCAAATGCTTTAACATATAATCCGTTCCTTTAGAAAAGATAATGCTCGATCCCGTAAGTTCTACATCAAATTTAGATGGAGGTAAAATACTGTCGATCCGCGGTTTTAATTCGGTCATAATGGCGTCTAAACGTTTTGAGCCAACATCAGCCATTTGAAAACTGATCCTTGTACTTTGATTGCCCTTGCTGATAAAGTTGGTTAACAGACTTGCATTTCCTTTGCCGCCATTGGCGATGTAGGCCAGGATAAAGTTCTTTTCTAAATTATCTGGCAAGCGGAAAAAGGTAGAATCGTTATTGTAAAATGCTTGGGTGGCATACTTTAAGCCCATATTTACTGAAATGGAACGCGAAAACTCCGGATAGGAAGAAATCATCTTCTCTAGTTTCTCCATTCTTTTCAGATTGGTTAAATTGAAAACGCCGTTCTTTTTCTTGGTATCTACACTTACTTCTAAGGGTAAAATACCTTCAAAATTTTTCTCAAAGAACTTTAAATCTGTTAAAATTTCCGAGTTTTTAGGCAGGTCATCAACCACATAACCATTAACATTGATTTTCATTACACCAATAAAGGCAATGATGGATATGATAATCGTTCCGATATAAATCAATCCACTTTTGTGCTGTACCAGTGTATCGGTTTTGACTAATAATTTATGCAAAAATCCTTCTTCAACGTGGTTTTGTGCCTTAAGTTTAGGCGCTGGCAAATAACTAAAGATAATTGGGATTAAACATAAACACATTAACCAGGTAATCATTACGTTTACAGAGGCTACACTGCCAAATTGCATCAATAATTCGCTTCCTGTAAAATACAATACGCCAAATCCAATGGCTGCGGTAATGTTCGCAATTAGTGTAGTAATGGCAATTCTTTCTATGGTTACGCTTAAGGCACGCTGTTTATCGCCGTCTTTTCTAAGTTCATTCTGGTATTTATTCAACAATAAAATACTGTTCGGAATGCCAATAATCACAATAAGCGGTGGAATCAGCCCTGTTAGAATAGTAAGTTCGAAACCAAATAGTACCAAAGTGCCGATACTCCAGATAACCCCCATCACAACCACTAAAATAGGGAAGAATACGGCATAAAATTTCTTGAAAAAAAACAATAAGATTAGCGCAGAAACCAAGATAGATAAGCCTAAAAACAATACGAATTCGTTACTTACCAATTTACTCACCGCTGTGCGGATATAAGGTAAACCCGAAATATGTACCTGTATCTTAGTTGTGGCCTGGAAAGCTTTGGCTTTTGCTTCAATTTCTTTTAAAATAGGGTTACGCTCAGCAGTATTTAAGATTTTGGTATCAAAAGTAATGGCCATTAAGGTGGCATTCTGACGGTTGTAAACCAGTCCTTCGAAAAAAGGATTGCTATAAATGGTATTTTTGATCGAATCCATTTCAGCATCAGTTTTAACCAAACCACCAGGGAGCGGCTTTAAAACAAATTTTTGGTTTACAGTATCTTTTTCCAGTTGAAAAATCCTGCCTGATGATAAAACCTGCTTAATGCCTTTTAATTTCTGAATGTCGTTAGAAAGCTGGACCCATTGGTTGTAAACTTCTTTTTTAAAAATATCAGGCGATTGTATTCCCACCACCATTACACTTCCATCTTCGCCAAAGGTCTTTTTAAAGGCATTATATTTTACAAAAGCACTATCGGTAACGGGCAGGATTTTGCTCCCTGTATAAGAGAGTTTTACATTTTTGGCCTGATAAGCCATGAAAATTGTACCTAATAAAAAAAATACGATGATTGCGATACGGTTCTGAAGAATGAATCTCGATAGCTTAACCCACATGTGCAGCTTAGTTTAATAATAATATTAACGGCAAAACTAATCTTATTTGTAAAACGTGATTACTTTTTGCACAATTAAATTTGCACAAATAACATACTTTTGAAAAAATTGTTTTAACCGGATGTTGCACAAAGTTAGGGGCATTGTTTTAAAAACCACCAATTACAGTGAAAGCAGTGTAGTAGTGCAGGTGCTTACCGATAAATTCGGTATGCAGTCTTACCTCATTAATGGTGTTAAAAAGCCAAAAGCGAAGATTAAGATGAACATGCTGCAATCGCTCCATTTGTTGGATATGGTGGTTTATCATAAAGCAAATACCAATATTCAAAGGGTATCAGAGGTTCGGCAAACGCCTGTTTTTAAAAGCATCCCTTACGATATGATTAAAACCAGTATCGTTATTTTTTTAAATGAGGTATTGTATAAAAGCATCAGGCAACAATCAGCCGATGAGAGTTTATTCGATTATATTTTTAATTCGATTGCCTGGTTTGATGAAATTGAAGAGATCAATCCCAATTTTCATTTGTCGTTTTTATTAAAACTTACCCGTTTTTTAGGTTTCTCGCCTAATGAGAAAAGGAGAAATGACCAGATTTATTTCGATCTGCAAGAGGGCGAGTTTACTTCCAGACTGCCAATCCACTCCAATTATCTCCTATTAGAAGATGCCATCGGGTTTATTTCGCTTTTTAATACACCACTCGAAAAAATTTCTGAAATAAAAATGAGCAATGCACAGAGACGGTTTCTGTTAGATAAGATATTGGTTTTCTATACCTTACATACGGCGTCGTTCGGGGTGGTACAATCACATAAAATCCTCGAAACTTTGTTAAGTTGAAAAAAAAGAAAAAAAGATTTGCAGAACAGTTTTATAGCGCTATATTTGCATTCCCAAACGGAGGATGGGACATTAAGTTTGACAAAATTATAAAAGGGAAATTAGCTCAGCTGGTTCAGAGCACCTCGTTTACACCGAGGGGGTCGGGGGTTCGAACCCCTCATTTCCCACCAAGCCTTTCAGTACAACTGGAAGGCTTTTTTATAAAACTTTGAATACACCCAAAAAAGGGAAATTAGCTCAGCTGGTTCAGAGCACCTCGTTTACACCGAGGGGGTCGGGGGTTCGAACCCCTCATTTCCCACTTAAGTCCTTCAGTTTACTGAAGGACTTTTTTGTTTGATAATTATTGAAGCTGGTTCAGAACACCCCGTTTACGCCGAAGGGTCGTCCCGATTGGGATCGGGATCATTTCCCACTAAGCCTTTAGTAAAATTAGACGGCTTTTAATTCATATAGAAATCACTTTCCTATTAAGATTTCTAAAAGAAATAGACATCCCACAATAATTAAACAGTTGTTAAAGATGTTTTACACCTATATTCTATATTCCAAAACACGCGATAAATATTATATCGGTTCTACTGTTAACCTAACGGAACGGTTAAAGAAGCACAATACAAACCATTCAGGTTTTACCGGGCATACTGGTGATTGGTTTATTGTCTGGTTCGGGATTTTTGATAATTTAAGAGATGCAAGAATTAAGGAAAACCAGATTAAAAAATGGAAAAGCAGGGTTATGATAGAAAAATTGATTGCATCAACTGGTTTATAGCACCCCGTTTACACCGAAGGGTCGTCCGGATTCTGATCGGGATCATTTCCCACAACTAAAGCCTTTCAATTTATTGAGAGGCTTTTTTGTTGTAAATCAAATCTGAAATATAAAGACTTCTCAGAATCTTTCTCTAATGCGGTCGTCATGCTGAATTTATTTTATTAGCAGTTTTTATTGTTTTTAAGGCCTAATAGCTACTTCGTGGTCAGCATCTGCTATAAAAACCACTTATTGAGCGCTGTCATTCTGAACGAAGTGAAGAATCCCTAACATAGAGCAATGATCATGTTGGATCCTGAGTATCTTAAAAAGATTCTTCAATGCGTTCAGAATGACAAAAAATGCTATTTAGGCTCCCACAACTCAATCTTATTACCCTCTCCATCCATAATATGGATAAATTTCCCATAATCGTAGGTTGCAATCTCATCGAGTATGGTTACACCGTTTTCTTTGAGCTTCTCAATAAGGCCCTCAATATTCTGTACACGGTAATTAATCATGAAATCTTTTTTGGATGGCGAAAAATATTCATCCCCTTTTTTGAACGGACTCCATTGAAGTGATTCGATCTCATCAGGATTGTTAAGGTTTCTGGATTCAAAACTTGAGGTGCCCCAAGCGCTCATTTCAAATCCTAAATTTTTAGCATACCAATCTTTCGTTTCCTGCGGATTATCTGAAAAAAAGAAAATGCCACCAATTCCTGTCACTTTTGGAGTGGTATCCGTAGTCGAATTTAAGTCGTCTTTATATTCTTCCATATTATTTTTCTGTTTGGCTGAATGTAAGTGGTGTTACAATCAATATCGTTATTGTTAGTTTTTCTTACTGGCTCAATATAGCAGAAAATCACTTCTTCTAAAAAATGTTTTTCTTTGCAGAAATGAGTTTAAATAGAATGTAATTTATATTTTATTTACCTTATTCGATTATATATCCGAAATTGCCTGTCGATAAACAGTAGCAAATGTTTGGTAAAGTTATCAGGTTCATTTTCTTTGGAAACTACTTTGTGGGTATTCTGGCTGTTGCCCTAACGCTCGAGGCTACCTTGCAATTAAAACTGCCGCTTAATTCATTAAATTACTACCTGTTGTTGTTTCTGGCGCCAACCATCTATTATACCTACGCTTACAATAAGGTTTCTACCAAGCCATCTGTAACTAACCCACGCAATCAATGGTATTTCAAACATAAAACATTTATCAACTGGAGTCAGGCTGTGCTTTTTATTATTTGTATGCTGTTGGCCATAAACCTGCTTTACAAAAACTTTCAGCATATTATGGGCTTGCCCATCAGTTATTGGATCGCAATATTGATCATCATCACTGCAGGCGGCTTATATTACGGTTTATTGCCCAGATCTTTCCTTAAATTTAATCTGCGCAATACAGGCTGGTTAAAGGCTTTTGTAATCGGTTTTGTGTGGGCCTGCTGTGCCAATGTGCTGCCGCTGATTATGCTTAAAATTGAAACTGGGGTTGGCTACCACGATTCTGTATTGTGGACCTGGCTATTTATTAAAAACTGGATGTTCTGCACCGTAAATGCAATCATTTTTGATATTAAAGACTACCCAACGGATGCTAATAGACATTTAAGAACATTCGTAGTACGTTATGGCCTGCGAAAAACAATTTTCAGTATCCTGATTCCATTGCTGATTATAGGTTTAGTTTCTTTAGGCATATTTGCGCGTTACAAAGGTTTTGGATTGCCACAGGTTTTATTTAACGTGTTGCCTTTTATCCTGACCATTTACGTAGCTTATTCCATGCACCGAAGAAAAAACATTCTCTATTATTTAATGGTAATTGATGGGCTTATTTTGTTTAAGGCGATATGTGGAATAATCGGGATGCAGTTTATTTATTAAGTAGAAAGGCTAAAGCAGAAAGACCAAAGCCAATGTTATATTTGAAAGTGCAATCTTGATACCTGATTCTCGTTACTTGATACTATGCTTAACAACTACGATAAAATAGCCGGTCATTATGATACTTTAAGCCGTTTGGTGTTTTTTAAATCGCAGGTTAATGCGCAGATAAATCAACTTCGATATATTCAGGAGAATAGCCATATATTAATTGTTGGTGGAGGAACCGGGTGGATCTTAGAGGAGCTCGCGAAGATTTATTCTAGTGGATTAAAGATCGTTTATGTAGAAATATCTGCTAAAATGATTGCGCTTTCTCAAAAACGAAGCTATAAAAATAATCATGTTGAATTTGTAAACATGGGTATTGAGGATTTTAAAACTGATGTATTATTTGATGTAATTTTAACACCTTTTTTGTTTGATAACTTTGGGGAACAACGCGCTGCAAAGGTGTTTGCACAATTAAATGAGTATTTAAAAAGAGATGGATTGTGGTTTCTGGTCGATTTTTCGTTAAATAAAATCAACGGAAACTGGTGGAAATGGTTGTTGCTCAGATCGATGTACAGCTTTTTTAAATTATTGGGTATTGTAGAAGCGCATCAGCTTATCGATATGAATCCTTACTTTTTCAAAGCCAATTATCTGATTGTTGACGAACGGCTGTATTATGGGAGTTTTATTAAGGCAACAATCTTCCGAAAAATAAAAATGACATTAATTTAATGCAATTATGTTGCATTTGATAATTCATTTCTGATCTTTGCATTAAAAGATTTAGATATGGATTTTGATGTAATCATAATTGGCGGAAGCTATGCTGGCTTATCTGCCGCATTAACTTTGGGTAGGGCGACCAGAAATGTTTTGGTAATTGATGCCGGTAAACCGTGCAACAGGCAAACGCCACACTCCCATAATTTTTTAACGCACGATGGCCATGAGCCTGCAGCTATTTCTAAAGCTGCTAAAGCAGAAGTACTGGAATATCCAACAGTTAGATTTTTAGAAGGGAAAGCCATTTCGGCCATACAAATAGATGGAGGTTTTAATGTTGGTACAGAAAACGGCGAAAATTTTACCGCACGAAAAATATTGTTGGCCACAGGTTTAAAAGATGTGCTGCCTGATATTAAAGGTTTGGCTGAGTGCTGGGCTATTTCTGCTATACATTGCCCTTATTGCCATGGTTACGAGGTGAGGAATGAAAAAATAGGCCTGTTAATGAATGGCGAGCATGCATTTGAGATGGCCAAAACCCTGAACCATTGGAATAAAGATTTAACGGTTTTAACCAATGGTAAATCGCAGCTAAGCACCGAGCAGACTGAAAAACTGAAATCCAAATCAATTAGTATTATAGAAGACGAAGTTGTTGAACTATTGCACAATAATGGTTATCTCGAAGATGTTGTTTTTAAAAATGGTGAAAAAATAACCTTAAAAGCGATCTACCTCAAATCGGATGTTGAACAACATTGCAACTTCGACGAACAGCTCGGTTTTGAATTAACAGATTTAAAAACAATAAAAGTAGATGAGCAGCAGCAAAGCACTGCCAAAGGCGTTTATGCCGCAGGAGATTGTGCAACCTTGTTCAGGTCGCTATCTATCATCACAGCTGCAGGAACAATGGCCGCAGTGGTAATGAATAAGGAAATGATTTCTGAAGATTTTTGATCAACCATCGGAAATTTAAAATAAGATTGCGCCAACAATTGTTGCAATAAACATCGCTGCTATTACGATTCTATCAGCAGTAATCCATTGCGCTCTTGTAAGTGGTGTAATAGTTTTTTTTTCGCTTTCTGCTTTGTGTCTGGAAAGCCTGAAAACTGATGTGTCTAATTTAATAAGCATAGGGATGAGTTTAATAGGGTCAATTTTCTTAAGACAAATCCCAAGCCAAAAATTAAGAAAAATGTTGAATTGTTAATAACTTATACTTTTTTGTTATTCCGCTGATATTTATATGCTTATCAGTGCAATTAGTTGGGTAGCCACTGATTAAGCTGTCTAGGAAATGAAACAGCTTAATCATGTTATGTGTATAGTAATGAGTTTATTACCTATCGTTCTGTTTTGTCTTTCTGTGCTTTTAATTTGCTATTCTTTTTACCGTACCAGAAGTAAATGGCTAAACCAATAAT
Organism: Pedobacter sp. Bi27; assembly: GCF_918698255.1. NCBI lineage: Bacteria > Pseudomonadati > Bacteroidota > Sphingobacteriia > Sphingobacteriales > Sphingobacteriaceae > Pedobacter > Pedobacter sp. Bi27. The sequence goes on from NZ_CAKKMW010000003.1 coordinate 396,430, forward strand.
TAACCAAACCGCTAACCTGACCCAGGTTTCCCAAGGTAAAAATACCATCATGGCAATACAGGTTAAAATGCCCAAAATAGGGATTAGGGGCACAAAAGGAACTTTAAATGGACGTTTAGCCTCGGGATCTGTTTTTCTTAAGATCAAGATGCCAACACAAACCATTAAAAAGGCTAACAAGGTACCAATGCTTGTCATTTCGCCTACCACATTCATGGGGACAAATGCAGCAAAAAGTCCAATAAATACACAAAGTATAATGTTCGATTTGTAAGGCGTTTTAAATTTAGTATGTACATCAGAAAACATCTTTGGCAATAAGCCATCCTTACTAATGGAGTAGAACATTCGCGATTGAGCCATTAAATCGATTAAAATTACAGAAGTATAACCGATTAAAATCGCCAAAATAATAGCCTGGCTTAACCAGGCGTAAGGTGTTTTTTCGATGGCAATGGCTACCGGGGCACCGCTGTTGGCAAATTCTTTATAATTGGCCAGACCAGTCATTACATGCCCGAACAAGCCAAATAAAACCGTACAAACCACTAAAGATCCAATGATGCCGATTGGTAAATCCCTGGCTGGATTCTTTGTTTCCTGTGCCGAAGCTGCTACGGCATCGAAGCCGATAAATACAAAAAACACTAAACCAGCACCGCGTAAAACACCACTCCAGCCAAACTGACCAAAGGTTCCGGTATTTTCAGGGATGTATGGATGATAGTTTGCAGGATCGATATATTGCCAGCCCAGCGCAATAAAAACCAATACCACACCAACTTTAAGAAACACAATAATTCCATTTACAATGGCAGAGCCTTTGGTGCCACGGATTAATATGGCCGTCATTAAAACCACCACCAATGCTGCAGGGATGTTTACAATGCCATTAACGGTAGAACCATCGACAAGTTTAGCAGTTTCGAAAGGGGATAAGGTTAATTGCGGAGGGAGATAAATATGCAGGCTGGCTAAAAACCTGGTTAAATACTGCGACCAGCTGATGGCTACGGTTGCACAACCCACAGAATATTCCAATACCAGATCCCAGCCTATAATCCAGGCAAAAAGTTCGCCCATGGTAGCATAAGAATAGGTATAGGCACTACCGGCAACCGGAATCATCGATGCAAATTCTGCATAACATAGTGCTGCGAAACCACAGCCTAAAGCGGCAATTATAAACGATAAGGTAACTGCCGGACCGGAGTGATTGGCCGCGGCCAAACCTGTAATTGAAAATAAGCCTGCACCAAGCGTTAAGCCTACGCCAATTAAAATAAGGTTTATCGGCCCTAAGGTTCTTTTGAGCGTTCCTTCGCCGCTTTCGTTTGCCTCAGCAACAATGCTGGCAATAGATTTTTTCATGAAAATAAGTTAAAACGTTGCAAAATTATTAAAATATATTAAATCTATAGTATTTATATATTTAATTCCTCGAAGCCTGGACGAGCGTGTGTGCAAGCGGATCTTTGAAATCTAAAACGGTCACTACAAATTTCTTCTTTTAGAAAATCTGCGCCCTGTTTTTCATGGGAGCTGCAGTCCCGCCATCGCTTGTAGTCCTCTCCCGATGAAAAATCGGGATGCGGGCTATCCACTCTGTCGGGTTTATTTACAAGGGGCTGTTCTGGCATTATCCCAAAAACCATTAATCGTAAAACCAGCCCTCTCCACCTTAAACCTGATAGAACCAAATAGCTCCCGATTTTATCGAATATTTTATATTTAAAGGGTGTCTAAATCGGGACTATAGGTGATAGCAGGACTGTAGAAACCTAAGGATTACAGCACCCTGCTTTACAAAAAAAGGCTACAAATACTTAGATTTTATTCATTTAACCTTAAACATAAAATTTTTATTAAAAATTAATTAACTGATAATAAGGTGTTTATGTATTTACTTTAATTTATTTTAGTACTATGTATTGCATGGTAGTATATAAAACATATATCTTTGTTATATGATAGCAGAAAATACGCAAACACAAATGCGGAAGGGAATTCTGGAGTACTGTGTTTTATCAATCATCTCACGGGGCGAAATATATGCTTCGGATATTATTGCCGAATTAAGGACGGCAAAGCTATTGGTGGTTGAGGGTACATTATATCCATTATTAACGAGGCTTAAAAACAATGGTTTATTAAGCTACAACTGGGTAGAGTCTACCTCGGGCCCACCGCGTAAATATTATACCTTAACCGAAGATGGTCGGGGTATTTTATCACAACTAGATCAAACCTGGCAGGAGCTGGCTTATGCTGTAGGTATTTCACAAAAAGGAGCCAATTCATAAATATTAAAAAGGAAATGGAAAAGACCATCATCATAAACATAGGGAACACGATTATTCATATTGAAGAAAGTGCTTACGAACTCTTAAAGGCCTACCTGAACGAAGTAAAACAATATTTTGCCAACCATGCAGATGACCTTGAAATTGTAACGGATATCGAAAACCGGATTGCCGAACTGTTAACCGAGCAATTGGAAGAGCAGAAAAAACAAGTGGTAGATTCGGCCAACGTAAATTCGGTGATTGCGCAAATGGGCAAGGTGCAGGATTTTGACACGGTAGAGGAAGGTGAAGAAGCGCCAGTGATCAATAACAACTATCAATACCAATACACAGAGAAAAAACTGTACCGCGATATGGACGACCGCGTGGTAGCGGGAGTTTGTGCAGGTATTGCACATTATGTAAACGCAGATCCTAAATGGATCAGGCTGGCGACCTTGCTAATCAGTATTGCCGGTGGATTTGGAATACTGGTATATGCCATACTCTGGATCATCATGCCAAAAGCCAAATCGCGTATCGAAAGGATGGAAATGAAAGGCGAACCTGCAAATCTTCAGGGTTTCCAAAAGAACTTAGATGAAGAGCTACAGGCCGTTAAGGAACGCTTGGGCGAAGTAAATAAACATGCTCAGCCAATATTTGCCCGTTTAGGGAATTTTATAGGAGAGTTTTTCGAATGGCTTGGCCGGTTTATTTCGGGCACCGGAAAGGTGATTTTTAAGATCATTGCGGGGTTCATCATTGTTTTTGGCGTACTCTTTTTAATTACCTTAATTATTGGTACGGCCGCTTTTCAGGGGTTTTGGGATGCGAGTATCTATGAATATTTTCCCTTCTCTATTATAAATGAAGGCAATAGGGGGGCAATTTTATTTGGTGCATTTATTGTTTGCTTTGTGCCGATTTTAGCCCTGGTGTTATTCTCGATCAGGGTAGCTTTTAACAAACAGGCCATTAACAAAACACTTTCTTTTGCCCTGTTAATTATCTGGTTGGCCGGGGTAGCTATAACAGGTTATCAAGCCGCTAAAATATCATCAGAATTTAAGCAACATGCAGAGTTAACACAAACAACCGACCTGAAAGCTTATCCAGTGTACACCATCAATATTGATAAAAGTAAATATTTCAGTAAAGAAGATAGCGCGGCTTACCACATTGATGCGAATAACCGCCACCAGATTGTAGTTGACGATTTTGAAGACGGACCTTTTGTTTCACCGAACCGTATCCGCATTGATATTAACAAAAGTGAAACCGGTGTTACGCGTTTAACGCAGAAATACGAATCACAGGGTAAAACCTTTCAAAGTGCCTTGCAAAATGCACAGAACATTAGCTACAATTATGTAGTGAAAGATGCTGAACTGATTTTTAGTCCGCGGTTTCAATTGAGAAAGGGAACCATTTGGAGAAACCAGGAAGTAAGGTTAAACCTTGAAATTCCGGTGGGTACAAAATTAATTTTAAAGCAGGATGCTTACCGCTATGTTAATAATTACTGGACCTGGGAATGTAACGACAGCGAAAATGATCATAACGATTCTAGTGTATGGATTATGACGGATGATGGTTTGAAATGCGTTGCAAAATTAAAAGAAGAAGCGTTAAAAAAGGAAAAGTTAGAGCAAGAGCTACGTGATTTAGATCATTTGCACCTAGAAAGACCTAATGATACCCTTTACCAGGATTCTGTATCAAACCGGATTAAGGAAGTTAAGGAAGAATTGGGGATAGCGCCTGAATAATACGATCCGATAAACATCATAAAAGTACCTATAAGAAAAAACCAATGAAAACATTATTTACGCTAGTTGCATGCTTTATGGCATGTGGGGCTTCTTTTGCCCAGAAATTAAATAAACTTACAGGGAAAATTGTTGATGAAAAGACTGTTCCGGTATCGTTTGCGGTTGTTAGGGTGCTGAATTATCCTGATACCACTGTGGTTAAAAGCGTATCGACCAATATCGAAGGAGCGTTTGCGATCGATCAGTTGAAAAGTGGCGAGTATGTATTGTCGATTTCTATAGTGGGCTTTAAAAGTAAAAAAACTAACCGTTTGTCGCTTAACGAAGACATGAAATTACCTGCCATTACGATCGAAAGTTTAAGCAAACAATTAAAAGAAGTGAGCGTTCAGGGCAAAAAACCTTTTATTGAGCATCAGATTGATAAAATGGTACTGAATGTAGAGAACAGCATTATTGCAACAGGCGGTACGGCGCTCGAAATTTTAGAGAAAGCGCCGGGCGTACAGTTAGACAGGCAAAACGACCAGATTTTATTGAACAATAAATCGGGTGTAATGGTGATGATTGATGGGAAGAACAACTTTCTATCGAGTGCCGATTTAACTGTTTATCTGAATGGCTTAAGTAGCAGCCAGATTGCTACCATCGAAATTATTACTAACCCATCGGCTAAATATGACGCTGCCGGCAACGCGGGCATCATCAACATTAAACTTAAAAAGAACAAAGCATTTGGTACCAACGGAAGTGTCTCGTCAACCTATCGCAATGCAATAAGGGCTAACTTACCCACCAATATTTACGGATCGGAGCTTAACTTCAATTTAAATCACCGTGTAGAAAAGTGGAATTTTTTCACCAATGCAAATGCTTCAAAGAATAATAATTTTTCGAATTTATTTTTAGAGCGGAGCACCAATGCCAATGGTTTACAAAGTATGTTTAACCAGAATTTTCAGAAAATATATACAGGATCGCGGTTGGCCGCAAAACTAGGTGCAGATTATTACGCAGGTGAAAAAACAACTATCGGTATTATGTTTGATGGCAGTACGAATACACGTAAATTGGATAATTTCTCTCAAACCTTTATAAATGAAATTAAGGATGGGGTTGCGGGCAATAATTCGTTAATCCAATATTCTGATGCGAATACCCCAAACAAAAATTATAGTGCAAATTTTAATATCAGGCATGATTTTAAAAAAGAGGGTGCCAGCTTAAATTTTGATGCCGATTACTCCGGCTTTGACTACTCGGGGCTGGAAAATTTTAACACTAACTTTTACGATGAAAAAGGGGCTGTTTACAACAATACAATTATTAAAAATGATAGTAAAACAGCCATTGATATCTATGCTGCAAAAACAGATTTTACCTGGCCGCTATCAAAAACTACAAAACTGGAAACCGGTTTAAAAAGTGCTTATGTAAAAACCAATAATGATTTTTTGTCGTTGGCATTGGTAAATAATGAATGGCAAAATGTTGTAGGGCAAAGCAATAATTTTATTTACAAAGAAAACGTAAATGCAGCTTATGCAAACTTATCAAAAGATCTGGGCAAGTGGCAGGTTCAGGCTGGTTTACGGGCAGAGTTTACCCAATCTACCGGAACATCAGTAACCAATAATACATCGGTAAAACAACATTATTTGTCATTATTTCCAACGGTTTTTATTAACCAGAAAATTTCTGAAAGTAGTAATCTACATTACACCTATGGCCGACGGATAGATCGACCAAATTACCAGCAATTAAATCCGTTTAATTTTTACATGGATCCTTATACCATAGCACAGGGAAACCCATACTTAAAACCACAGTTTACCAATAATTTTGAGGTGAGTTACAATTATAAAAGCGGATTGTTTTTTTTATTGAGTTATGCCAAAACAAAAGATTTAATTTTAGATAGTAAAACCGCACAAAACGATAGCACCAGAATAGTTACTGTAGGCCAAGGGAATATTGGCAGCGGGGAATATTACTCGGCCGGGTTATCTGTTCCGCTAACCATTGCCAAATGGTGGAATTTGCAAAACAATTTTAGGGTTTCTTATAATAAATTTAATGATGATAATTTAGAGGGCGCCCCCTTTGTTTTAAGTAAAGTCTTTTACAATTTTAATACGGTGAATTCGATTATTTTGGGCGATAACTGGGCATTTGAGACCAATTTTTGGTTAAACTCACCAAAAGTTAGGGGTTTAGAACGGACCACTATTTATCAGTATGCTTTAAATATTGGTGTGCAAAAAAGTTTCCTGAACAAAGCTTTAAAGCTTAAGTTAAATGTTGATGATATTTTTCAAACCAACTACTGGAAAGGAACGCTCGATTATCAAAATGTGAATTTAAGGGTGCAGAATAATTACATCAGTAGAAGGGTATCTTTCAATATCAGTTATAGTTTTGGCAATCAAAATCTAAAATCAAACCAGGACCGGAAAACGGCGGCAGACGATGTTAAGAACAGAGCCGGGGGGTAGTCTGGACTCTAAGTTTGGAGTTTGGAGTTGAGAGTCTGGGGGTGAAAGTTTGGAGGCAGAAGTTCCGGGTCGACTGAGTTTCGCAATTACAAATTTGTCTCAGCATTAAAAATAGAACGCCTAAAAAGAAGAAATCATGAAAATATTACTTACGCTAGTTGCATGCTTAATGGCATGTGGGGCTTCTTTTGCCCAGAAATTAAATACTTTGACGGGAAAAATCGTCGATGAAAAAACTGTTCCAGTGTCGTTTGCCATTATTCGGATTTTAAACTATCCTGATACCACCGTGGTTAAAAGTGTATCGACCAATATTGAAGGAGAATTTGCAATTGATCAGTTGAAAAGTGGTGAATATATGTTGTCGATCTCGATCGTTGGTTTTAAGCGTAAAAAGACGGATCACTTTTCAGTCAACGGTGATTTAAAGTTGCCAATCATCAGTATCGAAAGTTTAAGCAAACAATTAAAAGAGGTGAGCGTTGAGGGCAAAAAACCTTTTATTGAACATCAGATCGATAAAACGGTGCTGAATGTAGAGAACAGCATTATTGCAACTGGAGGCACGGCTTTAGAAGTGTTGGAAAAAGCCCCAGGCGTGCAGATCGACCGCCAAAAAGACCAGATTAAACTGAATAACAAAAGCGGTGTGATGGTGATGATCGACGGGAAATCGAATTTCCTATCAGGTGCTGATGTTACCACGTTGCTGAGCAATATGAGCAGCGATCAGATTTCTACCATCGAACTCATTACCAATCCATCTGCCAAGTATGACGCTGCCGGAAATGCCGGGATCATCAACATCAGACTAAAACGCAACAAAGCTTATGGTACCAATGGTACGGTTTCTGTTACTACCGGGCTGGGCATTATGCCCGATTCGCCCAGCGATTTGTTCCGCGCCGGGGTAAACCTGAACTTAAATCACAGGCAAGGTAAATGGAACATTTTTGGAAATGGTGCCGTTGTACGCAAAGCCCAGTTTAACAATACCTTTTTAACCCGTACCACTTTATCTGAAGGTTTGGCCAGTTCACTTACGCAAAATTTCGACCGTAAAAATAAAGGTGTTGGTTTTCAGGGGAAGCTGGGTGCAGATTATTATGCATCAGAGAAAACAGTTTTCGGGGTGATGTTAGATGCCAATACGGTAAACACCAAACTGACTAACTTTAGCAATACCAATATTAATGCAGTGCAGAATGGAACTTCGAATCTCAGCTATATTTTACAGGATGCCAACTCGAGTTCGCCTGTGGGTAATTTAACAGCCAACTTTAACATTAAACACGATTTCGATAAAAAAGGTAAGAGCCTTACTTTTGATGTAGATTATTCGGGTTTCAGCAATAAAAAAGATGAAAATTTTTTGGCCAATTATTTAAATGCAAACGGCAACCCAACCAACCAAACCAGTTTAAGAAATAATACGGATGCGGAGATCAATGTGTATGCCGCCAGAACGGATTTCACTTTGCCCATTTCTAAAACGATGAAAATTGAAACGGGCTTAAAAAGCAGCTATGTAGTTACGAATAACGATTTTATTTCTGAGCAGTTGGTATCTGGTGTCTGGCAAAATGATCTGGGCAAATCGAACAACTTTGTATATAAAGAAAATATCAATGCCATCTATGGTAGTTTCTCTAAAGAATGGAAGGTATTTCAGGTTCAGCTGGGTTTAAGGGCGGAGCACACCCATTCTAATGGCACTTCTGTAACCGACCAGAAAGAAGTAGACCGGAACTATCTATCTGTTTTTCCAACGGTTTTTGTTAATCAGAAGATCAGTGAAAACCATAACATCCGTTATTCTTATGGCAGAAGGGTAGACCGTCCAAATTACCAACAGCTTAATCCATTTGTGTTTTACATGGACCCTTTGGCGGTTGATCAGGGAAATCCTTATCTGAAACCTCAGTTTACTGATAATTACCAGATCAGTTACAGTTATAAACAAGCTTCATTTTCGCTCAGCTATTCGAACACCCGTGATATGATTACGCAAATTAGTAAACAGGATGATGCTACCCGGGTGATCAGTGTAATCCGCCAGAATTTAGGCCGTTTCCAGAACTACTCCGCCGATTTATATGTTCCTGTTAAGGTGACGAAATGGTGGAATATTCAAAATAATGTTAGTGTTTATTACAGCAAATTTAATGACGGAAATATTGAAGGTGCTGCATACAGTGCGGGTAAGGCTGCGGTAAATATTTTCACCTCCAATTCCTTTTCCTTGCCTCAAAACTTTAGTATCGAAATTAGTGCATGGCTAAACTCCCCGCGGGTTTCGGGTGTAGAGCAAACCACCATTTATCAGGGCGCTTTAAACGCCGGAATCCAGAAAACTTTAATGAACAAAAAGCTTAAACTCCGTTTAAATATGGATGATATTTTACTTACCAACCATTGGGAGGGGAAACTGGTTTATCAGAACATCAATATGAACGTAGTGAACCGTTACACCAGCCGAAGGGCAAATTTCAGCATCAGCTACAATTTCGGGAACCAGAATGTAAAATCGGCCCGGTCTAGAAATACAGCTACCGATGATATCAAGGGAAGGGCAGGAGGGTAGTTTTTTAGTCCTTAGTCTAAAGTCTGGGTAGTAAATCCCCAATTAACCAATTTATACAGTTAACCAGTTTAAACAATTAACCAAAAAACAATGAAAAATATAATATACAGTATCGCAATTTTAATTACCGCTTTAGCTTACGGATGCCATAATAGTGGCGGTTATTTATCAATAAATGCTACCGATAATGATACTAGTTTCAAATTTGAAGCCAAGTACGCCGAAGATAAAACGGGTAAACTGGAAAAATTCCTGGATAGTGCCTTGAATAATGAACTTCCGTTAGATCAGAATATCGATCTGTTCGTAAACTTAAACGGTAGCGATAAGTTTAACCTTAAAGCCAAAAGAGGCTGGTTAGTAATCGACTTCGATAAGCGGAACAGCTCTATGGCAGGTTATATGAAAGTGAAAAAACTTACTGAAGGGATTAGACAGAAATTAACGGAGTAACGTGTTTTAACCGCAAAGATCACAGAGAGAAGACGCAGAGCACGCAAAGTTGGATGGCCTTCGACTATGCTTAGACTGCAATTTATAAAGAAATATCTGCGGATATCTGTGTGATCTGCGGGAGAACCCCTTCGTAGTTGTTTCCCGCAGATTTAAGGTGATAGGCGCAGAACTAAGAGCTTTACTTATCAAGCCCTAACTGTTTACGTGTCTCTATATTTAAATTGTACTGTTCTTCAATTGATATCACTTTCTTTGTGTTTTTGTTTATGTTTTTGCCTTCTTTTGACCAAAGGGTTGGATAAAAACTAATGACTTTATCCCCTTCTAGTTTTGAAACCTCATCTCTCCACTTATTCCACCTTTTGCCTTTATAAAATTTGTCTAAATCGTTGTTGAAACAAAACTGTAAGAAATCCGAATAAGTAAGATCAAGTGGCTCGTAAGTTAAATTATCTGGAGAAAAATAGTATATTTTTCCCAGGTCTTTACCGAGGCCACCACCATTTAAAAGGTAAAAACCGCCAATTGCATCATCTGCAACTAATAGGAAGGGCGATGCTTCTCCAAATTTCTGTATTGATTTTTCTTTGTTCCAATCAGGTAGTGTACGGTTTAGTTTTGGATTGCCCGAACCAAGAATTCTGATCCAGCCATCATCAACCAAAATTCCGCCAGTCATATAAACTACCGAACCCATTGGCGAACGTGTGGTTACCTGTGTCTTAAACAAGGCATCTTTTGCCTTTGCACTATCAGCTGTTAAAATTTCGACTTTGTTTTTTGCAGATTCAATCCAATCTTTTACCACAGGCCAGCCTGGGTTGGTGGTATTGATGAGTTCATTAACTGGTCGCATTTTGGTCTGTGCTGTAGCGGCTAAATTAGATAGGGCAACTATGGCAATTAGTAAGTGTTTGATCATAATTTATATTTAAACCTCTTTTATTCATTTCTTTCCACCAAACAGCTTGTCCAATAAATACCCATTTGTCCTCTGTTATCCATGGTTCCTTTGGGTAATAGTTTTTTTGGACAAGCTAAAAGGGCAGTGTCAACTTCTCTGACAAATTTTGTTAGTGCACAAAGGTTATTTTCTGAAAAGGGAAGTATGGCGAAAGACCAACTCGAATAATAGGATAACATCCATTTAAATTCTTCATCGATTTTATTGCTTAAAAGGTATTCGTTTAAAATTGTATACGATTCCAAAATAATTGAATTTTCCAGATCTTTAACACCAGTGAAATAACTCGGCTCAATTTCACCATACCAGTTCAGAAACACAAGGCGTTTCAGGATTTCAAGCTTGGTTTCCTTGTTTTCTGTATTGAAAAATAAATCGAAATAGCTTTTGTGGATGTGTCGATACTGACTGAAAATGCCATCCTCTTTGAGTTTCTTGTCTATATTATCCATATCTGTCATTTCTTGTAGAGACACAGTATAGTTGTATAGTTCTAATTCTTGATTTGATAGGTTCTTGATTGTTGTTTTCACATTTAACCTTTTAAATTCAGTCTATTTCTTTGCCGTATATTTTAAACCTAACTCTTTTTCAACTTTATTGGCCAATTCTGATTCAAAAACAGCTGTTAACTGTTTCAAAAGTTTTGGATCCTGATTATCGTTGTAACCTCCTCCTTGCCCAAGTTCATTATAAGCATATACAATAAATAATGAGGATGTTGGGGATGTCTTCCACGTCTCTTCGTCACCATAATACCTGAATGTGAACCTATAGTTTTTATCCTTGATTTTTATGGTCAAATAGTCTTTGCCATCATTATAATAATCAACATAGGTTGTGTCAGTATTTATACTTTCATCGTCTTTATTCCTTTCCTTTGCGATTTCTTTATAAATATCCTTCGCTTCTTGATTAGGTTCAGGTTCACGGTAAATATTTTTATTTTCAGCTATCACTTTCATTACAGCAGCTTCCAAGTTAGCCTTATTTGTTTCGAAATCGTAACTTGTCAAAGAGCCATGTCCTGCACTTATCATATTACAGCCGTTTAATGCGAAAAAAAGAAATAATAATAAATAATTTGTTTTTTTTGAATCATGTTGTTTACACATTGGGAAATAATAAGATTTATTCGTGGCTAAATTTCTATAATAAATGGTTTTGTCTATCAGGTTTTCGGCACGTAGTATAATGATTTATTTTTTAATCTGTTGCGTTAAGGAATCGATGCTTTTGTATGGTTCCATTCCGATTTAAATAAATTTTTATTTTAAACAAAGTCTATTAACTGTTTTTATACAATTCAATTTTCCGGCCATCGGGGTCAATTATAATGGTCATAAAACCAAATTCTGTTTGGGTTGGTTCTTGCGAAAAATCAACTTGTGATGTTTTTAACGTTATCATCACCTGATCAAAATTTTCTATACCAAATCCTAACCTTAAGTTTTTGTCTGCTTTATCTTGGTTTTTAGCTAATGGATAAATTTCAACAATAGTTGACTCAATTATAGCCGAATAATGGTATGGAGAGTTGTCATGTTTATGATATTCAAATTTAAGCCCAAGTAAACTATAAAAATCTGCTAGAAGTTTCGTGTTACTTGTTCGTAGTACCAATAAGCGAATTTCCATGTTTTTATCTTTTATTGCTCAATAATCTCAATACTATCGCCGTTCGTTATTGCCAATTGTTTGGTCTTTTGGTTAAAAGCCACTTTCGGAAGTTCTTCAATATTGCGAATGATTGATGAATTTTGTAATCCACTTTGCAAACTCTCGTCCTGATCTACTATTTCGCCTGTTACCAAATTTATAATTTTCGGGAAGCCATATGTATCCCAGGCATACTGGTCATTAATGGCGAAAAGATTTCCAAACTCAATGTCCATTTTAACTGGTTTAGAAATTTGATTCAAGTTGATGTCCCAAATGGCAATATGTTTTGGTGGAAGATTTTCCAATAGCTCCTCATTCATTTCCTCCTCATCCGATGACCCCAATAATATGCAGCGGTCATCAATAAAACTTGCAGTAGCGATTTCTACCACAACGTTTGGATAAATTTCAGATTCATCAAGCAGTTTGGGGTTTTGTATACATTTTTCGATGTCGTATACTTTGATGGCATCCCAGGGGTGCCAAAACCAGCCTTTACTCATCAGGTATTTGCCATTGGGACTTATTTCGAGCCGGGAATGAAAAAAGTCGGTAGGATTTCGTCCCTCACGACTGGTGATGATCTGTCCGGTTTCAACCTCTTCAAAATCAAGCCTACAGTATTCGGATGGACAATGAATTAAAAATGTGTTACTGTTTAAGGTCACGAATGCCGCAGGGTATTCATAAACATCTGCGCAATAATATGAACGGTTTATTTCTCTTAAAAGTGCTCCGTTTTTAAGTAGAAGTCCCTTTGTGCCAAGTTTTTGATAAATAAACGCATATTGTCCGTCGGCCGATATAATGGCGCTGTCGCCAAAATTAAAACTATTTTTGCCCAATTGATCTGTTTTTCCATCAAGTGTATACCGCTTGCCAGCAGAAGCCCAGTCTATAACTGCATTGTTAAACCAACAGATAGTTTTTAAATGATTGGCTGGTATAGTTTGTCGTTTCATTATGACCTTTTGGTGTTTTCGGAATTAATCGGCACAGCTTGAGATTGATTGTAAGATAATGCTGCGGTAAGATTAAAAAAAATGAGGAGCGTTAGAGATGATTTCACGATTTACTGGGGCTTATGAAAGTTAATTAATGTCTGTCGATTTAAGTGATCCTCAACAAAGATAGATTTATGAGGCTTGATTGGGTGCTACTGCTACTGAATTTTTAACCTGCCTGTTTTGAAAATTTTTAATACTGTTTTTTGTTGCACTGCCGTCAGGTTACTGGTAAACATTGATAGCGCTTCAGTACCATCTGTTTTTGCCAGGTAAATTCCAGTAATTCCATTTTTCGTATCTTTGGAGAATACTATCTTTCTATATACATTTTGGATGGTATCAATGCTAAAATTTTGGTTTTTGATATCATCCGGAATCGATATCGGGTATTCAAACTTGCTGTTTTCGTATATATATTCGGCAACAAAATCGTATTTTTTATTTTTTGAATCATCTTTCGACGTTGCGGGCCGGATATTGATAATTTCGACATTTGGCATATTTCTGTCATCATAATTTACGCCATCTTTCATAAATTGAAATGCAATGAGACTTCGCCAATCTCCATCTTTTAAATATTCATCAATGGTTTGTTCAAAGTCATTTGAGTAAAACCCAAAATCAAATTCAAAGGTTATATCATTTCCTTTAATTCTCCCAATATAAGAGTCAATCCCTTGCTCTTTAATTAATCTAAAGTTCTGAGGAAAGTCAAAAAGGTAGTCACCAACTTCAATTGTTTTCCATTTGACTTCAGACTTCTTGTCGATGTATTTACAACCAAGAAGAGGAATAATATCGAAATGCTTAGTAGTGTTTTCATTTGTGGTTGATCGTCTTGGTATATGATATCTTTATTCAGGATTATTTAGGTTAACACTTGAGTATGTTTATCTATTAATATCTTATTCCGTAGTTTTAATCGCCCCAAATTAAAAGTCCGCCAATGTTTTCAATGTTTAATTTTTCGACATCGTTTATTTTATCAAGACGTTTTTCAAAATATTGAAGTGCTATTTTAACTTTTTCAACTGCTTTTCTGAGTTCGTGTCGATCAATTGATAGTGTAATTTCTTGTGGTGTAGGTAGGAAAGGTTCATCAAATTCGTCAACCGAAAAATCAAATAGGATATTGTCGCCATCAAATTTGATCTGTGGGGAAGGGTGTCCTTCGTAATAAACATTTTGTAGCATTGAAAGGCTGTCCCAATACATGATATCACTCAGTCCTCCGCAACATTGAGGAAAATATTTGTCTTGCCCATCAATATTCAAAACATAACCGCCAAAAAATGTTGCGGCCAGTTGTCGTTCATATTTTCCATCTCTCATTTCTTGCGTATGGTCAATGATGAGTTTGGTTAAGTTGTTATCAGTAATTTCTGAGAGTTTATACAATGGAAAACCTTTTAAATAAGGCGTCAGTTTATCTTTAAAACCCGCTTTTTGAAAGCATTCTTGGTGATAGGCGTTCCAAATTTCAGGATGCTCCCAATAAGGAAATTTGTCTGGCGGAGCTAGCTCCTGATTTTTATATCCGATTTCAATTACTGGTATCAAATCTATGAGCATGCTTGTTAATTTAGTTGCCACAAGTTAGGGGTTTTAGTTTACAGTTTTAAATTGACAGTTTACGGTCGACTTATCCATACCAGTGTTCATCAATCGGGACAGGTAAGGCCATATGAATATAACAATCGCTATTCAGCTTGCCAAAAGCTACAGATCCTCCTCCCTAAACCCGACAATAGCGGAAATCCTTTTTGTTGCCCCTTCGATAGGTTCAGGATAACAGTAACAAAAAGATTGTAGCGAATGGCGGGGCTGCGCTACCCGAAAAGCACAGAACCATTCGTTTCCAAGTCCCATTTCCAGTTAAACCAATAACCATCTTACGTCCAATGCAAATGGTCATAAAAACGCCTTGTTATTGTCACGATTGCCCCTCATGCGTGTTACTCTTCCGTTGTAACTTTATCATCATCAAATCAATAGAAAATAACATGAGAAAGATCAAAATAATGGAACACATCTCGCTTGATGGCGTGATGCAGCACGAAAACAGCGAGGATTTCACGCATGGCGGATGGACAACACCTTACCGGAGTTTGGAAGGCTTAGCAGCCGTATTAGAGGCGCAGGGAACTAATATCGATCTGTTGCTGGGCCGCAAAACCTACGATAGCTGGACCCAGTACTGGCCAAAAGCAGGCGATAATCCGATGGCAAATAGTTTAAATAATGGCAAAAAATATGTGGCCACTCATAGGCCAGACAGCCTCGAATGGGGACCTGTTGAAGATTTAGGTACAGATATCGTTACGCGTATTCGCGAACTCAAATCAACAGAAGGTCCTGATCTGATCGTATATGGAAGCTCGACGGTGGTTGCTGTGCTTTTAGAGCAGGGATTGGTTGACGAGGTGGTGCTGATGGTATACCCGGTATTGCTGGGCACGGGCAAACGTTTCTTTTCTGATACTGCCGATGCACGCGAACTGGCTTTTCTAAGCACGAAAACTACGCCTACAGGGGTGCAGGTGAACACTTATCGGTATGTTGGAGAACTGGGGAAGGGTTAGTTTGGAGCTTGGAGTCAAAAGTCAGGGGGCCGAACTCGAGGTTTATATTAACTCAACCGAAGGGTAGGGGGGAGGTGGCGTGAAGCAATCTATTTGTGGATTAGTCCGAAATTTTGATTTCTAGAAAGAGAACAAGATGTGGATTAGTTTGGAGTTGAAAGGTTTTTGGAGCGCAGCAGCTGTAATCCTTGGGCTGGCTTCGGTCCTGCTGTCCGTTTCACTTCCATCAGGGCTATTTAACATTAAGCTGTACCCCGAAACGAAGAAAAGGTATGAAGCAATCTGTTGGCGTATTAATCCAGGTTCAGGAGGTTTGGGGCCTGAAACCTAGCATCAAAAGATTGGATTTGGTAAATCATTAAAAAACGCCCATATTTTTAGGTATGAGCGCTAGCTGTTTGTTTATTCTTCTTTAACGTCTAACATCGGCTGGAGCATTGGTGGTCGAATCTGCTATTGAATCGGTGCTTGTACTATCGATCAATTTGTTCGTATCGGTGTATTTGTACATACTGTCGGCATTTTCCTGATCGGCTTTTTTACCACTACACGCTGACAACGCTAAGCCAAAGGCAGCTACCAAGATTATTATTTTCGTTTTCATATCAAATGTTATTGGTGTACTTATATAATCCCTTTTAAAAGGCAATTGTTTTGGCAATTGTTAAAAGAAGGGTTTTGGTAGGTCATTGTGATTAGTCGGAGTCAGGGGTTGGAGGTCCGAAGTCTGGACTTGTAAACTAAACGATACGTCAATGCGAACCAAAGGGAGGAACTGTGAGGTGAAGCAATCCAATTATTAAACAAACGATTTAAGCCCTATAATTAGATATCAGTTTGTATCCCCTTCAATTCCTGATATGGTCAAATACCAATATAAGTGGTGTTTGGTTTGTTATGACCCTTTAAACAAAATCAACCGGAAAATCTTGATCATTCCCGGTTGAGTAAGCGATTTCGAACCTTAAGGTTTTAAATATTATAATACCGCAAATTAATCTTTCACTAACCTTACCGCGGCGCCTGTGGTTTTACTATAGTCAGTTACACGCGGTTCGCTGTATTTGTTAAAGTCAAGGTAGTAGGCAAAGCTGTCGCCGCTTGATTTGGTAGTACTCGACCACCAATAGCTTAACCACACCCCATACTTGAAAGACTGGCCGCCACCATATTCATCACCACCTGCACTGCCATTGTGAAGTAAATTGAGACCTGATGAGTTATCGCCATTGCCATGCGCAAATTTGTACGAATCTTTTACGTCCCAGCCAGTAGTGCCACGCATTTTTTTACCGGCTACTTTTTCACCACCTAAAGCCGCAATAAGGGTTAAAAATTCACTGCTGCTAGGTACATGCCAACCAGCAGGCGCTAAGCCTCGGCGATCGGTAACCGCATAAAAGTTGTACAGCTTACCGTATTTCTTTTCATTACTACTGTCGAAATTAAGATAACAATAAGCCGGAATCTTATCCCTGCTTACTTTTTCCCATTCTTTTTGGTTGGCTGCGTAATAAATCTGATCGCCGTTTCTATAGGTGCTCACGTTTAAATTGGTACTTGTCCACACCTGGTTGCCAATTTTTACCGGCCCGGTAATTTCAGGCGAGGCATTGTACATTTCTTTTAACGGCGCCGCTTGTGCTGTGTTACAGCTCCAAACAAAGTTGGTAGGTTGGATGCCGCCGCTTCTTTTTAAACATTCTTTAGTTGCTATTGCATCGGCCTCTTCTTTGGTTTTGGCTATGCCCCAGCCAAATGCGGTACCCACATTGCCGTTTATGGTGCGGTATGCCGCACAACCTGTACCCGAGTAGGTGAGTACAATGCTACAAGACCCGCCTCGTTTGTTGCATTCGTCAACTGCTCTCTTCTCGGCTTCTGCCCGGTTTGGCTGATCGAATGAAAAACCATAATAAAAACCATTGGATCGGTCTATAGCCAATGCACCATATTTGGTTTTAAGGGGACCAGCCGTTTTGGTTGCTGATTTCTTTACCTGTGCAATTAAATTGGATGTAGTAATCAATAGCACAAGCACTGCCATTAATAGTAGTTTGTTTATTTTCATGCTTTATTGTTTGTTTGTTATGGGCAAATTTCCCAATCGCGATATTTAGCGTCAATACCATTTACTGGGTATATTTTGATGAGGGTAGTGTGGAGTTGGAGGTTCGAAGCTTGGGTTTATAAAGGCGAAGAGATTCGTCATTGCGAACTGAAGGGCAGGGGTAGCGAAGTAGTGTGAAGCAATCTAAATTTAATGCTAAATTAAAGCACAAGTCAGGCCTTGTTTAGGCCAGGGCGCAAAGACTTGCGCTAGATAGGGCTGTGCCTCGAAAGCCCCCCCACTGATGCAGTTCTTATTGGCTAGGAAGTGGATTGGATGATTTGTGCATTCACAGTATTTGGCTCATCAAGTTTTTAATAATGAAATTGATTTATAATTTAACGGCAGAACAAGTCATGCCGTTGCTTAGGCCGGGTGCTAAGACTTGGGCTAGATAGCAAGGAGTTGCTAACGGTTGTATTGTTTTAAGTCAATTTTGATCGTTTTATACTTTAGGTTAACCCCCTTAATATACTTTTCTGTAAAATATTTAATAGTAAGGATTTGCCCGTGAATAGTAGGATTGTCAAAAATGTATTCTGGGAACATGTAATTGTTATTTTTCATTCCCTTTTCGATTTCTCCTTTTTTGATTTTAATCCTGAAAGATTTTTGAGTGTCGACATTATAGAGTGTTAGAGAATTAAAATCGAATTTTTGAATATGACTTCTGTTGGCAACAGAAACCACAAAAGGTATTTGACTATTGTCTGAAACGTAGATAGCTGTTCCAATTTTTTTTATTAGTTTACCTGAAGCTTTGCTGTATAAATAGTAATCGTCTGGATCGCAGCAACCAGAAATGACCCTGTTTGTATATAGGAATGTTGTTCTAAATTCTTGAAAACTTGTATGTCCAAGCCGATTAGTCAATTGTACTAATCCATCACCTAATGTAAAGATTGTTTTTTTCTCTCGATTTCTATTTTCAAAAGTTATCCATGAAGAGTCGCAATTATAATTCCAGTATAGTTTTGCCCCATTATCTAAAGAAATTGGTTCACAAGAAATAATTTGGGCTAACAATGTATCCTTTGTACAATCACAGTTTTGACTTGGATTTTTTTGAGCTATATTCAATTTAGTAGGGTGTTTATTAGTACAGGCAGCTACAATTAAAAGTAAAGCTAGAATATTTAGATAACGTTTCATAATATTGGAGTTAGCATCGAAACATTTGGGTAGAATAGCTGGAGTTGTTCTAAAGATAAAGTTTTGGGATCCGATATACTAAAGTAAACCGAATAAAATCAATTTTATTTAGTCAATCGTTTTATATTTTCTCTCCAGGTGTAAAGCCCGTCAAAAACACCGCCGGTTAAAAATGCCTCTAAAAATTCAGGGAATGAATTTGTTAAGGTGATTACATTTTCCACCTTGTTATAAATGTGGTAATCATTACTGTCGACAGGATTTATATTGATTGTCCACATATCAGAATAGATTAAATATTCTGCAAAGTGGAAATCATTTAGTTCCACTGCATAAGTATCTGGCTGGTCTATATTGTCAATAATTTCGTCTAATGGAATGATCCTAAACATATCTTCCTCTGATTCGAAACCATTTGAAAAGCGATAGAATTTAACTAAATCATCTGGTAATTTAATGCCCATGCTATTCTCAAAATCCAATATTTCCGCTGGGGAAGCTGGCGCATAAAGCATAATCCCAAGTTCTTCCTTATCAGCCATAATTCTGGCTATAATGTCTGTTATTGTTGGATGCATGAGTATTTGATTAGGATCATCGTTCTTATGAAATTTTGTAAATAACTATATAATTTAATTCTATAGCCTATTTTCTTTTGTTCTTCACACGTGGTACGCATGCGCCAGCGGAGGTATCATTCATCTATGTCTTCGAACGTTAATTTGTTGTTTTTCTTTTCAATTTCTATTTTCCTCCAGGTTGGTGCATATCCACTTCCATGTGGCTCAAAAAGTTCCCTAACATACTGTTCTTCTGTTTCGTAATTTGTAAATCTTTTAGGGCCATTGTAGTCGCGTTCCTGGTTATCAAAACGGGTTATAACTTCTTCCTCTTTAGAGAAATTAGAAGCATTTTTTATCTGATTTATGATTCTTTGTTTATCATGAGGTGTAATAATCAAAGTAAAGGTGTGGTAATAGTCACCCACTCCCCAATCAGATTTATTCTCCTCAATTTTATAATTATCTTTTAGCTGAATACCCTGCTCCATTAATAATTTTTCTGCATCTGTTTTCGAAAACAGCTCGTCTTCGAATACATATAAAGCAGTTTTTATCAAGATCAAAAGTGTCAAAATTATGGAGGTATATTTTCCAACCTTTGGGTAGCCCAATTTCTTTGGTAACCAATATGTAAGGTAAATAAGGGCTGTTATTAAGAAAAAAAATATAAATCCAATTATTATTATGATCATTTGTTGGCTTTAATATATCTGCATAAATGTTTAATTGAAGAGCGGACTTTTTTTATAAATGCTTCAGGTTCAATAGTGTAAAACACAAGTGTTTTTAAGTTGATCGGTCATTTATAATGTCGAATGGTGTAGCAAATGGACCCTTATTTGTAATATAATCTTTATCATCTTCGGTTAGTTCGTTTGTACCGAGTGCAATGTCTTCCGATACTTTTCCGTCTTTTCGTTTAAGTGCAAATTCAATTGTCTCAATTTTTGGTTTTTTGTTCAGTCCTAACATTGTCAGATCTATAAATTGGCCTTTTTTGATGTCTCCTTTCACGACTGTTCCAAGTAAGAAAAATTGTTTTCCTTTCAATTGATAAGCATTGTTAAGCTTAAACTGAGCAACGGTTATTGCATGCCAATTATCGCCACAATGTCGGCATTGCCTAGCGTATGGAGTCCTTGCAAGTTTATTACACTTTGAACAATTGTTGAGAAATACCTTTTCAGGATTTTCCGTCATAATTCGTTTTGCGATGCTCAACTCAAATTCATCGTAGCCGTCTTTTAGAAAGTTAAGTATTTCGGGTTCCGTTCTAATCCAACCTCTATTAGTCAAAATCCTTCTCATCTTAGGATCATCAGAAGTTTTATAGGTATGCATATGGTGTTTCAGTGCTAACTTTTCATTGTCAGTCATTAAGTTACTGAAGTAGTTTATAATATAACTTGCTGTTTCTTGGTCCATATTAGGTTTTGTAAGTTGCTGCCCCACGCTTAAATATACATAATTGCTATTTTTATCAAATTCTTGATTGAGTAAATGAAGCGAATTTTATTTAAGTTGAATACAATGGGGTGTATTAATTTGCATTTATGTATCCAACTCGTTAAGCTTTTAGCGAGATTAATGTGTTGATTTATTTGAAAGCCGATTCAGGCAATTGCTTAGGTTAGGGTGCTGAGATTTGCGTAGGTTGGGAAGCATGCGTGTAGGTTATTCTTTGTTAAACGTTTGGCGATATTGTTGATATTATTTTACACTCGTCACATTTAAAGTCATACTGATTGTTTAGTTGTGTTTTTAGATTCCATTTCTTATTACAACCTGGACAAGGTCTTGTTAGCTGATCTCCTTTATATTTCTTGTAATTATGTAAATAGTAAAAAGTTGGGATTGAAGTCATTCCTTCGATTTTTTTGCAAATTTCGAGTCCTTGTTTGGATAGTTGAGATTTAATTTCTTGCATCTGATTTAAAGCCCAACGTTCTCCAACTTCACAATTCATTTGTAAACTGTCGCATGAAATATAATTCGTTTCCCAGCTTAAGATTGGCATATAGCCATGATCGTAATAAATCGGTAATCTGTAAAGCGGTACTGATTTATTACAAGTGCCACAAGTTAATGGAGATTTAATTGTGATATAATTTGTAATCAGAATATAGAAGTCAGACTTTTTACATTTGCAAGGAGATTTGTAACTGTCATACGACTTGCCGATAGTTTTATAGCTCAGCCTGGAATTACAGAGATCTTCGATTTTTTTTGTTTGTCTATTTACATAGAAATTATTGAATTTTCTGTTAAGGGAGTTTTTCTCAAGAGTGAAAGGTAAACAAACGATCTTGTCGTTTTTAATGTACCGAGATTCTATTCTTCCTTGTGTTTGCCCATTTCCACGATAAAAAGACATCAGTACACCAAACTCATCAATGAGGTCGTCTTTGTTTGTGTTAGTCTTTATATCAATGGATAGTTTTTGAATGTACATGGTGTCTTTGTATTGTTGCTGATAAGTTCCTTCCTTGGGAAATAAATAAAGTCAATCAATCGTTCTAAATGATTTTGATACTGGCGATCATATTTTGAACCGCCATTAGTTCCCTTTTATTAATCGGCAATGCCTCCTGTTCCTTATCAATTGCGAATGTGCAGATAAATATATCATTCTGTGCTCCGGTAACCCAATAATAGACTACCTGCTGATCTTCCTCTTGTTGAAATTCTTTCTTATAATGCGCGCAGTCGTATTCACCTAAAATAATTTTCTGTGCGCCAGTATTCTCCAAAACCTCATTGCTAATATATTCACCAGCTTTATCTACATCAGAGTCAGTTACATTTGGCCATTGGAAGGCTGTAATCCTAAAATTACCAGTCCAAGATGCCTCCGCTTCATTCCAGAAAGCATGGGTAGAATCATCCTCATCATCGTATTCTGTCCAGCCGTCAGCTAATCTGAAGCTAAACCAGCCACCTCTGGAAACATAATTATTATCAGTCATTCCTGCGTATTTATAACGCACAAATTAATAAAAAAGAGCTATATCGCTATAGCTCTTTTTCATCTGCTGTTTACTTTCAGGCAATGGTTGGCGTAAGTGCTTCCCCGCCCGTTCCTGCTCCGCGGCGGGTTTGCAAGGCGGTATAGGTGCTGATGTTCTGGTTAAGCAGGTTCACCGTAGCGGACCATGGTTCTGCACCATCGCTAATGTCGAGGTTGGAGTTAATCCGGGTACGCAGTTTATAATACAGGTTGTTGGCCGTATTGCGCAGTTCCTTTAACTTATCGCTGGGTGCCAACGCCAGTTCCTCATTCCGTTTAATATAGGCCAGGTTAAACGCATCGTTGGCCGTTTCCATTTCGGTTAGCCAACTGCCCAGGCTTAAAGCTGTTACCGCCTCCTGCAGTTCGGGTTTGTTTTTCCAATCGTTGGCAATATTACGCAGGCTAGTGGTTTCACTCTGGTAGTTATCTTTGGCTATGCCGGTGCCAAACAGTGCCAAATGGGCCGAAAGGGTTTTGCCATGTTTGTTTAATACGGCATCGGCACTGTACGATAAACTTTGCACCTGCAAAGTAATGCCGTTTATAGCATCGTCTCTTCGTTTATCTAAAACTTCTAATTCCTGGGTTACCAAACTGCCCTGACTAATTTTAAACAGCTTTTCAATATCGGCGGTTGCTGTACGTAAGGCATCATATTGTGCGCTAACCTTAAGTGCTTCAGGATTGTTTTTCGATACAATGTTTAAGGTATCGGTTAAGAACTGGATATACTCTCCATTTCTGAGTGGTTGTAATATTATACTGTTAATCATAGATTTTAATAATTATGTTTTTTACTGTTTTTGTAGATTTTACTTTGATTTGGCGCTGCCCACGGCAGGAGGGTTTCAAAGTAACTTTGATTTGGCGCTGCCCACGGCAGGAAGGTTTCAAAGTAACTTTGGTTGGGTGCTGCCCATGGCAGGAAGGTTTCAAAGTAATTTGCCCCTTTTAACCAAAAAAGATGCTTTTTAACCTGTTTTTGTACTGCCTTTGCAGTCTTTGCAGAACGCGGAGGTTCCCTAATCATGCCTGTTATTGCCATAACTCAATTAATTTATGGGTAATAAAACCCGTTAATAAAATGTGGGATGATTAAGCCGAGCGTAATGAAATAATCGCTGCTCAGTAAAATAAGGATATGATAGAACTAAAGTAACGAAATGATTAGTTAATGTCAAGAGGGTTTTAGGCGTGTGGCGTTTAGTGACTGGCGTTTGGCGGATTAGTCAGGGGTTGAGTGTTGAGCTAGAATGGGAAAGGGTGCCGCGTATGAGAAAACATTATTAAGCCTATCATCTAATTTTTTGTAGTTCAACTGCGAATAGATTGTGTTACGATTTTTATATCCAAAAGATATGTTCTCTTTCGCAAAGATTGTTTTGCTAATAGAATTTGCAAGTAAAGGTTTTTTTGGTACTTTGCACGATCGGCTCTCAAATCAGTATAACTTCGTTTTCATTTTTGAGCTTAAATTATTGTTGATCAATGGCATTTTTGATCAATTTTGTATATTTAAATTAGAATGAAACTCAAACAAGTAAGTATCAAAAAACTACATGGTTATCTGAACAGCAAATTTGATCTTGATGACGACTTAGCACTTTTAGTTGGGATAAATGGTGGTGGCAAAACAAGCGCACTAAACGCTATAAATTGGTTAATCAAATTAGATACAGGAAAACTAGCTACTGAATGTTACGAAAAGATCGAATTAACATTTGAGTTAGATGGAAAGGATTATTTATACAGCGCCGTTCAAGATAAAAAGACTGTCATAATAAATCTACTTGATATACAAACAGGATATTCGTTTAAAAATTTAGTTATTAAGCTTGATCATGATACCAAAGGGCTAAAAAGTCTGCGGGTAAAAAATGAACAATTTGATATTTATTCTAAAGTAACTCCCGATGAAACTGAACAGGAAACATATAATCTAATAAAATCTTTTCCAAAACCAATGAATATTGGTTTGGATAGAACTTTGATCTTATCGGATGAAGGTGGTACTACTGTAGATGAAGATATTAACACTAATCAATCTCATTACGGTCCAAATAGACTTAATCCATTACAACGGGTCGGTAGAATTTTATCTCGGGAATTTACCAATCACACTAACGAAATCTTAAAATTGACTAGAACCCTAAACGAGACAATCATCATGTCTACATTTGATGAGGTCTACACAGAGGAGCAATTAATCGATTTAATGAGCCAAAAGCCTCCATCTATTGAAATTTTGGAAACTCTCGAGAAACAAATAATAAGTTTTTTGAATGAGAACCACAATTCAAATGGTCGCGAAAAGAAAGCTCAGGATTCTCCTGAAGTCAATATTACTGAATTTAACATTTCACAGTACTTTACTTCTCTAAAAAGGTTGCTTAAGGATAATCCTTCAGAGAAAAGCCTTGAATATGCGGTTAATATAAGTCATTTTAGTAAGGTGAATAAACTAATAAATGCCTTTAGCACGTTTGAGGAAAACTCTAAGCTTGAAATTGCACCTTTAGAGGAATTTATTGCGATTATAAATGATTTTCTAGTTGATTCAGCAAAAAGGCTTTATTTTGAGAAGAAGACAGGTCAGTTGAAATATGATATTATAGATAGTGAAAAACAAATAGTTGAATCTGGAATAAACATTAATACTCTTTCTTCCGGGGAGAGACAACTATTGATTTTATTCACCTACATAAAATATAGGAAAGAAAAGTTGTTCATGATTGATGAACCGGAACTTTCTTTACATATAAAATGGCAGGAAGATTTTTTAAAAGCTATTTATAAGTTTAAAAAACCAGATACACAATTGATTATTGCAACTCATTCGCCAGAGATTATTGGAGTATATAAAGACAAATGCAAGATTTTTAATCCTTATTTTAAATAGTAGATGAGTATAGAAAGCCAAGGGATTATGCCAACAAGGTCATTACAAGCGAAGTCTAATTTCGGAATTTTATTCGATCAGTTTAATGATATTAATTTTTATGTTGAGGATGTAGACAAAGAACATTTTTATTTCCACTTATTTAAAAATCTTTTTAATGGAATTAAAATAAATCGAATCATAGGCTTAAATGGAAAGGCTAACGTAATAAAGGCAGCTGAATCGATAGCAAATTCTAAAAAGGATGTTTATATTGTTGACCAAGACTTCGATGACTTTTTTAGGAGCAAGCAACAATTGCCTAACCTTTTTTATTTGCGTAAATATTCAATAGAGAACTATTTGATAAATCAAGAGGCGCTTTTTGAATTGGTAAAAGAAGAAAAAACTACACTTAAAAATGCTGATTTTGAAGCGATTTTTCAATTTGACAATTTTCTAGCTGAGTTGGATGTTTTGCTGTTGGATTTAATAAGCTGCTTCCCTATTGTTTTTCTGCATGAACTATCTTGTGGTTACTATAGTATTAACATTCCGAGAGACTTAAACATTATTACTAAACCTTATTCATTAAGAGGTAACTATATTTCAGATTATATTGCATTGGTCAAAAGTCAGTATATCTTAAAATATCCAACAGGTGATTTTGATAATGAGTTCGATATATGTAAAGATTATTTCAGTAGTGATAGCTTAAGAGTAAACGCTCCCGGTAAGTGTCTTATGAATATTTTGAAATTCAGGTTAACAGGTAAATTCGGGGTGTTAACAAACACTGACTCTGACAGTTTTACTTATCGGGTTGGCAAAAATTCTTCTATAGAGTCTCTTAAACATTTGAAGCAAGAGATAGATAGATTTATTAATTAAGAAAATAGGTGGTGTACATTCCATATTTCATAATTTTGGATCCTTACTAGCTCCTTCGCTGGCGCACGCGTGCCGCGTGTGAGAATATATGGTTCAATTGCAGAGAGACAACCTTAGTTGATTTTAGTAATCTCACTTTCTAATGCCAGCGGACTGAAATTAGATATTGCCTTTATCTTATAAGTATCCCTACTATAGCTAATTATATTAACTGTAATAAGTGCATTTTTAGGGGTATTAGGAAATCTCTTGAAGTTATTTGCATCTGGCTTTAATATGTAAGAGCAATTGCTAATCCATTTTATTTTATACGAAATAGGAACGGTTGAATTATCGTAATATTCATATTGATGAGTTGCGTCACGTTTTATTATTAATAACTTCTCGTTATATATCATCTTAAACTTTCCCTGTTTGAATTTTAGACAACCAAAGGTTTGTGCTTTTACACTATTGAAACAGAAGAATCCAATTATTGTGAGAATGAGGTATTTTAGAGTCACCATATTGATGATAAGATGTCAGGCAAATATATGATATTAATACACTTTACAAGTTACTCACTTCTGAGAACCGAGAAGATGCGAGAGAGCTGATAATTGCGGAGCAATGAGGTTGGATCTATATTTAAATCCAAGCGACTAATTATTATTTTTAACCTATATTTATTTTACCAGACTCCTTAGCTCAGTTGGTAGAGCAACAGACTCTTAATCTGTGGGTCCAGGGTTCGAACCCCTGAGGGGTCACAATATCACCTATTGTATTTGAACGAAATATAAAATCAATCGTTTATGAACGATAATTTGACAAAAGATCCTTCGGCTGATTTGCCCGAAGATACTGCCACTCGTTACGAGCAGTTTTTCGGCCCATTATTCTTTGAACCCTATGCTGTAGAAGTTGCAAAACGAATTCACTCCGTTCCGGTTTCTGTTGCGCTCGAAATTGCGGCTGGGACAGGTCGTGTTACCCGTCATATCCGCGAGCATATTCCACACGCAGCAAAGCTGATCGCTTCAGATATTAGCGAGGAGATGTTGGCCGTAGCCAAAAAGACATTGAGCCACCTTGATATTGACTGGCGAAATATTGATGCCCAGCAACTTCCTTTTAACGATAATAGTATAGATTTGGTGGTTTGTTGCTTCGGGTATATGTTTGTTCCTGATAAACCGAAAGCATTTGCAGAAGCCTATCGGGTTTTAAAACCGGGTGGCTTGTTTTTATTTACAACCTGGGATAAGCTGGAGAATAATGCGGCATCTTATTCTGCCAGATCTATTGCAACGAAATATTTAGACGAACCCTTGCCCGAATCGCATAACCTTGCAACCTCGATGAATAATGAAGCGCTTATAACACCATTACTAAAGGATGCCGGCTTTGCAAAAATATCAATTGAAAAAGTAAAACTTTTTTCCGTAAGTGCAACCGCAAAAGAAGCTGCATGCGGTTTGGTAGAGTGGGGACCTGTTTTTGAGGAGATCAAAAAACAGAATCCTGACTGTATAGACGAGATCAAAAGTAAGGTGGAAAAAGAACTTGCTGAAAAATTCGGGGCTGCTCCTATGATCGCTCCAATAAGTGCTGTATTCAGTCAGGCGTGGAAATAATAAGAATACAACACAATTTATTTTCCCCAAATCCCCTTCCTTCCTCTCCGTAGTGTTCAGCGCAGCATCACTACAGAGTAACACAGAAGATTAAGTTATGAACATGCAATTACGCTTCTAAAGCCCAAAGAACAGATCGGTATCTGGTTTTGTGTAGCTATTTGTTATGCATGCATTATAAATCTGTTATCTTTGCAGTTTTTATCAATTATTAGCATTCAGTAACCTATTCATGGGCAAAAACAGCATCGGCTCTACCATTTCGTATTTCTTTTTAGGCGAGTACTTTTCTGATGCCCTGCGCACCACCATTACCGTGGTATTACCCATTATTTTATTCTTTTACCTGGGTAATCCTGAAGCGGCCAAAGGAATAGGCGTTGGAGCTTTGTTGATCAGCCTGACCGATCTGCCCGATAACCGACTGAATAAACTGAAAACAGCACTATCAAGTATTATCGTTTTTTTCGCCACCACGCTGGTGGTTTCATCCGTTTTAGATCATGTTTACCTCAGCGCGGTAGTAGTAGTCATTGCAGCTTTCGGCTTTTCGATGTTTGCCGTATATGGGCAGAAACTCTCACTGATTGGTACCATGGCGCTGATTGTGTGTACATTCGTGATGGGGCTTCACCCTGAACGGCCGCTGTATTTTAGCAGTTATATCCTGATTGGTGGGGTTTGGTATTATATCATCAGTTTAATCCAGATTTTAATCCGCCCTTACCGTTCGCTCCATCATGCCATTTTCGAATGTTTGATGAGTAGCGCAATGTTCTTGAATGCCAAAGCCAAAAATTACGATGTGAATGTTCCGCTCGATCTGCAGCAAAAGGAAGCCATAAAACTGCACATTAAGGTTAACCAGAAACATGAACTGATCAGGAATCTGTTGCTTACCGATAAGTACGCCATGAAGCCTGATAACGCTAAAGGTCAGCTGTTGTTGGAACGGGCGAGGTTACTGATCGATTTGTATGAGCAGTTGAATGCCGTACATTATGATTATGCTGTGGTGCGCAAAACGCTGACAACGGGTCCGAGTTTAAAACTGATTGCCACCTTGATTGGATTGCTGGCCAAAGAGCTTGAACAGTTGGGCAGGCACGTTCGGTCGGCCAAGGCTTATAAGGGTGAGGTGGCCACCAATATCGAATATTACCAGAAACGCGTAATGCTGTTGCAGGAAATGGAACGTTTAGACGAAACCCAGCGTAGAATTGTATTAAAAGTGGTTTCGAATATGAACGATATTGTGCGTATTATCGAAATGATCAGGGGCAATGAGCGCACGCCCGAGAAACACTTACAAGAACTGAGCGGATCTATTTCTTATCCCTTGTTTGTTACCGGCGATCGCTTTTCGATCAGGGAGCACCTTACCTTAAAATCGGCCATCTTTAGGTTTTCGTTGCGTTTGGCCATCTGTTTTCTGTTTGGTTTCTTGCTTATTTGGCAATTGGAACCGAGTAAATACAGTTACTGGCTTTTTCTCACACTGGTCATTGTGGCAAGGCCTAAATTTTCGATTACCTGGAAACGGAACTTACAGCGGTTAAAAGGAAGTCTTGGCGGGGTTGTCATCGGGCTGATCATCATCTATTTTGTGAAGAGCCCGGCGGTACTGCTTTCTTTTTCGGTGGTTTTTCTATTGGGTTTTTATGCCTTTAACCGTTTAAATTATACAATAAGTGTATTGTTTATTACCCCTGCAGTAATTTTAACGCTGGGTAGTTACCAAGGGCATTTCGATCACATTGTACACGACAGGATTATATTTACCGTGCTGGGCTGTGTAATTGCCATTTTTGCCACCTATCTTTTCCCCATTTGGGACAGCCGCCAGTTGAAAACGAAAATAAGCAAAGCGACAAAAGATAGTTTGCACTATTTGCAGGTGGCGATAGAAAGGAAGGAAAACCTGGGCGAGAATATTCCGCGCATGGCCAGAAAAAATGCCAACCTGAGTTTATCTGCATTAAGCGAAGCGATTGAGTCGGCCAGCCAGGAACCGATGCGGAAACATATCGATTTTAATGGCTTGTATGGGGTACAGTCGACCATTTACCAGATCAATGCGATTATCACTTCTATATACATTTCGCTTAATCATAAACCCGAACAGGCTGATCCATTATTGGTTAAGCAGATTGTAGGTAACCTGAGTGATAAGGCTATATTAAAAGGGGATGCTTTAACTCAGATTGATATGATGGATGCTGATCATGATGACCATTCTACCAAACAGAAACTGGCACATATTGCGGCTTTATCGTTGGAATTTAACAGGTTTAGTGCTGGTTTTAGGGGCTAAATTTAATTGTTTGTCAGTCTGTCTAAAGGACTCCTTCGGAGAGCGGAGTCAGGGACCAGCTAGCTGTTAACTTTTGAGCTCTTTTTTGTTCCAGCAGATTAAGGTGATGAGCGCATAAACTTCAAGATCATCAATTTTCTAGAGATAGATTAACTTGTTGAGCTTATATGAAACTTATATGTCTTATATAGTTCACAGAAAGAGGGTCTTCGACAGACCACAATGACTGACTCCCATAAAGTGGTCGTCATTCCCGCGCAGGCGGGAATCTTAAAGCGCTCGCTACTAGCGATAGTTGTAAGATTGCTTCGTCGGCTGAAAAAGCCTTCTCGCAATGACGATAATCTGAGGAGATTTAATTTTTTAAATTCTCCTGTCACTCATAATGATTTTTATAAATAAATTACCCCTTTGGATGACAGATTCTAAAAATCGGCATCAGGGAACCCGTTTATACTAATCACGGCAAATTGTTCGTTAATAACCTTCAACAGCAATAGCTTAATAATGGATGCCTGCAAGACGAATCCTTTGAACGGTTTTAGTTGAAAAGCCTCATCCAGCGGTTTTTAAGTGTTCTTCTTTAAAATTAAATGAATTGATTCTTAGTATTTTATTATTCTTTTAGTTAATTAGTGTTAATTATTTAGAATAATTCTAAATAAAGATATATATTTGTTCATCATTATATTTGGTTAGTTGATGATAAAAGACCTGTTTGCCTGCATTACTCAATGCAGGCGAATCAGGCACTATTCCACGAAAACTTCGATTTATTTTTTTACATACGACAGTAATAAATTTGATTGAATTGATTGTAAAAAATAGGATATTGGTATATTGTGTGCCTTTAAACATCCTTATTCGCATGAAAATATCATTTTTAAGCTTCCTTTTAATTTCTTTTTTAACTGTAACTGCTTATGCCCAAAAGAAACCTAATTTTTGGGATGACGTGCAAACCATTAAAAAGTACGACCAAATGTATAAACCACCCGTTCATCCGGTGTTGTTTGTAGGAAGTTCATCTATCCGCAAATGGGACGATTGTACACAGATTTTTGCCAAATACAATGCTTTAAACCGCGGAATAGGTGGTGCTGTTATTAACGATATTATCTTTTATTTAAATGATGTTGTTTTCCCTTACCAGCCCAAACAGATTGTACTGTATGTGGGGGAGAACGATTTACCAAACGAAACGGTTACACCTGATACCGTTTTAAACCGTACTATCCGTTTAGTGCAGGCCATTAGGGCAAAGTTACCAACGGTGCCTATTGTTTACATCTCGATTAAACCGAGTCCGAGCAGGGATAAATTTAAAGCAAAGGCCGTAGCTTCGAATGCATTGATTGCGAAATTTTTAGCCGGAGAGGCCAACACGAAATTCGTTAATATATATCCATTGATGCTAACCAAAGACGGGCAACTTAGGCCAGAACTTTTTGTGGATGATATGTTGCACATGAATGCTGCGGGTTATGCCATCTGGCGAAAAGCGGTAAAACCGTATTTAATGAAATAGTCATTTTCTACCAACTAAGAGAGGCTGATCAAGATATTTTTCTCTAACTATTTTTGCCATATAAGACATGTAAGAACATATGAGCTTACATGTACTTAAATTCTTATATGGTTAGAAGCCCTTGACGCTTTTAATTTCATTGCACAGTCCAAGCAAACTAGCCCCGATTGAACGGAAAGCCCGCAATCCCGATTTTTCGTCGGGAGAGGACTTGAAGTAAAAGCGGGACTGAAACAACCCTAAACACTACAGGCTTTGCGCTCCAAAAAAATAAGATTAAATTTTCTCACCACCTCAGGCACATACCCCACCTTACGAGTCAATTTTACTATATAAGACATATAAGCTTTCATTTTTACCATCCAAGGCTCCTGGGCACATCTAAGAATAAGCATTAGCCTATTTCATGCTCAAAATGATTTGTTTTAGTGGATGCGGTAGTCAATGTTAACCGGAATTAAAATTATATATTTATTATTGCGTGCGAATGATCCCTAACCATATGTACAAACTTCTGCTTGCCGTTACTTTTCTTCTGATGGGCTATCATGCATCGGCCCAGGATCTTTTGGCCATTCCGCAGGTAGTAAATTACAATAACGAGCAGTATAACGCAGGGATGCAGAACTGGGATGTTAAGCAGGATAAAAACGGGATTCTTTATTTTGGGAACAATGAGGGGCTGCTTACTTTTAACGGTCGCTACTGGAGCCTGTTTCGCTTACCTAATTATACTTCGGTACGCTCCATCGGGATCGACTCTAAAAACCGGATTTATGTAGGTGGGCAGGATGAATTTGGTTTCTATTACCCCAATGAGAAAGGGATTTTAAAATATACTTCGCTTTTAGGCCTGCTACCCGAAAACCTGAGGAAATTGGCTGATATATGGGACATCTCGATTATCCACGACGAAGTTTTTTTCAGATCGAACAACTCCATTCTGCATTATAAGGATGGGGTGATTAAAAACTATAAACCCAGTAAGGCCTGGCTATTTATGGGCATGGCCAATAATAAAGTGTTTGCCCAATCGGAAGAATCGGTTTTAATGGTTTACGAGCAGGAAATGTGGAAGCCTTTTTGTGCTGATCCGGTTTTCAAGAAATCGTCTGTTACAGCTATTTTGCCTTATAGTGGCGATACTTTGATGGTTTCTACCTTAAAGGGCGGTTTTTTTCTATTGATTAACCATCAGCTTAAACCCTTCAAAACCAATCTCGATCATGTGTTTTTTAACGACCGGATTTATTTTGCCAATCAGATCAATCAAAATCTGTATGTAGTAGGTACCACCTCTGGTGGGGTATATATTATGAACAAAGGTGGAGAACTGATCCAGAAATACAATTACAGGGAAGGTTTGCAGAACAACAACGTAAGGGGAGTGCTGCAGGACCGCGATAAGAACATGTGGCTGGCTTTAGACGATGGGATTGCCTATGTGGCCATAAATAGCGCCATTAAAAGCATTTTTCCTGACCGCAATAAACAGATTACGAGTTATGCATTTAGGAAGTTTAACCAATCGGTTTATATTGGCACATCGAACGGTTTGTACATGACCAAAGTTAATCCTGCTGCCAAAGATTTAAGTTATACCACCTCGAATTTTGAGGAGGTGAAAAATACCAAAGGGCAGGTGTGGGGGCTTGATGAGATTAACAACCAGCTGTTGCTGGCACACGAGGAGGGCACACTTTTGGTGCAGAACAGTGTAGCTAAGCCGCTTTACAATTTACCAGGCACCTGGTTGTACCAGAGCTTAGATCGGGTTTACCCGAGCAGCGAGGTTATTGCAGGCACTTATTGGGGTTTACAACGCTTAACCTATAAGGATGGGCTATTTAACAATGGTGGAAGAATTGACGGCATAAATGAACCCCTGCGGTTTCTTGTAGCGGATAATAATAACCCCGATAATATTTGGGCATCGCACCCCTACCATGGGGTATATAAAATAGAATTACAGCCCGATCATAAACGTGTGTTGCATACCACCATGTACACCGACCGCGATGGATTACCTTCTAAGTTGTATAATTATGTATACCATATAAAAAACAGGGTGGTAATTGCAACTGTTGATGGTGTTTATGAATATGATAACACGAAGAAAAAATTTGTCCGCCTAAAATTGCTGGCCAATGCCATAAAGGGTATTTCGGTGCAGTATATGAAGGAGGATAACGACGGAAACATTTGGTTTGTAAGCAATAAAAAGGTAGGCGTAATCGATTTTAGCCGACCATCAGGATCGAATCCTTTTAGTATTTTTTATCTGCCCGAGTTAGATGGGAAAGTAGTAGGCGGCTTCGAATCTATTTACCCCTTGGATAGTAAAAACATATTTATTGGAGCCAATAAGGGAGCCTACCATATTAACTATGAAAAATACATCGAGAACATAACCAAACCAATTGTAGTGCTGGGGCAGATCAAACTGCTTGGTAAAAAGGATAGTCTGGTTTTTGGAGGCTATTTTACAACCAAAGGCATCATTTCTGCCAAACAAGATCAGAACGAGATACCTGAATACACCAATAATTTAAATTCAATGCATTTCGAATATTCCTCAACGTTGTTCGAGCATGATAAAAATATTAAATTCAGTTACCAGTTGGTTGGTTTCGATAAGGAATGGTCGGCATGGAACACGAAAAGCGAAAAGGACTATACCAATCTGCCTGCTGGGAAATATACTTTTAATATTAAAGCCAGAACGGATGTTGGTAACGAATCGGAAGTGGTAAGCTATACTTTTGTAGTGCTGCCAGCCTGGTACAATACCATATGGATGAGGATTTTTTACCTGATTTTGATTGTGCTGTTAATCAGGTTGATTATCAGGTGGCAAAAACGCAAACACATTAAAGAGCAGGAGCGGATGAGTTACCTGCATCAACTGGAACTGGATCGGAACGAAAAGGAAATTGTGAGGCTGCAGAACGAAAAGTTAGAAGCCGATGTAAATTATAAGAACAAAGAACTTTCTACCATGACCATGCACCTGGTACAGCGGGGTAAAGTATTGGCCAAGATTAAAGAAGTAATATCGGCTGTAATTAAAAACCACGATATAAATGAGAGCTCGCCAAGTTTCAGGCACCTCATCAGGCTGATCAAAGATGTAGAAAAGAAGGATCAGGAACTGGATCATCTGAGCGTGCACTTCAATCATGTAAACACCGAATTTTTTAATAAACTCAAAGACCTTTACCCTGATTTAAGTCAGAACGATTTAAAGTTTTGTGCTTATTTATCGATGAATCTTTCATCAAAAGAAATGGCGCAGTTGATGAATGTAACCATTAAAGCCATCGAAGTAGGCCGATATCGCTTAAGAAAGAAACTCCAGCTTAAGCCAGAGACTAATTTATATGAGTTCCTGATCAACATAGCCCGCCAAAAAACGCCTTAAAACAATGTTTTCGTTACAAATAATAACGTTTTTAGTTAAAATGTCTTAAGTGTCTGGTATTCAGTTTGATTTATTTTTCATTGTAGGGCTTATGTAGGCCTAAAAATCTTCTTTTTAGGTTAATTGAGTGCTGCTGTATGGTTTGTGTAGTAGCGCAAAATTGTTCAATTGTATTGCACGGTTATAGATTTGATTTATGAAACGGGCTACCAAAAGCCCCGGTCATTTAACTAACCAAATATTAACTTAAAACTAATTTCTATGAGAGGAAGATTTACATTCGTATTCTTCATTTACTGTATCATGGCATTTCCGCTGGCCTTATTGGCACAAGACATTCCGGTTACAGGAAAAGTAACAGAACAAAATGGTGCTCCTTTACCTGGCGTAACGGTTAAGCTTGATGGAACTACCAAAGCTGCATCTACTGATGCCAATGGTGTTTTTAGCATTCAGGCACCTGTTGGCGGTAAATTAACCATCAGTTTAATTGGTATGGCAACGCAAACGGTAACTGTTCCAGCGGGTGGCCGTATCAATGTTTCGCTTGCAGCGGATTCGAAAGATTTAACGGAAGTGGTTGTAGTGGGTTATGGTACACAGAAAAAAGCCCTGGTAACTGGGTCAATCTCCAGTGTAAAAGCAAAAGATCTGGAATCAATGCCTATTAACAGGGTAGAGCAAGCCTTACAAGGAAGAACATCTGGTTTAACTATTGCCAGTGGTAATGGACAGCCAGGGTCTGCTTCAACAGTAAGAGTGAGAGGCTTTACCTCTTTTGCGTCTTCAGGTAATAACGATCCGCTTTGGGTTGTTGATGGTGTAATTGTAGATAATGGAGGCATTGGTTATTTAAATCAATCAGACATCGAATCGATCGAGGTTTTAAAAGATGCGGCTTCGCAGGCCATTTATGGCGCCAGAGCGGCAAACGGGGTAATTATTATCTCAACCAAGAAGGGCAAAGAAGGAAGGTTATCTATTAATTACAATGGATTTTACGGCACACAGGCGCCAGCTAAAAAGCTAAAACTGCTAAATGCAAGTGAATATGCAACGATTAGGAATGAAGCATATTCAAATAGCTATAACGCAGCAACTGATGGCCCTTTAACACTTCCGTATTCAAATCCATCATCTTATGGAGAAGGTACTGATTGGCAATCAGTTGTTTTTAACGACGATGCCCGCAGACAAACCCACGAGTTTAGCGTTTCAGGCGGAACTAATAAATCTACCTTTTATACTTCTTTTGGTTATATAGACCAGGAAGGTATTGTAGCCACACCGATTTCTAATTTTAATCGTGCTAACATTCGTATTAATTCTACATTTAAGCCTGCCAAGTGGATAAGCTTCGGCGAGAATTTAGGCTATAGCCATTCGGTTAACAGTTCTTTAGGTAATACCAATAGTGAGTTCGGTGGGCCTTTGAGTTCGGCAATCCATTTAGATCCAATGACGCCGGTTATTCAAACCGATCCAACTGCTATAGGAAAATCTCCTTATACCATTGCGAATATTATAAAAGATCCGGCAACAGGATTTCCTTATGGTATTTCGGGCCCTGTAGGCCAGGAAATGAGCAATCCGCTTGCTTATATTCAAACCAGATTAGGTAACTATGGTTGGGATCACAATATTGTTGGCAATGCGTTCTTAGAAATTGAGCCCATTCAGAATTTAAAATTCAGATCATCGCTGGGAACGAAACTTGCTTTTTATGGGTCAGAGTCTTACACCCCGTTATTCTGGTTAAGTCCTTCAAACACCAATACTAAGGCAAATTTCTATCGCGAGATGAATATGACCTTAAATTATAACTGGGAAAATACCATTAGCTATTCAAAAAGCTTTGGTAAACATCATGCATACGCAATATTTGGGCAAGGTTATTATATGGATAACAATAACCGTGGCTTAAACGTAAGGTTTAACAATATAATTGCGCAGGATTTTTATCAGAGTAATTTAAATTACAAACCTGCAACTGCCGATATTCAGGGCGATGGTAGTGATGCTACGTTGCATGTTGTTAACTCATTGTTTACCCGTGTAACTTATGATTATGATGAAAAATACCTATTTACAGGTATTATTCGCCGTGATGGTTCTTCACGCTTTGGTACAAATAACCGGTTTGGTTATTTCCCTTCAGCCTCAATTGGCTGGGTGCCTACAAAAGAGGCTTTCTGGAAAGAAAACAACATCGTTAATTTCTTGAAATTACGCGGTAGCTACGGAATTACAGGAAACGATGCAATTGGAGATTTCAGTTACGTATCCTTAGTGAATAGCGGACGTAATTATACTTTTGGCACTACAGATGTAAGTACTATTGGATGGAGTCCTGCTGCCTTGTCAAATCCTGATTTGAAATGGGAAGAAACCCACCAAACAGATATTGGTTTAGATGCTACATTGTTTAAAGATTTTTCGCTTAGTGCTTCTTACTTCAAAAAGAAAACTATTGGTGTATTGCAAACACCTTCTATTCCACTTTATTTAGGTGCAGCTGGCGGTGCCGCAGAAAATGTTGGCGATATGCAGAACACCGGTATAGAATTCGAATTAGGTTATAGAAAAAAAATCGGCGAGCTTAATTTAGGTATTAATGCTAATGTCTCAACTTTAAAAAATAAGGTAACCAAGCTATTGCCAGGAAGAGAGTTTATAGAGGATAATGCACAGAGTTTTCAGGGCATGGGTAACTTCACCCGTACCGCAATTGGACGTTCATTCAATGAGTTTTATGGGTATGAAGTGGCTGGTATTTTTCAGTCGCAAGCAGAAATTAATGCTTATAAAGGGCCAGGTGGTACAGTGCTGCAACCTGCTGCAAAACCCGGAGACATTAAATTTGCCAACTTAGATGGAAATGAAACCATAAATGGTAGTGACCGTACTTATTTAGGTAGTCCGCTTCCAAAATACACCTATGGTATTACCATCAATCTGGCATATAAAAACTTTGATTTTGTTGCTTTCGGAAACGGCGTAGGTGGAAATATGATCTTCCAGGGGTTAAGGCGTTTAGATGTAACTTATGGAAACTGGCAAAAATCAATTCTTGATAGATGGACGCCTACAAACCCGTCAACTACCGTTCCCCGTGTTGCCGATAAAGACCTTAACGGAAACTATACCAAGTTCTCTAAAAATTATTTGGAAAAAGGAGATTACTTCCGTTTAAAAACCCTTCAGGTAGGTTATAACCTTCCAGGTAATGTGATTAAAAAAATTGGCGCACAAAAAGTTCGGGTGTATCTGATGAGTGAAAACCTCTGGACCATTACGAAATATACAGGTTACGATCCCGAAATCGGTGGAACTGTATTGGGTATAGATCGGGGGATTTATCCGCAAGCCCGTTCGTTTATGGTAGGTTTAAATGTTGGATTCTAAAAAAAATTAAAATGAAAAAAAATATTTTAGCTATTGCAGCCCTTTTAACTGCTTCTCAAATAATCGTTTCTTGTCAAAAGCAACTGGATGTAAATCCGCGTGAACGTATTTTGGAGACAAGTTATTATCAAAGCCAGCAGCAAGCTTTTACTGGCTTGGTAGCTGTTTATGATCAATTGGGTAATCAATCCAGTGGGTATCTCACTAAACTTAATTTATTTAGCTCTGCATCGGATGATCATTTCGCCGGAGCCGATTCTCCGTCAGATTTAGGAGATATGCAAGCGATGAATAATTATACGGTAAACTCATTATCGGGTGGCCCAAGTTATTTATGGAGTAAA
Source organism: Pedobacter sp. Bi27 (assembly GCF_918698255.1). Taxonomy (NCBI): domain Bacteria; kingdom Pseudomonadati; phylum Bacteroidota; class Sphingobacteriia; order Sphingobacteriales; family Sphingobacteriaceae; genus Pedobacter; species Pedobacter sp. Bi27. Next base: position 435,472 of record NZ_CAKKMW010000003.1, read on the forward strand.
GGTTTTACCGGTGTTTACCGTGCAAATATTTTATTGAAAAAAATAGAAGGAATTACAATGGATGCTTCAACCAAGGCAAGGTATATTGCCGAAGCTAAAGCATTGCGTGCTATATTTTATTTTGATTTAGTCCGTATTTTCAAAAATATACCATTAATCTTAGCACCTATAGAGCCGTCTGGCATGTTTGATGTTACACAGGTTGCCCCTGCAGATGTTTATAAACAAATAGAGACTGATTTAGCAGAAGCATTGCCTGCTCTTCCTGTAACTATTCCTACTGCTGATGCGGGGCGTCTGAGTCAGGGCGCAGTTCATGCGGTTTTAGGCAAGGTTTACTTATGGCAAGAAAAATGGGGGCCAGCAGCAGCAGAGTTTGCATTGGTAAACGGTACTGCACCAGGCGCGAGTACTTATGGATATAAGCTGTTACCAAATTTTGCCGATCTGTGGAATTGGAAAAACAAATTCAATTCAGAATCTATCTTAGAACTCAGCTACAATACAACCTCTAACATGGGCTGGGGCAACGTTGGAAGCCGTGAAGGTAATGTTATGGGCATTTTGGTAGGGCCACGGAACTATGTGCCTGTAATTGCTGCACAAGCACCTGATTATGTTTCGGGTTGGAGTGTGATGCCGATAACCAAAGAATTATTTGACTTGATTCACTACGATCCGCGTAATAAACCTACAGTTGCCAATTTGGATAGCTTGGAAAAGGCAGGTATTGTAACCTACAAGCATGCCAATGATAATACTGGGTATTTTGTTGAAAAATATGCTGGAAGAGTTTCTACCAAAGCAGCTGTTGGCCAGTTAGAACTAAACTTTGGGCAGAATATGTACGAAATACGTTTAGCTGATACGTACTTAATGGAAGCCGAAGCATTATTGAAAAGTGGTGCCGCAGTTGGTGCGGGTACCAGGGCTTACATTTTCCTTAACGCAGTAAGGGCCCGTGTAGGTTTAAACCCGGTTGCGGTAACCATGGATAATATTATGAAAGAAAGACGTTTGGAACTGGTAGCAGAAGGGCAAAGGTGGTTCGATTTGGTTAGGTGGAAGCTTGCCCCAACTAAACTGGCTTTTAAAGGATTTCAGGCAAATAAAAATGAGACCTTGCCCATCCCACAGGCTGAGTTAAACAACACCAAAATTCTTCAAAGTAAAGAATGGGGCGGAACAAAATAGCTGCTCATCTATTATATACGCTTAATGTTTAATTGTTAACAGGGAGAAAGCGAAATCTTTCTTCCTGTTTTTTAATCTGCTCATCTTTTACCTATGCTTTCTACCAAATTTCTTCGCCTTTTTATCATTTGTGTTTTTACCTGTTCTTCACTTTCTACCATTGCTCAAAACCAACCTGAAGTTTGGCTTACCAAAGCCGATCGATCTGTTTTATTTGCCAAACAGAAAGGTAAATTAAGTTTTAATGCAGTTAAAGACAATCTGCCAACCATTACCGTAAATAACAAAGAAACCTATCAAACCATTGATGGCTTTGGTTATGCCCTAACAGGTGGAAGTGCGCAGCATATTATTAAAATGTCGGCACCAGCCAGAGCCGCTTTATTGAAAGAGTTGTTTGCGACTGATGGAAACAACATCGGGGTGAGCTATATCCGCTTGAGCATTGGTGCTTCCGATTTAAATGAAAAAGTATTTTCTTACAACGACCTTCCCGAAGGACAAACCGATTTAACGCAGGCTAAATTTGATCTCGGTCCAGATAAAGTAGATGTGATTCCGGTAATGAAGGAAATTCTTGCGATCAACCCCAAACTGAAAATTATGGGCTCGCCATGGTCTCCTCCCTTATGGATGAAAACCTCTTACGATGCCCGCGGTGGGATGTTAAAACCCGAATATTACGATGCTTACGCTAAATATTTTGTGCGTTACGTACAGGAAATGCAAAAAGAGGGGATCCCTATTGATGCCATTACGGTTCAGAATGAACCTTTGCACCCGGGTAATAATCCCAGCTTGCTTATGGTTGCACCAGATCAGGCGCTTTTTGTAAAGAAATTTCTCGGTCCTGCTTTTGCCAAAGCCAATATTAAGACCAAAATTATTGTTTACGATCATAACGCCGATCGCCCGGATTACCCGATTAGCATTTTAGATGATCCGGAAGCGAAAAAATATATCGACGGATCTGCCTTTCATCTGTACGGAGGAAAGATAGAAGCCTTAACTGATGTGCACAATGCCCATCCTGATAAAAACATTTACTTTTCTGAGCAAATGGTAGTGGAGCAGCCAAATGCTACGGATATTAAAATTGTTAATCCGGTTAGGCGTTTGATTATCGGCGCCACCAGAAACTGGAGCAAAAATGTGCTGGAATGGAATTTAGCAGCCGATCCTGAAAACAAACCTTATACCGATAGGGGCGGCTGTTCGATGTGCCAGGGCGCAGTAACCATTGATAAAGATTCTTATAGCAGAAACCTGGCTTATTATTCCATTGCACATGCTTCTAAATTTGTTCGTCCAGGCGCTGTTCGCATTGCTACGAACGATTTACCCGATCTGTCCAATGTCGCCTTTAAAACACCTGGTGGAAAACATGTTTTAATTGTAGCCAATAGCGGTAAAAATGCCGCTAAGTTTAATATTAGCTTTAATGGCCAATCACTTGTTGCAGCGCTTGATAAAGGATCTGTAGCCACTTATATCTGGTAATTATCTAAAACCTAATTTTATTTATGTCTTTTACAAAATCAATCTTATATATTTTTCTGTTCAGCATCGTTTCGTTTACAGGCTTTAGTCAGGGGTTTTTAAAAGCCGAGGGTAAAAAAATAGTGAACGCAAAAGGCGAGAATGTTTTGCTCCGCGGCTTTGGTTTAGGTGGCTGGATGTTGCAGGAAGGTTATATGCTCAAAATCAACCAAGAGGCACAACAATACCGCATCCGCGAACGGATAGAAGAACTGATGGGGCCAAAACAGACCCAGGAGTTTTACGATGCCTGGCTGGCCAACCACATGCGTAAAATTGATGTCGATTCGATGAAACGCTGGGGGTTTAATTCCATCCGTTTACCCATGCACTACAATTTATACACCCTGCCGGCAGATAAAGAGCCTGTTGCAGGCAAAAATACCTGGCTTGAAAAAGGTTTTGCCTTAACCGATAGCTTATTAGCCTGGTGTAAGGCCAATAAAATGTACTTGATTTTAGATTTGCACGCTGCACCCGGCGGACAAGGGAATGATTTAAATATTGCCGACCGCGATCCATCAAAACCTTATTTATGGGACAGTGAAGCCAATCAGGAGAAAACCATTGCACTCTGGAAAAAACTGGCTGAACGTTACAAAGATGAACCTTATATTGGTGCATACGATATTTTGAATGAACCTAACTACGGTTTCTCAAACCCTGAAGAAGATAAAAACGGAACAAAAGAAAAGGTGAATGCACCATTAAGAAAATTAATGGTCGAGATTACCAAAGCCATCCGTGAGGTTGATCAAAGGCACATCATTATTATCGAAGGCAATGGCTGGGGCAATAATTATAATGGCATTTTTCCACTGTGGGATAAAAACATGGTTTTGAGTTATCATAAATACTGGAATTATAACGATCAGGCGTCAATTGCGCACATTATTAAGGCCAGGGATGAGCAGCATGTTCCGGTTTGGCTTGGTGAAACAGGAGAAAATTCGAATGTTTGGTTTACTGATGCCATCCACCTTTTAGAAAAGAATAACATCGGCTGGGCTTGGTGGCCATTGAAAAAGATAGGCGCGAATAATCCGATGGAAATTAAATCGAACCCCAATTACGATGCGCTGGTAAAGTACTTCAATAACGGTGGAGACAAACCTAAAGATAGCAACGTATACAGCGGTTTAATGGAGCTGGCTATTTATTCAAGATTAGAAAATACGATTATTCACAGAGATGTGATCGATGCAATGATCCGTCAGCCTTTTAGTAATGAAACCAAACCGTTTAAGCCCAGTTTAATTAGAGATAAAAGCATTGTGTACGCTGTAGATTACGATTTAGGTAAAAATGGCAAAGCTTATTTCGATACAGATACTGCCGATTACCATACCTCAACAGGAAAAAGAAGTGCAGGTAACCATGGCCGGATTTATCGGAATGATGGGGTGGATATTGCAAAAGATTCTACCCAGTACGAAAAGTATTATGTAAACCATATCGAAAAAGGAGAGTGGTTACAGTATACCGTAAATGTTTCGCAAAGAGGAACCTACACTTTAAAAATAAATGCTGCGGCAGATAATACTTCAGGTAGAATGACCATTATGATCGATAACAAAGTCGTAGCCAAAGATATTGCGGTTCCAAATACCGTAGATCATAAGAAGTTTGCAACCTTTGCGGTAAAGAACATTGTTTTAAAGGCGGGCAAGCAAAAAATTAAGGTGCTGGCAGATGCAGGGGGCTATAATTTTGGTTATATTCAATTTGTTAAATAAAATAAAAAACAAAACATCATCTTGAAAGGCATAAAACGTATCCTGCTTATTTTGGGCGCAATTGCCATTGCGGTTGTTGTTCTTTCAAGATGCATGAATGTGGCCGATCAATTGCCCGCAGATGCGAGGGGTGAGGCTTATACCGGAGCGGCTACCTGTGTTAAATGCCATAAAGATTTATCGCAGTCTTACGCACATAGTCCGCATGGCTTAACTTCTAAGCCTGTGGTAGATGCCGCTTTATTAAAAATTTTCGCCCCTGATTCGAACAGTTTCCAATATGATGCAACCCAAAAAGTAGTAATAGAAAAGAGAGACAGTGGTATATTTCAGGTGGCTTATCACAATGGCAAAGCTGTGCGTGCGCAAAAGTTTGATATGCAGTTTGGTTCAGGCGAAAAAGCCTATACTTATAGCTATTGGCAAGGCAAGAAAATGTACGAACTGCCTTTATCTTACTTCACTGCTATTAAGAATTGGGCCATCAGCCCTGGTTTTCCAAAAGAAAGTTTTTATTATGATCGGGCGATAACGAGCCGTTGTTTAGAGTGCCACGCATCTTATGTAGCTATTAAACTCACACAAAAAACTACTTTTTCAAAAGATGAGGAAATGGAAAAGGGCGCTGTTATTTATGGGATAGATTGTGAACGTTGCCACGGACCAGGCAAACAACATGTTGTTTTTCATATGGAGAATCCAGAAGAAAAGACAGCAAAATTTATCACATTGTATAAAACGCTTACCCGAAAACAAAAGATGGATGTTTGCGCTGTTTGTCATTCGGGCAATACTTTGGTGGCACAGCGATCGGTTTTCGGTTTCCAGCCCGGCGACGATTTAGAGGCTTATTATTCACAGGATTTTACAGGTTTTGGCGGTGGTGATATTGATGTACACGGTAACCAAAGTGCTATGCTAAAAGGTAGTAATTGTTATCGGAAAAGTGAAACCATGACTTGCCAATCGTGCCACAATACACACGAAAATATTAAAGGGAATTTAAGCCTCTATTCTCAGCGCTGTATCAATTGCCACAAAAGTACCAATCATAGCGAAGCCACTTTAGCTAAAGGATCGCTCAGTACCAATTGTATCGACTGCCATATGCCTAAAGAATCTTCAAAACTGATCACCTTTCAACAGGCAGGTAAAGATCATTTAAGTCCTTATAGGTTACGCTCACACCATATTGCCATTTATCCCGTTATTAATAAGTAAAACCCAAACTTGTATTAAGAAATTTCCCACTATCCATTAATAGGACTTGGATTTCGTACATTTGGTTTCCACCTTAAAAATTAGATAGTAGCCAATATGCTCATAAAACACTACTTAGCTTTATTCTTCCTTCTTTTTATATCAACCCCTATTTTTGCTCAAAATAAATTTACCCTTAGTGGCACCATCCGCGATGCAGGTACAGGTGAAACTTTAATCGGTGCTACGGTAAGGATTACTGGAGCATCTACAGCGGCAACTTTAACCAATAACTATGGCTATTTTGCCTTAACCCAACCTGAGGGAACTTATACCGTTTCTGTAAGTTATACGGGTTATGCACCTATTGTTAAAACCATCAATCTAACTAAAGATACGAAGCTGAATGAGGAATTAAAAAGTGCAATCGATCTGGCTGAAGTAACGGTAAACGCAAACAACCGTAAGAATGAAAACGTTAAAAGTGCGCAGATGGGTTTGGAAAGGATTGATATGAAATCGCTTAATTCTATACCTGTACTGCTCGGCGAAAAGGATATCTTAAAAACCATCCAGCTGTTACCAGGCGTAAAGTCGGGTGGTGAGGGGAATACAGGTTTCTATGTGCGCGGTGGTGCTGCCGATCAGAATTTAATTATTCTGGATGAAGCGGTGGTATACAATTCCTCTCACTTACTGGGCTTTTTCTCTACTTTTAATGCTGATGCAATTAAGGATGTAAGTTTATACAAAGGTGGCATGCCTGCACAATACGGCGGCCGTTTATCGTCGGTTTTAGATGTTAAAATGGACGATGGGAACAATAAGGAATTTAAATTTCAGGGTGGCATCGGATTGATTGCCTCGCGTGTAAAAGCAGAAGGGCCGATTGTAAAAGACAGGGGTTCATTTATGGTGAGTTTCCGCAGAACGTATATCGATCTGTTTTTAAGGTCTTCGCCCGATTCGACTGTAAATGGGAGTACCTTAAATTTTTATGATATTAATGCAAAGGCAAATTATAAGATCAACGATAAAAACACCATTTATATTTCAGGTTATTTTGGCAAGGATAATATCGGCGTTAAAGACCTGTTCGAAAACAACTGGGGCAATGTAACCACCACTATCCGTTTAAACCATATTTTTAGCGACCGTTTGTTTTCGAATACCTCGTTAATTTACAACAACTATAATTATACCGTTCGCTTATTAAATGATGCGACCAACTTTAAAGCAACCTCACTGGTTCGGGATTTTAACTTTAAAGAAGATTTTCAGTATTTCAGCAACAAGCATACACTTCGTTTTGGTATCAATGCTACACAGCACCGTATTTCACCGATTGATATTGATAGCGATGAAGCATCGCAGGTAAATTCGCTTACGCAGGAGAGGCGTTATGGCATAGAATCGGCAGCTTACATTTCTGACGAGTGGGCCGTAAACGAACATTTAAACTTTTTATATGGTGTACGTTTGGCTGCTTTTTCTTTAATGGGCCCCGGTAATTTTAGTACCTATGATGCTGATGGAAATACCCTGTCGACAGAAAATGTAGCCAAGGGAAAATTCCATAAAAACTACTTTAACCTGGAGCCACGTTTTTCGGTGAGCTATCTGTTTAACGATGAAAATTCGATCAAGGCCTCTTATAACCGGAATACCCAGAACGTCCATATTTTAACCAACGCTACTTCCAGCTCACCAACCGATCAGTATGTGTTGAGCAGTACCAATATTAAACCCGAAATTGCCGATCAGGTGGCTTTGGGCTATTTCAAAAACATTCAGGATAACAATTATGAACTCTCGGGAGAGATTTATTATAAGTGGCTCCAGAATCAGATCGACTATAAAAATGCGGCCGAATTATTGGCTAACTCAAATGTAGAATCAGAACTTTTATATGGAGTAGGCAGGGCTTATGGAATGGAGCTATTTTTTAAAAAGAAATTTGGCAAGCTGAACGGTTGGGTGGGCTATACCTTATCACGTACTGAGCGTAAATTTACCGAGCTTAATGATGGTAAATATTTTCCGGCAAGACAAGACCGTACGCATGATATTTCGTTAGTGGGCATTTACAATATGACCAAGCGGTGGACATTCTCTTCGAGCTTTATTTACAGCACCGGTAATGCCGTTACTTATCCAGCGGGGAAATATACAATTGGTGGCCAGGCTGCTTATTATTACACGCAAAGAAACGCAGGCCGAATGCCTTATAATATGCGTTGGGATGTAAGTGCAACTTTAGAGGGGAAACCCGGTAAGAAATACCAATCGAGCTGGAATTTTGGCATCTATAATTTATTGGCACGAAAAAATCCTTATGCCATTGAATTTATTACGGATCCTGATCATCCGGGCAAAACTGCTGCCCAGCAAACTTCGCTGTTCGGTCTTATCCCATCAATTACCTGGAACTTTAAATTTTAAAAACATGAAAAAACTGATTATATACTTTTTGCTGTTCACTTTCTGTTTTACAGGTTGCAAGAAAATTATTCAAATTGAAACTGAAAATGCCGATCCTCAGCTCGTAATTGAAGGTATAATTAATGATCAATTGATCGATCAGCAGATTAAGATCAGCAAAACCATTGGTTATACCGAAGCGAATGTTTTTCCGAAAATTTCGGGAGCAAACGTAACGGTAACCGATAATAAGGGAAATACTTATGTTTTTAAAGAAGGTACAACACCAGGGACTTATATCAATAAAATGAAAGGCGTGCCGGGTGTTACCTATAATTTAACCGTTACTGCCGAAGGCCAAACTTACACCGCCAGCTCAAAAATGCCCAATGCGGTTAAAATGGATTCGATAGGGGTGATTAAAAACTTTTTCTTTGGTCGCGAACGCAAAACTGCTGCTGTATTTTTAAAAGACCCGATCAACGAAACCAATTTTTACCATTTTAACCTTTATGTAAATGATATTTTATCGGAACGTTTCTATGTAAATAACGATCGTTTAACAAATGGAAACGATTTAAGGATCCAGTTATTTTTTAAACCGCCTACTACCGACCACGACAGTGATGAGTTGAATTCGAACGATAAGATTAAAATAGAAATGGAGTGTATCGATTCGAATATTTTCGATTATTGGTATGCTTTAAGTCAGCAATCGAACCGGGGGCCAAATCAGGGTACTACACCAGCTAACCCGACTTCAAATATTTCTAATCATGCACTGGGCTATTTTAGTGCCAATACTTACCAGATGTTATCAGCAACTGTGAAATAGTACCCATAAATAAGTCAATTCGTATTATCCAAAACACCTTAGAATTTTTAGTGTTAAATAAAACATGAAAGTATTTATAAGTGGCAACATTGCTTCAGTTGGCATAAAAGAACTGGAAGAAAACAATATTTCGATTACCCAATGGAAAGAAAACCGACAGATTACAGCCGAAGAACTGATTGAAGCCTGTCAAGGTCAGGATGCCTTGATCAGTGTCGGGCCAAATAAGCTTAATGCCCAATTTTTAAAGGCCTGTAGTCATTTAAAGGTTATTGCCTTACATTCTGTAGGTTACGATCAGGTAGATATAGCTGCCGCCAAAAAATTAAATATTCCAATCGGAAATACGCCTGGTGTTTTGAGCGGCGCAACTGCCGATACCGCTTTTTTATTGATGCTTGCCGTATCGCGAAAGGCCTTTTTCTCGCACAAAAAAATCATTAAAGGCGAATGGAAAAACTATGAACCATCACCCGAACTAGGAATTGAGGTAAATGGCAAAACGCTCGGTGTTTTTGGCTTGGGGAAAATTGGATTAGAGATGGCCAAAAAATGCATGGCTGCCTATCAAATGGAGGTAATTTATCACAACAGATCGCGTAACGAAGAAGCTGAAAAAGAAATCGGAGCCAAATATGTTTCGTTTGAAGAACTTTTGGCACAAAGTGATGTATTATCTGTACATACAGCGCTAACGCCCGAAACTAAGGGTAAATTTACGCTTGATGTTTTTAAACAGATGAAACCCAAATCGATTTTTATTAATACCGCCAGAGGCGCTATTCACAATGAAAAAGATTTGATCCAGGTGCTGGAAGAAAAGATCATTTGGGGAGCAGGTTTAGATGTAACCAATCCGGAGCCAATGGATAAAGATAATCCTTTGCTATCGATGGAAAGTGTCGCTGTTTTGCCACATATCGGCTCAGCTACCGAAGAAACCCGTGCAGCCATGGCACAAATTATTGTTAAAAATGTTCTGGCTGGTTTAAAAGGAGAGCAACTGCCTTTTGAGGTATAAGAGGTGAAAATTTCTGTTGGGTTAATAGTTAATGGTTTATAGTCTGATGGCCATGATCCCTTAACTACGCAGGTATAACTGGTTGATAGTCTGTTAGCTATTGGCTATGAACTATCAACCATGGACCGTCTACATGAATCTATTTTACCATGTACTTAAATACCGATCTTCCTAAATTTCCGTTAGCATCTATACCTTCGATAATTACTTTATACTGGCCTTTACCATCTGCATTGTAATATTCGAAAGAAGTATTACCCGTAGCATCGGTTACCACCTTAGGATTCCAGTAAATGGTAGTTCTTAAATCATTGCGGTTCATGCTGGCAGGAACATCATATTTTGGTGAATAGAACTGTTTTTCTTTGTTGTAACCCTGTGGTGAGAAAGTAAGTTCGTAGTATTTGGGTAGCATATCCATCAGCTGTGCTTTAGATATTTTAGTGCCTTTAGGCGCTTTCTTTTGATTGAATACAATAACCCCATTTACATTGTTTGCGCGGTTTACCAAGCCTAATTCATCTCTTAAAAATACCTCAACCGATTCGATCTGATTGGCATCAAGCGTATTGATCTGGTTTACATCCACGTTCATTCCATTGATAAAGATACCCATCGGAATTTTTTTGCCCTGGTTATAATCTCTAGTTACATAGAAATTGTTATCTGCAAAAGTAACACCAGCCAACATGCCCTGTAAACAGTTAATCAGTAAACCACAGCCTTTTAATCGATCGCCACTCACTTCATGGTCGGCCATTTGGCTAAGTCCGCTTAATGCCGGGTAATCTTTATGGCTTACTTTAGGCACCACGGCTGCTTTAATGGTTACATCTTTTAAGGTATGTAAATAAGCATATTGTCTTTTGCTGTTATCCAGGTAACTGGTTAAAGCACTATCGATGTTAAGAACCTCTTCGGCTGCGCTAAAGTTTCTCGTTAAAGAAGGAACAGGTGCACCGTTTAAGCTTAACGTCATGTTTTTATAGTTTACATTATACTTGGCGGTAATGGTCACTTTAGAAGAATCGTTGAACATCAGGTTTTGAAATTTAAAATTTCCAACAGGATCTGTGGTGCTTTCTAAATTAAAACGTTTATCAGGTATGGTTAATAACAAAGCTCCCTTTCTAACTGGTATGCCATTGTTCTGCCTTAAAATACCCGAAATTTCGATGCCTTGTTCGGGTAAGAAATCAATTTTGGGTAATTTATTGGCGATGATATCGGTGTATTTGAAACTGCGGTAGCCCTGGGTAAGTAACAACACATCTAAATCTGCGTTTTTCTTCTCATCAGGTGCATTAAAGTAGTAATTTGCTTTTTCGATATAACCCTTAACATCGCTGCTTAATAACAGGCCTGTTAAAATAGTGCTGGTTGCATCCTCGCTTGATGGAACCTTCGACTCATCTACAACTGCTACCGAGAAGCTACCTTCTACAGGGGCGCCGTCTTTTTTAGCCGCCACATTTATCTTAACCTTTTTCTTGATTCCGTAAGTAGTTGCAGCACTGGTTAAAGTTACAGCCATGGTATTTTTATGCTGAACAAAAACCAAGCGTTCGCTTAATGGTTTACCAAATTCATTAAATAAGGTAAACTGTGCGATTCCATTCGGGAATTTGGATTTAAGTACGGTGGTATTGTACGTTTTGTTCGATAATGCTGTTTGCGCACCATAGCAGATAACACCTTTACTCTGCGCAATTAAATAAAGCTTTTTGCCTTGGTTTTGCTCAAAGAAAGCATCATTCGCTGCAATTTTTATGGCCACATTATCGGCGCTGCTGTTATCGATGTTTATGGCCACACCATTTGCAGCCACTGCAGGTAAATTATAATTTTGAGTAGTGCCATCAGCATAAGTAACTGCCGCTTTGTAGGTTTTGCCAGCTTCAGCCAATAAGTTGAAACTGCCCATTCCTAAATGCTGAGCGGTAAAAGTAGTAACAGTTTTGCCATCGTTATCTATTACCGTGCCTTTAGCGTTAATGCCCAAACCATCACTTTTAATGGCTTTAAAGGCTACCTTGTTGGTTAAGCCGGCAATTAAACTGCCACCTTCAGGAAAAAATTGAAAATCTTTGCTTACGATAGCGTTTTTAAGTTGAAAGCTACTGCTTGCCACATCTTTATCAGTTGTATTAATGCTGGTAATCAGTTCGCCTTTTTGTAGTTGATATTCTGCCTTTTGTGCATTGCTCATGGCTATTGTTAAAAAACCATTGGCATCTGTTGTGCCTCTTCCTTTGGCAATAACTGTATAACTGGTAACCACTTGCCAGCTTACATTTTTATTGGCATGAGGTTTATTATTGGCATCTTTAAATTGTACGCGTGCATCAATTTTTTCTAACTTATCAGTAGAGGTATTTTTATAAGTGATATGGGTTTTTACTTCCTTGTCAATGGCTTCCCCCACATAAAAAGTCTTGTTAAAATAAGCAGGATCTTCACTGTTTAGCATCCATAAAGTATAAGCCCTGATATGGTAGTTACCTTGTTTATAATTAATCTGATCTAAGGGAAAACTGCCATAAGCAAAACCACCGGTAATGGGTAGTTTTAAGGTTTGGATAAGTGAATCTTTCTGATTGATCACATCAACATAAATGATCTTACTAATTGCAGATAAGAAATTCTGGTTTTCGGTAACATAGGCTTTAAACCAAACCGTATCGGCAACAGCGTAATAGGGTTTATCGAAATGAAGATAAATTTTTTCTGCAGGATAATCGCTCAATACCTTATTTGTTTTAGTAATGATGCTGTTTATGCTAATGGTGTCGGTTTGTGCCGACGAAGAAAAACTTAGTGCTGATAGAAGTGACAGTATTATAAACGATAATCTAAAAATCTTCATGTATTGGATATTAAATGCTAAGCCCGTAAATATATCCAATTATAAATAGAGCACATAAAATGTGATGATGTTTAACATTTTTTTACAAAAGATTTAAGTTTATTGGTCATTGGCCTTTGGTTTACTGGTCATTGGTGCATTCCCTGCGTGCCGTCTTCCTGAACTTGTTTCAGGATCTAATGTAGGGGTTAAGTTAACCGGTTAATTGTTTAAATCGGTTAATCGACTCCAAACGCCAAACTCCCAGCGCCAAACTAACGCTCCTAAAACAAAAAAAGCCGCTAAATAGCGGCCTGTTTTAAATTATGATGTTGTTTGCCTGTTATTTAAACTCGATCAAAAATTCTTCTTTAGGTGAACGTACTTTTTTAAGATTTACCAACCAATCGCCAGCTTCATCCCTGTTTCCTAATGGCAGTAGGGTAACACTTTTTAAGCCTTTTTTATCTAAACCTAAAAGTTCATCTAAAGCAGGGCCATTAAAGCCTTCCATTGGTGTGGCATCTACTTTTAACAAAGCTGCTTCTGCAATGGCAATGCCGAAACCGATATAAGCCTGACGGGCAGCATGGTTAAAGTTTTCTTCAGCAGTTCTGGATAAAACCATACCTTTTAATTGCGCTTTGTATGCATCAGTTCCACTTTCTGGTAAGCCACGTTCAGCGTTCATTCTGCTAAAAACGGCATCAATACCTTCTTCAGTATAGTTCTCGTTGGCTGCGAAAATTAACAGGTGAGAAGAATCGATAACCTGCGATTGATTAAATGCAATTGGTGCGATTTTCTCTTTTAACTCCTGGTTGGTTACCACAATCACTTTAAATGGCTGTAAACCAGATGATGTTGGTGCCAGGTGTGCTGCAGCAATAATTTTATCAACCTTTTCTTGTTCAACAGGTTGACCGTTCATTTTCTTAACGGCATAACGCCAGTTTAGGGCATCTATTAAGCTCATATTTTTGAAGATTTTTTTTAAATTTTATGAAGCAAATATGGAGATAAGGAATAAACCTATTGTTGATGTATGGTAAGAAATTTTTTTGTTTGGTCTCGGTTGGCTGAAGCCAACGGCTAAGAAAAATCCCTCTTTACCGTTGGCTTCAGCCAACGGAATAAGAAGCGAAATAAAGAAACAGGATTATCCTATAGGTTGGTGTCTCACTGACCGAAATGGAATAAGGTCAGAATGACGAATGATGAAAGCACTATATTAAAATTAGAAAATGATTGGCTTGTGGTTCTTGGCGGTTTTCAGCCCTGCCATTCGCTATAGCTCCGATGAATCCCGATGTAAAATCGGGACGGATGCTGTCGCTGCTGTCAGGTTTAGGAACAAGGGTTTGTACACCATGCAACCGCAAAAATGAAATGCTGTTTTGGCCACCTAGCCCCGGTTGGAGCGTTACCCTGCAGCAACGAGGCACGAGGAAGCGAAGCGTAAAAGCGTAAAACGGGAAGAAACTTACTGATTTGTACTGGCCTTCCGCTCCAAATGAAAAACGTATAAGTTATAGTCGAAATAAATTTTTATTAACAGAAAAACTAAGGCACAAATCTAAGGTCACTGCGCACCGGAAAGTGATCGGATAACTTGGCCTGGGTAATTTTGTAATTTAACACCTCAAGTTCCTTAGAAGTGGCAATATAATCGATCTGAAAATTGGGGAACTTACCATTATAGGTTTTGCCAAAACCGTTACCCTTTTTAATAAAACTATTGTTTAGTCCAGAGGTAATTTGGGTAACTACATAAGAAGCCGGGGTATCGTTAAAATCGCCGGCAATAAGGTAAGGCGTTTTACAGGTTGCCATTTCCTTTTTCATAATATCAACCTGACCGCTCCGTTTCAAAAAGGCACTTTTCAGCATTCTTAAAATCCGTTTCGATGGCTGCAGTTCGGTATTCATTTCTTTTACCTTATCTAAGTATTCGTAATCCTGTTTTTCGAAAGAAATAGATTGAAAGTGCACATTATAAACCCTTAAGGTTTTTCCTTTGATGTTTAAATCGGTATAAATACTCATGTTGCCAGGGAAACCTTCAACAAAAGGGATTTTACCAGAATCCTTAATCGGGAATTTAGAAAATATGGCTAAGCCAGTAGCTTCGTAATCGTTTTTATTGGTGGGTACAAAGTAGTAATATTTTGTATTTAGTAGTGCCTTCAAGCTATCAACCGTATCAAAAGCGCCTTTGTAACGGGTAAAAAATTCCTGGAAACAGATGATATCAGGATTTTGATCTTTCACTACCTGAAGCATTTTTTCTTTTACCGATTCGGTATTGTCTTCGCCGTATAGTTTAAAGCTGTGTACATTGTAGGTCATCATCCGGATGCTATTGTCTGCTTTTTCAGTGCCACCTTCATCGCCACCAATGGCAAAGGTTGCTTTTAAAGTTTTAGCACCCAATGCAATAACCAGAACGGTGGCAATTGCAAAAATCCATTTTTTGCTTAAAAACCACCACACCAAAAAGATAATATTAGCGAATAGGACAAAGGGGTAGGCGAGACCGAAAAAAGCAATAATGGCATGTTTTCTTGGATCCATATTTCCGGCAAGAACCCCCAATAGCAATGCAATTGCCAATACAACGGCAATGGGCAAAAGGAGTTTATCCACTAAACTATACTTCTTTTTTTTTGTGGCCATTAATCTTTACTTGCCTTAAATAGTTTTTCTTTTTCTACTGCTGTTAAATTATCGTATCCTGAGGTTGATATTTTATCTAAAATGGCGTCTATTTCCTGTTGGGAAACGCCGCCTTTAAATTCGGGTTTTTTAACCGGTTTTTCATTCCGGACTACCTTTAATTTCGGTTTGCGTTCGAACAGCTTGCTCCAATCCCTTCCGCTCTGCAAACTTTTAATAAAAGTGAAACCTAAAAGTGCGCCACCAATGTGCGCTAAACTTCCGCCAGCATTTACTGAGCCTATGGCAATAAAATCGAGCACAAAATATACAATGGCAATCCATTTAATTTTAACCTCGCCAAAGAAAAGTAACATGATGGTATAATTCGGTACCAGCGTTGCAGCAGCGAAAATAATGGCCATTACCGCTGCAGATGCCCCTACAATGGTTACTCCTGCTAATCCGCCAGCATAAACTGGAAATATATTTAATATGGCTATGGCAAATAAGCCACCAAATAAACCACCGGCAAGATAAACGAAATGAAATTGCCTGCTTTTTAGAAAATTCATGAATATGTTGCCGAACCAAAATAAGCCGAGCATATTGAATAGGATATGAAGAATCCCATCATGAAAAAACATGTAAGTAAATATGGTGTAAAAGCGTTCAGGCAATTTGGAAATACTGGCTGGTAAGCCAATATATTCTCTAAGCCATAAATCAAAATCGATAGGGATACGGCCTAAAAAAACAACTACACCAATGATAGCGGTAATCAAAAACAGCATTACATTAATCCCAATGTAAAAGAACAATGGGTTGCCCGATTGAAAAACCTTGTATTTTAAATCTTTGAAAGTATTATTCATAGAGTGTATAAAATGTATCGTTTTTGTCTTTCCATATTTTAACAAGTATAAAGCCGATTAAGGCACCTCCAAGGTGAGCATAATGGGCTATAGAATCACCTTCAAACTGGGCAACACCCAAAGATAACTCTACTAAAATATAAATTGGTATAATATATTTTGCCTTCACCGGAACAGGAATAAACATGATTAGCAATTCGGCATTTGGATAAAGCATACCAAAGGCAACCAATAAACCAAAAATAGCACCAGAAGCACCTACCATACCGCCCCCGTATATTCCCTTTATAGTAGTCATTTGAGCTTGGCTTGTTACGTGTTGCGGCCAGTTATCAAATAATGTTATCTGACCAATAATCTGCTGAACCTCAAAGGCCTGTACTGCCCACTGTAAAAATAATGCACCTAAGCCTGTTATAAAATAGAATGTGATAAATTTCTTTGCCCCCCATCTTGATTCAAGAATGCTTCCAAAAGAGTACAATGCAAACATGTTAAAAAAGATGTGCGCAATACCACCATGCATAAACATATAGGTAATAGGCTGCCAATATCTAAAATACGGTGAGTCGAAATAATATACTGCTAGCCGATCATCAAGGTGGAGTGTTGTTAGTAGGTAACTCGCTACAAAAAATAAGACGTTAATAATCAGTAGGTTTTTTACTACTGGCGGGATATATATGTTATTCATTTAATTTTAAAAAGGGTTAACTGGTTAATCGGTTAACTGTTTTGTATTTCTCTTTGGCTTCAAGTTTTGCTACGCACTTCAATCTTCTGACTTCCGATCCCTGATCCCCGACTTTTTCTCTTTAGTCTTTTAGCTTTGGTCTTTAGTCTATTTCTCAAACTTCTTATCCAGCTCTGCCAAAGTAATGGTTTGGATAATCGGTTTGCCACTCACGCTAAAGTTAGGTGTTTTACACGCAAAAAGCTCATCAATCAAAGTATTCATTTCCTCCTGACCAAGGCTTGTTCCCGCTTTTATAGCGCTGTTTTTTGCTAAACTTCTGGCCAAACTATCGCGTTTGCTTAATTTTAGTTCCTGTTGCGAGTTTTTAAAGCCCTCAATCAACTGTTCAAATAGCTGCGTTTCGTTAATATTGCTGCTGCCCAGGTCAACCGGAACGCCTTCTACTACCAACGTATTTTTTCCAAATTCCCGTACATCGAAGCCTAAACTTTTTATATCATCCAGTAAACTTTTGGCCAGTTCGAAATCATTGGCATTTAGTGTAATGGTTTGCGGAAATAAACTCTGCTGCGATGCACCTTTGCGGTCATCCAGATGTACGAGAAAACGCTCGTAAAGGATCCGCTCATGTGCCATTTGTTGATCGATCACCATCAATCCCGACTTAATCTGCGAAACAATATAACGGTTGTGCAATTGCATGTACTGCTTTTGCTTGGTTTCTAAAACGGTTTCATCAGCATAAATAGAAGTTTGTTCTACAATTGGCTGTTCTGTTATTTCGTAAAGCGAGCCCCAGTTTTTAGCACTCGGTTTGGCTTCATAATTTCTTGGTGATGAAGCGTAACCCGATGTAGAACTGCTATCGATGGCAAATGGATTAAAATCAGGATTGAAATTAATGCTTGGTGGAACAATATCTTCAACCGCTTTATGGGTAATCATATTGCTAAAACCTGTTTCCTGATCAAAATCTAAAGTCGGCGAAATGTTATAACGGCCAATCGAACGTTTTACAGCCGATTTCATGATTGCATAAATCGATTTTTCATCCAGATATTTAATCTCTGTTTTAGTGGGATGAACGTTTACATCAATTTTTGATGGATCGATCTCTATAAACAGTACATACAGCGGATAACTGTCGTCCGGTAATAAATCTTCGAAAGCAGAACTTACCGCGTGGTTTAAATACGGATCTTTAATGAAACGGTTATTCACAAAAAAGAACTGTTCGCCCCTGGTTTTCTTTGCAAAAGCAGGTTTACCGATATAGCCTTTTAAGTTAATAATGGTCGTTTCCTCTTCAACAGGAACCAGGCGTTCGTTATAGTTGTTGCCAAAAAGGTGAACAATACGTTGTTTTAAATTGCCTTTTGGCAGGTTAAAAATCTCGGTGCCATCATGGTGCAGACTAAAAAATACAGCAGGGTGCGCCAATGCTACACGTTGAAATTCATCCAGAATATGGCGCATTTCTACCGGATTGCTTTTAAGGAAATTCCTTCTGGCAGGTGTATTAAAAAATAAGTTTTTAATCGAAATCTGTGTCCCTGGTGAGGTAGCAACGGGTTCCTGATTGGTTACATGTGCACCTTCTATAGAGATACAGGTGCCGATTTCATCTTCATGCCTGCGGGTTTTCATTTCAACCTGCGAAATTGCTGCAATAGAGGCCATCGCTTCGCCACGGAAACCCATGGTACGGATGGCAAATAAATCTTCGGCTTTTTTTACCTTCGAAGTGGCATGGCGTTCGAAACACATTCTGGCATCGGTAACGCTCATCCCACAGCCGTTATCTATAATCTGAATCAATGCCTTACCGGCATCTTTTACTACCAGTTGAATTTTATCTGCACCCGCATCTATCGAATTTTCGAGCAATTCTTTTACCGCAGAAGCAGGTCGTTGAACAACTTCTCCGGCGGCAATCTGATTGGCAACAGCATCAGGCAATAAGTGAATAATATCAGTCATGTATTAAGGCAAAGTGAATTTGCTAAATTATGCAAAATAAGCTTAAAGAACCCGATTTGTTTAAAACTCAACATGTAAATGACTGTTGGTAAAGAGGAATAATTGCTTCTACTGGTTTTATTTACACCAGTGGTCATCCTGAGCGGAGTCGAAGGATATGGCTGGAAAGAATTAATTCTTTATGCTTAAATTTTTTGTTTTTTTGAAAAGCAGGTTCCTGTGTCAATCGGTTCCGGTAGTCCCGCTGTCCGCTGTATCTTTTTGGCTGCCCTTCGACTACGCTACCATTGACGTTATTTCATAAACAACTATTAATCAAAATTTTAGCCGTTGTCGCATTTCCGTCCAGCTAGGCCATAGCACGGTATCCCCGTTCTACTTAAATCCGGCCTAACAAATTTTTCGGGCTCCGCCGACCCAGCCTACCCACTAGCTTTGAAAGAAAAATTTTCAGCCGGTGTTTTTTGTTTCTTTTTGACAGCAAAAAGAAAGAGCCCCATCGGCGGCGGCGAGCCGAGGCAAGGATGAGCCTCTGGGCAAAAAAAGATATGCGTCATTCATATTGATTTTTATAAAATAAATTATCCCTCAGGGTGACCGCCAAAAAGTATACCGCTTCCATCTGGTTTATTTTACAACGGGCTGTCATTCTGAACACAGTGAAGAATCTTTTGCCGTTAAAATACAGCCACTGAAATAAGCAGTAAAATTCAACAAGTGTGTTGATGGTTACAGGTGCTTCGTGCCTCAGTATGACAATCGTCCTTTCTGTAAAACCGAATTTACAAAGGCAATGATTTCAATTTTCTATCTTTATCGATATGAAATCCATTCTATACAGCCTTTCTCTAGCTATACTTTTGACTTCTTGTGCCAGGAAAGAAGAAGCTGATGTAATTGTTTATAATGCTAAGGTTTATACCGTAAACAACAAGTTCGAAACAGTTGAGGCCTTCGCAGTGAAGAATGGTAAGATTCTGGAGCTTGGCAAAAGTGATGATATCAAATCAAAATACGCTGGCAAAGAAGAGATTAATGCCGATGGGAAAGCTGTTTATCCTGGCTTTATAGATGCTCATGCCCATTTTTATGGCTACGGACAAAGTTTGCAAACGGCCGATTTAAGAGAAACAAAATCGTGGGATGAAGTGCTTAAGCGCTTAACCGACTTTGCCAAAACACATCCTGATGGTTGGTTAATTGGCAATGGCTGGGACCAAAATGATTGGGACAATAAAGCTTTCCCTACTAATGAAAAGTTAACCGCACTTTTTCCTGGTCGCCCGGTATTTTTAAACCGTATCGATGGTCATGCGGCTATCGCCAATCAAAAAGCTTTAGATGATGCAGGCATTAAAGGCGGGCAGCAATTGGTTGGGGGCGATATGCTTACCCAAAACGGAAAGTTAACCGGTGTTTTAATCGATAATGCCGTCGCTTTAGTAGAGCGTAAAATCCCATCACCAGATGCTAAACTGGCTGAAAAAATATTTATCGATGCACAGAAAAACTGTTTCGCGGCAGGCTTAACCACCATTGATGATTGTGGCTTAAGTTACCTGGCTGTCGAATTTATCGAAAAACTGCAGAAAGAACATAAACTGAAAATGAGGCTTTATGTAATGCTTTCTGATGAGCCTGATAATTATAAATATCTTTTTAGTCGCGGGCCGATCAAAACCGATCGGTTAAATGTCCGGGCTTTTAAGGTTTATGCTGATGGTGCCTTGGGATCGCGTGGGGCCTGCCTGTTGCATCCATATAGCGATATGCCAAATAAAACGGGTTTTCTATTGAGCGATCAAAAACACTTTGAAGAAGTGGCCAAACAGATCGCAGCCAATCATTTCCAGATGTGTACCCACGCCATTGGCGATTCGGCCAATCGGGTAATCCTGAATATTTACAATAAAATTTTAAAAGGCAAAAACGATCAGCGCTGGCGCATTGAACATGCACAAGTGGTAAATGCCAACGATTTCGATCTGTTCGGAAAGGCCAGCATTATTCCATCGGTTCAGCCTACCCATGCCACTTCGGATATGTACTGGGCCGGACAGCGTTTAGGTGCCGAAAGGTTAAAAAGTGCCTATGCTTACAAACGATTGTTAAAACAAAACGGTTGGATTCCTTTAGGTACTGATTTCCCGGTCGAAAACATTAATCCATTATTAACGTTTTATGCTGCAACAGTGAGAGAAGATGCAAAAGGTTTTCCGAAAGGGGGCTTCCAAATGGAGAATGCCTTAACACCTGAAGAAGCTTTACGTGGAATGACCATCTGGGCAGCAAAAGCCAATTTTGAAGAACACGAAAAGGGTAGTTTGGAAAAAGGTAAATTGGCAGATTTTGTTATGCTCGATCACGATATTTTGAAATCAACACCACAAAACATATTAAAAACCAAAGTTTTAAAAACCTACCTGAACGGAGAAAAAGTATATGAAGCGAAATAGATTGTGTATCCTGGTTGTAGCATTTTGCTGCAATATTTTATGTTTAATGGCCTGCGCACAGGAGCATACAGCGAATGAGAAAAAACTGGCTATTGCCAATGCGATAGCTAATAGAACCGTATTGTTAAACAATCAGGATGGTGTTGTTCCCTTAAAATCACTGGAGAAAAAGAATATTGCTTCGGTTAGCCTGAGCTTTGCTTATAGTGCCGTTTTCGATAGTTTGGCGAATAAATATGATAAAATTACTTCATTTTCTGCCGATTCTTATAAAGACAGCGTGAATTTGAATGATTTAGAAGATGACCTTAAATATTTTAATACCATTTTAATTTCTATTGATGATCAAAATGTAAGCAAAGCCAAATACATTAACTTCATTAACAGTATCAGTAAAAATAAACAGGTAATTATTTCTTTTTTTGGTAACGGACCTGGTTTAAAATCATTCGATCTGTTAAAATCGCCGATTGTATGGACCGGTCAAAACAATATTGATGCCGCTGCTATTGTGCCCCAATATATTTTTGGTGGCATTGCCGCTTCAAAAAAGTTAACTACTGCTTATTCTGCCCGTTATACCATAGGTTCTGGTTTTACTACAACGGCCACGCGCTTAAAGTACACCGTACCCGAAGATGCAGGTTTAAATTCGAACAACTTAAAAGAAATTGATGCCATTGCTGCTGAGGCCATAGCGCAGAAAGCAACGCCAGGATTGGTGGTTTTGGTGGCTAAAGATGGTAAGGTGATTTTTAACAAAGCCTATGGAACGCATACTTATGATACCAATGTGCCCGATAAGGTAACCGATATTTTCGATCTGGCATCAGTAACCAAGGTAACCGCAACTACACC
The DNA here is from genome assembly GCF_918698255.1 of Pedobacter sp. Bi27. Lineage (NCBI taxonomy): Bacteria > Pseudomonadati > Bacteroidota > Sphingobacteriia > Sphingobacteriales > Sphingobacteriaceae > Pedobacter > Pedobacter sp. Bi27. Next base: position 457,784 of record NZ_CAKKMW010000003.1, read on the forward strand.
GGCAGTAATGCGCTTGTTTGAAGAAGGAAAACTAAAATTAGATACCAATATTGGTGCTTATATCCCAAAGGCACGTACTACGCCGATGAACAACATTCAGGTGCGTGAAGTGATGTTGCATCAGGCAGGTTTCATTCCCTATATCCCTTTTCACGATTATGTGAAAACTGGCGATTACAGCAGGGATTCTTCAGCAGCCTATCCGACGAAAGTGGCAGATAATTATTACATTAAAAAAGGCTTTTTTAAAGATTTTATGTGGCCTAAAATGCTCAATTCGCCAATAAAAACACGTGGCAAATATGTGTACAGCGATATCAGCATGTATGTAATGAAAGATATTGTGGAGCATATCAGCGAAGAGCCTTTAAATCAATATACTTACGAAAATTTTTACAAACCGTTGGGGATGCAAACAGCGGGGTTTTTACCGCGGAACCGCTTTAAACCAGAGCAGATTATTCCAACCGAAATGGACAGCTATTTCAGGAAAACCCTTTTAGTTGGCTACGTTCACGATCAGGGAGCAGCTTTGGCTGGTGGTGTTTCTGGTCATGCAGGTTTGTTCGCCAGCGCCAACGATCTGGCCATTATTTATCAGATGCTTTTAAATCGTGGTACTTATGGCGGGGTAGAATATTTCAAGAATTCGACAGTAGATATGTTTACTTCGAAACAATCGAATGTTAGTCGCAGAGGCCTGGGTTTCGATCGCTGGGATCCAGATAGTACTAAACATTACCCATCTGAACTGGCTTCGCCACAAACTTATGGTCATACCGGTTATACCGGAACCTGTGTTTGGGTAGATCCATCCCGAGGTTTGGTCTATGTGTTTTTGTCTAACCGCGTTAATCCTACCGTTACGGATAAACTATCCAATCTGAAGATTAGAGGAAGAATTCAGGATGTGGTAAATAAAGCCATAGACGAATCGAAGAAGTAAATCTTGGTTTGCATCATTCAGCGTTGTCAACTTTCTAGCTAGATGGCTATTAAAGTTGACAACTCGCTTAATACTAGTTTTTTGGATTATAATAGGCATCAAAAAGCTTATTTCTGAATTTATAATTAGGATCGTACTTCCTTTTTAATTTAAAAAATGTTTCAGCATTTGGATAAGCTTTTGAAAACTGTGATTGAGTAGCCTGTATTTGATAAGGCAGATAGTAAGCACCCTTTTCAGAAAGCGATGCATCAATCAAGGCCCTTGTCCATTGGGTTACTTTTGCCTTTTCTACATCAGATACTTCCTGTTTATAATAAATTACGAAAGCAAAAACTTCCTCCTTAGCCCAAGCAAGATACGATCCCGCATCTTTATTTGCATGCCGGATTGAAATGTTGATCACATTTACATCGTTGTTTTTTAATACTTTAATCATTTTTGGATAAAAGGAATCAAAATGATCTACTGGTATAAAATATTCTTGTAAAACATAGGTCGTTTTTTTTCTCGAATTGGGTTCGAGCTCTTGCGCATCGTAGGTCGCTTCAAAATTTCTCCATTCAACAATTTTACCTGTATAATGTACCGGATCTGCAATGTGTTGCCTTAGCCATTTTCCAAAATCAGAACCGGCAACTACTTTCATGGCAAATTTTTTCAATCCATAATTTACATCGTTCGGTTTTAAACGCTCAGTTACGGTTAATTTATTTTCGGTTCTGGCATAAGTAACCGCTCTAACTTTGGTGTAACTGTTTGGGTATATATCTGCGTTATGAAATACGAACTGGGGTTTATTTCGAATGCTAGAAAAGAAGAACTTTTTGTAGGCGGCAATATCCATCAGGGTATCTTTTCGCGCTATTTTATAATTGTCTGTTAGCGATAAGGTTACTTCGGTAATTACACCAATTCCGCCGTAGCCGCCAATAGCGGCATAAAAAACTTCACTGTTAACCGTTGGGCTCGCGGTGATAAAACTTCCGTCGGCTAAAACAATCTTAAAACTTTTAACTGATAAAATAATTGGCCCTTGCCCAACATAACGACCATGCACGTTAACACTAAGTGAACCGCCAACCGTAAAATTCGCATAAGTCTGCATAATTTTAACAGATAAATCATATCGGTCAATAAACTGAATCAGCTCGCGCCACCTTATACCGGCTTGAACGGTGACTTCCTTCCGTTCTTTTGAGAAACTTAAAATCCTGTTAAACTTTCTCATGTCAATTTGAAAAGCATTTTCTGTAGCCGTTTGTCCACCTTGACTAAATCGGGCTCCACCTATCGAGATTGGTCCATTGTGGGTTTTAACTGCCTTAGTAATTTCAGCAGAAGTTTGTGGCGTAATTATTTTGGCAACCTTTATGGGGTTGAGTTGCGTAACATCGTTTACGACGTTCTTTTGTATAATCGGCTTATCATGCTGGCACGCAAAAAGTAAAGTGGTGAGGACTAGAAAAATTCTGAGAGGGAAGCGTTTCATAGTTGATTAGATGTTTGGGTTTACATAATGATATAAAGGCTTAGTGTTATCAGCTAATGGTTTGTTAGAGTGTTAATAGTTCATAAGCTAATGATCTAGAATCAGCTTATAAATTACCGTTTTAAGTTCTTCGCTATCACGATCCTCACACAATAAAAAAGTTGTCCTATGCTCGTTTTGGCTAAGTAAAGTAATGCCTTCAAATTTATGTTTGTCAGAAATTTTATTGCTGAAGGTTAGCTTCAAAGTCTGCAGGTTAATACTGCCGATAAAACTGCCCAGAATTTCGCCATCGGCATAAGTCGATTTGGTATCTTCCGCAGTAGCAATGAAAAATATTTCATTTTTCACCAATACAGCATCGGTAAAAGAGGATTCAACATGATCGATATTTGGAAGCTTAAAAGGATTGAACTTAGCTTGTTTAGTTTTAGTTAAATCTACTTCCTGGATTTTGAATATGCCATTCTTTGCATCGATCCCATTGCCGCGGTTAAAAAGTAGCCACTCATTGCCTGTAAAGGTTGCGCCTTCTAGGTTAAAGTTCTGATCGTCTATTTTGGCAATAGCTTTAAGTTTGGTGTAGGTATTAGTCAGGTCTTTCTGAATAACTTTTTGAGTTTCCAGATCGAATTCGATCATCAGGTTTCTTTTGGGGGTAGAGCCCGAACCTAACATGTAGAGCTTATTGTTGTTATGACAAAGGATTTCGAAATCGGGTTTTAAGGATTTAGGTATATTTTCTAACTGATCAAGTATTTTGTCAAATAAAATCTGAATTTTACGGAGTTTTTTGGTTTTGATGTTATATTCGTTCAAGTAGCCGCTGTTGTCGCCAATGATATACAGTAAATCCTCGTGAAGGAATAGACCCGAAGCAGAACCAATACCATCAATCTTGGCAAAAACTTCTAAAGTTGTTAAATGCATGTTTGAAAATAACAAAAAAGCACCGGTTTTGGCCGATGCTTTTATTTTTGTTTACGATTCGCTAGGGACTCATGACTGAGGACTCACGACTCCGAACTACTTCTTTAATCCAATTTCTCTTAATCTTTCATCCAAATATTCACCAGCTGTCATATCGCTATAGGCTTTAGGATGTTCAGCATCAATGGTTGATGGCAAGCTTGTTAAATCCATGTCGCTGCGTGGATGTAAGAAAAAAGGAACAGAGAAACGAGAGGTTTTCATCAGTTCACGAGGTGGGTTTACCACTCTATGTGTAGTCGATTTTAATTTATTGTTGGTTAAACGCTGTAACATATCGCCAACGTTCACTACGATATCAGTGTGATGTGCTTTAATTGGCAACCATTCATTGCTGCGGGTTAACACTTCAAGGCCATCGGCACTTGCGCCAATTAATAAGGTAATCAAGTTAATGTCTTCATGCGCACCTGCACGCACCGCATCATCAGGAATGGTTTCAGGATTTTCGATCGGGAAGTAGTGGATACCCCTCAAAATAGAATTTCCGTTATGAACATGTTTGTCGAAATAGTCGATCGGCAATTCCAGGTAAGTAGCAATTGCACGTAATAAATGTGTCCCGTTTTCTTCCAGTTTTTTGTAAATATCGCCTGTTACTTTGTTAAATTCTGGTAATTCTTCTAAAACTTCATTATCAGGATATTCATTTTTAACCGGATCATCATCAGTTACTTCTTGGCCAATCTGCCAGAATTCTTTCAAATCTGGGGTTTTGGCCCCTTTAGCAGTTTCTTTGCCTGCACTGGTGTAACCACGTTGACCAGCTAATTCTGGTTTCTCGTATTTCCTTTTGGTTTCAACTGGAAGCGAAAAAGCAGCTTTAATATTTTCATAAAGCTTATCAATTAATTCCTGGCTTAAACCATGGTTGGTAATGGTAACAAAACCCGAATCGTTAAAAGCCCTGCCCAATTCATCAGAAAACTTTTTACGGTCTTCTGCAGAACCATTGATGTAAGAGCCTAAATCTAAGCAAGGAATATACGGTGTAGACATAATTTTATATTTAATGTTTTACGAATTTAAAAAGAATTGTTAATAAGTGCGTTTCGGTTGTGTATTAAGTGTTTAATAAATTAATATACAGTTTTTTAAGTTATTAACAAAATTGTAGAAGCAATGTAATAGTCGATTGTCACACTAAATCCATTATAATTAAAACGCAAACTACAGCTTATTTAATTTCGTATAATTAACTAGAAAATAACTTGATGAACTGTAAGGTAAATTGGTTATTTGCGACTAATAAAATAAAACACACACAATGAAAAAAATAATTTTAATTCTTCTATCGGTATTGGCCTTAAATCAGGCAAATGCACAAGGAAAAAAGACAGAGAAAGCCACATTCGGAATGGGCTGTTTTTGGTGTACTGAAGCCATTTTTCAACGTTTAAAGGGTGTGGTATCGGTTAAATCTGGTTATGAAGGTGGTACTTTAACGAATCCAACTTACGAAGAAGTATGTACCGGTGCTACCGGGCATGCCGAAGTTTTAGAGATTACCTATAACCCGATGGTGATTTCTTACGATGATTTATTGGAAGTTTTTTGGAAAAGCCACGATCCTACAACATTAAACCGTCAGGGCGCCGATAGTGGTACGCAATATCGCTCCGTAGTTTTTTATCATTCAGCCGAACAAAAAGCTTTGGCAGAAAAATATAAGGCAGAGCTGAATAAAACAAATGCTTATGGCAAAAAAGTGGTAACGGCAATCGAAGCAGCCAAGCCATTTTATGTTGCAGAAAATTATCACCAGAATTATTTCAACAAAAATGGAAGTGAGCCCTATTGTAGATTAGTGATCCAGCCAAAAATAGATAAACTGGAGAAAATATTTAAAGCGAAGCTTAAAAATTAATAAGCGCGCTTGACTAGCCCTGCAATAAAACATTGCAGGGCTTTTTGTTATCTTAGAAATTTAAACTTCTGTTTATGGTAAAAAGAATAGTGCTTAATATTGATACCCAAAAAATTGCTGATGCAGCCAGTTTTTATAAAGATATTTTGGGACTTGATCTACTAATGGATCATGGTTGGATTGCAACTTATGGTGCGGTAGGACAAAAAATGGATGTACAGATCAGTTTTGCCTCCGAAGGCGGATCAGGTACCCCAACACCAGATCTATCCATCGAAGTTGAAAATGTTGATGAAATATTGGAAAAGGTGAAAGCCGCCGGATTTCCGGTCGAATACGGCCCTGCTGATGAACCATGGGGCGTTAGGCGGTTTTACACCAGAGATCCTTTTGGTAAATTGGTTAATATTTTAAGCCATTATTGAGAGCTAATTTTTGACAAAACACTAGAGTTACGATGACAGGTTTAGGTGGGCGTCATTTCGAGCAGAGTGCAACGCAGTCGAGAACCCGAAGGCTCAGGGAAGCTAAATCTGTCGAGATAGATCTCTCCATTCCGCTACGCTTCAGTCGAGATGACGAATCGTCTTTTAGTTCAAAAAACCTTTAGCTTTTTCGAGTAGTTCGCTGCCTTTTTTGCCAATCTCTTTTTTTCCTTTTTCTATAGTTGAAGGCTGAGTATACTCACTCACCGAATTGGAAAGTGCTTTAAACTTACCTATGCCAGCAAATACTTCTTCGGTATAAGGAACACCCTGCTGTTTCATCAGTTTTTCCCAGTCTATTTTTGAGAGCACAGCAATCATGTATTTAGTGGCAATTTGACCGATAAATGCTTTGTCGTACACACCAGTTAGTGCCTTATCTGATTTACGGTCTTTTACATATATCATAGTTTGTAGTAGTGCTTCGTGTTCGTTCTTAGAAAATAATGGGCTTTTGCTCAGCTTTTCCAATGCTGGAAGTGACTGCTCTGGTTTTTCTTTTTTTAAATTCAGATAAACGGTTATTCCCCAAACCAGTTCGTTTTGGATGCCGAGTTTGTTCATGTCGTTTAAAAAAGCCTCAAAATCTTCAAGCGATCTTTCCTCATCAATTTTTCGCTCCATTCTCATTCGGTCAAAACCTCTAAAAAGATAGTTCATGCTATGGAAAGCCAAATGTGTCTGCTCATCGTTTAAACGGCTCCAGCCAAAAAATGATTTGGTATATGGCAGTGGGATTTTCTCGTTTTTATCCAGCCATTTAATATTTCTCGAAAGGCCATCTTCAGATAGATAAAATAGGTTGTTGCTAAAAAATAAGAAACCGCGCACAAATTCTAAAAGTGTTTTAATTTCGCAATCATCCAGCAGTTCAGGTTGAGTTTTAGCACATTCATATAACGCAAAAGGTTGTCCTAAATCTCTGGTTGCCAGTACAGCCATGCTTAAAATGGCATGTTCTATATTTTGATAGTAAGCCTTGTTTGTATCTTTAAAAAATGGCTGTGGCGTTTTTACGCCCGTTTTCATCGCGATGAAGCCTGCAGTTAGCAATGGAAAAACATCTTCATCGGTTTCTTTTACAAATTGTTTAACCGATCGATATTCTTTATACACCCTTAAGGCATCTATTACAGAAATGTTTTCATTGTTGTGTGTATTTACTTTGTTCAGCGTCCTGACAACACTTTGTGCCTGTTTGCTGAATTTCTGATACTCGGGCTGGGTCGTATCTTGAACGGCAGTTGAACGGACCGCTATTTTAGCAAATTTATAAAATATGATTTTATCGTAATTAATGTTTTCAGCCAGTTTCTTTTTATCAAGTTCGAGTAAAAGCTGATCGGTTTTTTCGCCAGAACAGGCAGCTAAAAATAGGATAACGCAAAATAAAATTAAATTCTTCATGAGGGCAGGTTTAAACAAATAGATGTGTAAAACTAACACTTTAGGAAGGAATAAAAATGAAAAACACAGATTCTTATAAAATTAGCGTTTAAGGATATTTCTTAATTATTGAAATTTAAATTTTTTAGCGCGTTTAAAGGTAAAATGATAAATTTTTAAAAGAAACAGATAGCATGTTTAGCAAATTAATAATAGGTTCCTGCTGTAAGTTTAATGTTCCGTTTGCTTTGTTATTGACCAAACTATTTTTTGGATTAAAATTTGATTAGAACTTGTCAAAAACAGAAGGGTATTTCTAATTTTTTAGCAATTTTTTAAGATTTAATGCCCTAAAATTCGTGGGATGTTTAAAATCATTCTAAATTTGTAACTCCTTTAAGCTAAGATGACAAAAAAGAAAAAGACAGTTGGTAAAACTGACGCTGATGTAATTTTAATAGGGGCTGGCATCATGAGTGCAACCCTGGGTGTTTTGTTAAAACAATTAGAACCCAATTTAAGCATAGAAATTTACGAACGTTTAGATATTGCGGCGGCAGAAAGCTCTGATGCCTGGAATAATGCTGGAACGGGACACTCTGCTTTTTGCGAACTAAACTATACACCCGAAAAGAAGGATGGTACGGTTGAAATAAAAAAGGCTGTTCAGATTGCTGAGCATTTTGAAGTTTCCAAGCAATTTTGGTCATATTTAGTGAACAAGGGATTGGTTTCTGACCCTTGTAATTTTATCCGCAATATTCCTCACATGAGTTTTGTTTGGGGGAAAAAGAATGTAGAATATCTTAAAAAACGCTACGACGCATTAACCCAATGTGATCTGTTTAGCGATATGCAATATACCGAGGATACTGAGCTTGTAAGAAACTGGGCACCCTTAATTATGGATGGCCGTAAAAAGAGCGAAAAAGTTGCAGCAACAAAAATGGATCTGGGAACCGACGTTAATTTTGGAACCTTAACCCGTGATATGTTTAACAACTTAAAGGAACAAAGTAATGTTAATCTGCATTTCAATCACGAAATCCGTGACTTGAAAAAGAATAAAGACGGCAATTGGATTGTAAAAGTTAAAGATTTAGAAACCGGTGATAAACGTAAACGAGTAGCTAAATTTGTATTTATCGGTGCCGGTGGTGGTTCTTTACCATTATTGGAAAAATCAGATATTCCTGAAGGAAAAGGTTTTGGCGGTTTCCCTGTAAGTGGGCAATGGCTAAAATGTACCAATGAAGAAATTATTAAAAAACACCATGCAAAGGTATATGGTAAGGCTGCGGTTGGTGCACCACCAATGTCGGTTCCACATTTAGATACCAGAATGATTAATGGCAAACAAGCATTGTTATTTGGTCCTTATGCTGGTTTTTCGACCAAATTTCTTAAAAATGGTTCGTTCCTGGATTTACCAAAATCAATTAAATTTAATAACATCCGCCCAATGCTTTCTGCCGGATTGCACAACCTCGATTTAACAAAATATTTAATTGAGCAGGTTAGGCAGTCGCCAGAAGACAGACTGGAAGCGTTGAAAGAATATTTGCCAACTGCCGAACTTAAAGATTGGGAACTGGAATATGCTGGACAGCGTGTTCAGGTGATTAAAAAAGACGAAAAACAAGGCGGTATTTTAGAGTTTGGTACCGAGGTGGTAAGTGCTGCTGATGGTTCTATTGCGGCTTTGTTGGGCGCTTCTCCTGGTGCATCAACAGCTGTTTCTATCATGCTCGATCTATTAAACCGTTGCTTTGCAGAAGATTTAGCTACCGACGAATGGCAGGCGAAAATCAGAGAAATGATCCCAACCTATGGAAAAGCCTTAGCTCAGGACCCAGAACTTTGCAAAGAAACCAGAATAAGAACATCGAAAGTATTGAAAATAGAAAATACTGTAGTTGCTTAGTTAAACAGCGATATAATTTTATACAAGGTCCCGATGTAAATCGGGACTTTTTTTGTTTGAGGTATTTCCATGGTCTGTGTCCGCACAGAATATAATGGGGTAGGTAATTGATCATTTGTATCACCAAACGTTCCTACGGAACGAACACAAATAACAAAATGTTATTTGCTACCCACGATGCGTCCCGCTGGGACGCCTAATACGTTATATTAGCTATCGATATCATCCATATTTACCAGAGGGATGGGGTTCATGAATAACATTGAGTAACAGTTTTCTTTCGTTCCGTTAGGAACGTTTAATAGGTAACATATAGGGAAGAGGATTTTTTTCGTTCCATAGGAACGCTTGGTGTGTTTTGCACTGCTCCTTAATTATAAACCTGATGGGAACGGCAGCTCCCGATTTGGGCACTATTCTTTTGTTTTTTACGGTGTGCTTGCTTGTTCGCAGGTTTCATCGGGACTACAGTGTACAGCAGGACTACAATAACCGATAGCAAACCGGACCTTGCTTTTCAAAAAATTATGACATATATTCTTACCACGCAAAAGAGGGTATCCAATTGCTTGAATACCCTCTTTTGTGAAAAATACTTTATGGTTAAGCCGCAATTACTTCTGCAACTTCATCTGCAGAAATATCGCTATGCGACGCTTCCAATACACAATCGCCATCTTTAATCAATAAAATCTGTGGTGATTGGTGCGCTACCTGAAAGATTTCTGCAATCTGGTTGGAAATATCGCGGTAGCTAATTAAATCTAAAAAGTAAAGTTTTGTATCTGCAGGAATGATGTCCCAATCAAATTCGAAGTTTTTTTTAGCCATTAAACTGATCGAGCAACGCGTGCTGTGTTTAAAAATAAGGCTAAAGCCGCTTGCATTCTTGATCTCGTCAAGCTGTTCTATTGAAGTTAAGTTAACCCAAGTCATGATATTATACGTATTGTTTTACAGGACAACAATTACAGTTAAATAAAGTTCTGTAAATGACCTGAATATGAGATTACAAATGATGTGGATTAATTCCTTCTGCGTTTTCCTTCAGGATAAGATCCATAAGCAGGACAAAGCTTAGAAGAACAAGATTCTAAAATGGTAATGGTGCAAAACACCGCCAATAATAAAATGGCTACTTTTTTCATCTGCATAAGTTTGTTTCAATGATAATGAAGCGATCATGAACCAGTCATGATGGTTTCATCGGGATCTGTTAATTTTTAAACTTCTAAGTTACAAATAATTATTAAAACGCAAGTCTAAATTTGAGCCGAAAAATCAGCCATTTTAATCGCTGTAATTGCAGCCTCATCTCCTTTGTTGCCATGTTTGCCACCAGCACGATCTTGTGCCTGCTCTAAGTTATTGGTCGTTAAAACACCAAAAATAACTGGTTTACTGTATTTAATGCCAACATTGGTTACACCTTGTGCTACTGCATCGCAAATAAAATCGAAATGTTTGGTATCCCCCTGAATCACGCACCCTAAACAGATTACAGCATCTATATCGCTTCTTTTGCTCAATAGAATTTCTGCGCCACCTGTTAATTCGAAACTTCCCGGTACCGGTAAAGAAATTATATTTTCTTCGGCAACACCATTGGCTAATAATGTTTTTAAAGCACCATTGTACAAAGCACCGGTAATTTCGGCATTCCATTCGGCTACAATAATTCCGAATTTATAGTTTGCTCCACTGGGAACGGTGGTGTGAGAGAAATCAGATAGATTTTTTAATTGTGTTGACATGGGGCAAAGATAATGTTATGCTGCGAATGTTAAAAACCTTAATGTTTGTTACTTGTAACATTTAGTTCAGTTATGGTTAGATTAGTATAATAATCACATAAAATTTTAACCGCTTATGGAATTTTTACGTTCTGCCCATCTATATTAAAACGCAAAGCCATCTTATGAACATATCATTACGTATCTCCGCTTTATTTCTTTTTACCTTTTTGTTTTCTTTCGATGTTTCTGCTCAGCATAAATATACGCTGGCCGATTTTTATCGGGTAGATTCTCTTGCTAACCAGGCCAAACCCAAAGATGCCCTGGCTTTGATTGAAAAAATAAATCAAGCGGCAAAGAAAGAGAACAATGCACCATTGCTGATCAAATCAGTTATCTACCGGATGATGTTTCAAAGCTATTTGGAAGAGAATGCCTTTGATAAAATTTTGGTTAGCCTGCGCACAGACATCAGCAATGCCAAACAACCCGAAAAAAGCATTTTACAGTCGCTTTTAGCCGAAACGTATTGGAATTATTTGCAACAAAACAGGTGGCAAATTGAATTGCGTACACAAGTACAGGGCGATATTGGCAATGACATTAAAACCTGGAGCATTAAAAAACTAAACGAAGAAACGATAAAGTATTACCTGTTATCGTTAAAAGAAGCCCAGATTTTGCAACAAACTAAAGTTGATGTTTTGGATGCAGTTTTGGCGGGTGATAAAAATAACCGGAATTACAGGCCAACACTGTATGACCTGCTTGCGCACCGGGCCATCGATATTGTTAGCAACACACAGATAAGCCTTACACAATATGATGATGACTCAATTGATATGAGTAATGCTGCCTGGTTTGGCAACAAGCAGGATTTTTTAGCGATGGAACTCACAAATGATAGTACATTGTTTAAGCCGCAAGCTTTGCAGTTGTTTAAAAACCTGATCAGATTTCATCAAAACAGCAATAACTTTTCGGCATTGGCCGATGTTGATTTAAAGCGCTTAAAATTTATACAACGAAATTTTAGTGGCGATAATCAGGAATTGTACAATAACGCTTTGAGTAATTTAGCTGAACAAAGCACCCAAACCGAAGTTTATGCCGATATTTTATATGAACAGGCCCTTATGCATAAAAATGCGCAATTGCCTGTTGATACCAACAAACAAAACCTTTTAACAGCCGTTGCCTTGGCCAAAAAAGCTGTTGAGGCCTATCCTAAAAGTATCGGTGCGCAAAATGCAGAAAATTTAATCAAGCAGATTAAAAGCAGCGAATTATCAACTAAAATAAAAGGATATATCCAGCCGGATAAACCTGCACAGTTATATTTATCATATAAAAATACAGATACAGTACATGTCAGGCTGTTTAAAGCACCCGAACCTCAAAATGATTACGAACAGTTTAAAAACAAAGCTGGCTTTTTAACTTTTTTTAATCAGAATAAAGTAATCAAAAAATGGTTTGTCATAGTACCAAAAACCACTGATTATCAAAGCCATACCTTAATTGATAAAATAGATGGTTTACCCTTTGGTAATTATACTTTGATTGCCCAAACCATTAACCGTGAACAAAAAGATACTGTTTATAGCAATATTAATTTTAAGGTTACTGCAATGGCTGTAATCAACAGGCGCAATATTGAAAAACATGAATATTTTGTTAGCCAGCTTAGCAACGGTGCACCATTGAAGAATGTTAAGATCCAGCAACAGCGATATGATTACAACAAGCGGAAATATATTAATGGCGATTTAATTACCACTAATGAAAATGGTTATGCAACTACAAATGAAACCGATGCGAATATGTCTTTTGCGGTGGCTACTTTTGGGAAAGACGAATTGAAAGTAAACATCAATAATTATAACACCTATCGGGATGAGGATGATAAAGAACGTGTAATTCTTTTTACTGACAGACCTATTTATCGGCCAGGGCAAACCATTTACTATAAGGGTATATGCTTGCAATCGAAAGATGGTAAAAATAAAATAGAAGTAAATAAAACACTTGAGGTTTTTTTTAATGATGCTAACGGAAAGGAAATAACTTCGACCAATGTAACGAGCAATGATTTTGGCACTTTTCAAGGTTCGTTTAGTATCCCGATGGGGAAATTAAATGGCCAGATGGAAATTGAAACCGATTATGGCCGCATTAATATACAGGTAGAAGAATATAAACGCCCAACTTTTGAAGTGCTTTTTGATAAACCTAATCAGCACTACAAACTGAACGACAGCATTAAGGTACAAGGTAAAGCCAGTTCATTTTCAGGATATTCCGTAAATAATGCAAAGGTAAATTATAAGATTTTCCGCAGGGCGATGTACGATTATCGCCTAACTTACGCACAGCATAGTGCTATTTATGGTTCAAATATATATATCGAAAGAAAACAGATTGCCATTGGCAAAACAAATACCAAACCAGGTGGCAAATTCGATATTATCTTTTTTGCAAAGGCCGCCAATACCAAACAGAATTATAGCTACGAAATTGAAACTGAGGTAACGGATTTAAACGGCGAAACCCGAACGAAAACCACAGTTATAAATGTGGGGCAAAAAGATATTAACCTTAACGTCAGTGCCGAACAGGTTATTTATATAAGCAACAAAACCGATAGTATCCCATTCTGGGTAACCAATTTAAACAACGAACCCATTAAAGCGAATATTAAGGCAGAATGGAGTTTGTTGCAGGCGCCATCCAGGTTAATGAACAAGAGTCCGTTTTATGCCGAAAACTATGCATTAAGTAAAGAGGAGTTTATTAAAAATTTTCCGGATGAGGATTATAACAACGAGCTCGAAGTAGCCAAATGGCCAATAAAATCGGTAGAATTAAAACAAAGCGCGATTGCTGAAAATGGTCGGGGGAGTTTAATCTTCAATCAAAAAAATCTAAAACCAGGTTATTATAAAATCAATTTAATGGCCATAAACGAGCAGGACGATACCATTAAAGTAGATAAGTATTTAATTATCTATAATGAAGCGCCTGCAACGATACAATCTAATATCGAATGGATTGCTCCTGAAGTAAGCATAATTAAACCGACTGAAAGTGCTGTTTTCCGCTTGGCAGGCTTAGCCGATAACAGCAGGGCATATTATGAGGTTTATTATCGTGATAGTATAGCCGAAAAGGTATGGCTTAATCTATCGCCAAAACAAAGTTTTGTTAAAATTAAACCAAAAGGTAATTATGAGGATGGTTTTGCCGTACAGTTTACCATGGTACACCAAGGTATGGTTTACAGTTCTATGCAACAGGTTAAAATTATAGATCCGAAAAAAGAGCTAGATATTAGGTTTTTAACCTTTAGAAATAAACTTCAACCCGGTGAAAAAGAAAGCTGGAAACTACAGATCAGTAATAAAAATGGCGAAAAGCAGATGGCCGAAATGGTGGCTACGCTATACGACGCAAGTTTGGACGACTTGAAAAGAATGGATTGGAATACGCAGTTACCAACAGGCTTTAACTATTATTTTTACACTTGGAATTTCACTGTAAATGACGTCGCGAACCCAGGTTATTTATGGTTTTTAAGGTCTGAAAATAATTTTGGCGTAATTACACGTGGTTACGAAAACCTTAATTTATTCGGTTACAATTATTATGGTGGCTACAACTATAGTTACCGCAATTACATAAACAATCTGAAAAAGCCCAAAAAAAGAGGTTTATCTCCAGAGGCTGTTCAGAAATTAGCAGAGTTGGCCAATGGTAAATTAAGCTACGGGGTGGTATTCAATGCGCATGGTGAAATATTGCCGGGTGTACAGGTAAAATCTGGCAAAACAGTAACAACCACAAATGTTTTTGGTATTTATACTATTGATGCTAAAGCAGGGGAAACATTGAGTTTCGCTTTTCTGGGCTTTAAGGGCTACACTATAAAAGTAGGTACTAAAAAACGGATTGATGTAACCCTGAAAGAAGATGGGCAAGCTTTAAATGAGGTGGTGGTTGTGGGCTATGGGTCGCAGAAAAAGGAGATGTCAACCGCTGCGATCCAGATCAGAGGTTCAGCTACCTTAAAAGGGAAGGTAGCAGGTGTGGCGACAGACGCTATTTATGGCAGTAGGGCTGCTGATAATAGTGCAATTGAAGATTTAATCTTAAGTGCTGGGGCACCGATTGATCAGAAAGATCCAACACTGCGTCAAGAAGTAGAGGCACTTAAAAACAAAAAGACTGACATCACTCCACGTACCAACTTTAACGAGCTCGCATTTTTTTATCCGCAATTGCTAACCGATGCCAAAGGCGAAATCAAGATCGAGTTTACCATCCCTCAAAGTTTAACGCGCTATAAAATGATGGGGTTTGCGCACACCAAAGATTTAAAAACGGCATTTATTACCAACGAATTGGTTACCCAGAAACAATTGGCCATTGCCATTAATGCGCCACGTTTTTTCCGCGAAGGGGATACCATTTTATTAAGCGCCAAACTAAATAACCTGGCAGGCAAAAAACTTATTGGCAATGCCAGTTTAGCACTTACCGATGCCTTAACTGCAAAACCGATCCAGATTTTTGGAACAAACGAAAAAACCGAAAAAACTTTCGAAGTTGATGATGCAGGAAATGCTGTTTTAAAATGGACATTAATTATTCCATCCGGTATTAATGCCATTACCTATAAAGTTTTGGCCCAAAGTGGCAAGTTTAGCGATGGTGAAGAAAATACCATTCCCGTTTTGGCAAATGCCATGTTGGTTACCGAAAGTATGCCCATAAACGTGCGTGGTAATACCAGTAAAACTTTCGACTTTGAGAAGCTGGAGAAATCAGGAGTTTCAAAAACCTTACGTAACCAAAGTTTAACTTTCGAGTTTACCTCAAATCCCATCTGGTATGCCGTGCAGGCATTACCTTATTTAATGGAATACCCCTATGAGTGTGCTGAACAAACCTTTAGCCGGTTTTATGCCAATAGTTTTGCAACAGGTATCATTAATTCCTCACCAAAAATTAAAACCGTTTTCGAACAATGGCAAAATACAAATAATGGCGAAGCCCTCTTATCTAACTTAGAGAAAAACCAGGAGCTCAAATCAATTTTGTTAGAAGAAACGCCTTGGGTACATAGTGCCGATAATGAAAATGAGCGTAAAAAGCGGTTGGCCATACTTTTCGATTTGAATAGAATGACATACGAGTTGAAAAACAATTTCGAAAAGTTAGAGAAGATGCAATTTAACAATGGTGCCTTTCCGTGGTTTAACGGCATGCAGGAAGACCGGTACATTACACAGCACATAGTTTTAGGAATGGGCCAGTTAAAAAAACTAAAACTGATTGACGAAAAAGCTTATCCTAATTTTAATGTAATGCTTAACAAAGCCATTATTTATTTAGATGCACAGCTGGTTAAAGATTATAAGGATGAAGTGAAAGGAAAACGGTTTGCCTATTTGCCATTGCACTACCTATTCGCCAGAAGTTACACCAATCAAAAAAATAACAATGCAGATTTTTTAAAGGCCAAAGATTTCTATCTGAAAAAATTAATGGCAAACTGGAAAACCTTTGATACTTACCAGTTGGCACAAACCGCCTTGGTTTTAAATAGAGCCAACAATGAGGTAGAAGCCAAAAGAATCATTGCATTATTAAATCAAACGGCTCAGCAAAATGATGAACTGGGTATGTACTGGGCTACAAATAAAGCTGGCTGGTGGTGGTACCAAAGCCCGATAGAAACACAGGCTTTATTAATAGAGGCTTTCGACGAAGTGACTAACGATGCCAAATCCGTGGAGGAAATGAAAATCTGGTTGCTCAAAAACAAACAGACCAACGATTGGAAAACAACCAAAGCCACTGCGGCGGCATGTTATGCATTGCTAATGAGAGGTACTGATCTTCTGACGGAGCGCAATGAGTCTGAAATAACTATAGGTGGTCAAAAAATAGCAGAATTGCAGCAGCCTAATGCCGTAAAAGAAGCCGGAACGGGTTACCAAAAATTAACCATTACAGCGGCTAATATAAAACCAGAAATGGGAAAAGTACAGGTTAAAAATAACAACCAAACCGTAGCCTGGGGCGCATTGTACTGGCAATATTTTGAGCAACTGGATAAAATTACGCCGGCCAACACAGGTGTTAAAATCAACAAACAATTGTTTGTTCAAAAAGCTAGCGCAAAAGGCGATGTTCTAACTCCGCTTACGGCAACCAATATTTTGGCACCTGGCGATTTGTTGAAAGTGCGTATTGAAATTTATTGCGACCGAGATATGGAATATATTCATTTGAAAGATATGCGTTCATCGGGTTTTGAACCTGTGAACGTAATCTCGAGGTATAAATATCAGGATGGTTTAGGTTATTACGAAAGTACAAAAGATGCTTCAACCAATTTCTTTATCAGTTATATGCCTAAAGGAACTTACGTATTTGAATACCCTTTGCGGGTTACGCATGCCGGAAATTTTTCAAATGGAATTACCTCTTTGCAAAGTATGTATGCACCAGAGTTTACCACACACTCAGCAGGAATAAGGGTGAATGTAAAGCCATAGTGTTTTGACCGTCACCCTGAATTTATTTCAGAGTTTAGCTAAAGAAGTAGAAGAAGCTGCATCATAAATATAGATTTGTCATCCTGAGCTTGTCAAAGGGCCTGTTAAACATTCTTTAAGGTGTTTCGACAGGCTCTCCATAGGAGTCCTTTTGACAACATGACATCTAAGTAAGGTTAATATTGGTATAAGTTGCACCTATAGGAATAATTTTTTCTCCAATCCAAATCTGGCTGCGGTCAAATTTGGATATTTTGTTTTTAGCTACAATAAAAGCCCGGTGACAGCGGATAAAATCTGCTTTTGGCAACAGTTCAGCCAAATCGTTAATGGTAATCCTCGAGCTTAAAAGTTTGTCTTTTAGCTGTATCTGGGTGTAATTGCCTGAAGCCTCCACATAAAGAATTTCGTCCAGCTCCACCTTAATTTGCTCGTAACCGTCCTTTACGAAAATATATGCTGTTTTTGTTTCCTCCTTCTGGTTGCGTAGGTTAAAGAGTTCCTGGGCTTTATTACAAGCCTTTAGGAAACGAGAAAGTGAAAAAGGCTTTAGCAGATAATCTACAGCATCGAGTTCAAAACTCTGCACAGCATGCTCTGTGTAGGCTGTTGTAAAAATAACCATTGGTGGCTTGCTCAAACTTTTTAAAAAATCAATTCCACTGATATCGGGCATTTTGATATCCAGAAAAATTAAATCAACCTTGTTCTGCTGAAGATAGCTAATGGCCGCAAAGGCATCTGTAAAAGTTTGCTGCAATGTTACAAATGGAACTTTTGAGGCGTGAGATTTTATAATCTCTAATGCAATCGGTTCATCATCTATGGCAATGGCAATCATTTTTTATTTGTTCTTTGTGTTTTTCTCTTCTGTCATGCTGACGAAGGAAGCATCTTTAGTAGCTCAAAGGAGATCGTCATGTCGACCGTAGTGGAGAAATCTTTTAAACTTTGGTCAAAGATTTCTCCATTACGCTGCGCTCCAGTCGAAATGACGGATCACCCAAATTTATCAATTTAAATTATTTACCCGTTTATTTGATTTCTGAAAGATACGTATCACTAATCCAATTGCAAAGTTAAATGAACAAAAAACTCATTGGCACTTTCACGGATAATCAATTCGTGTTTTCCATAGTAAAGTAATGATAAACGTTGTTTAACATTTTCTAGTCCGATGCCACTTTTTAATTTTTCCGGATCGTTATCTGCCTTAATGTAAATGCTATTGCTTACGTCAAAATACAAAGTTTTTTCTTTGGTTTGCAAGGTGATTTTAATGTACGAAGGCTGCTGCAAACTAATACCATGTTTAAATGCATTTTCAATAAATGGAATCAACAGCATCGGCGTAATCTGCAGGCTATTTAACTGTTCTTCAATATGCGTGTCGATCCTGATATCTGCAGAGCGGGAGGTGCGCAGCTTTTGTAAATCAATATAGTTGTTCAGGTATTCTACCTCGCGGGTTAACGAAATTTTATCCTGGGTATTTTCATGGAGCATAAAACGCATCATATCGCCCAGTTTCTGGATCCCTTCGCCCGTTCTTTCTGCATTTTCCTGCAAAGCTGTTCCGAATAAGGTATTTAAAGCATTGAATAAGAAATGCGGATTGATCTGCGATTTTAAGAAATTTAGGTTCGCATCCGATTTGCCCAATTCCGTTTTGAGCATCTGAATTTCGCTGAGCTTTTCAAATTTATGCTTGTAAATATACCAGGCCGATGGTGTGGTAATGCAGATTAAACATATCGCATTTAAAATTAAGGTAACTGGTATCACTTCGCCATTACGCATAAAGGGAATAAGGATAATTAGCAGCAAAAGTGAAATGATAATGGTTAAACCTACATTTCCCCAAAAATACCGGCCAAAACCTTTAAAATTCTTTCTAAGATTTGGAATGATGTAATAAATAGCACAAAAAGCAAAGAAAATGTTTACAGGTGGTACAATTAGCCAAACGATCAATATTTCGTAATCTATCCTTACCGAAAATATAGCTGCAAAAATCATCAGCGTAATCAGCCAGATTCTGGTAGCGGTAAAAAGTTCTGGAATGATATTGTTGTTAAAGCTTTTTAAAAATCGAATTCTATTTAACATTTCAAGGCCCCGCTCGTTAAAATATGCGTAGGCATTAAAGAGTAGATAGAGAAAGAAAATATAGGTAAATGCCTCCCCGAAAAAGATCCCGTAAGCGTTATCGATGTTATCATATTCTAACAGGCGGTAAGCTTGAGCGTAGGTGTTAAAAATCATCCATGCAACAACGGAAAACGATGTTATCAAAATGCTAAGAATGATATTGAGTGCAATATTTTTTTTATTTGCCAGTTGAGGCATGAAGAAAAAATTGAACAATAGAAAACTGATGTACAAAATACTGATCTTAAATAATTCGGGGACAAAGTAATTTGACATTACACTATAATCAATTTGGCTTTCTTCAAAACGATAAGAATTGCCCCTGCTGTAAATAGTAGATGAACAAATACTGATCAATGCCAGAATATATAGTGTTGTAGAAATCCAAAACTCAAGCTGGTTGATGTTTTTGGTCTTTGTTGTTGATGGGTTGCCTGAAAGAATTACCATTTGTTTTAGTTTATACCACAATTTTACGAAGAGAATCGGCACCAATATTTAAAATGTGATGGATGGGGCAAAAAATGTGATGAATGAATAGGATTTTTAGATTTTAAGATCGGTTTTTAGCGTTGTCAACTTTCTTCGTTGTGCTGTCAGATGTTACCATCTGACTGATAGTTGGGTTCATACCCAAATGAATAATCACGATTAGTGTCAGATAGAAATATCTGACACCACATCCAGCACCACAATAAAACAAGGATCTTCAAAATATTAAGTATAAAGCTAAACAGTTTATTAACTTTGCTTTTACATTCAGTCACTCATTCAAAATTCATTCATTCAATATGACCGTTTACGGAATTCCAAATTGCAATACAGTTAAAAAATCGCTCGATTGGTTAAAAGCACATCAGGTTGATTTTGAATTTCATGATTTCAAGAAAAAAGGCATTACAACTGAAAAATTAAATGAATGGTGTAATACCTTCGGTTGGGAAACGGTATTAAACCGCAAAGGTTTAACCTGGAAAAAACTAACTAAAGAAGAGCAGGCTAAAATTGACAACCAAGATTTGGCGATAGCTTATTTAAAAGAAAATACCAGCGCAATAAAACGTCCGATTGTTGAGCAGAACAACAAAGCCATATTAATTGGATTTGATGATGACAATTATTTAAAAACACTAGCCTGATTCAATTGTTCTAATGTTAAAGTTTGTTAAATGCAGCTTTTAAATGTCGAACTAAGTTACTTTTGAGTATGTACAAACTGATCATTTTTCTATTGCTTACCTTGCCAATTGGCGTTTTTGCACAAACGGTAACTACAGGCACGGTTTTCGATTACTCGAAAAAAACGCTCTCTCTCCCTGGTGTTAGTATCAGAAATCTGAACAGTAAAAAATCAACCAGTACAAATAAAGAAGGTAGATATACCATTAGTGCCAATATTGGCGATCTTTTAGAGTTTTCTGCCGTTGGCTATCATACCGATACGTTGTACTTAACCAACCTGTTAAATAGAACGATATATCTTCCCGTTAAATCGAACAGTTTAAAAGATGTAGATATTACAGCAGTGCGGATGAATAGTCAGGTTACAGATGCGAAAGATCCATTAGCTGAAAAATATACGTTATTAAGTACAGGTGGAAACCTAAACCGTAAGCGTATGACCGACAAGGTTGGAGGCTTAAACCTAAACCTTGGCTATGGTAAATATAGAAGACAACAACGAAAAGAGGCTGATTTGGAGGAAAAGGAAATGTATCTCCAGGAAATTGATGAGAACTTTACCGCAAAAGCCATTACGGATATGACCAAGCTAGAGGGGGAGGAACTCAAAAACTTCATGATTATTTATCGCCCCTCAGTTGAGACAGTAAAGGCAGAAAGGCCATACCGTTATGCTTATTATATTTCCCGTGCCTTTGTAGCATGGAAAAAATTAACCCAGCAAGAAAGAAAACTTCAGGATTTACCCAAATTAAAAGCGAATTAATATTCGGTAATTACTATCGGTAGCATTATAACCATCATTGGTAACATTATAACCACATATAAATCTATATGTGGTTATTTTTTATATTTACGGCCTGATTACAACCTTATTATTATCATGAAATTGACTAAACTAATAACTTTATGTTTGGTTTGTTGCGTTTTTGCCTTTTCCGCATCGGCACAACAAGCTACAACACCGGCGCCAGCAACCAATTATAATCCTGCTGAAGCCTTTGGCCCACTATTTTATACACAAAACGGGAACGAATTCCGCTCTGCAATTGGTGCACCCGGACCAAAATATTGGCAAAACCGCGTTGATTACAACATTACCGCTAATCTCGATGAAACTAAAAATACGGTTACGGGTACCGTTACCATTACTTACAAAAATAATAGTCCCGATAAATTACCCTATTTATGGCTGCAATTAGATCAGAATACCTTTAAAGAAACTTCACGTGGCTATGCCATTACACCAGCGCGTAGCCGTTATGGTGCACAAGGTGAAAAATTTGATGGTGGTTATAAAATCCAGAACATCAGTGTTTCGCAAAAAGCTGCTGCTGTAAAATTTACTTCTTTGGTAGAAGATACGCGCATGCAGATCCGTTTAGACCAACCAATGGCGGCTAATGGTGATATTGTAACTGTTAAAATGGACTATTCTTTCGTTATCCCAAAAGAGGGTTCAGACAGAACAGGACATTTAACCACAAAAAATGGCGAAATTTTTGCCATTGCACAGTGGTTTCCACGCATGTGTGTGTATGATGATGTGCTAGGATGGAATACTTTGCCTTATTGGGGCGGCGGTGAATTTTATTGCGAATATGGCGATATTAATTTTGCCATCACCGCACCGGCAAGCCATATCGTAATGGGTTCGGGCGAATTATTAAACCCTGCCGAAGTTTTTACACCAGAACAATTAAAAAGGTGGAATGCCGCTAAACTTAGCGATGCTACCGTTCACATCCGTACAGAAGAAGAGGTAACAGATCCAAAATCCCGTCCGGCGAAAGATAAATTAACCTGGAGATTTAAAATCTTAAATGCACGCGATGCGGCCTGGGCTTCATCTAAATCTTTTGTGTTAGATGCAGCAAAGATCAATTTGCCAAGCGGTAAAAAATCCCTGGCCGTTTCTGCACAACCTGTAGAAAGCAACGGTGTTGATGCATATGGCCGTGGTGTAGAATATGTAAAATCTACCATTGAGCATTACTCAGGCAAATGGTTCGAATATCCATATCCAATGGCAGTTAATGTGGCTACCAATGTAGGTGGGATGGAATATCCTGGTATTGTTTTTTGTGGTTGGAAAGCTAAAAAAGCAGGTGCATGGGGCGTAATCGATCACGAATTCGGCCATACCTGGTTCCCTATGATTGTGGGTTCCAACGAACGTAAATATGGTTGGATGGATGAAGGCTTCAATACTTTTATCAACGGTATTTCTAAAAGTAGTTTTAATAAAGGTGAGTATGCCGCTCAGCCAACCGATATGAATAAAGTTGGTAAAAGCACCATCGGAAATCCGGTTTATGAAAACATGATGTTAATGCCTGATGGTATGGCGGAACGTAATATAGGTATTAATTTATATTATAAACCAGGATGGGGCTTAGATATCCTGAGAAATCAGATTTTAGGTGAAGATCGTTTCGATTATGCTTTCCGTCAATACATTAAAAACTGGGCATTTAAACATCCAACCCCATTTGATTTCTTTCGTTCAATGGAGAATGGTGCTGGCGAAGATTTAGCCTGGTTTTGGAGAAGCTGGTGGTTAAACAACTGGAAAATGGATCAGGGTATTGCTGGTGTTGAGGCTGTTAAGCAAGATGATAAATTGGTGGGCTACGCGATTAAAGTTGTAAACCTGGAGAAAATGCCAATGCCAATTATCCTGCAGGTTAAAACCAAAAGCGGTAAAACGGACATCGTAAAAATTCCTGTTGATGTTTGGATGAAAAACGCGACTTGGTTGGTACGCTATCCAACAACTGAAGAGATCGAATCCGTTACTTTAGATCCTAATAAAGTATTGCCAGATTCGAATACAGATAATAATACCTGGACAGCTACAGGTAACTAATTTAGCCTGATTAATGAATTGTACCTCCTGATTTTTAAAGATCAGGAGGTTTTTTATTGCAAACAACCGACGGTTTACTATTTCTTATCGAATAATTTAGCACCAGTTAATTTTATTAGCAAATGGAAAAACCTAATTTAGAAATCAGTAACCCGGCAGGCATATACGATCCCCGTCCACATGGATATTCTCACGTTGCTTCTGTTTCAGTCAACTCCTCACTTGTGTTTGTTGCAGGCCAGGGTGGTAGCAGAACAGATGGCGTACTGAGTGATGATTTCAGGACGCAGGTAGGTATTGTATTCGAAAATATAGCTTTGGCCTTAAAAAGCAAAGGCTTAACCATGGCCAATATTGCAAAGCTCACAACATTAGTGGTGGATTATGATGAGGCGAAACACGAAATCCTGATCGAAGAATCGAACAAAATATGGCCTGATCAGAAATTTCCGGTAAACACGCTTATTCCGGTACAAAGATTGGCCTTAACTGGCATGCTGATCGAAATTGATGCTACGGCCATTGACTAATTTATAAACTGATGTTGTGTATTTTTGGAAATGAAGGGTTCCGTTCTCCTGGAGGTTTTCAGTCCCGCTTTCCGTTCCAAGTCCAGCGCTGCGGGCTTCCACTTCATCCGATAGCTATCGGATCGGGTTCAGAAACATCGCTTCGATGCCTTGGCGCCATGCTAGGAGCAGACCTTTCATCCTAAACCTGATAGTAGCGGGCATCCCGATTCTTCATCGGGATAAAGCGGATGGAAGGGCTGCATTTGCCAAAAACCATTGTACGTTTGTTTCCAAAAAAATATAGCTATAATTAATTTGGTGTTGCTAAAGCATTAATAATAAATTGAAAAAATTATACAGATGGAAAAAGGAGAACGCAAAAATGTTTATAAGGCTTACAATAAGATGGGTAAATGGTTTGCCGAAAACCGCTATGCGGGTTTAGAAGAGAAAACCTATTTGGACGATTTACTTAAGCGAGTGCCTCTAAATGCAAGTATTTTAGATTTGGGCTGCGGCAGTGGAAAACCTATATTAGAATATCTGATCAGGCAAAATGTAAATGTTCTCGGAATCGATGCCAGTGAGCAGATGTTAGAATTGGCCAAACTAAATTTTCCAGACACACAGTTTATGCTGAAAGATATGCGTAAACTTGATTTAGATGAAAAATTCGATGCAATAATTGCCTGGCACAGTTTTTTTCATCTCCCGGCAGCCGATCAGCCTGGTATGTTCAGTATTTTTAGGCGTCACCTTAAACCAAATGGCATTTTGTTATTTACCTCTGGAACGGATAGAGGAGAGGTTTGGGGGATGAACGGTGGTGAAAACTTATTCCATGCTTCTTTAGATACTGATGAATATCGATCATTGCTTGAATCCAATCACTTTGAAGTACTTAGCCATATCATAAATGACCCTGATTGTGGCGGCGCAAATGTTTGGATGGCACAATATAAACCCTGATAATTTTGCCTTAACTTTGCAGCATGGCCGAACAGCAAAAAAACAATCCCTTACACGGTATCACCCTAGAAAAAATTGTAACCGATCTTCAGCTACACTACGGCTGGGAAAAACTGGGGTCACTGATCAGGATCGATTGTTTTAACAACAACCAAACGATAAAATCGAGTTTAAAATTTTTAAGAAGAATGCCTTGGGCGCGTAAAAAGGTAGAAGAATTATATCTTGATACGTTTCATAAATGAGATCTAATGATTGAATGAGTGAATTTTGAATGAGTAAATGTGCTAGTGATCAAATCCAACATTTCATCAATCAGTCATCCAGTAATTTCTTCACTCAATCCTGCTCTCATTCAATAATTCCGTCATTCACTCATTCAATAATTATCTCACCTTGCAACCTTTCTTTTAAAACGCTCAACAATCAAAGCCCTCATACTTCCGAAGTTTCAAAGGCCTGCGCAGGAGCAAACTTCGGAAGTCGGTCCGACTAGGGAGGGATTTTTAAAAAAAAAAATCTTTTTTCTTGTCACATTTTAATTTTTTTGGTGTCTTATAGTTGAACCCTTAAAAAAGGGTTAATCAAACAAACCAATAAAAAAGACAATTTTAAGTATGAAAACCTATTTATGGATATTGCTGTGCGTGTTATCTACGAAAGTCTTCGCACAACAAGCGGGTAATATAAATGGAAAAATTATTGATGGGAAAACAAACCAACCTATTGAATATGTGGGTATTATTTTATCCGATAAAACTGATTCTACCAAAAAAGTAGGTGTAGTAACCAACAAAGCCGGAGAATTTTCTTTTAATGCGGTTGCCAATGGCGACTATAAAATCAGGATTTCGGCCTTAGGATATAATTCCATCACCAAAAACATCAATTTGAACGGAAAGACTGTTAACATTGGCACTTTAAAATTGGCAGAAGATGCCATTGCCTTAAAAGATGTAGCGGTAAGCGGGCGTTATGCTACAGCCACCGTAAAAAAAGATACCATAGAATTTAATGCCGATGCTTATAAAACCAGGCCAAATGCAGCGGTAGAAGATTTATTGAAGAAGCTTCCAGGTGTAACCGTTGATAAAGATGGAAGTATTTTGGTGCAGGGACAAAAAGTTACCCGCTTAACTGTCGACGGTAAGGATTTCTTTGGCACTGACCCTAAAACGGCAACGAAAAACCTCCCTGCAGATGCGATCGCCAAAGTACAGTTGATTGACAGCAAAACCCAGGAAGCAAAAGCCACTGGCATTGACGACGGTCAGCGCGAAAAAGTATTGAATCTTACCATTAAAGAAGATAAGAAAAAGGGTTGGTTCGGTAACGCCAATCTTGCAGGAGGAACAACAGATAAATATGGAAGTTATTTAAGTGCCAACCACTTTAATAAAAACCTGCAGTTTGCTGTTTTGGGCATGAGCAACAATACCAACGATGCCAGCTTTGGCTACGATGACCTGAGTAGTTTCAGCGGTGGAAATATCGGAAATATTTTTGCTCCACCAGCCGGGGGAAGTTTCTCCATCAATAACAATAACGGCAAAACAACTATTGGTGGGAGTGGGGTTTTTGATAACAATGCCATTGGACTCTACACCACACATAGTGGCGGAGTAAACTACAGTAATTCCTGGGGCAAGAATAATAAGTTAGCCATTAGCGGAAGTTATTTTACTTATTTTTCTTCTGGTCTAGGTAATAAATTATCCAATATTCAGGATTTAAGCGCTGGCGATATTTTACGCACATTGGATAATACCGACCGCAATAGTAATAACCAGGCACATCGTTTTAACTTTAAGGCAGAATACCATCCCGATTCGTTAACAGATATGGTATTCCGGCCAAATGTGATCCTAAACAGTACCACCAACATCAACAACCGTACATTCAATGCAAATTTTGATGCTACAGGAAAAGCAAATGATGGAAGCCAATATTACAATCAGCATAATTTCACCCCATCCTTATTTGGCGAGTTTACCGTGCTGAGGAGATTGGCCAATAAAAAAGGCTCGGTTTCGCTCCGGTTAAATGGCACACAAAATACCTTTAATTCTGACTGGTTAAATCAATCGCTGCTTCATCAATATGTAAATGGTGATACCGCCGTTACCAATATCAATCAGCAAGCGAATCAGGAAAATGCCTCAAAAACTTATACCATCAACGGAAATTATGCCAGGCAGTTGAATCAAAAGTGGAGTGCCAACCTTGCTTACGGTTATACAAGAAGCATTGTTGATGCGCAGCAGATTACCTTTGATTATAATCCGACTACCGATCGCTACGAAACCATTGTGCCATCCTTAACCAATACTTTCGATAACCATAACAGCCTGCAAGTTGCCGGTTTGGGCTTTATCTACACCGGAAAGGATTGGACTTATAATTTCGGTTTCAATGCACAGGAAAGTTTGTTAAATGCCAATGTATTTAATAATGTAGGTGCCAATATTGGCAATATTGAAAAATCGTATTACAACTTATTGCCGCGTTTAACAGTCAATTTTAAAAATAAAGCAAATCAAACCATTGCAATCAATTACCGGGCAAGCGTTAATCTACCTTCAGTTACCGATCTGCAGCCTGTACAGAACAATACCAATCCATTATATCAAAGAATCGGAAACCCTGATCTCGAAGCCCGAAAAAACCATCGCCTATCGGTAAACTTTAATACCTTTAGTCCTGATAATAACCGCTATTGGAATGGATATTTTCTCTATAACCTATCTTTTGATGATACCGGAAATGATATTACCTATAACAATGGGATACAAACGGTGAAGCCGATCAATGTAAATGGCAATTATTACCTGCGTGCCGGAACATTTTTTGGGATGCCATCAAAACTTAAAGGTTTAAGGATGAATTATGGTGCAAATTTCTTTACCGAACATAGAACAAACTTTATCAGCGGTGCTAAAAACATCACCAACAGGTTCGAAATCGGTCCGAACATTAACTGGAGCTATGATATTGATGATAAATTTAATGCTGGTATATATGTTTATGTAGCCTATACCAAAGTAAATAATACAGCCGAATCGGCGATCGACAATAAATATTTTACGCTAAATAACACCTTAAATCTAAGTTACGAGTTCATTAAAGATTTAAGAATAGAAGCTGATTTAAATCATATCGGTTCAGCAGGCCGTGCCGATGGGTTTAATAACAATTACTTTCTACTTAACGCGGGCATAAACAAATATTTAATGAAACGAAGGGTAACACTGAGTTTAAAAGGTTTTGATATCCTGAACCAGAATACCAGCATAGATAGAGTTGTGAATAGTAGCCGGATTGAAGATGTAAGGTACAACAACATCACCCGATATTTTTATTTATCACTAAATTACAAGTTAACCAAAGTGGGTGTAAACAACCAAAGGAGCAACCCACGCAATACCGTTAATTAGTGGCGATTTGTTAATCTGTATAGCAGGATATTTGTATCTTCGGATAGAATAAGCTTGTTTGGAAATCTTAATGTATGAAGAAAACTTTACCACTCATTTTTACAATTTTAATAACCCTGTATTTTTCGGCATGTAAAAAAGGCGACATTAAAACCCTAAACAGTATTGGTTATGGATCGTCATTTGGGATGTGTGTAGGCTATTGTTCCAGTAATTTACTCATTAGCGACCTGAAACTTACTTTTTCTAAATCGAAAAACGGGCAAACAGCTGATACCAAAACCTGTAGCAAAACAATCTCCGAAGCTGATATAAACGCAATCAAAAAAGAATTGAATTTGGAGAAGATTTCGGCCCTTCCAGAGGTAATTGGCTGCCCTGATTGTGCTGATGGAGGTGCAGAGTGGATTGCTATTAATGCCGATGGTAAACAGTATAAAATTACTTACGAGTATGGTAAAGCACCAAAAGAATTAGAAGCTGCAGTTGCACAGTTGAAAGTTCTGAAAGATAGCTTTAAGGATTGTAATTAAAGCTTAGCTTTTATCACCTTGCTTTAATAACAGCACTTCTGATTTCGGTTCCTTCAAAGGTTATCCGTTTATCCCGTGTGCTCACCAGTTCGGACAGCTCATATACATTTCTATACCCATAGCCATATAGATTAATATAAGTAGGAATATTTAAGGCCAATGAAATTGGGGCTATTTTTTTCTTTATTAAAACAGGCACAACTACTTTACTAGCAAAATTTGCCTGGTCATCTATAAAATTATTATTGCAATAGATTAATATTTTGGTATCCGCATTTGGTATAATCCTTAACAGGTTTTGTTGTGTGAAATCAGAAAAATTTAGATGAATGGCACCTTTAACATGTTTGCGTTTAAATAGACTATCAGAACGTGTATCTAAAATAATGGTACCTTTCTCTTCGGCCATTTTTAAAAATGTTGGTAAATCTACGAGCCTACCTATACGATGGGCTTTAACCTCGGGTATGAGTTTTTCGTAAGCATCAAAATCTACATTGGCCTTTCTTTTAATGGTTGACGAAGTTTGTGCATTACATAGGTATGCAATGCTACAGCATATGATGGTGACGATTTTTGTTTTCATTTTTAAACACCTGAATGTTAATTTCCACCTAAAATAATTGGTGCACTTTTGCCATTACCCATAATAATAACTTTGGTGTTGGCCGATTTTGCAATTTCTTTTTGTGCCAATATAGATTCGTATTGGAGCTGGCGATCGCTTAAGCCTGTGGAAAGGATCCGTTGGTAATCGGCAATTCCTTGTGCTTCTACTCTTTTCCGTTCGGCTTCCTGACGTTCTTTTTGGAGTACAAATGTCATTTTTTGCGCATCTTGTTCTGCGTTTATTTTCGATTCGATACTTGCTTTTACCGATGCAGGTAACGTAATATTACGCACCAAAAGTTGTTCCAGCTCTAAACCTCTTTTGGCAAAGCTTTTTTCGATGGTATTAAATATTTTCGATTGGAATTCATCCCGCTTACTCGAGTACAATGCAACGGCATCGTAAGCAACTGCATTATCGCGTATGGCGGTACGTGAAACCGGTCGGACAATTTTTTCCAGATAATCAGTTCCTATTTCCCTTAAAATATTTGGAGCGGCACTTCCCTTTACCCTGAATAGTACCGAGAGATCAATAATGACCTCCAAGCCATCAGCAGACAAAACACGTAATGCATCGTCAGTTTGTTTATTGCCTTCATCATGCACGCCAGACATGGTGTAGTTCTGTGTTTTAACATCAAATGGCGTAATTACCGCTATAGGGTTAATTACATTCAGGCCACTATATAAAACTTCGTTATCTACTTTTCCAAAAACGGTTTTAACGCCAACTTCGCCGGCATCAATAACTTTAAACATGGAGAAAGATAAGCCAATGATGACCAGCACCACACCGATAATTTTGGTAATACTACTGTAGCGGCCAATAACGTTATTTTGGTTTGATACTGCAAAACCGACAAAAATGATAATAATCCCAATGATACTTAAGAACATATAATTTAGATTTTTATTAAAGATAAAGTATTTAATACAATCTTTTATGGAATTAAAGCATGTGTGGTTTTAAGGCTTTTTAAAGCGTATAGAAATGGGCTGGGGAAAATTATAACGTTAATAGGATCGGTTAACTTTACTAACTAAACCCGATATACGTGGAAAGTGAGTTCTTTACGAACTTGTAACGTTAGCTCCGAAGGAGTTCCTTTGGAACGGGGCCGAACTCAACCTAAGAATTACTGAAACTGCTTTCCAAAAGTAATTTAAATAGCCAAACTAGATGCTAAAACGAGTTCAGTATGATGAGCGTGCTAGAGGATTTAGAGAGAGAACTGTTAACTGAAAATCTAAAACTGTAAACTGAACTACTCCTTAATCTTCAACTGAAAACTGATAATTGCCAATAGAAAACTTTTTATGCTAACCCCTTGATTTTTAAAAAGAATTGTTCTACTTTTGCAGTCCGTTTTATGGGCTATCTGCAAGGATGCCGGGGGAGCGGTAAATTTTTTAATAAAAAAACATAAAAAAGCACAATGCCAACCATTCAACAATTAGTTAGAAAAGGTAGAGTAGCACTGGAGTTCAAGAGTAAGTCTCCAGCGTTGGACAGCTGTCCACAGCGAAGAGGTGTATGTACACGTGTGTACACCACTACCCCTAAAAAACCAAACTCAGCAATGCGTAAAGTAGCCCGTGTTCGTTTAACGAACGGTAAAGAGGTGAATGCTTACATTCCTGGGGAAGGTCACAACTTACAGGAGCACTCAATCGTATTGATCCGTGGTGGTCGTGTTAAAGATTTACCAGGTGTACGTTACCACATCATCCGTGGTGCATTAGATACATCAGGTGTAGCTGGTCGTAACCAACGTCGTTCTAAATATGGTACTAAACGTCCTAAGCCAGGACAGGTAGTTGCGGCACCAACAAAAGGTAAAAAGAAATAATCGGGAGGAAATAAGAAATGAGAAAGTCAAAACCAAAAAAGAGAATTATTCTTCCTGATCCAAAATTTAATGATGTTCAGGTAACTCGTTTTGTAAACAATATGATGTACGATGGAAAAAAATCTATCGCTTATTCAATTTTTTACGATGCTGTTGAAATTGCTGAGAAAAAAGCAGGTGAAAACGGTTTAGAGATCTTTAAACGTGCTTTAACTAACATTATGCCAGCTGTCGAGGTTAAATCTCGTCGTGTTGGTGGTGCTAACTTCCAGGTTCCAACTGAGGTTAGACCAGAGCGTAAAACAGCTTTAGGTATGAAATGGTTAATTTTATATGCTCGTAAACGTGGCGAAAAAACCATGAAAGAGAAATTAGCTGGTGAAATCGTAGCTGCTGCTAAAGGTGAAGGTGCTGCTGTTAAGAAGAAAGAAGATACGCACAAAATGGCTGAGGCTAACAAAGCGTTCTCTCACTTCAGATTCTAATTTAGGATTAACAGATTAGTAAGATTACACAGATTTAATTAGAAGATTATACTGATTAGATAAATTACACCGATTTGTTTTAACATAATCGGTGTAATTATTTAAAATCAGATAAATCAAAAACATAACATGGCAAGAGATTTAAAATTTACAAGAAATATTGGAATCGCGGCTCACATTGATGCAGGTAAAACTACAACAACGGAGCGTATTCTTTATTATGCTGGTGTAAGTCATAAAATTGGTGAAGTGCACGAAGGTGCTGCAACAATGGACTGGATGGCACAAGAGCAAGAGCGTGGTATCACGATCACTTCTGCTGCAACTACGGTTGAGTGGAAATACAGAGGTCAGGCTTACCACATGAACATTATCGATACACCAGGACACGTGGATTTTACCGTAGAGGTAAACCGTTCGTTACGTGTATTAGATGGTTTAGTGTTCTTGTTTTCTGCAGTTGATGGTGTTGAGCCTCAATCAGAAACCAACTGGCGTTTGGCTAACAACTATAATGTTGCCCGTATCGGTTTCGTTAACAAAATGGACCGTTCTGGAGCTGACTTCTTAAAAGTTGTTAAACAAGTTAAAGATATGTTAGGTAGTAATGCAGTTCCATTGCAATTACCTATCGGTGCTGAAGACGGATTTAAAGGTGTGGTTGATTTGATCAACAACCGTGGTATCGTTTGGAATGAGCATGATAAAGGTATGACCTTTACTGAAGTGCCAATCCCTGAAGATATGTTAGATGAGGTTGCTGAGTGGAGAGAGAAATTACTAGAATCAGTTGCTGATTATGATGAGTCTTTAATGGAGAAATTCTTTGAAGATCCAAACTCAATCACTGAGCGCGAAATTTTAGATGCTTTACGTGCAGCTGTTTTAGATGCTAAAATCGTTCCTATGGTTTGTGGTTCATCTTTCAAAAATAAAGGTGTTCAAACCATGTTGGATTACGTGATGGAATTATTGCCTTCACCTCTTGATTCAGAAGGTGTAACAGGTACTAACCCAGATACAGGTGCTGAAGTTTTATTAAAACCAAGTATCAATGAGCCATTTGCAGCTTTAGCATTTAAAATTGCAACTGACCCATTCGTAGGCCGTTTATGTTTTATCCGTGTTTACTCGGGTAACTTAGAAGCTGGTTCTTATGTGTATAACACACGTTCAGAAAGTAAAGAGCGTATTTCCCGTATCTTCCAAATGCATGCTAACAAGCAAAACCCTGTGCCTAATGTGGCTGCTGGTGATATTGCTGCGGTAGTAGGATTTAAAGATATCAAAACTGGTGATACACTTTGTGAAGAGAAAAACCCAATCGTTCTTGAGTCTATGAACTTCCCTGAACCAGTTATCGGTTTAGCTATTGAGCCTAAAACTCAAGCTGATGTTGATAAATTAGGTATGGGCTTAGCTAAATTAGCTGAAGAAGATCCTACATTCAGAGTTCAAACTGATCAGGAAACTGGTCAAACGGTTATCTCTGGTATGGGTGAGTTACACTTAGATATTTTAATTGACCGTTTAAAACGCGAATTTAAAGTAGAGGTTAACCAAGGTGCGCCGCAAGTAGCTTACAAAGAAGCAATTTTTGGTACTACTCAACACCGTGAAACTTATAAAAAACAATCTGGTGGTCGTGGTAAATTTGCCGATATCCAAGTTATTATTTCACCAATTGATGCTGATTTCGAAAAAGGTGGTTTACAGTTCGTAAACGAAATTACAGGTGGTTCAATCCCACGTGAGTTTATCCCTTCAGTAGAAAAAGGATTTGCTGCTGCAATGGCTAATGGTGTATTAGCTGGTTATCCGCTTCCTGATATGAAAGTACGTTTGATTGATGGTTCATTCCACGCAGTCGATTCAGATGCTTTATCATTCGAGCTTGCTGCCCGTATGGCATATCGTGAAGCTTTACCTAAATGTAAACCTACTTTGATGGAGCCAATCATGAAAATCGAAATCTTAACCCCTGAAGAAAACATGGGTGATGTTATAGGTGATATGAACCGTCGTCGTGGTCAATTATTAGGTATGGATACCCGTAATGGATCTCAAGTAATTAAAGCTACTGTGCCGCTTTCTGAAATGTTTGGTTATGTAACGCAGTTACGTACAATCACTTCAGGCCGTGCAACTTCTACAATGGAATTTGACCACTATGAAGCTGCGCCTAAAAACGTACAGGATGAAGTAGTTGCTAAATCTAAAGGAAGAGTAAAATCTGAAGACTAATTAGTATTAAGATAAAGGTATCAAGTATCAAGATGGATTATTAGACTTGATACTCGATACTAAAATACTTGCTGCTAAAAAGATAAATCCGGTTTCTGTTGTTAATAGCTCTAACAGGAAACCACAATTAAAAATAAGATGAGCCAAAGAATCAGAATTAAATTAAAATCTTACGATTACAACTTAGTAGATAAATCTGCTGAGAAAATCGTAAAAACTGTTAAGCCTACGGGTGCAGTTGTAAGTGGACCAATTCCACTTCCTACAGAGAAAAAAATCTTTACTGTTTTACGTTCTCCACACGTAAACAAAAAAGCTAGAGAGCAGTTCCAATTATGCGCTTACAAACGTTTATTGGATATTTATAGCTCTAACTCTAAAACAGTTGATGCTTTAATGAAACTTGAATTACCTAGCGGTGTTGAAGTTGAAATCAAAGTTTAATTGATTTTAAAAGAATAGAAAAGGTCTCGATGCAAATCGAGACCTTTTTTTATGCATCCAAATTTTAAAACAAAAGCAACGTTAGCTGGTTGTACTGATATGGCTAAGGAAGATAAAACGCACGAAGGATTACCAGTTAAAGGACAGGATTTTCCGGATCCTAAAGAAAAATTGAAAGAAAACCCCTCTTCACATGGAGAAGTGGCCAATCAAAAAGACGGTGATTTTTCTGAACTGGAAGAAAGCAGAATGGAAAATCCGCCAAAGCATCGTGATGAAAATGGATCGACCAAAGATGATTTGGATAGTAGCACAGAGATAGATCAAAGTAAAGGTGTACAGTAGCCGCAAATGGGTGGTAGGGTTCGGTTAAAGAGACAATAGGCTGCGATTGATATATTAATGCCTGATTAAACTTTTTATCGTACCAATTGTTTAAATAAGAGGTATCTATAAAAAAAATGGCTATGGAAATGAATGAAAATAAAAATGTCGATCCTAATTCGGAGATTAACCGAAATGAGGAGGATATTGAATGGGATAATGGAGAGGCTACTTATGGACATAAACGCGCCGATTTTAAGCGTAAAGATCAGCCAGATGAGTCACATTTATTAAAAACAGAAAATGATCCTACGCATGCCGTAAATGAAAATTTAAATAATTCGAATTTAAGTCAGGGTGAAGACATTGGAAACAGAAACAAGAATAACGAGAAAGGTTTGAGGGGAAAAGATTTATGATCCAATTATAAAGAGACTATCCATACAGAATAATCCCTTTATAAAATTTATGCATTTTCCGGTAGATGGAAATTAATTAGGATTCCACAACTGAAATGCGTTAATCAAGAAGCAAATGCCCTTAAATCGTTAGTCTCTGATTTTTTTAGTTAATCTTTGTCGCGAATCCTACAGCGCTGCAAATTTCAAGAACTTATCGCCAATTTACAAGACGTCTTGCATTAATATATTGATATATGTCAATTTAATGTGTATTTCTATACTCGATTAATTGTCAGTATAAATCGCTTGTCTGACGATAATCCTGTCTTATTTTTTCAGAATAATCCTTAATCCTATCTACATATTCCGGAGCTTTTTCCTTAAGGTCATCAATCAACGATTTACCGTCAGTTATCCGCTTTTTTGTGGCATACTTAAAACCATATACGGCTGCTGCGCCTATAATGGCATATTTTAATAGTCCCATAATTATCTGTTTATATTCCTGTATTTAAAGCATGGTTTTCATCAGCCTCATTAATGTTGGTATTCGTCTTAAAATCATCAGATGAACTTCCGGTATGACTTTCGGCACTCTGTAAGGTTGGATTTTTATCCGAACTGTTGTAGGCGTCATCACTAAGAGAATCTTTACCTTGCGTACCAGAATTATCCCGACCGTCTTTGGCTAAAGGATTTCCCTCAATCAGTTCGCTTGGTTCTTTGCCATAACTGGTTACTACATCGGTGTTGTTACCTGCTTCGTAAGCTTTTTGTACATCAGATTTTTCTGATTGTTCATCACCTGATCCTACATAACCTTCAATATGCTCTTCCTTGTTATATATGTTCGTTTTCATCGTATTATAGCTTTATGAATAAACAGAACGCAGACTAAATAGTTTGAATCAGGATAAATCAAAAGATAGTCGTAACAAAAAAGGCAGATATTTCTATCTGCCTTCGTTTTAACTTTTATATGGGAAATTCCGTGATATTTTTCGCATCATCCGTTCTACCATATCATCGGTAGAGCTCATAATGGAATCGTCCATTGTTTTAAAGAAACGCCACATTAACTCTCCATCCGCTCCGTTGTTTATGGTTAAGAACATAGTACCTGTTCCAGATTTTCCACCAAAGCCACCAAATAAAACAGCAGAGGCGATTGCACCAGCTTCAGATTTCGTTTGCTCAGTTTCAAAACGCCCACCGATAACAGCATCAACACCAAGTATTTTGGCCAGTTCATCTTTAGTTGTTTCGTCTAACTTACCTAAAACACCTGCTTTTTTTAATAAGATGTTTGTTTTGTCAACATCCTGGAAAGTTACCGTATAATCAGAAGCTTTCCTTAACAAAAAGGTGTACATACTGGCCTGTATCGATTTTGCCATCGACTCTTCCTGGCTTTTGTTTGCTTCTGCACTGAAGTTTTTTGGTTGTTTCCGGTAAGAAATTTTTACCTCGAAAGGCAAAATGGCTACAGTTTTTTGTGTTTTGATTGTTTCCTTTAGTTTCGGACTTTCAAAAATTTGCTTCGAGCCTTCAAATTGCGCTTTGGTTAAAACCGTAAAGCAGCACAAGATAGCGAGCGTTAATAAGATTTTCTTCATTATTTGTTTGTTTAATTTTGTAGCGAATATAAAAATATCTTTTAATTGTATAATATAAATTTTACCTGAAGCTTTATGCTTAACCATTTTCGCGTTTTGTTTAACTTGCGCCAAATTTTAAAGCAAACGGGATAAATGGAGTGGAAATATTTACTTTCGAATAAGAGATACGGACAAGAACAATATGGTGCCAGCACAGATCGGGCACGGTCTGATTTTCAGCGTGATTATGACCGGTTGATTTTTTCGTCTCCTTTTAGAAGGTTGCAGAACAAAACCCAGGTTTTCCCATTGCCAGGAAGTGTTTTTGTACATAACCGTTTAACACATAGTTTAGAGGTTGCCAGTGTGGCCCGCTCCATGGCCAATATTTTTTTAAAAAGTGTAGAGGAGCAACAACCGCAACTGATTAAAGATGTTCCTTTAATTAACGAAGTGGGTAATATCGTGGCTGCCGCTGCACTGGCGCATGATTTGGGAAACCCAGCCTTTGGGCACTCAGGAGAAGCAGCTATTTCACGATATTTTACCGATGGCGATGGGAAAGTTTATCAGAATGAGATGAAGGAATCGCAGTGGCACGATTTAATTAATTTTGAAGGTAATGCAAATGCCATCCGGATCCTTACCCATCCGCTAAAAGGAAAAGGCAACGATGCTTACGCG
Source organism: Pedobacter sp. Bi27 (assembly GCF_918698255.1). NCBI lineage: Bacteria > Pseudomonadati > Bacteroidota > Sphingobacteriia > Sphingobacteriales > Sphingobacteriaceae > Pedobacter > Pedobacter sp. Bi27. The sequence continues at coordinate 495,465 of NZ_CAKKMW010000003.1, forward strand.
TTAACCTATTCTACTTTGGCTTCGATTGCAAAATACCCTTGCGCCTCAATTGCGGGTAAACAAAAGGGAGTGCTGCACCGTAAGAAATACGGTTTCTTTCAATCAGAAGAAGAAACTTTTAAAAAGATTGCAGAAGAGCTCAATTTGGAGAAAGAAGAAGGCGAATACCTCATTTACAAACGACATCCTTTGGTTTATCTGGTTGAAGCTGCCGATGATATCTGTTACAGCATCATCGATTTGGAAGATGCGCACCGCTTAAAGATACTTTCCTACGAGGAGGTAAAGAGTTATCTGTTGCCTTTTGCCAACTCTACCACCATCGAAGATCGTTTAAAAAATGACTATGAAGACGATGATGCAAAAATCGGTCTGTTAAGGGCTAAAGCAATTAATACGTTAACCAACCAATGTGCAGGCATATTTTTTAGGGAACAAGAAAAATTATTGAAAGGTGAGCTTAATCAAAGTTTAACCGATTTATTGCCCGAGCCCTATATTTCTGCCTGGAAAGCCGTAGAAAAAATTTCTGTTGAGCGTATCTACAATTTCTCGTCGGTTATACAGAAAGAGGTTGCCGGTTATAAAATTATGGCCGGTTTATTAGAAGAGTTTGTTCCTGCACTTATTCATAACAATACACACTATTATAAAAAACTGGTTAAACTTATTCCCAAACAATATCATACCGATTTGACTGATATTTATTCCATCATACAGAGCGTATTGGATTTCGTTTCGGGTATGACCGATTTGTACGCAGTTGATCTATACCGCAATATAAAGGGAATATCTTTTCCTTCGGAAACCTAAAGATAACTTCCTGGCCTTACTTTTTATGTTCGATTAATTACTGGTTTACGCTCTGTTTCTTCTTATTTAGCGGGTTAAATTGACCTTAAATTGGGTGTTTGTGTAAAATTATAAAATTAAATTTTATTTAAGTGATTGATTTGTAGTTCTTTAAAATCGTTTTAGTATTTGTAATTAGTATTTCGTGTAAAGCGAATGGAGCAGCTTGCACTAATTGTTAGATTTGATCGTTGGGCTCCTTATTTTTAGGCCTGATGCTTTAGATCTCATCCCGATTCATGAAAAAACTTTTACTAATTGCTTTGTTAAGCATAGGGTTCACCTTAGCTATTAAAGCGCAGACCCCACAACAATTTAATTATCAAGGAGCGGCAAGAAATGCTAATGGCACCCCGCTGGCCAATAAAAATATAGCCTTGCGGATTAGTATTTTAGATGGATCTTCAACCGGGACCGTTCAATATTCGGAAGTAAGAAATGTAACAACCAATGCTTTAGGTTTATATGCATTGGCAATTGGGGCTACAGGTGCAAGTTCGGTTAACGGTACAATAGCTGGAGTAACCTGGGCGAGTGGATTAAAGTTTGTTAAGGTCGAAATCGATCCTGATAACGGTACAAATTTTAGTTTGGCCGGAACCGCACAATTGCTAAGTGTTCCATATGCCCTTTATGCTGCCAATGGGCCAGCCGGACCCAAAGGAGATCCGGGTGTAGCAGGCCCTGCTGGTCCACAAGGTATTGCAGGCGCTGCAGGTCCGCAGGGACCAGCAGGAGCATCTGGTGCTCAGGGGCCAATTGGCTTAACTGGTGCTGCCGGTGCACAAGGAGCGGTAGGCGCAACAGGTCCACAAGGAGCGAAAGGAGATACAGGTGCAACGGGAGCTACCGGATTACAAGGTTTGCAGGGCATACCTGGCGTAAAAGGGGATAAGGGGGATAAAGGTGACATAGGCCCGGTTGGTCCTTCAACAGGAGTAGCTGGCGGTGATTTAACAGGGAATTATCCAAATCCTACATTAGCTAATCTTCAGGGAAAGACATTAAATGCCACTTCACCAATCAATAATCAGGTGCTTCTATTTGATGGGACTGTATGGAAACCGGTAACATTGGATGTGAGTCAATTGTCGGGAGCTAAGGCATTAACCTCAACTGATTTGAGTATTAGTACCAATGGCGCTACGGCTTTATTGAAAGATGTGGTAATTGATATCAATGCAGGGGCGGTTAGCACGCTTAAACTGGCAGATGGGGCGGTAACAACGGCAAAATTAGCCGACGCTGCAGTAACCGCTGTAAAAATTGGAAGTAAAGAAGTTAAAAACGTTAATATCGATGACACCGCAGTAAATACACTACAGCTCGCTGATGGGTCGGTAACTACAGCAAAACTTGCTGATGCAGCTGTTACGATGGCTAAATTAACTACTGATGGGGTAAGCGATGCAAACAAAGTGTATATCACCAATGCAACAACCGGAAAACCTGAGTTAATCAGCAGGACATTATTTGCAAATGCAAATGCCTGGGCATTAAAAGGAAATACGGGCAGCATCGATCAAAACAATAATTTCCTGGGCAATACAGATGACGTAGCCATTAATTTTTTGGTTAACGGTTTAAAATCTGGCCGTTTAGGAAACTCATCCGAAAACAATATTTCTTACGGTTATAAAACACTTACTGCAAATGTATCTGGCTTTTATAACAGTGCATTTGGTCGCGAAGCATTATCTGTTAACATTTCAGGTTACGAAAACAGCGCTTTCGGTTACCTGGTGTTGCAGCGCAGTTTTAGCGCCATCAACAACAGCGGCTTTGGCTCGCAGGCATTAGCGATTAATACGGTAGGCTCCAATAACACTGCAATTGGCACGCATACACTAATGGCCAATAGAACTGGTATATCAAACACAGCTATTGGAAGTTTGGCGCTTGAAGCCAGTAATGGCGACAATAATACGGCACTAGGTTATGCCGCCGGTTCGAAAAACAATGGGGCAGGGAATGTTTTTATCGGAAGCAACGCTGCTGCCAACAGCACAAATGCAAATAATACCTTAGTAGTAGCTAACTCCAGTACCTCATATCCGCTAATCGCTGGCGATTTTGCAGCAAATGGTGGCGCATTAACCATTAATGGCACTGCCGCTGCATCTTCCGTAGCTTATGCCCCAGCAAATGCAAGTACTTTAAACATTAATGGTTCTGTTGCAGCAAGTGTTTTAACCTATACTACAGCCGGAACCCTAACACTCGATGCCAGTCATTACACAGTCAGGATAAAAAATGCAGGTTTGGCGGTAAGTGTTAATCTCCCAACGGCCTCTAACTGTAAAGGAAGGATTTATGTAATTGTGAAAGCTTTATCATCAGGCGATGTTACGTTAAACAATCCTGTTTTGTTGAATGATGATTCTAGTGTAACCACCATTACCGGTGCAAAAACTTTCACCATTCAAAGCGATGGGGCGGGATGGATCTCTTTAAACTAAACACAATGAGAAGAATATCCTATTTGCTTGTTTTCTTTACCATGGTGTTTTTCTGGGGAAAGGCAAACGCACAAAGTTTACCTTATGTGGTTAATTCGGCCAGTGGCAGCGGCAAGATTAATAATCAATTATACGATTTTAGTATTGGTGAAATGGTCCTGGTGCAAACTTTACAGGCTGCCAACACTACATTGACCCAAGGATTTTTACAGCCTTTTCTGATCATACAGACCACAGCCGACGTAGCCATTGTAAATAATATCCTTACTCCAAACGGAGACGGGAAAAACGATTTTTTTGTAGTTAAGGGCTTAGAAAAGTATCCGAACAACAAGCTATCCATTTTTGATAGGGGCGGAAGGTTGATTTATATTACTCCAGGTTATCAAAACAACTGGGATGGCTATTTTAACGGAAAGCCACTTACCGAAGATACTTATTATTATATGCTCGATTTGGGGGCAGATGGTTCTATTAAAGGTTTTATATCAATCTTATATAAAAAATAACAGCATGAAAAAAATGAAATGTTATATGGCGGGGCTGTTGTTTTTGTTTGTTACACCAGCATTTGCCCAGCTTAACCCCATGGGGAGCATCTACTATCAGAACCAGTTTTTAGCTAACCCAGCAATGGCAGGTTTAGAAACCGGACTAAATTTAAATGCAGCATTTAAAACACAATGGACGGGGGTAGATGGTGCACCAAAGATTCAGTATTTGACTGGCGACTATGGTTTGGCTAATAATAAAGTAGGTTTGGGCATTCTTTTTTACAATGAAGGTGCAGGGGCGATTAACCGTACCAGGGCAACTGTAACTTATGCTTATCATTTGCCTTTAAATGGTGGGACTAACTTTTTGGATTTTGGGTTGTCGGCTGGCCTAATGAATGAATGGATTGACTTCGGTAAAGCCAAAGGCGATTTAGACGACGATGTACTCAATAGCTTTAACGATCGTAGATTATATCTGGATGGCGATTTTGGAGTAGCTTACCGCTCCGATAAATTGACACTACAGGCTGCTTTGCCTAATCTTAAACGGTTTTTTAAAAGAGATGTACTGCGAAACGTGGTAGACCGATCGATTTATTTTATCGCAGCGGGTTATAAATTCACAACTGATAAAGTAATCAACAGTATTGAACCGAAATTGGTATATAGAGGGGTGCAGAATTACGATGGTATTTTTGATGCCGGTGTAAATCTTCAGTTTTTAGAGAATAAGTTGATGATGAACGGCATATATCATAGTACCAACAGCTTTACAGCTGGTTTTGGTGCAAACTACAAAAACCAATTTTCGGTTTTATTCCAGTACACGACCAATACTTCAAAAATGCAGAGTTATAGCAATGGCGAATTTGAGGTGGGTTTGAAGTACAGTATCAAAAATTAAGCTGTTATCGTCATTTCGACTGAAGTGCAACGGAATGGAGAAATCTACTGTTAAATGTACCTACAGATTTATCCAATAATTTAATTATTTTTTTAAACCGTTGTTTTTTGGAAAGCAGTTGTGGTAGCTTTTGGGTAAGAGCAGTTCCCGCTCCCGCTTCTGCCCATGAAATATCGGCATCTCGCTTTGATCGGGTTAGGTGGCCAATGATGGGGGCTATTGATGGGTTTACCACCAAACGGTCCTACGGAACGAAAAACGCCAATTATATAAATTGGCTACCAAGAAGACGTCCCGATGGGACGATTTGTAATGATAAAATTGCCTCCTTGTCTTCCGTCAAATGGGGGGGGGGCACCAACCTAAGAAGAAAACATCTATGTTTAGCTACCGCCCACCCTTTCTATCTCATATGATCAAAAATTGCTCGTCCCATCGGGACGGCTCCTCGGTAAAAAAATGTTTTATTTTTTTCGTTCCGTAGGAACGTTTCGTGTTTTAGGCATCGGTTGGTTCCCATAAACCACAAACCATATTCCATAAACCCGACAGTAGCGGACACTGAACGTAGTGAGGTAAAGCGAATGGCGGGGCTAGCGGAACCGAAGTACCACAAGCCCTGCTTTTCTAAAAAAAAAGTAAGTTTTTTCAGTTAACTAAAAGGTCTTCGATTACCTTCCCCGGCCATCATCCCATTTATTACGCTCGTCCTGCAGCTCACGGGCGAGTCTCATTTCCTTATCTTTTGCTTTTACTTTGTGTGCCTGAAATTCATCGGCCACCTCTTGGTAAAGCTCGGTTCTGTACTTCGCTTCGTGCCTTAATTTACCCGATTGGAAAATTACAAAGGCCAAACCTACCCCAAGTACAATAATAATGGCCCAAACAATGGTATTATAAGTGCCTTTATTGAAGGATATGCCTAAAAATTTAATTTCATTAACAGCAGCGTTGGCATTGGCTAAGGAACTTTCTTTTCCATTTACTTCGCCTTTTAAGCTCGAAATGTTATCGGCTTGTGCTTTAATTTCCTGACGGGCTTCCTGCAGCTGCTTGCGTTCTTTTCTGAGCGTATCACTAACACTTTTCCATAAAGATGATAACCGTGATGGATTGATCAGCCTTGCGCCGTTGAAGTTTTTAGATTTCTTTAACATGAACTGATACTGGCCATTTAAAGAAGGATCGGTATTTTTCGTAGTGTCAGGTAAAGTTTGCCCAAAGGCAACGTTTAAAAATAGCATAGCGCCTAAAAACAATAGGGTGTGTTTAATTTTCTGCATAGTTTAAATATAGGTGTTAGAATGTAAAACTACATTTTTATCCATTTTCCGGTTAATAAAATTTGTTTAAGGTTTTGGCAAATCGATAAAATTGTTCTGGTTTAACATTCTAAATAACAATTTTATCTAAGTTTTATTATAAATTTATTTGCGATAGGTTACATTTGTTTCATGCAAATAGGAATTATTGGTTTGGGCGATATGGGCAAATTGTATGCGCTATCGTTCTTAAACGCTGGTTATAAGGTATGTGGGGCAGATATGCCCTTGCGTTTTACAGATTTAAAAAAAGAGCTGGAACCTAAAGGAATCGAAGTTTTAATCGATGGCCATGAGGTTGCCCGTAAATCAGACTTTATTATCTATTGCGTTGAAGCCGAAAAAATTGATGAAGTGGTAGCTGCTTTTGCCCGCTCAACAAAATATGGCGCCATAGTTGCCGGACAAACCTCGGTTAAACATCCCGAAATTGCTGCTTTCGAAAAACACCTTCCAGCGGATACCCAGATTGTAACCTGTCATTCTTTGCATGGTCCAGCATTTAGTCCGGAAGGGCAAACACTTGTGGTAGTACGTCACCGTGCTACCGATGCTGTTTATGCCAAAGCATTAGAAATTTACAAATCTTTAAAATCGAACATTATTGAAATGGACGATTATAGGGAGCACGACCGTATTGTGGCCGATACACAGGCAGTAACACACATGGGATTCGAAAGCATGGGCTCGGCATGGAAAAATGCGGGTTTTTTCCCTTGGGATAATCCGGCATATGCGGGTGGAATCGATAATGTGAAAATTTTGACCACGCTGAGAATTTTTAGTTACAAATCTCATATTTATGCTGGTTTGGCCATTTTAAATCCTTATGCTCAGAAACAGGTAAAATATTATGCACAGGCCGAATCGGAACTGTTTAAGCTGATGATCTGCGAGAATGAGGCGGAGTTTAGGGAAAAGATTTATGCTGCACGCGATTTCGTTTTTCATGAAAGCCGTTCGCTTTTACTGTTGGATGATAACATCATGAAAGAATTCAGCCTATCGGATGCCAGCCATAAACAGAAACCAAATTCGCATTTAAGTTTGCTGAGCATGGTATATGCCTGGTATAAAATGGGTGTAAACCCTTATGATAACCTGATCTGCCAAACCCCACCTTTTAAATTGAGGCTGGGCATTGCCGAATATCTTTTCAAAAATGAAGCAATGTTAGAGGAATCGATTAATACTGCTTTATATGATAAATCTATCCGCGGAGATGATTTAGAATTCCACACCGCGGTGCACGAATGGGCATCGATTATTGGCTATGGCGATTTAAAAGGTTACAAAGAACATTTCGAAGCGGCCAAATCATTTTTCGCCAACCGTTTAAATGATGGAAGAGATTTAAGTGCGGAAATGATTAAGCGATTAGGCAAGTAGCTGCCAGGGATGAAGATCATTCTGAATAAACCTGAACTGGTTTCGTTGTTGCAACAACAATTAATAGAGATAGAAATACTTTGTGGGGAGTACGATAAAGGAACTGATGTTGTTATTCCATCCATTGCCGAAAAAATCGTCGTGTTTTTCCATAACTCCGATCAGGTAAAAGCATTGTTGAGTCAGCTTAAATTAAATCATCTCGATATGTATTGTAGTTCGGAGGCTTACAATTTTAAAAGCCTCACCAACTTTATCGGCTTATTGAAACTGGCACATCATGCCGGAAGAGGCTGGAGTTATTCGGCCAAATTAGACCGTTCTGCTTTAACAAGGGTATCGCAAGAAAACTGGTGGAACAATAAAAAAGTGATCGTTGATTCGGACGGGATTGCTTTTACGAGGGCTAAAATAATTAAATCGTTGGCTAGTTCCAGTTCATTGTTGCTTAATACTTCAGGCTGGACGGTTAAAGATGCCGGAGGAAACAAATCAACTATCGACCCAATACCCGAAACTGTTCGGCAAATTGCTTTCGAACTACTTGAAAGTTTTCGGGGTGTTGATTTAAATAAGGAAAGTAAGCTATATTATAAATTGTAATTAGGCTTGGCAACAATTTTACAATTAAACAGTTTTAATAGCTTAAACAATCAAACATTTCTCCCTATTATTTTTTAACTTTATTATTATGATAACTTTAACTGTAAATATTGACAATAAGAAATCAGAAAAAGCTGTTAAGGCTGTTTTAGATGCCTTGGGTTTAAATTATAATATTGATAAATCAGAGAGGTTAGTTGATGAAGCCCAGACCTTGGAGGAATATAATGCAGATCTTGAAGCTGGAAATTCAGAAATAGAACAGGGTGATTTTATTTCAGCAACCCAACTAAAAGCTGAAGCTAGTAAATGGTAGTTGTTTGGAGTAAAGGGGGCAAGGTTAGAATTAAAAAAAGTTTTTAACTATATTGCTTTAGATTCTTTAAAACACGCAATATTGGTTCGTGACGAAATTATTGATCTAACAATAGCCCTTAGTAAACATTCTGAAAAATATGCTCTTGATAAATATAAGATTGACAATGATGGTAGTTGGAGAGCCTTCGAAAAATACCATTACAGGGTGTCGTATAAAATCACTGCTACCCAAATACGAATAGTACGCTTACGCCATACAAGTAAAACCCCTTTGTATTATAAGTAAATTTAATCATTTGCTATCCTCTAACATCTTCCATTTTCCACCTCCCATCTTATATCATCCATATAACATATAGACTTTATTTTATTCCCTTAATTCTTCGTTTACCCAAAAAGAGTGCATTATATTTGCCCGCATGTCGGTATTGTTGTTTACCATTATCATTTTATTAGGTGCTTTTTTAGCCGGATTATTGGGTTCACTGACGGGCTTGGGTGGGGGAGTGATTATTATTCCATTACTCACTTTAGCACTAGGGGTTGATATCCATTATGCCATAGGCGCATCAATTGTTTCTGTTATCGCTACCTCTTCAGGTTCAGCAGCGGCTTATGTAAAAGAAGGCATTACCAATATCCGAATTGGGATGTTTTTAGAAATCGCTACCACAATTGGTGCGGTGTGCGGTGCAATTGTAGCCGTTTATCTCAATGCCAATTATATTGCTATTCTATTTGGCTGTATCCTGATTTTTTCGGCCATCATGACGCTAAAGAAAAAGGTAGATCATACTACTTTAGACCATACCGATAAATGGGCGAATTTTTTTAAACTCAATGGATCTTATCCGGATAAAGGTATAGATCATCCATATGCAGTAAAACATGTTCCCGGAGGTTTTTTAATGATGCTTTTTGCCGGAACATTATCAGGTTTGCTGGGTATAGGGAGTGGAGCATTAAAAGTAATCGCGATGGATAACATTATGCGTTTGCCTTTTAAGGTATCAACCACTACCAGTAATTTTATGATGGGTGTTACGGCAGCGGCGAGTGCGGTGGTTTATTTACATCGTGGTCAGATAGATCCGGGTATTGCCATGCCAGTCTGTATCGGCGTTTTAACAGGGGCAACAGTTGGCTCGAAAGTTTTGTTAAGAGCCAAAACGGATAAACTTAAAATTGTATTTGCCATTGTAGTTACCTTTTTGGCACTGCAAATGATATATAAAGGAATAAGCGGGTTATAATGGATACAGCCGGAAAAGAAAACCTAAACGATAAGGATATTCAGGTAATTTTGGGTACGCTTCTGCGTGCAGGTGTAATTATTTCGATGAGCATTGTATTAATAGGGGGTGCCATTTTCCTGATCCATAACAAAGGGGCAGTTACCGACTATAAAGTTTTTAAACCCGAGCTAAGCAAGTTTTCTTCTATAGTGGCCATATTTAAGGGGGTATCTACTTTTCAGGGAGATGCAATTGTGCAGTTTGGCATCCTGATGCTCATTTTTACGCCAATTGCACGTATTGTTTTTGCTATTTTCAGCTTTTTAATCGAACGCGATTACCTATATGTACTCATTGGATTTATCATTTTAGCGATCATAACCATCAGTTTAAATGGTGGTTTGGCACATTAACATCTCTTTTTTAGTTAAATCCCATCATATCAGCAATTTATTTGAAAAAATATTTGGCTAACTATTTGAAAATTAATATTTCTTGCCTATCTTTGCCGTCCCTTTCGGGGGATGTACAACCACCTTGAACGAAGCCCTACTGCTTCGATGGGTGTTAAAAAGAAAAGATAAAATGTCAGGAATTATTGGAAAAAAAGTAGGAATGACCAGTATCTTTGATGCCGAAGGAAGAAACATTCCTTGTACGGTAATCGAGGCTGGACCTTGTGTAGTTACACAGGTAAAAACCGAAGAAGTAGATGGTTATTCATCAATCCAGTTGGGTTACGATGAGAAAAAAGAGAAAAACACAACTCAACCATTGAAAGGCCATTTCGCGAAAGCAAACACAACTCCGAAACGCAAGCTGGTAGAATTTGATTCGTTTACAACTTCACTTAATTTAGGTGATGTGGTAACGGTTGATTCTTTCGCAGAAGGCGATTTTGTTGATGTTGTAGGTACCTCAAAAGGTAAAGGTTTTCAAGGTGTTGTAAAACGCCACGGATTTGCCGGTGTTGGTATGCAGACTCACGGTCAGCATAACCGTTTACGTGCCCCAGGTTCATTGGGAGCATCGTCATTCCCTTCACGTGTATTCAAAGGAATGCGCATGGCTGGAAGAACAGGTGGAGACAGGGTAAAAGTTCAGAACTTACAGGTTTTGAAAGTTTATGCTGAGCAAAACTTATTAGTAGTTAGTGGTTCCATTCCAGGAGCTAAAGGTTCTTACGTAATCTTAGACAAGTAATCAGATGGAAGTTAAAGTATTAAACATTTCAGGTAAAGAAACAGGTGCCAAGGTGCAACTTCCTGAATCGGTATTTGGTATCGAGCCTAACGACCACGCGATTTATTTAGATGTAAAACAGTATTTGGCTAACCAACGTCAAGGTACTCACAAATCTAAACAACGTAATGAGATTGCTGGTTCAACTCGTAAACTATACAAACAAAAAGGTACAGGTGGTGCCCGTGCTGGTAGCATTAAATCTCCGTTATTTAACGGTGGTGGTCGTGTTTTCGGTCCTCAGCCACGTGATTATAGCTTTAAATTGAACAAGAAATTAAAATCATTAGCACGTAAATCAGCTTTAGCTTATAAAGCAAAAGACAACAACGTGGTAGTTTTAGAAGATTTCAACTTCGATACAGCTAAAACTAAAAACTATACAAGTTTATTGGCTGCGTTAAACGTAGGTACTCAAAAAACTTTATTGGTTTTACCTGCGCAAAATAATAATATCTATTTATCAAGCAGAAACATTCAGAAAACTAAAGTAATCTCGGCAGCAGATTTAAATACTTATGATGTATTAAACGCTGGAGTACTTGTGTTAACTGCTGATTCTGTTAAAACTTTGGAGGAGGCGTTTGCCAAATAATATGGAAATTTTAAAAAAACCAATATTAACCGAAAAAGCTTCAGCTTTAACTGAGAAATCTAACCGTTTCACATTTAGCGTTAACCACAAGGCTAACAAAATCCAGATTAAACAAGCAATTGAGAAATTGTACGGTGTTACCATCGTTGCAGTTAACACAATGGTTGTTGATGGAAAAGCTAAATCTCGTTACACTAAAGCAGGTTTTGTATCTGGCCGTAGCCCGAAATACAAAAAAGCAATCGTAACGTTAAAAGACGGCGAAACAATAGATTATTACGCAACCCTTTAATTTAATAATTCATTATAACTATGGGCTTAAGAAAATTTAAACCAGTTACTCCAGGTACCCGCTTCAGAGTTGGTGCTAGTTTTACGGAGATTACAGCAACCAAGCCCGAAAAATCATTGGTTGTATCATCAAAAAAGTCTGGTGGACGTAACAACACAGGAAAAATGACTATGCGCTACATGGGCGGTGGTCACAAAAAATCATATCGTTTAATCGACTTCAAACGCGATAAATTCGATATTCCTGCAACAGTAGCTACTGTTGAATACGATCCAAACCGTACTGCCCGCATCGCATTATTACATTATGCAGATGGCGAGAAGCGTTATATCATCGCTCCTGAAGGATTGCAAGTTGGTTCGGTATTATTATCGGGCGACAAAGCAACACCAGAAGTAGGTAACACTTTAAAATTATCGAACATTCCATTAGGTTCTATCGTACACAACGTAGAGATCCATCCTGGAAAAGGAGCACAATTAGCTCGTAGTGCAGGTGCTTACGCACAATTAGCTGCCCGCGATGGTAAATATGCTACTTTAAAAATGCCTTCAGGCGAAACCCGTTTAATCTTGACTACTTGTCTTGCTACTATCGGTGCTGTATCTAACTCAGATCACGCAAACGAAGTATTAGGTAAAGCTGGTCGTAAACGTTGGTTGGGCCGTCGTCCGAGAACTAGACCGGTAGCGATGAACCCTGTCGATCACCCAATGGGTGGTGGTGAAGGTAGATCATCAGGTGGTCACCCACGTTCAAGAAATGGTGTTTTAGCTAAAGGCTTCAAAACCAGAGAACTTAAAAAATATTCTAATCGTTACATCATAGAGAGAAGGAAGAAATAATGGCTCGTTCGATAAAAAAAGGACCTTATATTGACCATAACGTAGAGAAAAAAGTAAACTCTATGAATGATTCAGGCAAAAAGTCTGTAATCAAAACTTGGTCTCGCAGATCAATGATATCACCAGATTTCGTGAATCATACATTTGCTGTACACAACGGAAATAAATTTATCCCTGTGTACGTAACAGAAAACATGGTTGGTCACAAGTTGGGAGAATTTGCTCCAACCAGAACATTCAGAGGACACGCTGAAAAGAAAAAATAATTAGACAATGGAAGCAATAGCAAAATTAAACAATTGTCCAACCTCACCGCGTAAGATGCGTTTGGTTGTAGATCTTATCAGAGGTGAACGTGTAGAAAAAGCATTAAGCATTTTAAAGTTTACCAATAAAGAAGCAGCAATAAGAGTTGAGAAATTATTATTATCTGCTATCAAAAACTGGGAATCTAAAAATGAAGGTGCTCGCCCTGAAGAAAACCAACTTTTTGTAAAAACAGTTATGGTTGATGGTGGCCGTCAGTTGAAACGCTTACGTCCAGCTCCTCAAGGCCGTGGATATAGAATTCGTAAGCGTTCTAACCACGTAACGCTGATTGTAGATAGTAAAAGTACAGAAACAACTCAAAACTAATTTTAGGAAATGGGACAAAAAGCAAATCCAATAGGTAACAGGTTAGGTATCATCAAAGGATGGGATTCTAACTGGTTCGGTGGCAACAACTACTCCGATAAATTAGTTGAAGATGAGAAAATAAGAAAATACCTTTCTGCCCGTATCGCTAAAGGCGGTGTTGCAAAAGTAGTAATCGAGCGTACGTTAAAACGTATCACGGTAACTATCCACACAGCTCGTCCAGGTATCGTAATCGGTAAAGCAGGTGCTGAGGTTGATAAAATTAAAGAAGAGTTAAAGAAATTAACTAAAAAGGAAATTCAAATTAACATCTTCGAAATTAAACGCCCAGAGCTTGATGCACAATTAGTTGCAGAAGGTGTTGCAAAACAATTAGAAGCAAGGATCTCATTCCGTAGAGCAATGAAATCTTCTATCGCATCAACCATGCGTATGGGTGCTGAAGGTATCAAAATCATGACTTCTGGTCGTTTAGGTGGTGCTGAGATGGCACGTACCGAGCAGTACAAAGAAGGAAGAGTGCCTTTGCATACATTCCGTGCTGATATCGACTACGCTTTAGCTGAAGCCTTAACTACTTATGGTAAAATAGGTGTTAAAGTTTGGATCTGTAAAGGTGAGGTTTATGGAAAACGTGATTTGTCTCCAAACATTGGTGCAACAAACAACGGTCCAAAAGGCGCATCAGATAAACCAGCTTTCGGTGGAAGAGATAACCGTGGTGGTGGAAGAGATAACCGTGGTGGTGGAAGAGATAACCGTGGCGGTGGTAACGACAGACGTGGTGGAAACCAAGGCGGTGGTCGTGGTCCGGGCCAAGGTGGTGCAAACAGAGGTGGTGGCGCAGGCGCTAACAGAGGTCCTCGTAAATAATTGATTTATTAACATCGTTTAACGATTAGAACAAAATAAAATGTTACAGCCAAAAAGAACGAAGTTCAGGAAGATGCAAAAAGGCAGAATGAAGGGTTTAGCTTCTCGTGGAGCTGAGTTAGCATTCGGATCTTTCGGTATCAAATCTCTAGAAGCTACTTGGATCACAAGTCGTCAGATAGAGGCTGCCCGTATTGCCGTAACTCGTTTCATGAAACGTGAAGGCCAAGTATGGATCAGGATCTTCCCGGACAAACCGGTAACTAAAAAACCTGCTGAGGTACGTATGGGTAAAGGTAAAGGTGCTCCTGAGTATTGGGTAGCAGTTGTAAGACCAGGACGCGTAATTTTCGAAGCTGAAGGTGTGCCTTTAGAAGTTGCTAAAGAAGCATTACGTTTAGCAGCTCAGAAATTACCGATCCAAACCAAATTCGTAGTACGTAGAGATTACGTAGAAGCATAGTAAAGTGTTGAGGTGAATGTTGTAAATACTTGTTTATTATAACCGCTACACTCAACGTAAAAGAAAAAGAAAAATGAAAAATTCAGAAATCACAGGGCTTTCAAAAGAAGAATTAGTAGCTAAGATTGCGGAAGAAAAAGAGAACTTATCAAAATTGAAGTTCGCTCACACTATTTCAGCTATCGAAAATCCTTCACGCATTGCAAAAGTAAGGAAAGACATAGCCCGTTTAAACACTGAGTTGACTAAAGTGAAAAACACTGAGTCAGCTACTGAAACTAAATAATTTGAGAGTCGACATGGAAAGACAATTAAGAAAAACAAGAACCGGGTTAGTGGTAAGCAACAAGATGGATAAATCTGTTGTAGTGAGTGTGGAACGTAAAGTAAAACACCCGATTTATGGTAAGTTCGTAAAGAAAACTACCAAATTTATGGCTCACGACGAGAAAAACGAATGCGGTATCGGTGATACAGTATTGATTATGGAAACTCGTCCTTTGAGTAAAAACAAGAACTGGAGATTGGTACAAATTTTAGAAAGAGCTAAATAAGATGGTACAACAGGAATCGAGATTAAACGTTGCTGATAACAGCGGCGCAAAAGAAGTATTAGTAATTCGCGTGCTAGGTGGAACCGGCAAACGTTATGCTTCAATTGGTGATAAAGTAGTTGTTACCGTAAAAAGCGCGTTACCTTCAGGTAACATTAAAAAAGGTACAGTTTCTAAAGCAGTTGTTGTAAGAACTAAAAAAGAAATCCGTCGTAAAGATGGTTCTTATATCCGTTTTGACGATAATGCTGCTGTATTATTGAACGCACAGGATGAGCCAAGAGGTACACGTATCTTTGGCCCGGTTGCGAGAGAACTACGTGAAAAACAATTCATGAAAATTGTATCATTAGCACCGGAGGTATTATAAAATGGGAAACAAAGTAAATACACCATCAAAACTTAAAATCCGCACAGGAGATTTAGTTAAAGTCATTGCTGGCGATTCAAAAGGTCAACAAGGAAAAGTACTTTCAGTACTTATAGATAAAAACAGAGCCATTGTGGAAGGCATTAACTTAGTATCTAAACATACTAAACCAAATGCTGCTAATCCTAACGGTGGTATTATTAAAAAAGAAGCTGCTCTTCACATTTCTAACTTGATGTTGGTTGATCCAAAATCTGGTAAAGCCACCCGCGTAGGTCGTAAACTTAACGCAGATGGTAAATTAGTTAGAGTTGCTAAAATTTCAGGAGAGGAGATTAAATAATGGCTACACCTAGATTAAAAAGCAAATACAAAGAAGAAGTTGTAAATGCACTAAAAGAAAAATTTCAGTACAAAACTGTAATGCAGGTTCCTAAATTGGAAAAAATCTGTATCAATCAGGGTGTTGGTCGTTTTTCTGTTACTGATAAGAAAATAATGGATACCACTATCGTTGAGTTGACTACCATTACTGGTCAGCAAGCGGTTCCGGCTAATTCAAAGAAAGATATCTCTAACTTTAAATTACGTAAAGGTATGCCAGTAGGTGTACGTGTTACGTTACGCGATAACAACATGTACGAGTTCTTAGATCGTTTGATCTCTGTAGCTTTGCCTCGTATCCGCGATTTCAAAGGTATTAATGATAAAGGATTTGATGGAAAAGGTAACTATACATTAGGTGTTACTGAGCAAATCATCTTCCCTGAGATTAATATCGATAAAATCAATAAAATTTTAGGTATGGATATAACTTTCGTAACTTCGGCAAAATCTGACGTTGAGGCGCTTGAGTTATTGAAACAATTCGGATTACCATTTAAAAATCAAAAAACAGCAGAATAATGGCAAAAGAAGGTGTAAAAGCACGCGAAGTTAAGCGCCAAAAATTGGTAGCTAGATACGCTGAAAAACGTGCAGTATTAAAAGCTGCAGGAGATTTCGAGGGTTTAGATAAATTACCTAAAAACTCATCTCCGGTACGTTTACACAACCGTTGTAAATTAACTGGTCGTCCTCGTGGATATATGCGTACCTTTGGTATTTCAAGGGTAACGTTCCGCCAGATGGCACTAGACGGTAAAATACCAGGTGTTAAAAAAGCATCTTGGTAATATAAAGTAGCTAGTACTGGGTATCAAGTATCGAGACCAATTGGTTTCTTGATACTTGATACTTATGTCTATAAACTCTAAAAAAGAATTTTAACCGGTAGCAGGTCCCACAGCTGGGTAGCAGAAGGAAACCACTATCAAAAACAATAAAAAATGAATACAGATCCAATAGCAGATTATTTAACAAGAGTAAGGAATGCCATTAAGGCCAACCACCGTGTTGTAGAAATTCCTGCATCAAACCTTAAAAAAGAAATTACTAAAGTTCTTTTTGACAAAGGTTACATCGCGAACTACAAGTTTGAAGATACTACAGTTCAAGGCACCATTAAAATTGCTTTGAAATACAATCCAATTACTAAAGTTCCTGCTATTCGTACATTAGTGCGAGTAAGTAAACCAGGTTTGAGAAACTATGCTGGTGTTGAAAATATGCCAAGAGTATTAAACGGTTTAGGTATCGCAATCTTATCTACTTCTAAAGGTGTAATGACCGATAAAGAAGCAGCCAAATTAAACATTGGTGGTGAGGTATTGTGTCACGTTTATTAATATTAGGAGAACAGCACAATGTCAAGAATAGGAAAAGCCCCAATTACAATCCCTGCAGGTGTTACAATTACCGTATCAAAAGATAACGTAGTAACTGTAAAAGGTCCTAAAGGTGAATTAACACAAGCAGTTGATACAGATATCACTGTAAGTCAAGAAGACGGAATTTTAACAGTTCAACGTCCTTCAGAACAAAAGAAACACAAAGCATTACACGGTTTATATCGCTCATTGCTTAACAACATGGTTGTTGGTGTTACAGAAGGTTATAAATTAACTCAAGAATTAGTAGGTGTTGGTTACCGTGCTACAAACCAAGGTAATACACTAGATCTAGTTTTAGGTTATTCTCACCACTATGTATTCCAGTTACCAGAAGAGATTAAAGTAACTACATCTTCAGAAAAAGGTCAAACGCCTAAAATCATTTTAGAAAGTATTGACAAACAATTGATCGGTCAGGTAGCAGCGAAAATCCGTTCGTTACGTGCACCAGAGCCATATAAAGGTAAAGGTATCAAGTTTGTAGGTGAAGTGTTAAGAAGAAAAGCAGGTAAATCAGCATCTAAAAAATAGTAATCATGGCAGGTAAAAAATTATCAAGAAGAGATCGTATTAAAAAAGGGATCAGAAAAAGACTTACCGGTTCGGAAGAACGTCCAAGGTTATCTGTATATAGAAGCAATAAAGGGATTTATGCGCAGGTAATTAACGATGTAACCGGTAAAACAATAGCATCAGCATCATCATTATCGAAAGATTTTACTGGTACTGGAAACAAAAGCGATCAGTCGGTAGCAGTAGGCAAATTAGTTGCCGAAAAAGCAATCGCTGCAGGTGTTAAAGAAGTTGTTTTCGATAGAAATGGCTATTTATACCACGGTCGTGTAAAATCGTTGGCAGAGGGTGCCCGCGAAGCTGGTTTAGTATTTTAATCTGAAGAAAAAGTAAGATGTCAACTATTAATATAAAAAGAGTAAAAACCACCGATATCGAATTAAAGGATCGTTTGGTTAGTATACAACGCGTTGCCAAAGTAACCAAAGGCGGCCGTACTTTCAGCTTCTCAGCAATTGTTGTTGTAGGTGATGAAAACGGTGTTGTTGGTTTCGGTTTAGGTAAAGCGAAAGAAGTAACTGAAGCAATCGCTAAAGGTGTGGATGATGCTAAAAAGAACTTGGTAAAAGTTCCAATTTTAAACGGTACTGTTCCTCACGAGCAAATCGGTAAATTCTCAGGTGGTTTTGTTTTAATCAAACCAGCTGCAGTAGGTACCGGAGTAATTGCTGGTGGTGCGATGCGTGCTGTATTAGAGAGTGCTGGCGTGCATAACGTATTGGCAAAATCTAAAGGATCATCTAACCCACACAACGTGGTAAAAGCAACTGTTGATGCATTAACTAAAATGCGTGATGCTTATACAGTAGCTCAAACTCGTGGTATAGATTTAAACAAAGTATTTAACGGATAATATCATGGCTAAGATCAAAATAACACAAGTAAAAAGCGTTATCGACAGAAGCGAGCGCCAAAAAAGAACCGTTCAGGCTTTGGGTTTATCTAAAATGAACCAAAGTGTTGAGGTTGAAGCTACTCCACAAATTATCGGTATGGTTCGCAAAGTGAACCATTTGGTAGCAATCGAAGCAATCTAGTAAAAGTTTTAAAGGTAGTATGGGTAAAAGCCTGTACTACCTTTATATATGTTTAATCGTTGTACCTGTTTAGTGAAAGCGAAGGGCAACACAAATTCAAAAAAATGAATTTAAGTAATTTAAAACCTGCAGTAGGTTCTACAAAAAACAGCAAAAGAATTGGTCGTGGTACAGGTTCTGGTCGTGGCGGTACTTCAACTCGTGGTCACAAAGGTGCGGGTTCTCGTTCAGGTCACAAAACCAAAATCGGTTTCGAAGGTGGTCAAATGCCTTTACAACGTCGTGTGCCTAAAGTTGGTTTCAAACCAATCAACCGTACAGAATATGTTGGTGTAAACTTAGATGTTTTACAAGCTTTAGCTGAAAAACACAGCTTAACAACTATCGATTTCGCTGCTTTACAAGCACATGGTTTAGCTTCTAAAAACGACTTGGTTAAAATTTTAGGTCGTGGTGAAGTTAAAGCAAAGCTAGAAATTACAGCACATGCGTTCTCTGCAACCGCACAAAAAGCTATTGAAGCTGCAGGTGGTTCTATTGTAAAATTGTAATTATTAAATGAAGAAGCTATTTACTACTTTAAGTAATATCTGGAAAATTCAGGAATTAAAAGAGCGTATATTGTTTACGCTCTTAATTCTTTTGGTATACCGTTTCGTATCTCACGTGGTTTTACCAGGTGTAGATCCAACTGCTTTAGGCAATAACGAAAAATCAGGAATTTTAGGCTTACTAGATATGTTTGCCGGAGGTTCTTTCTCTCGTGTGTCTATTTTAGCGTTGGGGGTAATGCCTTATATCTCTGCATCGATTGTGGTGCAACTATTGGGTATTGCTGTTCCTTCTTTCCAAAAAATGCAGAAAGAGGGCGAAAGTGGTAGAAAGAAAATGAACCAGATTACCCGTTACCTAACGGTAGCGATCACAATCGTTCAATCTGTTGGTTACGTTAAAACGCAAGTTCCCGCAGAAGCTATTTTATTGCCAAATACTTTATTCTTAGTGTTATCTACGTTTGTATTAACAGCAGGTACATTATTTGTAATGTGGTTAGGTGAAAAAATTACTGATAAAGGTATTGGGAACGGTACATCACTGATCATCATGGTTGGTATTATTGCCCGTTTACCAGTTGCAATTTCTCAAGAATTTAGTGCACGTGTAGGCTCATCTAGTGAAGGTGGAGGCCCGGTTGCATTGGTTTTAGAGATCGTTGCATTATTTGCTGTGGTAATGTTTACCATTTTAATTGTTCAAGGTGTACGTAAAGTACCTGTACAATACGCAAAGAAAATAGTTGGTAACCGCCAGTTTGGTGGTGTTCGTCAGTACATTCCTTTAAAGGTAAATGCTGCTGGTGTTATGCCGATCATTTTCGCTCAAGCGTTAATGTTTATTCCAGGTGCTTTAATGCAGTTTGTTCCTTCATTACAAGGTTCTTGGTTAATCCAGTTCAGCAACACAACTTCGTTGGCTTATAGCTTAACGTTCGCATTTTTAATTATCGCATTTACTTTCTTCTATACTGCAATTACAGTTAATCCAACTCAAATGAGCGACGATATGAAGAAAAACGGTGGTTTTATCCCAGGTGTTAAACCGGGTTTTGCAACATCAACTTTTATTGATGATGTAATTTCTAAAATCACTTTCCCAGGTGCAGTATTTTTAGCGATCATTGCTATTTTACCTTCGTTAGCGGTTAAGTTCGGCATTAAACAAGAGTTTGCGCACTTCTTCGGTGGTACTTCTTTATTGATTTTAGTTGGTGTTGTATTGGATACTTTACAGCAGATCGAAAGTTATTTATTGATGCGCCATTACGATGGTTTGATGAAAACGGGTAGAGTTACTGGCAGAACAGGTGTTCCTGCTGCAAGTAGCAACGCAGCGTTGTAGTGTAACGGATGTCTAAAATTTATTACAAATCTCTTGAGGAGATCGAGTTAATAAGAGAAAGTTCCATGCTTGTTTCTAAAACGTTGGCCGAAGTGGCCAAGGTGATAAAAGCAGGCATGACTACTATCCAGTTAGATAAACTAGCCTACGAATTTATAAGTGACCATGGAGCGATTCCGGCATTTTTAAATTATAATGGTTTCCCTAATTCTTTATGTATTTCGCCAAATGAACAGGTTGTTCATGGTTTTCCAAGCGAATACGTAATCCAGGAAGGCGATTTAATTTCAGTTGATTGTGGGGTGATTAAAAACAATTACTTTGGCGATTCGGCCTATACTTTCTCTATCGGAGAAATTGATGCTGAAAAACAGAAGTTGGTTGAGGTTACTAAACGTTGCCTGGAATTGGGTATAGAAAAAGCTGTTGTTGGTATGCGGATCGGTGATATCGGTTTCGCTGTTCAGCAGTATGCAGAAGCTAATGGATTTGGTGTAGTAAGAGAACTTGTTGGACACGGTGTTGGTGTAAAACTTCATGAAAAACCGGAAGTTCCGAATTATGGGAAACGTGGTGCAGGGCCAAAACTTGAAGAAGGAATGGTAATTGCGATAGAACCCATGATCAATGCAGGCGTAGCCGGTGTTAAATTCCATAACGATGGATGGACGGTAACCAGTAAAGACAATAAACCATCGGCACATTTTGAACACACAGTAGCCGTAAAAAAGGGCAAAGCAGATGTTTTATCAACGTTTTCTATAATAGAAGAAGTTTTACAACAAAAAAAATAAATAATTAAAATTTTTTATTTAATTTTGCAACCCTGTTTAGAAGCAGCTAATTAAGTAACAATCAATAAAATATGGCTAAACAAGCCTCAATTGAACAAGACGGAGTAATAAGAGAAGCATTATCCAATGCGATGTTCCGGGTAGAACTCGAGAACGGGCATGAGATTATTGCGCATATTTCAGGAAAGATGAGGATGCACTACATCAAAATTCTTCCTGGAGATAAAGTTAAATTGGAAATGTCTCCTTATGATTTAACAAAGGGACGCATTACTTATAGATACAAATAAAATGAAAGTTAGATCATCAATTAAAAAACGTAGCGCTGATTGTAAGATTATTCGCCGTAAAGGTAAACTTTACGTAATCAACAAGAAAAATCCTAAATACAAGCAACGTCAAGGGTAATTAAAAATATTGTAATGAACCGCACAACGGTGGCCCGCCGTTCGGAGTTACTCAAAAAATAAATAAATATGGCAAGGATTTCAGGTATTGATTTACCAAGAAACAAAAGAGGAGAGATCGGTTTAACGTATATCTACGGAATTGGCAGAACAACTGCACAACGTATATTAACTACAGCAGGTATCGACTTGAACAAAAAAGTACAAGACTGGTCTGATGATGAGTTATCAGCTATCCGTACAATGATTAACGATGAGATTAAAGTAGAAGGTGCTTTACGCTCAGAGGTTCAGTTAAACATCAAACGTTTAATGGATATTGGTTGTTACCGTGGTTTACGTCACAGAAAAGGTTTACCTTCTCGTGGTCAGCGTACTAAAAACAACTCACGTACTCGTAAGGGTAAGAGAAAAACAGTTGCTAACAAGAAAAAAGCTACTAAGTAATAGATAGATATGAAGTATGAGATTTTAGATGTGAGCACCATATCTTTAAAATCTGCTCAAATCTGGAATAAAAGATAAAAAGTAGGATACTGAGTGTCGGGGTAGAGAAAGTCTCATATCTCAAGTCTCATATCTAAAATCTAAAAGATAAAATGGCTAAGAGTAAAAAAGTAACAAAAAAACGTATCGTTGTAATTGAGTCTGTTGGTCAGGCGCATATCAATGCTACTTTCAACAACATTATCGTTACCTTAACAAACAACAACGGACAGACTATTTCGTGGTCTTCTGCTGGTAAAATGGGCTTTAAAGGTTCTAAAAAGAACACACCATATGCAGCTGGTCAAGCAGCTTCAGATTGTGGTAAAGTTGCGTTTGATTTAGGTTTACGTAAAGTTGAAGTATTTGTAAAAGGTCCAGGTTCAGGTCGTGAATCTGCAATCAGAACTTTGCAAGTAGCAGGTATCGAAGTAACATCTATTAAAGATATTACTCCACTTCCTCACAACGGATGTCGTCCTCCTAAAAAGAGAAGAGTTTAATTAATTTTAAAGCTAAGAATCTCAGGTTACAGGCCTGACGGTACTTTAAAACAGAAAAAAAATGGCAAGATATACAGGCCCAAAATCAAAAATCGCCCGTAAATTCAGAGAACCAATCTTCGGTCCTGATAAGGTGTTAGACAGAAAAAATTATCCTCCTGGGCAACATGGCTCATCCAAAAGAAGAGGAAAACAATCTGAATATGCTATCCAGTTAATGGAGAAACAAAAAGTAAAATATACTTATGGTGTATTAGAAAAACAATTCAGTAACTTGTTTAAAAAAGCATCTTCTCGTGCAGGTATTACCGGTGATAACTTACTTCAGTTATTAGAAGCACGTTTAGATAATACAGTTTACCGTTTAGGTATTTCAACAACCCGTTCTGGTGCACGCCAGTTAGTTAGCCATAAACACGTTACCGTGAATGGTGAAGTTGTAAATATCCCTTCATATCAGTTAAAAGCTGGTGATGTGGTTGCTGTTCGTGAAAAATCTAAATCTTTAGAATCAATTAGTAACTCAGTTGCAGGTAGAACTATTAATAAGTTTGCTTGGTTAGAGTGGAACGCTAGTGAATTAACTGGTAAATTCTTAACCTACCCTCAACGTGATGAGATTCCTGAAAACATCAAGGAAAACTTAATCATCGAGTTGTACTCAAAGTAATAAATGAACTAGTTAATTACCTCAAAAGGGTAATTAACTTTTTTCATGTTACTATATATTCAATAACGAATTTAAAAAATTATAAATGGCAATTTTAGCATTTCAGAAACCAGACAAAGTGATCATGCAGAAATCAACTGATTTCGATGGCACATTTGAATTTCGTCCTTTAGAGCCCGGTTTCGGTGTAACAATTGGTAATGCCTTAAGAAGAATTTTACTTTCTTCATTAGAAGGTTATGCTATTACTACTATTCGTTTTTCAGGCGTATCTCACGAGTTTTCTACCATGAAAGGTGTTGTAGAAGATTTAACTGATATTATCTTAAACTTAAAACAAGTTCGTTTTAAGAAAACAGGTGATTCAGGTGATTCTGAAAAAGTTTTCATCATCGTTAATGGTCAAGATCAGTTTAAAGCTGGTGATATCACTAAATTCTCTAACAACTTTACAGTTTTAAACCCTGAGCATGTAATTTGCAATATGGATAAATCTGTTACTTTGGAAGTGGAATTAACCATCAATAAAGGACGTGGTTATGTACCTGCTGAAGAAAATAAAGTTGCTGATGCTGTTGTAGGTGTAATCGCAATCGATTCGATTTATACTCCGATGAAAAATGTTAAATACACGATCGAAAACTTTCGTGTTGAGCAAAAAACGGATTATGAAAAATTGGTTTTAGATATCTCTACTGACGGTTCAATTCATCCAGAAGAAGCATTAAAAGAAGCGGCTAAAATCCTTATCCAACACTTTATGTTATTCTCTGATGAGAATCTAGTATTAGAATCTCAAGCTAAAGAAGAAACTAAAGAAGTTGATGAGGAAATTTTACACATGCGTAAAATCCTTAAAACTGAATTGGTAGATATGGATCTTTCAGTTAGAGCATTAAACTGCTTAAAAGCTGCTGATATCCGTACTTTAGCTGATTTAGTTTCTTACGATGTTGCTGATATGTTAAAATTCAGAAACTTCGGTAAAAAATCTTTAACAGAGATCCAAGAATTAGTAAAATCAAAAGGTTTATCATTTGGTATGAACCTGTCTAAATTTAAATTAGACGAAGAATAAAAAGCATGGCGCCATGCGCTTAGCGCAAAGCGTTGAACAAAATATTATTTCACAGTGTATAATTCCCTCAGCTTAATTGCAACGAGACGGTATACACTCAATTAAAAAACAATGAGACACGGTAAAAAAGTAAACCACTTAGGTAGAACCGCAAGCCACAGAAAGGCGATGTTAGCTAACATGGCTTCATCACTTATTTTGCACAAAAGAATTACAACAACTTTAGCTAAAGCTAAAGCTTTACGTACTTATGTTGAGCCAATTATCACTAAATCAAAAAATGATACTACTCACTCACGTCGTACAGTATTTGCTTATTTACAAGATAAAGAAGTAGTAACAATTTTATTCCGCGAAATTGCTGAGAAAGTTGCAAACCGTCCAGGTGGTTACACTCGTATCATTAAATTAAACAACCGTTTAGGTGATAACGCTGAAATGGCTTTAATTGAATTGGTAGACTACAATACAGTTTACGGTAAAGATGCAGAGGTTAAAGAAGAGAAGAAAACAACTCGTCGTGGTAGAAGTAAAGCTACTGCTGCACCTAAAGCTGCTGAAGCGAAAGCCGAAGTTGCCGAAGAAGTTGCTCCTGCTGAAGAAGCTCCTGCTACTGAAGAACCAAAAGGAGAATAATTTTATTCACCTTAAGATCGAAAAAGTCCTGTTCGAAAGAGCAGGACTTTTTTTGTGCCGTTTTGTACTGTCAGATGTTATTCTGTGACGTCGGATGTTACCATCTGACGGTTTGTTAAAAATAAATTAGAACTTAAAGAATTTCTTCTACGTGTCAGATGGCAACATCTGACACCACTATCAATCTATGGCATAACTCCATAGGCACGTGATAGCCACTGATGAACTATTGACCAGTGAACTAATGAACCAATCAATCAAACGTTTGTCTCATTTTTTCATTACATAGCTTTATTTTAGCTAGGTATCTATAAATTAGCCGAAAACAAATTTGAAATGAAATTCAGGCTTTTTCTATTACTCTGTCTTTTCGGACAGTTATCTCTTAATGCACAAATACTAAAATACACCAATGGTAACAATGCCTGGAACCCCGATTCGTTAGGTAACCACAGAGTTTTGGTGCAGTTTGCTGGTACAGGCAAAATTGCCCATGCTAAAATCGATTGGCGCCGGAGAGATGAGCATCCAGAACTAAAAGGAATCATCGTGCAAGATGCCAGTGGTAAAACTATTTCGGTTGTTGGCACAGGTAAATTGACAAGAGAAAGTGCTGATATTTATTTTGAAGCACCTGGTGCGGGAAAATATTATGTTTACTACCTCGCTTATAAAAATGAGGGAAGAAATAATTATCCGAAAGGAGTTTATTTAAAGCCTAAACAGACTGACCAGGCATGGTTAACGGCGGCAAAACAGGTTAAAGTGAATACATCTGTTGTAGAGATCCAGTCTATCGATGCTTTCAACTCTTTTTATCCAATGGAAATAATTGCCACTGGCAAAGAAACCGCTGCAATAAAGGCCAAATATGCTTCAGAAGCTTTTGTCGTTTTTCCAGAGGACAGAATGTTTCCAATCAAAATGCAGAACGATTTACCTTATCGCTGGGTACAGAAAGGCGCTGCAAATACTTTTACAGGATCGGCTGGAAAAGGTGAAAGCTATGCTTTTCAATTAGGTGTATTTGCTTTGAAAGACCTGAAAAATGTAGTGGTTAGCTTTGGCGATTTAAAAAACGCAGCCGGAAAAGTAATTTCTTCAAAATATATTAACTGCTTAAATACCAATGGAACAAGTTACGATAACAAACCTTTGGTTGAAACTGTAAACGTAGCCTCTGGCAAAATTCAGCCGATGTGGATTACGGTTAACATTCCTAAAAATATCGCTGCAGGTATTTATGCTGGAAAATTTACGGTTAAAGCCAATGGGAAATCGAAAGTAATCGATGCTAAAATCACAATAGGTAATGAAGTTTTAGCCGATGCTGGTGTAGGGACCCCAGATAAACAGACTCGCTTAACCTGGTTAAATTCTACTTTAGCACAAGCAAACACGGTTGTAGCACCATATACGCCACTAATAGTTGATGGGAATGTAATCTCGCTTTTAGGTAGAAAATTTGAAATTAATACCGATGGTTTCCCTAAGCAGATTCAAACGTTCTTTAATGCTGAGATGACGGCTTACAGCGAAAAACCTAATAATATCCTGGCAGAACCTATTCACTTTCACTTCTTTAATACGCCAAAAACGCAGGAGAAATTTGTACCAAGCAATTTTCAGATTACCGATAAAGAAGCTGGAACGGTAAAATGGAAGGTCACCAATACTTCTGAAAACCTGAAAATGGATTTAGAAGGTGCTTTAGAGTTTGATGGCTATGTACATTATGTAATTAAAGTAACGGCTTTAAAAGATGTCGATTTCAGTAATGTCGATTTTCATATCCCTTTTGATAAGAATTCTACAAAATATTTGATGGGCTTAGGTGAAAAAGGTGGCGTTAGACCAGATACCGTAAAATGGAAATGGGATGTAGCGAATAAAAATCAGGATGCCGTTTGGATCGGGAATGTAAATGCAGGCCTTTATTACAACTTAAGAGACGAAAACTATGTTCGCCCGCTTAATACTAATTTCTATCTTCAAAAGCCCTTATTATTGCCTAAATCGTGGGGTAATGGAGATAAAGGTGGTATCCAGATCAATGTTAAGGGCAGTTCGATGCTGGCTGATAACTTTACCGGTGCAAGAAGCATGAAAAAAGGCGATGTGTTATATTATAATTTCAATTTACTGATCACACCATTCCATCTACTTAACACCGATTTTCAATGGGACAACCGTTTCTATCATAAATATGGTGACTTAGATACGATCAAAGCTAAAGGTGCAACGGTGGTGAACATTCACCATGCCACGCCGATCAACCCTTGGATCAATTATCCATTTATCGAATGGAAAAAGATGAAAGATTATATCGGTAATGCACATTCAAAAGGATTAAAAGTTAAAATTTACAATACTGTTCGCGAACTTTCTAACCATGCATACGAGTGGCCGGCTTTAAGGAGTTTAGGTACTGAAGTATACTCTCCTGGTAAAGGAGGAGGCTTTAGCTGGTTACAGGAGCATTTAGATTCCAATTATATTGCTGCCTGGTTTGTTCCTGAAATAAAAGATGCCGCCGTAATTAACAGCGGAATGAACCGTTGGCACAACTATTACGTAGAAGGAATGAATTGGTTGGTAAACAACGTTGGGATTGATGGTGTTTACCTGGATGATGTGGCATTTGACCGTGTAACCATGAAGCGTATAAAACGTGTGTTGACACAGGATAACCACCCTGGTATTATCGACTTGCACTCTGCCAATCAATACAATAAAAGTGATGGCTTTAACAATAGTGCCATTTTATACCTGGAACATTTTCCTTATTTAAACCGTTTATGGTTTGGCGAATATTTCGATTACCAAAAAAACAATCCCGATTTCTTTTTAACAGAGGTAAGCGGAATACCTTTTGGATTAATGGGAGAGATGTTACAGGATGATGGAAACCCTTGGCGTGGTATGATTTACGGCATGACAAGCCGCTTGGGATGGTCTGACAAAAGTGACCCAAAACCATTATGGAAAGCCTGGGATAATTTCGGCATAAAAGGATCTGAGATGATCGGTTACTGGAGCGAAAACTGTCCGGTTAAAACTGATAACCCCAAAGTATTGGCAACTGTATACAAACAAAAAGGTAAAACAATGATTTCATTAGCAAGCTGGGCAGAAGGAGATGTAAAGGTTAATTTAACTATCGATTGGGCCAAGCTGGGGTTAGATGCCGGGAAAGTAAAATTAGCCGCTCCTTCAATTGACAAGTTTCAAACTTCGGGAAGTTATCCTGATGGAAAATCTGTTCCTGTTGAAAAAGGAAAAGGTTTGATTTTGATAGTAGAATAGTTTATATAAGTTTTCGTCATTGCGAGGCACGAAGCAATCTTAATGCGCTAAAAGGTAGCGATAGTTGTAGGATTGTTTCGTGCCTCGCAATGACGATTTTTTGCATTATACCTTTACATTCTCCATTCCGTACTGTTTCAGTACATCTGCTGGAACACCGGCCCACTGGTTTGGTGCATTACCAACATAACCAATATCCTTTACACCAATTTCTGTCGTGTAAAAACCCGATGCTGTTAAGTTTCTCATTCTATTGAAAAAAGTTACACCAGCCTGCATTTCTGGTCTGGCTTTTTTAGGATATGCAATTTCATCTACAATCGAAATTTGCTGATCCTCGGATGCCTCAACAAATGATTTTTGGAATTTATTAAAGCTGTACACATCCAGCCATTTCAGGCCGCCACGCATCGGTACTTTATGTTCAGGAATATCTTTTACAATAAATTCGATAAACTCAGGCACTTTGGCGTCAGATGCGCTGCCCGATACTTCATCTTTAGGAATGATAATATCAGCCAGAACTGTAATGGTAGCCATTTCATGTTTAGTGAAAAAGGTTTCAGCTTTTAATTTCTTATCACGGTCTATTTCCCATTGTTCTCTTCCGGCTTCTTTTGCAGTTTCTTCTGGTGCGGCTACTTCGGTTTTTGTTTCAGGTTGTTTACAGGCATCGAGCAGCACGGTTGTGCTGATGGCTGTTAAACCTAATGCTTTTAGTGAATCACGTCTGTTCATATGGCAATTCTTTAAATGTTTTGTTTTTTCTTTTGAGCTAAAATATATTCGGCTGTACGCATCGAAAGCGCTAAAATCGTCCAGGTGGCATTTTTATCACCTTGTTGAACAAACGGACCAGCATCAACCACAAACAGGTTTTTACAGTCGTGTGCCTGGCAATATTTATTTAACGCCGATTTTTTAGGATCGTCGCCCATGCGGATGGTTCCAACTTCGTGAATAATTTTTCCTGGGTTCAGTAAACCATAATTGGTATCTGCGCCCTGAATTTCGGAGGTAACCACGGCACCCATTTCTTTCATAATCGAAAGAAAGGTTTCCTGCATGTGCTTAGCCTGTAGAATTTCATCTTTGGCCCATTTATAGTTAAACCTTAAAACAGGAATACCATATTTATCCACGGTGTCCGGATCAATTTCACAGTAGTTGTCTTCTCTGGCAATTGCCGTTCCACGACCAGCCATGCCAACGCCAGTTCCATAGAAACGGCGATAATCATCCTTTAACGATTTTCCATAACCTCCTGCTTCTTTCATTTTGCCATCTCTGCCAGGTACCATTCCGTTCATCTGGGCTATACCGCCGCCAAAACCATATGCAGGCATACCCATGCCACCCCAATATTCGATGTGGTAACCACGGGGGAAGTTTAGTTTACGGTTATCTAACCACCAGGGCGAATAGATATGCACACTGCCCAAACCATCCTCATTGTAACGTTTTCTGTCCATTAACTGTGGAAGAAAGCCCGAAACACTTGCTCCGGTAGAGTCATGCAGATATTTTCCAACCACGCCACTACTATTGGCCAGACCGTTTGGATGAGAAGTTGATTTTGAATTTAATAAAATACGTGCCGATTCGCAGGCACTGGCACCTAAAATAACGAGTTTGCCATTTACCTGATATTCTTGCAGGTCTTTACGGTTTACATATGAAACGCCTTTTGCAGTACCATCCTTATCCGTAATGACTTCGCGCACCATGGCATCGGTAATTACAGTCAGGTTCCCTGTTTTTACTGCAGGATTCACCAAACATGATGATGATGAAAAATCGCCATAAACTTTGCAGCTTCTTCCGCACTGACCGCAATAGAAACAAGGTGCACGGTCGTTGTTATTGGGTAAGGCTTCGGTAAGCACAGACCCACGGCCGGTAATTACTTTTACACCCGCTTTTTCTGCACCTTTTTTGATAAAAAGTTCGTTTAATCTTGGTTTTGGTGGTTTCATAAAGATTCCGTCTGGCTCATTCTCTAAACCTTCTGCTGTTCCATAAATACCGATCATACGGTCAACTTTATCGTAGAATGGTTTTACATCCGCGTAAGTAATGGGCCAGGCATCGGTTAAACCATCTTTAGGTTTAAAATCGTCCGGACCCATCCGTAAAGAAATTCGTCCCCAGTGATTGGTACGGCCACCGAGCATCCGCGAACGGAACCATTCGAATTCGCTTTTGTTTTTCTGGGTATAGGGTTCGCCTTCTAATTCCCATCCTCCATACGAAGCATCAAAATCTCCAAACGGACGCGTTGTACTGGCACCACGACGAGGAGATTCCCAAGGCCATTTTAATTGATGTGAATCTAATCGCGGATCGAAATTTTGACCAGCTTCGAGCATTAAAACCTTTTGACCTGCATGTGCCAGAACATATGCAGCCATTCCACCTCCCGCACCTGAGCCAACAACAATGGCATCATAAACGGTAGGCGATTTTTTTATCTGAAAGTCACTCATTGATTATGGTTAGCTATTTTTATATACTCTAATCTAAAGCTTAATTTTTTGAAATAAAAGTGTTCGGCTATTTTGGAATCAATATAGATAATATTGCCAATGCGTATTTCTAAATCGTATTACGTGAGTGCTTGATTAGCCGTTTTTAAGTAAATAAATCTTAAATGGTCGCTCTATTGTTACATTATTATGGATATGTTCTGCTCCTGATAAACTTGATTATCTTTGTCCTTAAAATTTATCGATGCCAGTGTTAGAATATATAGAACAATTTACCATAGCTTTAAAAGAAAGCCTAAATGCAGCAAGTTTTGTAAAGGTATCTTTAGGACACTATAAAGGAGAAGAGGAAGCATTAAAGCAGATTCTTATCCGCAAAGTGGTGATTAAACGTGAAGATAAATTGGCCTTTACTTATCGCTATAAAACCCGCGATGTGGTGAAAAACTATGCAGTTGATGAAGCAATGGGCTTGATTACCGATTATCTTGAAAAAGGTTTTAAAATCGGTACTTTGTTTACCACCGAAAAGGATCTGATTTTGGAGGAACTGAACAATGGCAAGGTTGTTTTTAGGGAAAGCAAAGCATCAAGTGCAGCAGCGCCGTCGGCCAACCACGATAAAGAAAAAGCGAGGTTGATTAAACCTGAGGCGAAGTCATATTTGAAAGAATTGAAAATCACCGATGCAGAAGGGAAGGTTTTCAAAAATGCGCAGGATAAATTCCGCCAGATTAACCATTATATCGAAATTTTAAGTTCTTTAATTAAAGAGCTGCCAGAAGGAACCATTAAAAAGGTTGCTGATATGGGTTCAGGTAAAGGTTATCTAACTTTTGCACTCTACGATTATCTGCATTCGGTTTTAAAGCTCGAAACTGAAGTTATAGGCGTAGAATATAGGCAGGATATGGTTGATTTGTGTAACCAGGTTGCTGTAAAATCTGCTTTCAATAAATTAAATTTTGTTCAGGGAACGATTGAAGATTATAAGGCTGAGGAAGTGAATCTCTTAATTGCATTACATGCCTGTGATACCGCTACCGACGATGCCATTTTTAAAGGGATAAAAGCCAATGCGGAGCTGATTGTTGTTGCGCCTTGTTGCCACAAACAGATCCGGAGAGAGATTGAGCAAAATAAAGTGAAGAATGATGTTTCGTTTTTAACTAAATATGGTATCTTTTTAGAACGTCAGGCCGAAATGGTGACTGATGGGATACGTGCACTGATATTAGAATATTTTGGCTATAAAACCAAAGTATTCGAATTTATTTCGGATGCACATACACCTAAAAATGTGCTTGTGGTGGGGGTAAAGGGCAAGGAGCATGGAACAGAGAAGAAAGCAGATATTTTACAGAAAATTAAAGCAAGCAAGGAATACTTTGGAATTGGCTATCATCATTTAGAAAGATTGTTGGAACTATAGATTTTCTGATGCGGTCGTCATGCTGAATTTATTTCAGCATCTATCATACATTTAGAAAAAAATAGGCCTTATCAATCAGTGAGACGCAGACCGATAAGATCAATCCCCTTGCAAACTAGACCCTGAAACAAGTTCAGGGTGACGACAGCTAAATATATATCCAAAGCAACACGGGTTTTTTCTTGGTTTTGAGCACCCCGTCTATTTTTCGCATGGTACCGTCTGACAAAACGGGGCAGCCAGCACTTTGTCCGAATAAAGTTTGGGGGTAAATTTCCTGGTTGGGAACTGGCGTGTAGGAATGTAAAACCACAATCCGTTTAAAAGCATTATTATTCGTTTTTTCTAAACCGTACATTTTATAATGCACATTAATCCCCCAATTGCTGTACGAGCGGCCTTTAACTTTGTATTTGCCTAAAGAGGTGCAATAACTGCCTTCTTTGTTGCTGAAAACCGGTTTTGTTGGCGTACTGCCGGCACCAACACCATGGGCACAAAGCCCCTTGATGGTGATTTCTTGTTTGTTAAAATCGTAGACAAAAATTCTGTTTTTGCCGGAATGGATACTCATATCAACCATGATAGCGATTGTGGTATCCATCTTATTTTTCTTACAGAAGGCTAATGCATCCTTGATTCTGTATGCACTTATTTCATTATTGACCCTGGGTTTAAAACCGAACAACGTAAACAAGATAAGGAGAGCGGATAGCTTATGCATATAATGTTGATGGCGCTAGGAACTTACTATGTAGGTTGGTGCGACACCAACCAATGGAATGGAACTTACAGATGCAATAAAATCAAGGCTACCAATGCCGGTATCGACTGTACGTAGAGAATTTTTTTACTGGCTGTGGCTGCGCCATAAATGCCAGCGATAATGACACAGGTTAAAAAGAATATGGCCACATAAAATTTCCAGTGATGATCGGCTATACATAACGACCAAATTAATCCTGCTGCTAAAAAGCCATTGTATAATCCCTGGTTTGCTGCCAATGTTTTTGTTGGCACAAATAAATCTTTTGGTATGGTTTTAAAAACTTTTGGCGCTCTTGTGGTCCAGGCAAACATTTCTAACCAAAGGATATAGATGTGGATGAAGGCCACTAAGCCGATTACGATTTGTGCTGCTAATTGCATTTTATAAGGGATTATACAGGTTTAAATGATTGTACCGATTGGATTGTAATTTAAAGGTATAAAACTTTGAGGGCATTTAGATGATCATTCATTATTTCTGCTTGCGCTTTTATCACCGAAGCGCTAAAAATGCTGTTCAATAAACCCGATAATAGCGAACCCGAGTGAAACGGAGTAAAGCGATTAGCTCCAAAGGAGTCCCTTTAGGACGGGACTGTTGCCTCCGAAGCACTGCTGACTTTCATTTTCAAATCATTTTGAGGAATTGGCGCTTTGCTTTAGTCTTTAAGCTTTAGCCTTTCAGCTTATTTCTGTCATGCTGTCAGTAAACTATAGTCTCTTTTTTTACATTTTATCAGTCTTTTACCAGTATTATCTGCCAAAACCCAATTGGCACAAGCATTGTTTAATAGGAGTAGAAATTATAATACTTTAAAAAGAGAAAATACAAATACAATGGGAAAAATTATTGGAATAGACTTAGGAACAACAAACTCTTGCGTGAGCGTAATGGAGGGCAACGAGCCTGTAGTTATCGCAAACAGTGAGGGTAAACGTACTACACCGTCTATTGTTGCTTTTGCAGAAAACGGTGAGCGTAAGGTTGGCGAGCCTGCTAAACGTCAGGCTATAACCAACCCAACAAAAACGATATATTCGATTAAACGCTTTATGGGTAACAGCTACGACGAAAGTGCGAAAGAAGCTGGGCGTGTACCATATAAAGTAGTTAAAGGTGATAACAATACACCACGTGTTGAAATCGACGACAGAAAATATACTCCACAAGAGATTTCTGCAATGATTTTACAGAAAATGAAAAAAACTGCTGAAGATTTCTTGGGTCAGGAAGTAACTGAAGCAGTAATTACTGTACCGGCTTATTTTAACGATGCACAACGTCAGGCTACTAAAGAAGCTGGCGAGATTGCAGGTTTAACTGTAAAACGTATCATTAACGAGCCTACTGCAGCTGCTTTAGCTTATGGTTTGGATAAAGCACACAAAGACATGAAAATTGTTGTGTTTGACTGTGGTGGTGGTACGCATGACGTTTCTGTTTTAGAATTAGGTGATGGTGTTTTCGAAGTAAAATCTACTGATGGTGATACACACTTAGGTGGTGATGACTTTGACCACATTATTATTGATTGGTTAACTAGCGAATTCAAAGCTGAAAACAGCATGGATTTAGCTAAAGACCCAATGGCTTTACAACGTTTAAAAGAAGCTGCTGAGAAAGCTAAAATCGAGTTATCAAGCACAACTTCGACTGAAATTAACTTACCATACATCACTGCTGATGCTAGCGGCCCTAAACACTTAGTACGTACATTATCCCGTGCTAAATTTGAGCAATTGGCTGATAGTTTGATTAAACGTACTATCGATCCTTGTAAATCTGCTTTGAAAAATGCTGGTTTAAGCACAAGCGATATCGACGAAATTATCTTGGTAGGTGGTTCTACACGTATTCCTGCTATTCAGGAAGCGGTTAAAGCTTTCTTCGGTAAAGAGCCAAGTAAAGGTGTTAACCCTGATGAGGTTGTGGCAATCGGTGCTGCTATTCAAGGTGGTGTGTTAACTGGTGATGTTAAAGATGTATTGTTATTAGACGTTACGCCTTTATCATTAGGTATCGAAACTATGGGTGGTGTAATGACTAAATTAATCGAGTCTAACACAACTATCCCAACTAAAAAATCGGAAACTTTCTCAACTGCAGCTGATAACCAGCCTTCAGTAGAAATCCATATTTTACAAGGCGAGCGCCCAATGGCTGCTCAAAACCGTACAATTGGTCGTTTCATTTTAGATGGTATTCCACCAGCACCTCGTGGTGTGCCTCAGGTAGAAGTATCGTTTGATATTGATGCCAACGGTATCTTACACGTTAGTGCTAAAGATAAAGCTACCGGCAAAGAGCAAAAAATCCGTATCGAAGCATCTTCAGGTTTAACTGATGCTGAGATCAAAAAAATGAAAGAAGAAGCTGAAGCTAATGCAGCAGACGATGCTAAGCAGAAAGAAGAAGCTGATAAAATCAATGGTGCTGATGCTTTAATTTTCTCAACTGAGAAACAATTAAAAGAGTTTGGTGATAAATTATCTGCTGATAAAAAAGCACCGATCGAAGCTGGTTTAGAGAAATTAAAAGCAGCGCACGGTTCTCGTAACTTTGCAGATATCGATGCAGCACAAGCTGAATTGCAAAATGCATGGAACGCAGCATCTGAGGAAATGTACAAAGCTGGTGAGCAACCTCAGGGTGGCGAACAAGCACAAGCTGATGGTCAGCCTCAAGGTGGTGGCGATAACGTTACCGATGTTGATTTTGAAGAAGTAAAAGAAGACGATAAGAAATAATAGTCTTAAGTCTGAGTCCTGAGTCGTAAGTCTTGGGAGGATAAAATAAAAGCGTTTCTGATTAAATTCAGGAGCGCTTTTTTTGCTTTTAAGCATTGACCATATAAGAGATGTAAAACCCCATTAAGCTTATATGTTTCTAATATGTCTTATATGGTTAAAAGAATTTGGAAATGAATGGTTCTGTGCTTTTCAGGAACTAAAGCCCCGCCATCGCTGTAGCCCTCATGAAAAATTCGGGGCTGCCGCTGCTGTCGGGTTTAGGAAGGGCGTTTAGTACTTTTGGAAGGGTTTGAATAGCGATAAGGTGAACTTATGTGTTCCTTAAATGCCTGGTATGGTTAAATATTGGCATATTGTTTAATTTTTTTTGCTAAACGCAGAAACGATCCTTTCGGTTATAAAACTGTAGAATAAACAATTTATTCCTAGTCCGAGAAAGAAGAAAATTCCATCCATAAAGTTGAAAAATATGGTATGCGTAGGAAAACGAAAGATATAAAATAGTTTGGCTAATGCTTGTATTACGGTACTATTGCCATCCGTACCTTCATCAACAGCTCCAGCTGCAAGAAGCGTTATGAAAGTGAAAATACAAAAAATGAACATGGCAGGAATAAAAAGCCAAACCTTAAAATTATTTATTTTCACCTTCTTCTTTTTAAAATCATATGTATGTGGGGATTCGACTAGGTTATTTTGAAACTAAATTAAATTCTGTTCAATAATATCCTGTAACTCTTTTTCGTTCGCAGCAATTTCTTGCAATAGTTTAAACTGATTCTTGGTCCGGTCTAAATTTTGTGTGGGGTAACTAATAGGATAGTACTTGTTACCGCTCAAATAATCAGTTAAGAAGCGCAGGGCCTGCATATAAATCATGTATTTGCCTGAGAATAAGATGAGTTCTTTTTCTGTTTCTGTCAAAATACTTTTCATTTCGGATAAATAACCCTTTATCGTGGCCTCAAAGTAAGGTAAGCGTATTTTAGTCTTATCTAAATCAGTTTCATTTTCAGAGAAGGCACAAAGATAAGTACGCATCATATCGCCCAGGTCAGAAATGAATTTACCAGGCATAATCGTGTCTAAATCGATTACGCAGATACCCTCGTAAGTCTTATTATCTAATAAAACATTGCTGATTTTGGTATCGTGGTGCATTACACGATCAGGGAAATCAGTTCTGTGCGAGTATGAGGTATAATAATCTAAAATATATTTATGTGCTAAAGCATCTTCAATTTGTGCTTTTGCCTCATCTTTTAATGTTTCTTCTGCATGGCTTAGGGCTAAAATAAACTGTTCGTACCTTAAGCCTAAATCGTGGAAACCTGGGATAGTAGGCTGAAGTGTTTTCGCATCAAAATCATCCAATAATCTACTCAGTTTGCCAAATTGTTTTGCAGCTTCATATGCTTGCTTAGGATCGGCTAAAACTTCTAATGAGATGGTATTTGGCACGAAAGGAAGCATCCGCCAGTATTGATGATGAATGTGCGCCATTTCTTCACTATTTGTTGTAGAAACAGGCTTTATGAAAAGATATTCAGGGTAAGTGAAGGTGAGGTAATCGGCAATAGACCTCAGATTGTTGGCAATGGCCTGGGGTGATTTAAAAACCGAAGTATTTATATTTTGAAGAATGTATTTCTTCTTTTCGGATAGGGGTGAAAGCAAATAAGTACGGTTAATTAAACCCGTACCTATTTGTGTAATTTTTGTATTTTCTTTAGCGTATCCGTAGGCTTTTAAAACTTCGGAATCTAAATTTAGCTCCATAGTTTTTCTGGATATGTTCCGTTTTTAACCAATTGGTCAATACTATCCTGAACATAAGGTTTGTCTTCTTTATACGTAACACCAAACCATTTGTTTGAGGTTGGCACTACTTTGAAGGTTGCAATATTGCTTTTTACCAGGTTTTCGCCAATTAATGGAATAAAGAATTCAGCCTTAGGCTTATCTTTGTTTGCTTCAGCAAATTCTCTGAACAATTCTTCCGTAATTTTGAAAACCGCTGGTGTAAATCCCCAGAAATTCATTGAAACAGGCGTTTCATAAGCTAAAGGGAACTCTTCGCCATTTTCTTCGTAAAAAATATTGCCATCTTTAGGATAAACCTTTGTACGTTCTACAATTTCTTTTAAGTTACCAGATTCATCTACCTGGCAAACACCACGCGAAACGGCACCAAACTCTGATAGGGTTTTGCCGATCTCATAGCCGATAATAGAATAATTGCTATCCGTTACTTCGGTGGTTAAGAAATCGACCATTTTTTTAAAGGCATCGTAACCATAATAATCATCAGCGTTTATTACACAGAATGGTTCTTTAATTACGTTTCTGCCCGAAAGGATTGCATGTGCGGTACCCCAGGGTTTCTCCCTATATATTTCTTCTTCTATGCCAAATTGTTTTAAATCGAAGTTTTGGAAAACATAATCTGTTTCTATTCTACCTGCAAGCTTCGGTTCAAAAATGGCTTTAAATTCGTTTACAAACTCTTCTTTAATAATAAATACAACTTTGCCAAAGCCAGCATTAATTGCATCATATATTGAATAATCGATAATGGTTTCTCCATTTGGGCCGAAACCATCGATTTGTTTCATACTTCCGTAACGGCTAGCCATTCCTGCAGCCAATATTAATAGGGTGGGTTTCATCTATTATTTATTATTTTTTGTGGGTGAAGACCTCGATGATGGAACGATTAATTCACCATCATGGTTTCATTTTGCGAAATTAGTTATTTGAGCGTTTATTGTGTTAATTAATAAGTTTTTTTAAAATCCAAAAAGTCCACCACCGGTTTTTGAACGTGTTTTCTTTCCTGTAAGCATGCCAAAAATACCGCGAACAATTTCTTTACCAATCTGGCGTGTTATTGTTGCGCCCATTACCTGTTCAACAAGGCTCTTTTCGCCCGGTTTAGGCTTGCTTTCCTGTTCGGCCTGTTTCTGAGCCTCAACTTCCTGCTTTTCTTGTTCTGCTGCTGCAGTTTGCTCATTAATGCGTTTAGTTAAAATATCATAAGCACTTTCAGGATCGACAGGATCTTTATATTTAGTATACTTCGAACTGGCATGAACAAGCTGATCGAAATCTGCAGCGGTAAGTGGCCCCATTACAGCCCTTGGTGGGGTAAGCATAGTAGCAGATACTTCCGTTGGTATACCTTTTTCATTTAATACGGTAACCAAAGCCTGCCCTGTTCCAAGCGAAGTTAATATTTTATCGATCTCATAGAAATCTGATTTTGGATACGTATTAACAGTTTTTTTCAAGGCATCTACATCATTAGGGGTAAATGCCCTTAATGCATGTTGCACGCGGTTACCCAATTGCCCTAAAACACTTTCAGGAACATCGGTAGGTGCCTGGGTGCAGAAGAAAACACCAATTCCTTTTGAACGGATTAACCTGATAATGGTTTCAATCTGCTCTAAAAATGCTTTCGAAGAATTTTTGAACAATAAATGTGCTTCATCAAAAAAGAAGATCAGTTTTGGTTTGTCTAAATCGCCAACTTCGGGCATGGTATTAAATAACTCAGCCAGTAAGCTCAATAAAAATGTAGAATATAATACGGGCTGATTTTGAACATCTGCAATATTTAACAAACTGATGGTTCCTTTGCCATCAACACGTTCGAAAAGATCTTCAATGTCAAAAGATTTTTCGCCAAACATACCTGCTAGTCCTTGCTGCTCTATGGCGACAATTTTTCTTAATATTGTACCGGAAGTAGCGGTAGAAATGGTGCCATAACTACTTTTTATTTCGGCGGCTCCGGCACCTTCTGATAAATAAGAAACTAATTTCTTTAAATCATTTAAGTCGATAATCGGCATTTTGTTATCGTCGGCGTATTTGAATATTACTGCCATAACGCCTGACTGGGTATCATTTAAATCTAATACTTTCGATAAAAGTGTTGGCCCGAATTCTAATACCGTTGCCCGCATCTGAGAACCCATTTTACCCGAAAGGGAGTAAATTTCGATGGGAAAGCCTAATGGAGAAAAAGGTTTGTTGAGCTGTTGTGCTCTTTCTTCTATTTTTGGATTAACGGAACCGGGCTGGTTTAAGCCTGATAAATCGCCCTTCACATCTAACATAAAAACAGGTACGCCGGCATCTGACAGTTGTTCTGCCAGTAACTGTAGGGTCCGTGTTTTACCTGTTCCGGTTGCTCCAGCAATTAAACCATGTCTATTCATCATTTTTAGCGACAAATTAACCTCAGCTTCACTGTAAACCTGACCGTCTAAAATTCCGGCGCCTAAATAAATGTACGAGCCTGTAGGGGCATAGGATGATTTTATTTTTTCGATGAATTTTGAAGAAAGATCGCTCATTTTTTTAAATTAGATTGCCAATTTAAGAAAGATATCTTAAAAAGATTGTGTTTTTGTTTCCACTTTTAATGCAAAATACTGCACAAACGGTTGTTTAATGGTGTTGGTTAAGCTGCTTATAATAATTTAGTTCGTTCTGAAGTGCAGTTATTTCTTCCTGCATATTTTGCAATTGATTAAGCAGATGCGAAACAGCATGAATACCCTCTAAGTTGATTTCCAGATCATGTGCTAGACGAAGATATTGCTCCAATTTGGTCAATTCATCAACTGGCAAAAAGAGCGATTGCTTTTTAACGGTGGTGTGGATCAGGCCGAAATCTTCAAGCGATTGGATAAAGTTGATCTCTACGTGGTGGTAAGCACAGATGTCTTCTACAGGTATTAGATTGGTTCCCATAATTGTTAGAATTTGGAAAGTTTTTCGAATAGTTCTTTTTGTTCGACATTTAGATTGGTAGGTAATTTTACCTGCCACTTGATATATAAATCCCCAAACTGATTTTCTTTTTTATAAAGTGGAAACCCTTTTCCTTTTAAACGTAAAGTAGCATCGGGCTGTGTTCCCTCTGGCACTTTAAGTTTGACCTTGCCGTTTAAGGTTTCTACAATTTTTTCGCCACCTAAAATGGCAGTATATAGGTCTATTTCTTCCTGGAGGTAGATGTCGTTCCCTTTTCGTTTAAATTTAGGATGATCTGTAATGTTAAATTTGATGTATAGATCTCCTGGAGGGCCATTGTTAACACCTGGTGCACCGTAACCTGGTAGTTTAATTTTCTGCCCATTTTCTA
The DNA here is from genome assembly GCF_918698255.1 of Pedobacter sp. Bi27. Lineage (NCBI taxonomy): Bacteria > Pseudomonadati > Bacteroidota > Sphingobacteriia > Sphingobacteriales > Sphingobacteriaceae > Pedobacter > Pedobacter sp. Bi27. The sequence goes on from NZ_CAKKMW010000003.1 coordinate 536,673, forward strand.
CGCCCGCCGGAATGGTAATGCGTACTTGTTTGCCGTTTACGGTTAAGGTCTGTTTGTGTGTGGTATACGCATCGAGTAGATCCAATTGCAAATCGGCATTGTAATCCTGACCTTTAAAAGGAGAATTTCTACTGCTCCTGCCTCCGCCTCCGCCAAACATCGAAGAAAAGAAATCAGAAAAATCTTCGCCTCCAAAACCTCCTGAATAACTATTACCGCCATATCCGCCGCCTTGCGACTGGTATTGCCTTTGCTGCTGTTGCTGGGCATCTAACTGATCGGCATGTTGCCAATCTTTACCATACTTGTCATATTTCTTACGCTTTTCCGGATCACTTAAAACTTCGTTTGCCTCATTAATTTGCTGAAATTTTTTATTGGCTTCTTCATTGTTGGGATTAAGATCAGGGTGGTGCTTTCGGGCTAATTTTCTATAAGCTTTTTTAATATCCTCAGTTGTTGCATCTTTTTTTAAATCGAGGATTTTATAATAGTCTATGTAGTCCATAATGGCTTTAACAAATAAGTAAAAGTAATGTTCAATTTAATTGTATAAATGTAGGTTTTATAATGGTGTATTTCAATGGGAATTGTCTTAACCACTTAGTTGGTAGTTTGTTTGTAGTTTGAAGTACCTTATAATTAAGTTGAGAAAGTTAAGGTTTTGTTTCCGCAGATTACGCTGATCTCCGCTGAGTATATCCCATCAACGGTTTACACCTTCTATCCCAGGTTAAATAGCCCTGATGGCAGCGAAATCCCTTTTGGTTAATGATGGATTATTAATCGGCACGGATATCCAAAAGGATTGTAGCGGACAGCAGGATGGAACCCGACCTAATGTTGCTGTCATTGCGCTCCAGATCCTCAAAATATTAATCATGCGTGTGCAGTTAGATGTTACCATCTGACTGATTAAGGAACTTTAGCATAAACATAATTATAAGAAAGGCAGAAACTAAGTGATTGAACTAATATTACTTTATCGTATCAGATAGGAATAACTGTCAGCGCGCAAAGGAAAGGCCGTTAAACAAAAAAAGCGCCCCATATAGAGGCACTTTAATCGATAAAGGTAGAGAGAGAGATTTATTTTTTGTTTTTCACATATTTTTCTAACCATTGGTCTTGTTCCCAAAGCATGTGAAGCAAATTTTCTTTGCCGCGGTAGCTGTGTGCTTCATAAGGTAAAAATACAAAACGGGTAGTGCCGCCTGCACCTTTAATCGCATTGAACAAACGTTCGCTATTAATAGGGAAAGTGCCTGGGTTATCGTCAGAATCGCCGTGGATTAACAATATTGGAGTTTTAATTTTATTTGCATAACTGAACGGGCTCATTTCGTAATACAACTGCGGTACTTGCCAATAAGTACGCTCTTCGTTTTGAAAACCAAAGGGCGTAAGCGTCCGGTTATAAGCTCCGCTGCGGGCAATACCTGCAGCAAAGAGATTAGTGTGAGCCAATAAGTTTGCGGTCATAAATGCGCCATAACTATGCCCTCCAACGGCCATCCGTTTTTTATCGCCAACGCCTAAATCAGCCAGTTTATTAATGGCTGCCTCCGCATTGAGTTGTAATTGATCTACAAAGGTATCGTTAGGCTTTTTACCATCTTTGGCAACAATTGGCATTTCTGCGTTATCTAATACGGCATAACCACGGGTTACCCAGAAAATGGGAGAGGCCCAGCTAATGGTAGTAAATTTGTCTTTCGATCCACGGATCTGTGCCGCATCTGCTGCAGAGTTAAACTCGCGTGGGTAAGCCCAAATTAATGAAGGTAATGGACCATCTTTGTCTTTGTTGTAACCTTTGGGTAAATACAGATCGCCTGTTAAATCTACACCATCGGCACGTTTGTAAGAAATTTTCTGTTTGGTAATGCCTTCTAAAGATGGATATGGATTAGTGAAATTAGTAATGGGTTGATCGGCGATGCGAAGCATCAGGTTTTTAATAAAGTAGTTGGGGACTAATTTTTGACTCTCTTTACGGGTAAGCAAAACCAGTTTGTCAGGATTAATTACATCGCTTACATATTCGAAGGTTCCTTCGGCGCTGCGCCAGATAATCTCATTCTTTTTAGTGGTTAAATCGAATTTGGCTAAGAAAGGTAAGTCTCCTTTTTCTGATGAACCTACTATATTGTTCATTAACAGTTTAGTGCCATTGTCAACCGTTTTAATTACCTGTCGGCCATATTTGTTTTTAGTAGTAACCGGAGAACCAGGGTTACCATAGGCATCTGTTTGATTACGGCTGTACAATTCTTCTGCTTCGCCTGTTGTAGGGTTATAACGGCTCACTTTATTGGTTTGTTTGCTGCGTAAACCTTCCATAATGAGGGCAAGGTTGGCATCACCCCATTGCACGCCACGGTAACGGGTCTGTGTTTTAAATAATTCTTTTTCTGTGCCGGTAAAAGGTGCACTTAGCGCATAAACTGCATCATGAAAGGGAACATCTTTTTTAATTAAACCGCTATCCAATGGTTTGCTCCAAACCAGTGTAGCAGGTTCATCATCCCTCCAATCGAAACCACGCGGTACATTTTGCGTATTGTCGTAACCAGATGGTGTACCTTCAGATGAAGGCAGTTCAGCAATAACCTTAATGGTTTTACCGGTTAAATCGGTAATGGTTACTGTTGATGGAAAACCGTTTGCAGTAACCAAATAAGAAAAAGGTTTGCGTATAGTTTCGATCATCATGTAATTTTTATCAGGCGATAAACTTGTCGAACCGTAAATAGCTGGTTTTCCAATTGCCGTTTCTACACCTGCTGTATTTTTTACCAATTGGGAGGTTGCAAAAAACTCGAACAATTGTTCATCGAAAGGTGATTTAATTAAATCCTGAAAAGTGGCGCTAGGTGCGGCTTTACCTAAATTTTGCTGAATGGTTGGCCCTTTTGGCATCAATGGTTTTGTAGGTGCAGCACTTGCTGGTTTAGTTACCGTACGGTAGATAATGGTATTATCATTTAACCAGGTAAGGCCACTACCTAAAACCACATTTAAAAAAGCCTTATTGGTTTTGACAGCTTTTTTTGTAGCCAGATCAATAATATAAAGATCTACTCCTTTTTGAGTGGTATGGGTAAAGGCAATTTTATTTTCTGACGGGTTCCAGCTAATGTTGCTGGCATATAGTGGTTTTGGCAGTCCTGTAACCTGAAACGTTTGGTTGGATTTGATGTTTTTTAAGCTAAAATTGTTGATGTAGGTTTGCCTGCTGGGTGAGTAATTATTTGGGTTTAACCTTAAACCTGCAATTCTGTATTCGGGCAAAGCCAGTTCTTCGACTGAGGGATAGGAGTTGCGCTCGCTAAACAAGATCCATTCTGCTTTGCCATCAATACTTACGCCAGGTGTTGGTTTGGCAAGTAATAAATCGGCAATTTCTTTTGGGGGTGTTTGGTAGCTTACTGCATCTTGTGCAACCGAGTTAAGCGAAACACAAGCGCCCGCTATCAATAAATAGAGGTGTAATTTTTTTATCATTTCCGGTTAATTTGTTCGAAATAAGGAATAATCAAATATTGTAAAATTTAACTTATTACCGCGTAACTTCTTATTTACATCATGAAGGGATACTTGTAAAGAGCTCGTCATCGCGAGGAACGAGGAAGCAATCTTTCCTGCTAACGATCGTTGCCAGAAAGATTGCTTTCGCGAAGGTCGGGACAGGCTGTCGGCTGAAAAAGCCTTCTCGCAACGATGATACTTGAAGTGATTTATCTCCGTTAATATATCCTGTCATCTATATTGATCTATATATAATAAATTGACCCTCAGAATGACATATCTATAAATTTGTGCAGCTATGGCAAAAGAAAAGCACTAATCAACGGCGGCTTCAGCTCCATCATACATTTTCCATCCTTAAGGATATAAACTTTTTATCCGCTCTACAGAATTGATAGTCATTTCTTTTAAAACCGCAACATCGATATCGCTCATTTTTTTTAGGTAAATACAAGCTTTCGCTGTTTTGTGTTTGCCAAATTTAGCCAGTAGTTCTTCACGATCTTTAAATTGCGAAGATAAGTATAAAGCTATGGCATCTTTACGTGGCGAAAAACCAACCAATGGTGCATCGCCCTCCCGGCCGCTTTCATATTTGTAATGGTAACTTCCAAAACCAACAATGGCATTTCCCCACATTTTAGCTTCAAAACCTGTGATTAAACTTAAGATATCCGACAGGTTAAAACAATCTGCTCTTTTATTTTCATCGGGAATGGTATTTAAAAAGTCTGGAACGCTTAAATCGTTTTCGGTAGTTTTATTCTTTGCCATGTCTTTTTTTATAATGAATATAAGATTTGATTAAATAATTTCAATTTCTGCGGCAATTGTATTTAAAGTAATACGTTATTTCTTGGGAAAAGTAGATTTAGAAATCACTCATTTTGAGCATATTTCACAGTAATTCGCTAATGCAGTTTGACATATGTCAAAAAATCAACACCTTTTATACAACCTTATACACTTATTCTTACATTTGAATTGTCAATCGTCCCCGATAACTGATTTAATTATTTTTTCATTTTTTTTAAAATTAATTATCTCAATGACAACACAACAACTAAAACAAGGAGAAATTCTTGAACGCTTAGTGCGCAGAGATCGCATGGGCATCAGTGAGCTTTCAAGGAAACTTAATGTAAGCCGCAGAACAATTTACAACTGGTTTGGTCAAGACAGAATCGGGCATGAAGTAATTTGGCAGGTAGGCAAGTTATTAGGTCAGGATCTTTCTTCGGCATTTCCAGAAGCTTTCCCCAAGTACAACCCCGAATCCATCAATCAAGCGGCAGATCCCGGTAAACAAATCGGTTCGGATAATAATTCTGTGTATTTCTGGATGAATAAATATATTCATCTGCTAGAAAAATACAACGACCTGTTAATTACAGAAGAGCAGCAAGAGTTAGAGCCAATTAATAAGGAATTTCCACTTAGAAATAAAAGACCTGATACATTTTTATATCAATAAAACTAAGTTTTCGCCAATAGAAATAAGCTAAGTCATCCCGTTAGATTTTTCTTTTTATTTATATCTTAATCCTACCACTTCGTTTCCTATCTTCAACATTGTAATATTTTTAGGTATTAGCATCAAGAGCTTTTTAAATTTTCTAATTTGGTAACCATCAAATTTAGAAATGAGCGTATGATGACTACTTATCTGATGAAGTGTTTTTTTAGGGCCAATACCTTTATTCTTTGCTTTTTACTTCTTTCTTGCACTGTTAAAGCACAGCAAAAATTAAATGTGGCAATAGCAGGACTAACTCACGATCACGTTTATCTCATCATGAACAGCTACCAAAAAGCTGAAGTGAACATTATTGGTATTGCCGAAAGTAATCCTGGGCTTGTTAAAAGGTTTAAAAACCGCTATAAAATTCCCGATAGCTTATTTTATAATAACCTTACTAATTTATTAAAGAAAAAGAAACCTGATGTTGTTTTGGCATACAATGCTATAAGCGAACATTTGGCTGTAGTAGAAGCTGCCGCTCCCCTCGGCATATCGGTAATGGTAGAAAAACCATTGGCGATAACAGTTAAGCAGGCAGAAAGAATGGCTGAACTAGCAGTACAGTATAAAGTACATGTACTCACCAATTACGAAACTACCTGGTATCCGAGTAATCAAGAGCTTTACAAGGAAGTAAAGGAATCCAATACCATTGGTGCCTTACGTAAAATAATCGTGCACGATGGCCATCAGGGACCGAAAGAAATTGGAGTGAGTGCTGAGTTTTTAAGCTGGTTAACCGATCCCGATCAGAACGGGGCAGGCGCATTGGTAGATTTTGGCTGTTATGGTGCTAATTTAATGACTTGGTTAATGGATGGAAAAGCCCCAATTTCGGTTAGTGCAATTACCCATCAGATTAAAAAAGATGTTTATCCGAATGTTGATGACGATGCAACAATTTTATTGGAGTACCCATCGGCTACGGGGATTATCGAAGCATCGTGGAATTGGCCCTTTAGCATAAAAGATATGGAAGTATTTGGTGCAAATGGATACATGCAGGCCGTTAATGATAAAACGTTAAGGCTAAAGAATAATGGGAAGGATGATTATAAAATTTATCAGGCTAAGACATCGAAGCCAATTTATTCAAACCATTTAAGTTATCTGTCTGCAGTTTTAAAAGGAGAAATTAATCCAGCAAATGATTTATCATCGCTGCCGAATAATTTAATTGTGGTCAAAATTTTAGCGGCCGCTAAAAAATCAGCTCAAACAGGCAAAAAGGTGATTTTAAAATAGTCACTACATCATAAAAATAGCCACCTGTGCGATGGCTATTGGTAAGAAGAATAGTGTTTTCTCTATGGTGTGCCTGCCCTCCGCGGATCTCCCGCTCACAGGACTTTTTTATCTTTCTTTTATGCTTAACAATTTAGGCAATAGTTGGTTTTGATCCGCAAAATAATTTTGCACATCCTGTGGAAAATGTTAATATCTCTAAAAACGGATCAAGCGTAATCTACATCAAGAACTGGCAAAAACTTATGGAGAAATTAACTGTTGAGATGGGTTTGGTTCGGAGTTGGTTCGGACTTAAGACGGAGTTGTGACAATGTTACCCGAACAAAGCCTGTTTAAACTCCGAGATTTATACATTACAAAATGCCAATAATGGTTTACTTGAATGAAATTAAATATTAGGGAGTCATTTGCTGTGGTCAGTTTCTTCTGCCATGCGAATTATAAAAGGCTAGTAGATAACCTGAAAATGAATAAAATGTGTGGCTAAAGAGAAACTTAGATTAGGCTAACTTCTGCTCTATAGCTTAAATATTCATCTTCTTTCCCGGTCATAAGGGTTTTAGCCGCTTGTTTCCATATGAAGTATTGTACGCGTTTTTTGATTAAAACTTTTTAAGGTGTGTGATGTTTGTGATGTGGTTGCTGCCGATGATACAATTAAATCGTTTAGTGGCAAATTATCAAACATTAAATCATGGTCGAATTAAATAAAGAGCTTTTTTGTAACCTGGGCAACCGGTCTGTTGACGGGTATTTTATTTTCGATTATACGGCAAAAAATTTTTCATACCTCAATAAATCGATAAGTAAAATTTGGGAACTCGGCCTTGATGAAATTGCGGCTAATCCTCAACTACTTTTAGCGCGGGTACATCCTGAAGATATTGTACATGTAATGTCCTGTTACAAAGAATGCCTGGAAGAAGGTACGGAGAAAAAATATGAATTCAGGTTAATATTTGCCGGTAGAGAAAAATATGTGCGGGTAATTGTGTTTGCCGTTGCCGATGAGGAAGTAAAGCGTTTAGTAGGTACAGTAGAAGATACCACGATAATGCGGCACAATAAAATCCATATTGAACAAATAAACGCCCGAAAAAATATAACCTTAGAAGTATTGGCACACGACTTAAAGGAACCGTTGGCCATGATGAAATTAACTGCTTCGTCTATGAAAAATGGTGTTGCCCAAACAGGCGATGAGCAGATGATAAACTCACTAGCTTTTATTCTGGATATGTGTGAGCGTAACCTGCTTTTGGTACGGAGCATGATTAACCGGGAGTTTTTAAAATCGTCGGTAATAGAAATTGGCAAGGAGCGGGCCGATTTGGTCTGGGAACTTAGGGATGTTGTTCGTTTTTACAAACGATCGAAACTAGGCAAAATGAAGAATATTAAATTCACAAGTTCTGCCGAACAGATTTACCTGCACCTGGATAGCATGAAATTTATGCAGGTGATCAATAATCTAATCTCAAATTCAATAAAATTCACTGCCGATTATGGGAATATTACTTTACATGCCGAGGAATATGAAAGTACTGTTTTAATTACAGTAGCCGATAATGGGGTTGGAATTCCAGATGAGTTGCAGGCTGGCCTTTTTGATCATTTGCCCGAAACTTTAAGGCCAGGTTTGAAAGGCGAAGAATCGGGAGGATTTGGTATGGGAATAATCAAAGCAATTGTTGAATTGCACCAAGGGAAAATCTGGTTTAAAAGCAAAATTGGTATCGGAACTACCTTCTATATTGAGCTGCCTAAGTAGCCTTTTTTAATTTTAAAACAGTGTAAGTTATATTTGAATTATGATTAACATTATTCTTGCGGATGATCACCATATTATCCGAACCTCACTTAAAGCACTTATAGAAAAACACGAAGGCATCAAGGTTGTTGCAGAAGTATCAGACGGTTTAGCGGTTTTGGAACTTTTGGGAAAGGGAATAAAAGCTGATATCATTTTATCAGATATTGTAATGCCTGGGCTCGATGGAATAGGTTTAGCCAGCACCATTAAGGAGCGGGGATACGACGTGAAAGTAGTTGTCTTGTCTATTTTAGATGACGAAAAGTACGCGTCAAATGCCTTTACATCAGGTGCTTTTGCTTACCTGTCAAAAGATATTGAAGAAGATGAATTGCTGTTTTGCCTAAAGCATGTAATGAAAGGAAAACGCTATCTTTCCTCTAATTTATGCATCTCCATTTTAGAGCGTTTTAATACCCAGTTAAATATGCTTTCGCAAAAAATGAATACTGAAATCAACTTTTCTGAGCGCGAAATTAATGTATTAAAACTCATTGCAGATGGGTTGACGAATCAGGAAATAGCGGACAAATTGTACTTAAGCAGGCGGACAGTAGAGAGCCAGAGGGAAGCTTTAATCAGTAAAACCGGCACAAAAAACTCTGCTTCTTTGGTTCGTTTTGCGATGCGAAATGGTTATGTAGCCTAGTATTTTTGATCGTTTTAGGGCAATTTTTTAGTGTTTTAAATAAACCGTAAAAAATCGGGTATTTCTACAAATAACATTGCATGGTACTGTTTGTTGAATATCTACATCATACCTAAAACGAATCATGGAAACATTAAATTTCAATTGTGACATATACCAATACAGACAACCACTTTTTGATCGCGCATTAGCGTATACGCGTGATGAAGACGATGCTGCTGATTTAGTTCAGGACACCTTTATGAAGGCATTTAGGTTTTCGGCTAAGTTTGAAATGGGAAGTAATGTACGCGCTTGGCTTTTTACAATTCTAAAAAATACCTTTCTTAATCATTATTATAAGGTAAAAAGGAAAAATGAAATGATCCAGCAGGAAGAGGATTTAACTTCCATCCAATTGGTTCCAAGTGCATCATTTAATGGTGGTGCGGCAAAGTTTATGATGGAGGACATCCAGAAATCATTAAATGCTTTGCCAGAAGACTGCCGTTTTTGTTTTTGCCGTTATTTTGAAGGTTATAAATATCATGAAATTGCAGCTGAGCTCGATATCCCGTTGGGCACTGTGAAAACCAAAATACATGTAGCAAGAGGGCTTCTTAAAAAGATGCTTAAAAATTATAAATCTGGTTTGGCTGCCTAATGTTCTCATCATTTATTCGGGTTAATTCAGGTATAAATACATCATGTGAGCTAATTAACTTAAACTAGATTTGTTGCATATGAGCAACATGCTAGTTAAGAAAATCTTCATAGTTGATGATGATGAAAACATCCACGACATTATAAATTTAATTTTTGAGGAAGAGCATTACCTTATTAAAGGCGCTTTAAGCGCCGATGATCTGGAAGAAGCAATCGCTGATTTTCTGCCAGATATTATTTTATTGGATATCTGTATTGGTAAACATGATGGTCGGGATATTTGCAATAAATTAAAGCACAATCCTAAAACAGCTCATTTGCCCATTATATTGCTTTCGGCTTTAAATATGGATAATTTAGGCTGCTCACCAACGGCCATCATTGAAAAACCTTTTGATATTATGGATCTCCAACAGAAGGTGAAAACATTGTTGGATAAAAACTAAAGATCATTTGAGCATAAAAAAGGGATAGACTAACAGCCTATCCCTATATCTAAACTCAAACATGCGCTCAAACATGAATGAATCTCCAAAATTAAACATTTTAGTTTATTATTAGTTTTAAAAAGCAGTGTAAATAGTTAAAGATTACATATTAGAAGGGTGTTAAGCCACGCTTAGTTTTACTATCTGAAATACTTAGTTTCATTTTTGAGTTTTATTGCTGAGATTTATCAAATGAAATTATCATGATTTTCAAACTGTACTCCAGGTCAATCATGATTGCTTCATTACCATTAAAACATATTGACACAGATGAAAATAGCAACTTATAATGTAAACGGAATAAATGGGCGCTTACCTGTGCTGTTACGTTGGCTGGAAGAAACCCAACCTGATGTAGTGTGTTTACAGGAATTAAAGGCACCGCAAGAAAAGTTTCCGGAGCAGGCTATTAAAGATGCTGGTTATAATGCCATTTGGCATGGTCAAAAAAGTTGGAATGGCGTTGCTATATTGGCTCGAAACCTGGAAATAAAAGAGCTAAAACGAAATTTGGATGGCGATCCTGAAGATTTGCACAGCCGATACATCGAAGCAATGGTGAATAATGTTATAATTGGTTGTCTTTACCTTCCGAACGGAAATCCGGCACCAGGACCAAAATTCGAATACAAGTTGCGATGGTTTGAGCGTTTTACGGCCCACGCGGCAAAACTGTTGGAATATAATTTACCGGTAGTTTTATGTGGCGATTATAACGTAATACCTACAGAGCTTGATGCTTATAAACCAGAACGTTGGGTTGAAGATGCTTTATTCCGTCCTGAAACCCGTTTGGCATTTCAAAATTTAATGGCGCAAGGCTGGACAGATGCGATCAGAAAATTATACCCTACGGAAACGATATATACCTTTTGGGATTATTTCAGGAATGCATACGGTAGAGATGCGGGATTAAGAATTGATCATTTTTTACTAAGCCCTCAGGTTAGTGATCGCTTAAAATCTGCGGGAGTAGATAAACACGTGAGGGGCTGGGAAAAAACAAGCGATCACGGGCCGGTATGGATTGAACTTAGCGAGGTTTAATATTATTGCAGCTTATTCTTTAAATCGGTTACATCTAAAATTGTTCCTATTAATTTTAAGCATTCGCCGTCCGGTTGGGATAGTATTCCATCGGCTTTAATCCATCTAATTTCTCCATCAGGCCTGCAAATCCTGTATACCGAGTGGTAACTGTTTTTTTCTTTCGAAACCGTGAGTTCAATTTCATCCTGAACGTGGTCAAGGTCGTCTGGTAAAATTAGGCCTAAAACTTTTTCATAACTTAAAACCTCATCTGGTGGGCAACCTAGGCTTTTCTTAAATGATCGGGTTGAACGGAGGATGCCCGTTGCTATACTTAATTCCCAAAAACCAAGACCAAGGTGGTCGAACACCACATCCCAATGATCATCGCAAATAATGGATAGATCAATATTTTTCTTATTTGTACTCATAAATAAAGGATAAACTATTTGGGGAAATTACATAAACAATGTAAAAGTATTTTGAGTATTAATAAAAATAAGCGTAGTGCTCAGGGGTTTAAATAAAATGAGAAGCAAAAGGTAGGATGGTTTTGCGTAGTTGCCCGAGCAGGCAAAAAATAAGTCAAGCTTTAAAACTTGACTTACTTGGGAATAATTAATGCTGATTGGTGTTTTTTGACTTTTCTATCAGTTCTTTTTGATCGCTCAAATCTTTATAGTAGAAATAACCACCAAATCCTAAGATGAGGATGATATTACTTATTTTGAAACTATGATCAAGCCAATAACTGAATGCTGGCACATTGCCACTAAAACTCTGTTTAATGTTTGGCCATGAGTTAAGAATGAAAATAATAACAATCATTAGCAAAACCTTTAGCAAGGTGCTGATGATGATCTTTTGATGATTTACTTTTTCCATTATTTAAACTCTCTGAAATCCTGACCGTCGGTAATGTTCAATAAGCTTTCATAAATCAAGCTGATTACATTGTCAACATCCTCTTTGTGCACCATTTCTACGGTAGTATGCATATAACGTAACGGCAAAGAAATTAATGCTGATGGTACGCCGCCATTCGAATAGGCAAAAGCATCGGTATCGGTTCCGGTAGAACGCGAAGATGCCTGGCGCTGGAAAGGAATATGGTTTTTCTCAGCCGTTTTAATTAATAATTTATTTAAATTGGTTTGAACAGCTGGCGCATACGACACCACAGGGCCTTTACCGGCTGATAAATCGCCTTGAATGTTTTTGTTAATCATTGGCGTAGTGGTATCGTGTGTTACATCGGTAATAATGGCCACATTAGGTTTAATTCGCTGGGCAATCATCTCGGCACCGCGTAAACCGATTTCTTCCTGTACAGAGTTTACAATGTATAAGCCGAAAGGAAGTTTTTTCTTGTTCTCTTTTAATAAACGTGCTACTTCGGCAATCATAAAGCCGCCCACACGGTTATCTAAGGCACGACCAACATAGTAGCGGTCATTCAAAACCATAAACTCATCTTCGTAGGTAATTACACAGCCTACGTGGATGCCCAATTTTTCTACTTCTTCCTTTGTAGTACAACCACAGTCTAAAAAGATATTTTTTAATTCTGGTGCCTGTTCTTTTTCGCCATGTCGGGTGTGGATCGCTGGCCAACCGAATACTGCTTTAACCAATCCCTTTTCAGTATGAATATTTACCCGTTTTGATGGCGCAATCTGATGATCTGAACCACCATTGCGGATTACATAAATTAAACCATCTGCGGTAATGTAATTTACATACCAGGAAATTTCATCGGCATGTGCTTCTATAACTACTTTAAAAGCAGCTTTAGGGTTAATAACACCTACAGCGGTACCGTAATTATCGATAAAGTGTTCGTCGATATATGGTTTTAAATAGTTTAACCAAAGTTTTTGCCCTTCCCATTCGTAGCCGGTAGGAGCAGGGTTGTTAATGTATTCTTCAAGAAACTGCAGCGATTTTTTAGTTACCACAGCAACATGTTTTTTCTTTTCGTCGTCTTTTTTCTTAGCCATTTTAATAGATATGAGATTTGAGTATTTAGATTTGAGACATCATACTCATTTTTAACTTAACTTGATAATTCTTTTTCCATTACCACAAAATCGTAACCATCTTTAAAAAAGGTTTTATCGGTTTCGTGGAAGCCAAATTTAAAATAAAATTCCTTAGCATTTACACGTGCGTTGCACCATAGTTTTGTCGCTTTTTGAATTTTACAAAAATCAAGGATATAGGCCATTAGTTGTGAGCCATAACCTGCTTTTTGAGTATCGGGCAGAACGGCAAGTTTACGGAACTGATAAACATCTCCATCATGAAACAAAGAAACTACTCCTGTCAACTTATGATCGAGGTATAATCCAAAATGGATGCCTTCAAAATCATCCGGAAGCTTTACGCTATCAAAAGGTAATTCTGGATACATGGCCTCATGCCTGATCCGCCAGGTTAGAGAAGGGAATATTTGCTCAATTTGAACCATAATTATAATAAAAAGCTAAAGCCGATTTTTCCGCCAATTCCGTAATAGGTATCGGTTTTGTTAATTGCAGCTAAAGGGCCTAAAGCCAATTCGAAGTTAACTTTTCTACGAATAGCAGTTTGAAATCCCCATTGCGGCATAATATTAATCTGATAACCATATACGGTATCACTTTGTGTTGGGATAATGGCTAATACATCAAGGCCTACATAACCAGCACTGTTATTTAAAGTTCTTTTACCTTTTTTAATCCTTCTGTTAAAATTGTAATAGTGCCTAAATCCTCCATTAAGAGCAGGGTAAACTTTGAAATCTGTGTCTGTGTTAAAACTAAAATTATAATTGTTATCAATGGAAATCTCAGTTCGATAAATAAAAACGCCTTGGGCCCCTGCACCAAAATAAACTGAAGTTGTTTTACCCACTTTTTGCTCCCTTTCGTAGCCAAGTCCCAATATGGTCAACCTGATTTTATTTAATGATTTTACTTCGGTTGGCTGTTCTACTTTTGTACTGTCTTGCGCTTTTGCTTTACCGAAAATGGCCAGGCAAATAAGTAAGGCCGAAAATGTTTTGATCGCGTTTTTAGATTTCATGAAATTTTTATTGATTAGTTATTTGTTTTTTCTTCCGTAGAACTGATAAATTAAGATATTAAGGACAATTATTCCCGTCATTCCATAACAGAATAATGCCCATCCGCCTTGGTCCCACAGCCACAAACCCAAAGCTGAGCCACAGCTGGCGCCAATAAAACTAACCGACATAAAAATGGTGTTTAGTCTGTTTCTGGCCTCTGGTATTAGGGTGTAAATTCGGGTCTGGTTGGTTACGTGTATGGCTTGCTGACCGATGTCTATAAGCACAATGCCAATTACAAACAGGTACAAATGGCTGCCAGTAAAATAAAACAAGGCGATACTAACGATTTGTAATATAAAACCAATCATTAAGTTTTTGCGCGGATTGTTACCGTCGCTTAACTTTCCAACCAATGGCGCTGCCAATGCGCCTGCGGCGCCAGCAATTCCAAATAATCCAATCTGCAGGGTTTGGAAATTAAAGGGTGGGTTAGCCAGAAACAATACCATGGTAGTCCAAAATGCACTAATAATGGCGAAAGCCAGGAAGTTAATAATCGAAGTCTCCCTTAAGGCAGGTTGGGTTTTAATGTAACTGAACATCGAACGCATGAGTTCTTTGTAGGTACCTTTAAAGGCAGGATAACTCTGTGGAAAACGTTTGGCCATTAAAAAAATAAGCAGGCCACAAATTCCGGCCGCAATATAATAAACGGCTCTCCAGCCTAGCCAAAAGCCAATACTGCCGCTTACCGCCCGCGAAGCTAAAATTCCGACCAGTAAACCGCTCATAATCATACCGATATTGGCTCCCCGGTTCTCGTCGGTACTTAAATTAGCCGCTAAGGGCAAAATCAATTGGGGTACAATAGAGCAGGTGCCAATTAAAATTGAGGCAACTTCCAGTACAAAAAAGGTATGTGAAACCGCGGCAACCAGTAAGGCGAAGATTGCCAGTCCCGTAATTACAAGGATCTGTTTTTTGCGCTCAAACATATCGCCCAGCGGTACTAAAAGGAAAAGCCCTAAAGCATAACCGATCTGCGTGAGGTAGGTAATCCGTCCGGCATCGGTTTCGGTGAGGTTAAAATCTTTTGCAATTAAGATTACCAAAGGTTGGCAGTAGTAAATATTTGCAACAATCAGGCCTGTGCAAAAAGCCATGAGGAGGATATCGGCGCGTGATAATTTCTGAGTAATCTGCATTTAGTCTTAAGTCGGAAGCCCTCAGTCATGAGTCTCTATAGTCTGGATTGATACAAACCTTACTATGGACCAATGACTGGGATTATTTTCTACAAAGGTATATTTCCATGTTTCTTTCTTGGATTATTCACCACCTTATTTTCCAACATCTTAAAGGCTTTTATCAACTTTGTACGGGTTTGGGCTGGTTCAATCACCTCATCAACAAAGCCGCGCTCGGCCGCGCGATAAGGGTTGGCAAAGATATCTGAATATAATTTTTCTTTCTCCAGCCATTTCTCTTCAGGGTGTTCTGCTGAAGTAATTTCTCTTTTAAAAATAATTTCGGCAGCACCTTTAGCACCCATTACAGCAATTTCTGCACTTGGCCAGGCGTAGTTCATATCTGCACCAATATGTTTGCTGTTCATCACATCATAGGCACCACCATAAGCTTTTCTGGTAATTACAGTAATGCGTGGTACAGTAGCCTCACTAAAAGCGTATAGCAATTTTGCCCCATTGGTGATAATGCCATTCCACTCCTGATCTGTACCCGGCAAAAATCCTGGAACATCTTCAAATACCAATAATGGAATATTAAAACAATCGCAAAAGCGGACAAAACGTGCTGCCTTGGTAGAAGAATTGCTATCTAAAACGCCTGCCAAATAAGCGGGTTGATTGGCTACAATACCAATACTTCTCCCTGCAAGGCGGGCAAAGCCTACCACAATATTTTCGGCATAAGCAGCATGCACCTCTAAAAAGCTATCCGTATCGGCCACGACAGAAATCACTTCACGTATATCGTAAGGTTGTGAAGCATTTTCGGGCATAAAAGTGTTTAATTCTGGTCGGCTTTCATCGGCTGTTTCATAAGGTAAATGATCGGCTATTTCCTCACAGTTTTGCGGCATATAGCTCAGTAGTTTCTTTACATGGTTAATAGCCTCAATTTCGTTGGCACAGGCAAAATGGGTAACGCCCGATTTTGTAGCATGTGTGCTGGCACCGCCTAATTCTTCTGAGGTTACTTCTTCGTGCGTTACCGTTTTAACCACATTTGGGCCCGTAACAAACATATAAGAAGTATTTTCTACCATTAAAATAAAATCGGTAATGGCTGGCGAATAAACAGCACCCCCTGCGCATGGCCCCATAATGGCCGATAGCTGCGGAATTACACCCGAAGCCTGTACGTTTTTATAAAAGATATCGGCATAACCGCCCAAAGAAACAACCCCTTCCTGAATGCGGGCACCGCCACTATCATTTAAACCGATCAGTGGTGCACCATTTTCCATGGCCATATCCATAAGCTTGCAAATTTTCTCTGCATGGGTTTCGGATAGTGAGCCTCCAAACACGGTGAAATCCTGAGAGAATACATAAGTTAACCTGCCATTAATTGTTCCATAGCCCGTTACTACACCATCGCCAAGATATTTTTCGCGTTCCATTCCAAAGTCAGTACTTCGGTGCGTAACCATCATGCCAATTTCTTCAAAGCTCCCTTCATCCATTAAAAAATGAATGCGCTCGCGGGCTGTAAGTTTACCTTTTTTATGCTGACTGTCGATTCGGGCCTGTCCACCGCCAAGGTTTGCCTGGTTAATTTTATCTTTAAGTAATGCTATTTTTTTGTCCATTTGCAACGCTATGAGATTTTAAAATTAAAAATTACCAGCGGTAATACAAGGTAAACGAGGTGTTATTTTAAGCATACCATGTCGAGTAAAGCAGAAGGCTGGCTATGGAAACGGTTGGTTCTGCGCTTTTGGCTTTTTTAGCCCCGCTTTTTGGTACGAGTTCCGATGAAGGATCGGAAGCTCTTCCCGGCAATCGGGTTTATTTCACCTAGGCCTGTGCTTGGAAAACAAACCGCTGTTAACTAAACCCGACAGCAGCGGTTCCGATTCTTCATCGGAATTAGCGAATGGCGGGACTACAGCACCTATGAAATACTAACCTTTCATTTTCAAATAAAGAATAATAATTTTAATAGGAAACGGTTGGTTCTGCGCTTTTGGCTTTTTTAGCCCCGCTTTTTGGTACGAGTTCCGATGAAGGATCGGAAGCTCTTCCCGGCAATCGGGTTTATTTCACTTAGGCCGGTGTTTGGAAAACAAACCGCTGTTAACTAAACCCAACAGCAGCGGTTCCGATTCTTCATCGGAATTAGCGAATGGCGGGACTACAGCACCTATGAAATACTAACCTTTCATTTCCAAATAAAAAATAATAATATTTAATAAGAAACGGTTGGCTCTGAGCTTTTGGTAGGTTAGGTCCCGCTTTTTGGTACGAGTTCCGATGAAGGATCGGAAGCTCTTCCCGACAATCGGGTTTATTTAACCTAAGGCAGTGCAAGAAACAGCTTTTATGTCGAATGCAATCGCCTTATCTGTTAAATTACATTTTTTTTACAGCTTAAAGCATTGAAAAACCAATTATCCGTTTATTTTTGTAACCGTTAGTATTAAAACAACATTAGGATTTTAGATGTTTTTAAGGAAATACAAGTATTTAATCGTTGCCTCATTCATGTTCATCTTCATGGCGAAGATGGGTATATCTGGTGCGCCGGTATTTTGTACGAGTATTGACAAGGAAATCATGAACGCTGTAATCATGCAAATCGAGTTAGAGCATGAAGGCGGGAAGGATACCGCCAAAGACACTGCAAAATTTACCGATTTCAAACTCGTTGAACTTAATCATCCTATCTTCTCTTACGAATTCTCTTCAAGCCATTTCTTTCTGAAGAGCAGTTTCATCGAACATTTCAAAAGATATGTAGATCCATATCACCCTACGGTACCAACACCGCCACCTAACTTTATTTAGTCTTTTTTATTGGGGTAACTTATTGCAATCAGTAATTTGAGCAGGTATGTTGTGTTAAATATTTATACGATATGCTTGTTCCTTGATCGCTTTTAAGATTCCTCCGCGATTTATTCGTTAAAATTTATTAGATAATTATATCGTTATGCAAAAGTTTAACCCGGCCTTTTCAGGTTCGGACGTGAAGAAATATATTCTTAAAAAGAATTTAAAGAAAGATTTACCTGCAAGTATTGTAGTGTTTTTAGTGGCTTTGCCATTGTGTTTAGGTATTGCACTAGCCTCAGGTGCACCGTTATTTGCTGGTTTGATCACTGGTATTATTGGAGGGGTAGTGGTTGCCTCTTTCAGTGGATCGCAATTGAGCGTTAGTGGCCCTGCAGCGGGTTTAACCGTTATTGTTTTGGGTGCCATAACATCTTTGGGGAGTTATCAAACCTTTTTACTTGCAGTTGTATTGGCTGGGGTATTCCAAATGATTTTAGGCCTGGTAAAAGCCGGAACTATTGGTAATTACTTCCCTTCGAGTGTAATTGAGGGGATGCTTGCAGCAATCGGACTGATTTTGATTTTAAAACAGTTGCCACATGCGTTGGGTGTTGATACCGATTTTAGTGGCGACGAAGGATTCTTTCAGCAAGATCACGAAAATACTTTTTCTGCGATTACAGCAGCGGTAAGCCATTTTAGTTTGGCTGCTGTGGTTATCAGTTTATTATCGATAGCTATTCTGATTGTTTGGCCTAAATTTCCAAAATTAGCGGTTGTACCTGCACCATTGTTGGTGGTAACACTTGGGGTTCTTGGAACTATACTTTTTGCTGGTACCGATCATCCGCTACGCGCCGATCAGATGGTGAAAATTCCAGTGGTAAGTGGTTTTGGCGAATTTTTAGGCCTGTTTACCATGCCCGATTTCTCTCAGTTGGCTAATAAAAATGTTTATATAACAGCTGCAACTATTGCCGTTGTGGCAAGTTTAGAAACTTTATTAAGCATAGAGGCAGTAGATAAAATAGATCCAATTAAACGTGTATCGCCAACAAATAGAGAATTAATCGCCCAAGGTTTAGGCAACATCACCAGTGGTATGGTTGGTGGCTTACCTATGACATCGGTAATTGTTCGTAGTTCGGCGAATGTTAACGCTGGTGCCCGGACCAAAATGTCGGCTATTTTTCATGGTTGTTGGTTATTACTTTCACTTTTGTTTATTCCAGGGGTAATTAACATGATTCCGTTGTCGTGTTTGGCCGCAATCCTTTTGGTAACAGGATATAAACTAACCCGTATTAGTTTATTTAAACACATGTACCATAAAGGATGGGACCAGTTTGTGCCATTTGTAGTTACGGTGCTTGCAGTTTTATTTACCGATCTGCTAAAAGGTGTGGCCGTTGGTATGTTGGTTTCTATTTTCTATTTACTCCGTACCAATATGCGTAACCCGTTCTTTTACAGAATTACAAATGAAGGTGATAAAAAGCACATCAGGATTAAACTGGCAGAAGAGGTTTCTTTTCTGAACAAAGCAGCAATACAAGTAGTTTTAACGAATATTCCGAAAGAAACAGATGTAATTATTGATGGTTCGAATGCCAGGTATATCGATCCTGATGTATTGGAAACGATTTATAATTACAAACATAATGCTTATACCAAGGGTATTATCGTCACATTGGAGAATATCCAAAAACATTATACAGTACCAAAATTAAATATAAAAGTAGAAGAAGATATTAATAAGTCATAATTATGTGCGCAAAAACAATAGATACGAAAGATATAACATACGATAGCCTGTTACAAGGCAATAGGGACTGGGTTAAAGATACAATTGACAATGATCCTGCCTTTTTTGATAAACTGTCTGAAGGTCAGAGCCCACCGGTATTGTGGATCGGTTGTTCTGATAGCCGTGTGCCGGCAAACCAGATTACCAACACCAGACCAGGCGATATTTTTGTACATAGAAACATCGCCAATGTGGTGGTTCATACCGATATGAATTTACTTTCAGTGCTGGATTATTCCATTAATGTATTAAAAGTAAAACACGTTATTGTTTGTGGCCATTATGGCTGCGGTGGCGTGAAAGCTGCATTAGGCAATAAACAGGTTGGAATTATTGATAACTGGTTGAGAAATATCCGTGATGTATACCGTACGCACGAACGTGAAATGGCGACAATCAAAGATCCTGATCAGCGTTTTGACCGCTTAGTTGAATTAAATGCCATTGAGGGCGCTGCAAATGTAACCAATACATCAATTGTACAAAGCGCCTGGGCCAATGGCCAGGAATTAGCGGTACATGCCTGGGTTTATAGTTTAAAAACAGGAATCATTAAAGACTTAAAAGTAACCTGTACTTGTCTTGATGATGTTGCCCCTGCGTTTAAAGTAGGATAAAAAGCACCAATAAGTGCTATTTTTTAGTTGTTAGGGAAGGCTCCCGATTTTACATCGGGGGCTTTTATTTTTCTGTGGTATTGGGCATATTTCCTGCTTCTCCCTTATTGCCTTTTTCTGCATCTGTTCTTGCTTCTTCCGAACCAAAATCGCCCATTCCGAAATCTCTGCCAAGGTTACCCGCTTCAGTTTCAACACTATTTTTCTTTTCGTTATCGTTGCTCCGGTGGCGCGGCACCTGCTGATCGGGCATATTGGTTTTATCGGCGCTGTTATCAGCATTTTTATTGCCCAGATTTTTGTTGTTATCTTTTGTGTTTTCCATGATCTTCTTTTAAGCTATTTATATAAAACAGCATAAAAGAAGATTGGTTTTACATCTTTAAAATGGTGTTGTATAAGTAGAGTTGGTCAGGGAAATCGACCAGCCGATCGGTTTTATTTGGTTTTCGCTTCTTCGGTACTTAATAAAGATTCCAATTCTTTCACCTTTTCCGGATATTTTAGTGCAAGGTTGTTCTTTTCACCCAAATCATCATTTAAGTTATACAGTTGCACTGTAGGCAGGTTTCCACTATCGGTATGGGTAAGTTTATAAAAAGCTTCTCCTTTTGATGGCCTGATATATTTCCAGTTATCTTTAACAATTGCCAGTTGATTACTCTGTTCGATAAAGAAATCACGGCCTTTTTGGTCTTTTCCGGTAAAAGCATCCCATACATTTTTACTGTCAATTGCGTTTTTGCTTTCTACATTGAAAAAGCTGGCAAACGAGGCCAAAAAATCAATCTGTGAAACTAAGGCTCCGGAAACACCCGGTTTGATTGTTGCTGGCCACGAAATAATAAAAGGTTCACGTGTACCACCTTCTAAAATGCTGTATTTTCCTCCACGTAAACTACCTGCAGGTGTATGGCCGTTTAATTTTTCGAAACCCTGATCTTCGTAGCCGTCCATAATTACAGGACCATTGTCGCTACTGAAAATGATCATCGTATTTTTATCAAGGCCCAGGTATTTTAGTTGTTTTGTTATTTCGCCAACTGCCCAATCGAGTTGTAAAATTACATCACCACGATTGCCCAGTTCACTTTTCCCTTTAAACATGGTGGCAGGCAAACGCGGTACATGCGGTTCGGTTAATGCATAATACAGGAAAAAAGGTTCCTGTTTATGATTTTCGATAAAATTCTTCGCTTTGGTTAAAAAGGTAACCGGAATTTCCTCATCAGTCCAGCGTGCAAGTTTGCCTCCCTGCATATAGCCAATACGGCCAATGCCGTTTACAATGGTTTGGTTGTGCCCATGATTAGCTTCAGCAGGCATTTTTAACAGTTCTGGATGGTCTTTTCCTGTTGGATCAGTACCAACCGGACTTTTATAATCAACTGTAATCGGATCTTTAGGGTCTAAACCCACTACCAATTGATTTTCCATAAAAACAGTAGGTACCCTATCGGCCGTAGCCGGGAAAATAAAGGAATAATCAAAACCGACTTCTTTTGGCCCGGGCTTCACTTCTTTGTTCCAGTCTTTTTCTACTGCATTGCCCAAGCCTAAGTGCCATTTGCCAACAAGACCTGTTTTATAACCAGCCTGCTGAAAAATTGATGGGAGGGAACTATTATCTGTTGGGATAATCAATGCAGCATCGCCTGGCAAAACACCCGTTCCTTTTTTACGCCATGCATATCTTCCCGTCATTAAGGAATAACGTGAAGGCGTACAGGTAGATGCGGTTGCATGACCATTGGTAAACCGCAGCCCTTGCTTTGCCAATGCGTCAATATTTGGGGTTTTTATTTTTGTTGCGCCGTAACAGCTGAGGTCGCCATAACCCAAATCATCAGCATAGATAATAATTACATTGGGTTTCTTTTGTGCTGTGGCGTAAAAGTTAAAGCTGGCGAGGACAATAATGAGGGATAGTAAAAATTTGTGGTTCATGGTTAGAAAGGGATATTCGGTTAGGCATAAAAAAGGCCAAACAATGATGCTTGGCCTTATATGTTAATATTAATCTTCAGCTAAAAACGGATAACGGTAATCAGTTGGCGGATTAAAAGTTTCCTTAATAGTCCGTGGAGAAACCCAGCGCAACAAGTTAATCATTGCACCTGCTTTATCGTTTGTACCTGATCCTCTGGCGCCGCCAAATGGCTGTTGCCCAACTACTGCACCTGTACATTTATCGTTAATGTAAAAATTACCAGCTGAGTTGCGTAATGCGTAACTGGCTTTTTCTATAGCATATCTATCTTGTGATAAAATAGCCCCTGTTAAAGCATAAGGTGAAGTGGTATCAATTACTTCTAAAATCTGGTCGAATTCTTGATCTTGGTATACGTATACAGATAATACCGGGCCAAAAAGTTCTTCACACATAGTGGTATATTTCGGATCGTCAACCACTAAAACAGTTGGTTCTATGAAATAACCTTTGCTCTTATCATAATTACCACCGGCAATAACTTCAACCCCTTTATCTTTTTTAGCCTGATCAATATATTTAGCCAGTTTATCGAAAGAACGTTCATCAATTACAGCATTAATGAAATTGCTGAAATCTTCAGTTCCACCCATTTTAAATGAAGCTAAATCTCTGATCATTAATTTCTTGATCTCAGGCCAAAGGCTTTGTGGGATATAAGTACGGCTGGCAGCAGAACATTTTTGTCCCTGGTATTCGAAAGCACCACGTACAATTGCAGTAGCCGAAGCTGCAACATCTGCACTTGGGTGAACCAAAATAAAGTCTTTACCACCAGTTTCACCAACTATGCGTGGGTATGATTTGTACTTATGGATATTTGTGCCGATTGTTTTCCATATCTCCTGAAAAACTTTGGTAGAACCGGTAAAGTGAATACCTGCAAAATCAGCGTGATTAAAAACTACATCGCCTACTTCAGGACCATCGGCAAAAATAAGGTTAATTACACCATCAGGTAAGCCCGCTTCGCGAAAAACTTGCATAATTACATTAGCCGCATAAACTTGCGTATCAGCAGGCTTCCAAACCACCACATTACCCATCATGGCTACACAAGCAGGTAGATTACCCGCAATTGCTGTAAAGTTGAAAGGAGTTAAAGCAAATATAAAACCTTCTAAAGGGCGTTGTTCGGTTCTGTTCCACATGCCATTTGGAGATACTGGAGGCTGCTGGCCATAAATATCCTGCATATAACTTACGTTAAAACGTAAGAAATCTACCAATTCGCAAGCGGCATCTATCTCTGCCTGATAGGCATTTTTACTTTGCCCAAGCATGGTTGCAGCATTAATTTTGTAACGGTATTTTGTAGCAATCAAATCTGCAGCTTTCATAAAGATGGCAGCTCTGTGTTCCCAAGCTAAAGCTTCCCAATCAGCTTTGGCAGCTAAGGCAGCATCTATAGCTTGTTTCACATGACTTTTGTCGCCATAACTAAATGTGGCCAGTACATGCTGATGATCATGTGGAGCTACTACTTTCTTTTTGTTTTTAGTATGTATTTCTTCTCCGCCAATAAACATTGGAATATCCAATTGTTTAGAACGTGCCTCTGCGATAGCCTCTTTTAAAAGCGAACGTTCTTTTGTGCCTGGCGCATAGCTATTAATAGGCTCGTTAACCGGGGTAGGTACGTTAAAAAATCCTTTAAGCATATTTTATTTTTTATGATTTGGACAAAGATAATGCTTTTTGGGGTAGGCAATTCTATTATTCTGTAAAGAAAATAGAGCAAACGTTTGACTGGAATAGCCAGAGATAGAAGCCTGGAGACCAAAGCCAATGAGCAGGTAATTTTAAAGAAGTTGTGGTTAAAATGTGGGTATAAGAAAAGTTGACAACTTTACTAATAAGGTGGCAAGAAAGTTGTCAACACGGGTTACAAAAGCAGCTTTTGCTTCATCATGTCTAAAAAATCTTTGCGATAAGTTTCTCCAATCAATATTTCTGCAGAAATGCCTTTTAAAATAATCCTGTTTCCATCAATGGAGGTGATTTTATTAAGCGCAACTATAAACGATTTCTGCACACGGATAAATTGCGCTTTTGGCAACCTTTCCTCTACATCTTTCATGGTTAGGAGCGCAAGCGTTCTAATCCCATTATGGTGAAAAGCAATATAATTTTTCATGCCTTCAACAAAATCAATTTCGCCGATATTAATTTTTAGCATTTTACCTTTAGCCTCTGTTTTAACCATGAAATAATCATCATCTTGCTGGTTCACAGGGATATGAACTTTTTTAGTGTTAATAATCTTTTGAGCCTTGTTTATGGCTTGTAAAAAACGGGGCAAGGGGATAGGTTTAACTAAATAATCAACCACATCAAGATCAAAACCGGCAGTGGCAAACTCTTTATAGGCAGTGGTAAGTATTACCTGTACATCTTTGTTGTTCATCGTTTGGATGAAATCAATGCCCGATATCTCTGGCATATGAATATCCAGAAAAATGAGATCTACAGGGTTGCTGCTTAAAAAACTCAGGGCATCAATCGGATTGGTGAATGTTGCGGCGATCTGTATTGCCGCAACAGACTTTAGGTAATGTTGTATTACTTCAATGGCATGATCTTCGTCATCAACAATAATGCAGTTAATCATGAGGCGTATGGTTGAGGTTTAATTTGTGGTATCTTGAACTGTTCCAAAAAGCCTAAATTGTCAGATGATGATGGTTTTTCTTGGTGATCGGCAACCTTATTGTAAGGCAAAGTTAATTCAAGGCTGTAATCAATCTCGGTTTCATTAATGTTTAATGCAACCCCTTTTTTGTAATGATTTGAGAGTCTTTTCCTTATGTTTTCCATACCTATACCACTCGAGAGTTCTTTAGGCCCTTTTTTCTTTTTGTTCCAAGTGCTTAAACGGATATGATGGTCGGTTTCGTTGATGCTTAAGGCTATTTTAACAGGATGCAAATTATCTGTACAATTGCCATGTTTTAAGATATTCTCTACAACAGTAATTAGAATTAATGGAATCAATCTTACATTATCGGTATTTCCATTCACACTAAAATCGATCTGTAACTTGTTATTGAAACGAAGCTGATTAATTTTAATTACATTTTTAATATGCTCAATTTCCTCTTCTATTAATGTCATGCGGTCATCTTTATCCATTTCCAGGGAATAGCGCATGATTTTACTGAGTGTCATAATGCCATCGGCAAGCTCTTGAGATAAGGGTAACGATTTCGCAAAAAAGAAATTAAGGGTGTTGTTTAAAAAGTGAGGATTAATCTGTGCACGGAGAAAAGCGTATTCTGCTTCATGTTTTTCTTTTTCGATGAGGCGTAGTTTTCGTTCGCGTTTAATTCCTTCAGAGGCAAAATAATACCCAAAGCCCAAAATAGAATACTTTATGAAAACCCATAATACTGCAGCTCCATAATTTAAAAAATTAAATGGAGGGGATTTTGGACCATTCACTCTAAAATGGGGTCTTATATGGTAACTTGTGATGTACCATAGTAAAAAACAAACTGTAAAAGCAAATACTGTCCCCAAAATAAGTAAAAGCGGTTTTATTGGACTAGCAAATTTTTTGCAAACTAAAATACACACGTATACTGTACAAATGTTTGGCAGCTGAGAGATTAATATATCAATCGGGCTAAAAACAAATCCTTCTGGATCTAAGGGATATTCCAATAGATTGCCTAATAGCATATAAGCTATCCAAAAAATCAAATGATATATAAATACCCTGTAATTCTTCTTTGTGTTTATCATTTAAAAAAATATGTTCTTACAAAATCAACCCAATTAGTTGTATCGCTAGGTATTTTTACATTAGGTGTAATACCGACATTGTCTAGTGGTCGCTTTACGCTATGTAGTGATTTGCTAGCAGGATAACTAAGAGAGTAAAAGTTACATGGTAATTTTATAAGTACAGTTTCACCATAGTCAACTGCGCCTGATGTGTTACTGCCATATAAAACCACTTTTTTACTTTGCTCTGCTCTTAATATGAAAAGTTCAGCGCTGCTTGCCGTATTCTCATTAATTATAATTGAGACCCGCGACGGATTTTTTAAAACCTTCGAAAACTTTATTCTATACTCTTTATACAAAAGATAGTGCTCTTCTAGGTGAGCTCTTAATTTCTTAACATCATTTTTCATTTCTATCTTACTCTGCTTAGAAATATTAGGATAATCTATTTCGTAACAATCACGTATATTGTCCTCTGTAGCCAAAACAATTCCTCCATCCACTTTTATGGGGTTGGTGTATAAATAAGGCAATAGTTTCTCAAAGCACTTAGTCGAGCCTCCAGAGTTATCCCTTACGTCAAGAATCAAATGCTCAGTACGGTCAAGTTGAGACTTGTTTTTAAGAATTAAATTATCGATTTGAGTTTTATATTTAGAATTAAATGATGGGAGTTTAATGAGTGAGGTTTTCCGATCAAGAATGCTAAATGATGGGGCGCTATTATTCACAGTTATTGGTTGTAGCGTCTCTTGCTTAGTTTTAGGGCTTTTTATCCACTTGCCAAAGATCCCAAAATTTAGGGTGTCACCATTTTTTAAAAGTATAGGATGTTGTTCTGAGTGATCGCCTCCATTAAAGAATATTGTTTGATATTGACTATCTTTCTTTATCAATTTAAACTTAATTTGTTGTGGCATCCATCTGATCGAATCTGCCTTTAATATAAAGCCAATAAATTGATTAGGCTTTATGTCTTTAATAATTCCAACTTCATATATGCCAAAGCTCCAAATCCCTTCAATACTATCAATGCTTTCTTTGTTTTGCGCGAGGTAAGATTTAAAAACGTTTTCTGTCCAGCTAGTTTTTTCCTCCATTGAAAAAAAATGTCTCACAGAATCAGGATTTAATTTATCAAACTCCATTCCAAATGATATATGTTTATCCTTAAAAAAGGCGAGCCATTCTCTGCCTAAATTCAAACATTTATAAGCATTTGATCTGTCTGCTATTGTTTGCAGGCTATCGGTAAATTTCTGAAATTGTTGCTGATTTTTTATTGTAATCTTATCTTTAAACCCCACATAATTTTTCGTTATCCTATTAGTAAGGTAACGAAAGTTATCAGAGCAGTTGCAGTTCTGTGCCCATAAGCTATTAAAGGAAAAGAACAACAAAACAGATAAGATGATATTTTTCATATTTAATGGGATGATTATAGTTTACATTTTCATTCTTAATGTAAACTATAATTGTTAGCTTCAGTTATCTCTTAACCACTTACTGTTTGATTTACCGTTTTTAGTTCATCACATTGTGGATTTCCTGAATGGCCTCCTCCTGTAGGATTACTTCCTCCATTAATTCTCCTCAACTGGTCATTATCTAAATTAATAATAGTTTTTTTCTTAAAGATAAACTGTGTTCTTTTTTCTAATTTTTTGTTTTTCATAATCGTAATAATAGATAGTTAAATAAATGTGTTTAAAAGTGTTATTTCTGAATTCAATAGCCAAAAATTATACACCAAACAGCCATTTATCTGTATCAAACCAGTAGATTGTATAGTTTAAATAGTGAATCGTTATTTAGTTTTATATTTCTTTACAAAATCAATCCAATCGGCGGTATCGGCAGGTATTTCTACATCGGGTTTAATCCCAATATTATCTAAAGGATAATCTGGTAATCTTAAAGACTTACAAGCAGGATAATAAAGAGTATAGTATTTACATGGCATTTCTATTTTTATAAACTCGGTGTAATCTACAGCACCAGCAGAATTTTGGCCATATAATTTCACCTTTTTGCTCTGTTTGGCTTCTAGCAAAAACAGTTCGGCAGCGCTTCCTGTGCCGCCGTTAACGAGAAACGAAACGCGTTCAGGGTTCTTATAAACTGTTTTAAATCTGATAGTGTCAATAGGGTACAGCTTATAAAGTTCTCCCTCGTGAGCTTTTAACTTGATGAGGCGTTTCTTAAAAGTATTTCTAATACTGTCAGAAGCTTCAGGGTATTCTTTGGAATAACCGTCTTTAATATTGTCTGGTGTTGCCAAAACGTAACCGCCTTCTTGTAGAATGGGATTGGTATATAGATATGGCATCAGTTTTTCGTACACTAAAACAGAGCCACCGCTGTTATTTCTTAAGTCGACAATTAAATGTTTGGTGTTCTTTAGTATGTTTTCATTCTTTTTGATTAAGGCTGCTGTGGGGGCCACATAATCTAATTTGCCGAAAGATGGCATTTCAAAGATGGCCGTTTCATTGTCCAAAACCCGGAATTTTGGGGAGAGATCTATCTCTTTTTTTGGTGTAATAGCTGCAGTTGGCTTGGGTGCCTTTATCCATTTACCGAATATGCCAAGGGTTATGGTATCTTTTTGCTTTGATAATTTGGGGTGCTGTTCCGAATGGTCTCCTCCGCTGAAATAAATCATTTCATATCGTCCATCCTTTTTTACTAACCTGAATTTAACTTGCTGGGTCATCCATCTTATCGAATCAGCCTTTAATACAAATCCCATAAACTGATTAGGGTTAGTGTCTTTAACCACCCCAACTTCATATATACCAGCACTCCAAATCCCTTCTATACTATCGAGTTTGGTTTTATTCTGGTGCAGGTAAGATTTAAAACTGTTTTCTGTCCAGGTGGTTTTTTCTTCGTTTGCAAAAAATGTCCTTACCGAATCAGCGGTGAGCTTATCGAAGTCCATGCCAAAAGCCATGTGTTTATCTTTAAAAAAATCTATCCATTCTCGGCATACACTCAGGCATTTATAGGGATTAGCTTTATTCGCTACCTGTTGCAGACTATCGGTGAATTTTTTAAACTGCTGGCTATTTGCAGGTGTGACTTTATCAGCATAACCTACATAGTTTTTTGTTATTCTATTGGTAAGATAACTAAAGTTATCACCGCAATCGCAGTTCTGGGCTTGTAGATTATAAAATGGAAATAAGAGCAATAAGTAGAAGATAATTTTTTTCATAGTTTTCAATTACAATTATAGTCGATATTTATACTTAAAGGGTAAACTATTTTAAAATACATATCTGTATTATCTTCTGTGTAGGTTAATGTAGCATCTAATTAGCGCCAGTTTGATTCAATTGAGCTATTTCTGATGTAATGCCTCTTTTATCCCTATAAAAAGGCTTTTAGTGTATCTTTTTTTTTGATTGAAATTTAATATCCAATACTTGTTTCGTGTTAGGCCGGCATGGGCGAAACCTGAAAAGCCTTTAAAGAGTAGGGAATAAACTTTAAAAACTAAAAATGAAAAATTTAGAATTACAAGACTTCGGTGTTCAGGAGATGGATGCTAAAGAAATAAATGAAACTGTAGGAGGTGGCTTTTTTGGAGCGCTAATTGGTTTTGTTGTTGGTGCCACTCTTGCTCTTGTTTCTGGCGAGATTACTATAAATGGTGAGGTGGTATCTGGTAGTGATAACTGGTTTACCGCAGGATTAATTGGCGCCGGAGCTGGTGCAGTTATTATTCCAATCTAATTGACTAATATTAATTAGGAATTGGAAATAATTAAAATTATTTCCAATTCCTTCTTTATCTGTTTTTAGAATAAATTCTTCAGATCACTTATTGTTAAATATGAAATTTACACTTATAATTTATCTTTTATTATTAGTATCAAGCAATGCTTATACACAATCCGTAACTTTAAAAGGTAGGGTAGTAGATGCAAAAAATAACATAAAATTATCAGGAGCGACCGTAAAAGTAGGTAATGAGTATACACGTACAGATCACGATGGTTATTTTGAAATGACTGCTCCATTAAAGACTTTAACAGCGCTTGGGATAAATTTTAGTCATGTAGGCTATTTCAATATTCGTTTAATATATCAATCTAATCATTTTTATGAAGTTAAATTAACCGAAAGCAGTATTGAATTACAGGAAGTTATCATTGCAGCAGGTGATGATATTATAAAAAAAGCAATTAAAAGAATTGTTTACAACTACCCAAATAAGCCTATTATCATTAAAGGAATATTGAGAACACAATCATGGCGTAACCAGTCTGAATATTTTAAGTCGGATGCATTAATAAAAGCTTATGTACCAGCCTACGATTCGAAAGAAAAAACCACGGTTGCTGTGGTGCAAAATCGCATGGATACGTTGTATGATAAAACTCTTAAGTATCTGAAACATACATCGAACTATAATGTTGTTGATTTTCAGGATATCGCTCACAATAATTATATCCTTCATAAAATTGCTAAAAAGAAGAAATTTGATTATTTACTTGCTGGTAAGGAGATATACGATAATCATAAAGTATTTGTAATTAATATAACAACACGTGATACCAGTAAGCAATATGATAAAATCCAGGCAACATTGTATATAGATACAGCTACCTACGCATTTGTTGCCGCAAACACATATACTTATAACCTGATAAGGGCTGGCTTTTTACCTCTTAAAATGTTAAATTATCGGGTCGCTTATGAAAAAATAGGGGAGAAGTGGTACTTGAAAGAAACCCATACTTTTGCTTCGTCCGAATTGAAAAAAGAATCACCTCGCACTACAGTTGATTTTATTCGAACTGAAATCGATAGCATAGATGTGGATAAGATTTCATATAAAGATATTGTTCAACATCGGGATGATGTTTTATTAATTAATAAACCCAGAAATAATGAGGAATGGGAGAATAATAGTCATTTGTTTCAAAAAGCCGAAAAGGAAGGGCGAATGGAAAGATTATCCAGTGAATCACTTGATACAATAAAAAGTAATAATGGAATAGCTAATTCAGATAATCAAAAAATAAAGAGACAGTTTGGAAGAAGGGTATTTGACTATTTTAATAAAGATAATGTACGTACCACATTAGGTTTGACAAAATTTCCAGTATTAATGAATGATCAATTTTATCGCGTTTCAGAAAGTATCAATTATGGCTTTGGATTAGGTATCAATTATAGATTATATAAAAATCTATTTTTAGGATTTCAGGTAAATACGAACCTGCGTAACGATAAACATATCAATCTTTCTACATATGATTTGAATATTTCACATGATTTTATTTTAAATAAAAATTCAAGAAATTTAACATTTACACCTTACGCTGGTTTTGAGCAGATAGTTGTTCGTTACAATGAGGTTAAAGTCCGTAATAATACTTTTAATTATGGGCTTAGGGTAGCCTATGAATTAACCCATAAAAAAGCAATATTTTTATCTTCTGGATTCAACTCTGGACTAAATA
Organism: Pedobacter sp. Bi27; assembly: GCF_918698255.1. Lineage (NCBI taxonomy): Bacteria > Pseudomonadati > Bacteroidota > Sphingobacteriia > Sphingobacteriales > Sphingobacteriaceae > Pedobacter > Pedobacter sp. Bi27. The sequence continues at coordinate 568,292 of NZ_CAKKMW010000003.1, forward strand.
GCACTATACTAAATACCCTAAGCATTACCCCTAGCCATTATGCTATAGGGTTAGGCGTTATATTTAAGAAATAACGGAGTGGTGTTTCTCTAATAATTTTTGCGGAAAAGTTTAGTCAACAAAGAAAAATAATCTGATGGTTAAATTGAAAATCCCAGTAACCCTCAAATTAATTTAAACTGTATTTTGAGTAGAAAGCTGTATTTAATTAAATATGATATAAATTAATTCTTAGAAAGCTTAATACGATTAAAATATTGTTAACCGATATTGCCTGCTGTGCATCTATCGGTTTTTTTATTTTCTAAGGTCAAAAACAGTTTCATCCCTACAATCCCCCTTTTCGTGTATCTTTTTTCTGGCATAATTTAATAATTACAAACTTGGCCTTAACCAAGCCAATTGATGATATGCCTTTTACAGAAGAAGCCAATTTCGAAGATAATTCCATCATTTTTTTACACCATACCAAGGTAAGGACACAAATTATTTATTCTGCCACAATTCTATTCATTCTTGTGGCTTTAGCGGCCTTACCATTTATTTATACAACGGTAAGCGTTAAGGGCAATGGTTCTTTGCAGAGTAATATTGAAAGAACAGAACTGCTGGCACCTGTGGGAGGGAAAATTACCCTGATTAATTTAACCGATAATAAAAAAATAAAAAAAGGACAACTTCTTTTAAATATAGACCCTACTATACCTGAAACACAAAATGTGATTTTGAATAATCGCTCAGGTGAATTAAAAAATTTGTTAAATGATGCGCTCCTCGTTTTAAAACTGGTCGACTTAAGCAATGCAGGGCAACCTGCATTGCAAACCGGCCTGTATGCGGCAAGTTGGCAACAATACGCGGAGCAGATTCAAAATGCACTAAATGCACGCGAACAGGCCTACAAGATTTATAAAAGGTATGAAACACTGTATAGCAAGAAGGTGGTTACCGAAGCAGAGTATGAGCAATATAAGTTTAATTACGATCAGGCGCTTTCTGATTTTAATCTGGTGGCTAAAAAGTACAAAACACAGTGGCAAACAGAATCTAATCAATATAGAAAAGAATTAAAAGATCTCGATGGTCAGAAAATCCAGCTTACCGAGCAGGAGAAATTATATCATTTAACCGCAGGGGTATCCGGAACAGTGCAAAATCTATCAGGTTTACAATTGGGTTCGTTCATTACCGCCAATCAGAAAATTGGTGAGATATCGCCTGATAGTGCTTTGTTGGCCATCTGTTATATTAAACCTGCTGATATCGGTTTAATTAAAGCTGGCCAAACCGTCAGGTTTCAGATCGATGCCTTTAACTATAACCAATGGGGCCTGCTTGCCGGTGTAGTAGCCGACATTTCTGACGATATTATATTGATTAACCAAAGCCCTTATTTTAAAGTGAAGTGTAAATTAGACAAGGATTATTTAAAGTTAAAAAACGGTTATAAAGGGCAGGTAAAAAAGGGAATGACCTTTAATGCACACTTTACTATTGCAGAACGAAACTTGTATCAATTGCTTTATGATAAAGTTGATGATTGGTTAAATCCAAACGGAGTTAAAAGCTAAAAGACCAAAGCCGAAAATTCTCAAATCATCCAATCTCACATCTCCAGTCTCGCATCTAATATCTCCCTTCTAATGTCTACACTAATAAAACAACGCGATATTACCGATTGTGGCGCTGCTTGTTTGGCATCTATAGCTGCATTTTATAAATTAAAAATGCCTGTTGCGCGCATCCGCCAATTGGCCAGCACCGATCAAAAAGGAACCAATGTTTTAGGTTTGATAGAAGCTGCAAATAAACTGGGTTTTGAAGCAAAAGGCGTAAAGGGCAGTTTAGATAGTCTTTCTAAAATTCCATTGCCAACCATTGCGCATGTGGTGGTAAAGAAGCAATTGCAGCATTATGTAGTTATTTATAAAGTAACCGATAAATCCATTGAAGTAATGGACCCCGGTGATGGGAAAATACACCGCAAAACTATTGACGAATTTACAAGTGAATGGACAGGTGTACTGGTTCTGTTGTTACCTGATGAGGGTTTTAAGCAAGGGAATGAAAAGGTCGATACCAAAAGCCGCTTTTGGAACCTGATTAAACCGCATAAAAGTATTGTAACGCAGGCACTTTTTGGTGCTTTGATTTATACCATTCTTGGACTATCTACCTCAGTTTTTGTTCAAAAAATAACCGACCATGTTCTGGTAGAAGGTAATCGGAACCTGCTTAATTTAATGAGCTTAATGATGGTGGCCATTTTAGCGCTGCAATTATTTATTGGAACGGCTAAAACTATTTTTACAATCCGCACGGGCCAGCAGATAGATGCCCGATTGATATTGGGCTACTACAAACACCTCTTAAAACTGCCTCAGCAGTTTTTCGATACCATGCGGGTGGGCGAAATTATCTCAAGGGTAAATGATGCCGTTAAAATAAGGGCTTTTATCAACGATGTTTCCATTAACCTGGTTGTAAACGGCTTTATTGTTGTATTCTCTTTTATTTTAATGTTCAGTTACTATTGGAAACTCGCCTTAATGATGTTGGCGGTTATTCCATTGTATTTACTGATTTATTTCATCAGCAATAAACTGAACAAGAAAATGCAGCGCAAGTTGATGGAGGAGTCGGCCGAGTTGGAATCGCAATTGGTTGAAGGCTTAAATAATGTAGCCACAATTAAAAGATTTGGTCTTGAAAGGTTTACCAACGAAAAAACAGAAACTCATTTTATTGGCCTGCTCAGAACAATTTATAAATCAGGATTAAACTCTGTTTTCTCTGGAACATCAACCGAAGTTATTGCCCGTATGCTCACTATCATCTTGCTTTGGGTGGGCGCAGGTTATGTTTTAGATGGCGAAATTACCCCTGGGGAATTATTTTCCTTCTATACCCTTATTGGTTACTTCACTGGTCCGGCTACTTCCTTAATTGGAGCAAATAAATCTATCCAGGATGCCATGATCGCCTCCGATCGTTTGTTCGAAATTATGGACCTGGAGATTGAACAAAATTCGTCGGGCATTTTCCTTACGAAAGAATTAATGGGCGATATCAGGTTTGAACATGTAGCCTTTAGATATGGCAGTCGTGTAAATGTGTTTGAAGATTTAAACCTAAAAATTAAGGCTGGAAGTTTTACCGCAATCGTAGGAGAAAGCGGATCTGGGAAGTCTACCTTAATGTCGTTACTACAAAATATTTATCCGATACAATCGGGCAATATTTTTATCGGTAATCATGCGCTTAAGTATTTGAACAATGCCTCTTTAAGGAATTTACTAAGCGTTGTGCCGCAAAAAATTGACCTTTTTGCAGGAAATGTAATCGAAAACATTGCCATTGGCGATTATGAACCAAATATGCAACAGATTATTAGTATTTGCACACAACTGGGGATTATCGATTTTATTGAAGCTTTGCCAGAAGGTTTTCAGACTTATTTAGGTGAAAACGGAGCCTCTTTATCGGGCGGACAAAAACAAAGGATTGCAATAGCAAGGGCACTGTACCGCAATCCTGAAATTTTAATTCTGGATGAAGCCACTTCCGCTTTAGATTCGGCTTCTGAGCAGTATGTGCAGCGAACAATAGATTTGTTGAGGATGCAAAAGAAAACAATCATCATCATTGCGCACCGGTTACCTACGATTAGAAAAGCAGATCAGATTATTGTATTAGATAAAGGAAAGGTTGTAGAGGAGGGGAGCCATATTGAAATGATGATTGCAAATGGCCATTACGCCAACTTATGGAAACAGCAATTTGGTGATGATGACCTAACAAGTTTGATAACACCCACACTAGAGTTTGTAAGGGATAACATTTAATTATCATCAGTTTTACTATGAAACTATTAGAATATATCGATCGCATTAAGATTATCCATAAATTGATAAAAGAAAGCCGTACAGGCGCTCCTGAAAATTTAGCAAGAAGGTTATCAATTTCAACCTCGAGATTATATGTAGTATTAGATGAGCTGAAACTAATGGGCGCTCCAATAGAATACTCGAGACAGTTACAAACATATTATTATACCCAGGCATTCGAAGTAAATATTAGCGCCGATTTTACGGTTTTAAAGCCTCAGGAGTTAATGAATATAAATGCTGGTTTTTTTTACCAGCAAAATTATCCACTCCTTTTTTTATAGAGTGGGCAAAAGTAATTTAGTAGCGTTGCAACAAAAAGGCGTATACCGAAAAGCCTTTAACGAGTAGGTGAACTAAATAAATCTAAATTGTGAAAAAATTAAATCTGGAGAATTTCAATGTTCAGGAGATGAGCCGCTCAGAAATATCTCTTATTGAAGGAGGCAGCTGGATTGGCAGGGCGTGGAATTCGATAAAAGAGTTTGTTTTGGATGTAGTGCACGAAATCGTTACCGATGTGGTAGGTGCTGATCCCACTTCAAACCTTTAAATAACTAAATATAAACCCATTGGTCTAAATAGCTGACCTAAAACTAATTAAAAATTATAACATGAAAAATCTAAAAAAATACGAGGTAGAAGAATTATCTTTAACAGAAATGAAATCAATTGATGGCGGAAGCTGGTTTAGCAGAGCATTCGAAGCAGTTGGTAATGCTTTGGATGATGCTTATCATTGGTTACAGGATAATATTGGACTTACCTTAGGCTCAGACGGAGCACATGGAAAATAATTAAACGAAAAGAGCAGGTATTTGTCCTGCTCTTTTTATTTCCTCTTACAAACCATCTTATGTTTAACTATATATTTAACGTTAAAAATGTTTTTTTAGCGACTTTGTTTTTTATATTCTCTGGTAATGTTGATGCGCAATCATTTTACCTTACAGGGCATGTTTTTGATGGTAAAGAGCCTCTAATAGGCGCTTCAATAATAATTTCCGGCAAGCATGTTGGCAATAGTGATGCAGCTGGTTATTTTGAAGTCAGTACAAAATTGGGCGATACATTGAAGGTAACCTTTCCTTTTTATGAAGCTTCCACTTTTGTTTTAACTGATTCACTTCAGAAAAATATAATTTTAACTGCAAAGACATTTCAATTAGATGATGTTCAAGTAAGTTTTAACAAACGAAAAACAATTGATTCATTATTGAACGCATCTTTTCTACAATTAAATCCAAATGCTTTTAACGCAAAGGTTTTTTTGAGGCAGTCTGTTGTTAGAAATAACGAAAAGGTTATCTTGTTAAATGAAGGGCTGTTAAACCTGAATTGTCCTGATTTAAAAGAGCTTATTGTAGCTGGTAGCAGTAAAAAAGTAAAATTAAATATTGATTACGCTTGTAATCCAATTAACTCAAATAGCCGTCCGAAGGTAACTTATGGGAGTAATCCTCAAATTAAATTACGTTTGGGATTATTGCCAAATCATTTCTATGAGCTGGTAAAGTTGAATATTACGGAAGAAAGTATTAAATCTGATAGTATTAATATCGTTATTAATGTTAAAGGAAACCTTTCTGCCAATGAAAAGCTTGTGGTTTCTTACCTATGGATTTTGGATAAAAAAACTAATTCATTAAAACAAGCCCGGTATTACGAGCAATATGTAAATAAAAAGCATTTTTTATTTTATGATTATGCTTATCTAAATAATGAACTCTTTTCTGGATCTATAAGTGCAAAGCAAGTGATTGGAAGAAATTCCTATTCAACAAATGATGAAATATTTGTATTCCGTCAAATGGGTGCAGATATAGATAAATGGAATTTTGATGTTAATAAGTGTGGGTTAGAAAAATACCTCGAACAAACTGGGGATTGTGATGAATTGAGCAAATTTAAAACTAAACATGAAATACCAGTTCATAGATTCTTTTAGTTTATCAGATCTGCCTTCTTAACTTTAAAGCATAAGCTTAATTAATACACCAAAGCCAAATACTGCCCATGATGGCTTATACAGCCTGGTTTAGTGCATTTATAGTTACTTGGATGATTTGGTGATTCGTAAATGGTTACTTTAATTTCTTCTAGCTTGCCATAAACAGGAGCAGCAATGGTATGAATATATTGTAGCTGTATGTCGCTTTTAGTGAAATATGTATCGTTGTCTATACTTACTATGCCTTTTATCTGATCGATGTTTGGATAAATAGTGCAGTTTAAACTTTTAGGGGCGAAATTTCTGATTCCGGTTTTACGGTTATAAATTTTATAAGCCGATTCTTTCATACTCCATAACAGCCATACCATTTCATCAGGTTTTTTTGCTGACGCAACCAGTAACTGTTCTTTGGCGGTGAAAATTTTATCGAGATAATTTTTACGCCTCCAGTTACTTTGGATTTTAGCCAGATCCAGATCAACGATATCGTTACCCAGCATGTGCTTCCAGTTTTTCTGCTATAATTTCGGTGGTGGCTTTTACTGTAAGCATTTTAGCCATCGAATCGTTGTCTATTTCGATGTTGAATTTCTCTTCAATATCTAAAACAATATCAACCAGGTTGGCCGAATTTATTTTTAAATCGTTTATAAAATCGGTGTTTTCGTCAATATGTGCCAGGGCTGATACCTCCTCGCTATAAGGTTCAACTATTGTTTTTAAGGCTTCGATAATCTCTTCTTTATTCATAGGTATATTTTTTAAAAATAATGCAGGCGTTAATATCACCAAAACCAAAACTGGCTTTAGCTAAGATATTAAATGGTTGTTGAATTAAAGTTTGCGGAATGCATTTCGCATCAATTAAAGCGGAAATCTCGGGGCTTAGGTCTTCGCAATTAATATTGGGAAAAATAAATCCTTCTGAAAGCTCAAGCATTGAGGCTACACATTCTATGCTCCCTGATGCTGCAATACAATGGCCAATCATACCTTTTAAAGAATTGATATACGGAAAATCATCGGCAGGTAATTGTAGTGCTGCTTTCCAGTTTTCTATTTCCAGGGCATCTTTGGTGGTTGCGGTAAGATGGCCATTAATCACATCGATTTCCTGAGCTTCAATACCCGCATTTTTTAATGCTGTTTGGATACATCGCTGTACAGCGGTAGGATTTGGTGCAGTCATCGTACCTAAGCCCCGCTGACCGCCAGAATTGATATGGCCGCCGAGTACTTCGCCATATATTTTGGCTTTTCTAGCCATTGCACTTTCGAGCGATTCTAATACCAAAGCACCCGCGCCGCTTCCAGGTACAAAGCCACTTGCCGTTTCACTCATAGGGCGGCTACCTTTTTCCGGTTCATCATTATGTTTAAAGGTGCAAACTTTCATGGCATCAAAACCACCCCAGATATAAGGGCCGCTATCGCTTGTACTTCCTGCTAACATTCTTGTAGCCTGACCTGTTTTAATTCTTTCGTAAGCCAGCAATATGCTTTCTGCTCCTGTTGCGCAGGCAGATGAGTTGGTACTTACCTGATTACCTAAGCCGAGCTTGCCGCTGATAAACGCACTCACACCGCTGGCCATGGTTTGTATCACTACAGAACTTCCCAGTTTTTTGATTTCAAGCGCATCTATTTTATTAATTGCCCATCTAAATTTATCTATACCAGAAGTGCCTGCTCCGAAAATAGTACCGCTGTCCCAGTCGGGTTCTTCATTATTTTCGATGGTTAAGCCCGCATCTTTCCAGGCATCCAAGCCAGCAATAACACCATATATAATTCCTGTACTGTTTAGGTTTCGTAATTCAAGCGGTGTAAAATACTGGCTGATCCGCTTTTCGCTAAGTACTGGCTTGCCTGCAATCTGACAAGAGAAGTTTAAGGCTTCCAGATCGGGCTGATGGCGGATGCCAGAAAGTCCTTTTTTTATGGCATCTGAAAACTCATCAATGGTAGTGCCATTGGGTGCGCATACGCCTAAACCGGTAATTACGACTCTGTTACCCATTTCCTTTTGATATTAACATGCCCGAAATACTGCCTTTGCAAATTATTTCGCCTGCTGCATTTTCCATTTTTACTTTGCAACTCAGTTTATTAAACCTAAAATACACTTTCTCACTCGTTACCGTAACCCGCTCACCAGGGTAAACCGGTTTTAAAAAGTCAATAGCGTTTGAAGTCATGGCGATGGATATATTTTGATCAATATCTTTTAACAGGTAAATACCTAAACAGACCAATCCAATCTGCGCCATGGTTTCAGTGAGGATTACTGCCGGGGTAACAGGGTGGTTTTTAAAGTGACCTTTGTAAAAGGGAAGGTCTTTAGCGTAAGTATAAGTGCCTTTCGTTCCATTTTCGTCAACATGCAGCAACTCATCAACAAATAGAAAAGATTTGCCGTAAGGGAGTTTAGCTAAGATCTTTTTTTTCATTTGTGATTAGTTGAATGATTACCATTGTAAAAGTATGCGCTGTGCCGAAAATCCAGGACCAAAACTTAACATCAGTCCTTTTTCTCCGGGCATTGGCTTTTTATCCATAATCCGTTCTAAAACATAGAGAACTGTTACGCTGCTCATGTTTCCATAAAGCCTTAAAACTTCTTTCGTTTCGTCTATATTTTTGCCTAGCTGGCCAAATAATTCTTCAACAATCTGGATAATTTTTTTTCCACCCGGATGAAAGATTAAATGGTTTATATTATTAATGTCGAGATCATTTTTGGAAAGAAAAGGATGAATAATAGCTGGAAAATGATTGGCAATGGTTTCCGGAACTGCCACATCCAGTACCATTTGCAATCCGGTATTGGTAAGTTTAAATCCCATCATCTCTTCAGCATCATAAAAATGGTACATTTCTTCAGCCAAAATCTCTGGCCCACTATCTTCTTCATTCGAACTTAACAGTACACAGGCGGCACCATCGCCAAATATTGCTGCACTTACAATGTTGGCCATCGAAAAATCGTTTAATTGAAAAGTTGCCGTTGGCGATTCTACCGCAACAACTGCGGCCCGTTTACCAGGATTTGCTTTCAGAAAATTCTTGGCATAAATCATGCCTGATACACCAGCGGCACAGCCCATTTCAGTAACCGGCAGGCGCACAATATCCTGGCGGAGTTTAAGTAAGTTGATCAGATAAGCATCTAAAGAAGGGATCATGATACCGGTGCAGCTCACCGTAATGATGTAGTCTAAATCCTGAGCTTGCCAGTTGGCTTTTTCGAGTGCGGTTTCCAAACATTTGGCACCCAGTTTTATCCCTTCTCTTACATAAATATTGTTTCGCTCCTCAAAACTTAAATCACTAAAAACCGCTTCGGGCGACATGATCGAGTATCTTTTATCTACCGCGGCACTTTCAAAAATCTTTTTTACCTTTCGGATAAAGCGATCATCCTGATCTTTTAGCCAAATATCTAGAAATGGTAAAATCTCATCAGTTGACCTCCAGAATTCGGGCAAGGCTTTACTTACTGCTTTTACGGTTACGCTCATATTGTTTTAATTATCCATTGGTAGCGGAAAGCCCATTTCCATTTTATTGAACTCGATTTCAGCTTTAATTGTTTGCTATATTTAAGCAAATCTGCCCTTTTAAACCCACGCAGAATTGATACTAAGCCGTCTTCTCTAGACATGTCATTTAAACGGAATACATAACACAAAGCTTTAAACAAGTAATACGCTACTGCACTTCTTTGCAGGTCGTTTATTACAATGCCCATTGTTGCCAACCTTTTAAAATTCTCAAGCAGATTAATAATTTCTTCATCTTTAAAATGATGTAGGGTTAAAGTACAAAGCATAATGTCGCAAGGTTCTGTTTTACTTAAATCCTCAAAAATATCGCTACAGGCGTAGGTTATATTGGGATAGTTTTTGGATAAACTTTGCGCATGATTTATCGTGAACCTATTGGCATCTATCCCTTTTAAAATAAAATGTAAACCTTGTTTATTTGCATAATCTGCCAAAGAGCGCAACATATCTCCATTTCCACAACCAATATCAGTAATACGAATAACCTCGTCCTTTGGTTTGCTGGTGATTAAGCTTTTAACTCCTTCGAGTGTAACTTTATTACCACCAAGGAGTTGATTGATGCTGGCTATTTTATCCAGTGCATCGCGTAATATCTCACCTTCCATGGCAAAGTCATCCATAATCTCCGGCGCTGTACTTCTATATGTGGTATCTACTGGCATTTATTATAAAATCTTGATCGGTTTACCATGTGTCTGCTTAATTATTTTGTGGAGAAGAAAGGGCATTTTAGTCAACGCACTCATGGCCAAATTTTCGAATTTATTGTTCCTCAGCAAAGAAGATAATACGCTGCCCACTTTTAAGCGGCTTTTAAATTCTTTATTCCAGTGTAAAGTATAAGTTTTTTCTAATGCTACACGCGAACCAATTTTTCCCTCTATTCTTTGATGCAAAAGTTCTGAAACAATTTTAGCACTGTGGATGGCCATGGCCATACCATTTCCACAAAGTGGATGAATTAATCCGGCAGTATCGCCAATCATTAAAATATGGTTATACACAGGTTCTTTAGTTTCGAAAGAAATCTGACTGATGGTTAATGGTGTATCGAATAAACAGGTAGCATTTTCGAGAATAGCTTTCAAATGCCTGTTTTTATAGACTGCGTTTTCCTGGAAAGCAAGCAGGTTTTTGTGTTTTTTGAAACGCTCATAGTTAGCCAGGTAACAGATATTTAATCGATCATTTTCAACCTTCGAAACGCCACAATAGCCACCTTCAAAATTATGAAGGCTTACCAGGTTATTCGGAAAATCGGCTTTGTAATGCGCTTTAACTGCTAGATAGGGCGATTGTTTGTTGATGAAATTCCGGTTTAGCTTAACATCAATTGCTGACCTTTTTCCATAAGCACCAATAAGGTATGTTGCAACAAAAGCGTTTTTAGCAGTTGTTACTGTAAATTGATTGTTGGCAAAGTTAATCTGTACAACGCGATCATGAATTACGTTTATTTTTCTCCTGATCAGTTCGGTATACAGATAATGATCGATGGTGTATCTGCTTAAACCAAAGCCGCCAAGGGGTAATTTAGTTTTGATGCTTTTGCCAGAAAGGGAAGTGAAAAGCAATTCGCTTATTAATGTGGGAGCCAGATTTTCAATATCCAGACCGAGCCATTCAAAATAGGGGAGCACTTCATTAGAAACATATTCGCCGCAAACTTTATGGTGGGGATAGGTATCTTTTTCGATCAACGTAACATTTAAACCCGCCTTATTCAGGTGGAGTGCTGCTGTTAAACCTGCCAATCCACCACCAATAATTAAAATTTCTGTTTCGGCCTGCATATAATAAGATGGAACCCCAATATAACATTAAAACTCGGGTTTGTTCCATTTAAGCTTCTTTAACCACTGAGGTCATGGAGAGAAAAACACAAAGTGCACTGAGTTGGCTGTGTAATGTACTAACATGCTGTCAGATGTTACCATCTGACAGTTTCATTTGTGCTCGTTCCCAAACGAGTGCACAACAGCTTTACGATTTTGTCGTTTGTGACGATTGATTGTCTTTTCTGGGAGGTTCAAAACTTAAATAGTAGCACCACTGTTCCAGATTTAAACGGGATTGTAGCGGTATCCTTTTGTTTTCCTTCAAAACAAAAGATTTAGCGGAAAGCCCGACTAACGTTGATAATATTTGCGGGTATTACTTTCCTAAAAACCCGATGAAATATAATCCAATCTGCTTTGATTTTCAAATGAAAGCCAGCTTATCTGTCACTTCTTTCTTCCATATTCAAGTCGGTATCAAACGGACTTTTTGTAAATGGATAAATGGTTTGTTTAACAAAACCTTTCGGATACGAAGCTTCATGTACACCTGTTCCGGCGGGCCATTCTTTGCCTGGTAAATAATAGGTGCCAAACATCATATCGATAAAGGGAAATATTGAGGCGAAGTTATGTCCATAATATTTAGGGTCTTCGCAATGGTGCCAATGGTGATATTGGGGTGTTGTAAAAATGTATTTTAACGGACCAAAATTAATCCTGGTATTGGCATGGATGAGTACTGCATGTATTGCAATAAATATAATGTATACATTGAAAACGGTAGATGAAAAGCCCAAAACATAAAGCGGGATGAAAGTCATTGCCCTGGTGAAAAATATATCTATAAAATGGGTACGGCTTCCCGCCAGCCAATCCATATTTTGTGTAGAATGGTGTATGGAATGGAAACGCCATAAGGATACCCGGGTATGGAAAAAACGATGTGCCCAGTATTGAAACAAATCGGTACTGAAAAAAGCCAAAAACAAAGCCACTATAAATGGAAGACCCTGTACCCAGGTGTGCAATTTATCTAAACCTATCCAACCGAAAAATAATACTGCAGGTTTTTGGGTTACAATGCCAAAAAACTGAATAAATAGGTGACTGATTACAAAATAGGTTAAATCGGTACGCCATTCTTCGTGGAATTTGGTTTGCTCATTATTTTTTGGGAAAAACAATTCTAAAGGGACAAAAATGGCAACCATTAATAGGAGATCTAAAATCATCCAATCAAGGCCAAAATGCCAGCCCGATTTGGCTACATCTCTACCTTCTACACTCAAAGCCCCCAATATTACAGCTAAAGCACCGAGTGCAAAGCCTGGCCAGGCCCATTTTAGTTTTTTACTAAGGATTAAACTTAACAATGAAAAGAAGAATGCTGCAATAACGCCTCCAAGCATTAGGGCTTCCATACTGTTTTTTGTGTATATTTCACGGAATTCAGGCGTGGTTAACTTCTCTGGATAATGAAAACAGAGAATGCCAAATAAGGCCAATACGGCTAAAAAAATAGAAATATATCCACTAATCTGGCCTTGGCCCACTACTAATCTTTTGTTCGGAGACATTAAAATATGTTTTTGATAGATAACAATGATAATAAAAAAAGATAATATGGTCGAATAACTTTTGTTAGTTCATTGTTTAATACTTAACCGACCCGAACGCCCTGCGCCGAATACCCAACTTAATCCAGTATATTTTTGTTATTTAAAGAGAATAATTATTTTACACCTAAATAATCAAATATTAGCTAAATAAAGCCTCAAATCTACCTATGTCATATCACTCAAAAATCATAATCTCAATCGTAATAGGCTGCTTTTTCATCTCCCCGCGCGCCTTGGCGCAACAGCTTATTAAAGGACAAGTGGTTAACGAAGCCAATAAAGGTATCGCATCCGTATCGATTTATAATAAGCAGAAATTAATTGCCCTGAGCGATCCTGAAGGAAACTTCAGCTTTAAAATAGATTCCTTAAATAAAGGTCAATCGCTTTCTTTCAGTTCGGTGGGTTACGAAAGCCATTCGGTTAAGGTTGATGAGCGAAGCAGTACAAGTGACCTCATAGTTAAGCTAAAAGACAAATACACTAAATTGGACGATGTGCATATTTATGCTGCCAATTTTGCTTCTGCCTTAATTAAAAATGCGGTCGCGCACCTTGCCGATACCGGTGTGGTGAGCGAAAAATTGTTGTGTAGGCAGTATATGGTAAAGGATGGCAAATATTATAGTTATGCCGAAGGATTATTTAACCTTCGTACCGATGAATATAAAAACGATATCAGGTTACAGCTTGAGGGACTAAGAAGGCTTAAGGAGCTCAAAAAAACAAGAGGTGTGAAGATTAATTACGCTGTTGATTTAAGAATTGAGCTTAAATCTTATTTTGTAAGTAATCTTAACGATAATATGCTCAGCGGAGATAATGATTACGAAATTGAAGGACAGGTTGAATATGAAGGGACAAAATGTTACAAGATCTCTTTCACAAGGGCAAGAAATGTATTGTACAAACGCAAGAATGGCTGGATTTATATCACGGTAGATAAACACCTGGTTAAAGGAATGGAAAGTAATATCGCTACGATAAACAAAAGCATGATCTGGATAAACAGGCAAAACTACACCATCGATAATGGTTTGTCGAAGTTATCTTCTACGTATTTAAAGTGTAATGTAGTGGCCGGCTTATTTTCGGAAGGAGAACCTTCGGCAGAGATGGAACTGATTTTTCTGGAAAATATTGATCTGGAATTAAAAAACAGCGACAACTATTCTACCCTAAAACTTAGACAGGATTTTTATCAATATCCTAAAAAGAACAATGCCGAATTTTGGGCAGTACTTTATCAAAAGCATAACTTAAAGATTCCGGAGATAATTGTCGAAACCTACAAATCGGATAAAAATATTTTGGAACAATTTTAAATCTATCTGTTCATTCGTTCATCGGGTTATTGTTTAAACCGGTTAATTGACTCCAAACGCCAAACTCTCAACTCCAGACTAAATCATCTTCCTACAAACCATTTCATTGATTAAGGGTTGCTTTATTGGGGATCGGCTTAGCCATGCCTTTCTTTTTTAAATAATCAGTATTTTTGAAACCACGATATGCTACTGAACTATCTACGCCTTTTACTGCTTCCTTTTTCGATCATTTATGGAATGGCTATTCTTCTCCGTAAAAAACTTTATGATTGGGGATTGATGCGATCTGTAAAGTTCGATTTGCCAGTAATCTGTGTAGGCAATTTAGCCGTTGGCGGATCGGGCAAAACACCAACAACAGAATATTTGGTGAAGTTGCTGGCCGGTTATAAAATCGCCATACTCAGTAGGGGGTATGGCCGGAAAACGAAAGGTTTTATTGTTGCCGATGGCGCTGCGACAGCCGAAACGATAGGGGATGAGCCATTACAGTACCATCAAAAATTTGCAGGTGTTACCGTTGCTGTTTGCGAAGACCGTTTAAATGGGATTAAGCAATTGGAAGAGAATCACGATTTAGTTATTCTTGATGATGCCTTTCAACACCGCGCGGTAAGGGCAGGTTTTAATATTCTGCTTTTCGAATTTAGAAAGTTGGGTACTTTGCAGTTTTTATTGCCAGCAGGAAACTTAAGGGATGTTTTCTCCTCGCGTAAAAGGGCCGATGTATTATTGGTTACAAAATCGCCGGTTCCCCTGTTACATGTTGCCCAGCAGGCTGCTATAAATGAATTGCAACCAAATGCCAATCAACCTGTATTACATTCTTATCTCAAGTACGGCGATCTTATTCATTTATACCATAATGAAAGCCGTACGCTCGAGTCGATTAAAGATTTCGAAATTTTCCTGCTCACCGGAATTGCAAATCCTGCTCCGTTAATAGAAGAGCTTGAAAAATATACCAAAACCATTAAACACGAAGAATTCCGGGATCATTATGCTTTTAAAAATGATGATATTAAGAAGTTTAAATCTGTTTTTTTGGCAGGGACTAAAAAAGATAAAATCATTATCACAACAGAAAAGGATAGCAAGCGTTTAAGAGCTACCGGATTTGAAGATTTACTGGTAGATTTACCTGTATATTATTTACCCATAGAGGTTGAATTATTTGAAGAAGATAAGATTACCTTTGACGAACTCATTTTAAACTATGTTAAGAGCAATAGAAGAAACCGTTGAATATATAAAACGTAAAACAGAGAACTTTAAGCCAGAAATAGGTATTATTTTAGGTACTGGCTTGGGTGGCTTGGTAAAAGAAATCGAAGTTGAGCATCAATTGATGTATTCTAATATTCCAAATTTTCCAATTTCTACTTTAGAATTTCATAGTGGGAAACTGATTTTTGGAACATTGAACGGAAAGAAAATTATTGCCATGCAAGGGCGCCTACATTATTATGAAGGTTACAGCATGCAACAGATCACCTTCCCGGTTAGGGTAATGAAAGGTTTGGGTATAGAAAACTTAATTGTATCTAATGCTGCGGGCTCGTTAAATCCTGAGTTTAAAAAGGGCGATTTAATGATTATCGACGATCATATTAATTTGCAGCCAGATAACCCATTGCGTGGTTTAATTGAAAGTGAACTAGGCCCCCGTTTCCCGGATATGAGCCAACCCTATAAACGCGATATCATAGCTAAAGCGCTGGAAATAGCTAAAGATGTAGATATTAATTGTCATAAAGGGGTATACGTTGCCGTTTCCGGACCGAATTTAGAAACTAAAGCTGAGTATAAATACCTGCGTTTGATTGGCGCTGATGCCGTTGGTATGAGTACTGTGCCTGAAGTTATTGTGGCCAATCACGCCGGTTTACCTGTTTTTGCCATCTCTGTGTTAACGGATGAGGGTTTTCCGGAAGATCTGCAACCTTTTAATTTAGAAGAAATTTTAGCAGCAGCCGCCAAAGCCGAGCCTAAAATGACGGAGATTTTAACCCGCTTAATTTCTGAACTATAAGATGCATAAAGTCGTTAAAATCTGTTTTTTTCTCTTACTGCTGTTAGGCATTAACAAAACCTTTGCACAAGATTTAAAAACAAGTGTTGGTACCAACAAAGAATTGGATTCTGTTCGGAAGAAACTAGACTCGGGGAAGGATTCTGTCGTTTTTACCGCAAAATATATCAGGTTTACCAAGCTGTCGTTAACTAAAGACAGTATTGTACTGCTGCCTTTAGATACTTCAACTACGAATATCCAGAATTACAGCCCGCTTTTACAGCCCTTGCACCCAACCATAAACAATGGTAACATGGGCTTGGCAGCCAGACCTTTATTGTATGAACCTAGTAAAAGGATTGGCTTTGACGCAGGATTTCATTCGCTCGATTATTACGCTTTAACGCCCGAAGATATTATTTACTATCAGGCCAGGACCCCTTTTACCAGCTTGTATTTTGTTAGTGCCGGGCAAAAAGAGCAGCTTTTTAGAGCCATCCACACACAGAATATTAAAAAAAACTGGAATGTTGGGGTTAATTTTAACCGTGGCGATTCCAGAGGCTTTTACGCCAGACAACGTGGCGATAATTTGAATGTTGCTGTATTTTCATGGTATCAATCGCCAAGCAAACGTTATAATATGTGGGCATCAGCAATTTTTAATACCATGCGTGCCTACGAGAATGGCTCTACCGTAGCTACAGGTTTATTCGACCCTGATTATACTAAAATTGCAAGAGAGGCTGAACCGGTAAATTTATCAGACTCAAGAAATCTGTACCGTAAAAACACCGTTTTCTTAAAGCAAACCTATTATGTAGGTAGGATAGATACCTCTGCAAATGTGAACAATGCTGTTTTACCAACCAACAAGGTTTCGTATACGTTTGAGTATAATAACGACAGCTTCGATTTTTACAAAAATGGAACGGATGTTAATCATGTACTGCCTCCCGGAATTGCGAGTACAATATTTACAAATGATTCGACCCATGTACAACACATTAAAAATGAATTTATTTATAGTTTCTTTTTAAGACCAAAAAATAGTTCGGTTATTAAAAATGAACTGAAGGTTGATGCAGGTGTAAGGCATGATTATTACAAGCACGAATATTTTGGTATAAAACAAGATGCAACCAATTACGAGCGCAGTAGGTTTGCTCATCAAAACATTACCATTTTAGGTGCAGCGGGCTATCGGTTCTCTAATAATATCGATTTCAATTTAGATGTTCAGCAAATTTTGCAAGGTGAAAATGCAGGCGATTATTTATACGAGGCAAAAAGTAAAATCCTTTTAGGTAAAACCATAGGAAGAATCGAGTTGGGTGCTTATGTACAAAACCAATCGCCAGCGGCTATTTTTAATTACTATCATGGCAACCATTACCAATGGACAAACAGCGATTTTAAGAACACTAAAATTGCCAATTTATCATTTAACTATATCAATGATAAGTATGGTTTTACTGCCGGAGCCAAATATTTCTTAACCAGTAACTATGTTTATTTTGCTGCCGACCATACCAATGGTACAACTGCAATTTTACCAAAACAGGCTACTGCCGATATTAGCTTAATCAGGTTGGATGTATCAAAGAAATCGAGGTTTGGTAAGTTTGTGATGGAAAATTATATCGCTTATCAAAAAACAGATAAAAATGCAGTGTTAAGAACACCGGAACTTTATACTTATAACAGTATTTATTTTGATAATACTTTTTTTAAAGTATTAAAGGCTAATGTAGGATTTGATGTAAGGTACAATTCTGAGTATGGAAACTATTTATATTCACCTGCAACAGCGCAGTTTTATATTGATGAGCGCAATCCAACAAACCTGGCTTCAAAACCAGTAATTGATGTCTTTTTTAAAGCAAATTTAAAAAGGGCCAATATTTTTGTTAAATATGATTTTGTAAATCAGGGTTTATTCCAACCGGGTTATTACACTGTAAACAGGTACCCCATGCAAGATGCCCTATTAAAATTTGGGGTAAGCTGGAACTTTTACGACTAAATAATAAAGCATAAAAAAGCCTCCCGATTTAATAATCTGGGAGGCTTTTGTTTTTAAGGCCTTTCGCTTAGAAAGAATAACCTACAGATAAACCAATTACACGGTTGGTCAATTTATTAGAATTGGCCTGTCTGTCTTTAGGTGTTAAATCTGTTAAACCCAAGCCATAGTTGGCACCTACTAAAAATCCTGAATTTGTGCGATAAGCTAAACCAAAGTTTGCACCAAATTCGGTACTATTATAGTTTTTATCGCTGGCACTACCAAATGTTAGGTCTTTATCATTAGAAGTCGTAACGGTAGCACTGGTATTGTTGGAGTTGTTCACTGTTGTAACCGTGTTTTCTCCTTTGTCTTTACCAGAGATGTTAAAGCCGATATACGGACCAGCACTGATCTGAACGGCGCCGGCATCGCCAGTAGGAATTCTGAATACTGCATTTACAGGTACTTCAATGGTCATTAAATTGGTTTTAATTGAAGATGTGGTTGTAATGGTATTACTTCCTGCGGTTGCTGTGCTTACGGATTCAAATTTATTACCCTTATTCTGTAATGATACGCCTGGTTGAATGAAGAAATTATTTCCTACACCGAAATCACCGAATGCGGTCACATTAAAGCCAACATTGTTTTTTGCATTATCATTAAAATTATTGGCTGCGGCATCATCGCCACCAGCGTGAACCTTTGAAAGGTTAACACCAGCTTTTATTCCAAAGCGAGCAGTTTCACTAGTCATTTTTGTTTGTGCAAATGCACCTGTTGCTAATAATAAAACTGAAGCGCTTAATAATAACTTTTTCATAATATTTTTCTTTTAGAAGAATCTTGTTTAAAATTTCAGGCTTTAACCTGCTGTTAATTACAAGCCTCAATTCCAAAAGCTGTGCCAAAGTATCAAGTCTGTTACAGTTTGTTTGGTAATCTATTGGTTTACAGGGGCTTTTTTGAGCGGTTTCAGTATAATTACGATAGCAATTAGTTATGCCGATAGATATGATTTACTGTCTACATAATAGGAATATCTAGTAGAATTACTAATTTTTTAACCCTAAAAGAAAAGATGCCAAAAGGCGATTACGCTAAAATTATGTTTTTTGAGGTTTCTTTTTCGCTGCGGGGAAAAGAACATTATTTAAGATCAAGCGGTATCCTGGTGAATTAGGATGTAGATTTAAATCTGTTGGCGGATCGCCTACGGCATGTTGATAATCTTCCGGATCGTGCCCGCCATAAAAAGTAAACTGGCCTTTGCCAATTTCTCCATGTAAATACCTTACCTCTGCAGCACCTTTATTTTCACCCAAAACAGTCACACTTGTTTTAACTAAACTCTTTCTGAAAGCCGTGGTTTGCCCCATAAAACCTTTAATCACTTTATCATGATCTTGGGTAAGCATGGTTGGGACAAGATCCCATTTGGCTGAAAAATCGAATAAAGTAAAGTAATCGTTGGTTTGGTTCAGTGTACGGGTTTGAGTAGCGTCGATATCCGAAAATTCATAGTTCATTGGGTTGTTATCTAACTTAAAATTCTGGAAGGCCAAGGTTTTATTAAAATCCAGTTTACTTTGTGCATTTGGGTCTGCAGCATCACCATCAAACATTTGGGCGCAAATATCTACCCCATCAGCAGCAAGGGCAATGTCGAAACTATCAGTGCCCGAACACATTGCAAACAAAAAGCCTCCACCAGCACAATATTCTTTGATGTGTTTGGCAACGGCTAATTTCATTTCAGAAACCTTTTTGTATCCCATGCGCTTAGCTAAGGTTTCCTGGTTTTTTACATCTTCCTGGTACCAGGTTGCGTACCTGAAATTAGCCCAGAAACGGCCGTACTGGCCGGTAAAATCTTCATGGTGCAAATGTAACCAATCGTATTTGCTCAATTTATCCTGTAAAATATCATCATCATAAATTACATCGTACGGGATTTCGGCGTAGGTTAAAACGAGTGTAACGGCATCATCCCATGGTAATTTGCTTTTTGGAGAGTAAACCGCAATTTTTGGTGTTTTCTCCAGCTTAACCATCTCCATATTCACCGCAGGATCGCTGATTTCGTTTAAAAGGTTGGTTGCCTTTCCATCGGCCATTACTTCGTAAGATACGCCACGGATTTTAAGCTCGTCTTCAACTGTTTTATTGTATTTAATTAAAAAACTTCCGCCGCGATAGTTTAAAAGCCAATCAACCTCCAGTTGTTTGCTGATTGTCCAATAGGCAATACCATATGCTTTAAGGTGGTTCTTTTGGTCTTCATCCATGTAAATTAACAAAGAAGAAGCCCTTAGCCCCAAGGAGCAAAGCAGGCAAATGAGCAGGATATAATATTTCTTTATCAAATCGGTATGCTTAAAACACTAAAATACCGCATTTAAACTGTATAGAAAAATTTAATGATGTTATAAGTTATACAATTTTGTTATTTTTGCCCTCTACTAAAAAAATACGATTGTTTTTTTAGTGAATAAAATTTAAAATTAGTACCGATATTGATATGAGTAAAGCAATAATAAAAACAGAAAAAGGCGAAATGACTGTAGAATTCTACGATAATGATGCGCCGAAAGCCGTTGCAAACTTTAAAAAATTAGCTAAAGAAGGCTTTTATGATGGTGTAACTTTTCACCGTGTAATTCCTAACTTTATGGTTCAGGGCGGATGCCCAAATTCAAAAGACCCAGCTAAAGCACATTTGGCAGGTACTGGTGGCCCAGGTTACAAAATTGACTGCGAACTGGACGGAGAAAATCAATATCACGATCGTGGTGTTTTATCTATGGCTCACGCTGGCCGCAATACTGGTGGTTCACAGTTTTTTATCTGCCATAGCAGAACAAATACCGCTCACTTAGACCGTAATCATACTTGTTTTGGTAAAGTAGTTGAGAATGTAGACCTTGTAGATGATATTCGCCAAGGTGATAAAATTTTAAACATAGAAGTTTTAGAAGATTAGTGCGCAATGCGTTTGGCGATAAGCGTTTAGCGCTAATACCAATTGCTCAATATTTAGGTTTTAAAACATTAGAAAACGCGATGCGTTTGGTGGCAGGCGTGTTATAACGCTAAACGCCAAACACTAACCGCTAAACACACATAATATGAATTTAAGAGGAATTGTTGCCGTATCTGGCAGACCGGGTTTATTTAAACTGGTTGGACAAAATAAAGTAGGTTACATTTTAGAAGGCTTAGATGCTCAAAAAACTAAAGTTGTTGCCAACATCACCAACACAAAATTAGCTTCGTTAGAAGATATTACTGTGTATGGCGAAGATGAGGAAATTAAATTGGCAGATATTTTTGCTAAAATTTCAGCAAAAGGATCTACTCCGGATTTGAAAGGCGATTTACGTGCTTACTTTCTTGAAGTAGCACCAGGTCACGATCAAGAGAAAGTTTATGCCTCTGATATGAAGAAAATTATCACTTGGTATAACTTATTAAAAGACCTGCCATTGTTTACTGAAGAAACTCCAGAAACGCCGGGTACACCAGCAGAGGTTAAGTTATCAGAAGAAAAAGCAGCTTCAGATAAAAAACAAAAAGCTACAGGATCTAAAGCATCAGCAAGTGCTAAAGCAACTACTAAAACTTCAGCGCCAGCTAAAAAAGCAAGCATGACGAGTAAAAAAGGCGTTTAAGCTTTATTTACCGAAATTATAGCGAACACCAGGCAATTTGTCTGGTGTTTTTTTATGGGTTTAATCGAAGAAATAATAAAGCAAAGCTATAATAACCAATGATGCAATAATGCTGATCCATAGGTATTTATTGTTGCCATTCTGATTGCTTTTATATCTATACTCCCGTTTATATTTATCTAATAACATAATTTCTTTTATTTAATGATGATTTTTATTCGCGTTTTCCATATTCCCATCTTACTATAACCATTGTCATTGCTAAGCGTGATGTCATTATATAATATGCCCGAGGTAAACATAATTTAACCACAGATAAAAAGGATGCACACAGATATAAAATCCGTGTTTATCTGTGTGCATCTGTGGTTAAAACCCTTAACTTAATGGCATTGTTCTAAGCGTGATGATAAGGTTCTCCTTTTAAAATGCTAAATCCCCGGTAAAGCTGCTCTACAAAAAACAATCTGATCATTTGGTGAGAAAAGGTCATGTCAGACAGCGAAATTAACCCGTTTGCCCTTTTGTAAATGGTTTCATCAAATCCATAAGGGCCGCCAATAATAAAAATTAAATGCTGCACGCTACCAACCATCTGTTTATTTAAGTAGTTTGAAAATTCTACGGATGAATATTTTTTTCCTTTTTCATCCAATAAAATAACAACATCGCCATTGTTAATTTGTTTATGCAGCAACTCTGCTTCTTTTGCCTTTTGCTGGGCCTCGCTTAGGTTTTTAACATTCTTTACATCTGGCAAAGCCACAAAACTAAAGTTAATATAGTGCTTTAAACGGTTGATGTATTTATCAATTCCTTCAATTAGATATTTATCTTCTGTTTTGCCAATGGCGATCAGTGTAATCTTCATTTAATATTTTGCCTATCTTTAGAATTTCGAGATTCAAACTTAGAGAAAATTGTAACAAAAAAGACAATCTATCGATCTTATACCTTCGAAAATATATACACCGAAGCGATATCATGTTAAAACAACAAGTAGAAATAATAGCCGATTACGATCAAAAAATTAAGCAGGTTACTGCTGATATAGCAGAGACCAAAAAAATAATCGATCAACTTTCTTTCATCCGGATAGGCCTGTTCCTGGCCGAAATTTTATTCTTTATTCTACTGTTACGTTCTGCAGATGATGGATTACGCACATTAATTCAGCTTGCATTATTGGTGCCGATTATTGCCTTTGCCTTTATTGTGCGCAGGCAAAGTAAGCTAGACCGCGAAATCGATTTTAAAAAGCAACTCTTATGGGTTTATCAGAATGAATGGAATGTTTTAAACGGAACAGCGAATGGCTATGATCATGGTAAGGCTTTCGAATCTGAACTGCATCCCTATACTTCCGACCTTGATATTTTTGGAAGTGCATCGCTGTTTGCACTGATCAACCGTTGTAGTACCAAAAGCGGAAATAACCTCCTGGCTAAAAATTTCGCAGAAAAACCGACCAGAGATAAGATATTACTCCGTCAGGAAGCCATAAAAGAAATAACAGATAAGATAGCAGAAACTTATAGTTTCAGGGCTAATCTGCATGGTTACGACCCAGATAAAATAGAGCAGATTAAAATACAGCTTAAGCACCAATTGGGCGCACAATTGGAATTTGTAAAGGGCAGTTTTTTGAGGTTTTACGTCAAGCTGGTACCTTATATTTCTGTTGGTTTAATTTTGGCGGCACTTCTTATCAGCGCTGCTTTTTGGAAAATACTGGCACTTCTATTTGTAATACATACAGGGTGGAACGTTTTATTAGGCTCAAAAATTAACAAGGTTTTTTACACTTTTGGCGGAAGTTCGAGTCTGTTAAACGGTTATGCCAGTGCTATTTTATGGACAGAGAATCAAAACTGGAAAAGTTCGTATACCTTAGGTTTATTAGATTCAAAAATCCCGGTAAGCAAAGAAATTAAAGGCTTATCCAAAATTATCCAGAATTTTGATGCCAGGCTGAATATCCTGGTTGGCGGTATATTGAACGCACTTTTGCTTTGGGATTTAAAGTGCTGCATCAGTTTAGATATTTGGTACAAATCATCATCCGAGGATGTGATTTCGGCCCTTGACCATTTAGGCGATTTTGAAGAACTGATTTCATTGGCCACAACAGCCTATAATCAGCCAGATTGGGTTTTTCCAGTGGTAGCAGATCAATTTGCATTAGCCACCACTCATATTGGCCATCCGCTTATTAACGAGCAGGTTCGGGTGGATAATGATTTTCATTTAGAAACCAAACCAACTGTAGATATTGTAACGGGTTCTAACATGGCCGGCAAAAGCACTTTTCTACGTACTTTGGGTATTAATATGATATTGGCTTATACTGGTGCACCGGTTTGTGCCAAAACCATGCAATTATCGGTTTTTTCGATCAATACTTATATGCGGATTAAAGATTCGCTGAACGAAAGCACCTCTACTTTTAAGGCAGAGTTAAACCGCCTGAAAATGATTTTAGATAATGTAGTTAAAGACAAAGATACTTTTGTATTGATTGACGAAATGCTGCGGGGTACAAACAGTAGGGATAAATATTTGGGCTCGAAGGTTTTTATACAAAAGCTGATTACCGAAAAAACACCTGCACTTTTTGCTACACACGATTTACAACTGGCAGATCTGATTATCGATCACCCCGAAACCGTTCGTAATTTCCATTTCGATATCCAGATCACCGAAGGTGAAATGAAATTTGATTATTTACTAAAACACGGACCGTGCAAGACTTTTAACGCAGCTATTTTGCTGAAGGAAATTGGCTTAACCTTGGATTAATGTGCTGTCAGATGTTACCATCCGACTGTACATCGAACATCTGTCTGCCAATAAAAAACATCAGTTAAACCTATTATCGCGGTATTGTTTCGGCGAAATGCCCATGATGCTTGAAAAGAGCCGGCTAAAATAGTAAGGATCGTTAATGCCGACTTTTTGTGCAATTTCGTTAATCCGCAGGTTGGTGAACAGTAAATATTGTGTGGTTTTCTGAATTTTGAGCTGGTTAAAATAATCGATCGGTGAGGTTCCGGTTTTCTTTTTAAAAATGGCCGATAAATAGGAAGGTGAAAGGTAGACAGCCAGTGCCATTTCCTTTAAACTAAGCATCTTTTCAATGTTTTTCCGCATAAAATCTATAACCTCTTCAACTTTATCAGGTTCCATAATTTTATCGTTAACGAGATGTTTATCGGTATAAACAACTTCAGCAATGTATTGGTGGAAACATAAATTGGCATAAATTATATTTTCTCTACTAAAACCTCTTTCCAGTCGGTTGTAAATCGTGTCGAACAACATGTTCCGTTCTTCACTAAAACCCGCATAAGCCTTATAATTCTGTAACGAAGCAACCAGTTGATCAGCACCGGTTCCGGAAAAATGGAACCAATAAATAGTCCATGGTAACGCTGGGTCAGCTTGGTAAGTATGTGCTATTTCTTTTGGGATAATAATGAAATTACCGGCTTCAATATGATAATTGGTATCCTGAAATTCTACGTTTCCTTTTCCTTCTATGCAATAAATCAAAATATGCTGTTCTGAACCATTATTTCTTTTTATATAGTGATTCAATGCCTTACGGTAATAACCAATATCGGTAATAAATAAATTGTTTATGATTTCATTTTTAGTGCACTGTTTTATAAGTACATTCCTGGGGATGATAAAGGCTTTTTGAAAATCAAAACTATTTTTCTGTCCTACTTGGCGTTTCTCCATTGTGATTCTTGATAAAAAGTAAGATAATCCATTTTTTGAGCAAGTTAATACATTTTTGTGTTTTATTTTTTTATTGATCTTTGGTTTAAAGGGAGCGAAATCTTAGCGATTTAGTCTAATAGCCGCCTCTATTGTAATTTTTGATAAATGTTTAGCTTAATTTAACTTTGTATACAGTTAAGAAGCCTAAAAATTAGCTTAAATTTATTCTAACCAAAATGTTATTGAAAAAGAAAATATTATTTGCATCAGGCTTCGTACTGGTTGTGATTACCTTAATAGCCTTTTCGCTTTTTTCGTCGGAGAAACCGATCGATTTTAACACGCAGGTTAAGCCCATTTTAAATAAAAAATGTATCTCCTGTCACGGAGGGGTTAAACAGCAAGGCGGTTTTAGCGTATTGTTTAGGGAAGAGGCTTTGGCTAAAACTAAAAGCGGCAAACCGGCAATTATTCCAGGCAATCCGGAGGATAGCGAATTTATCAAACGCTTAAAATCAAACGATCCTGAAGAAAGGATGCCATATAAGCACCCCGCTTTAAATAATGATGAAATTGACATTTTGAGTGGCTGGATAAAACAAGGTGCAAAATGGGGCAACCATTGGGCTTATGTTAGTGTAAAACCGACTGAATTGCCAGATGTGGATAATGATTGGATACGCAACGATCTGGATAAATTTATTTTTGCAAAACTTGAGGAAAATAAACTTGAGCCATCTAAAACTGCTGATAAGGCTACCCTATTAAGAAGAGTAAGTTTAGATCTGATCGGTACTTACCCATCTGATAAGCTGGCCAAATTCTATTTGAACAGTAAAGACGAACAGGCAGCCTACAATGTGCTGGTTGATAGTTTGCTGGCTTCGCCTAAATTTGGCGAGCGCTGGGCATCGATGTGGCTGGATATAGCACGTTATGCCGATACTAAAGGCTACGAGAGTGATCCTAACCGAAATATCTGGAGTTATCGCGACTGGGTGATTAAAGCCTTTAACCGCGATATGCCATATGATCGATTTATTACCGATCAGATTGCCGGTGATTTATTTCCAAATCCAACTGATGCCCAATATATTGCTACGGCTTTTAGCAGAAATACGCCAACCAACGATGAGGGGGGAACCAATAATGAAGAATTTAGAACGGCAGCGGTTTTAGATCGTGTAAATGCCACCTGGGAAGGGTTAATGAGTACAACTTTCTCTTGTGTACAATGCCATAGCCACCCATACGATCCTTTTAAACATGATGAGTATTATAAATTCATGTCGTATTTTAATAATACAAGAGATGAAGACGTTTCTGCAGAATACCCATTACTTAAAGATTTTAATGATAGCCTTAAAAACGAGCTCGATCATTTAACCAGCTGGGTTAAAACGGTTGCAGGTAAAGAAAGAGCTGCCGAAGTTGATTTATTCTTAAAAACTGGTCAGCCGGCAATAAACTCTACAACGGCCGATGAATTGGTAAATTCAGTAATCGGTAATCATAACATTGCACTTTATTTTAAAAATAGTTCATCTGCAAGGTTAAAATCTGTAAACCTTGAAAATGTTGACCAATTGATTTTCCGCTACAACTGCAGCAAACCTGGTGGTACAATGAGTTTACATTTAGGCTCACCAAACGGCCCTGTTGTAAAATCGTGGAAACTCGCCCAAACTGAAGGTTATGAAAATGTAGAAATAGATTTTGCAAAGCAAAGTGGGTTAAAGGATGTGTATTTAAAGTATACCAATCCTTCGGTAAAAAATCCTGACGAATTTATGGTGTACTTCGATTGGTTTTATTTTACCAAGCAGTTTCCCGGAAAAGGCAAGCCTGAGTATGTGGCCAATAAAAAAAGATTTACTGATTTAATGAATGCAAAGGTGCCAACAACACCGATTATGGTCGAAAACCCATTGAGCATGCAGCGCAAAAACTATGTATTTGAGCGTGGTGCATGGACTTCGAAAGGCAAAGAAGTTAAAGTTGGTGTACCTAATTCTTTGGCTTTTGCTATGCCTAAAAACGCACCTGATAACCGGATGGGTTTAGCCATGTGGCTTACCGATAAAAGAAATCCTCTTGTATCGAGAACAATGGTGAACCGATTATGGGAGCAGTTATACGGAGCCGGTTTGGTAGAAACTTTAGAAGATATGGGCACCCAGGGAATGGCGCCTACCCATCAGGAACTTTTGGATTTTATGGCTTATCAGTTTATGTACAAATACAACTGGAGCGTTAAAAAAATGTTGAAGGAACTGGTGATGATGGCTACTTACAGACAAGATAGTAAGGTAACCGAAGAACTGAAAGAAAAAGATCTGTTTAATAAGTTTTACGCCAGGGGTTCGCGGATCAGGTTAAGTGCTGAGCAAATCAGAGATCAGAGCCTTGCCGTTTGCGGGGTATTAAGTAATAAAATGTACGGACCACCCGTAATGCCCTGGCAACCCGAAGGAATTTGGTTTTCGCCTTATAATGGTGCTAAATGGGTGCTCAGTGGTGGGGAAGAACAATACCGCAGGGGAATTTATACCTATTGGAAAAGAACAGCCCCATATCCATCAGCTATTGCCTTTGATGGCGCATCGAGAGTGGTTTGTAGTCCGCGGCGTATCCGAACCAATACCCCACTACAGGCCCTGGTAACCTTAAATGATAGTGTTTATATCGATTTGGCAAGAAAACTGGCGCTACGCATGGAAAAAGTAGGAGGAGGTACCAGCAGATCTAAAATTGCCAAGGGCTATGAATTGATCTTATATAAAACGATCCCTCAAAATAGGTTAAAAGTATTCGAAGACCTGTATGCCAAGGCTTTTGGCGAGTTTAGAAAAAATTCGGCAAGTGTATCGGCATTTATGGGCGATAAACAAAAGAAATTTAAGCCAGAAGAAGCAGCAATGGTACTAGTAGCCAATGCAATGCTTAATCTGGATGAAGTGGTTACCAAAAATTGATTTGATCAGTTATGACAAGAGACGAATTAAACGCACATAGGTTAATTAAAGAAGCACATGAAGCAAATGCACGCCTAAACTCGCGGCGCCATTTTTTAAAAGAAAGTGCGATGGGTTTGGGTGCTTTGGCAATGGGTTCGTTATTGGGTAGCTGCGGTAATCTTTTTTCGAGTCCACAAACAAAGATTGCTTACGATCCTGCACACCCATTATTACCAAAATCGCCGCCACTTGTAGGCAAGGCCCGAAGTGTAATTTATTTGCACATGGCAGGTGCTCCGTCTCAATTAGAATTGTTTGATTTTAAACCAGAGCTCATGAAAATGGATGGTCAGGATTGCCCTCCATCATTACTTGCCGGGAAAAAATTTGCTTTTATAACCGGGGTACCTAAAATGTTGGGTCCACAGGCTAATTTTGCCAAATATGGCCAATCAGGAGCCTTGGTGAGTGATAATTTACCACACTTTTCTACCATGGTGGATGAGGTAAGCTTTTTGAAAGCTGTAAAAACAGATCAATTTAACCATGCTCCGGCGCAGTTGTTGGTACATACAGGTTCACCGCGATTGGGCAGACCAAGCATGGGCAGCTGGGTAACCTACGGTTTGGGATCAGAAAACCAGAATTTACCGGGATATGTAGTATTGACCAGTGGGGGTAGTTTCCCTGATGCCGGAAAAAGTGTTTGGGGAAGTGGCTTCTTACCCTCTGTTTATCAAGGTGTACAATGTAGAAGTGAAGGAGATCCGGTATTGTTTATAAAAGATCCCGATGGAATGAACCGGGATTTGAGAAAAGCATCTATCGAAGCCATTAATAAAGCTAACGAGCAGCAATATCAAGAGTATAACGATCCTGAGATTTTATCGCGGATAGCACAGTATGAAATGGCTTACCGCATGCAGATATCGGCACCAGAGGTGATGAACATCAATGATGAACCAGCCTACATTCACGAAATGTATGGTACACAACCAGGTAAAGCATGTTTTGCCAATAATGTGTTGCTTGCCCGTAAACTGGTAGAAAAAGGAGTACGTTATGTGCAGTTATTCGATTGGGGATGGGATGCGCACGGCGATAATCCAAACAACTCACTTAACATCGGACTGAAGAATAAATGCAGAACCATTGACAGGCCAATTACCGCTTTATTACTCGATTTAAAACAACGTGGTTTATTAGAGGAAACCCTGGTTGTTTGGGGTGGTGAATTCGGGCGTACGCCAATGATGGAAAACAGAAATGGTATTCAAAATCCATTTAAAGGTAGAGATCACCATACAGAAGCATTTACCATTTGGATGGCCGGTGGAGGTGTAAAAAAAGGATTTACACACGGCGAAACAGACGAAATTGGCTATAGTGCCGTAAGTGGAAAAGTTGATGCTTTTGATATTCAAGCCACTATTTTAAACCAGTTGGGCTTCGATCACGAACAATTTACCTATCCTTTTCAGGGGAGGCCATTTAGGTTAACCGATGTGGCAGGTAAGGTGATCTCAGAGATTGTAGCTTAAGTCAGGAGTCGGAAGTCATGAGTCCACAGTCTATTAACCGATTAACCGAATGACGAATCTACAAATGAACCAACAACAAGTGAACCAATGAACCAAACCAGAAGGAAATTCTTACAAAATACAGCTGTTGTAACGGCAGCATCAATTTTAGCCCCCATTCAAAACATGAGCGCCAACGAACTTAAAAATACAAAAGCAAAAGCTGGCTACGAACTATTATTTATGCAAACTGATTGGGGTTTTGGAGGTACAAGAGATGAGTTTTGCGCAGCAGCCAAAAAAGAAGGATATGAAGGCATTGAAGTATGGTGGCCTGGTGAGGACAAAGCGATAAAAGAACTTTTTGATGCGGTTAAGAAATATAAACTGGAAATCGGGTTTTTATGCGCTGGATCGCAGTCGAACATAACTGAGCACTTCGCTTCTTTCAAAAAAAGTTTAGATACCATTTGTGCCAATACTTATCAAAAACCGGTTTACATTAATTGCCATTCTGGAAAAGATTATTTCACTTACGAAGAAAATAAACAGATTATCGATTACGCAACGGCCAAGAGCAAATCGTCGGGCATACCGGTTTATCACGAAACGCATCGTAGCCGTATGATGTTTGCTGCACATGTTGCTAAAAATTTTGCGGAGAAAAATCCAGAATTGAAATTCACTTTAGATATTTCGCATTGGTGCAATGTGCACGAAAGTTTATTATCTGACCAGAAACAGACCATCGATTTTATTTTAGAAAAGGCAGAACATATCCACTCGCGGGTTGGGCACCCCGAAGGACCACAGGTAAACGATCCACGGGCACCAGAATGGGCAAAAGTGGTAGAAGCACACCTGGCCTGGTGGGATAAAATTATAGAACGCAAAAAGAAAAACGGCGAGCGTATGACCATTCTTACCGAATTTGGCCCGGCTGATTATATGCCTACCCTGCCTTATACGCGCCAACCCCTTGCCGATCAATGGGCAATAAATGTTTACATGATGAATTTATTAAGAAAGAGATATCAATAAGATGTTAGAGTTTTTCGGCCGCTTTCACCCAGTTTTTGTCCACCTTCCTATCGGAATTTTGTTACTTGGCTGTATTTGTATTCTCTTATCATTTGTTGCAAAGTTTATCAACCTAAAACCAGCCATTCCTGTTATGCTGCTTCTAGGTGCGTTAAGTGCTGCAGTATCTTGCATTACTGGCTATTTATTGGCCAATGGTGGCGACTATGATGGAAAACTCGTGAGTAATCATCAATGGATGGGAATCAGTGTTGCTGTTATATCTTTTATATTGTGGATTATTTACCAAAAGGTTAAATCAAATGCCATACTGGGTACAATAGCGGTGGTTCTCATCGTGCTCATTTCCATTACAGGGCATTTAGGAGGTTCTTTAACCCACGGTTCTGATTATTTAACCGCGCCGTTAAAATCGGGCAGTACAAAAGGTGGTGCAGCCATACCACCAATTCCAAATGTTCAGGAAGCCTTTGTTTACCAAAATGCTATTCAACCACTTTTTCAGAACAGGTGTTATAGTTGCCATGGCAGCGAAAAGCAGAAAGGCAAGCTAAGGTTAGACCAAGAAGAATATATTTTAAAAGGTGGAAAAGATGGACGCACCATAGTAAAGGGTAAAGCTGATGATAGTGAGCTGATGAAGCGGGTTTTATTGCCGTTGAATGATGAAGACCACATGGCACCTAAAGAAAAACCTCAACTCACTAACAATGAGATTGCCTTATTAAAATGGTGGATTGATAATGGCGCCGATTTTAAAAAGAAATTTAAAGACCTTCCCCAGCCAGAAAATATAAAAACAATTTTAGCCAGCCTACAGAAAGGCGAAAGCGGGGCCGAGCAAATCAAAGCCAGTGATATTCCAACTGAAGAGGTATCGGCAGTTGATAATAAAGTATTGAAAAAATTTACCGATGCAGGGATTACCGTATTCCCGGTTGCCCAGCATACCAATTACCTTTCGGCCAATTTTATCAATGCACAATCGATGGGTAAAGATGTTTTGGACCTGATAAAATCAATCGAAAAACAGCTCCTTTGGCTTAAGTTAGAAAACAATAAAATAAACGATCAAACCTTAACTGCAATAAAAGATTGCAAAAACTTAACCAGGTTAAACCTAAATAATACCCAGATCACAGATGCAGGTTTAGCATCGCTGAAAGATTTAGATCAGTTACAATCATTGAGTCTTGTCGGGACAAAAATTACTGCAAAAGGGATTAATCAATTAAAGAAACTGAAAAATTTAAAATTTCTGTATGTATATCATACCGGGATAGGTAAAGTAGATTTAGCCAGTATAAAAAAATTATTGCCTAAAGTAAGTTTAGATACCGGAAACTATAAAGTACCAATGATAGCGCAGGATACTACCGTGGTTAAAGCACCGTAGTTGCTCGATCAATGAATTGAATTAACTAAATGGTATCGCTAATTTAGATAGGATGTCAGATCGTAATAGCTGATGTCATGCCAAAAATGTGCAGTCGGATGTTACCATCTGACTGATCCCGCAGGATTAAGCAATAATAAAAGCGTTCCTTTCAAAGGTACTGATTTGGGTATCGTATCAGGTCGTGTATCTGCCATTAAGAGCACTAACAAGTAAAATGTAGGTAAAAAGTCTTTTCTATTCCTTGTTAATGATTTGTTAATATTAAACTTGCAACTTATGGCAATTAATTGATAGCGAATGATTAATGCAAGTGATTTTGGCCAAAATTTTTTATGGGGCGTGGCTACTGCTGCTGCTCAAATAGAAGGTACAGCTACCCAGTACGGTAAAGGTCCTTCCATTTGGGACACCTTTACGGCGAAAAATGGAAAAATAAAAAAGAATCACAAATTAGATCCTGCTTGCGATTTTTATCACCGCTATGCTGAAGATATAGCTTTAGTTAAACTGCTTGGCTTTAAAGTGTTTAGGTTTTCTATTGCCTGGTCGCGCATTTTACCTGCAGGTAGGGGAGAGATTAATCAGGAAGGCATCCGTTTTTATCACAATCTTATCGATGAATGTTTAACCCATGGAATAACACCTTACATCACGCTTTACCATTGGGATTTGCCGCAGGCTTTAGAAGATGAGGGCGGCTGGACAAGCTTTAGCATCAATGCTGCTTTTAATGCTTTTGTGAGTATCTGTGCCTTAGAATATGGCGATAAAGTGAAAAACTGGATTGTGTTGAATGAACCTTTCGGTTATACTTCTTTGGGCTATATGTTAGGCGTTCATGCCCCAGGGAAAACAGGATTAGGTAATTTCTTTTCAGCGGTATTACATACTGCACTGGCCCAGGCAGATGGGGGCAAGATTTTACGCGCAGAAATTAGCAAGGCTAATATCGGAACTACTTTTTCTTGTTCGGAAGTAATCCCAAGTACCCAGAGTGATAGCGATATCCTTGCTGCAAAACGGGTAGATTGCCTAATGAACCGCCTTTTTGTAGAACCTACACAGGGCATGGGGTTTCCCACTGCCAATTGGGATGTGTTAGAAAAATTTCAGATCGAATATGGTACCTGGCGGCTTCACGAACGGATGAAATTTGATTTTGACTTTATTGGTCTTCAGAACTATTTCCCTTTGGTGGTTAAGTATAATGCCTTTATTCCGGTTATTCAGGCCTGGGAGGTAAAAGCCAAGAGCAGAAAAAAACCTCATACCGCAATGGGATGGGAGGTAAATGCTGATAGTTTCTATAATATCGTGAAACAGTTTGCTGCTTACCCAAATGTCAAAAATATCATAATCACGGAAAATGGTGCTGCTTATCATGATAAATTGATCAACGGTAGGGTAGAAGACCCTGAGCGGATCGAGTATTTCAAACTTTATTTAAATGCACTGTTGAAGCTCAAAAAGGAAGGTGTAAACGTAACTGGTTATATGGCTTGGACATTAATGGATAATTTTGAATGGGCTGAAGGATTTACTGCCCGCTTTGGATTGATTTATAACGATTTTAAAACACAGGAGCGCAGCATTAAAGATTCGGGCTATTGGTGGCAAAATTTCCTAAAAAGTTAGTTGATATATGGCTGTTTTTTTCTTCATTATTAAACAAATTCTTAAGTTTGGTTGATGAATGATAGAACAGTAGTTTACAGCACTTATTACAATCCGATGGAGGCCAATATTATTAAAGCTAAATTGGAAGATAGTGGATTTGCCTGTTTCCTGGCGGATGAAAATGTTGCAACCTTAAATCCACTTTACAATCAGGCCATTGGCGGTGTAAAACTCATTGTTTTTGAAAGAGATGTAGCGGCCATTAATGCTTTATTAGCTGAAGACAATAGTTTGGCTTTTGAATCATCAGATGAAATTGTTGATGAAGAAGAATCAGCGGAAGGTCAAATAGTTTGCGAGAAATGTGGCTCTACCAATGTGGGTTATGGAATGGCTACCGATAAAAAATACAGTATTTGGGCCACCATACTTGCCTTTTTAACCCTAACTACGCCCATTAAGGCCAATAAATGTCACCACTGCTACGATTGCGGTTATGAGTTTGAATGATTGTAGCGTTACTGTTAATTATTGCGTTTAAGTAACGTGTTATTAGCAATTAGATAGATGAAAAGAATACAACTTGCAATTGCCTGTTTATTGATTATTGGACTCGGCTGTAAAAAAAGAGAAAAAGTTGAAGGCGTTTTAGATACAAAAGCAAAAATAATTCGCGATTGCGTAGGGACATATATACAAACTGAAGGAGCTAAATTATATCGGGTTTGTAATATTGATAAAACAAATTCATTCGCGAACCAGGCAACGGTATCTATTAAATATGTTAAGATAACTGCTTGTAGTGGAGGTTTTAAAGAGATGTCCTGTTATAAAATGCCTATGCCTGATAATGGAATTATCGAAGTTGTGAGCATCATGTAGCCTTAATTCTCAAACAAAAATTAACAAAATGAGTCTTTGTTTTTTGAAGCGCAGGATCTGTAACAGCTATTAAGGTTTGTTCCCATGCTTCGCTATATCCTTACGCTGCGCTTCAGGGATGCCGCTGCGCCTGGAGCTAGAATGCTCATTTTCTGCAAGGAAGGCAAAATCTCCCTCATGGCATCCAGGGAATCTTTGTGTGAAAAGCACCGCTGTCTCTGCCATCTAAACCCGATATACGCGAATGCTGGTTCCTCCAACCAGCAGCAGCATTAGCGGGGACTAACCCCAAGCTAAGAATTACTGCAAAGCTTTCCAAAAAAAAGAAAATTACTGATTGCATCTTTTGAAGCGCAAGGCCAGTAGCAGCTATTAAAGTTTGTTCCCATGCTTCGCTATATCCTTACGCTGCGCTTCAGGGATGCCGCTGCGCCTGGGGCTAGAAAACTCATTTCCTGCAAGGAAGGCAAAATCTCCCTCATGGCATCCAGGGAATCTTTGTGTGAAAAGCACCGCTGTCTCTGCCATCTAAACCCGATATACGCGAATGCTGGTTCCTTCAACCAGCAGCAGCATTAGCGGGACTAGCCCCAACATAAGACCTACTGCAATTGCTTTCCAAAAAAAGAAAGAAAACTTAAAATTATCTGAAAACAAAAAATCCCGTTCTGATTCAACAAAACGGGATTGATACAATGTCATCCAAATCTCGAACTTCCGATTCCGGACTTCGGACTTCAGTCTACTAAAGCGCTGCCTTAGCCGCTGCTTCAGCCCGAATAATATTTAGTGCACCACCAGCTTTAAACCACTCGATTTGTTGATCGTTATAACTGTGGTTAACCGGGAATTGCTCCTGGGTGCCATCAGCATGGTGTAATACTAATGTTAATGGTTTATCTGGAGCGAACTCTGTTAAGCCTACGATATCGATGGTATCATCCTCTAAGATTTTATCATAATCATCTTTATCTGCAAAGGTTAAACCTAACATACCTTGTTTCTTCAGGTTAGTTTCGTGGATACGGGCAAAAGATTTTACCAATACAGCACGAACACCTAAGTGTCGAGGTTCCATAGCGGCATGTTCGCGTGATGAACCTTCGCCATAGTTTTCGTCCCCAACAACAATAGATCCTAAGCCAGCGGCTTTATAATCGCGTTGCGTTGCAGGAACCGGGCCATATTCACCAGTTAATTCATTTTTAACGTTATCGGTTTTATCGTTGAAATAGTTAACCGCCCCAATGAGCATGTTGTTAGAAATGTTATCTAAGTGACCACGGAATTTTAACCATGGGCCAGCCATTGAGATATGATCTGTTGTACATTTACCTTTGGCTTTGATTAAAAGTTTTAAACCTTTTAAGTCGGTACCTTCCCAAGGGGTAAATGGATCTAACAATTGTAAACGGTGTGAAGTTGGAGAAACCAAAACCTGAACGGATGAACCATCAGCTGCCGGAGCCTGATAACCTGCATCTTCTACAGCGAAACCTTTTGTTGGCAGTTCAAAACCTGTAGGTGGATCCAATTTAACCTGTTCGCCTTTATCGTTTGTTAAAGTATCGGTTAATGGATTAAAGCCTAA
The DNA here is from genome assembly GCF_918698255.1 of Pedobacter sp. Bi27. NCBI lineage: Bacteria > Pseudomonadati > Bacteroidota > Sphingobacteriia > Sphingobacteriales > Sphingobacteriaceae > Pedobacter > Pedobacter sp. Bi27. Next base: position 604,859 of record NZ_CAKKMW010000003.1, read on the forward strand.
ATTACCTGAAATTGCAATTGCAGCAACCATTTCTGGCGAAGCCACGAAAGCGAAAGTATTAGGGTTCCCATCTGCGCGTTTAGCAAAGTTTCTGTTAAACGAGTGTACGATCGTGTTTTTTTCTGCTTTTTCTGCCCCGGTACGGTCCCACATCCCAATACATGGTCCGCAGGCATTGGTAAAAATTGTTGCGTCTAAATCTTCGAAAGTTTTTAGGAAACCATCACGGTCTGCAGTATAACGTACCTGTTCAGATCCTGGGTTGATACCGAAAGCCGATTTGGTTACCAAACCTTTTGCAATAGCCTGGTTTGCGATAGATGCCGCTCTTGATAAATCCTCGTAAGAAGAATTGGTACAAGAACCGATCAATCCCCATTCTACTTTTAAAGGCCAGCCGTTTTTCTCTGCCTCCACTTTCATCTGCGAAACAGGAGTAGCTAAATCTGGTGTAAAAGGGCCATTTAGGTATGGCTCTAAAGTATCCAAATCGATCTCAATAACCTGATCGAAATAGTTTTCCGGGTCAGCATAAACTTCAGCATCGCCAGTTAAATATTCCTTTATTTTATTTGCTTCATCAGCAACTTCATTTCTACCCGTTGCGCGTAAATAACGTTCCATACTTTCGTCATAACCAAAAGTAGAAGTGGTTGCACCAATTTCAGCGCCCATGTTACAAATGGTGCCTTTACCCGTACAGCTCATTGAGGTGGCGCCATCGCCAAAATATTCTACAATTGCACCTGTACCACCTTTTACGGTAAGGATACCCGCAACTTTAAGAATTACATCTTTAGCGGCAGTCCAGCCGTTTAATTTTCCTGTTAACTTAACACCGATTAACTTAGGGAATTTAAGCTCCCAAGGTAAACCCGCCATTACATCGCAGGCATCAGCACCACCAACTCCAATAGCAACCATACCCAAGCCACCCGCATTTACGGTGTGCGAGTCGGTTCCGATCATCATTCCACCTGGAAAAGCATAATTCTCTAAAACTACCTGGTGAATAATACCAGCACCTGGTTTCCAGAAACCGATACCGTATTTGTTCGATACAGAAGATAAGAAATCAAAAACTTCGGCACTTTCGGTTTTAGCATGAGGTAAATCTATTGCAGCACCTTCTTTAGCCGTAATTAAGTGATCGCAATGAACTGTAGAAGGTACAGCCACTTGCGGGCGACCAGCCTGCATAAATTGCAATAATGCCATTTGAGCTGTTGCATCCTGCATCGCAACCCGATCTGGTGCAAAATCTACGTAGTCAGAGCCACGTTTAAACGCCGTTTTAGGATCTCCATCCCAAAGGTGTGTATACAATATTTTTTCAGATAATGTTAAAGGCCTGCCAACCACTTTACGCGCAGCCTCAACGCGGCTGCCAAAGTTTGCATAAACCTTTTTAATCATGTCTATATCAAAAGCCATACTTTATTTTTTATAATTATTGTCAATAATGAGACTACCTAAATTAAACAATTTTTAACAGACTTGTTTTTGTGAATTGTCAAATTGTGTTATTTAAAAACATTCTATGCAATTTTTACATTAAACAAAAAAGGCTATCCGGTTTACCAGATAGCCTCGTTGTTGATTAACAAACTGTATGTTTATTTGTTTCTTATTGTTTTGTAGAAATAGGCGTAAACTTGGTTAAGTTGATGCCTTCTACAGCTACTTTATACTCCTCAATGCTTGGAATACGACCTAAAATGGCAGAAAGAACAACTACCGGCGTAGATGCCAATAAAGACTCTCCTTTTTTACCATCTTTATCTTCCACTACGCGGCCCTGGAATAAACGGGTTGACGTAGCCATTACAGTATCGCCTTTGGCCGCTTTCTCCTGGTTACCCATACAAAGGTTACAGCCCGGACGTTCCAAGTACATGATGTTCTCATATTCGGTACGCGCTGCAGCTTTAGGTAAAGCATCGCTAAACTCAAATCCAGAGTATTTTTGTAAGTATTCCCAATCGCCTTCTGCTTTCAGCTCATCGATGATATTGTAAGTAGGGGCCGCAACCACCAACGGTGCTTTGAACTCTACTTTACCAGTAAGTGTCTCTACGTTTCTCAACATCTGAGAAACGATTTTTAAGTCATCTTTATGTACCATACAAGAACCTACGAAACCAAGATCTACTTTTTTGTCGCCACCATAAAAAGTTAAGTCTCTGATGGTATCATGCGTATAACGTTTAGAAACATCTGCGTTGTTTACATCCGGATCGGCAATCATTGGCTCGTTGATGATATCCAGGTCAATAACTACTTCTGCATAGTATTTGGCATTATCATCTGGCATTAAAGCTGGCTTGATACCGGTTTTAATTTCTTCAATACGTTTGTTTGCTTTATTGATCAATCCTTGTAAAACCTGGTTATGGTTGTCCATACCCTTGTCTATCATGATCTGAATACGGTTTTTAGCAATTTCTAACGATTGGATCAAAGTATCATCTTGCGAAATACAGATAGATGCTTTTGCTTTCATCTCAGCTGTCCAGTCTGTAAAGGTAAAAGCCTGATCAGCTAATAAAGTACCAATGTGTACCTCGATAATACGGCCCTGGAATACATTTTCGCCATCAAACTGTTGCAACATTTGCAATTGTGTCGCATGAACTACATCACGGAAATCCATGTGTTCTTTCATCTGACCTTTGAATGTTACTTTTACCGACTCGGGAATTGGCATAGAAGCCTCACCAGTTGCCAATGCTAATGCTACGGTACCAGAATCTGCACCGAAAGCTACACCTTTAGACATACGCGTGTGTGAATCACCTCCGATGATAATTGCCCACTCATCAATAGTAATGTCATTCAATACCTTGTGAATAACATCTGTCATTGAATGATATTCGCCTTTAGGGTCGCGGGCAGTAATCACACCGAAGTCATTCATGAACTTCATCAATTTAGGGATGTTTGCCTGTGCTTTTTTGTCCCAAACAGATGCGGTATGACAGCCAGATTGATAAGCGCCATCAACAATCGGAGAAATAACTGTAGCAGCCATCGCTTCTAATTCCTGAGCGGTCATCAAACCTGTTGTATCTTGAGAGCCTACAATATTTACTTCTACACGAACGTCAGAGCCGGCATGTAAAACCTTGCCCTGTGTTAAACCTACCGCATTTCTATTGAAGATTTTTTCCACAGCCGTTAAACCCTGACCTTCAATAGATACCTCTTTAGCAGGGGCGAATACTGGCGAAGGTTCGATAGCTAAAGTTTTAGCTGCAAAAGTTTGGATTTTTTTACCAAAAACGATAGCGTAAGAACTACCAGCTTTGATAAATTCCATTTTTTGCGGTGTCAACGCTTTTGAAATGTCGATCAGCTCTTGATCTCCATTGTATAATTTTTTAGTTTTTGTATTAATGGTAAGTACTGTGCCCGTTTCTATAGAATAAACCTGCTCTAAAACTGGCTCGTCATTTTCGTTACGGATAACATTGCCATTTTCATCCGTTTTCTTTACCCAGTTTTTAAGGTCGATACCAATACCGCCTGTTACATCAACTGTTGTTAAGAAAATTGGAGAAATACCATTGGTGCCACCTACAATTGGAGCGATGTTCACAAATGGAATATAAGGGCTAGATTTTTTACCCGTCCAAAGTGCAACATTGTTTACCCCCGACATACGTGAAGAACCTACACCCATGGTACCTTTTTCAGCTACCAGCATTACACTTTTATCAGGGTGTTGCGCTTGCAACGCTTTAATTTCCTCCTGAGCCTCTGGCGTAATCATGCATTTGCCATGCAATTCGCGATCTGAACGAGAGTGTGCCTGGTTACCTGGAGACAATAAATCTGTAGAAATATCGCCAATACCAGCGATAAAAGTTACCACTTTGATTTCTTCTGGTACTTCTGGAAGATTAGTGAAGAACTCAGCCCTGGCATAACTTTCTAAAATTTCTTTAGCAATGGCATTGCCATTGTTATAAGCTTCTTTTAAACGATCGGTATCTGCATCGTATAAGAAAACCTGTGTTTTAAGTACATCTGCAGCTTTATGGGCTTTATCACCATTATCGGCCAGCGCAATGTCTAACAACACTTTGATAGAGGCTCCACCTTTCATATGCGATAACAATTCGAAAGCAAAATCAGGTGTAATTTCTGCAACGATAGTTCCACCTAAAATAATTTCTTTTAAAAATTCTGCTTTTACACCAGCAGCTCCGGTAGTACCCGGCAAGGTGTTGTAGATGAAAAAATTAACAGCATCTGCCCTGTTAAAATTATTTACATTTTTGATTTGATCGATGATTTCACTCAATAATTCTGCTCCATCAATAGGTTTAGGGTGAAGACCTTGAGCTTTTCTGTCTTCAATCTCCTGGATATAATCGTTATAAATACTCATCTTAGCTATTTTATTCTTTTTGTTATAAGATTGTGCAACAAAATGTACACCCGCTTTTACAAAAAAAGAATACTGTTTTGTATATTAATTTGCGTTTACTGAGCCAATAGGGCCGAGTTTTTTGGTTAAAACAAAAATAGCAAAAAACAACCCTTAAATGTAATTTAGGCAGGCGATTAAACAATTTGGAATTATTCTAAATAACAGTAAAAGAGCGGGATTAAAGGTCGTAAAATCACATAAATTGAGCTATTAATCAAAGCATTTGTTGTTATTAACATCATAGAAAAAGCCCAAGCTTTTAGCTTTGTAATTGCCTGATGTATTAATGCAAACCTTAAAAGGTTCTGTTCTTACTGTACAGTTGTGAAACTTAACTAAATAGAACTCATAACCGTTTTTAACCTTTTTGTACGAACCTCCAATTGGCTGGCTGTAATCTATAGTAAGTCCTCTTATACTGGCAATTAACAAGCTTTCTTCGATACTATTTATATTGCCAATAAATTTGATGAGTTGTTTTTCGTTTATGACCAGTTTTACACTATCATTTTCGAGGTAAGCAATGTAATAGTATCCATGTAAGATTTCGCTTTTGAAACCAGATTTAGGGAGGTTAAACTTAATATTCATGATTTTTGATATTTCACCCTTAGCTGTAATAACCTCCGTTTCTGCATTAATTTTCTCCGGAAAATCCTGACGAAAACACACCCAATGCTCAAATTTTTTATCAGGTTGAATAGCCCTGATTAGTGCTTCGATTGCATTCAGCCCCGGCGGGATTTTTTCAAAACCTTGTTCAACCTTTCTGTTGCATGATAACAGTAGTAATGGAACAATAAAAAGATAATATCTTGTCAGTTTATGGAACATGTGGCTCTTTTAACTGATGATGGATAATTATAGGCTTTTCCATAACCGTTCGTTATCGGACAGATTTGTGCGATTTTGAACAGTTATTTGTTGTTTTATAAATTAATTTATTGATAATCAGTTTGTTGTATTGTGTTTAATGCCTTGGCATAAGATTAGCTTAAGGCTAAAGCGTTGAAAATGTAAAACCTTTTTCACTAAAATAAGCCAATACTTTAGGAAGTGCGTAAGATAAACGGTCGAATGCTTTTAAACTATCATGAAATACAATTATAGAACCATTTTCGGTATGTTTAATCACGTTTTGATAACATTTTTCGGGCGAAAGCTGAGTGTCGAAATCACCGCTGAGTACATCCCACATTACAATTTGCAGTTGGGAGTTGAGAGTTGTGGGTTGGGAGTTGCTGGGCGCTTTAAACTCCGAGCTCCAAACGCCAAGCTCCAAGCTACGAATCTGGCTCTTCCTAATCCTTCCATAAGGTGGGCGAAACAGGTTTGTTTGTGTAAGTTCCTGGCATTTTAGCGTATTTTGAAGGTAGGTTTCATTATCGGTTTTCCAGCCTTTTAAATGATTGAAAGTATGGTTGCCAATGGCATGTCCGTCGTTTTTTACACGTTCAAAAACTGCGGGGTGTTTTACAATATTATCGCCAATGCAAAAAAATGTAGCTTTAGCATTAAAGACTTTTAAAGTTTTTAATACAAAATCTGTAACATTGGGTATGGGTCCATCGTCAAAGGTCAAATAAATAACTTTTTCGGTGCGGGATTTATTCCATAATAGTGATGGATAATACCATTTTAGCAGAAGCGGTGATTTGATCAGGTACATTTTAGCTACAAAGTTACTAAATGCCTGTACAGATTGAAATTATTAAAGTTGTTTATATAGATTTGAAACAAATTATGAAGATGTTTACCAAGAATAAGTTAATTACCGGTTTTGCTTTTGTTATCGCGCTCAGTTTTGCCAATAAGGCTAATGCCCAGCAAGTTTTAACCATCCAACAGGCAGTAGATAATACCCTTAGAAATAATTTACAGATTAAACAGGCCGCATTTAGTGCTGCGTTAAGCAATGAAACGCTAAGTCAATCTAAAAATGCGCTTTTACCAACGCTTAACGGATCAGCAAGTTATAATAAAAACTTTGGCCGTAGCATCGATCCATCAACCAATCAGTTTATTTCACAGCAATTTTCATCAGCCAATGGTAGTGTAAGTGCAAGTGCCGATCTTTTTCAGGGCTTTCAGAAAATAAACCAGATCAGACAGAACAAACTTTTGCTTGCTGCCGATCAAACCAATGTAGAGAAAATCAAAAACGATTTAATTTTACAGGTGGTTACCTCATACATGCAGATTTTGTACAACAAAGATTTGTTGGCAGCTTCGCAACAACAGTTAGATGTAGCTAAACAGACCTTAAAAAGGGAACAAGCTTTGTTAGATGCTGGCAATAAAACCTTAGCCGATATTTCGCAGGCAAAATCTCAGGTAGCTACTGCCGAGTTAAATACTACAAATGCTCAAAATACATTGTCGGTATCTTATTTAACTTTAAATCAATTGATGGAAATGCAGCCAGAAAACAGATTTGAAGTAAAGGCACCTGTTGTTGCAGAAAATTATTCTTTGCAGAACAGTTATGATATTAATACAATTTTTACCAGTGCGGTAACTAATTTCCCTGATATTAAGTTAGCATCATTGAGAACTGAAGCTGCATTAAGAGGAATTAGTGTTGCAAAATCTTCTTATTACCCAAGACTATCAATTGGAGCTGGTTTAGGATCTAATTTTTCAAGCGGTAGAAGTAAGGTAGTTTCTATTACCCCAAATGGATTCTCTGAAATTGGAAGAACCTTAACAACAAACGAATCTGTTGTTGCACCAGATTTTGTAACTGTTTTAGGCAAACAAGCCTTTGGTTCACAAATAGAAGATAACTTTAACCAATATATTGGATTAAATCTTTCTATTCCTATTTTTAATGGGTTTCAGGCAAGAACAAATGTTAGAAAAGCAAAAATTAACTATCAGAATACACAGGTACAAGAACAACTTACCAAGAATAATTTAAGCAAGGTAATCTCTCAGGCTGTTTATGATTTAAAAGCAGCAGAAAGCCGTTATTCATCAACGCAGAATGCATTTCAGGCACAAAAAGATGCCTTTTATGTAATTGAGCAGCGTTATAATGTTGGTTTGGTAAACTCTTTAGATTACAGCACGGCTCAAACCAATAGAAATAAAGCGGAGATAGATTTTATCCAGGCTAAATATGATCTTTTGTTCAGGGCTAAAGTAATTGATTATTATTTGGGTAAACAGATCACATTTTAAGATTAAAAGCTGAAAATAGAAAACGGAAGCTTTAGTTTTATACCATAACATTACAACGTTTTAATTTTAAAACATTACAACATAATACAACAAACGAAATACAATCAATAAATTATGAAACTGAAGCATATTATTATTACCGTAGTTGCTATCGTAGCTCTTCTAGTTATACTAAAGCTAACTGGAGTTATAGGCGGGAACAAAACCGAAAAAGTAACTACAGAAAAAGCATCAGATAAAACTGTTGTTGAAACAGTTACTGCAAGTGGTAAAATTCAACCAGAAACTGAGGTTAAATTAAGTTCTGAAGTATCGGGAGAGGTAGTAGAATTAAAGGTGAAAGAAGGAGATATTGTTAAAGCCGGACAATTGCTTTGTAAAGTACGTCCGGATGTTTTGCAATCGGGTTACGAAAGAACAGTTGCTACCTTTAATGCGCAAAGGGCCAGTGTGGCTGCAGCGCAACAGCAATTGATACAAAACCAGGCTAACTTTGTAAATGCAGAAGCAACTTACAAACGTAATGTAGAGCTTTTTAATAAAAAGGTAATTTCTGCATCAGAGTTCGATGCTGCCAAGGCGTCTTATCTAACTGCTAAAGCAAATCTGGCCAGTGCAAAAGAAAATGTAACCGGTGCTAAATTTACGCTAGAGCAAACAGGGGCAAATGTTAAAGAAGCAGGTGCAAACTTAGCTAAAACAACAATTTATGCTCCGGTTGATGGAGTGGTTTCAAAATTGTCAATCGAATTGGGAGACCGTATTTTAGGAACTTCGCAAATGGCAGGTACAGAAATTATGCGTATCTCTAACCTATCATCAATGGAAGTTAATGTTGATGTTAACGAAAACGATATTACCCGTGTAAAAGTTGGCGATAAAGCTTCGATTGAAGTTGATGCTTTCTCAGATAAAAAATTTAGGGGTGTAGTAACCGAAATTGCAAGTTCATCAACAGCTGTTGGTACTGCGGTATCTACTTCAGTAGATCAGGTAACCAATTTCTCTGTAAAAATTAGAATTACTGAAGAACTAGCTGGTAAACAACAATCTATTTTCCGCCCGGGCATGTCGGCCACAGTTGATATTGAAAGCGAATCGTTAACAGGTTTAGCTATTCCAATTCAGGCTGTATTTACCGATAATGGTAAATCTGGTGATGCTGGTCAAAACCAGGGCAATCAGGAAAACACCGATAAGCAGAAATCTAAATTAACCGATAAAAAAGTGAAGCAATATATTTATGCTTACGATGCTAAAACTAAAAAGGTTAAAAAGACAGAGGTAACCACAGGCATCCAAAATGACCAGTTTATTATTGTAAAATCTGGTGTTAAAGCTGGTCAGGAAATTGTTACCGGTCCTTATTCTGCCATCCAGAACAAGTTAAAAGACGGAATGATTGTAGAAAAAACATCTAAAGACCAATTGTTTAGCAAAGACGCTAAGAAGTAGTTTATAATTAATAGCAAGAAATAGTAACTTGCGTTGTTTAAGGTGTATTCCTAAGGGTTTAGGGTGTAAGGTTTAAGGTTGAGGGCAATTGGTCCTAGCTTTACACCTTACACCTTTTGCCTTAAGCCTTTAAAAGGCCTTACACCTTTTACCTTAAATATTTTTTATAAACATGGTACCTAAAATAGCAATGATTGGGGGCGGGAGCTGGGCGACTGCCATTGTTAAAATGCTTGCAGATAATTTATCTGAAAAGGAAATTTTTTGGTGGATGCGCAACGAGGCTGCCATAGCGCACATTAAAAAATTTAAGCATAACCCCAATTATATTAGTTCTGTTGAGATTAAACTTACTCAGGACGACCATATCTCTTCAGATATCAATTCCATCATAAAATCTGCCGAATTTGTAATTCTAAACGTTCCTGCAGCATTTTTAAAAGACACTTTAACTTCCATCACCGCTGAAGATTTAAAGGGCAAAAAAATCATTTCAGCCATAAAAGGCATAGTACCGGAAGATAATCTGATTATCGGCGAATTTTTGCACGAAAATTATAATATCCCATACGATGATATTTTGGTGGTTAGCGGACCATGCCATGCCGAAGAAGTAGCTTTAGAAAAATTATCATACCTAACCATAGCTTGTACCGATGTAGAAAAGGCATCCACTTTCGCTTCATTTTTAAATACCCGTTACATTAAAACAAACGTATCAGACGATATTTTCGGGACGGAATATGCTGCGGTTTTAAAAAATATTTATGCCGTAGCCAGTGGTATTTGTCATGGCATTGGTTATGGCGATAATTTTCAGGCCGTATTGATCAGCAATGCCATCCGTGAGATTAAACGTTTTGTTGATGCCGTTCACCCCATCAATAGGGATATTATGGAGTCGGCATATCTTGGCGATTTGTTGGTTACAGCCTATTCGCAGTTCAGCCGCAACCGTACGTTTGGTAATATGGTAGGCAAAGGTTATACCGTAAAATCGGCCCAATTGGAGATGAATATGGTGGCCGAAGGCTACTATGCAGTTAAATGTATGCATATTAAAAATCAGGCGTACAATGTGGATATGCCAATTTGTAAGGCGGTGCACAGTATTATTTATGAAAACCGTTCGCCGCATATCGAAATGAAATTACTGGCCGAGAAATTAAATTAGTGTCGCCCTGAGGGATAATTTATGGTGTAAAATGGATATAAATGACATAATGGGTTTTTATCGTATTTTAAGCTTCAAAGAATCGTCATTGCGAGAAGGCTTTTTCAGCCGACGAAGCAATCTTACAACGATCGCTACTAGCGTGCGCATTAAGATTGCTTCGTCGTGCCTCCTCGCAATGACGACCTTTCTATAGGAATCTGTCAATGCTAGTATAGTCAAAAGATCTATTTAATTTATCAGCCTCTGGAAGTCTTCGACTACGCTCTCCACAGGAGTCCTTTGGATAGACTGAAAACCGCTCTACTTAAATTTGTAGCCAGCTTCATGTTTCCTTGCAACCGTAGCTGTTTAGCCCCGGGCAAAGCGGTATCCCTGAAGCGCAGTGGAAGGATACAGCGTAGAACGGGAACAAACTTAAATAGATGCTGTGCCCATGCGCTCCAAAAAAACAATTTAAATCTTTTGTAAAGCAGGTTTGGTGCTTTTCGGTTAGGGTAGTCCTTCTTTTCGCTATTATCTTTTTGCGATCCGTTAGTGGGGATTTTTTTGGCAGTGCAACAAAAAGGATAACCGCTTCAATAAGGTTTATTTAACGGGAGGCAGTGCAAAAAAACGAAAAAAATAATTTTTGCTTGAGGAAAGGAAGTAATTAGGTGTTTTGTACTTCTTGCAGCACCAATTGCTTAGCCCCGGGCGAAGCGGCATCCCTGAAGCGCAGCGAAAGGATACAGCGAAGAACGGGAACAAACCCTAATAGTTGTCACTGTCTTTGTGCTCCAAAAATGATTTATTTTTTATCTCAATTATGCTTATGCTTAGCCACGTAAATATGGTTTATTTAATATTATCTGCGATAAAACAAATACAGCGATAAACTGTTATCACTTAAATAAAATATAGCTGTCATGAAAAGAAAATTAGTAATGGGTTTATTAACGCTGGCCTTATTTGGAGGTGCAGCCTTAACCGTAAATGCTCAGGAAAAGAAAAAAACTGAGGTTGGTAAAGCATTAGATCATACCGGAAAAGCAATTGGTAAAGGTGCTAAATCTGTAGGTAATAAAACTGCCGAAGTAGCAGTAAAAGGCAGTTCGAAAGTTGCAGATAAAACCTGGAAAGGTAAAATGGCTCCAGATGGATCTAATGTTTACATCAATGCCAAGAATGAAAAATATTATGTAAACTCGAAAGGTGCTAAAATCTGGTTAAAACCTAGTCAGATTAAAAATAGACCTGAGCCTAAGAAATAGAAGAATGTAATTTAAAGAAGTCAAGTTTTTAAAAACCTGACTTCTTTTTTATAAACAAAACGGAGGGTTTAATCTATACTATCGTTCCGTAAAGATCGAAATCTTCAGCCCGGTCAATTTTCACATTAACAAAGCTTCCGTTAGCGGCATAACCTGTAGCTGCATCGATTAAAACCTCATTATCAACCTCAGGCGAGTCAAATTCGGTTCTGCCTACAAAGAAATCGCCTTCTTTTTTATCTACCAGCACCTTGAAGGTTTTGCCTACTTTTTCTTGATTAATATCGAACGAAATACCTTGTTGTATTTCCATAATATCATCAACACGTTGTTGTTTTACTTCATCAGTAATATCATCAACTAAGGTATGTGCATGTGTTTTTTCTTCATGCGAATACGTAAAGCAACCCAAACGATCGAATTTGGTTTCTGCAACCCATTCCTTCATTTCTTCGAAATCATGTTCAGTTTCGCCAGGATAACCACAGATTAGCGTGGTACGCATAGCGATGTTTGGCACTTTATCACGGATCTGATTGACTAAATCGATGGTTTTTTGTTTGGTGGTACCACGGCGCATCGATTTCAACATATTATCGGTAATGTGCTGTAATGGCATATCCAGGTATTTGCAGATGTTATCGCGCTCGTTCATGGCATCTAAAATTTCCATGGGGAAACCAGAAGGGTAGGCGTATTGCAAACGGATCCATTCGATTCCGGGAACATCCGATAAACGGCGCATCAATTCATCTAACTTGCGCACACCATAAAGGTCTAAGCCATAATAGGTAAGGTCCTGAGCAATTAAAATCAATTCTTTTGTGCCGTTTTTAGCTAAGATTTTGGCCTCGTTAACCAATTCTTCCATTGGTTTACTCAAGTGTTTGCCACGCATTAATGGGATGGCACAGAAAGAACACGGACGGTTACAGCCTTCGGCAATTTTGAAATAAGCGAAATGAGAAGGAGTGGTGAGCAAACGCTCGCCAATAAGTTCGTGCTTATAATTGGCACCTAACTCATGTAAAATATTCTGTAGATCGTTAGTGCCAAAAAAGGCATCAACGTTGGTGATTTCTGATTCAAGTTCGGGTTTGTAACGTTCAGATAAACAACCTGTAACCACTACTTTGCCAATTTTACCGGCTTCTTTTAGTTCACTGAACTGTAGAATGGTATCGATTGATTCTTGTTTAGCATTATCGATAAAACCGCAGGTGTTAATTACAACGATATCATCTTTGCCCATCTTGTCTGATTCGTGCACAACATTTAAATTGTTGCCACGCAGCTGCCCCATCAATACTTCCGAATCGTATATGTTTTTTGAACAACCTAATGTAATTACATTAATTTTTGGTTGTTTAATTGCGCTTTTACTTCTTACTATTTTGGTATTCATATTAATTTTATTTACACCTTCCTTGCGGCTTGATTCCACAGATTTGGTGATTCCACTGATTCTGGTGTGGATATTTAAAGGACTACACAGCTATTCTTTTTACCTCACAGCTTGTGTTGCCAAAGTTAATCAGTAATCCTGTCTTAATTTTACTGGCTTTTAAATAAGATATAAGTTGGTTCTGAAATAATTTAGGTTGATACCCGGTTACAGATTTTAATTCAACAATTACCTTTTGCTCTACAACCAGGTCACATCTAAATTTACCAATAATTTGGTCTTCAAACATCACTATAAACTCCTTCTCAACATCAAATTTTAACCCAGCTTGCTGAAGTTTTATTTTAAGGGCATTAACATAGATCTTCTCTAAAAAACCTGGACCTAATTGCGTATGGACATTGTAGCAACAACCAATTATAATTTTGGTAAGCTCATGGTTTTCATATTCTTCCATTACTAAAATTACATAATAATCTGTGTAATCCTGTAATCTGTGTAATCAACCACGAAGTGAATTGTAGGCTAAATCCTCGGTGTAATCGACCACGAAGTGTTATTTAAACAAACTATTCACAAACTCTTTCTTATCAAAAAGCTGTAAGTCGCCAATTTTTTCTCCTACGCCGATATATTTAACAGGAATCCTGAACTGATCTGAAATTCCGATTACTACTCCACCTTTTGCTGTTCCGTCTAATTTTGTAATGGCCAATGCATTAACATCAGTCGCTTCGGTAAACTGTTTGCATTGTTCAAAGGCGTTTTGTCCGGTCGAGGCATCTAACACCAATAAAATTTCATGCGGTGCACCTGGCACTACCTTTTGCATCACCTGTTTAATTTTACCCAACTCATTCATCAAACCGATTTTGTTGTGTAAACGTCCGGCAGTATCAATAATCACTACATCTTCATCGTTAGCAACAGCCGATTGTAAGGTATCAAAAGCAACAGAAGCAGGATCTGAGCCCATAGCCTGTGCCACAACCCTCACGCCAACGCGTTCTCCCCAGAGTTTAATCTGGTCAACGGCCGCAGCCCTAAAGGTATCGGCAGCACCTAATACTACTTTAAGTCCCGATTCTTTAAGTTTATGGGCCAGCTTTCCAATGGTAGTGGTTTTACCAACACCATTTACGCCAACCACCATAATTACATAAGGTTTATGATCGCCGTATTCGAACTGGCGGAAATCGTTACTGTTGTTTTCGGATAAAAGCAACTGGATTTCATCACGAAGGATAAAATTTAGTTCTGAGGTATTGAGGTATTTATCTTTGGCAACACGTTCTTCGATACGTTTGATAATTTTTAATGTAGTACTTACGCCAACATCAGAAGTAACCAAAACTTCTTCCAGATTATCGAGCACTTCATCATCAACAGAAGATTTTCCTGCTACAGCTTTGGTAATTTTATTAAAGAAACCGTCTTTAGTTTTCTCTAAACCTTTATCCAGTGCTTCCTGAGCTTCAGGTGCAGTTTCTTTCTTTTTGAAAAAATCGAATAAACCCATATCTAAATTTTTATATAACAAAAAAAGCCCTTCCGGTTAAAACGGAACGGCCTTTAATATTTTTAATATTAAAAAATATTAACCTTATTTAGATGCAATAGCATCTTTTACGTGGTCGTTGTGTACGATAAGTTCTTTGAATGAGTAAGCACCGGTTTTTGGTGATTTTACCATTGTAATTACTTTCGAATATTCTTTACCTGTACCTGTTTTAAGGGTTGCAACTACTTTCTTTGCCATGTTCTTATAATTTTAATTATTAGATTTGAGATATCAGACATTAGATTTGAGACTTGCAAAATGCTTTAGTCTTTAAGCTTTGGTCTTTTATTTCTAACCTATTTAATTTCTTTATGTACGGTTACTTTTCTCAATACTGGATTGAATTTTTTCAATTCTAATCTCTCAGTAGTGTTTTTACGGTTTTTGGTAGAAATATATCTAGACATACCTGGCATGCCACTTTCTTTATGTTCAGTACATTCTAAAATAACCTGAACTCTGTTACCTTTTTTTGCCATTTTAATATAAATTGAAAACTGTTAATCTCAACAGTTAATGTTTTTTACAAAAATCCTTTTTTTACGAAACGGTTAATTGCTTCGCTAATGCCCACTTTATTGATGGTTTTAATCGCTGAAGTAGAAACTTTCAACGTAATCCAACGGTTTTCTTCAGGAATATAAAATTTCTGAAGTTGTAGGTTTGGGTAAAATTTGCGTTTGGTTTTAACGTTTGAGTGAGAAACGTTGTTACCTACCATTGCTTTTTTTCCTGTTAAATCACAAACTCTTGACATGACTTGTAAATATAGTTGTTAATATCGTCCGCTTAATTTTTTTAAGAGTGTGCAAATATCTGAATAATAATTGTAAACAGCAATAGCTTAGCTAATTATTTTTATAATAATATTTATGGGCAGAAAAGGTTTGTGCAATGTTTGTTAATGCCAAATCTTAAATTCTTCCTATATTACATCTATTTAAAATAAATTATTTCTTATCAAACGTTTGATATTCATTTTGATACGATTAGACTGTTTCTCCTTATTATTATTTATTTAAATTAGCCCCCACTAATCCAAAATATAGAACGAGCAATGCAAATTACATCTTTTAAGCAATACGAAGAAGATTATAAGAAAAGCGTAGAAAACCCAGAGCAGTTTTGGGGCGAAGTGGCGCAAAACTTTCAATGGCGCAAGCCTTGGTTCAAAGTATTATCCTGGAACTTTAACGAACCAAATATCAAGTGGTTCGAAGGCGCTAAACTTAATATTACCGAAAATTGTTTAGATCGGCACTTGGCCACCAATGGAGATAAACCTGCTATTGTTTGGGAACCTAATAATCCTGAAGAAGAAAGTGTTACTTATACTTATAAAATGTTGCACGAACGCGTTTGCCGTTTTGCCAACGTTTTAAAACGTAATGGTGCAAAAAAGGGCGACCGGATCTGTATTTATATGCCTATGGTGCCCGAGCTGGCTATTGCTGTTTTGGCCTGTGCCAGAATTGGTGCCGTTCACTCGGTTATTTTTGGCGGGTTTTCTGCTAAATCTATTGCCGACAGGATTAACGATTCGCAATGTAAAGTAGTGATTACGGCCGATGGTTCTTATCGTGGCAATAAACAGATTCCTTTAAAAGATGTAATTGACGATGCATTAATTGGTTGCCCAACCGTTGAAAAATGTATCGTGTTAACCCATATCCGTACACCTGTTTCGATGCTGAAAGGCAGGGACGTGTGGTGGGAAGATGAAGTTAAACACGTAAATGATATTTGTGAAGCGGAAGAAATGGATGCGGAAGATATGCTGTTCATTCTCTACACATCCGGCTCTACCGGAAAACCCAAAGGTGTGGTGCATACCTGTGGTGGTTATATGGTTTATGCGGGTTATACTTTTTCGAATGTATTTAACTATCAGCCTGGTGAGGTTTATTTCTGTACCGCCGATATTGGCTGGATTACCGGTCACTCTTATATTGTTTACGGACCGCTTTCGCAAGGTGCTACTTCGGTTCTTTTCGAAGGGATTCCTACTTACCCTACACCATCACGTTTTTGGGATATTGTAGAAAAACATAAAGTAAATACTTTATATACTGCGCCAACGGCTATCCGCTCATTAATGAGTTATGGTGAAGATCCATTAAACGGCAAAGATTTAAGCTCAATCCGCGTTTTAGGCTCGGTAGGAGAGCCGATCAACGAAGAAGCATGGCATTGGTTCGATGAGAAAATCGGGCACGGTAAAGCGCCTATTGTTGATACCTGGTGGCAAACGGAAACGGGAGGCATTATGATTTCACCTATTGCCACGGTAACACCAACCAAACCTAGTTTTGCTACATTGCCTTTACCAGGAATTCAGCCAATTTTAGTTGATGAAAATGGTAATGAAATTGAAGGAAATGGCGTAATGGGAAATCTTTGTATCAAATTCCCCTGGCCGGGCATGTTGCGTACCACTTATGGCGATCACGAACGTTGCAAACAGACTTATTTCTCTACTTACGAGAATTTATATTTTACCGGTGATGGCTGTTTGCGTGATGAAGATGGTTATTATCGGATCACAGGTCGTGTTGATGATGTATTAAATGTTTCTGGACATAGAATTGGTACCGCTGAAGTGGAAAATGCCATTAATATGCACGCTGGTGTGGTAGAAAGCGCAGTTGTGGGTTATCCGCATGATGTAAAAGGGCAGGGCATTTACGCTTTTGTAATTTACCCTGAAATGCATGGTGAAGCAGAATTATCTAAAAAAGATATTTTACAAACGGTTACCCGTGTAATTGGGGCGATTGCCAAGCCCGATAAAATATTGTTTGTTTCTGGTTTACCCAAAACACGCTCGGGCAAAATTATGCGTAGAATTCTGCGTAAAATTGCCGAAGGGGATACCACTAATTTAGGCGATACGTCTACACTGCTTGATCCAGGTGTGGTAGAAGAAATTATAGCGGCGGCCAAAAAGCTTTAACCATAATTTTAAGAAAAAGAAATGGCCCCGAAAAATCGGGGCCATTTCTTTTATGCTGTTTCTAGTAACCTGGGTTCTGAACCAATTTAGTATTTGCATCAATTTCACGTTGTGGAATTGGGAAAACTAATCTGGTAGAATTCCAGGGTAAGCTACCAATGTTGGTTTGCGTTCTTTTTGCATCATGTAATGAAAAGCCTTCAAAAGCAAATTCTAGTTTTCTTTCATTTAGAATATTTGCCAGGGTAGCGGTTAGTGTTGTTAAGCCAGCCCTGCTTCTAACGGTGGTTAAATCTTGTAGTGGTGTAACGCCTCCAATAGGAGCAGCCGGAGCTAAGCGTGCATTAGATTCTGCCCTGATTAAATACATTTCTGCCAACCTGATAACCGGAACATTTCCGAATTGATTACCAAATTTCGCCGTAAACATATCGTCATCGTCATAAAAAGCATTAATCCTGTCATCATTTGGAGCATAGGTTGCATCAATCCAATCTTGTGAAATTACCGCATCCCCGCGGCCACCAAATGTAGATGAACCATAAAATTCATTAAAACCATTAAATCCGGTAAGCGTTGTTACCTGCACGGCAAAAACATCTTCAGTAGTATTGTCTCCAGGTTTTGCGGGTCTTCCACTTTCTGGCATTTTAGGGAAAGCACTCAGATAAGTATCTGTTAAATGATAATTTCCAGATGTAATTACCCGGTTTGCAGCTGTTCCGGCTGCAGTATAATTACCTATTTGCAAATATAGTCTGGCCAGCATGGCTGCCGCAGCAGATTTAGTTGCGAAAAAACCATTAGTGGCCGGAAGTTTAGCTTCTGCCTCTGTCAAATCTGTTATCGCCTGATTGTAAACGGCAGCTACTGTGGCCCTGCTTACATAATTCGCTTCGCTTATGAGATTGGTTGGTGTTAACACAATTGGTACGCCCAAATTCGTGCTTGGAGAGCCATCATTGTAGGCTTTTGCAAATACCCTAACGAGTTCGAAATATGCCGACCCCCGGATAAATTTAGCTTCTCCCTCTACTCTATTCTTTTTCGCAGGCTCTACTTTGTCGAGGGCAGCAATTACATTATTGGCATCATTAATTGCGGTATAGCCTGCAGCCCAAACATTATCTACAAAGGTATTTGTTTTTAAAAGCTGTTTATTGATGGCCTGGGTCAGTTCCTCATATGTTCCGCCCCATTCAATGGCATCAGTATTTGCTAAGAAATCTGTTATTAAAAACGAACGGCCGCCAAAAAAATTACGGCTACCGAGATCTGAGTAAGCACCAACCAAGGCTCCTTCAACATCCTTTGATGTGAGTAAAGCATTCTTTTGCTCAATGGTATCAACAGGATTTATATCGAGTGCTTTCTTGCACGATGATAAAGCCATCAAAAACATGCAAGCAAATATGATATTATTTATATATGTCTTTTTCATTTTGATTCTTTTTTTAATTATAGGCCAATGTTAATACCTAATGAAATTACCCGTGGTTGTGGTGCTGAGTAAAAATCTACGCCTTGGTTAATGTTTGTAGATTGATAATCTGCATTAACCTCGGGGTCCCATCCTTTGTAACCAGTTATGGTAAGCAGATTTTGTGCCGTAGCATATAACCTTAATTTGCTTAACTTAATTTTGGTTAATACCGAAACCGGAAAAGTATAGCCAAGCGTTAATGTTTTTAAGCGGACATAAGAACCATCAGATAAATATCTTGTTGAGTTTCCGATCCCATTGCCTGCAAACAAACGGGGCTCCGGAACAGATGTAACATCACCAGGTTTATCCCAATAGCTCATTTGATCTGCAGTTTGGTTGTCATAACCGTTTGATGCATTGGCGCTCATATACTGGCCGCCGGCATTGAAAATTTTATTGCCTTTTACACCTTGAAAAAATATACCTAAATCGAAATTCTTGTACGAAAACGTGTTATTTAAGCCAAATGTATATTTAGGATTAGGGTTGCCTGCAAAAATCCGTTGTGCATCGTTAATGTTATTTGTTGTACTCCTGTCTACATTGCCATTTGCATCAACTGTGTTTTTGTAATAAATCGCATCACCATTAGCCGGATTTACCCCCGCATATTCCGGGATGTAAAATACGCCGATCGGTTGCCCTGAAATAGCCGCATTTATTTCATTGCTATTTAAAATCTGCCCGCCTAAATTTGTAATCTTATTGTTGTTAATTGCTCCTGTTATTGCGGTTGACCATTTAAACGCGCCTACAAAATTTTCTGTATTGATGCCCAATTCAAACCCGGTATTTTTTAATGAACCTAAATTCTGGGTTTTAGTAGAGAAACCTGTTGTTTGCGGGATAGGCACATCTAATAATAAATCGGTGGTGTTTTTTTGATAGAAATCAAAAATTCCTGTAATTCTATTCTTTAAAATACCAAAATCAAAGCCGATGTCGAGTTGCTTCGTTTTTTCCCATGTTAAGTCCGGATTGGCTATCCGCGAAGGAATCTGCCCAGGCAAACCACCATATGCTCCTGTTCCAGCGAATAAACCACGGGCAGAATAATTACCAATTTCGGCATTACCCGTTAAACCATAACTGGCCCTGAATTTTAACAAACTGATGGTTTCACTTTGTTTTAAGAAATCTTCTTCAGATGCAATCCAAGCCACTGAACCTGCCGGGAAATACCCATATCTATTATTGGTTCCAAATCGTGATGAACCATCAGCCCTTACACTAAAGCCCACTAAATAACGGTCGTTGTATTTATAATTGGCCCTAAAGAAATAAGACAGAAAGCTAAAAGCACCTTCATTACTGGTTGCAATCACTTTTGTTGCAGCAGAACCTAATTTAATGTAAGAATCACTTGGGAAATCCTGTCCTTCGATGGTGCTGTACTTGGTGGTTGATTTTTGATAACTTGTACCCAAAATAACATCAAAGGCGCTTTTGCCGATAGTTGTATTATAACTGAAGAAATTATTGGTATTCGCATTAATTACAAAAGTCGAAATATTTTGCCCGTAGCCATTTGATGTGCCTGTATTTCTAAAAGTCAATGAACCATAATAACTTTCTTCGTTTTGATTTAAGTTATCAATAGAAAAATCAGTGCTGAATTTTAATCCCTTAGCAATGTTTATGTTCGCAAAAGCTTTGCCAATTGTCCGGTACACGGTTGCTTTATAAAAAGCATTATCGACACTTATAAATGGATTATAGTATAACGGATAGTTTGAAGCTGCTCCGGGTAAAGTTCCACTTATTAAACCCGACCTTGGGTCTATAAAAGGCGTAATGGGAGAGAGCGCTACAGATTGTAACGGACTTGAAAAGGCATTATCATTTGATAGCCTGTTATTGATACTGTTTGAAAAATTAAGGTTAATACCCACTTCTAAAAAATCGGTTACTTTATTGGTCAGGTTTAACCGGCCGCTATAGCGTTTATAACTGTTGCCTATCACAATTCCTTGTTGATCTAAGGCCTGGCCACCGATGTAAAATTTCGTTTTTTCATTTCCTCCTGTTAAATTAAGGTCGTATTGTTGCGTAACAGGTTTATCCTGAAAAGAAGCAGCTTCCCAGTTAGAGTTTACCTTATAAGTTTGATAATCGTTGTTGCCCGCCGAATACCGGTTTAAACGCGCCTCTACACTTGCGCTATAATCATCTAATGCTTCTTGCAGGGTTGCGTAATCTCCATTGAGGAAATCCTGATTCGCCTGGCCCTGCCCAGCCCTGCGCTCTATTTGAACGTACTGTTCTGCATTTAAAAAATCCCTATGGTTAGAAGGTGAGCTTATGCCACCAAGTGCGTTAAACTGGATAAGTGTTTTGCCTGCCTTACCCTGTTTGGTTGTGATCAATACCACACCGTTTGAAGCTCTTGCGCCATAAATTGCCGATGCCGATGCATCCTTTAATACTTCTATAGATTCGATATCATTGGTGTTTATATCTGCCAGCGCACTCGTAGGCGCAGTAGTACTCGAAAAATCTCCCGAGGTAATTGGTATTCCATCAACGATGTATAGTGGCTCGCTACCTGCTGTTACTGATGCAGCGCCCCTTACCCTTACCGTTATTCCCTGCCCTAATTTTCCATTTTGAGCGGCAATCTGAACACCTGCTGCTTTTCCTTGTAAGGCCTGTTCAAAACTTGTTACTGGTAAGTTTTCCAGGTCTTTAGATTTAACAGAGGCTACAGATCCTGTCACATCACGTTTATTCTGCGTTCCATAACCCACCACCACCACATCCGATAGCGTATTGTTTTCTTCATCAAGATTTACGTTAATGCTTTGCCCGGTAATAGGCACTTCTTTGGTTTTGTAACCGATAAAGCTAAAAATAAGTGTTTTGGCATCATCCGAAACGGTTAATTTAAAGGCGCCCGAGGCATCACTCTGCGTGCCGTTAGCTGGTGAGCCTTTTACAAATACGCTAACGCCCGGAATTGGTCCTGAGGCTGACGTAACTTTCCCGGTAATCACTTTGCCTTGTGCGAAAGCAAACGAAATTGTACCGAGATACAAAAGCATACTTAAGAGTAGTTTTTTCATCAAATTGGTAGTTTAGTTAGTAATGTTTAGTAGTTCGTTAAAACGATTTTTTAATATAATTAAAAATTTTTATAAAACCTGCTGTAGTGAAGCAAAATCGGATAGTTGTTTGGTTTTTTGAGCTTAAATCAAAACAAAAAGCGGTAAAAAGTGTTGATACATTTAAAAAAGCATATTATTTACCACAAAAAAACACGAGCATGGATAAGTTAGAATTAAAAGGGAAGTGGAATGAAATAAAAGGAAAGGTTAAACAAGCTTATGCCGATTTAACCGACGATGATTTAAAACACGAAGAGGGGCAAGACGATGAATTGTTGGGGAAACTGCAACAAAAAACAGGAAAAGGAAGAGATGAACTTGTAAAATGGATCAATTCATTATAACATCAATTTTATTAATCATATACAGGCGGCCAATTTTGGTCGCCTGTTTGGTTTAAAACCTTATGTCATGAGTGATATTGCACAACGGTTTATTCAAAATCCAATACTTTGTCCAAAAGATTTAGTGCCGAGTACAACGGGCCTGGAAATCGCATGCCTTTTAAATCCTGGTGTTTTTACCTTTCAAAATAAAATATGGCTTCTGGTGCGGGTAGCAGAACGGCCCGCGCAAAAACAGGGACTTATCTCTTTTCCGGTTTTAAGGAAAAACGGCATCGAAATTATCGAGATAGCGGAGGCAGATCCTGCTTTGGTAGCTAATGATCCAAGGGTGATCAATTATCAGGGTGCCGATTATTTAACCACCTTATCGCATTTAAGGCTCGTTTGCAGTGATGATGGCGTGCATTTTTATCAACCGGCCGGTTATCCTTTATTACAGGGTGAGGGAGAAGATGAAACTTTTGGCATTGAAGATTGCCGTGTATCCCTAATTGATAAAACCTACTATTTAACCTTTACTTCTGTATCTGCCCATGGGGTAGGGGTTGGATTAAGGACGACAAAAGATTGGAAGTGTTTTGAGAAACACGGCATGATTATTCCGCCACACAATAAAGACTGTGCTATATTTGAAGAACGCATTAACGATAAATTTTACGCCTTACACCGGCCTAGTAGTGTGGCGCTGGGTGGTAATTATATCTGGTTGGCCGAATCTCCGGATGGCATTCATTGGGGCAAACACAAATGTATCATCAAAATCAGGCCTAAGCACTGGGATAGTGCCCGTGTTGGTGCCGGCGCTGCCCCCATAAAAACCGCAGCAGGATGGCTCGAAATCTATCATGGTGCAAACGGAAAACGTCAATATTGTTTAGGCGCTTTTCTAATGGATTTAAATGATCCATCCAAAGTACTGGCCAGAACCGAAGAACCGATTATGGTAACAACAGCAGATTACGAGCTGCATGGTTTCTTTGGTGAGGTGGTATTTACAAACGGCCACATCGTTAACGGAGATGAATTAACAATTTATTATGGTGCAGCTGATGAGTTCGTTTGCGGGGCCAAGTTTTCGTTGAAAGAAATTTTGGAGGTGTTGGCTTTTTACCACTAAGACACAAAGACACAATTTTCTGCATCATGCAACCAATGAACTTTGTTTTTTTACCACCAAGACACGATTTGTGTTTTTATACTTTGTAGTAGGAATTAATGAACTTTTAGGCAGGAAGGGAAGAGTTTTTTTATACACTTTATAGTCCTGATAGTATCACAAAATTTCGTTTTTAAACCGGCTTGAAGGGAAGATCCTTTTTTGCGGCCTGAGCAATTGGGTATTGGGCAAAAAAGACCGCACTGGTCTTAGTGTCTCGCTAAGACCTTTTTCTTTTCGCTCAATAAACAATCGCCCATATTTATGAAGCGGATGACTGAGGGTACAAGTATTGTAATATTACCTAGGAAACCTTATCCTCGCGGAAGGAATGGTTACCTAACAGATTATGGAGAAGTTTACCGCAGTAACCCTAGCTATTATCCCAGGTTTAGTTTTTAATTTTAGTCATCATGAATATGAAAAGAGCTTATTATTATCTGTTTTATAAACTATATAAATTTTGGGAAGTGGTATCAATACCTAGAGTTTTGGAGCGATTGGAAAGCGGAATTTTGTACTGATGTTTATTGCTATTTTGGGAGCATCTGTTTTGGTTTATTACAAGGTATTTATCAATAGATACTTCCATTTAAGTGATTCTAACTTACCTGTTATTATTGTCTGTATTTCAATATCAATCTTTAACTATTTCATTTTTCACCATAAAAATCAATGGAAAGTTATAGTTAAAGAATTTGAAACCTTGCCGATAAAAGAGAAATAGACGCGGATCGGTTGTGGTTGGGCTTGTAATAATTGCTGTAATTTTAGATCTTGTATTTAATGAGCAGAATAGATTGGAGTCGATATCGATAGAATGATAACCGTTTATATAACGTTTTTTATAATTTGGAATAAATAATGGGAGGTTTGTCATGTAAAACGGTACGTTGGTGTAATTTTTTTGCTAAATGTTGATTATCAAGAGAAATTGATCACATCAAAACATTTAAATATGGTATCTAAATTTTCGGCTCTCCACTTCCTTCCAATGGGTATTTACTGCCCCGATCTTAAAGAACAAAAAATACTACGGCTTTTACCTGGTGCTGAGTTCGTTTTTGCAGTAGCGGTTTTTGTTTCGACCTCCTGAAGATTCCATCTAGGATCTTATTATTTTTTTTAGCATTGTTTCAAAGCAAATTGGAGCAGTGCAGGGATAAGCTTTGGCCAGTCTCACTTTATATTCTCAAAAATAAAATTCACTCTCTATGAAGAATAACTATAAATTTCTTTTTGCGCTGTTGTTTTTATTCCTAAAACATCAACTTTCTTTTGGACAGTTTGAAGTGCCAAAGGTCATTCCACCATCACCTGATGTAGCATCCTTAACAAGGTATGCGGAAATTCCCGTTAGCTACAGTACCGGTGTGCCTGATGTAAGTGTGCCTATCTATACGGTTAAGACAGGGAGCATTTCGCTGCCAATAAGCATTTCCTATCATGCAAGCGGGATAAAGGTTAGGGATATTGCAAGCGTGGTAGGCCTTGGCTGGGCCCTGAATGCCGGGGGAACAGTAGCAAGGACAGTTTTGGGTAGAAGAGACGAGAGCCTTGACTATATCTCGCCTTACAAAACTACAGATGACCTCCAGACTGCCCGAACCTCTGTTACCAGTGAAGGTGATGCGATCAATCTGATGAATCATTTTCAGAACATGAACAAAAATAATTTTGAGACACAGAGTGATAGGTATGCCTATAATTTTGGAGGTAAGTCAGGATTTTTTAGGTTTGACTGGATTAATGGTTCTGTAAGGTTGATTCCGTATGCCCCACTTAAAATTACAAAGGAATATATTGACAATAATGTAGCTCCCCAGAATCTTTATTATGCCATAACGGATGAAAGTGGTACAAAATATTATTTTCAGGCAGCAGAGTCGACCACACAGGGCGGAATGTCGCCGACTACTGCGTGGAACCTGACCAGAGTGGTTTCCGCTGACCAAAAGGATGAGATAAAGCTGCATTATTCTTCTGGTGAGGTTATTGTTCAGCTCTCGGAAGTTACTACCGTGGTGAGAAATCCGGGCAACGGGCTTAGTGGAGCCTCGCAAGTCCCATCATCAACGGAATTTGTCAGGACCCCTATAGGCAGCCAGAATTACCCTAAGCGGCTGGACAGCATAACTACTACAGACGCGATTGTTAAATTTGAGTACAGCGGTGATCGGGTGGATGGAAGACAGATGCGCTTGGTAAAGGTTACTGTAAACAACAGGGTATCTAACGATGCGATAAAAGAAGTTACTTTGGGACAAAGTTATTTTGGTACCTCGACAGACCATACCCTCAGGATGCGGCTCGATGCGATCCAGGTGAAAGGTGGTCCAGGTTCACAACCAGAGAACTATTCCTATTTGTACAACAATAATGTACCTCCGGGATACTATACTACCAGTGGGTATGTTTTTCCTGGCGGAAGTTCATTCCCGCCCTACATATTAGAAGATTATTGGGGGTACAGCGGAGGGGGTAGTGGGATTCCCAGTGAGTTTCTGGGTTTTTTAAATTCTTCGGAAATAGGTCTATATGGGGGTAGTAGAAATCCCGTAGCCGCTTCGGTACAGGATTGCATCCTGCAACAGATAAAGTATCCGACAGGTGGTAAGACGGTATTCGAATTCGAAAATAACAGGTCAGAAAACCCAAAATTTTATGATTATCCAAATCAGACCAATGCGAATAATGGCATAGTGGGCGGCCTGAGGATAAAAACAATAAAAAACTATTCGGCTGAAAATTCGCTGGCATTTCAAAAAACATATACTTATGATTGGGTAGGATCTGAGCACACCATTTCATCTATACTGTTCAGGTATCAACAGCCAATAAACTATGGTAGAAGTGTAATGAATGATATAGGAAGCTATACCGGACATATCCCTATAGGAGTAATTAGCAGTAATGT
This sequence comes from Pedobacter sp. Bi27, assembly GCF_918698255.1. Classification (NCBI taxonomy): domain Bacteria; kingdom Pseudomonadati; phylum Bacteroidota; class Sphingobacteriia; order Sphingobacteriales; family Sphingobacteriaceae; genus Pedobacter; species Pedobacter sp. Bi27. Next base: position 631,288 of record NZ_CAKKMW010000003.1, read on the forward strand.
TGCAACCTCCTCAAGTCTTTATCCATTGTCAGTCCTGTCGGGTTCCCCTGTTGTCTACGGACAGGTGTCAGAATACAATGGGACATTAACAGAAAATAAAGGAAAATCGGTCTTTACTTACTATCTGCCTTTTGACACTAGGCTGGAATCTACAAATATATTAAGTGCTCCGAAATTTATCAATGAATTTACGATCGACAGGGGTACAATGAACCCATTGCTAGCGTCTAAAACAGTCTATAAGAATATCAACGGTTTATATACCAAGGTAAACCAGGTAGAAAACCGGTATTCTCCTAGAAGAATGAACGAATTTCTAACTGGCATACGTGTCGATCAGGAGGTTCAGTTTAGGGATCTAACAGGGTACTTCTCTCCTGATGATTACGACACCCCATATTGGTTGGAATATTTAAACTCATATACTTGGGAAGCGACGAAAGGGTATGAAGATGTAACGACACTTGATACCACCATAACAACGGATTTTTCAGACCTAAGCAATCCAGTGAGTCAAACTACTGTCTACAATTATGACAATCTTGATCACCTGATGCCTACCAAAAAGACTGTCACTGATAGTAAAGGAGGGAACATCACAACAGAGATGAAATATCCCCATGATTTTGCCGGAACGCAGCCCTACACCGATATGGTAGATACCTATCATATGTGGGCACCGGTTGTTGAACAGCTAGATTACAAGAATTCGGTTACCCCATTGAGTGCAGTTAAGAACAACTATTACAATTGGGGAAGTAATATTGTTGCACCGATAACTATTGCGGGCAAGATCGGAACGGGAAGCTATGAATCCCGGGTTACTTTTGAGGGCTATGATGATCATGGGAAGATAAAGAGTGTCTCTAAAACAGGAGCTTCAAAAACATGCTATCTCTACAGTTACAGGTCACAGCATCCTATTGCCGAGATCAAGAATGCAGACTATACGACAGTAGAGTCGTTATTGGGAGGTAGTCCGGCTGTTACTGCTTTTAGTAATCTGGTCAGTCCCGACAAAACGGCGATCGATAACTTTCTTTTGCCACTGAGGAACAATCTTCCCGATGCATTCATTTCGAGTTATGTGTACAAGCCACTTGTTGGTATGGTGAGCCAGACGGACGCAAAGGGTATGACCGTTTATTATGAGTATGATGCTTTCCAGCGGTTGAAACTGATCCGTGACCAGAACAATAATATTGTCAAGACCTATTGTTACAACTATGCAGGCCAGGTCACCGATTGTAATGCTGGCGGAGGGACGACAACTCCTCAGCCTAGCCAGGTCTATGCACGTATCGAGGTACTGAACCCGAGCTGGAGCGCTCCGATTGATGGAAGTACAACTGAGGCGGATATCTACCTTGCCCTTTATAGTGATGCGGCCTGTACGCAGCCTGTGTCGCGTCCTCAGGGTTTTGATGTGAATGTAAGTACTACGGGCACTTATTTTTACAACAACAGCTCTTCGGTTTCGAGCTGGACCAATACCTATAGTGTGCCGGCCAATACCGGTCGTGTGCTGCTCGGCCGTTATGTGACCGATTCGTGGTACTCTTATTACGATCCTTATTATGGCACGATAATCAATTCAGAAAACTACACCTACCAGGTGGAGGACAACGGCGCAAATGTTTATATTCCATCACCAACTTATTAGAAAACCATGAGCAGACATTTATATTTTTCATTATTCATCCTGTTGCTGATGGTGACAGGGATATCAAATTCATTTAGTCAGGAAGCTGTTAAAACTAAAAAAGAACGAGAAGAAGTGGCAGGCAGGGAACTCGGCCTCGATAAAGATAAATCTGTCAGATTGGTGGAGCGGCAGGAGAAATACCGTGTGCAGGTGGCGGCCGTGCTGCAGGATACCAGCCTGCGCCCCCAGCAGCGCAGTGCGAGGTTAAAAGCACTGGCCCGGGAGCAGAGTGCCGCGCTCAATATATTATTGAGTCCCCAGCAACGGGAAAAGATGTCAGCTGCGATCAGTTCACGGAACGGGGCCCGAACAGCGGCACACCGGAAAGAAATGGAATCCAGGCTTCCCGGTAAAAAGGACAGGAGACCGGCCGTTGACAGCACTAAAGTTAAACTAAAGAATTAATGCCTCTCCAGATGAAAACAGGAATAAAGATTATCGGCATATTTACTGGGCTTTTAGCCCTCTGTGCAGGCCTTGCAGGCCATGCACAGCTTTCGGTCAGCTATTCGCCCTCGAGCCAGAGCTATAGTACTGGGAGTGCTATCTCTACACTTTCCCCGACAATGAGCGGGGGCAGTGCATCAGCAGGCGGACAGACGACCACTACTTTTGTCAGTAGCGGACTGTATAACCCGCTGAACACGGCGGTAGATGCGGCGGGCAATCTGTACATTGCTGATTCGGACCACAACCAGATCCAAAAAGTTACACCATTGGGTACCATGAGCATATTGGCCGGTTCCGGATCTGCGGGATCAACAGATGGTACGGGTACGGGGGCAAGTTTCCAGCACCCTTCTGCACTTGCTGTTGATGCTTCGGGCAATGTCTTTGTTTCCGATCAGCAGAACCACCGGATCCGTAAGATTACCCCGGCAGGGGTAGTGACAACCTTTGCGGGCAGCGGATCACCTGGCTTTGCGAACGGAACGGGGACGGGCGCAAGTTTTTACAGTCCGATAGGACTGGCCTTTGATGCTTCGGGCAACCTTTATGTGGCCGATTATTCGAACAACCGGATCCGCGTGATTACGCCATCAGGGGTGGTGAGTACCTTTGCGGGCACGGGTACGGCAGGGTCTTCCAATGGCAGTGCCTTATCGGCCACCTTTCGCAATCCGATGGGTGTGGCGGTGGATGCCTCGGGCAATGTTTATGTGGCCGACAGGCTGAACCATATGATCCGTAAGATCAGCGGGGGCACGGTGAGCACGGTTGCGGGCAACGGATCGATGGGTTCGGCGAGCGGCTATGGTACCTCTGCCAGCTTCCAGTACCCCAACAACCTGGCGGTGGATGGCTCGGGAAATATTTATGTGGCCGACCAACAGAACAATATGGTCCGCAAGATCGATGCTTCAGGTTATGTTTCGGCCTTTGCGGGCGCGACCTCTTCGGGTACGGTAAACGGTACGGGTTCGGGGGTAAGGCTGAGTTCGCCCTACGGCTTAAGTATCGATAGCCAGGGCACGCTTTATGTGGCGGAGATCGGAAGTCACTATATCCGCAAGATCGCCACGGCTGCTTTTACGGTTGCACCAGTGCTACCGGGCGGTCTGAACTTCAACAATACGAACGGCAACATCAGTGGGGTTCCAACGACAGCGTCTGCTGCAGCCAATTATTATATTACGGCCTACAATACCGCCCAGAGCAGTTCGGCCTTTGCGCTGAACATTACTATAATAGGTGGAAGTGTTGCGGGCATCCAGCCGAGTTACAGCCAAAATTTTGTTATGGAGACCGTTGTAAAAGAGGCCGGTGCAACCAGTTTGGCACAGGTAGGCAGTTTGCCTGTTGCCCAGGCGAACCGAAACATTCAATATTTTGACGGGCTGGGCAGGCCTATGCAGGCCGTGCAGGTACAGGCAAGTCCAGGCGGAAAGGATATTGTGCAGCCCACAGCTTATGATGCCTACGGGAGGGAAACAGTAAAATACCTGCCTTATGCGGCGCAGTCGGCAAACAACGGAGCTTATAAAGCTGATGCTTTGATCCAGCAGTCGGATTATTACGGTATTAGCACCGGCTGGGATGCAAATGTGGTTAAAACGCCGGTACCTTACAGTGTAACGGTGTTCGAGGCTTCACCATTGAACCGCGTGGAGCAACAAGGTTCGCCAGGTGCAGACTGGCAACCTGTTACAGGCCGGACAGTAGTAAGTGAATACGGGGCCAATGTGGCGGGGGATGTCAGGAAATGGGCTGTGAGCAGTACAGGCGCGAGTTCAGTGAACAGTTTTTATGATGCAGGGAAACTTTACAGGTCGACTATAAAAGATGAGAACTGGGTGCCGGGGGATGTAAGGACGGGTACAACAGATGAATATAAGGACTTGGAGGGACGGGTAGTGCTGAAGCGTGTCTGGGAAACGGATATTAAAAGCCTTTCGACCTATTATGTATATGATGACCTAGGTAATTTGCGCTATGTACTACCACCGGCAGTCAACCTGAACACTGATAGGTTATCCGCTGAGATCGCTGGTTTTACCGAATCGGATGATGTCTTCAAGGATTTTATGTACGGTTATCATTACGATGGCCGGAAACGGTTGACCGAGAAAAAGATCCCCGGCAAAGACTGGGAATATATGGTGTACAATACCCTGGACCAGGTGGTACTGACCCAGGATAAGATACAGCGTAATTCCAGCCAATGGCTGTTTACCAAATATGATGCCTTAGGTAGGACGATCATAACGGGGCTGTATACCGATTCAAGGGAACGCGGGCCTATGCAGGATTATGTGGATGGCCTGTTAGCTGATAACACCTACCAGTTATGGGAGGTACGGAACAACAGCAATGAAAGCGGAACTTATACAGGCTATAGTAATAATGCCTTCCCAAAAAGTGTGGCTTATTATCATAGCATAAATTACTATGACAATTATAACTTCTTTAACAATACCATGGGCATGCCTGTTCTGCCGCAGGTAGGGAACGATCGGGTAAAGACCATGCTGACAGGCATGCGTACAACGGTACTGGGTACTGGGACGATGCTGCTTTCGGTAAATTACTATGATGGCGAGGCACAGGTGATCCAGACCAAGAGCGAGAACCATATCGGGGGCAGCGATGTGGTGGATTATGAGTGGAATTTCGACGGAAGCTTAAAGAACAGTGTTCGTGTGCATGTGGGTAATGGGACAGGAACGACTGTAGCCAATAGCTATGTATACGATCATGTAGGCAGGAAGAAAACAACAAAATCCCGGATTAACGGTGGCGACCTGGTGACTTTAAGCAGCTTAACCTACAATGAGATCGGACAATTAACAGGTAAGGGACAACACAGTACCGATGATGTGAATTTTGCGCAGCATATAGCTTATACCTATAATGAGCGGGGCTGGCTGACCAGTCAGGGCAGTTCGCTGTTCAGTTTTTCACTGGGTTATAACAGTGGCAGTGGCCCACAGTATAACGGGAATATCTCTTCTCAGAGCTACACCAACGGTGGCGCATCAAATACATTTAATTATAGTTATGATAGACTGAACCGTTTGACGGTGTCCAGTGCAGGAAATAGCCTGGGTGAGAGCATCAGCTATGATGTAATGGGAAATATCAAAAGCCTGAACAGAGATAACTTCGGGGCCAATGATTACCATATCGACCAGTATCAAGGCAACCAGTTAAAGACCATCAGTGGTTTTACGAATGAAAGTTATACCTATAACGAAAATGGTAACCTGATAAGTGACGGCCCTAATGGCAACAACATCAGCTATAACTATCTAAACCTTCCCCTACAGGTAAGCGGTGCCAGGGCCGTGAGTTATACCTACGATGCGATAGGAAATAAATTGATGAAGGTAAGTGCTGTGAACGGTAGAATCGATTACCTGGACGGTATTGTTTACAAACCTAATGGTACCATTGATTATATCCAGACTGAAGAAGGAGTAGCACGCAGCAGCAATGGAAGTTATAGCTATGAATATAACCTGTTGGACCATCTAAGAAATGTAAGGGTGAGTTTTCTGAAAAACCCAGTATCGGGTACAGTGGAACCAATACAGAGGGACGATTATTATGCCTTTGGATTAAGAAAACCTGCAAGTGGGGGGACGAATAAGTATCTTTATAATGGTAAAGAATTTCAGGAAGAACTTGAACAATATGACTATGTAACGAGGTTCTATGATCCGGTGATCGGACGTTTTAAATCAGCGGATTTTTACTCGGAGTTTTTTCCTTGGATGAGTAATTATCAATATGGATCAAACTCTCCATCAAGTAAAATAGATTTAGATGGTTTAGAGGGATTTAGTACTATTTTCTTGGAGAATACAACTTTTATCCCTGCGGAACTACCGATGGAGAATGCTGTAGGTAATTTAGCTAAGGCAGGCGGGGAAGTGAATGGTGCGCGCATTTCGATACCGACTGAAGTGGTATCGAGCCCTAAGTTCGAATGGCATCATATTATCCCTAAAGCGCTAAGGTATCTAGAGATTGTAAAAAAAGCGATTAAGGAAGGATTTGAGTTTGATGGCGAGGAGAATCTGATGAATTTAGAAAAGTATAGTGCAAAAACCGGTAAAGGAGTTCATGGAAATGCTCCAAAATTAACTAGAGCAATAAGAAACCAACTAGCTGAAGCCGAAAAAGCGAATCCAGGAGCCTCTGCTGCTGATATTTTAAGAGCAGTCTCTAAAAATTCTCGGCAAAAGATATCAGATAATCCATATACTAAACTTAATGATTTGTATGGTTTTAATCCTTTTCTTTTTGCTCCAAAAATCAACCCAATAATTACAGTGGGTCCAATATCTCCTGGGGTTATTTTGCCAGACGATAAACCAGCGACAAGAAATTAATAAAGAAAATGTAGTTAAAAACCGAGACTCTTTATGGGTGAAGAGTCTTATTAAAGCAATTTGTTATGCACAATGTGGTGCCTACACAAAGAATAAAGAGCTGGCATCTGTCGGCTCTTTATTCTTTGTAAGGTATTCCTGATGGTCAGAAAACTTATAGGATTACCCCATTTTTTAAAACAAAGGCATCATTTGATCACAGGCTTCTTGTTCTCAGATGTCGAAACTCAATGAAGTATCGCTGTTCCTTTTGGTATACAAATAGTCTTTGAAACCTACATAAAATCTAGATCAAAATTCTATTTGTTGCCTCGATATCGCATCCTGTTATACCGTTTTCGATTAATGCACATTTTAAATTGTAACTAATATAATTGTCGACTCCAAAAGGAGCTGTAAAGAAATCTAAATTTTTATCAAATTCTGAGGTAAAGCAAATTTTTTCTGCAAAAATGGTGCGATAAATATTTTTGTTTACGGAAAAGTCGTTTTGTAACTTTTTGGAAGTGTCAAGGTAGTGTTGTTTGGAGGTGAGGGCAATGTTTTGTGGGTGGTCCCGTGCGACTCCTGCCGTAATAAAGATAGATCGTTCGTAGTCTACAAAATCCAAATAGTCTTTATTGTCCGAAGCAATGTGTAATAGGTAATAATTTTTCAGTTCTAGGTTTTTGTGTATGATTTTAGTTGGGTAAAGTTTATATGATGGAAATTTGAACTGCTCAATTATTATTTTAGTTTTTTCATTTATAATATAACCAATCGATAAAATAGAACTAATTATATCTGTGGGTTTAGCGCTGTTGCACATTACCAATCCATCTAGATCAGGCACAAAGGGTGGGAAATTGCTCCCCTTTGAAGATGCTTCGTAATAAGAATAATATGAATCAGGTTTGTCTTCGTTATAACCAGGTTTCCATTTCTGAATTTGTGGATAATTTGGGCCAGTTTCTTTAGTGCTACAAGCTTCTTTGAAAAGATAGAATTTCATGGAGTATTAAATTTAATAATAGGGTATTTAGTGTCTTGAAGGATCCTAAAATTTATTCGGTAATTAGTTTGTTGGTTGAAGAATACAGTTTAGCTGTTATAAATGTAGATAATTTATATTTCTAAGCATATTGATCTGGTTTTAATTATCTAAATTGACTGCAAGTTATTTAAACATTCGCACTTTTTAGGCATTGTACGATTTTAAAAAAAACGGATGCGAATAATGATATTTTGCTCAACCTTATTAATCAAGTTCATGATTACCTCCCCATCTAAATTAACACGTTCAGGTTTTCGCTGGATATAGGGCGCTCAGTCCTTATACTGTTTTTGTAAGTTAAAGATTCATTAATGGTTTTTTGAGGTAGATATGTATATTTAATGATCTTTTATCTGCTCACTTGGGGATTTCAGGGATAGTAGACACCGGATTTCAATCCAAACTGTGCACCCGGCTTTAGTCCCTGAATAAAGGGAGATTTGAATCAATCTGTCCCAAAGATAAAAGATCATCCGAACTTTCAGCTTTCAGTTTTTTGAACATGGCAATCTACTCTGCCGGGGTTCCCAAATAGCTTTTAGTTCCCTGAATCCCTTTAACGGCTTCCATTCGTCATTCAGAAACTATCCAAACCTGAAAAAACGGTCCATCAAAACTATATCACCCAGAACAACCTACTCTTTCTTTTTTTAGCCAATTTTAAAGCATCTACGGCGCGTTTTATTGCTCAGACGAAGATTCCGGAAGCCTTAGAACCAAGTTTAAAAACGCTAAAAATCAGTCGACTGCACACTTTAAGCGGTAATCAGTGCACATTTTGGAGCGAAATAAGTGACCATTTTAGATAGGAATGAGTGACCATTTTTGGGATAATCCCCACTGACTATAGGATAAACCTGTCTTTAGTTAGCTTATGTAACGCCGCTTAGTAATCAATCTTCTGGCATTTTACCTGGCAAATTATTGGAGGCAGAGAAAATAGATCGTCAGAGAGCGCATGCTCAAGGTAAGCAGAAAATCCATTATTCGAAACCAAATAGGACAAATGTCAAGTCATATCGGATCGATTACTCATAATTTCATAATTGAGTATAAGATAATTACATATTGTGAAATAGCATAGCTAATTTAGAATGGCAGGTCATCATCCCGATCACCATTATAAAAAGGAACAAACAGCGGTGGCGGTTCAGGCAAGTGGGCTCTACATAGCATCAGGTCATTCCTTGTACCAAATACCTCTAATTTCCAGCTCGAAAGCTAGATTGAGCTGCTGAGAGGGGATGGCAAACTTTGGTTTTTTCGCTTGGGGCAGGTTTTTAATGTTCCGTTTTTGATGACACAAACCTACCTGGTTGCAATAAATTGCTGTTTTTGATATACGATTTGAAATAAGTTGTCGTTATACAGGATATAATATGTAATAATACTACGTCTTTAATTACTGATTAAATTTACGCTCGATGGAAAAACTAACACCAGTTACTTTTTCAGCCCTATCAATTAAATTATCTAATACGGTGCATAAACCGCTCATTTGTGCACGGCAAAACCGCCCCCAACGGGTAGCTTGTATTCCTTTCAACCTGGGGCTCATCTGCAGCAGCCGGGGCTACCCATAAATTTGGGGCAAGCTGCCCCTGCAATAAATTACAATATACACACCACAATTAACTCGAATTTTACCAGGCTTGTTAAACCGTGTTGATGTTGTTTGTCGCAAAAATTTAAAGGTGAATACCACACTTTCTAACCGATTTTAGCCACTACAGCACTACGGGTTTAACCGCCTGAATTATAGCACAGAAACATTTTTCGGATCCGGATTGCGGAACGCCTCATTAACTTTTCGTAGTACGGTTTCATGATTTAATTTTACGCTCCATGAATAACCTTGATGCACTTGTACAGGTAATGTACAACATTTACCTCGTACTGAACAAAGAACAACTAGCCTTTACTTTTATCGATCTCCTTGGCGACCCTAATGCGCAACTTACCCGCCAACAGGTTAAAGACTACCTGAACATCAGCGAAAGTACCTACAAACGTAAGGTAAAAGATGGCACGTTAAAGCCTATAAAACTACCTGGTGGCGATCGTTTTTACGCGAAAGATTTGCTGGCTGCCTACCTGGAGAGCCAGCAAAAGGGCCGTATTTAATTACCCCTGCATTACCTGTTCTGTACCCTTTGTTGCTACCAAGTTAACCCCAAGGTTACCCCAGGGTTACCCCGGCGTCACCTTTTCTCTACCTAAAAGGTAAAGCCAGCGCCTGCTTTCGCAGAATGGCACCACCGCCGATGGTTATGCTGCCCTTGAGCAGGGCGCCACCCAATGTAATTAGTTGAGAATTTTTAACCACAGATGCGCACAGGTAAACACAGATTTTTATATCTGTGTGCATCCTTTCTATCTGCGGTTAAATTATTTTTCGTGCCCCATGGTTTAATTTAAAGGTATTGTGCCGCCACAAGCGCCAAGGTTTTTGCGCCGCCTGCCACAATTATAATGGCTCATTTTAGCTCAAAAACGGTCGTATTTAGCTCAATTTAGCTCATTTTAGCTCAAAATGGGGCGCCAGTGCTGCTAAGCCGCTAGGTTTGGACATGGATTTAAACATACCGGTATAAACAGAAATCCTTTTATAGAAACATTTTTTCACTTAAAAAAACAAAAATTATGGCAACGTATTCAAAAGGCGCAAATGGCGCATTCTCGGGCAAAGTAGGCAGTGTAGTCGGCAGCAACTGGCGCAGTGTAGATTACCTAAAGGGCCTGCCCAAAAAGAGCAGTAAACCCAGTACCCAACCGCAATTGGCCCAGCGCAGTAAATTTGCCCTGGCACCGATGTACCTGAGCCCTATTAAAGACATTTTAAACATTGGCTTTAAAGATAAACAGCTGAGCAAACTTACAGGTTACAATGCGGCAGTTAAGGTCTTTTTAAACCAGGCGATTGTAGGTGACTATCCTGATTATACTATCGATTTTTCGCAGGTGGTGCTAAGCAAAGGTTCGCTTTCGGTTTTTCATGGGCTTAACGCGGGTTTGCAGGGTGCAGACCTGGTACTGAACTGGCAGAGCATTTTAAACCGCTACAGTGCCTTTACCGATGACCTGCTAACGGTAGTGCTCTTTAACGATACCAAAAAGATGTACCTGGTGTACGAAGAAGCGCAGCGCGGCGCGCTTACTTATACCGCGGCAATTGGTGCCGGCTTTACGGGTGATGTTTTTTACGGATGGGCTTTTGCGGTTAAGCGCGATGCCACTTCGGTATCAAGCAGCCAGTACCTGGGCACTTATACCATTCCTTAGTTTATCTAGTTAATTAACCCGCCCAAACCTTGCAAAGCCGCAGGTTTGGGCTTTTTTAAAAAGAAGAGATATGAAAACATTAAAACTGGCTTTAACGGCACTGATGCCAAAAAGGCAAATACTCGAAAAACTGATGCTGGCCACCATTTTGGTTTTGGGCTGGCTTACACTCCCCAATTTATTAAGGACCTTCGAACCCACCGCTGCCCTGCTGGATGCAGGCATCTGGCAGTTGCTTATGCTCGGCCTGTTGTGTTATGTGGCCTTATTGCAAATTTCCTGGTGGCTCTTGTACCGCTTTTGGCTCGGCCTAGGCCTGCTTAATTTAACAGATATGGTTTTACGCTTTAAACAACTTACATCATGGCAACAGTTAAGATTTTTTTGGGCATCGTTTGCTTTGCTCTTTTTAGCGGGGATAGCCTGCCTGGCCGCTATAACATAAACCAGGCGCCGAACCGGGCATTTGCCGATAGGGCCAAACTGTTGTGCATTGCAAAAAACGAAATAGGCGTGCGCGAAGTTTCAGGCCATAACGATGGGCCCCGGGTAGCTGCGTACCTGCGTTATACAGGTGTTGAACAGGGCAGCCCCTGGTGTGCGGCTTTTGTAAGCTGGGTTTTTGGCCAGGCCGGGTACCGCGCACCACGCACCCCCTGGAGCCCGGCCTTATTTCCGTTAAATAAGCGCACCAAAGAGATAGGCCCTGCAGTGGTATTCGGCATTTACTTTAGCCACCTAAAGCGCATTGCCCATTGTGGCCTGGTGGAGCGGCAGGAGGGCGATTGGCTCATTACCATTGAAGGGAATACCAATATAGCGGGCAGCCGGGAAGGCGATGGGGTGTACCGCAAACGGCGGCCATTAAAAGCCATGAGATACTTTGCCGATTGGACCAATAAGAAAGGAGCGGATCATGAAAACTGAGTTAATCTTATTGATGGCCTGTAGTATGCTGCTTTCGGCCTGTGGGAGCTTAAAAAGCAAGAAGACGCTGCATACGGAAAACCTTCAATCGAACAGCAATTACCAGGAGCATACCGATCTGCAAAGCTGGGCAAAAGAAAACACCTTACTGCTTGATACCAGTAATAGCGAATATGTGGTACAAATTATCCCGGTGGGGAAATTCCGCTACAGTGCTGAAAATGGTTTCGAAGGAGTGGCCGAAAAAGTTCTGGTAAGCGGGAAAGTTGGTAAAAGGAAGACCCTTCATCAGCAAAAGCAAGCGAGCCACCAGCTTCAGCGCCAAAAGCGCAGCCTTGAAAGCAAACAGGTAAAAAAGAAGTTGCAGCACATAGATAAAAGCAGGAAGCCACGTTGGGCCGCGATGTGCATTGGGCTGGTGGCGGCACTTGGCCTGGCTTATTGGTTAATAAGAAAACGGCTGTTTACCTGAACATTAAATGCCCCTATTGGGGAAATTCCGCTACAGTGCCGAAAATAGTTTCGAAGCAAGGGCGAAAAAATCCTGTTAAACAGAAAAGCGGTAAAAGGAAGATCCTTAATCAGTAACCTTGATGTACATAGGGCAAGTTGTGGTATGGGTCTGGCTTGCTGGCAAATGAGAAAAACGGGTCTTCGCCTGGATATTAAAATGCTCCCTGTAAAACCAGCTTAAGGGGAGCATTTATTTCACATTACTTAAATTATCCAAGACTTAAGCTGATAGTTAGGCTAAACTAAATAACCTCCTAGGCAATGAACTAATTAACCAAACAAAAAAAGCGATCCCCGTTTCCGGGAATCGCTGGTAATTTTGATATTAAAGCATTAGGTTTTTACCTTAAACCCTCCGCCTTCCTACCTTTAACCTTATTAGTATCCAAAAATCTGCTCCAGGCTTAGTTTAGTTACCGGACCAAATTTTGCTAAATCGGCCATGTTGATTTTTTTCTCTGAGGCTACGATACAATAACTGTAAGGTTTGCCCGAAAGATTGGTTTGGTGGAATGATTTTACATCATTAAAAGTTAATGGTTTTAAGTTCGCGTATTCATCAGCTCTCGAGTCGTGATCGAAACCTAATTTTTTATCGGCCAAATAGCTATAGATAATTCCATCTTTGGTGATGCGGCTGGTTTCCAGGCCATTTAACGAGTTGGTTTTTGATAATGCAAATGATTTATCAGACTCTGGTAAAGTGGTTAATAACTCATTCATACCGGCAACGGCTTCATTCATTTTATCGGCCTGTGTACCTACATAAGCAATAATGGTATTTTCTTTTTCTTTGGTATTTGGAGAAGAATATACTGCAAAAGTAGAATAAGCCAAAGCTTTAGATTCTCGGATGGTTTGGAATACTACTGAGCCCATGCCGCCGCCAAAATAGTTGTTAAACAAGGCGATTTTTGCAGCATTGGCCGGATCGTATAAGCCACCGTTGCGTACCCAACGGATTTCTGCCTGCACCATATCGTAATCGGCAAAGTAAACTTTGTTCGAATCGGTTTTGGTGTATACAAATTTTTTGATTGGTGCGGCATCAGTAAATGCTTTGGCCAATGGGTGTGCTTTTACAATATCAGCAGAAAATGCGGTTAAAGTTTTAGGGCCATAATAAGTAATGGTGTGTTTGTAATTGGTAAGGTTGTGCAAGATATAGATCAAATCTGCCGATTTCATATTTTTGATCTCATCATTGCTTAATCCGTAATTGAAAGGATTATCTGCACCGTACTGTGCATAACTCATTAAACCACCAAGAATTGATGATTTGTTTAATTTTGCGTTATCTCTCGATTTTAACAAACGGCCTTTTAAATCTTCTAAGGCTTTTTCGTTTGCTTTGCAATTGGCCAGTACATCTTCTACCAGGGCAACAGCTTTATCAAAGTTTTCTTGTAAACCACTGATGGAAACTGTGGTTACATCGGTACCTACGTTTATGCTATAGCTGCAGGCAATGTTGTAAAATGCTTTACTAATATCTTCTGCCGAATATTTATCGGTACTTAAGAAGGCCAAATATTGAGCGGCATAAGGCAACAATTTATAGTTGTACGAGCCCATATCAAAACGGTAGCCTAAACGGAAAATTCCGTTTTCGGTGTTTTGAACCGCAATTACATCAGCAATGCCGGCTTTACCGAAATTAAGGTCTTTGGTATAATCTAAAAACTTAGGGGCTATGGGTTTTACCGGCGCAGCAATAATATCTTTCGTAAATGGAGAAACCTCATTGGCATTGGTTTTTACCGCGGTAATGGCCGGTTTTTCTACTTTAACAATACTTTTATCTTCGCCTTTATGTTTTAAGATAGAAACATAGTTGTTGACGAAAAATTTATTGGCAAAATCTACAATTTCCTTTTTGGTTACTTTAGCCATTGCATCGGTTGATGCCAGGGTTTTATCCCACTCGGTACCACGGTTTTGGATAAAAGCATTCATCGCAAAATCTGCACGCACATCGTTATTATCGAAACTTTGTAACTCTGCTAATTTGATGTTCGCAACAGTTGCTTTAATCAAACTTTCGTCGAACTCGCCTTTTTTAAGCAGTTCTACCTGTTCTAACAATAATTTTTGCGCTTCTTCTAAACTTTGGCCAGCTTTAGGTGAGCCAGATAAAATGAAGATTCCATAATCTTTCATTGAGTTATAACCAGCGCTTGCCCGCAACATTTTTTGCTGTTTATTGATGTTGATATCCATTAAACCTGCTTTACCGTTGGCTAAAATGCTGCCGATTAAATCTAACAATAAACTTTGATGCGTATTTTGGGCAAAACCCCTGTAAGCAACATATAAATTTTCGGCACTTGGGCCATAAATATCAACGGTTTGAACCTGTGTTAACGGTTTTTCTGGTGCGGGGTTGTAAAGCGACAAAGGTTTAGGTGCCATATAAGCGAAATCTTTGTCGATTTTTTTAATTAAATCATCATAGTTAATATCGCCGCTCATAATTAAGGCCATATTATTGGGCACATAATATTTGTTGTAATATTTTCTGATTTCGATTAAGGATGGATTTTTTAAATGCTCGATGGTACCAATGGTGGTTTGTTGTCCGTAGTTATGTGTCGGGAACAAAGCATACAGCATTTTTTCATACATTTTACGGCCATCGTTATCCATACCGATGTTTTTCTCTTCGTAAACAGCTTCTAACTCTGTATGGAAGATGCGGAAAACAGGGGCACGGAAACGTTCTGCCTGTACGGCCAAAAATTTATCAATGGCATTTGATGGAAGATCTTCCTCGTACACGGTTTCTTCTACCGCGGTGTGGGCGTTGGTAGAATTGCTCCCGATCGATTTCATCATTTTATCGTATTCGTTTGCGATAGAATAATTAGAAGCTTCGCCCGAAGTTTTATCAATTTCCTTGTAAATCTCTTTACGTTTGGCCGGATCGGTAGTTTTGTTGTACGTTTCGTAAAGTGCTTCGATCTTATCTAAAAGCGGTTTTTCTTTGGCGTAGTTTAAGGTTCCAAATTTATCCGTTCCTTTAAATAAAAGGTGTTCTAAATAATGCGCCAGGCCGGTATTGGTACGCGGATCGGTATTACTGCCCGCTCTTACGGCCATTTTATAGGTAATATTTGGCTCTTTATTGTTCTGAGATAAAATTACTGTCAAACCGTTTTTTAAAGTATAAAAACGTGTTTTGGTCGGATCGTTGGTTACATACCTGTAGCTAAAGCCGCCAGATGTTCCTGTTTTCCATTGATAGGTGGTTTGCGCCTTCGCTAAAGCACCTGTAATTAGAAAACAAGCCAAAGTAAATAGTTTGAATTTCATTGAATTGGTTTTGGTTTATGATAATGAGTGTGTAGCTGTTGCTTTAAGCGTGATCTTAAATACAGCCTTCATTTTTAATAAGTTATTTATCCAAATATATATGCTTTCTGGCAGGGAATGAAATAATTTTGATTTCAAAACTAAAAATCTAGGAATAAATGATTTTAGCATATAAATCATGGCTTATTGTGCCTTGAATTTATAATCTGTATTTTTACCGGCATGACAAAGCAGGGCACAAAACCAAATATTTTAGTTGTAAATGATGACGGGATTACAGCTACGGGCATAAAGAATTTAATGGAAGTAATGCAGGAGCTGGGCAATGTAGTGGTGGTTGCACCAGATAGTCCGCAGAGCGGAATGGGACATGCCATTACCATAGGCAAACCTATCCGTTTTGATAAGGTTGATCTTTATGCAGGTGTAGAAATGTATAAATGCAGTGGAACCCCGGTTGATTGTGTTAAAATTGCTGTAAATAAGATTTTTAAAGGTAAAAAACCTGATTTATGCGTTTCGGGAATTAACCATGGACTAAATAATTCGATTAATGTACTTTATTCAGGTACCATGTCTGCAGCAGTAGAAGGCGCAATTGAAAAAATTCCATCTATTGGTTTCTCATTAGACGATTTTGCAGCTGATGCCGATTTTAGTCATACCAAAAAATACATTAAAAACATCTGTGAGCAGGTTTTGTTGAATGGTTTACCAGAAGGAACCTTGTTAAATGTGAATTTCCCAAAAGGTGATCAGCTAAAAGGCGTTAAGGTTTGCCGCCAGGCCAATGCGAAGTGGATGGAAGAATTTGATGAAAGAACCGATCCTTACAAACGGCCATACTATTGGTTAACCGGTGTTTTCGAAAATTTCGACAAAGGAGAAGATACTGATGTTTGGGCATTGGAAAACAATTATATTTCTATTGTTCCGGTCCAGTTTGATTTAACGGCACACCATGCCATACAAACCATAAACAGTTGGGATTTTATTGGCAACAATGCGGCTAAATCTGCAAGTGCCGGCACTAAAGTTTCAGCGCCAGATGGCATTAATTTAGGTTAAGCGCTTGCCATTATGATTGATCGGTTGAAAAGATTAAATAATTCTGTATGGATAGGTTTGGGCATTGGTTTGCTTGTGCCAGCAATATTTTGTTCCATTGCCTGGTACATTATTGCTCATGTAGCTTCCCTTGCCAAAGCAGATTTGTTATATATTGGTGGTATTGCCATAAATGCTTATACCATGCAATACTTTTTTAAATACAATAAAGAAAATATTGGCAGGGGAATATTGGCCGCAACGTTTTTATGCGCTTTTGTATTTTTTGCTTATAAAGTTTTTTAAAACGGGCGTCATTGCGAACTGAAGAAGGGGATGGTGAGCTGGGGTGAAGCAATCTTTCCAGAACAACGGAGAATTAAAGGATAGACAATAACATAAAAGATTGCTACGTCGTGCCTCCTCGCAATGACGATTTTGTTATAACATAAGAAAATATGAAATACTACCTCGTAGCCGGAGAAGCCTCAGGCGATTTACATGGCGCCAACTTAATGAAAGCCTTAAAAGCGGAGGACGGCGAAGCTGTGTTCAGGTATTTCGGGGGGGATAAAATGCAGGCCGAGGGTGGCGAGTTGGTTAAACACTATGCCGATATGGCTTTTATGGGCTTTACAGAGGTAATTCTAAATTTAAGGACCATTTTCAAAAATCTTAAAGCCTGCAAGAACGATATTATACAATGGAAGCCCGACGTGTTGATTCTGATCGATTTTCCGGGGTTTAACTTAAAAATCGCGGAGTTTGCAAAGGCCAACGGCATTAAAGTATGTTATTATATTTCGCCTAAAGTTTGGGCATGGAACCAAAAACGGGTGCTGAAAATCAAAAAGGTTGTCGATCATATGTTCTGCATCTTACCTTTCGAAGTAGATTTCTACAAAGAATGGGGCATGCAGGTAGATTATGTAGGCAACCCATTATTAGACGAAATTGCGCAGTTTACGCCAGATCTAAATTTTCGGGAAAACCATCAATTGGGAGATGGAAAAATTATCGTCCTGCTGCCTGGTAGCCGCAAGCAGGAAATAGAACGTTTACTTCCGGTAATGTTGAGCGTTACCGAAAACCATCCCGATTATATTTTCGCCATAGCAGCCGCACCAACCTTTACCGAAAGTTATTATCGCCAGTTTACGGGAGATAAAAAAATTCACTTGCTTTTTAACAGTACCTATAATTTATTGCACCATGCGCATGCTGCAATTGTTGCTTCAGGAACAGCTACGCTAGAAACTGCTTTGTTTAAAGTGCCACAAGTGGTGATTTATAAGGGTGGAACCATTTCAATTGCCATTGCCAGGATGTTGGTAAAAATTAAGTTTATTTCACTGGTTAATCTTATTGTAAACAAGAAGATTGTAACCGAACTTATCCAGGAAGATTGTAACACCCAAAAGGTGAACGGAGAACTCGAAATTATCTTGACAGGCGAGGGCAGGAATGAGATGTTAAAACATTATGATGAGCTGCTTTTACTTATGGGAAAACCAGGCGCTTCGGCAAAAACGGCCAGATTGATTACGACCTATTTGCACAAAACAATTTAACAGGATAGAGGGGCCTGATGATGAACTTATTTACTTTTACAGGATATTAATTTTGATACAAAAGACGCTTTAATGGCGCCTTTTGTTGTTTTAAGCTTTCATATTTACCTTGTACCATCCTTTAACAAGTGTTTCTAAAACGATTAACATAAAAAATGTTAAATTGCGTCTTTATAATGGGCAAAAAATTAAAAGCTGCAATTTTTATTTAGCTTTGAATTGATTAACTTAAAGAAACTCCAACCAGATGAAATCGCTTTCTATTAAAGATATAGCCGTAAAAGCAAATGTATCCATTACCACAGTTTCATTCATTATTAACGGTAAAGCAAAAGAGAAATCAATAAGCGAAGCAGTAATAGAGAAAGTTGAAAAAATTATCGAAGAAAGCGGTTATAAGCCTAATCAGATTGCAAGAAGCTTAAGAACTGGTAACTCCAATATCATCGGTTTAATTATCGAAGACATCTCCAATTCATTCTTCTCCAGGATTGCAAGGTTAATCGAAGACAAAGCCTATAAAAGAGGCTATAAAATCATTTATTCCAGCACCGAAAACAATGTAGATAAAGCGAAAGAACTGATCAACATGTTCAAATCGCGCAAGGTTGATGCGTATATCATTTCTCCGATAAAAGGAATAGAAGAAGATATACAAATGCTCCTTGATGATGGTAACCCGGTAATCCTGTTCGATAGAAATTTGTCAGACATTAATACCAGTTATGTTGGCGCAGATCATTTTAATGCCTCGCACCAATCCATACAGAGTTTTATCGATCAGGGTAAAAAGAATATCGCCCTGGTTACCACTGATATAAATGTGGAACAAATTATAGAGCGATGCGATGGTTATAAAAAAGCACTGCAAGATAATGGAATCAAATATGATGACAACCTGGTTTTAAAGATCCACTTTAATCAGGAAGAGCGCGAAACGATTGCTCAGATTCAAGAACTCTTCGAAAATAAAAAAATCGATGCAGTGTTATTTGCAACCAATTATTTAGCAATTAGTGGTTTAAAAGCATTAAAACAAATCAATAAAAAAGTAGGAGATGATTTAGGAGTTATCGCATATGATGACCATGAAGCATTCGAACTGCATACCCCCCGTATTTCTGCTGTCCAACAACCCCTGGAAGAAATAGCTGAAACCATTATTAAACTCATCTTAAATCAGCTTTCTTCAAAAGGTAAATCGCCTGTTGAAGAGGTAATTATCCCCGCCCGTTTAGTCATCAGAGACTAGGAAAAAAATCATCCCTCGCTGCATTGTAATATTTTTTTTACTTACTAAAACGTTTTATTATAATTTAAAATTCTTATAATTGACCGACTAAAACGTTTTAGCATAGCCGATCTATTATTATGAGAATTACAGCAGCTCCTTACTGGATTTTAACCGTTTTTACCAAACCGCAGAAATAGATTTTGGTCGCCGGAGTTTTTTCTATCATGATCAAATCAAACCTTTTAAATCGATAAGATACCTGAAAATGTTCGGCAACTAATCCATCCGGTCATTTCCATAGCAGATAAAATATTACCAGGAAAAAAAATAACTAATCAATTTATAATTTAACAAAACCGTTAATGAAAATTAATTTACTTAAAATCA
This sequence comes from Pedobacter sp. Bi27, assembly GCF_918698255.1. Lineage (NCBI taxonomy): Bacteria > Pseudomonadati > Bacteroidota > Sphingobacteriia > Sphingobacteriales > Sphingobacteriaceae > Pedobacter > Pedobacter sp. Bi27. The sequence continues at coordinate 651,134 of NZ_CAKKMW010000003.1, forward strand.
CGGGGCTGTCTGCTGCAATTATATTGCTAAATAGTCCGGCGTTTTCAATGAATTTGGAGTGGGAAGGTACACGGAGGTTCTTGAATGATAACAAGCTCAATGGGCGGGTTCAGGCGCAAAAGAATGTTACCGGAACAGTGGTGGATGATAGTGGCCTGCCAGTTCCAGGGGCAGGTATCAAAAACCAAACAACAGGTAAAACAACTGTTACCGATGCTAACGGTAAATTTGCTATCGAAGCCAGTGAGGGGCAGGTGCTCCGTTTTACTTATATTGGTTACGATACCCAAGATATAACTGTTGGCCAATCATCAGTTATCAACGTAAAATTTGCAGTATCAAAAAATACAAACCTAAAGGAGGTAACCGTTGTTGCTGTTGGTTATGGTACACAGGGCATTAAAGAAACTACTTCTGCAGTAGGCCATGCCGGTATTGAAGATTTTAGACAAAGTGGATCAAGAAATCCTTTAGATCTTATCCAGGGCAAAATTGCCGGTTTAAACTTAACCAGACCAGGTGGTAGTAATCCAAATAGTGGTGTTTCTGTACAGCTTAGGGGATCCGTAACGGTGACCGGAAGTCGTAGTCCTTTATTTGTAATTGATGGCATACCGGGTGGTAACCCAGATTTATTGCAGCAGGACGATATTGCTTCAATCGATGTATTGAAGGATGGTTCGGGAGCAGCAATATATGGTACCAGCGCCAATGCCGGTGTAATTTTGATTACGACCAAGAAGGGTAAAGCAGGCCCTGGCGTGTTCGAATATTCTAGTTATTTGAGAAAGGAATATCTGCAGAACCGTCCAGATTATTTAACCGCTGACGAATATCGCGAAAAAATAACATCAGGACAGATTAAACAGCAGAATTTTGGTAGTTCAACCGACTTTTATAATGATTTGATCAATCACGATAATCTTTCGCAGAATCACAATCTTTCTTTCAGCGGGGGAACCGATAAAACAAACTACAGAGCGAGTTTAAACTATCGCGATTTAGAAGGTATTGCTAAAGAGAATGGTAGAGAGGAATACACCTTAAGATTAAATGTAAACCAGAAAGGATTGGATGACCGCTTGAATATTCAGATGAACTTGGTTACCAATTTTAATAAAGCCAATTTATTGGGCGGTGGCGGATGGGAAAGTGAATCGGCAAAAAACCCTACGCTTTCTAACTTCAAACCAGATGGTTCATATCGTTTTGATTTAACGAGTACCAACGAGTATGCGCGTTTATTCCAGGAAACGAATTACAGAAAGCAGCAAACGACTTCTGGTGACGTAAAGGCTGATTTAGATATCATTAAAGGATTAAAGGCTTCAATTTTTGGGTCGGTAGTGCGAAATTCATATGTGGATGGTCAATACCGCTTAAAAGCCAGTGAGAACTCTGTTGAAAATACCGATTTCCCTAATGGCGGTTATGCTTACAAAGGAGATTTTCTTTCACAGGCTTACGCGCTTGAACCTACCTTAAATTATACCAATACATTTGCTCAAAAGCATAATATTACGGCATTGGCAGGTTATAGCTACCGTTATTATATGGAAGAGAGCTCAAACCTGTCTAACCGCGGGTTCATCAACGACCTTTTTCATGAGGATAATATATCACAGGGAGCTGCATTGGGTGTTGGTAAAGCAACAATGGCCAGCGGTAAAAACGACAATACTTTAATTGCATTCTTCGGAAGGGTAAACTATGCTTTCGATAATAAATACCTGGTTCAGTTTATCTTAAGAAGAGAGGGTTCATCAAGGTTTGGGGCAAATAACAAGTGGGGTAACTTCCCTGCTGTTTCTGCCGGATGGAATATTACTGAAGAAAGTTTTATGAAAAATATTCCTTTTGTTAACTACCTGAAATTACGGGCTGGTTATGGGGTTACCGGTAATTCACCTACTGTTAATAACGTATCCCGTGTTACGCTTGGCGGTGGCGGTAAATACCTATATCCTGATGGTAACTACTACGAAACTTATGGACCAGATAGAAACCCAAATCCGAATTTAAGATGGGAACGTAAACAGGAGGCAAACATCGGTTTAGATTTTACCTTGCTTAACAGCCGCTTAACGGGTTCGATTGATGTATTTAAAAGAACAACAAAAGATCTTCTGGATAGTTATACAACACCTCAGCCACCGTACGTTCGCGATAATCTGCAAACCAATGTTGGTCAGATCTCCTCTAAAGGCATAGAGTTGGGCTTAAGTTACATGGTAATTAAAAATGATAACTTCAGTTGGAACATGGATGCTACAGCAAGTACATTAAGCAATAAGCTGGATAGCTACTCAAATGATGTATTTAAAGTTAAATTTATTACCCGCGGAGGCATTGGCGGTGCGGGAGATTTGGGTGATGCCTTTACCATATTTGAAGGCGGAAAAATCGGCGAATTCTATGGGAAAAGGTTTGCTGGTTTCACACCTGAAGGCAAATGGTTATTCTATAACAGAAACGGCGAAAAGGTTTTAAATGGCCAGATCAATACCTCACGCAACGATTTAAATGCAACAGATTTAGCCGTTATCGGTAACGCCATTCCTAAATACTATGCTTCGTGGACAAATAGCTTTACCTATAAGAATTTCGACCTTCGTATATTTTTGAGAGGTAAATTTGGTTTTGATGTATTAAACACCACGGCATTAACCTACGCCAACAGAACATGGTCTGGTAATTTATTGAGGAGCACTTTCGATAAATACAAAGATATTAACGATACCTACATGTATTCCGATTACTATTTAGAAAGTGGAAGTTTTGTTAAACTTGATGAGGTTACTTTAGGTTACAACTTTAAATTTAAGAATAAGTACATCCGCAAGCTGCGCCTTTATGCAACCGGACAAAACCTTGGAACCATTACGGGTTATACCGGAAATGATCCTGATTTTGTACAGGATAATGGTATCGGAAACGAAATTGATGGTAAGAGTTTAGGTATTGATACAAGAGGCCCATACCCAAGTACCAGATCATTTGTAATCGGATTAAATGTTGGATTCTAAAAACTTAAAAATGAAAAATAAATCAATTATATATGGTATGCTTGCTGGCGTATTAAGCATTAGTGCTTGTACCAAACTTGATGAAAATGCATACGATCAGTTATTAACTGATAATTTTTATAATAACAAAACAGAGGTATTATCGGCCGTGTTAAGACCCTATACACACGCAAATGCATGGGTTACCCCATCTGGCCAGGATGGTTGGTGGCGCCTTGCCGAATTATCTGGTGATCAACTGGCATGGCCTACCAAAGGCCGCCATGGTGAGGATGGAGGTAAATGGAAAAGATTACATTACCATACCTGGACCGTTGATGAAGGTGGAATTAACCAGGCATGGGTATTAATGAACTGGGGAATGGGCTTATGTAATGATCCGATTGAAAATATCGAAAAACGTGATATTGGACAGATGGGCATTACGCAGGTGGAAAAGGAAGCTTATATTGCTGAATTAAAACTTTTAAGGGCATTTCATTATCTTAAATTAATGGATCTGTTTGGAAATATCCCTGTAGTAACCAAAGTAGGGTTTCCTGAAAGGCCTGAAACCATGCCGAGAAAAGAGGTATTCAACTTTATCGAGTCGGAGATCAAAACCAATATCGATAAAGCACCTAAACTTTCACGTGCAATGGTGGGCAGGATAAGCCAGGCTGCTGGTTATGCCATGTTGGTAGAACTTTATCTAAATGCAGAGGTATGGACAGGGACTCCACGCTGGGATGATTGCATTGCTGCAGCAAATAAACTAATCTCTGGCGAAGCAGGAGCACAGAACGGCGTTATGGCGCTTGATCCTAACATTACCGACCAGTTTAAAACCACAAACGACTTATCTAAAGAGGTTATTTTCTCTATTGCTTATAATTATTCAATTGCCAATTTTCAGCCTTCTTGGCCAGCAGAATTCTATCACTTTAAACAACAGCAAATTTATGGTGGTGGTAGAAATGGTAACGATGGTATTGTGTTGATTCCCGGTGTTTTTACAACTTACGAAGACGCTGACTTGAGAAAAAGAGGTTGGCTTTTAGAAGGGCCTATGTTCCAGTTTGTTGCTCCAACCCAACCAGTTCTTGCATCTGAAGAATACAATGGATCGCAGTTGGAATTTGTTGATAATATCAGGAAAAACAAAGTGGGCTCTACTGTAAGCAACATGAGCGAAGGTGAAGAAAATTCTGGTGTACGTTTTAACAAATATAAATTAGGTAATCAGTTTCCTGGCCCTGGCGGAGTGCCTGCCATTGATGTGAATTACAACAATGGCGATTGGAATATCTATCGTTTAACTATGATTTATTTTGCTAAAGCAGAAGCAATTATGCGTAAAAATGGGGGAGTAGCTACAGCAGAAGCTGTTCAGTTAATTAACGATTGTAAAAAACGCGCGTTTAGTGAGGCAGATTTTGCTACCCGTGCCTACACTACAACAAGTTTAACTTTAGATGAGCTTTTGGCTGAAAGGGGAAGAGAGTTTATTTTTGAAGGCATGAGAAGAGATGACCTGATCCGCTTTGGCAAATTTGCATCAGGTAGCTGGTGGGATCATACGCCATCAACAGCGACAAAGGCGCTCTACCCAATTCCTTTAAGGCAATTAACATTGAATACCAATCTAAAACAAAATCCTGGTTATCAATAAAAAATAACAAAAAAAGGTGTCCAATTTGGGCACCTTTTTTTGTTATTTTTGCTCAAGCTCTTTGTAACCTATATGTTACGAATTTAAAGGGTAAAAGATGTACATTTTTTTATTAATATTGAATTAGTAAAACGTTTTACTTTAATCGACTACCGAGCAGCAATAATCCACTTAATTTACGGTCATTTTTACGTTTTTTCTGTGATCAGAATTAGAAAATCTAGCCGGGAAAATTAGGTAAAACGATTTATGAACGAACCAAATATTAATTTATGAGAAAACTTTCCTTAGTAGCACTTTGTCTTTTTTTTAATTTAATTACAAAAGCACAAGATAAAGCACCCGCTTATCCCTTAATTACACATGATGCATATTTTAGTATTTGGTCTTTCGGCAATGGGCTTAACCAATCGGTAACTAAACATTGGACAGGTAAGGAGCAATCTTTACTGGGCATTATAAAAGTAGATGGTAAATTTTACCGGTTTTTAGGGGAGGAAAGCAAAACCTTTAAAGAAATACTCCCAGCTGCCGATGCATTAAAATACCAGGCCAGCTACAGTTTCGACAAACCTGAAGCAGGTTGGGAAAATAACAGTTATAACGATAATAGCTGGAAAAAAGCCGAAGCCCCTTTTGGAGACGATAATTCTGCCAAAACAAAATGGAATAGCGATGATCTTTATTTTAGAAGAACCTTCGATGTAGACAATGTATCGGCGACAAAAAAATACCTGAAACTCAATCACGATGATAATGTAATTGTTTATTTAAACGGTAAAGTAATTTATAAAAAGAATGGATGGGCTTCTGATTATATTTATGTGCCAATTGAAGATGGCATCTTAAAAGCAGGAAAAAATGTATTGGCCATCCATTGCAAAAATACAGCTGGTGGCAGGCATTTAGATGCCGGGCTTGTAGAAGAAGCTGCAGACAATGTAAAAATTGCTACCGCTACTCAAACCAATGTATCTATTCAGGCTACCACTACCAAATATACTTTTAGCTGTGGCCATGTAGAACTACAGGTAGCTTTTACCTCCCCATTATTGCTTAACGATATTAAATTAACAGCCAGGCCAATCAGTTATATCAATTATACCGTAAAATCTACTGATGCCAAGCCGCATAGTGTTGATATTTTCTTTGGCGCATCATCAAACCTGGCTGTAAATACACCAAGCCAAAGTGTATCGGCCTGGAAGCGTTCGAAAAACAATCTCTCCATCTTAAAAACAGGGACTGTAGAACAGCCAGTATTAAAGAAACGGGGCGATGATCTGCGTATCGATTGGGGCTATTTATATGTGGCCGTTCCCGCTAAGTTTAATGCCACTCAGTTTATAGCTACTCAGAATGAAAGCTTAAAAAGTTTCGTCGATTCCAGATATCCAACACAAACACAGGTTTTAAATTCGAAAAACCTAAACCTAAGCAGTATTATTTCTTTCGGTTCGGTTTCTTCAAGCCCGGTAGATAAATATATGATGTTGGGCTATGATGACCTAAAATCGGTTGAATACTTTGGCGAAAAGCTACAGCCCGTTTGGCGACAGGCTGGTTCACAGCAATTCGAAGATCAACTGGCCGAGGCGAGTACTCAGTACCCTTCGTTAAAAACCAAGTGTGCCATTTTTGATGCCAAACTATACGCCGATGCCGAAAAAGCAGGTGGCAAAGAATATGCAGATCTATGTAAACTGGCTTATAGACAGGCTATTGCGGCGCACAAAATTGTATACGCACCAAATGGCGATATCCTGTTCCTATCGAAAGAAAATTTCAGTAATGGATCAATCAATACAGTGGATGTAACTTATCCATCAGCACCACAATTTTTAGTGTACAATCCCGAATTACTAAAAGGAATGTTGAATGGCATTTTCTATTACTCGGAAAGCGGAAAATGGAAGAAACCATTTGCAGCACATGATTTAGGTACTTATCCTTTAGCCAACGGCCAAACCTATGGCGAAGATATGCCTGTAGAAGAAGCCGGCAATATGATCATCTTAACAGCTGCCATAACCAAAGCAGAAGGAAATGCAAAGTATGCCGAGAAACATTGGGAGGTAATGTCTGTATGGGCAAACTATCTGCTAAGGGAAGGTTTCGATCCGGCCAATCAATTATGTACGGACGATTTTGCCGGCCATTTGGCCCGGAATGCGAATTTATCGGTAAAAGCTATTGTAGCTTTAGGTGCTTACGCACAAATGGCGCAATTATTAGGCAAGGCCGATATAGCTACAAAATATAGAACAGCTGCCTTACAGATGGCCCAGAACTGGATGAAACTTGCAGATGATGGCGATCATTACGCTTTAACTTTTAATGATAAAAATACCTGGAGCCAGAAGTACAACCTCGTTTGGGACAAACTTTTAAAACTTGATCTTTTTCCTAAAGAAGTATACAAAAAGGAAATTAACTTTTATTTAACCAAACAAAAAGATTTCGGATTACCGTTGGACAGCCGTAGAACTTACACCAAATCTGATTGGATTATGTGGACAGCTACCTTGGCCGATAACGAAGCCGATTTTCAAAAATTTGTAAGTCCGATATACCGTTTTGCAACCGAAACGGAGAGTAAAGTACCATTGAGCGACTGGCATGAAACTACCAATGGGAAAATGACAGGCTTTCAGGCGAGAAGTGTTGTTGGCGGTTATTTCATCAAGATGTTAGCTGATAAATGGAATATTAAATAATCATATCATCAGCATTTGCAAGCCTGTAACTGTGCTCACAAATGCTTTTTTAAAAAAATACACAGCCTGGTTTTGGTTATATCAGCTGGAAAGGATAAACACACAAACAAATGAAATTTAAATTAATCGCATCCATTTTATGCTGCCTTGCTGCCAAAAGTTTAATGGCGCAGCAGAAAGATTGGGTTCACTACGTTAACACACTTCAGGGCACAAACTCCAAGCACGAACTCACCAGGGGGAATACCTATCCAACAACGGCACTGCCATTTGGCATGCACACCTGGACACCTCAAACTGGTAGAAATGGCGATGGTTGGAAATATCAATATTTTAAAGATAAAATCAGAGGCTTTCAGCAAGCGCATCAATGCAGTTCGTGGACGAGAGACTATGCCGTATTTTCTTTAATGCCAATGGTTGATGAACTGATAGTAAATGAAGATAAACGCGAAACTAAATTTAGTCATCAGGACGAGATTGCTAAACCAAACTATTATAAGGTAACATTCGAAAATGATATTACCACCGAAATTTCACCGTCAGAGCGTGGCGCACACCTCAGGTTCAGCTATCCAAAAGGCAAAAGAAGCTTTTTAATTTTAGACGGATACAACAGATTAAGCGGTGTTCAGATCTATCCTAAAGAAAATAAAATAACGGGCTGGGTAAACAATGGCGAAGGTTTTAAAAGAGGTTGGAAGAGTTATTTCGTAATTCAGTTCGATCAACCGATTAAATCTTACGGTACCTGGGAGAATAAACGTAATACTATTGCAAAAGATTCTATTTCTGCTGAAGGATTGGGAAAAGGTACATTTGTACAGTTCGAATCTGGAACGAAGGTGCAGGTGAAAACTGCTTCATCTTATATTAGTTTACAACAGGCCGAACTTAATTTAAAAAGAGAACTGGGCAATGATAAGACCTTAGAAGATACCAAAGCCCATGCTGCTGCGGCGTGGAATAAATCGCTCGGCAAGATAGAAGTAGAAGGCGGATCTAAAGCAGATATGGAAACTTTTTATTCTTGCTTTTTTAGGGCAAGCCTGTTCTCCAGAAAGTTTTATGAAATAAATGAAGCCGGAAAACCATATTACTTTAGTCCGTATGACGGTAAAGTGCATGATGGATATATGTTTACCGATACGGGTTTCTGGGATACCTTCCGTGCGCAATTTCCACTAAACACACTGGTGCAGCCAGAAATGCACGGTCGCTATATGCAGGCCATGCTCGATGCCTATGAGCAATGTGGTTGGTTGCCATCGTGGTCTTTTCCCAGCGAAGCTGGAAGTATGATTGGTAACCACGCTATTTCTTTGTTAACCGATGCATGGGCGAAAGGAATCAGAACGTTTGATCCGAAAAAGGCGCTAGATGCTTATTATCACGAAGCAATGAATAAGGGGCCATGGGGCCCTGCAAATGGTAGGGATGGCGTAACAGAATATAACCAATTAGGTTATGTACCTTATCCAAAATACAGAGAAGCTACAGCCAAAACACTAGAGTATGCCTACGATGACTATTGCGCTTACCATTTGGCAGAAATGATTGGAGATAAGCATTATATGAAGGTTTTTGAGAAACCTATGTTCAATTATAAAAATGTTTATGATCCTTCTACCCGTTTTATGAGGGGTAGGAACGCAGAAGGAAAATGGTCGCCAAATTTCGACCCAACGGAATGGGGAGGCCCGTTCACCGAAGGAAATGCCTGGCATTGGCAATGGTCGGTTTTTCAAGATACCAAAGGTTTAATTAATTTGATGGGAGGGAAAAGTAATTTTATCGCCAAACTCGATTCTGTTTTCAGCGAACCTAATAAAGTAAATGTGGGTTCGTATGGCGGGATGATCCATGAAATGACCGAAATGGTAATGGCCAATATGGGTCAATATGCACATGGAAATCAACCGATACAGCATATGGTGTATTTGTATAATTATGCCGACCAACCCTGGAAGGCCCAGTTTTATGCCCGTAAGGTGATGCATGAACTGTACAATGCCACAGAAAATGGTTATCCTGGAGACGAAGACCAGGGGCAAACTTCATCGTGGTATGTGTTAAGCGCGTTAGGGTTTTACAGCGTAACTCCAGGTACGGGGGAGTACGTTTTAGGAAGCCCAATGTTTAAAAAAACGACTATTAATTTAGAAAACGGCAAAAAATTCGTGATTGAGGCACCCGCCAATAATGCTGCCAATGTTTATATAACATCGGCAAGCTTAAATGGTAAAAATTACACCAAAAATTTTATAAACCATAGCGATTTGTTAAAAGGAGGGGTGTTAAAATTAGAGATGAATGTTAAACCTTCGTTAAATAGGGGGGGATTAGAAGAAGATAAGCCATTTTCACTTAGTAAATAGCTACTTTTGGCGAATTAATTCAGATTATAAAGAATAGATAACAGAAATATATATAGAATGGAAAAGCCTGTTGCATTAGGTGTAGATATTGGCGGCTCGCATATTACGGCCGCATTGGTGGATTTAGAAACGAGAACTTTGGTGAAGGATTCCATCAAACGTAGCCCTGTGAATTCGCAGGAGAGTAAAGAAGTGATTTTATCCGCGTGGTGCGATATCATCAATAAGGCTTTTAAAAACATTAAAAACGGTGCCCGGAATGTTGGGATTGCCATGCCTGGTCCTTTTAATTATAGTGAAGGCATTTCATTAATTAAAGACCAGGATAAGTTTAAATCACTTTACCAGATCAATGTAAAGGAAGAACTGGCTGAAAGGTTGGATATCCCTGCAGCGCATATTCATTTTATAAACGATGCAGCAGGTTTTTTACAAGGTGAGGTTTTTGCAGGCGCTGCCAAAGGAAATGCCAGTGTGTTGGGCTTAACGCTTGGTACGGGCCTGGGATCATCGCTTTGTCTCAATGATAAAGCTTTTGATGCTGACCTCTGGAACTCCGAATTTTTAGACGGAATTGCGGAAGATTACCTTTCTACGCGCTGGTTCGTAAAACGTTTTAACAAGCTTAGCGGTAAAACGGTAGATGGCGTGAAAGAATTGGTGGAAATGGTAGAAACCGATCATTTTGCTACCCGGGTATTTATGGAATTTGGTTATAATCTTGCCCAGTTCCTGATCCCTATTATTAAGAAACACAAAATCGATACTGTGATTGTTGGTGGTAATATTGCGCAATCTTTTAGTGCTTTTGCACCCGAGTTGATCGCAACCTTAAAAGGTAACGACATCGACACGGAAATAAAAATATCCGAACTTAAAGAACATGCAGCGTTAATTGGTGCTGCAAGTTGCTGCGATTTAAGCTTAACTTAATAAGGAGAAGACTGCAGGTGACTTAACATAACTAGACCTGCAGTCTGTTCCTCTTTTGTCTTTCTCTACAGCGTAATGCCCTTTTTCATGGCAATCCTGTTTATCATTCGTGTATTTTAGTTATTGATCTTTTTGTCTCAGTTTATTAAAAAAATGGAATTAATTTTTCATCTGCGATATTATGCTTATTATTGCTTGATAAAACGTTTTAGTATGGCGTTAGATCACGTTTAAATTTTTAAAATATTTCATAAAATACACCAACAAACCATGATTAAGAAGTTTTTAATAATCGCGTTGCTGGCGAGCGCTATAAGTACTTTTGCACAGAATAAAGGTTATGAATTAACCTTCAACGGTGAAAGCAATATAGCTGATGCCATAACCAAAGCCAGATTGGATACTGCTTTTATCCACGTTTACCCAAAATTTGCCATGGCCGATGGGTATCGTACCAAGAGAAAGGTTGAGCTAACATTTGCCAACAACGAAACCGAAACCATTAAAGCCAAAGCAGGAGAAATTAAGGTTAACAGCGGTTGGGTAAAAGGTAAATCGCAGTCTAAGATCGATAAAGAACTATTTAATGCACTTTCAAAAAACTGGGTTTCTTACAGTAAAGAAAAACACAAAGGTTATGAGTTAACCTTTATTAGCAAAGATCCAAATTTAGATCCAACGGTAAGAAAGAAGTTAATTGCTACTTATTTCGAAATCTATCCAACCCTGGTTAAAACATTTAACGATAAATCTACGCACGATGTGTTATTTGTGGTAGATACAGCATACAAAGCAGTTGCAGAAGCAAGCGGAAACAGAATTTTGTTTAGTGCGGCTTACATGAAAGCGCATCCAACCGATATTGATGTGGTAACACACGAAACCATGCACATTGTTCAGGGTTATGGCTATAGTGCTGGCCCGGTTTGGTTAACCGAAGGTATTGCTGATTATGTACGTTATAAATATGGTGTTGATAATGTAGGCTCGAAATGGAGTTTGCCGGATTATAATGCAAAGCAGAGTTATAAAAATAGTTACCGCATTACCGCAAGGTTTTTTGCATGGTTGGAGCAAAATGTGAAACCTGGCTTAATTGCTACTTTAGATCAACAGTTAAGAGCGCATCAATACAAGGAAGAATCTTGGGCAGCCTTAACCGGGAAAACTATCGACCAGCTATGGGAAGATTATAGCAAAGAACCACAAAAGGTAAGCCTTAGTTACAGCAGCAAAAAATAAGAAATTTATCTAGATGGAACGGTCGTCATCTCGATCCGATAGCTATCGGATGAAACGCAGTGGAATGTTCCAAAGGAACTCCTTCGGAGGAGAGATCGATCTATACAGATTAGCTTCGCTGAGCCTTCGGGTTCTCGACTCTGTTGCAAGTTGCTCGAAAATGACGACCTCTGCTTTGTAAAAATAATCATCACTAAAGTAAAATTTTTGATCATTTACTAAATCGTTTTACATATTATATTTATTTTGCAGAACTAAACAGGCTAACCAAAGTAACAATCCATCACAATAAAAATATAATCAGATGAAAAAAATATTTACTTTTTCAATCTTCCTAATGTTTGTTTCGGCTTTTTCAGCTCATTTAAAAGCACAGGAAATCACAAAGAAAAGTGGTTATACATTATCGTTCGAGAGCAATTTTAAGGAATTAGACCCTCAATTGAAGAAACGGTTAATCAAAACTTTTTTCGAAGTTTACCCAAAACTGGCCAAAGCGTATAATCCAGCTACCATAAAAGAAGTGAAATTTTTTGTAGATACAGCTTACAAAGGCGTGGCGGCAACTGCTGATGGTAAAGTAACCTTCAGTTCGATCTGGATGGTGAAACATCCTGAAGACATTGATGTAGTAACCCATGAGGTAATGCACATTGTACAAGATTATGGCCGAAGTGTTGGCCCGGGCTGGTTAACAGAAGGTATTGCCGATTATGCACGCTATAAATTTGGCGTAGATAATGAAGGTGCCAAATGGTCGCTACCTGCTTTAAAACCAGAACATAGTTATAAAAATAGCTACCGCATTACTGCAGGTTTTTTTGCCTGGATGGAGAAAAGTGTAAAACCGGGTATAATCAAAACGGTTGACGCTTCTTTAAGAGACCACACTTATACCAAAGATATCTGGACAAAATTAACGGGTAAAGATTTAGATGCGCTTTGGGCAGATTACGTTAAAAATTCGGAAGTTTAAAATAAATACAAGCATATAAAACACAAACACAACAAATGAAAAGATTATTTATCGCTTTATTGAGTGTTGCGGCGTCAACCAGCTTCGCGCAAACAATAGGCAAAATTACAGATCCGGTAGATTGGATAAACCCTTTAATGGGGACGGCATCCAAGCCATCATTATCTAACGGAAACACCTATCCGGCAATTGGTTTGCCATGGGGAATGAACATGTGGACGCCACAAACCGGTAAAAGTGGCGATGGATGGGCTTATGTTTACGATGCCGACAAAATCCGCGGCTTTAAACAAACACATCAGCCTTCGCCCTGGATGAACGATTACGGCGCTTTTTCAATTATGCCTGTTACTGGCAAATTAAGATTCACAGATGATGACCGTGCCAGTTGGTTCAGCCATAAAGCAGAGGTTTCTAAGCCATATTATTACAGTGTTTATTTAGCCGATGCTGATGTAACCACCGAAATTACCCCAACAGAACGTGCTGCGCAGTTCAGGTTTACCTTCCCTAAAACGGATAGTGCTTACGTGGTAGTAGATGCACAGAATAAAGGTTCTTACATTAAAATTATACCGGCAGAAAGAAAAATTATCGGTTATACCACTAAATATGCCCGCGGTCCACTGCCTAAAAATTTCAAAAATTACTTTGTAATCTATTTCAACAAAGATTTCAAATTGGCTAAAACCTGGGATGATAAAAAACTTAACGATAAAGATTTAGAATTAACTGTAGATCATGCCGGCGCTGTTATTGGTTTCGCCACACAAAAAGGCGAGCAGGTAATTGCAAAAGTAGCCTCTTCATTTATCAGTTTTGAGCAGGCCGATTTGAACCTAAAAAGAGAATTGGCTAGCGATGGTTTCGATGCCACGAAAGCAAAAGGCAGAGCAACCTGGAACAAAACTTTAAGTAAAATCGCGGTTGAAGGGGGGACGATTGATCAAACCCGTACTTTCTACTCAGCAATGTACCGTACTTTATTCTTCCCTAATAAATTATATGAGATTGATGCACAAAACCAGATTGTACACTGGAGTCCTTACAACGGACAGGTTTTACCAGGATACATGTTCGCTGGTACGGGTTTCTGGGACACTTTTAGGGCATTATATCCATTCTTAAACCTGGTTTATCCTTCAATCAACAAGGAAATGCAACAAGGCTTAATCAACGATTACAAAGAAGGCGGTTGGTTGCCAGAGTGGAGCAGTCCGGGTTATGCAAACATTATGGTGGGTAACAACTCTGCTTCGGTAGTTTCTGATGCTTATATCAAAGGTATGCGCGGTTATGACATTGAAACGTTATGGCAGGCTTTAAAACATGGCGCAAACAACGAGGGCCCTATGGAGGCCGTTGGTCGCGATGGTGTTAAATATTACAATGAATTGGGTTATGTGCCTTTCGATGTAAAAAAGAATGAAAATGCCGCTAAAACATTGGAGTATGCTTACGATGACTTTACCATTTATCAATTGGGAAGAGCTTTAGGCAAACCGGCTTCGGAGATCGATATTTATAAGAAAAGAGCCATGAACTACAAGAATCTTTTCGATCCGGCTTCGGGTTTAATGCGCGGTAAAAATCAGGATGGAACTTTCCAAAGCCCATTCAGTCCATTTAAATGGGGCGGTGCATTTACCGAAGGCAACAGCTGGCATTATACCTGGTCTGTTTTTCAGGATGTTGATGGCTTAGCCAAATTAATGGGTGGCCATAGTAAATTTGTAACCAAATTGGATTCTGTGTTCTCTATGCCTCCGGTATTTGATGAGAGTGCCTACGGTGGTGTAATTCACGAAATCCGCGAAATGCAGATTGCAAACATGGGCCAGTATGCACATGGTAACCAACCGATCCAGCACATGATTTACCTGTATAACTACGGTGGTGCGCCTTATAAAACACAATATTGGGTAAGAGAAACCATGAACAGAATGTACAAACCTACTCCTGATGGATATTGTGGTGACGAAGATAACGGGCAAACTTCTGCCTGGTACGTTTTCTCGGCAATGGGCTTCTATCCGGTAACACCTGCAGTTGATCAGTATGTTTTGGGTGCTCCTTTGTTTAAAAAAGTAACTGTTACTTTAGAAAATGGTAAAACTGTGGTGATTAATGCAGCTGCCAATAGCGATAACAACCGTTATGTTCAGTCGTTACAGATGAACGGTAAACCATATTCTAAAAACTGGATCAGCCATAGTGGTTTGCAAAAAGGTGCGGTGTTAAACTTCAATATGACAGCAACGCCGAATAAAACCAGAGGTTCAAATCCGGCTGATTTCCCTTATTCATTATCAACAGAAAAATAGAAAAAACAATAGAGACTGTATCATAAATATAGAATTTTCATCCTGTCTAAAGGACTCCTACGGAGAGCCTGTAGAAGGATGGATTAAGTTGACGCTTTATGATACAGTCTCATATTTAGGAAAAACCTTTAGTCCTGATTGGGCTAAAACTAACAAACCAAGTATATGAATATTTCAAAGACGGGTTTTACAGCCATTTTCTGGCTTTGCGGAACCCTGTTGGCATTTGGCCAGCGTATTGATCTCAAAGATCTTTCAGCCTTTAAAAATCCTTCAAATTCATGGTCGATCGCTCAAAATGTGGTGGCCGACCTAAACGCCGAAAATGTTTTAAAAACAACCAAAGGTGGAGGGATATTGATTAATCAATCTACAGCAAAAAAAGCGGGTTCTGACTTATATACCGTAAACGAATACGGGGACGTAGCAGTAGAATTAGATTATTTAACTGCAAAAGGAACAAATTCTGGTATTTATCTTCAAGGTAATTACGAAATTCAGATTGATGACGCATGGGGACTGAAAAACCCAAGTTCATCAAACAATGGCGGTATTTACCAACGTTGGGACGATAGCAAACCTGAAGCCGAAAAAGGGTTTGGAGGTGTTGCTCCCCGTCAAAATGCAAGTAAAGCGCCAGGTTTATGGCAGCACATTAAAATTATCTTCCAGGCACCAAAATTTGATGCATCAGGAAAGAAAACGCAAAATGCTAAAATTATCAGTGCAGAACTAAACGGGGTGGTGATTCACGAAAATGTTGAGTTATTTGGTGCAACGAGAGGAGCTGCAGGAGCTGAAAAAGCAAAAGGACCTTTACGTTTACAGGGCGATCATGGTTCGGTAGCGTTCAGAAATATCCAGATTAACGAACTATCAGAAATTCCAAAACCAAACCAAAACGGTGGGGCAGATCCAATTTACATTGAAGCAGCAAGCAACAACATGATCAGAAGTTTTGTTGATGTTGCGCCAAGAGTACGTTCGGTACATGCTATTTCGGTAGGCGGACCAGAAAAAGTTGCCTATAGCTACGATTTAGATAATGGTACATTATTACAGGGATGGCATGGCGATTTTATCGATGCTACACCAATGTGGGATGGCCGTGGAAATGGAACTTCTCGTGCATTGGGCAGTGTTACCCGTTTCACTAAAAAACCAATTTTGGCCATTGCAAAATTAGCGAACGATCAGGCTAAATGGATAGCTGATACTGCTGGTACTGGTTTCAGAACCAAAGGTTATGTAATGGATAAACAAGACCGTCCGGAGTTTAAGTACATCATTAATGGAACAAATGTTATAGATGCCGTTAAGGTGATGGAAAATGGACAAGGTTTAACGAGGGAGATTGCTGTTGATAAACCATCAAAAGATCTGTATTTCTTATTGGCAACCGCTTCTGATATAGAGGAAGTAGCCAAAGGTTTATACCTGATTGATGATAAATCTTACTATATCCAACTTGCTGAAGGTTCTGCTAAACCAGTAATCAGAGAAGTTGATGGCAAGAAAGAAGTTATCGTAGCTATTGGAACTAAGTTAAATTATACCATTTTGTTTTAATTGGAATGACAATGAGAAATACATTTAAAAAATTAGCAATACTGGCATTAAGTTTTAGCTTTACTACAGTTTTTGCACAAGAAACACCGAAAGAAGAAGATTTTTTCAGAATTAATAAAGTACGCGTACCCGAAGGCCCCATTTTAGAAGTTGGGGGTCTGATTACTTTGCCAAATGGCGATTTAGGTATTTCTACCCGTAGAGGAGAAGTGTACATTGTAGAAAACCCTACAAGTGCCAAGCCTTACTGGCGCAGGTTTGCTTATGGTTTGCACGAAATTTTGGGCATCGCCTATAAAAATGGTGCATTATATGTGGCACAGCGCGGCGAGTTGACCAAACTGGTTGATAAAGATCAGGATGGCAAAGCCGATGTGTACGAAACCATTTATGCGTGGCCATTAAGTGGGCACTACCACGAATATAGTTTTGGGCCGAAGTTAATGCCTGATGGTACTTTTATGGTTACCGGAAACGTGGCCTTTGGCGATGAAGAATGGTGGAGAGCAGAAAGCCGTGTGCCGATGCGTGGTTGGGCCATGAACATTACAGAAGATGGTAAAATGAGTCCTTATGCTGCGGGTTTCCGTTCGCCAGCGGGGATTGGCACTATTGATGGCCAGTTTTATTATACCGAAAACCAGGGCGACTGGGTAGGTTCAGGTGGTTTATGGAAAGTAAATAAAGGTGATTTTATGGGGCATCCAGCCAGTTTAAGATGGACCAACTTACCTAACTCTCCAGTTAAACTGCAGTCAGATTTCTTTTACTCGCAAATAGACGAGCGTAGAACCAAAAACGAACAAGGAAGATACATTAAACCAGAAAATAGGGTAAACGAAACATTCAAAACCTTATTCGAAATGAAGAAAGTATTCCCTGAATTACGTTTGCCATCGGTTTGGTTGCCTTATGGTATTTTGGGGATCTCTTCTGCAGAACCTGTTAAAATTCCAGCAAATACATTCGGCCCGTTTGCTGGTCAGATTTTAGTCGGCGATCAGGGAATGAGTATCATTTCGAGGATTTTTATGGAAACGGTGAAAGGCGAGGAACAAGGTGCTGCCTTCCTTTTCCGTAAAGGTTTCCGTTCAGGCGTATTGAGGTTAGAATGGGGAACTGATGGTTCATTGTTTGTTGGAGAAACCAACCGTGGTTGGGGATCGGCAGGTGATGCTAACGAAGGTTTAGAAAGACTGGTATACAACAATAAAACCCCTTTTGAAATGAAAGCCGTTAGGGCAATGCCCGATGGTTTTGAAGTGGAGTTTACCATGCCTGTTGATCGTAAATCGGCCGAAGATTTAGCTTCATATGATGCAGAAAGCTTTATTTACAAATATCACCCTGTGTATGGTTCACCTCCTGTAAATACAGAGAAATTAAAAATCTCTGGTGTTAAAGTTTCGGCAGATGGTTTAAAAGCCAGAATTATTGTACAAAACCTTCGCCAGTATTATATCCATACCTTAACATTAGATGGTTTAAGATCTCAAGATGGTTTTTATTCATTAGTTCATCCGGTAGCTTATTATACCTTGAACCAGATTCCTGATGGAAATAAACTTTCTACCAGTGAAGTAAGTACCAAAAACTCTGCGGCACCGGTAAATGCTCCTGCTAAGAAAACAACTGCTCCAAAGGCAACAACCGGGAAAGCACCTGAAGCAAAAGGAACAGCTACTCCGGCTAAACCTGCTGCTACGGCTAAAGCACCTACTTTTAAAGAAGTTGAGGGTTTATTAACAAAAAATACTTGTCTGGCCTGCCACAATCAAACCAAAAGACAGATTGGCCCGCCATTCGTAGAAATTGCAAAACGTAAGTATTCAGCAGAGAAAATATTTCAGTTGATCCACAACCCACAGCCACAAAATTGGCCGGGTTACTCAACAGAAATGCCTCCAATGCCGCAAGTAACGAAAGCAGAAGCTTTAAAAATTGCAGGATGGATAAATTCTTTAAATAAATAAGTGAGTTTAATTGTTAGGAAACGGTTGGTAGAAATACCAGCCGTTTTTTTGTTATAAAAGAAATGGGGATTCCACTATTGCAGAATCCCCATCATCTAAATTAACGCTCTCATCTACATTAACGCTGTAAATAAGATTTATTGTATTGTGCGTAAAATTTTTCTGCCTTGATATGTGTGAGGTAGTTGAGTCGTTGTGAGTCATCATCATTTCGACTACGCTACCACTGACAAGCCCTCCAATAGAATGGTCGTCATTGCGAGGCACGAAGCAATCTTAAAGCGCTCGGTACTAGCGATAGTTGTAAGATTGCTTTGTCGGCTGAAAAGGCCTCCTCGCAATGACGATTCCTCGCGGCACCTAGCACTCTGTCATTTATTGATTTTTATAAAATAAATTATTCCTCAGGATGACATAATTCATGGAATAAAGAAATGGGGATTCCACTATTGCAGAATCCCCATCATCTAAATTAACGCTCTCATCTACATTAACGCTGTAAATAAGATTTATTGTATTGTGCGTAAAATTTTTCTGCCTTGATTGTGTGAGGTAGTTGAGTCGTTGTGAGTCATCATTATTTCGACTACGCTACCACTGACAAGCCCTCCAATAGAATGGTCGTCATTGCGAGGCACGAAGCAATCTTAAAGCGCTCGCTACTAGCGATAGTTGTAAGATTGCTTTGTCGGCTGAAAAGGCCTCCTCGCAATGACGATTCCTCGCGGCACCTAGCACTCTGTCATTTATTGATTTTTATAAAATAAATTATTCCTCAGGATGACATAATTCATGGAAAAAAGAAATGGGGATTCCACTATCGCAGAATCCCCATCATCTAAATTAACGCTCTCATATACATAAACGCTATAAAAACGATTTATTGCATCAGCAGTAAATTTTTTTTCGTTTTTGCGATGTTTATCATTTAAACCTATTTTTACGTTATGGCTACTATAGAAAAAACTCAACAAGATGCAGAAAAACTGGCAGCTGCCCTGGCTGCAGTAAAATTTGTTAAAGATGGTGATATAGTAGGCCTTGGTACGGGATCTACCACGATCTTTGCCATTAAAGAATTGGGTAAACGTGTAAAAGAAGGACTTAAGATAAAGGCCGCCGCGAGTTCCATCCGAACAGCAGAACTCGCTAAATCTCTGGGCATCGAGATTCTTGATCTCGGGCATTTAAGCAAAATTGATATCAGTATCGATGGGGCTGACGAATTTACAGAGTCACTCGACCTGATTAAAGGTGGTGGCGGGGCGCTGTTTAGAGAGAAGATAATTGCTTCATTGAGTAAAAATGCCATCATCATTACCGATGCTTCAAAAAAGGTCAAAAAATTGGGTGCTTTCACTGTTCCTATCGAAGTAATTCCATTGGCCTATCAATATGTGTCCGATCAGATTAATAAGCTTGGTGGAAAGGGTATATTGAGATCTGTAGCTAACGGAACATTTATAACCGATAATGGTAACCTGATTATCGAC
The DNA here is from genome assembly GCF_918698255.1 of Pedobacter sp. Bi27. NCBI lineage: Bacteria > Pseudomonadati > Bacteroidota > Sphingobacteriia > Sphingobacteriales > Sphingobacteriaceae > Pedobacter > Pedobacter sp. Bi27. The sequence continues at coordinate 671,416 of NZ_CAKKMW010000003.1, forward strand.
GCCGATTTTGGCCTCATTGATGATCCTGCAAAATTATCTGCTAACCTGAACCAGGTTAACGGATTATTGGCTCATGGATTATTCATTAACATCACTTCAAAAGTAATTATGAGCGAAGGAACGGATATCATCATTTTCGAATGATAGTTGGTTCACTGGTTCATTAGTCATTGGTTTATTGTTTACATCGATTAATCGACTTCTGACTCAGGACTACTGACTTCGGACTAATAACATTTTCACCGATAAATCGTTCCTTCCCTAAAGTCTTACAATTTTTTTACCGACAGTTTTATTTCACTCACCGATAAAACATCACAACTGAGGGAAAAGCCATTCCCCGGCATTGGTATTCGTGATACATTTGAATTATAAAAACAAACAGTCATGGAAAATTTAATCAAAAAAAATCACGCAGATAAACAATTTGGTTTAGGTGTTTTAATCATAGCAATCGGTTCGGTGTTCTTGTTAAGAAATTCTGGTATAGATGTTCCATACTGGATATTGAAATGGCATACCATCATGTTAGGCGTAGGTTTATGGATGGGTTACCGCAAAAACTTCCAGGGCAGCAGCTGGTTAGCCTTAACAATTATAGGTGGTTTATTTACCCTTAAAGCAATAACCATTTTTGATTTCGACCTGTCAAGAATCAGTACGGCTTTAATACTAATCGGATTAGGAATATATGTAATTCTAAAACCTAAAAAGGTGCAAAACTTCGATCAGTATTTTGAAAAGAAACCCGTTGATTTTACTGATAAAGAAAGCTAAAATTCTTAACTCCATCATATATCTTAAAAAGGGACATTTTTTAACAATGCCCCTTTTTTTTTATTTGAAATAAATGTGTCTAAAATGCATGATAGGTTATTTCGCAACTTTACCGTCATTTCGACTGAAGTGAAGCGGAACGGAGAAATCTGTTCAAGAGATCCTTCGACTACGTTACTATCGATAGACTCCAATATAATGATCGTCATTCCCGCGTAGGCGGGAATCTTAAAGCGCATGCTAATAGCGATCGTTGTAAGATTGCTTCGTCGGCTGAAAAAGCCTTCTCGCAATGACGATTCCTCGCATCCTATTACTGGGAAAAGAATCTCCTGTAATTCGTATTGATTTTATACAATAAATTATCCCTCAGGATGACAAACAAAAAAGAAACGGGGATTCCACTCTTAGGCAGTATCCCCGTCATCTAAATTAACGCTCTCACATACATAAACGCTGTAAATAGAATATATTGTGTGCAGCTTAATTTTTTTTATTTTTTTTCCATAAATGAGTTAAACCTGCAAAACAGGTACGGCTTTATGGTATTTGTTCCGGTACTCAATCGGTGTTAAACCGGTAATTTTTTTGAAAACATCTCTAAACGATTTTGTGTCTGTATAACCTACATCAAACATTACCTCAGTTATGTTTTTTCTGCTCGATTCGAAACTCCGCTTGGCAGCCTCAATTTTAACCCTTTGAATGTATTCGATTACTGTGTTTTTGGTCGCACTTTTAAATCTCCGCTCAAAACTTCTTCTACCCAACGCCAGCATATCGGCCAGTTGATCGACCGTAATCCGATCCTGGTAATTGCCATCAATAAATTCCTGTGCCTTTTTGATTTTTGCATCTTCATGCCCCTTCTGTCCTTGAAACATCATAAAAGCCAGCTGACTTTCGCGATCGATATCAATAGCAAAGTATTTTGCCGCTAAAATGGCGGTATCTCTATCTGTATGTTTTTCAACCAGGTATAAAAGTAAGTTCCAGTAAGAGTTTGCACCACCGCTGGAGTATAAACCCTGCGCATCGGTAATAATACTCCCATCAACCAACTCTACTTCGGGAAACATCTCTCTAAACTGGTTGGCAAACAGCCAATGCGTAGAACATTTTCTGCCATTTAACAAACCGGTTGCGGCCAGTAAAAAAGCACCCATACAAAGCGAAGCCACTTCTGCACCTTTTGCATGATGTTTTACAATCCACGGCAATAGATCTTGATTCGACTCCATCGCATAACCAATATTGCCACTGATGGCCGGTACAAAGATCAGATCGGTGTGATCAACCTCGTGCAGCAGTTTATCGGCATGAACAGAAAAAAGGCTATTGTTCAACCTCACCTCTTTCGTCATCCCTACGAGCTCAACTTTAAACAATGGCAACTTGCCCGACGCTTGTAAAAACTCGTTAACGGCGGTAAATAGATAGCGGGGATCTGCAATGGCTTCAATCACGGCAGTCTCTGGAATTAAGATAGATACATGTTTCATAATCCAAATATAACGAGGCTAATTGTCGTAAACAACCCCCGCAATTGTCGTTTCTACATATTTAGCTTGTTAATTTCTGCCCGTATGTTTGTGTTGTTAATCGTTTACAATTGAATCTTTAAAGCGGTAATGCCGATAATGACAATGGAAGAGTATATTTTAAATGAGGATATTAAGGTAATGTGTATTACTGCCGAATCTTTCCCAAACGGAGTTTTGGCGGCACATCAAAAACTTCATGCCCTGTTTCCACTTGATAAGCAACGCAAGTATTTTGGAATAAGCAGGCCTAACGAAAAACGGGAGATTATTTATAAGGCTGCCGTTGAAGAAATAACAGATGGCGAAGCTGAGAAATTTGGGATTGAGGCCTTTACCATAAAGAAAGGAATATTTATTAGTGAACTGGTTCCCGATTTTATGAAAGATGTTAGCCAGATTGGAAAGACCTTCGAAAAACTGCTCAATCAATCCAACATTGATCCAAACGGCTATTGCCTTGAAATGTATATTAACGAAACAGATGTGCGCTTAATGGTAGGCATCAAAAAATAAAATCAATTGGCAAGTATAAATTCATATCTCACTTTTAACGGCAACTGCCGAGAGGCAATGACATTCTATCAGGGTTGTTTGGGAGGAGAATTGACCTTCGAAACCATTGGAGAATCGGTTATTGTTGATAAAATGCCCAATATTATGAAGCGGAGTATTATGCATGCTGTTTTGGCTAAAGATGATTTGGTGATTATGGCAACAGATATGGTAGAAGAACGCGGATTAATTAAGGGAAATTCGATTTCTATGATGCTGAATTGTAATTCGGAAGAAGAGGCCCGGGCTTTTTACCGTAAACTTTCAGCAGGAGGGAAGGCCTCCCATCCGCTACAGGAAACATTTTGGGGAGCACTTTTTGGCGATTTAACAGATCGCTTTGGGAATAATTGGTTAATAAATTACGATAAAAACAGATAAATATGAAGAAGTTAAAAACGTGGTACTGGATTATCACCATTATTTTTGCATTAATGATGGTTATGGATGGTGTTGGCGGAATTACTCAACAGGAAGCAGGCAAAGAAGTGCTTAAACACCTCGGTTACCCGATGTATCTGCTCATCATTGTTGGTATTGCAAAACTGCTTGGGGCGGCATCCATCCTTCAAAATAAATTTAAAACCATTAAAGAATGGGCATACGCGGGTTTTACGATTAATTTTATTGGCGCCTTTGCCTCCAGGGCATTTGTTGGAGATGGCATATCGCTTTTAATCCCTCCACTTATTGCCCTGGTAATTATGTTTATCCCATACATTTTGTGGAAGAAACTGACATCAAATGTTAAAATTAGTTAAAACTAAACGGCTAGTTTAGGTTGCGGCTTTTCAGAACCAAATATTGTTAACTTTGGGTATTGTAAACAACCAAACACAATACATGAACCATCATGATTTTTTAAATCCAGAAAAGGATTAATCATTGAATCTCATTACCATTAAAACAAAACACGGATGAAAAAAAGCCTTTTATTTATAATTGCTTTATTATTTACAAGTACAGCATTTTCTCAAAATGTGATCCAGCTGTTCAACGGTGCAAACGACTTTTTTAAACTGTTGCAGGAAGAGAAATTTAAAGATGCCCACGCTTTCTTTGATGATACTTTAAAAACGAAATTAACAGAAGAGAGTTTAAAGAAACTTTGGGGAGATATTGGAACAAAATATGGAAAGGCAGAATCGTTAGATGCCGTTCAAAGTAAAGCTCAGGGCGAGTTTTTTGCAGTAACAGTAGAAGGCAAATTTGCCAACGGTGATCAGAACTTTATCTTAGGTTTTAATAAACTACAGAAAATCGTCGGAATCTTCCTCGCGCCTTCTCGAAAAGCAGCCGCTTATTTAAAACCAACTTATGTTGATACCAGTTTATACAAAGAAAAGTCGGTTTACATTGGGCCGGCAGGAAAACAGTTGGCAGCCATTATCACCACGCCAAAAAATGCTAAAAATTTCCCTATAGTGGTCTTTGTGCATGGTTCTGGTCCGGCAGATATGGATGAATCAGTTGGTGGGAATAAACCCTTTAAAGATTTAGCTGGCGGTTTAGCAACCAAAGGTATTGCTTCTGTTCGTTACGTAAAACGGACCTTAATCTATCCGAATGAATTTAATAAAGCATTTACAGTAAAAGAAGAAGTGCTGGATGATGCAACTGCAGCTATTGCACTCGCAAAAACTGTTGTTGGCGCTAATCCTAAAGCTGTTTATGTATTCGGCCACAGTTTGGGCGGAATGCTGGCACCTAAAATGGCTACTATTACACCTGATTTAGCAGGGATTATTTTGGCAGCAGCACCTGCAAGAAAATTAACAGATATTATTGTTGATCAGAATAAGTATATGTTCGATCAGGCTAACGATACAACAGCTGCCTTTAAAAAACAACTGGCAGATGCTTATGTTGAAATTGATAAAAGCAGAATTTCGCAGTTGGGAACTACCATAAAACCTGATTCTTTAATTTTAGGACTGCCTGCAAAATATTGGACAGATTTAAATACCTACAATCAGGTTGCTGTAGCAAAAAGCCTTTCGAAACCTAAAATATACGTATTGCAGGGCGGTAATGATTTTCAGGTGGGTAAAGTAGATTTTGATTTATGGAATACTGCCTTAAGTAAAAAGAAAAATGTGGTTCTTAAATTTTACCCAGACTTAAACCACCTGTTAAGTGCTCAAACCGAAAAGGGTACAATGGCCCAGTATCAAGCAGCGGTAAGTGTGTCAGAAACTTTAGTTAACGATATTGCTTCATGGATTAAGGCCAAATAATATAAAATGATCTAATCGATACAGAAAAAGCTCCGACCAAAATTCGGAGCTTTTTTTGTGCATTTAGTTTCTTTACATCCTGTATTCGCCTCATTAATTAACAAACAATTCAAAATATGAGTGGTTTAAGTTTAGAGCATCTCATCTTAAATCGTTTGTTATGGCAAAGCATAAAATCACTTTAAAAGGAATATGGGGCATTTTAAAAGCATCGTTTACAGGTTTTAATGATCATAAAGTAACGAAACTTAGCGGCTCATTAGCCTATTATACGGTGTTTTCTATGGCGCCGTTGCTCGTGGTAATTATTTCTTTGTGTGGTATATTTTTAGGGAGAGAAATAGCCGAAGGACAGGTTTATGCCCAGCTTGAAGGCTTTCTAGGTAGAGAATCGGCTGTTTCCTTGCAGCAGTTAATCAAGAATGCTTATCTGGATGGAAAAAGTACCATCGCTTTAATTATCGGTATCATAACCCTATTAATTGGGGCAACTACCGTTTTTGGCGATATCCAGGATTCTATTAATACCATTTGGGGTTTAAAACCGAAGCCGAAAAGAGGATGGGTAAAAATGCTCCAGAACCGGTTCTTGTCCTTTTCGGTAATTATTAGCCTGGGTTTTGTACTGTTGGTTTCGTTAGCGGTTACATCTGTACTCGATGCCTTTAGTGATCGCTTGCAGGCCCGCTTTGCCGAAATATCTGTTATTGTATTTTACGTTCTTAATCAAATTGTAACCTTGGCTGTTATTTCATTAATATTTGGCGTAATATTTAAGGTATTACCTGATGCAATTATAAAATGGCGTGATGTAATTGCTGGTGCAGTAGTTACCGCTTTGCTATTTATGATCGGTAAATTTGCCATTTCACTTTATATAGGGCAAAGCAATGTTGGTAGTACTTATGGTGCAACAGGATCGTTGGTAGTTGTGCTTTTATGGACTTATTATTCTTCTATTATTTTATATTTTGGTGCCGAATTTACCAAGGCTTATGCGGTTGCTTTTGGATCTGAAATTTACCCTTCTCATTATGCGGTTACCACAAAAGAAATTGAGATAGAAACGGGGAGTAAATCCATTCAGGATAATCATCCCGAAATTAAAAAAGAGGTTAAGAAAGCTTAAAATTATTTATTCACCCCAGGCTGTAATGATTAATCTTCTTTGGCCGCCATGGTTGCGGTGTTCGCAAAGATAAATGCCCTGCCAGGTACCAAGCGCCAATCTGCCGTTTCTAATCGGAATGGTAACAGAACTACCTAAAAGTGCTGACTTTAAATGCGCAGGCATGTCGTCCGATCCTTCATAGTCGTGCTTATAATCGGGATCATTTTCTTTTACAGTTTTATTGAAGAACATTTCAAAATCAACCCGAACCGTAGGATCTGCATTCTCGTTGATGGTGAGCGAAGCAGAAGTATGCTGTATAAAAACCTGGCAAATGCCAATGTTAATTTCGTCAATTTGGGGCAGGGCATCCTCAACCTCATCAGTAATGATATGGAAACCCCTTCTACGTTCTCTCAGTGCTAAGGCTTGTTGGTATATTTTCATTTGAATTAATTCTCAATAATTCTAATGAAATCCTTTTCGCTAGGTAAAACCGTTAAATACTTACTTGCGAAAATTTGTTCATTGTTTTCCGGAAGCGTATATCTTACCACAGATTCACTTTTATCCTGACAAAGGATAATACCGATGGTTTTGTTTTCATCCTCAAGTCTTACTTCTCTATCAAAGTAGTTCACATACATCTGCATCTGGCCTATGTCTTGATGTTTTAGTTCTCCGATTTTTAAATCGATAAGTACAAAACACTTTAAAATACGGTTATAAAAGACTAAATCTATTTTGAAATGTTTTTCTTCGAAAGTTATTCTTTTTTGACGCGCTACAAAGGTAAAGCCATTGCCTAATTCTAATAAGAAATGTTCGAGTTTATCAATTAATTTTTGCTCTAACTCGCTTTCTGAATAAAAACTTTGTTCTGGTAGGCCTAGGAATTCTAGTACGTAGGGGTCTTTTATTAAATCCTTATTTTTTTCGATTATTTGTCCTTTCTGGCCAAGTGATCGTATCTCTTCCTTGTTTTTGCTTATTGCTAAACGTGTATATAATGCTGAATCATATTGACGCTGCAGCTCGCGTAGACTCCAATTATTTTTTATTGCTTCTATTTCGTAAAAATTACGTTCGTTTATATCGGTTATTCTCATTAACTTAAGGTAGTGAGACCATGTAAGTTTGAATTGCGCAGACAGTGTCTGCTGAATTGAATTTGAAGTTTTAGGAGACGCTGTTTTGGAAATTTCATTGTTTTCGAATTCGTCAGACACTGTCTGACGAATTGAATATGTAAGGTAAAAATACCTCATTTGTTTTAAATTTGTTTCAGAAAAGCCCTTGCCAAACTCTGAAATTAGCTTTTCTGAAAGCTCACTCAAAATTTGTTTGCCATATTCGGCTTTTTCTTTGCCGTCCTGTTCCTCTTCAACAATCATCTTACCGATTTCGTAGTAGGTCATAGCCATTATATTATTAATGGTTTGCGATACCTTTTGTCGAGACTGGACTAGCAGTTCAACAACCCTACTGTATAGATTTTGGTTGTTTATTTTCATTTTAAAAACCTTTAAAAATCGATGCCTAAATGCGAGCTTATAATCTTCCTTACTTCAAAAACTCTACATTCCATATCTTTTCTGCTTTTCTGCCAATCAGCCAAAAAGAGGCCGCCAGTACCGAAAAGAATAAAGCTTTATGCCAACTGTCCCAGAAGTATTCAAAATAGCGTGTGTAGAGGTTAATAAAGAGAAAAGTAATACCAAATTCGCGGGCAATGTCATCACGGTATTTTAAACCAAATAAAGTACTCGCTACACAAATGGCGCCTGAAATTAATGCCCAATAAAATAAGCTTAACTGCCTAACCTTATACCATTCTTCTAAACTGGCAAAATTGCCAAATACGGATAGGGCCCAAAGCGAAACAAACAAATAAACCATTCCGGCAATATAAGTAACCTGAAAGAAGTTGTGTGTTTTGGGGAAAGCTTTCATAATAAACGATGCTGCGGTTAATGCAGCGCCAAAAACCACAAAGCGTAAAGGGTAATTCATACCAAGAAAGTAATAATTCCAACGGCTCAAATAACCTGTTTCAGTACCAAACCAAGCACCTAGAGATATCAAAGCAAAAATCCAGATCAAACGCGAATTGAAGATATAACCTAAAGCACCATAAATGAAAACGGATACTAAAATCAGGATGGAGAAGTTGCCAGATCCATTGTCTAGCGCCTTTCCAAAATAAGCAATGGCATTTGCCGTGAGTAAAATTGCAGAAAAAACGATAGCTTCATTACTAAACTTTAAATGGGCCAGTTTCTTTTTTCGCTTAAAACCTAAGATATAAAGCCATGCTGCCAATCCGCCAGAAACAATAGCAATTACGATGTTTGGTGTATTGTAAACCCGTTTTAAATAGTTTAAGATCGAATTATCAATGAGGAGCGATCCAAGTGCAATAAAACCGCAAGCCAGGGCTACCCAAAAAGCATACTGTGCCAGGCGTAACCAATCGAAGTTTTTGGCTTCATAACTTTTACGGAGTTTATCGCCGGTTTCGTTATTAATTAAGCCGTCACTTTGCCATTGCTCAATCATATCATCAAGAAACTCACTCTTTTCTCTATCGACTTTCATAGGTTAGGTTATATACGAAGATAGCTTTTTTAGCCCTTAGTCAAAAGTCCCGAGTCAGCAGTCTATATCGACTAAAGACTGCTGACTAAGGACTTCGGACTAACTAAATAACCTCTTTTATTTTCTTATTGTTCCCAACAATCCAAATTACATCGCCGTTATCGAATACAAAGTCTGAGGAAGGATTCAATATCCGATCAGTACCTCTTTCTATGCCGACAATTAATGCCTGTGCTTTTTCGCGGATACCTGCATTTCTAATACTTAACCCATAAACCGGCGATTCGGCATGCACAACCACCTTTTGCAAGGTCATTTCTTTATTCGGAAAATTACTTTCTTCAGCTGTTTCTGGCGCATCAACTTCTAAAAGTACTTTAACAGCAGCCAATTGATCATCAGCACCAATTAATAGCAGTTTATCGTTTGGATAAAGCCGCTCATCTCTTCCCGGTGTTGGAATGTTATTTCTTCCACGTTCTATTAAAGCAATGTTAACGCCATATTTTTCCCTGATCATTAATTCGGTAAGTGTTTTTCCAACTACTTCCGATTCAGGGGAAACAGTGAGTTCAGTTAAGTGGGTATCCCAGGGTAAAATATTAGGTTTTTGATGCTCACGTGCATTTAAATTCAACATGAAACGTCTTTCCAGTTTATCGTAAAAAGACTGTAGTTTCCTGGAGAAGATGATCATACCTAAGATAATCAGGGCTAATGCGATCACAGCGGCAATCCAGGTATCAAAAAACTCATACATTAAAAAACCTACAAAGAAAATGCCTAAGGCAATTCTGAAAAACTCGATTGCGATTAACGGGCCCCGGGTATATTTTTTGTTTAGCCAAAGGTGGGAATAGGCTGTTCGCTGGATTCTTCGGATAGATAATGCCCATAAAAAAGGCGACATTAAAATGAAGGAAACCACTACGCTGATAATAATAGAAGTTAAACTATTGGCAATATTGCTCACAATAAAAGGCTGAACGTACCTGTAGGCTAAAAAGATGATCGCAATGATAATTACGGAGTGAATAATGGTATTAAAAATATAAGACCTCAATAAAACCTTCCAATCGCTTAATGTTGTAATTCCTTCTGTACTGGAGCTGTATCTTTCGATCCCATCTAACCATTTTTTAGGTAAAACACGGTTCAAGTACCGGTAAAAAGGTTCAGATAGTTTAATCAGATATGGCGTAGTAAATGTAGTGATCGCTGCTGCCGCTACTGCAATAGGATAAAGGAAATCGCTTGTTACTTTAAGGGTTAAGCCTAATGAGGCAATGATGAATGAAAACTCACCAATCTGCGCCAAACTCATGCCCGATTGTACAGAAGTTTTTAACGGCTGACCAGATAATAACGCACCCAAAATGGTAAATATAATTTTCCCTAAAATAATCACTAATGTAGCAACGATAATCGGTACAGCGTACTTAACCAGCATAGCAGGATCAATCAGCATACCAACCGAAACAAAAAATACCGCTGCGAATAAATCCTTTACCGATTTGGTTAAATGTTCGATTCTTTCTGCCTGTGTGGTTTCTGCCAAAATGGATCCCATAATAAATGCACCCAAGGCAGGAGAGAAGCCCACCTTATCGGCCAGTAATACCATTACCAAACATAACGCTAAAGATACCACCAACATGGTTTCGTCGTTCATTAATTTCTTGGTTGCTTTAAGAAACGAAGGAACCAGGAATATTCCGCCCAAGAACCAAAGTACCAGGAAAAAAGCCAGTTTTAAAATGGAATACAGCATTTCTGTACCTGCCGATTGCTGACTAACCGCCAGGGTAGAGAATAATACCAGTAACAAGATAGCCACCAGATCTTCAACAATTAAAACACCAAAAACCAGGCCAGCAAACTTTTTATGTTTTAAACCAAGTTCTTCGAAAGCCTTAATGGTAATCATTGTTGATGAGATGGACAAAATTCCCCCCAGAAATAAACTATCCATGTCTTTCCAGCCCATTGCTTTACCGACCAAGTAGCCCGCCAGAATGATAAAAAGCACTTTCACGATCGCCGTGATGGAAGCAGAACCGCCAACTTTAACCAGTTTTTTAAAACTGAATTCTAAACCTAAACTGAATAAAAGGAAGATTACGCCTATTTCGCCCCAAATATTGATGCTTTTTGTATCGGTAACTGAAGGGAAAAAATCTAAATGTGAGCCAACCAAGAGGCCGGCCAGTATATAACCTAAAACCAGCGGTTGTTTAATTCGTTTAAATATGAGGGTGGTTATCCCTGCAGCAGCAAGGATTAATCCCAAATCGGCAATTAAGTCAGGTAAATGCATCTATAAAAAATGGGTATTGATGATTAAATAATTTATTTCCAAGTGTTGTTACTCGGCATTTTATTGAAAACTCCACATTTGTGGTTAAAAATGAAATTACTTACCAAAAAACATGTTTTGGGTAGAGCATCTTAAACAGGCACCAATAATTATATTTTAATCTCTTGATTACAACTTTTATATTGATGGTTTTGTTCTTGAAAAAATGGAACAGCAAAAAAGTGATCAGTACAAACGCACTGGATGATATTTTTATAATTGAACTGTTAATGAAATCTTTTTGCAAACTTTCACTATCCTGATTGAAATCGGAATTGGATTTGATATTTTTTTTGCATGAAATGAAACTTATTCTGGTGTTTTTTAATGGTACATCATTTCTTTTTTCCAGCGATGCGAAGGCCGCAAAATTAATGGAGATAGACAGGAAAAAGATGATGTAAAAAAGCCTCATTGCCGCTAATATAACGAAAATGAGGCTTTTTTGAAAGGAAAATTGGATTTAAATCTGTTAACTTAAAAATTCAAAATAAGCTAAAGTAGCCTCCTTATCTTTTTGTAACTGAACAGTTAAAGCTTCTAATCCGGTAAATTTTACATCATGACGAAGGAATTTCAAAAAGTTCATCTTAATATCCTGCCCATAAATTTCCTGGTTGAAATCGAAAATATTTACTTCAATATTTCTGGTCATTCCGTTAATGGTTGGGCGTTGCCCGATGTAGGCCATCCCCTTGTATGGTTGAGGGTTTAAGGTAGAGGGTTTAGGGTTTGGGACTTCAGACTCCGGACTTCGGACTTCGGAGTCCATTTCTACGGTAACCGCATAAATGCCATCGCCCGGAATCAGTTTATAAGTTTCTTCTATAAAGATATTAGCTGTTGGGAAACCTATTGTTCTTCCGATTTTATCGCCTTTAATTACCCTTCCAAAAATAGAAAACGGATAACCCAGATAATCGTTGGCCAAGCTTACATCGCCCGCTAAGAGTGCCTGTCGGATTTTGGTAGAACTTACTGCAACATCATGAATATCCTGCTCCATAATTTCTTCAACACTAAAGCCATAATGTAAACCTGCGGCCTTTAAATCGCTTAAATTTCCAGAACGGTCTTTCCCAAAGCGGTGGTCGTAACCAATAATGATATGCTTAGTGCCAATATTATTCACTAAGGTGTTTTTTATATAATCTTCAGGCAGCTGATTAGAGAAATCTCTGGTAAATGGTGTGATGATTAAATGATCTACACCTAAACCTTTTAAAATTTCGGCTTTTTCATTAATGGTATTGATCATTTTTAGCTCCTGGTTTTCAGGATCTATAATCATTCTGGGGTGGGGGAAAAAAGTTAATATTACGCTTTCTCCGTTATCGGCTTTTGCCTTTTCTACCAGTTGTTTAATGATTTTCTGGTGTCCGAAATGCACGCCATCAAAAGTGCCAATGGTTACAATGGCGTTATCTAATTTTTTAAAATCGGAAAGGTTATGATATATTTTCAATGGTAAAATCTATTTTATTGATCTGGGTTTTGTATGAGGGATGGAAGCGGTATCCCCCGATTTTCTATCGGGGATTTAGCGTACAGCCCGACCCTTTGCGTAGCTTAGGGACATGCCCAAATTTATTGTTATTAATGTAAAGCATGGCGTTTCACTACCCCACCTTTTAAATCGGCAATTTGTTGTTGTATTACAAAGGCATCCGGATCGATCTGTCGTATTGCGGTTTGTAATTTGCTCATTTCTAGTTTGGTAACCACGGTAAAAATAATATCGATATCTTTCTTTTCTCCGTAACCACCTTCGCCTTTATAAACGGTCACCCCGCGTTTCATATCGTTAATGATGAACCCTTTTATGTCGTCCTGGTGCTCTGAGATAATGGTTACACCAGTGTATTGTTCTATACCGTTTACAATGAAATCGATTGTGCTTGATGCTGATAAGTAGGTTAAAATAGCATACAACGCAGTATTGATGTTTAGGAAATAAGCTGCGAAGGCAAAAATAATAATATTTAAAATCAGGATGATATTTCCAACGGTTAAAATGCTGTTTTTACTGATGTAAAGTGCCAAAACCTCTGTCCCGTCGATAACACAGCCACCGCGCATGGCCAATCCAATCCCACCGCCTAAAAATAACCCGCCGAAAAATGCGATGAGCAATTTATCGTGGGTAATGGGCTGAAAGGGAAGAAAAATTAAGGCCAACGAGAGCGCAGCAATGGCAATAGCGGTTTTAAGGGCAAAGCCTTTACCAATCTGCCTATAACCTAAAATTACAAAGGGAATGTTGATAATTACAATAAGGTACGATAAATTCCAGTCTGTTAAGGTGCTTAGCAAAAGAGAAATACCCGTTACACCACCATCAATAAAATGACTGGGCATTAAAAAGCTTTTTAAGCCAAAACATGCCGAAGTTACACCTGCAATAATTAAAAGAATTTCTTTTATAAACCTGATGTTTCTGTTTTTGATGCGGTTCATGCCTCTGCTGCAGTTTTAGCTTCTTCTTTCTTGCTACGAATATAATTAACAAGTTCTAATACCTCAAACGCATCTTTAAGCAAAAAGTTTCCGCTCCGGGTACGGGTAAGTTTGGAAAGATAAGCACCACTGTTTAAAGTTTTACCAAAATCGGATATTAATGAACGGATGTAAGTGCCTTTACTGCATACAATTCTAAAATCGATCTCTGGCAGTTCGATCCGCGTGATTTCAAACGCTGGAACGCTTACAAAACGTTTACGTAGCTCAACCTCTTCACCCAGCCTTGCTTTTACGTATAAACGCTCTCCATTTACCTTAACAGCAGAGTGTGCTGGTGGATATTGTTCTATATCGCCAATAAATGGTGTACAGGCAGCGTATATATCTTCTTCGGTGATGTTACTGATGTCGAAAGTTTGATCTACTTCAGTCTCCATATCGAATGATGGGGTAGTAGCACCTAAAATCATGGTGCCTGTATATTCTTTCTCTTCTGCCTGGAAAGTGTCTATCTGCTTAGTTAGTTTGCCTGTACAGATGATTAGCAAGCCTGTAGCAAGGGGGTCTAAAGTGCCGGCATGACCAACCTTTAGCTTTAGCGGTTTTAAAGAATTACGGATTTTGCCTACTACATCAAACGAAGTCCATTTGTATGGTTTGTTAATTAAGAGCAATTCGCCTTCTGCAAAATTGAAGTCTTTAAATTTTGAATTTTCGGTACTCACAAATCTTTTTTGCGCAAAGATACGGATTCAATGTCGTTTTTTAACACAGATGAAAAGGATGCCAGGGAAATCGTTTTTAACTTTGTTCTGGTAATTTTTCCTCCTTCTTCGCATGCCTGCATTATGTTTGTCACGGAAGCACGAAAAACACGGAAAAACTTTAATTCTATTCCGTGATTTCTGTGTTTCCGTGGCTAATTAATTTTTGCACATGTTTTAAAAGCGATTTCCCTGAAAAGGATGCACACAGATAACAATCATCCGTGTTTCTGTGTAAATCTGTGGTTAATATTCTGAATTATATAATCTGTAAGTTGTGCCCGCTCAGCAATAAGATGATAATGATTAAACCAGCAGCAATTCTATACCATCCAAAAACCTTGAAACCGTGTTTGTTTAAGTATCCGATAAAACTTTTTATCGCCAAAAGTGCCACTATAAAAGCAAAAAGATTACCAATAATTAAAAGATTAGTCTGCTCGTGGGTAATGGTGTGCCCTTCTTTATAAAAATCGTAAAGTTTTTTTGCTGTTGCAGCAAACATGGTAGGTACAGCTAAAAAGAATGAAAATTCTGCAGCAACTTTTCTGCTTAATTTCTGACTCATACCGCCAACAATAGTGGCTCCTGAGCGCGATACACCTGGTAGCATGGCAATACACTGAAAGAAACCTATTTTCAGCGCTGTTAAATAAGTTACTTCCTCCTCTTCATTAATAGTTGGTTTATTAAACCACTTGTCTACAAATAATAAGATCACACCGCCAACTAACAGCGAAATACCAACAGCCATTGGGCTTTCTAATAATTCGTCGATTTTTTTGCTCAATAGCAGACCAAATATGGCAGCTGGGATAAATGCAACCAGTAATTTAATGTAGAAATTTATCGATTTGAAAAATCTTTTGAAATAGAGTACAACAACAGAAAGTATTGCACCCAATTGTATCACAATGGTAAAAAGTTTTACAAATGGTTCTGATGCAATGCCCATAAACGATGATGCAATAATCATGTGTCCGGTACTCGATACAGGCAAAAATTCAGTTAATCCTTCAACAATAGCAAGGACAATGGCTTCAAAAGAGTTCATATGTTTTGAAAAGATAAGAAATAAAGAAAACGCTTAATCAATAAATTAAGCGTTTTCAAGTATAATCCTTTAGGATAAAATTATTTTTTTAGGATAGCATAAATGCCAAAAGCAAAACCCGCCAGCACCACTATCGGAGCCAATAAAGTTCTTCTGAAATCATAAATATCGCCAGTAGTACCCATCATTAATATAAAACCAACTGCTACAATTGCAATGCTGATTAACAATAACTGATAGTTTTTTTTGGTAAACACCAATTCGCTTTTAACGTCCTTTACAACCGGACCTGTTTTTTTTTCTGCCATTATCTATAAAGATGATAAGATTTTAAACGTAAATATCTGCTTACTGCAAACCAAGTACTAATGCCTGTTATAAAAATACCCACAATTAAAAGGCCTATAAATACGAAGCCAAATTCCTGGTAGTTATTTAAAATAATAATCTCAGGTACCTCTTTGCGGGCGTAAATTAAAGTTGCCAATAAAATTATGATGGCAATAAATGCAGCAATTAAGCCGTGTAATGCAGCGTATAATAAGAAAGGACGTCGAATAAAGTTTTTCGTTGCACCAACCAGCTGCATACTTTTAATTAAAAAGCGTTGTGAGTAGATTGCTAGTCTTATTGTGTTGTTAATCAGTGCTATAGATATGATTAATAGGAGTGCAGCAAAGGCTAAAATAATTAAGCCAATGGTGCTGATATTTTTGTTAACCATATCAATTAAAGAGCTTTGGTAAACCACTTCTTTAACAACAGGATTTTTAGAAATACTGGCTTTTAAGGCATCAATGCTTTTATTGTTCGCATATTCTGCTTTTAAATACACATCGAAAGTAGATGTTAGTGGGTTGTAACCTAAAAAGTTAACAAAATCCTCACCTAAATCCTGCGTTAAATTTCTTGCGGCAAGCTCTTTATTTACATATTGAGTTTGCTTTACCGCAGGATTTGCATTTAATTCTTTCTGAAAGGCCAAAACATCGGCTTCTTTTGCGCCTTCATCAACAATAATGTTTAAAACGATGTTTTCTTTAACGTAGTTAGACAGATTTTTGGCATGTACAAGTACCAAACCAAGCAGCCCCAGCATTAATAAAACCAAAGCAATACTGATTATAGTAGAGATATAAACGGTTTTGGTTTTCTTAGATGCATCACTTACTTCGAATTCTTCCATGTATTTCATTTTTGTTTCTGCGAAAATATAAATTATACCTGATAAACACCAATTAATGATTGCTAAATGAATATTAACGCAAAGCTTTTGCTTTTAGTTTGAGCATTAATTCTTTAATTAAATTTACTTTTTGTGAAAACGCGGTACGAAATTTGTTGAAACGGCGTTAATTATGGATATCTTAAAACTAAATTTAACTATGAAAAGACAAGTTACTCTTCTAAGCCTATTCTTACTTATCGCCTCAACAATTATTTCTTGCAAAAAAGATGATACTTCATTAAAAGCCCAGATGTTAGGCCGATGGACGTTAAATAAAATTGTAACTTCCGGTTATACTGCTGAAGAAACATTGAAAGATCCAAAAAAGATTAATGGAACTGTTACCTATGGTACAACAAGTGATTATGTTGACTACAAATCAAATAACGATGATCAGGTAGAGCTGAGTTTATCAGGTAACAGAACAATCGGAACTTATGTAATCATTTATTCTGATCAGTTCAGTATGGATATTAATGATGGGCTGAACTATTGTAAAGTAAACAGTATTACTGCAAACAAATTAGAGTTTACTGCTAAAATTGATAAAACAAACGTTACTAAAGTATATTCTTTATCAAGATAAGATCTTAATTCCCCGATTATTTGCTGCGCCATTGGTTTTTAACATCAATGGCGCATTTTTTTGTAGTGGCACCAGATATTCCCTTATTTAAGTAATCGATAGTCAGATGATAACATCTGACTACACAAAGGCATCGAGGTTTTACCCTTAACCTCTTCTAATTCTGCATTTCTGCTGGCAAAATATTATCATGAATCTGCTTTTTTAAGCCCCTTAATTTCCGTATTTTCGCACCTTTAAAAATTTAAAACTTGCAATGGATTACCAATTCAAAGAAATAGAACAAAAGTGGCAGAAATTTTGGGCAGATCATCAAACGTTTAAAGCCGAAAGTAATTCTGATAAACCAAAATATTATGTGTTAGATATGTTTCCTTACCCATCAGGAGCAGGTCTGCACGTTGGTCACCCACTGGGTTACATTGCATCAGATATTTTTTCAAGATATAAACGCCTTAAAGGCTTCAATGTATTGCATCCAATGGGATACGATTCGTTCGGATTACCCGCAGAGCAATACGCCATACAAACGGGGCAGCATCCTGCTATTACCACCGAGGCAAACATTGCAACCTACCGCCGCCAGTTAGATCAGATTGGTTTTTCTTTCGATTGGAGCAGAGAAGTACGCACCAGTGAGCCATCTTATTATAAATGGACACAGTGGATTTTTATGCAGTTGTTCAATTCATGGTACAATATCGAAAACGATAGGGCAGAAGATATCACCACGCTGATCGAAAAATTTAATGCTTCTGGGACTGCTGATGTTAAAGCAGTTTGTGATGAAGATACTAAAGAATTTATGCCGAGCGATTGGGCAACCTTTACCGATGAAGAGAAACAGATCGAATTGTTGAAATACCGCTTAACTTATCTTCGCGAGAGTACGGTAAACTGGTGCCCTGCTTTAGGAACCGTTTTGGCGAATGATGAAGTTAAAGATGGTTTCTCGGAACGTGGCGGTTTCCCTGTTGAGCAAAAGAAAATGATGCAATGGAGCATGCGGATCACCGCTTATTCTGACAGACTTTTGCAGGGTTTGGATACCATCGATTGGCCAGAGCCGATTAAAGAAATGCAACGCAACTGGATTGGTAAAAGTGTTGGAGCATCCGTAAAGTTTCAGGTTGAAGGAAACGATAAACAAATTGAAGTTTTTACCACCCGAGTAGATACCATTTTTGGGGTTTCTTACCTGGTTTTAGCTCCGGAGCATGAGTGGGTTGCAGAGTTAACTACTCCTAAACAAAAAGAGGACATTGCAAACTACATCGCTTTAACTAAAAAGAAATCAGAGTTAGACCGTATGGCCGATACCAAAACGGTGTCTGGTGCTTTTACGGGTACCTATGTAATTAACCCTGTAAGTGGTGAACGCGTACAGTTGTGGATTGCTGATTATGTGTTGGCAGGTTACGGAACTGGTGCCGTAATGGGCGTTCCGAGTGGCGATCAACGCGATTGGTTATTTGCTACCCATTTTAATTTACCGATTATCCAGATTTTGGATGGACAAAAGGATATTGATGTTCAGGCAGATCCAACCAAAGAAGGAAAATACATTAATTCTGGTTTCATAAACGGAATGACTTACAAAGAAGCTGTTCCATTTTTGAATAACTGGTTGGAAGAACAGAAAGTAGGGAAAGCAAAAGTAAACTTCCGCCAACGTGATGCGATTTTTGGTCGTCAGCGTTATTGGGGCGAGCCGATTCCGGTTTACTTTAAAGATGGATTGCCTTATTTGGTAAATGAAGAAGAATTGCCATTGTTACTTCCTGAAATTGATAAATATTTACCGACAGAAACGGGAGAACCACCTTTGGCGAGGGCTGAAGACTGGGTTCCAAAAGATGGCGGACATTACGAATTAAGCACCATGCCAGGTTGGGCTGGAAGCAGCTGGTACTGGTACCGTTACATGGATGCCAACAACAACAACGATTTTGCTTCAAAAGAAGCTGTTGAATATTGGAAAGATGTCGATTTATACATTGGTGGCTCTGAGCATGCAACCGGTCACTTATTGTACAGCCGTTTCTGGAATAAATTTTTGAAAGATTTAGGTTACACCAAAGAAGAAGAACCTTTCAAGAAACTGATTAACCAGGGCATGATTCAGGGTAGAAGTAATTTTGTTTATCGCATTAACGATGAGAACGGAAAACCTACTAATACTTATGTATCAGCTGGATTAAGAAAAGAATATAAAACTTCAGCATTGCACGTTGATGTGAACATTGTTGAAAATGACACTTTAGACATCGCTAAGTTCAAAGCCTGGAGAGAGGAATATGCCAACGCAGAATTTATTCTTGAAGGCGGGAAGTACATCTGTGGTGTCGAAGTAGAGAAAATGTCGAAATCAAAATTCAACGTGGTTAATCCCGATGATTTGATTGAACGTTATGGTGCTGATACTTTGCGGATGTACGAAATGTTCTTAGGTCCGTTAGAGCAGAGTAAACCCTGGAATACGAATGGTGTTGAAGGTGTATTTAAGTTCTTGCGTAAATTCTGGCGCTTGTTCCACAACGAAGAATGGGCTTTCCATGTAAACGATGCTGTTCCTACAAAAGCCGAATTAAAATCGTTGCATAAAATCATTAAAAAAGTGCAGGATGATATCGAGCGTTTCTCGTTTAATACTTCTGTATCGAGTTTCATGATTGCAGTAAACGAGTTAACCGATCTGAAATGCAAAAACCGTCAGATTTTGGAAGATATGGTGATTATCCTTTCACCTTATGCGCCACATATCTGCGAAGAGCTTTGGGTATTGTTGGGTAATGAAGCCGGAACTTTATCCTACACGGCTTTCCCGACATTTAAGCCTGAGTATTTGGTAGAAGATGAATTTGCCTATCCGGTTTCGATCAATGGTAAAATGAAAATGAACCTGAATTTGAGCTTAACTTTGGCTCAGCCAGAGGTAGAAAGCATTTTATTGGCAGACGAGCAATTCCAGAAATTCTTAGACGGAAAACCAACCAAAAAGATCATTTTCGTTAAAGGAAAGATTATTAATGTGGTGGTTTAAGGAGTCTAAAGCTTAAAGACTAAAGCGGAAAGCTTTCCTGCAAAGTTTTATAAAAGGAACCCCCGAGTTGTACGATCAATTCGGGGGTTCTCGTTTTATCGTCGTTGCTCTGTTGGCTGAAAGCCTTATCGCAATGACGACTGCTTTTACTTATTTTCCACCCCTCAACTGTAGATAGGTATAAAAACAAAACCCAAGCTGTATTTTACAACTTGGGTTTTTATACGATAAGCAGGAAAACTTTAGTCTTTCTGCTTTAGTCTTTCAGCGTTCTATCTTTCCCCTCTTTTTCTGTTTCCACCAAATCTTCTATTGTTGCTGGCATTGCGCGGTTTGCCGCTCATATTACCATCACCGCCTTTTTTAGCGCCTCCACCGCCTTTAGATTGGGCTTGTGGTTTACGTTTAACCTGGTTTTTGGCCAGCATACTTTCCCAGCTTAATGGATAAGGATGATCATCAACAACCGGGAGCGTAATTTTAATCAGTTTCTGGATATCCAATAAGTATTCGTTTTCCTCTGCATCGCAGAAAGAAATGGCAATCCCGTTTGCACCAGCACGGCCTGTACGGCCAATTCTGTGTACATAAGATTCAGGAATATTCGGCAATTCGAAATTGAAAACGTGCGATAACTGATCGATATCAATACCACGTGCAGCAATATCGGTAGCTACCAAAACGCGGATTTTACGGTCTTTAAAATCAGTTAATGCCCGTTGTCTGGCATTTTGCGATTTATTGCCGTGAATGGCAGCAGCTTTAATACCTGCATGGGCCAAATCCTTAACAATACGGTCTGCACCATGTTTGGTCCGGGTAAAAACCAAAGCAGTTTCGATCTTTTTATCCTCAAGAAGGTGGATCAATAATTTCTTTTTATCAGGTTTGTCTACAAAATAAACCGATTGAACAATTGTTTCTGCTGTAGAAGAAATGGGGGTAACCTCTACTTTTGTCGGACTAGATAAAATCGTATTTGCCAACTTCTGGATTTCATCTGGCATGGTTGCAGAGAAAAATAAAGTCTGGCGTTTTGCAGGCAATTTAGCCACTACTTTTTTCACATCGTGAATAAAGCCCATATCGAGCATACGGTCGGCTTCATCCAATACGAACAATTCGATAGTATTTAAGCTGATAAACCCCTGGTTCATTAAATCTAATAAACGGCCTGGTGTTGCAACTAAAATGTCAACGCCTTTTCTTAAAGCTTCTACTTGTGAGTGTTGATTTACACCACCAAAAATTACTAAATGGCGTAAATTTAAATGACGGCCATAAGCCTTAAAACTCTCTTCAATCTGGATGGCAAGCTCGCGTGTTGGCGTTAAAATTAAAGCCTTTATGTTTTTGGTTGCCTTGGTATTGATGTGTTTTTCGTGCAATAACTGCAACATTGGGATAGCAAAGGCGGCGGTTTTTCCGGTACCGGTTTGCGCGCAGCCTAATAAATCTTTACCTTTTAATATCGTTGGAATGGATTGCTCCTGTATTGGTGTCGGTTGTGTATAACCTTCGGTCTCAAGGGCCTTTAAAATTGGCTCAATGAGGTTTAATTCTTTGAATAACATGTATGTTTCTGTGTAATATTTATCGAAGAAGCTAGAACAATCAATTGTTGAAGGACTAACTTGCGGAGAGAATATGCCATTCAGAATGGCAAGCCCTTATTCCTGCTTCGGCGGCAAAGATACAAAAAATGTATGAGAATTTACTATTTGATAAACGTAACCTCAAATCGTTATCTATTACTCACATCTGTTATTGATCTAATGCATTAATCCTTTTAGTTAGTATTTTATAGTCTGTTTGTGTATGTGTTTTTTTGTAGTATTATTATTTTTATATGTATATTTATTTTTAATCAAGTGTATATTGTACACTAATTCATTACTTAATTAAAAATATCATTATGTAAATCATCAATAAAAATACCTAACAACCTATCTAACCACTTACTTATGAGAAAAAATCTACCACCCTTCAGGAGAAATCCATTCTTCTTGCATGCCTGCCTTTTTTGGTGCATTGGCATCATCCAGCAAAAAACTAAACCACTTAAACACCTCGTCATAACTGACGGAGATCACCTGATACTGCTAAGTTTATTAACCTAGAAGTACATCAGTCGTATTGAGTACGCATTATTCACCTAATCATTTATAACCTATGAAACAAAATCTATCTTGTATCAAGAGGAGTTTTCTTCTCTTGTGTTTGGGGATGTTATTTGCCCTCGGCGCAATGGCCCAATCAAAAATCACTGGTAAAGTTATTGCAAGTGATGATAAACTCCCTGTGGTTGGCGCCACGATCAAAATTAAAAATGGTAGTGGTGGTACCGCTACTGATGCAAATGGGGCCTTCTCGCTGAGTGTAAAACCTACTGATGTGTTGGTTATTTCTTTTGTTGGCTATGGCAATAAAGAAGTAACAGTGGGTACCCAAACCAACATTTCAATTGTATTACAAGCCAACAATAATAACCTTACAGAGGTTGTAGTGACAGGTTATTCTTCTCAGCGGAAGAAAGACTTAACCGGTTCTGTAGCTGTAGTAAGTATGGAACTGTTAAAGGCCCAGCCTGCAGCTAGTGCTGTAGAGGCGTTGCAAGGAAAAGCAACAGGGGTACAAATTGTAAATGACGGGGCTCCTGGTTCAACGCCACAAATAAGAATCCGGGGTTTTAGTACCATTAATAACAATGACCCACTTTATGTAATTGATGGGGTTCCGTTTGAGGGAAAACTATCCTGGCTTAACCAGAATGATATCGAAAGCATGCAAGTATTGAAAGATGCTTCTTCAGCTTCTATCTATGGTTCAAGAGCCAATAATGGTGTGGTTATCATTACCACAAAAAAAGGCTCAGCAGGACTACCAAAAATTACGCTCGATTCTTACTATGGCACACAGTCGCCAAGAAAAAATAGCTTCCCACAAATGATGAATCCTCAACAATATGCACAATATGTATTTAATGGGTATACTAATGCCGGAAAGCCTATTGCTGCTGGAGATAACTATGGTTCGGGCACAGTACCGGTATTACCTGAATATTTGGTGGCAGGTTTAAAACTCGGTCAGAATGTTACTGCTGCAGATGCAGATCCTTCTAAGTACAACTATAGCCGTGATCCAAATCTGTTTTATCAAATTACAAAAGCAAATAAGCAAGGTACCAATTGGTTTGATGAGATAACCGAATCTGCACCGGTTCAGAATTATAATATTAGTGCACTGGGAGGTTCAGACAATGCAACCTATTCTATTAGTGCCGGATACTTGAACCAAAAAGGAACGATAAAATACACAGGTTTTAAACGTTATAGTTTTAGATCCAATACTGCGGTATCTGCTTTTAATAAAAGGGTGCGTTTCGGAGAAAATGCACAGTACAGTTATTCTGAAGGCGTCGGATTTGGCGTTAACCCGAATACTCCCGGTGGTTATCAGGATCAGGGAAGTGCTTTAGGATGGGCATACCGCATCCCAACAATTATCCCTGTTTATGACATTGCCGGAAACTTTGCCGGTAGCCGCGGTAGTCAGTTGGGAAATGCAGAGAACCCACTCGCATTTCTATTCAGGGCAAAGGATAATGTTAATAAAAACAACTTCTTTTTTGGGAATATCTTCGGTGAGGGTGATATTATTCCGGGTTTAGTATTAAAAACCAATTTTGGGATACGTTACGAAAATTACAATAGCTTATCTATGCGTTATCCGAATTTGGAATTCTCTGAAGGTAATAATTCAAATAATTTAAGCGAAATCCAAGGGTATAATACAGAATGGACCTGGACTAATACTTTAAATTATAATAAAAAATTTGCTGAAAAACACAGCTTAAATGCATTAATCGGTACAGAGGCAATCAGATCCAGGACCAGACAATTAACTGCAGGAAGAAATGATTTTTTTCTTTTGGGTAATCCGGATTATTATTATTTAAATACAGGTTCTTCAAATATCAGCAATGCCAGTACCGGAGCAATTGGTTCACTGTTCTCCGTGTTTGCAAAGCTTGATTATTCCTTTAATGATCGTTATCTCGCCAGTTTTACTATCCGTAGGGATGGTTCATCTAACTTCGGTTCTGCTAATAAGTATGGTAATTTTCCGGCAGCAAGTGCTGCATGGAGGTTATCTGAAGAGGAGTTTATGAAAAGCCTCAATTGGGTTAGCGATTTGAAACTTCGTGTTGGATACGGACAAACCGGAAATCAACGGATACCTGGATATCAATATATCAATAGATTTCAAAGTTCTATTGTTAATTCAGCTTATGCGCTTGGTGGCGGTAATGGTCTTACAACTGGTGTGCGACAAAATGCCTATCAAAACCCTGATATAAAATGGGAAGCTGTAAATTCTTTAAATATTGGTCTTGATTTTACTTTGTTAGGTGGGGCTGTTGATGGATCAGTAGATTGGTATAACAAGAAAACGACTGACATGCTTTACCCGGTACCGCTACCAGCAAGCATTGTAGGAATGGGAAGTTCACCTTTTGTAAATATCGGCGATATGAGTAATAAAGGGGTCGAATTTAATGTCGCTTATCATTATGGAAGAAGCGCTGATAGCCCTTTTAAATTTGATATTGGTGCAAATTTCTCCAAGAATAACAATAAAATCGTAAGGTTGGCACCAGGTATTCTCAATCAGGTTTATGGTAATTATAGGAGCTTACAAACCAGCGTTTTACAGGAAGGTGCGCCACTGGGTTCATTTTTTGGATATAAAACCGCAGGAATTTACCAGAGTACTGCTGATATTCAGAATAATCCTTCTTATTCGGGTGCCAGGGTTGGTGGATTACGTTATCAGGATATTAATGGTGATGGTATTATTGATCCAAAAGATCGGACAATTATTGGAAGTCCACATCCTGATTTCACTTACGGTATAAATTTGAACGCATCTTACAAGAATTTTGATATCTCAGCTTTCTTATATGGTGTAAAAGGAAATGATATATTTGAAGCTACACGCTATTTTACAGATTTCCCTTCCTTTGATGGAGCAAAAAGTGTTAGGTTACTTGATGCCTGGAGCCCAAGCAATACATCAAGCCTGATTCCTTCAGCTTATGCCGGAGCCTCCGATCTGGAATTTGCTTCTTCGAGTTATTACATTCAAAACGGAAGTTTTTTAAGGCTGAAAAATTTGCAAATCGGCTACTCCATCCCAACAGCTAAAGCTTTCGGACCAAATTCTGGCATCAATAAGATTAGGGTGTATGTTAGTGCAACCAATGTATTTACCATCACTAAATACACAGGGTTGGATCCGGAAATAAGTCAAATTGTAGATGGCTTCTCAGCGCCAGGGGTAGATCAGGGTGTTTACCCATCACCACGTCAGTTTTTAATCGGTATTAATGTTGGTTTTTAATTAAAAATATCAAAATGAAACATATAAAATATATTCTTCTTTCCTTATTAATCTGCAGTACTTTTTCCTGCAAGAAAGAATTTTTAGAATTGCAACCACAGGGTGAACTCACCGAGGAACAGTTAATGAGCCAAGAGGGGGTTGAAGGACTTTTAATAGGTTCTTATAGTTTACTTAATGGCAATTTAGACGGAACATGGGGTAATTATGGTGCAGCACCAAGCCAATGGTTATTTGGCGAGGTTGCATCTGATAATGCCCATAAAGGGAGTAGCACAGGAGATCAGCCGCCTATGAATGCCATTGAACAGCATTCGCCAACCAGTACAAATGATAATATATCGAATATTTGGAACAGGTGTTTTGAAGGAATTCAACGCTGTAACCGCACTTTAAAAGTTCTTGCTAGCTTACAGGCAGGTTCAGGATCGGCCAAATTTGATGATGCCCGTGCAAAAGAAATTCAAGGTGAAGCCCGATTGTTACGTGGACATTATTATTTCTTTTTGGTTCGCATATTTAAAATGGTTCCTTATGTTACCGAGGCCAATAGTGGTGCTTTTGTTCCTAATGATAAAGACATTTATCCTAATATTGTAGATGATCTTCAGTTTGCCGTAGCCAATTTAAGTACAACCAAACCAAAGAATCAAAAAGGTAGGGTAGATAAATATGCTGCTCAGGCTTATCTTGGAAAGGTACTTTTATATCAAAAGAAATATCCTGAAGCTTACGATTTGTTGAATGCCGTAATTTTGGCCAAACCAAGCTTGGTTGATATGCCTTATGGCGATAATTTTGACATTACCAAAGAAGACGGGCCAGAAACCATTATGTCTGTTCAACATTCAGTTGGAACAGATGGCACAGGCGGCGATAATGGTAATGTAGGCGATATGCTTAACTTTCCGTACGGTAATGCGCCGATTAACTGTTGTGGTTTCTTCCAGCCAACGATAGATCTGGCCAACTCCTTTAAGGTAGATGCCCTTGGTTTACCGCTACTGGATGGCAGCTATCGTACTAACCCATATAAATCTGATTATGGATTAACCGGAGCGGATAAAACAAATTATGCAGTAGATAAGACTTTACCTTTAGATCCACGAATTGAATCGACAATAGGAAGACGTGGCGTTCCTTATCGCGATTGGGGTTTAATGCCTGGTGATACCTGGATTCGCGACGCCAGCAACGGCGGCCCTTTCCTGGCTGTTAAGAATACCATTGATGCTGCTCAGATTTCGAGCGGAACAGCCCCGGGCAGTTCCAACGTAACCGGATTAAACGTAAACCTGATCCGCTTAGCTGATGTTTACCTGATGGCGGCAGAATGTGCAGTGGAAAAAGGCGATTTGGGCAGAGCTTTAATACTGGTAAATGCAGTTAGAGCCCGTGCTGCTAAAATTACCCCTCGTGATATAAATGGGACTCCGGCGGCGGCTTATAAAGTTAGCCAGTACACCTCATTTCCAAATGATACCTATGCCAGAAATGCGGTGCGTTTCGAACGCAGGTTAGAGTTGGCATTGGAAGGTCATCGCTTCTTCGATTTGGTACGCTGGGGTGTAGCAAAACAAACACTGGAAAGTTATTTTTCTTTTGAAGGTGGGTACTTCAATTACTTAAAAGGCATTACCATCGAAACCAGAGATGATTATTTCCCTTTACCACAAGATCAGATTGATAGAAGTAACGGTACCCTAAAACAAAGCCCGGGTTATTAGGTTATAAATGAGATACATGAGCGGGATGGTGGTCGTTTCTTACCTCCGTTCATGTATTTTTTGCTTAATTAGATAACTGGTTATTGCAGGCTTTAATGACAATCGGTTTTAATTTAAGCTAAAATCAAAGTTCATTTTGTCTGGATTCTGCTGTTGCATTTCTAAATTTAGCTTATTCACCATATTATTAAATTCTACATTGTTGATTACCTCATTATTGGCTAGCCACACTAAGTTTCTATAATTTTCTTCTCGGGTGAGGCCAAAATTTACCTGGCCGTATTTATTGAGTAAAAATATATTTCTTGTTGCTTTTAAAATATCAATAAAGGTATTGACTTCCGCTTTTGATGGTTTGTTTTGAAAAAATTCAATAGCATCTACGTTCCCATGTTTTACCAAATAAAAATCCGTTTATAGGTGATTAAAAACAAAATCAACAGTATTATCGATAACCCAAAATAGAAGAAGTAAACCGAGCTTTCAACGCCTTCTCCATCATTTCTTAACAGATACAATAGGATAGACACCATACCTAATATTGTTGATGAAAATAGGAGGCCATAAATACCCTTATTGCTTTTATAAGTTCTAGTGCCTACGTTTTCGTAAGCGATCACATATTCACTTGAACTAAGTAAACTCTTCTGTTTAACCTCAAGTCCGTTTTCAGTGATTAAAAATGATTTGTATCTAAATCTTAAATCTTTTTGTACAAGTAATTCGTTCATATCTATTAGATTGTGTCGACTCCTAACTCAAAACGCCCAACCCCAAACTATTTCTCCTCCTTAAACCTGCTAAAAAACAGCAGCGCAATCAAACAAAGTGCGAAGCCTACAATTCCGTTCAATCGTAATCCGAAATCGTTGCCGGGGTCCTTCCCGTAAATGGTAAGCATGGCGAAAATAGCGATACCCAATGTTTGCCCGAGTTTTACAAAAAGGTATTTTACTGCGAAGAACATGCCTTCGTGGTTTTCTCCGGTTTTTAAGGTATCTCTTTGGGCAATGTCGGCCAAAATAGCCGTTGGTAAAATACCAAGAGCAGCTAATGGAAACGAAGCGGATAGTACTAGGATGTAAATCTGTGTATGTGGACCAAATGGTAATTTTCCTAAAAAGAAAATGGTGACGAAGATTAAACACAACACGCCAAAGGCAAGTAATACAAAAGGTTTTTTGCCGATTTTAGCCGAACCAAAATTAACCAACGGGTAAAATAGCAAGGACGCAAAAACCATGGCAGCCATAAATTTTCCACCTTCCGATTCTGGTAGACCCAATAAAACCGTACAAAAAAACAATAAACCGCTTGAAATAATACTCAGGGCCGTATAAAAAGCGAAATCTGATATCAGGTAATATTTAAAATTGCTGTTTTTAAAGGTGCTTTTAATTGCTGGCCATAAAGGGATATGAGTAGGCTTCGCAATCGAAAATTCCTTTTCATTGATGAAAAAAATTGGCAACAACATCACCAGTCCGGATAAGATACACAAACCCCATATCGCGGTCTGGATGGCTTCGCTGCGGTTGACTACATGAAAATGAGCCTCAACCAGATCGGCAAAGTTGTTGGTACAGGCCGATAAAATGATTCCAATTACAAAACCAACCTGCTGATAACTCGATAATTTAACTTTTTGTTTTGGCGTATTGGTTACTTCGGCCAGCAGCGCATTATAAGGAATAATATAGGTAGTAACCGATACAAAAAATAAACAAAGTGTTATGGTTAACCACCAGGCATTATGCAGGCTCTCCGTTTTTTGGATCGGGTAGAAAACCAGTCCGCAAAAAAGCATAGCAGGAACAATTGCCCATTTCATAAAGGGCATCCTGCGACCGTTTTTATCGGTGCATGCATCACTTTTAGACGCAATAAACGGATCGTAAATGGCATCTACCAGCCTTCCTGAGGCAGCAATAATAGAAAGGATATTAAACGCACCCAATAAAACGAGTTGTGGTACCAAAGGTGGCAGGCCAGCGTTGCTTGGGGGAAGATAGAAATAGGGAAGCATTACGATGATAATGTTTGTCATCGTGCTCCAACCAATCATACCAGCAGCGTAAGCAATTTCTTGTTTTAAGGAGAGAGTTTTGTTCATTAATTATTTTATGTTCTTTTATGTTTTTTGTAAAGCTGGTTTCTGTGTTAATTGGTTAGATCAGCCCTGCTTTCCATTTTATTCCGCTGCGCTTCATGTCCATTCCAATCAGGTTTATTTTAATCGGTCTGCCTTTCTATCTTAAACCCGACAGTAGCAGAAATACTTTTTGTAGTTCCTTCGACAGGCTCAGGATGAAAATGACAAAAAGATTGTAGCGTATGGCGGGACTATCGAAACCGACCAGCACCGCAACTGCTTTTCAAATCAAAATTATTTCTTATTAAACCATCTGCTCACAAAATAGATTACCAGAAAGCCAACAAAAATGTATAATCCGTTCAGTGCCGCATTTGGGTCGTCGGCATAAATGCTGAAGGCCACGAAAGTATAAGCAGCAATAAAAATAATAGGCAATATAGGATATAAAGGAACAGTATAGATGGTTTTTTTATCAAGATGTGCTGTTCTTTTCCGGAGAATGAAAATCGTAGCTGCCGAACTGGCCATGCTAATGCTTTCTAAGAAAATAGTATAGTTTAAAATCTTGTCGAAGGTTTTGGCATAAAAAATAATTACCACAGCAATTAATGTAAAAACGGTTAAGCTAATGGTAATTACCTCTGTTTTTTTGTTCATCCTGCTGAATATTTTTGGCAGGGCACCTTCTTCGCCCATAGCAAACATGGCCCTTGGGTTGCTCAGCAGATTTACATTTACATAACCCATTACGGAGAAAAAGATGATTACAGAAAGTGCGTTAAATCCGGCAGGACCAAATATCTTCGACGCCAAGATCGCGGCTATGCTTTCTGCCGATTTTAATTCTTCAAAACCGATCACCTTTACATATACATAGTTGATGGACAGGTAAAGAATAACAATAATAGTTAAGCCAATAATAATGGAACGTGGAATTACTTTTTTGGCTTCTTTAACTTCGCCACCAAAGTTGATGGTTTGCGCATAACCTGCGTAAGAAAAAGAAACCGCAATTAAACACAGGCCCAGGGCTTTTCCATAATCAGACCAGGTTGGTAAAGCACCAGTTGCTGTTTTAAAAATTGGGGTAACGGTTTGTGTTTGTCCGCCGAAAAATACAGCGCAAATGAGTGTTAAAATCATTCCGATTTTAATTACCGTTAACACATTTTGTGTTTTAGAACTCGCTTTTAAACCTAACAGATTAATAAAATAAAATACCAAAATGGTGGTAATGGCTATGGCAACCCGATAGGTTTCATTCTGTTTATCGATGGGTAAAATAATTTTGCTCAGGTATTCTGCCCCAATAATCGAAATAGCTGCTACCGATGCTGCACTTGAAATGATTACAATACAATTAATGGCAAAGGCAATGGATGGGTGATAAGCTGCTGAAAATATTTTATAGTATCCTCCTGTTACCGGAAAGCGGGAACCAATTTCGGCATAAGTTAACGCGCCACAAAAGGCTACAAAACCACCGATAAACCAAGCCAAATAAAACAGTTCGGGAATTTGTGCCTTAGCTGCAACGTTTACAGGCGTACGGAAAACGCCCATGCCAATAACCAAACTCACCACAATCATGGATAAATCGAATAGCGAAAGTTGCTTCTTTTGTTGCATTAAATAGAATTATGAATATTGCGTTGAAGATAGGGAAATTTGAATGATTGAGTGAGAGAATGATTGATGGATTGAATGGATAATATTGGCTTAGGTTTCTAAGGTGGTGAAAAATGGCTGATGGTTTGATAGCTCATAGTTGATAGCCTGGTTTAATTGGCCATAGGCTATTGGCAATAGACCACGTGCCATCAACCCTATACTTCTGACTGTTGACATGTGGAAATTTTCTTTTGCGAGCCTCACAGAATAAATCTATTATTGTATAATAATTCTGAAGAAGGTATTTGAAAATATTTTTATTTCAATCATCAGGGTTATTTCTACAAATTCTTCATCGCTTTGCAAACCAAAAAATGCAAGGTTTTTCATTGAAGAACAGATAAATACAGTATGGCAGAAGTAATTTATAACGACGATAGTATCCGTTCATTAGATTGGAAAGAGCACATCAGGCTTCGTCCGGGGATGTACATTGGTAAACTTGGCGATGGATCTGCGCAGGATGACGGTATTTACGTTTTGCTAAAAGAAATTGTAGATAACTCTATCGATGAGTTTGTAATGGGTACCGGAAAAACCATCGAAATTACTGTTTCCGAACAAAAGGTAAATATACGTGATTACGGTCGTGGTATTCCACTCGGCAAGGTAATCGATTGTGTAAGCAAGATCAATACCGGTGGTAAATACGATAGCAATGCTTTCCAGAAATCTGTTGGTTTAAATG
Source organism: Pedobacter sp. Bi27 (assembly GCF_918698255.1). Taxonomy (NCBI): domain Bacteria; kingdom Pseudomonadati; phylum Bacteroidota; class Sphingobacteriia; order Sphingobacteriales; family Sphingobacteriaceae; genus Pedobacter; species Pedobacter sp. Bi27. The sequence continues at coordinate 703,310 of NZ_CAKKMW010000003.1, forward strand.
GGGTAGGTACTAAGGCTGTAAATGCACTTTCTACCAGTTTTATGGTGCAGTCGTACCGTGATGGAAAAACGAAAAAAGTAGAATTTTCCAAAGGGGAAATTGTAAATGAGCAGCCAATTATCGATACCACTCAACGCAATGGCACGGCGATTACTTTTTACCCTGATGAAACCATTTTCAGGAATTACCATTATATCCCTGATTTTGTAGAGAGCATGGTTTGGAACTATGTTTTCTTGAACACAGGTTTAACCATAAATTTTAATAATCAGAAATATTTTTCGGAAAGAGGGCTGTACGATCTACTTTCTAAATTTAATAAGCCAGAAGAAATCCGTTACCCAATTATCCACATGATTGGACCGGATATCGAAATTGCGATGACCCATGGGCAGCAATATGGCGAAGATTACCATTCGTTTGTAAACGGACAACATACTACACAGGGTGGTACACACCAGGCGGCTTTTAGGGCAGCTGTAGTGAAAACCGTTAGGGAGTTTTTCAAAAAAGAGTTTGATGCCGCCGATGTTCGTTCATCTATTATTGCAGCAATTTCTGTGCGTGTACAGGAGCCCGTTTTCGAATCGCAGACCAAAACAAAACTGGGCTCACAGAACATGGGGCCAGAAGGCCCATCGGTAGCTACTTTTATCAACGACTTTGTTAAAAAAGAATTGGATGATTATCTGCATAAGAACAAAGAGGTTGCTGATGCACTAGAGAAAAGAATTCTCCAATCAGAAAGGGAACGTAAAGATATTGCAGGGATTAAAAAACTGGCGAACGATAGGGCGAAAAAAGCCTCTTTACACAATAAAAAACTGCGCGATTGTAAAGTGCATTTTAATACCACGCATGAGAAACGATATGAAACTACCTTGTTTATTACCGAGGGAGATTCGGCATCGGGTTCGATCACAAAATCGCGCGATGTAGATTGTCAGGCGGTGTTTAGTTTAAAAGGTAAGCCGCTTAACTGTTATGAGCTTACCAAAAAAGTAGTTTACGAAAATGAAGAATTTAACCTGCTGCAGCATGCTTTAAATATCGAAGATGGTTTAGAAGGGCTTCATTATAACAATATTGTAATTGCAACAGATGCCGATGTGGATGGTATGCACATCCGTTTGTTGATGATGACTTTCTTCCTTCAGTTTTTCCCCGATCTGGTAAAAGCAGGCCATGTGTATATTCTACAAACGCCGCTTTTCAGGGTAAGAAATAAGAAAGAAACGATTTATTGTTACAGTGACGAAGAACGTAAAAATGCGATCGAAAAACTGGGTAATAAACCAGAAATTACCCGATTTAAAGGTTTGGGTGAAATTTCACCTGATGAATTTGGTTTGTTTATCGGGAAAGATATCAGGTTAGACCCCGTTATTTTGAAAGATCAAACGATTAAAAGTTTGCTTGAATATTACATGGGCAAAAATACGCCTGATAGACAGCAGCACATTATCCGTAACCTTAGGGTAGAGAAGGATGAGGTGACTGAAGAACCTAAAGTGATTACTGAAGAAGTGGCATAAAAAAGATCCTTCGACTCCGCTCAGGATGACAATCGCGTTTGGATGCTTGCGGTTAATCACTCTTGACGTCCTGCTGAACTTCTTTCAGCATCTATCTTGTTATGCTTTGGTTCATGTCTCCACGAACCAGCCTTATCTATAAAAAGGAAGTCAAGCTTTTAAAGCTTGACTTCCTTGGTTATAACCGTTTTATAGCTTTAAGATTCCCGCATGTGGGGGAATGACGATCACGTTTTGGAAAGATCCTGAAACAAGTTCAGGATGACGACCGACTTATTCTTTAGGCACATTCACTGTATCTTCCGGGTGTTGTGGAGGCAATACATCTACCTTTTTCTCTACGATGGTAATTTTGGTAAACACGGCGTACTTACTAGGAGAAATGCCGTTATCGTACTTCTCTGCATAAGCTTGTGTAAATTCAGCGCCGAAGTAAAGTATAATTGAGGTATAATAAATCCACAATAAAATAACGATGATCGAACTGGCTGCACCAAAAGCCGAACCCGGATTGCCTTTTTCAATATAAATCCCGATCAGGTATTTACCAAGACTGAAAAGAACAGCAGTAAATAGTGCACCAATTATTGCCGATTTCCATCGGATGATCACATCGGGCAATACCTTAAATATAACGGCAAATACAGCTGTAACGGCAGCAAGGGTAATTACATTGTTTAAAATATAAATAAGCAAGGCCATGGTATCGTTTGCAACAGGAATCACTTCATCTATATTGCTTTGCGAAAGCAGGTTGGCCAATTTAGAACCCAAACCCACTACCACACTATTTACCACTAGTGATACCAGTAGTAAAAAGCCCATTGAGACAATTAAAGAAAAAGATAATAATCTATTTGTAAGCATTTTAATCCAGCCTTTTTTGGGGACAGCCTTTACTTTCCAGATCATGTTGATGCTATCTTGTATTTCGATAAAAATGGCTGTCGAGCCAATAATAAGTGCAACAATCCCAACGATTAAACTAAAAGTAGATTGACCAGTTTTGTTGGCATGTTCTACAAAACCCTGTATCTGGCCTGCAGCATCTTTCCCCACCAATTCGGTAACCTGTCCGAAAAATTTCCCTCTTGTTTCTTCGTTTTTTTTATCGCCCAAAAATAAAGTTGCAGCCGAGAGGAGGATAATAATTAGTGGTGTAAGTGAAAAAATGGTGTAATAGGCAAGCGAAGCACTTAATTTAGTTACCCTATCTTCCATAAAACCTTTTCCGGCAGCAACAAAAAGATGATAAAGCGCAATAAAGAAATATTTGATCTTATGGATAACTCTCATAGAAAAATTAAAACGGATATCCTATCCCAATGTTAAAAATTAAATTCTGTTTACGCCAGTCTTTATTACCGAAGGCAATATCATCGAACACCCATCTTTGTCCTTCTGGTAGGTAAGGTTTGCGTACCGGGAAGGCCACATCTAAGCGAACTACGAAGATGCTGACATCTACCCGTAAGCCTGCACCGGTACCCACGGCTAACTCGTTAAAAGCATTTTTCAGCTTAAAGCCAGATCCAAGCCTTGCCGTCTCAGGTTTACCAGGTTCTCCAAGGTCCTCTTTCCTCAGCCAGATATTTCCGGCATCTACAAACAATGCGCCATAAAGTACACTCACTATTTTAAAACGCAGTTCTGAGTTCAACATTAACTTAATATCACCACCCTGATCGGCAAAAATAGCGTCTTCTTTAACCTTAAATGTTCCAGGGCCTAAAGTTCTGGCTGGAAAGGCCCTGATATCGTTACTGCCGCCTGCAAAAAACTGCTTAACAAATGGCAGTGAGGTAGAGTTTCCATAGGCATAACCATAACCCAAATTTAACCTGTTTGCCCAGATTAAGTTTCTGGTAATTTTATAATAGTCTCTTAAATCGGCTTCTGCCCTGATAAACTGCGTTAATGGTATGTTAAAAAGGGTACGTTTCCCTTCTTCATCTTTTGGCACAAAAGCTCCCCATACATTTCCCCCAGTTTCTAAACCGCCAAAGAAATAGGTGTTATTTCTGCGGCTATCCTCCATCTGGTTGGTATAGGTGAAGTTATAGTTGCTACCAATAATAAACTGACTTTCTAGTGTAGTTCTTAATAGCGGATTAGCTTCATAAAGACTGTCTCGCTTACCATCAGGGAAACTTGTAGAAATATAACTGATTGATATCGGATTGAAATTATGTTCCTTGTATAAATTCTCCTTAAAGTTGTAACCATATTGCCCTTTAAAAGCGTGCAATGTATAGTCAGAGCCACGGTTTAACATCTGGTAAGAAAGTGAAGCAATGGTTTTCGGGATGAAAGCATTGGTGCTATTCGGTTTGTAAAAGGGAACAATAAACCTGGGGAAAGTCAGTTTTCCTTCGGCAGTTAACGACAAGGAGTTTTTGCCTAAAGAAGTTCCTTTAGTTTGCGTTTCGAAACCACCGCTAACACTCAAATCTAATTGTTCTGCATTTCTAAACAAGTTTCTGGTGGTTTGCGTTACTTTAACCTCCGAACCAACGAAATTGTTCGATTTACTCGTTCCTACAACCGAAAAGGTAAGTGAGTTTTTCTTTAAAGGGGTTAAATAGATATTTAAATCAAGCTGATTGTTTTTGAAACTATCAACGGGTAAAAATTCGGCTCTTACATCCTGAAAAGCGCCTACATTTACCATTCGGTTTAACGATTGGTTATGGTCTTTACGGTTATAAGGTTCGCCTTTTTGAAAGAATACCAAGCGGTCGAAAAGCCTTGGTTTAAAGGTGTTCCGGTCATCGTATATATTGAAATCGTTATATTGTAACGGCTTTAGTTTTCTTAATGTACTATCTCTCCTTAAGGAATAGTTAGGGTAGATGTTAATGTTTTTAATGGTATAAGGTTTTAATCCTGCATCAGGAGCAATGTCTTTTACTTTAACCGAAACATTAACCAGATTTTTACCTATGGTGCTATCTACCTGCATAATTAAATAATCGGGACTGAAATAGAAGTAGCCATTTTCTTTCAAGTCGTTATCAATCCTGATCCGTTCATTTTTGTAGGTATCGATGTCATAATAATCGCCAACTTTTAACAAGGTTTTATCTTTGTTAGCATTGATAATTTTTGTGAGTGCTCCGGTATCGGGAGGGAAATTAATCTTGTTGATTTTATATCGTTGCCCGGTAACTGCAGTATAAATGGCCTTACCTTTTTTTCCTTTTACAACGGTATCGCCGGTAACATTTGCCTGCAAATATCCTTCGCTAATAAGATAGCTGGATAATACATCATTGTTGTATTTCAACTTTACCTCGCTTAATAATACAGGTGCTTCTCCTTGTCTGCGCAGCCAATTTCTAAAACCCTTTGGCTTTTTAGGTTGGCCAGCAAGATTGTAGATGCCCAGTTTATATTTAATACCAAGTATAGATTTATTGGGGCGCGGTCTTGTTTTAGCTTCAAGATCGGTTTTAACCTGTTTTTCATTGTCAATTTTGCCTGATGAGTCTGGATTGATTTTTACATCAGCACCGGTATACAAAATCTGTCCTGGTTTTAAGGATTTGGTACTGCTGCAAGCCGCCCAAACTAAACAGGCCAGTAAAAATAAAAGCGGTCTAGTTAGTTTTCTCATCTTGTGCTTTCTGTTCAATGTTTCTTATTCTTCTTATTCTTTTCTTTTGGAATATCTCTCTAAATTTATTGTAATCTACCACCAGCGTAAAACCTAAGCCTGTTTCAACAATCTGTCCCTGTACAATCATATCGTTCTGGTTTCGGCGGTATGCCCTTAAACGGTATCGTCCATCGGCAGAGAGTGCATATTCTACGTTTACGTTTCCTGCAATATTGGTCGATTTTTCTCCCGGTGCCTGTGGTCCTTCTAAAGCAAAAGAGCTTCCTACGCTAACGGTTAATCTATCGTTTAGCAGTTTTTTCGATAAGCCAACCTCCAGATCTGTTTTTTGCTGCATCGAACCTGTTGAGTAATCTTCAGAAGAATTTACACCGAAGTTAAGATCAACACCCTGGATTAAATCGGAGGTTAAATTATTCAATTGTTCCGTTAACAGCTTACTTACACTCGAACGGGCAAGGGTAGAAACGCCGCCACCACCGCCGGCCAAACTTTGAAAAGGATTATTGGCAATAAACCTGTTTAGGGCAAGTAAAGAAAGGACCTGTTTGTTCAACTCACTTTCATCGCGGTTTACATTAATTAATTTGGTGTAAACCTGGCCATTTAAAGCGCCTCGCTCATTTTCTGGCAGATCGAGCTTAAATGAAATGGCTGGCTTTAATAATTCCCCTTTTATCATCAAATAAACCTGAAAAGGCAATTTTGTTCTCGCTTCGTAAAGATCTGGCTGGTTTAAGAGATCGATAGGTGCAGCGTTAACTTCGTATAAAGCCGTAATATTTGCAGTAGCTGAAGTAGGTTCACCTGTCCAGACAATGGTACTGCCTTTAACCAGTTTAAATTCTTTTTTTACAACAGCCAGCGTTAAATTGTATGAACCATCAACTATTTCATAACGACCGGTCATGCTAATTTTACCGCTTGGATCCATCGTTACATTTAAGTCTGCATCGCCTCTAACTTTTAAGTTATCGCCAGTAGATGGATCTACAACCACGTTCAGTTCTGCTTCGGGGTCTACTTTTACAGCTGCTACGAGGTTTAAACCTTTAATCGGTGATTTACTGATGCTATCAACCTTTAAAGCTTTTTGTCCGTTAAATGGAGGTGCATCAGCATCAATAAACTGTACTATACCTTCCTGATCGATAATCGCCGGATCACTTGAAGGCAAAGCAAAGAAGAATTTTGTACCCTTATTTACATTAACATTCATGTTTACATCTGGCTGGTTCAAATCTCCGCGTACTTTAATATTGCTTGTTAAGAATACAGTTCCGTAAATCATGTCATTATCAGCTGCGGTCGAATTAATTGCCCTGAAATTGTTCGTACGAATATCTAAACCAAAGCGATAATTTCTAAAATCGGTGGTATAAACTTTTCCATTGACGGTTGCTTTTTGATTTAAAGAATCGATCAATGTAAAGTTGTTAAAACTGATGCCTTCATCTGTAAACGATATTTTCTCATTCGGCATACGGAAAAACGAGTTTACATAAGCCACATTAAAGCCTGCATTATTGAAAGTTAAATCGCCCAGTATTTTCGGGGCTGTTAGTGCACCTTTAACTGTTAACGCGCCTGTTAAGGTGCCAGTACCACGTTTAAGCTGACCGGCAGATAAACTCTCTATGTTTTTCATTTCAATCTTATCGATGTTTACCGTAAGATCTAAAGCGCTTTCTGGTGCAGTATAATAGAAGCCGTTAACCCTTAACTCGTGCACCCCAGTTAAAGCAACATTTACTTCGAAAGCATTTTCGGTATTGTTATTTACGGCAAGGCGTAAAGTGCCCAGTTGATCTTTTTGATAACGCAACTGATCGATGGTTAAATTTGCTTCAAATTTTGGTGTGCTGGCCAAATCTTTAACATTCGCCGTTCCATTTAAACGGCCACCAACCAAAGTGGTATCGGTTTCTGCAAATTTGGTTAAAGTTTCTAACTGGAAATCTTTAAATTCTACTGCCAGGGGTGCATTTGGTTCGGTAGGATTACTATTGATGGAAAGTGATTGACCACTGTTACTGATCTGGAACTGGTTAACCAATATGCCTGATGCACCAAACTGAATGTAATTATCTTGCGAAACCACCCATTTTTGATAATCGAGCAATAGCTTTTGTGGATCTAAAGTGAATTTGAAATCCTTATTAATTGATTGAAAGGTACCACCAATTACATATTTATTTTTAAGCTGCCTATCACGCAGGAAGATGTTAACGCCTAAATTATTATTTGATGCATCGCCACTTACTTCTGTATTAAAGAGTGCAATAGCTGGGCTTTGGAGACTTTTAACCCTTAAATTATAAGCCAGTTTATTGTTATCGTTATTGATGTTTAAAACCGTAGTATCTACCTTAAAATCGCCATACACTACCTGCGGGAAATTGCCTTTAATCTGCAGGCTATCTTTTTGCGTATCGATCAATCCATAAAACTGCGATTGCTTGAATACGGTTAACTCGGGTACAAACTCCTTTAATAATTTAGAATCGTAAACCTGTACAAAAAACCTTAACCTTTGGTCGGGAACTTTCGCAACGGTACCAAAGGCATAGTATTTATTAATTTCGTTAATAATGGCATCGCCAACTTTAGTGAGCTGGTACTTGCCATCAATTTTCGCTGATAATATTTCAGATTTTAAGGTCAGTTCATTTTCGGTAGCGGTTGATTTAGCCCGGATGGAAATCGTATCTACATTGATTTTTTGTTTGTCTTTAACCAATTGTAAGCCCGTAATATCAACCGACCCATTTAAATAATCAGCATCGGCGGTAGCGAGGTCTACTTTAACTATACCTGCTGCACTTAATACCGTTGGACTAAAGTTTAGTGCCTGTAAGTTTACCTGCTTTAAGTTTAAGTCGGCTTTTATAGCAGGATATTTTCCTGCCAGATTCACTTTAGCATCTAAATTAAAGTTGGCATTGCTATCGGGCATGCTACTCTTAATACTGATGTTCTGATTGCTGTAATTCCCGGCAAGGCTTAAATTACGGTAGGTATATTTGTTGTAATAAGCACTAATCACTTTGGCATTAAACTTTGCATTAATTTTTTTAGGATCGAGTCCTGTGCCTGCCACATTTGCCTTAACCGAAATCCTACCCAGTTTAGGTTGCATTTTTAATAGCCTGCCAACGTTAAAATTGTTTAAGTTAACGTCGGCCTTATAACTTTCCTTACCTTTTGGTCCTTTCATACCTGCTACCAGAATCGCTCCACCCATATCGGTGTTGATATTCAGGTTAGTGTTGAAATCGGTCATTGAACCCTTAAATGTGCCTTTCGCATCAACTACATTTGGCAATTCGATCGTAGGTGGCAACGATTTTTTGGGTACCGCCACCAAAATATCTCCTTTGGTTAGATGAAACTTTTTGATATTTAAATCGAGATGGGTTTTTTTGATATCAGGTAGACCTTTCGCTTTTCCACTAATATCTATCTGCGTATTTTTTAACCCACTGATCTGCAGTTTTGGGATATTCAGGTTATTCAGATAGCCATTAACATCTGCTGTTAGTTTTATTTTTTCGTTGCGGTAATTTGCTGGAACGGCATCGCTGAAAAAGCCAGCATCTTTTAAGCCGATGCTTGTATTTTTAAAAGCTAAATTCAATTTAACACGCTCCGGATGGTTGGTTAAATCCTCCATTGACGTAAAATTTAGCTCTGTAGCATTTTCGATTGAAGTATTGGGTGTTTTTAAAATGAAATTGCTCAGTTTGATCTGTTTGTCGTTATATACCGCATCGCCCCTCAGCTGATCCAGTACAAATCCGCTTTTTTCCTTTAACGATCCATTTTTAACATTGGCTTTTATACCAGCGGCGCTATAACTTACATTACTGGCGCCTAAGTTGAGCTGGGTAATTTTAAGGTGGTTAAAGTCCATGCCTTTAGTGATAGGCTTTGCCCCAATATTATCAAACTGTACATTGTTATCGGCCAAACTGATATTCTTAATAATTAAACCCAAAGGCGATTTTTCGGGAACTACAGTATCTTTAACTTCCTTTAAATCGTTACTTGATGCAGGTTTAAAAGCAAAAAGAATATTCGATTTATTTAAATGGGCATCATCAACAGCATACTTACTGTTGGTTAAATCTACTTTTAGGTTTACCAGGCCCAGATCGTTTACATCGGCAACGGCTTTGGTGGTCGATAACTGATCGTCGTAATTTACCTTTACCTTACTGAAAATGAAGTTTTGCACTTCTATTAATGGCAGTTTGCCCTGTTCTTTCTCGCTGCTATCAACACTGTTTGTAATATGCTGCACCAGGTGGACTAATGGTTTTTGCTGCAGATAACGTAAAGAAGTGTTCACTAAACTCAATTCTTTAATTACGTAGTGCTGATTGGCTAAATCGAAATCTTTGATTTTGGTTTTAAAGGCACCCAGGTATAATTTCACATCATTACCAGCCACATCATCACGATAGTTAATGCCTATATCTTCAAATGAAACTTTATCGACAGAGAATTTAAGGGTAGAAGTGGTATCTTTATCTACTTTTTCTTCAGGCTTTTTCTGATCGCTCATAAAAGCATCAACAAGGAACGAAAAGTTGAATGTTGTATCAGGACTAATACGTTTAACATTTGCACGTATGTTTTTCAGCTCAATATTGTTAACCTCAATGGTGTTTTTTAACAGTTTGAATAAGCTGATATCAACCGCAAGTTTTTCAGCATATAATAAGGTATCGCCTTTGCGATCTTCGATATAGAATTTATTTAAAACCACATCTTTTGGCAGCGCAATTTTAATGCTTTCTAAACTTACCTCGGTTTTGGTTTTGTTTTTAAGATAGTTAATAGCTTTGTCTTTAACAAAATTCTGAACTGCTGGAATATTTAAAGATAGCGCCAAACCAACAACCAGAATGATGATGGAAGCAATTACCCACAATAAAATTTTTAGACTTTTGCGTACGTATTTATTCAAAGCTAAGCGTGTTTGGTGTTTGATAAATGCCAAAAGCATGCCATTAAAATTAATTTTAAGGCACGTTTTACTAAATAATACAAAAAATAACTTAAATTGTTCGCCCGCTATAAAAATTTAATATTGGCGGTTTCCTAATTAGTTACAAATGAATTCAATAAATCTAAATATAACTTTTGAACAATACGAAAGTATTACAGAATTAACAGTGGCAGACAGAACGCTTTGCGAACTTGCAGCAGAGGCTTTAAATACTTCATATTCTCCTTATTCTAAATTCAGGGTTGGTACAGCAATCCGTTTGGCCTCTGGCGAAACGATATTAGGCAGCAACCAGGAAAATTTAGCCTACCCATCTGGACTTTGTGCAGAGCGTGTTGCCCTTTTTACCATTGGTGCTACCTATCCAAACGCAGTTATTGAAAGTATGGCTATTACTGCCCAAACTGATAATTTTGAGATTTTAAAGCCCGTTACTTCTTGCGGGGGCTGTTTGCAGGTGATGGCAGAGTTTGAGCGCAAGCAAAATACGCCGATTGAAGTGACTTTTTACTGTTTGAACGGAGAAGTATTAAAAGTTCCGAGCGTGAAGAGTTTACTGCCTTTTGCTTTTGTAGAGGATCGGTTGGAAAGATAGGCGGGGGAGGCATCTCTCGACAGGTCGTCTTTGCGAGAAGGCTTTTTCAGCCGACGAAGCAATCTTAATGCGGTCGCTAATAGCGATAGTTGTAAGATTGCTTTCCCGAACATTCGGGATTCCTCCTCGCAATGACGAATTTCTATTAGAATGTAATTCTCCCTTCCTTCGCCCAACCTCGGACCTCCGACTTTTATGCTTATATTTGGTTTTTTAACCATAATGAAGCAACTCTACACCCTCGTTTTCTCCCTTTTAATTTCTTTTGGCGCAAATGCGCAGGCCGTCCTTAAAAATAATGCGGTTTATAAAATAGTTTACTTTCGCTCCGCTGATGGAAAGCCAAAGGAAGACCGTAATCCAACTGTGGTAATGGCTTCAGCAAGCCAGAATTTAATTAGCAATGCTGCTATTCTCGATCGTAAAGCAAAGTATCCTTACGAACAAAGCATTGTTGCGAAACCTGCACAAATTTTATTTCAGGTTGCCGATTTAGGTGTAGATAAGCAGATTTCAACTGCCGATAGCCTTGCCATTGGCAAGCAAACTTTTGAGTTGAGCAACGAAACCAAAGTGATTTTGGGTTATACCTGCAAAAAGGCCACCACGGTAGTTAATTCGAATAGAATTGAGCTGTGGTACACTACTGAAGCAGGTATTAAAGCGGCACCAACCAATTTGGGCCAGAACCTTGGTTTGGTTTTAGAGCAGGTGCGTAACGGCGGTAGCTTTGTAACGGCTACAAAAATTGAAGAAGTTAAAAATTCGAAATTGATCGATCTGCAAAAAATAAGTGCTAAGCTTACCGATGCATTAACGTACAAAGATTTGCTTTGGAAAAGCAGGTTTACCACATTAAGTGTTTTTAATAACGAAACGATCAATTTTATAGATAAACCACAATCGAACGATTCTGTATTCCGCTTTGCGGGAGGGACCGTGATTGCCAGGAAAGTTAAATTTCCTGAGCTTCAGTCCAACCCCAATGTTTTTATCGATTTAACCGAACAATCGAACGGCGATGCCTATGATAGAACAGGATCTGTATTTATCATCCCAACCGATAAACAGATCAGTTTAATGGATGCACTTAAAAATTCTGTTAAAGACCTGCCGGTTTACGACAATGGTAATGGAAAGAAATACCAAGGTGTTGTGGCTACAGCAAATTATAATCCTGTTATAGAATTGATGCGCTTTTTTACCCCTTTCGGTGTGGGTAAATACAATACTTTAAAATTAAAGGATAAAAATTGGGCGGAGAAAGTTTATTACAGGCAGGATGTTTCAGAGTTGTTTCCGCTCATAAATGGAAAAGAAGTTTGGATAGCTGTTTTTGTTGGTAACTATGATAAGGGCGGCCATAAAGTTTCTTTAAATATAACACTGCATACTGGAGGAAGACAAAAAGAAGCCAAAGAAGTGATTTTGCCTTTATTTAATTCGACCAACGTAATGGAAATGGCTGGACAAGAATATGCAACCATGTTTAGCAGCGATAAGGGTTTGGAAGTCTCTTTTACCTTAGCAAAAGACCTAAAAGATGCAAAACTGCGATACATTACAACCGGGCACGGTGGTTGGGGAAATGGCGATGAGTTTGTGCCACGGAAAAACACCATCTGGCTGGATGAAAAAGAAACATTCGCTTTTACACCATGGCGCCAGGATTGCGGTTCATACCGATTATTGAATCCTGCCTCTGGAAATTTTGAAACGGGTCTTTCCTCGTCAGATTTAAGCCGTTCTAACTGGTGTCCAGGCACAGTTACCAATCCCGAATGGATAAGTTTGGGTGATTTAAAAGCCGGTGCACATACCATAAAAGTAACCATCCCAATGGGTAAACCAGAAGGCTCGAGCTCAAGCGCATGGAATGTTTCGGGTGTGTTGTTGGGGGTTGAATAATTAATCAATCTGTCATCCTGAACGCAGTGAAGGATCTTTTTCTTTCCTCTTTTACTATATAAGATTATATAAGGGAATATAAGCTCGGTTGACCCTATAATGGTTTTTTTATTTTTAATTTCAAATAGCGTCTATGGTTTGATTCTATACACCTTGCAACCCTAAATAGCACCACAAAACTATTTTTCTGAACCGGATTGAAGAGGAGATCCTTTTTTGCTGCCTTGGGCCGAGCTGGAGGGCAAAAAAGATCGCATCGGAAAGCCGGAGGAAACATTAAACAAAACCTACGGAACCCTGCTTTCCAAATCAACACAAATAAATTTAGATTTCGGCAGGTGAGACACCTGCCGATAGGATGAAATTGTTTAATTTGAATTTAAAGATCTCTCCGCTACGGTCGAGATGGCGAAATATACTCCGTGATTTCCGTGCCTCCGTGGCCAATACATAAATCGTCAGGTCATTAAAAACAAATTTCCCATCTCGAAATGTGAATAACCTCTCTTCATTCTATGGAATCATTTTTATTATATTTACGGCTGCCAATTTTTGTAAATAAATGAGTGAAGAATTAGATCAAAACGTAAACGAAGAGCACAAACATACCATAACCCCAATCAACGGTTTATACGAAAACTGGTTTCTCGATTATGCGTCTTATGTAATTCTCGATAGGGCAGTTCCGCATATCAACGATGGGCTAAAGCCTGTTCAACGGCGTATTATGCACTCGCTTAAGGAGATGGATGATGGACGTTTTAATAAGGCGGCGAATGTAATTGGTAACACCATGAAATATCACCCGCACGGTGATGCATCTATTGGCGATGCGATGGTGCAGATCGGTCAAAAAGATTTATTGATTGATATGCAGGGTAACTGGGGCGATCCGATTACTGGCGATAGTGCTGCGGCACCACGTTATATCGAGGCACGTTTATCAAAATTTGCCAACGATGTGGTGTTTAACCCTGATACGACCGAGTGGCAGTTAAGTTATGACGGGCGTAATAACGAGCCAATAACTTTACCGGTTAAATTCCCTTTGTTATTGGCACAAGGTGCTGAGGGGATTGCCGTGGGTTTGGCTACCAAGGTAATGCCGCACAATTTTATCGAATTGCTGGATGCCTCGATAGAAGCGCTGAAAGGTGTGCGGCCGAATATATTGCCCGATTTCTTTACGGGCGGTATGGCCGATTTCTCGAATTATAATGAAGGGCAGCGTGGAGGTAAAATCCGCGTGCGCGCAAAAATAACCGAGAAGGATAAAAAGACTTTAGTGATTACCGAAGTCCCGTTCAGTACCACAACGGGCTCTGTTATTGATAGTATTTTATCGGCCAATGATAAAGGCAAAATCAAGATTAAAAAGATTGAGGATAATACCGCGGCTAATGTAGAAATTGTAGTGCACCTGGCACCAGGTATTTCGCCTGATGTAACCATTGACGCACTATATGCTTTTACCGCTTGTGAGGTGTCTATTTCGCCAAATACCTGTATTATTCAAGGGGATAAGCCACTCTTTTTGAGTGTAAACGATATCCTGATTGAAAATACAAAACACACTAAAAATTTATTAAAAAGAGAGTTGGAGATCCGCTTGCACGAGTTGCAGGAAAAGATTTTCTTTAGTTCTTTACTTAAAATATTTATTCAGGAGGGGATGTACAAAAATCCTGAATATGAAAACTCAACCAATTTTGATACCGTAGTTGAGGTATTACACATTTTATTTGATCCGTTTAAGCCATCGCTTTACCGCGAAATTTTACCTGAGGATTTTAAGAAGCTGATTGATAAGCCAATGAGTAGCATCACTCGTTTTGATGTGAAAAAGGCCGATGAGCAGATGAAAAATCTGGAAGATGAAATTAAAGTGGTTAAAAATCATTTAAAACACCTTACCGATTATGCCATTGCCTGGTACCAGAAACTGAAAGATAAATACGGAAAAGGAAGAGAACGTAAAACCGAAATCCGTTTGTTCGATCGCGTAGAAGCTTCAAAAGTTGCATTGGCGAATGTGAAACTGTACATGAATGCAGAAGATGGTTTTATTGGGACAGGATCAGGATTAAGGAAAGATAAACATGTTGCCGATTGTTCGGATATTGATGAGGTAATTGTTTTCCGTGAGGATGGTAAATGCATCATCACCAAAGTTGCCGAAAAAACCTTCGTGGGTAAAAATATTATACACGCACAGGTATTTAAGAAAAACGATGAGCGCACCATTTACAATATGGTTTATAAAGACGGTGCAAGTGGTACTTCCTATATTAAAAGGTTTGCCGTAGTTGGCGTAACACGTGATAAAGAATACGATTTAACCAAGGGATCGAAAGGCTCGAAGGTTTTATATTTTACCGCCAACCCTAATGGTGAGGCTGAAGTAGTGAATGTTGCATTAAAACCGCATTCTAAATTGCGCAAGCTTCAGTTCGATCAGGATTTTGCAGAAGTGGCCATTAAAGGACGTGGCTCACAGGGGAATATCATTTCTAAATATCCGGTTAAGAAAATCATTCTGAAGAGCAAAGGAGTTTCTACTTTATCAGGACTAAAAATCTGGTACGATGATTTATTAAAACGCTTAAATGTTGATGGTCGCGGAAAATACCTGGGCGAATTTGATGGCGACGACCGCATTTTACAGGTACACAAGGATGGCTTCTATGAGTTAAGTTCTTTCGAATTGAGTAACCACTTTGATGATGGCCTGATCTTGATCCAGAAGTTTGATCCGGAAAAGATTTTTGCCGCGGTCCATTTTGAAGGTAAAGCACAAAATTATTTTATTAAACGTTTTGCATTCGAACTGCAAGCTAATGGTAGGAAAACCATTTTCATTAGTGAGGAGCAGAAATCAAGGTTGCTGTTCCTTACATCAAATCCGGGAGCAAAAATTATTGTTGATGTTTTAAAGGGTAAAACCCAAATTCCGGAAACATTGGATTTAACCTTAGCAGAACTGATTGACGTTAAAGGACTAAAAGCAAATGGCAATAGACTGTCACCCCACGATGTTCAAAAAGTAGTATTAGAAGAGCCTGAGATAGAAATTGAGGCGGTTGAGGAAGCAACAATTGACGAGGAAGAGGGTGCTGAAGAACCACTAGATGAGGTGGTTACAAACGAAAAAGCAATTGCGAACGAGGAAACCGTAACAGAACCAGAAGTGCCGGAAGAGGTAATAGACAAACCTGTTGTAGCGCAGCCAAAACCAAAATTCGAACGCAAAGAAGAACCTCAAGAAGTGCCTGTGGTTAAGCCAGAAAAACCAGAGGTAAAAGAAAAACCTGTTACTGTAGAAAAGCCATTAGTAGAAAAGTCTAAGCCAGAAGCCGAACCTGTTAAAAAAGAAGTTAAAACCGGAGATAAACCCGAAGCAGAAGAAAAACCTGCCAAAAAGATAGATTTCGAGATCACTAATCCTGACGATATCGATATTGATGACAAAGGACAGTTAGGGTTGTTCTAAATAGATTTGAGAGTTGTCAACTTTAATGGCCTGGTAGCAAGAAAGTTGACAACTCTTCACATTTCAATCAAAACATTTCATTTTTAAACCTATATTTGCCTTGCTCAAAGGGGTGCTTTTGATGTTGCAATGTCTGTTGCCATCAATTTGCTGAGATTATACCCATTTAGAGGTTTAAGCCAAAAGGTTTAAGGTATAGGGTTTAACCTTACACCCTATACCTCAAACCTTACACCTTCTAATGAACCTGATGCGGGTAATGCCGCCGTAGGAAGAGGTTAAAATTTACAAAACTGTTTCGCCCCGAAAACGGTATCTAATTATTTTACCGGCCAGAAGGCAAATTATTGTAAATGAATTTTCAAGATTGGTTTAGGCTTTTTCAGGAGCAGATTTTACACACCTCATTAATCGAATGGTTGGCTGTGGGTTTTGGGGTATCTGAAGTTTTATTGGCGAAGAAGAATAGTATCTGGCTTTATCCAACAGGAATAATTTCGATCCTGTTATCGATGTTTCTACTCTTAAATGTAAAGCTGTATGCAGAAACCTTGCTGAGCATTTATTATTTGGTGATGAGCGTTTACGGATGGATAATCTGGAAGAAAAGAAAACAGGAGGGAGAAAATCAGGTTTCATGGTCGAGCAATAAAGAATTAACCATTGCTGTTTTAATTTCTGTGATTGGTTTCGGTGTCCTTTACCTTGTATTGAGGCATTATACCGATTCGGATGTGCCAGTTTTTGATGCCTTTGTATCTTCAACGGCATGGGCAGGTATGTGGCTGTTGGCCAAGCGTAAAATAGAAAACTGGATATTCCTGAACATTTCTAATATTGTGGCCATTCCGTTGCTGTTTCATAAAAAGCTTCCACTTATGGCCTGTTTAACTACGTTTTTGTTCACTGTAGCCATATTTGGGTTTTTAGACTGGAAGAAGATCATTGACAAAAGCAGACTCAAACTGGCTTAGTTGCTTTCCTACACAAAGTAAAAAATAATCATGCAAGAAACATTAACCATCACCTGGCAGGAAAAAGTAAAAGCTTATGCAGCAATTTCTGAAGAAATGGGAAAACTTCATCCCGAAATTTTAGAACTTGCCTATCAGGAAAACTGGTTTAAGCTTTTTGTACCCGAAATTTATGGCGGACCAAACAAAAAACTTCCTGAAATTTTAAGATTGGAAGAAGAATTGGCTGAAGCTGATGGAAGTTTAGGTTGGACCATTACACTTTGCGCCGGTGCAGGCTGGTTTGCCGGGTTTCTAAATCCTGAACTGGCTGCAGAGATTTTTGCTGATCGTGAAGTTTGTTTTGCCGGGAGTGGTGCCGTTGGTGGGGTGGCCATTAAAACGCAAAGTGGATATCTGCTTAATGGAAAATGGAGCTATGCCAGTGGGGCATTGCACGCCACTATATTTACAGCCAACTGCACGCTTAAAAACGAAAATGGTGATGATATTTTAGATGAAAATGGAGAACCTGAAATAAAATCATTTATCCTTAAAAAGGAGGAAGTAAATATTTTACCCGGATGGTCTTACTTTGGTTTAATTGCAACGGGCAGTCATGCTTTTGAAGTCTGTGATTTAAACGTCGACGAAAATAGGACCTTTAAAATTAACCAGCATATCGAAGTGGCAGATTCTGGCTTTGATTATCCCTTTTTACAGCTCGCAGAAACCACGTTAACAGTAAATAGTTTAGGGATGACCAATCATTTTATTAAACTGGTAGAGCAATCTTTTTATTCACGTTCTGGATTGGGGAGATATAATGAAGCGCAAATTTTGTTTTTCAACAACGAACTTAACCGTTGTAAAGAAGAAGTACTAAATCTTCGTACAAAATTCTACCATGCGTTTGAGGAGTCCTGGAATCAATTAATGGATGATGGCGAAATTGATGAGGATACCTTAATGGAGGTGAGTTCAATCAGTCGTAAATTGGCCCATGCCTGTTGGAAATCGGCAGCTACATTATTCCCATACTGTGGCTTGGAGGCTGCAAAAAAGGAATCAGAAATTAATAGGGTTTGGAGAGATATTCATACAGCGAGCCAACACGCTTTACTTACTTTCGAAATTTAATTATTCCAAAAGCGCTGGTTTAATTTTATCTTTAAAATCAGTAGCAAACTTATTAAGTTTAGGTTGTATCACAAATGCACAATAAGGTTTCCCCTGATTATTGTTAAAATAGTTTTGATGATAATCTTCAGCTTCATAAAATTCGGCTATAGGAGAAACTTCTGTCGCAATGGGCTTATCGAAAATATGTTGTTGGGTTAAATCTTCGATCATTTTCTCCGTCTGTTTTTTCTGATCTTCATTTTCATAAAAAACCACCGAGCGGTATTGCGTGCCAACATCATTACCCTGTCTATTTAAAGTTGTTGGATTATGGGTTTTAAAGAATACCAATAAAAGCTCATTGAACGAAATAACACTTTCATCGAATGAGATTCTAATTACTTCTGCGTGTCCGGTATCGCCGTTACAAATTTCCATATAGGTAGGATGCTTTAAATCTCCCCCCATATAGCCTGATGTAACCTGGCTTACTCCATTTAACGTCTGAAAAACGGCTTCGGTGCACCAAAAGCAGCCGCCGCCAAATGTTGCTGTTTGCATATCCTACGTATATAAAATCTATTCCAATTTTTAGATCAATCAAAAAAAGACATTTTTTTGATATTAAAGATTGGTCGGACACCGATTATTCCTATAAGTTTTAAGGAGATGCTGTTAGACAGCGCTTTAGGGTAAATACTTCAATGTCCTTAGGATTAGGTAGTCTTAATTAACAGCAGATAAAAAAGGATGCACACAGATATAGAATCTTTGTGTATCTGTGATTAAAAAACTTAACTAAATGGAATTGATAAATACATCACAAAATGTATCCTATATAGCATGAAAACAAAAAAGCCTGTAATCGTAATTACAGGCTTCTACTTTTATTGATATTGAATATATATCGGTTTTGGTGTAAGCTTTAACAGCTCTTCTGGAGTCATCAAACGCTTCGGATCTTTCTTTAGATCATTTTTGTAAAACAATTTAAAGCCGGTAAACTGTACAGGTTCGCCTTGTATAAAATGGCGGTAGGTGCCTTTTTTTAATTCAGGCTCGCCCCATCCATCCATATGCATTACAACCTGCACTTCTGGACGTAATTTGATACTCGGAGAATTGGTTACCATCTTCTTCGTAAAACGGTGCAATACAAATACTTTTGGAGGTAAATTGTGTTTTTTAACAATATCTGCTAAATATCCGGTTACATAATTAATATCGGCAGCATCATAGGTGCCTATCTTTTTGCCTGGCAATGTTCCGTCTTTCATTGAAAATTCAGGGTCGATACCTAAATGAACGTATGGCAATTCCAGGTATTTTGCGATGTGAGGTAACTCTGCTTTTATGGTACTTAAAGCTACCTGAAGATCTAAAAATACAATGGTATTGGGTTGCATTTTGGCAATTTTCAAAACAGAATCAATCTGTTTATTGCCCATTCTGTTGATGTATTTTCCATCTTTCCCCGGTGTTCCACTTGCTACTGCAGCAATATAGTGTAATCCTGGTTGTACAGGGGTAGAGGGATCAGCCTTTTCCCAATGTTTAACCTCAGCATTTAAACGTTTCCACATTTCTTTAGGCGCATATTCGCCAAGCGCACCCATTTTTTTCGAATGCAGGTTTCCATAATAAACAACTATGCGTTTAAAAGGTAAAATGGCTCCCGCCAAAGGATATGGTTGTTTTTTTACTGGCCATCTTCCGGTAGTATCTCCGTTTGCCAGTTTTTTTACCAACGAATCGTAAAGCTTTGGATCAACCGGTTTCATTACGTTTACCGTCGAGTCCGTTTTCTTTTTAGTTGAATCAGAAGAGAAGATTTTACCGATACCGCCACTGCTCTTACCGTCTGAATTACAGTTGGCAAATAAGCTGATTGCGGCAAAACCAAGTATTAGTGTGCCTGCTAATTGAGGAAATTTCATAGATATTATATAGATAATTAAAGTTTAGACAGTTTCCGAATCTGTTTTGATGAAAGTAGGGTGGAAATCTCGTAGTTTAAAATAAAGTAATCAACATTTACACATTACAGAATTTGCCAAAAACCCCCAATGGCAATTTAATGCCCGAAGTAGCCTGTAGAAAAAGTTCTCCAGTTTCGAGGTTTTTAACTGATGGGAATGAGGTACGGATAAGGTTTTCTACAATTACCGACGAAAACCCTAATGAATAAGTATTTAGGATTAAGAAGTGTTCTTTTTCATCCAGTAGTTGTACCACATCCTGCATCATTTCCTGGATATGATCTTCCAATTTCCATTTTTCGCCATTAGGGCCATGGCCGTAAGCAGGAGGATCTAAAATGATTCCGTTGTATTTTTTGCCTCTTTTTAATTCTTTTTTTACAAACTTTAAGGCATCCTCTACCATCCAACGGGTATCTTTCAACCCCGAAAGCTCTTGGTTTTCGTTTGCCCAGGTAACTACCTGTTTAATCGAATCTACGTGCGTAGTTTCAGCACCTGCTGCATTGGCAATTAGTGATGCCGCACCGGTGTAGGCGAAAAGATTTAAAACTTTAGGCTGTGGCGTTTTAAATTTTTTAATAGATGAAGAGATGAAATCCCAGTTTACTGCCTGCTCAGGGAATACGCCCACGTGTTTAAAAGAAGTTAAACCTAAGCGGAGTTTAATGGCCACTTCATCATTTTTATATTCTACATGCCAACGATCAGGAATAGATTGATTTTTCTTTACCCATTCGCCAGAAGTAGCTGAACGGCCTCTGAAAGTAATGTTTGCTGTTTTTTTCCAATCTTGCTCTGAATATGTTTTTTTCCATACCGCCTGAGGTTCGGGACGGATAAGGGTTACATTTCCAAAACGTTCTAATTTTTCAAAATCCCCGCAATCAATCAGTTCATAATCTTTCCAGTGGGTTGGGGCAAGTAATTGTATCATGTATTTAAAATAACTTTAAATTTGGGTAATTTATAATGTATTGATCGTCAGTGATCAAAGTGAGCTTGTCTGCTAATGCCTGTGCAATAATCAATCTGTCAAATGGGTCTCTGTGGATCAACGGTAACGCTAAATACTCGTCAAGATGTTGTTTTTGGATATTCAATACTGATATACTGAAATTGCTTATTACCTCATACATCTCTTCTAGGTTTCTGGTAACAATCAGTTTTCCTATGTTAAGCTTTATAATGATTTCCCATAAACTGGCAATGCTTATAAATTTTTCATTTTCAGAATCAATAATGCTGTTTATTGTTGACTGATCAAGATTATGATCTTCATTAATTAATGAAATGAAAATATGCGTATCGAGTAAAAGACGCATTACATATAATCTTTTAAATCGTCTATTGGATCATTAAAATCTTTAGGGATGATAAATAAACCTTTTGCAGCGCCATATAAGCTTTTTGGTTCTTCAACAACATTTGCTTTTTCACTTGCTGATTTAGGAAAGCTCTTCGAATGTTTAGCTTTTAAAAAATCAATAAAATCTTCTACCTCATTTACCATGCTTTCTGGTAAGGTTTCCAATTTGTGAATGATATTTTTTGTAGCCGTTGTCATAACTAAACAAATATAAGAATTTTCTTAAAACTTATCTTTTGCTGCCTTCATGAAGCGGCTGGCAAATACGAAATCGTTCAATTCTTGGATATCAGTATGGGCAATTTCTTTGTTGCTGCCTTCCCAGAATTTTTTTCCTTCGTGTAAGAACAAAATATAATCGCCAATACCCATAACTGAGTTCATATCGTGTGTTACTACAATAGTAGTGGTTTTGTATTCTTCGGTAATTTCCTGAATCAATTCATCAATTACAATGGAAGTTTTTGGATCTAAACCTGAGTTCGGCTCATCACAGAATAAATACTTAGGGTTCATAGAAATGGCACGTGCAATACCTACACGTTTTTTCATTCCTCCCGATAATTCTGCCGGGAATAATTTGTTTTTACCTGCAAGGTTTACCCTTTCCAAACAAAAATCAACTCTTTCAAGCTTTTCTTTTCTGCTCTGATCAGTAAACATGTTTAAGGGAAACATGATGTTTTCTTCAACAGTCATACTATCGAACAGGGCAGAGCCTTGAAACAACATGCCAATTTCTTTACGCACCTCAATCCGCTGCTCGTAGGTCATCGGTGTAAAATCGCGGCCATCGTACAATACCGAACCTGAATCTGGCTGATGCAAACCAACCATGCATTTCAATAAAGTTGTTTTTCCTGATCCGGAACCACCGATAATTAAATTGGTTACACCTTCTTCAAACTTTCCAGAAATGCCTTGTAATACATCATTTCCGGAGAAAGATTTATAAATATCTTTAATTTCGATCATTACAATAAAAGTTGAGTAACTAAATAATCGCAAACAAGAATAGAGATACAGCTAATTACAACTGCTCTTGTACTGGCCTGCGAAACTTCTAAAGCACCACCACGAACGTAAAAACCTTCGTAAGCTGGAACTGATGTAATAATGAAACCAAATACAAATGCCTTTACCAAAGCAACTGTGATGGTGTAAGGATTAAAATCAGTTGTTATACCTTGAATATATTCTGCAGGAGTAACAGCACCCGAAATAGAACCGCCAATATATCCACCGGTAATACTTAAAAACATAGAAATGATTACCAGCATGGGTACCATGGTTATGCCCGAAATAATTTTAGGAAGGATGAGGTAGCCAGGTGCATTTATACCCATAATTTCTAAAGCGTCAATCTGTTCAGTAACACGCATCGAACCAATTTCTGATGAAATGGCCGATCCGATTTTTCCTGCCAGTACAATTGCACTAATGGTTGGGCTTAACTCTAATATACTCGAGTCGCGGTTTACAGAACCGATAATTGTTTTTGGAATAAAATCACTAACCAGCTGGAAAGCAATTTGTAGCGTCATTACTGCACCAATAAAAGTAGAGATGATAGCGATTAAACCTAAAGAGCCTACACCAACATAATCCATTTGTTTGGCGATTTCTTTTAGGTATATTTTCAGTTTTTCCGGCCTTCTGAATACAGACTTGAGTAGCAGGATGTATCTGCCGAAATTGGTAAAATTCATTCCGTATATATTTGCTTAATTTAAATGATCGTTCTATACTACTACAAAGAAACAATAAAAATTTGGAGCACTTTGCTAATTGTAAAAATATTCGTGGTTTTGAATATAAATATGGTTTTTTGTTAACAAAAATTAAACCATAAATAAATGAAAGCTGTAATAACCGGAGCAACTAAAGGAATTGGTAGAGCTATTGCGACTAAATTAGCCCAAAATGGGTACGATTTAGTTTTGGTAGCAAGGGGTTTAGATGAACTCGACAGGCTTCGACAGGAATTAACTCCTTATGGGAATGCTATTTTTATCCAGGTAGCAGATTGTTCAGTTAAAGAAGAGGTGTATGCTTTTTTAAATTCGACTGCTATAAATCTTGATCAAGTAGATGTTTTAGTAAATAATGTGGGGATCTTTTTGCCTGGCAGCATGCTCGATGAGGATGACGAAACCTTCGAAAAACAGCAGCACATAAATACAAATGCCTGTTATTACATCAGTAAATTTTTTGGAAAAAAAATGCGTTCAGCCAAGCGAGGCCATATATTCAACATCTGTTCGGTGGCCAGTAAAGCACCTGTGAAAAATGGAGGCAGTTATAGTGTAACAAAAGCAGCGATGTTAAGTCTTAATCATGTATTGCGGCAAGAGTTAGCGCCTCACAATGTTAAAGTAACTGCATTTTTGCCGGGCTCTACTAAAACTTCATCCTGGGAAGGAACAACAATTCCGGATGAAAAATTTGTACAGCCTGAAGATATTGCAGAAACTTTGTTTACCATTTTAAACTTAAGTAAAGGGGTAAATGTAGACGAGGTTTTGATTACTCCGCTTGATTTTTAAACACAAAATGAACAACGTTATGGAAAAGAAGCTTTTTAGAAACGAACACGATAAGATGATTGCTGGTGTAGCTTCGGGACTTGCAGATTATATGCAGGTGGAGGTTACCATAATTAGATTATTGTTTGCATTATCGGCTATATTTATGGCTGGGGGTGGCTTAGTTGCCTATATAATAATGTGGATTATTGTTCCGGTTAATAATGATCCGGCAGCAAGATTTTCTAAATTTAACGATTACTTTGGCAAGCAAAACCCAAATGCACAACCCTTTGGGACTGCCGATCCTTTTGCGGGATCTGCGAACCAGGGAAACCAGAATTGGACACAACCTGTTGATGGTGGACAAAAAACACCTTTCGAAACACAGCCGAATTTCGACAAATTCAATAAATCTAACGATACTGGCCGCACCATAGGCGGATTGGTATTGCTAGTGATAGGATGTTTTTTCCTGATACGCGAAATGGATTTTATACCCGACTGGTTTAGTATCCACAATTTATTCAAGTACATGTGGCCATTGATATTTATTGCCTTAGGTGTAAGTATCATTGCTAAATCAAAAAGGAAGAATGACTGGGCTGCTTTTCAGAACCAACAGGAGGCTGAACAACAAAAAACAGCTGATTTTTCTGAAACCATTGTAGAAAATGAACCTACAGCACCAGTTAACAAAGATGACAATTCAACATCCGCTAACCCTCAAGTATAAATAAAATGAAATTAGATAGATTAATTTGGGGTATTATCCTGCTTTTTATTGGCGGTGTACTTCTACTCGAAAACTTTGGTGTAATCAACTTTTATTGGCGCAACGTTTGGAGCTTTTGGCCAGTGTTCTTAATTATAGCAGGTTTAAATATCCTGTTCAATAAAAACAACTCGCAAACTGGCAGTATCATTTCTATTGGCGTTTTAGTAGTGGCTTTGTCGTTCCTTTTTTACAAAGGACAGCAAGTGCCCGAGCGTGGTAACTGGTGGGGACACCATTTCAAAAAAGATATCGATGTTAATATCGACCATAATGATGGCGACAACGACGATGATGATAACGATAGTGATACCTCATATAATCACTTAAGTTTATCTGAGCCATTTGTAGCTGCAGATAATGCCAAAAAAACAGTACTAAATATTTCCGGAGGTGGCATTTCATTTAATCTCGATGGTGAAACAACCGAGTTGATTAATGCCGACATAAAGAAAAGACATGGTAACTTCTCTTTAAAGAAATTGCTTACCGATAGCGCCACCGTACTTACTTTCCAAATGGATGATAAAAAGAGTAAATGGAATTTTGGTGATGGTGGTAACGATGTTAACTTTAAATTGAATAAAGAAGCCAACTGGGATATTTTAATGAAACTGGGCGCTGGCGAAGCAAACTTTGATTTTGCCAATTACAAAGTGCGTACCTTCCGCTTTGATGGTGGAGCAGCAGCTTTGGATATTAAATTCGGAGATTTATTGCCAATAACCGACGTAATTGTGAAATCTGGCGTGGCCGATGTTAAAATTAAGGTGCCTACCAATTCAGGCTGCCGAATTAAAACCAAAACAGGTTTATCAGCTAAAGATTTCGATGGTTTTGAGAAATTGAGCGATGGTGTTTACGAAACGTCAAACTATAAAACCTCAACCAAAAAAATCTTTATTAATTTAGATGGCGGATTGAGTAACTTTGAAGTAAGCAGATACTAGGGAGGTGGAAGGTTTTAAGGTGGAGGGTGTAAGGCTTTAGTCGGTCTAACTTTTGTAAAATGCCGATCTTACAATCTAAAATCTCATCATCCTGATCCAATCAATGAATCCCTGATATAAAGGCAGAAGGTTTTAAGGTGGAGGGTATAAGGCTTTAGTCGGTCTAACTTTATAAAACGCTGATCTTGAAATCTTATAATCCAATGAATCCTGATAAAGAATACGTAGTTGTAATTAATGGAAAGCCACAAGGGCCGTATAGTTTAGCCGAACTGAAAGATTTAAACATCAGTGCGAATACTTTTATACGTAAACCCGGAATGGACGATTATAAAGAAGCTCACGCAATTCCCGAATTGCGTGAGCTTTTGGGTTTTAGTTATCAAAAAACAGCACCCCAATATTTTGCCGCTTTCGATCAAAGGCTGTTGGCATCAGTGATTGATCATTTTATTATTTTTGGAATATATAGCATCATTATTTTAACGAGCTATATTTTTATCGAAGGCAAAGACCAGCGGATTATGGCTTTTCTAATCCCATTTCCATCCATATTTATCATTAAGCTCATTTATGGCAGTATTGCCGAGGCATCTAAAAGTCAGGCTACCATTGGTAAAAAGCTGCTCAATATCAAAGTAACCGATTTAGAAGGTAGCCGGGTTTCTTTTGGTATTTCCCTGGTGAGGAATTTTTCTAAAATCTTATCTGTAATTCCTGTTTTCTTTGGCTATTTATACAGTTTCCTCAATAAGAAAAACCAGTGTTGGCACGATATTGCAGCCAATACGTTGGTGATAAAGGATAGGTTGATATAAGTTAGAAAAGCAAAGTCAATACAACTATTTTTGTTACTCGGGCTGTACGCTATATCTTTGACTTTCCTTAGACTAAGCTCAGGCTTACAGCCAAAGGATGCCGCTGCCATCCCGTTTATGAAACTTGGGTCTGTGCAATGATGCCAAACCCACTTACCGCTAAAAAATAAACCAATTTCAATTTCTGCTTTCAGTTAAAAGATGTTAAATAAGAATTAAGCTATTATTCTATTGATTAGTTTTAGTAAAATTAATCTAACATGCTACGTATCCTTCTCACCACATTTTTTGTTTTTTATCAACTTATATCTTTTTGCCAAACCTCATCAGACTCATTAAAATATGCAAAGGATGAGTATAATTTAGGTTTTGAAAAGTTAAAACCAGGAACAAAACTTCTGGAGGGGTGGAGTTTAGGTACTTCGGGTAGCGGCTACAAAGTCGCAATAGATTCTACTGAAAAACATGATGGCAAATACGCGTTGTTAATTGCAAAAGTTGATGAAAAAATAAAATCGGCTTATGATTTTTCAAAGCTTATTCTTCCGGCGAAATATGAGGGGAGCGAAATCGAAATTAAATTCTATATGAAATTAGAAAACGTAGATAAGTATGTAGATTTTCCTTTCTGGATTGAAGACGAGGACAATGGCATGCTACAATATACGAATTTATTGACCACCAAAATTAAAGGCACAAAAGAATGGCAGCTATACCGCCTGAAATTATCGCTTCATAAAGAGGCCTCAAAAATTTACCTTTTTCCAGCGCTTTACGGCACAGGTAAGCTATGGGTTGATGATATTCAAATATTGATTGATGGTGTAGATATCAGTCAGGCAAAAATTAAAACAGATTATAATCCCAATGGTCCACAACTAATTAATTATGGAAACAATACAGCGGCATCAGGTAAAGTGAAAGTAAAGGATGCCGAATTGTATTATGAAACCTATGGAAGAGGCGAACCCCTGTTATTATTGCATGGAAACAGCCAATCGATCAGCGTTTTTAAAAAACAGATTAAAGCATTCTCAAAAATTTATAAGGTTATTGCTGTAGATACCCGTGGACAAGGGAAAAGTACCGATTCTAGTACTCAGCCACTTTCATATGACCTCTACGCTGAGGATATGAAAACATTACTTGACTCTTTACATATCCGAAAAACCAATATTTTAGGTTGGAGCGACGGCGGAAATACGGGGTTGATCATGGCGGCTAAATATCCTACATATATAAAGAAACTCGCGGTTACCGGAGCATGTACAAACCCAAATGAAGCAGTTTCGGCCAGTACTTTAGAAGAGGTTAGCAAAGCAATTGAAAGTTTGAAAACCAGACAAGATGTTAAATCTAAGTATCAGGTTAGGTTATTTACCATGTTGCTTACCGAACCGCATATTACTGCTTTTGACCTGAAGAAGATTAAAGCACCAGTTTTGGTAATGGCAGGTGAGAAGGATATGATTTTAGAGAAGCACACTAAATTTATTGCGGCTAATATCTCTAAATCACAACTGTTTATTTTTAAGGGCGCTTCGCATTATGTGCCTGTAGAA
This sequence comes from Pedobacter sp. Bi27, assembly GCF_918698255.1. Taxonomy (NCBI): domain Bacteria; kingdom Pseudomonadati; phylum Bacteroidota; class Sphingobacteriia; order Sphingobacteriales; family Sphingobacteriaceae; genus Pedobacter; species Pedobacter sp. Bi27. The sequence continues at coordinate 731,524 of NZ_CAKKMW010000003.1, forward strand.
ATGGTTTCCGAATTTAATACCAAGGTACTTTTGTTTTTGGATGAATAAAAAACAATTAAGCTATTCGCCTTTCCCTAGCTTTATCTTTTACAACATTCCAACATTAAAACATTCCAACAATCCTTATCTTTGCAAACAGATGGAAAATATATTGGCAAAACATGATCTGGCAGGCGGATATTGCAACAGTTTAACAACTTATTCGAGGTATTTAACCCGAGAAGTTAACATAGGTGATATTGCTTTAGGCGGGCACAATCCAATCCGGATTCAATCGATGACCACTACCGATACCATGGATACATTGGGTACTGTAGCGCAGACGATCCGTATGGTAGAATCTGGTTGCGAATATGTTCGTATTACCGCACCGAGCATTAAAGAAGCCGAAAATCTGGCCAATATTAAAAAAGAACTACGTTTCCGAGGTTATAATGTGCCATTAATTGCCGATATCCATTTTACGCCTAATGCTGCCGAAATGGCTGCACGTATTGTAGAAAAAGTAAGGGTTAACCCAGGCAATTACGCAGATAAAAAGAAATTCGAAAATCTAGAATATACACAGGATGCTTACAATGCAGAGTTAAGCCGGATTTACAAAAAGTTTATTCCTTTAGTTAAAATCTGTAAAGAGTACGGCACCGCCATGCGTATCGGCACTAATCATGGATCACTGTCCGACAGGATTATGAGTCATTACGGCGATACTCCCCGTGGAATGGTTGAATCGGCCATGGAGTTTATCCGCATGTGCGAAGACCAGAATTATTATAACCTGGTGATCTCAATGAAAGCCAGTAATACCCAGGTGATGGTTCAGGCTTACCGTTTGCTGGTAGAAACTATGGCTAAAGAAGGGATGAATTATCCTTTGCATTTAGGCGTTACCGAAGCAGGTGATGGAGAAGATGGCCGCATTAAATCAGCCGTTGGTATTGGAACCTTATTAGAAGATGGTTTGGGCGATACCATTCGTGTTTCCTTAACCGAAGACCCTGAATTTGAAGCACCGGTTGCTAAAGCCCTGGCAGACCGTTATGCTTTAAGGAGTCCGAAGTTTGAAGTCGGAAGTCTCGAGTCGATTACATTACGCTCTACGCCCCACGCCCTACGCTCAACTTACAATCCCTACGAGTACAATCGCCGTATTACCACTACTGTACAGCATATTGGTGGTCATCACCATCCGATAGTGATGATCGACGTTTCGAAAGAAAACTTAAAAGATCCTTACTTTTTAAGTTCAGTTGGTTATAACTACAGTGCAGGTTTAGATAAATATAATCTGGCCGATCAGGCTTGCGATTTAGCCTTTTTAGGTGATAATTTACCATCTTTTTCTTTTCCTGGGAATTTAAAACAAATTTACAATTACGAAACCTGGTTAAAACTTAAAGATAAAAACAACTGTCATCCTTTATATACGCTTACGGAATATGGTTCTGCGGATGTTAAAGATGAATTTTTGAATTTCGTACAGCTTGATTCAAAACAATTTAGCAATGCAACAATTTCACAATTGGATAACACTGTTGTTTTAATTTTGGAGACTTCTGCAACGCATGGGATGGCTGATCAAAGGGCCTTTTTTGTTGCTTTGCAGGAGAAAAATATTCAGACCCCTGTAATTATTAAGAGAACTTATCAGGGTGCTGACGCAGATCATCTAATGCTTTATGCTGCAACCGATATTGGCGCTTTATTTACGGATGGCTTTGGAGATGGGGTATGGATTGATGCAGAAGGTCAAAACCTTTCGTTGATTAATTCTACCAGTTTTGGGATTTTACAGGCTACACGCACACGCATCAGTAAAACAGAATATATTTCTTGCCCAAGCTGTGGCAGAACACTTTTCGATTTACAAGAAACCACGCAGTTGATCCGTTCACGTACCGACCATTTAAAAGGAATAAAAATCGGTATCATGGGCTGTATTGTTAATGGGCCAGGCGAAATGGCCGATGCAGATTACGGTTATGTGGGCACCGGGCCAGATAAAATTACCCTGTACCGTGGCAAAGAAGTGGTAAAGAAAAATGTAACTACTGCCTATGCGCTTGATGAACTGATCGACATCATTAAAGATGATGGCAACTGGGTAGAGAAGGTTTAATAATTAATACTGTGCACCGTGGTTTGTGTCCCCACAAACCACTATACTGTCATTCTGAGCGCAGCGAAGAATCTATATGCTGGTGCACAGAATTACAAACTACTGCGCCATTATCAATACCAGCATAGTTTTAACAGCAACAATATGCTCACAGCAGATTCTTCATTGCATTCAGAATGACAAAGGCTAGAGCACCATTTAATTTTCTAACCAATAAATCCTAAATTGCCTTAATGAACATCCCGGAGTTTCAACCCCTGTTTAACGAACTTAGAAACTGGCTTGCTGGCAAAGGCCTTGCTGATGGCGAACTCGTTTATTCTTACTTTTTTATTGGGCTGCTTGGCGTTATTCTATTTCTGTTCATCACCATATTTTTAACCCGACAGCTTTTTATTGGTGTGGTAAAAAGTGCAAAAACAAAGTCAGACTGGCAAAAAGCTTTATTCGAATTTAGGGTTTTCAGGGCATTTGCTTTAATATTTGGGGCCTATATCATCTATAATGTTGTTCCTTATCTTTTTATCGATTTTAAAAACGGGTTATTTTATGCGTTAATATTCGCTAAAATCTACATGGTTTTAGCTGTGATGTTTGCTGTAAATGCATTTCTGAATGCTTTGGTATCCATCATGGAATCATCAAAGAAATATGCCGATAAACCCATTAGAAGTTATAAACAGGTAGCCAAAATTGTATTTTATATTGTTGGTTTTGTGCTCATCCTGTCCATTATTCTTGGCGAATCACCGCTGTATGTTTTCGGTGGTTTTGGCGCAGTTACCGCTGTTTTTATTTTGGTTTTCAGAGATCCGATTTTAGGTTTTGTAGCTTCTGTACAAATGAGTGCCATCGATCTGGTTAGGGTAGGCGATTGGATTACCGTAGAGAAATATGGTGCAGATGGCGAAGTAACCGAAATAAATCTAACTACCATTAAAGTGCGCAATTGGGATAAAACGGTAACCATTGTCCCAAGTTACGCTATTGTGAGTGAGTCATTTAAGAACTGGCGAGCAATGGAGGAAAGTGAGGGCCGAAGGATTAAACGCCACATTAACATCAAAATTTCGAGTATTAAATTCTGCGATGACGAATTGATTGGAAGACTACAGAGTATCGATTTTTTGAAAGATTACCTTAAAGAAACGCAGGCTTTTATAGAGAGGTATAATGCCGAAAATACGGTAAATCCCAATAATCTGGTTAACGGCCGCCACATGACCAATATTGGCACTTTTAGGGTTTATGCAGAGAAATACCTGGAGAGTAATCCTTATATCAATACCGATTTAACGTTTATGGTGCGCCAGTTACAGGCTACAGAAAACGGATTGCCGATCGAAATTTATGTTTTCTCAAAAGAAAAAGCCTTAAAACGTTTTGAAGAAGTTGCCGCAGATATTTTTGATCACTTGTTAGCAGCTGTTCCTTACTTCGATCTGGAGATTTTCCAAAGCCCTAGTGGTAGTGATATGCGTAATTTTGTGAGGAGAGGGGATGATTAGATAATTAGGGTTTGATGGCAATCAATTTAGGTGGTCGTCACCCTGGATTTTTATACATGTTTCCTGCAATATAGACCCTGAAATAAATTCAGGGTGACGACCGCTTGGGTAATAATTATCCTTCATCCAAAAATAACAAAACCTTTTCACAAACCTTAAACAACAGCGGTGGCAAAGTTTCATTGGTATAAGGTTGCGTAGCGCCGTAAACATGGTTAGCGCCTTCAATTTTAACTAATCTGCTATTCGGATTGGCCTCCGCCAAAGTCTGTGCGGTTTCAAAAGGAACATTTACATCATCATTGCCATGGATAATCAACCAGGGGATGTTTACCCGTTTTGCAGCATCTAAAATATTCAATGCTGCAGCATTCTCTTCCAGATCTTCCAATAAACCAACATTTAAAGGCATTTGCTCTTTGGTACGGGCATTAGTAACGAAGATTCTGCCATTTTTTTTCCATTCGGCTTCCTGTTCTTTTTTCCACAGACTGGCAAAATCGCCAATGGCACTCCAGGTTACCAGTTTGTTGATCCTTAAATCATTCGCAGCCTCAATAATTGATAATCCGCCACCGCGGCTATGACCTATCAGGTTTACCTTTGTATCCTTACCGTATGCTTTTTCGATAAAATCTAGTACCGCATTTAAATCAAAAAGTTCTTTTGATACGGTATTATTGGCAAAAGTATCAATATCGGTTACATCTTTTGGGTCATTAACTGGCACACCGCTATGCGATAAATTGAACTTAATGTAACGGTAACCATTGCTGGCAAAATGCCTGGCCACTAAATTGTGAGCACCCCAATCTTTAAAACCTTTAAAGCCATGAACAAAAAGTACAATGGGCGTATTAGGGTTTTTCTCATCGAAAGTGATATCACCAATAATTAATTTTCCGTCAGAACCGCTAAGGCTAAAATTGCTTTGTGTAATCATAATTTAAAGGAATTGGTATAAAATATAAACCTACGAAATCTAATTTTGTTGTGATGTTTGGTGTTTAGATCAGAGGAATATTAATCACAACCCCTATTAAATAGCCCTGATGAAAATGGAAATCCCTTTTGGAACAGTTGAATTGTCGTTTATAAATTTTATCCAAAAGGATTGAAATGTACAGCAGGAGAGAACCTTTCCCATCGGCACTGGGACTGCGCTTCAAAAATGGAGCATATATTCCATCAGGAAATTAACACTACTGCAAGCTTTCTCGTCTTCTTAACCAACAATAAAACTCCAAAAACAATTTCTAATATTCCATAAAAATAAATTAAAAGCCAGGTGAAGGCAACCATTTTGGCATATTCACGTAATATACTGCAGTGGATAAAAAGTGGTTACATTCAGTCAGGGCGTAGAAGAGGGCGTAAATTCAGAGAAAAATTTTACGATTGGTTTGTTCATATAAATCAATATGCTTTGATTAATCTTTAAGTTCTTTATTTAAAACCGTTCTAAATTGATGTAAATTACAGGTTAATGACAGTCACATGCGTTCACCCTGTTACTTTTGTATCCCGATAATAGTTAATAACGGAAGCACTTGGAATATTTAAAAGTAATAGCTTTTACGCATCACCACATCGACCTGAAATCTTTAGGGAAATTAGTTATTTGTGATCAGAGTTTAGATAGCAGGTTGAAGAATGTTCAAGCAGAACTTCCCGTTAGTGAAATCTTCTATATTGGAACCTGTAACCGTGTGGAGTTTGTTTTCCTTACCAAAGAGAAAACCGACAAAGAATTTGTAACCAGATTCCTAACTGTTTTAGACATGGGACTGCCTCCTGAATTTATGGAGCGTTTTCTTGATAATGTTACAGTATACGAAAACGAAGAAGCTTTTAACCATTTGCTCAGAACATCGTGCTCTTTAGAGAGTTTAGTGGTTGGTGAAAAGGAAATTCTTGCCCAGATCCGTAAAGCTTACGAAAACTGCCGCGATGCAGGTTTTACTGGCGATTACATGCGTATGATTATGGACCGTGTGGTTAAAACCGCAAAAGAAGTTTATACGCACACCAATATTTCAAAAAATCCGGTTTCTGTTGTTTCATTGGCCTACCGTAAGCTAAAGGAATTAAATATGTGTGGCAACTCACGTATCTTGATTATTGGCGCCGGCGAAACCAATCAGAACATTGCAAAATACCTCAACAAACATAAATACTCCAATTTCTCGATTTTCAACCGTACGTTTTCTAAGGCTGAATCTTTGGCACAAGAACTAGGTGGTAAGGCTTATCCTTTAGCAGCCCTTGAAGATTTTAATGAAGGATTTGATGTGATCATTACCTGTACCGGCTCAACCGAGGCAATTATTAACGAAGCCTTATACGCCAAACTTTTAAATGGCGATCAGGGTAAAAAGGTAATTGTAGATTTAGCCATTCCGAATGATGTTACGCCTGCTGTGATCCATAACAACCCTGTACATTATATTGAGGTAGAATCGCTAAAAGAGGTAGCGCGCAAAAATATCCAGGAACGTTACAACGAACTGGTACATGCCGAAGAAATTATAAGCAATAACATTACCGAATTTTTCTCTGTTTTAAAACAACGCCGTATCGAATTAGCGATGCAGGAAGTGCCAAGAAAGATTAAAGAGATCAAAAATACAGCCATAAATGGTGTATTTGCCGATGAAATTAGTCAGATGGATGAAGCCTCACGCGAAGTTTTAGAACGTGTAATGAACTACATGGAGAAAAAATACATCAGCGTTCCAATGGTAATGGCAAAAGAAATCCTGGTAAATCAACCTTAATTATCCCGCAAAGATTGCTAAGGGCAGGCGCTAAAAACGCTAAGTCTCGTTTCCATCATTTTTTTCTGTCATTCGCTTCCTCAATATTTAGTGGAGGCCCAATAGAAAAATCGTCATCTCGACTGAAGCGCAGCGAAATGGAGAGATCTTTATAGACCGATTTAGATTCGCTTATCACTCCAATAAACTTTCCGAATGACTAAAAAATGTGATACCGATTCCGTAATGTCATAGAAATCCTTTAAATTATCCCTTCTGTAACCTCACTGTCTCATTTTTAAACAATTCATGGTATAAACCACTAATTAAATTAAATTTGCAACTCATTTAACCTTTATAGTGAAGAAATTAACCATTGGAACACGCGGTAGCGACCTGGCTTTATGGCAAGCAAATCATATAAAAGATGAATTGGCTGCTATTGGAATAGAAGCAGAAATAAAAATCATTAAAACGCAGGGCGATAAAATCCTGAATTTAAGATTGGATAAACTGGAAGGCAAAGGCTTTTTTACCAAAGAATTGGAAGAAGAGCTTTTGGGTGGAACGATTGATCTGGCTGTACATTGCCTTAAAGATTTACCTACTACACACCCTGAAGGATTGATCATTGCCGCTTTACCACCACGTGAAGAAGCAAGCGAATACCTATTGATTTTAAAAGATTGTGTAGATGTTTCGCAAAAGCTTTCGTTAAAAAAAGGCGCAATGGTTGGCACTTCATCTAATCGCCGCAAAGCTCAGTTATTGGGTTTACGTCCCGATTTGGAGGTTGAAGATTTACGCGGAAATGTACCCACCCGTATCCAAAAACTTCGTGATGAAGATTATGATGCCATTCTGATTGCAAAAGCTGGTGTTAAACGCTTAAATCTTGATGTGAGCGATTTGCATGTGGAAGAATTAGAAACTACTGAATTTATTCCGGCACCCGCTCAGGGCGCGTTGGCTATTCAGATCAGGGAAAATGATACCGAGCTTTTTGATGCACTGCAAAAATTGCACGACCCAGAAACGGCAGAGACTGTAACTGTAGAACGTAAGGTGTTAAACCTATTCGAAGGCGGTTGCCATATGCCTTTGGGCTGTTATTGTAAAAAAGAAAACGGAAAATTCGAAATATGGACTTCAAAAGCCGAAACGGCCGACCATTTTCCTGAGCGTTTGTTTTTACGTGCAGAAAGTACCGAAGGTTTGGCAGAAAAAATTGTGGCCAAGTTTAATGTAGAAAGAAAGAAACCAGCGAAGGTTTTCATCTCACGCGAAATTGGCGAACACAGTTATTTCCGTAGAGCATTAGAAAATAATAATATTGAAATAGAAGGACGTTCGTTGATCCGTACATTTCCGATAGTAACGGTTTTAGATCAGTTTATCTTAAGACACGTAGACTGGGTTTTCTTCAGCAGCCGCAATAGTGTAGAATATTTTTTCAACTTAAAACCGGTATTGCCAAAGAAAGCAAGGTTTGGCGTGGTAGGAAGAGGATCAGAAGATGCCCTGCGTAAATTTGGCCATATTGCCGATTTTGTTGGCGAGAGTGGCGATATTACCGAAGTTGCAGAAGATTTTGCGCAATTGGTTGGCGGTCAGCAAATCCTGTTTCCAAGAGCACAGGATTCTTTACAATCGATTCAGAAATCATTACCAGCTGATGCTAAAATAATCGATCTGCCGATTTACGAAACGGTAATCGAAGATGATATTGACCAAAGTTATGCCGATGTGCTGATTTTTACCAGTCCATCAAATGTTGATGCCTATTTCGCTGATAATTTATTGGAACCTGGCCAACAGGTAATTGCCATTGGAAACTCTACCGGTAAGAAATTTGATGAAATGGGCGTGAAGTATGCCTTGCCTTATTCGCCTGATGAAATTGGACTAGCTGAGGCAGTGTTTGGAATAGAGATTAGGTAAGGTTTGGGGTAGAAGGTTTAGGGGGGGAAGTTTAGCGTTTAAGGTTCAAAATAGTTAAGTCTTGATACCCGATACTATAATCTGGATACTAAATCTAAAAATCTGTGCAATCATCCCGAAGGAAAAAATAGAAAGATATTCAAGTCTCGATACTTGATACTAAATACTTGATACTAATAAAATGTTAAATCGTCCGCGTAGATTAAGGAAAAACCCATTGGTGAGAGAGATGGTAGCCGAAACCCGGTTATCGAAAGATATGTTTGTGTACCCTTATTTTATAGTGCCAGGCAGCAATGTTACACACGCCATTGATGCCATGCCAGGGGTGAACCATTATTCGGTTGATACCCTGGTTAAGGATGTAGCGGCCGGATTGAAAAAAGGACTCAACAAAATTATGCTTTTCGGTGTGGGCGATGAAAAATCTGAAGACGCGAAATCTGCTTATCATGATCATTCATTGGTTCCAACTGCTGTTCGTGAATTAAAAAAACAGTTCGGTGATGATTTATATGTAATTACCGATGTTTGCGTTTGTTCTTATACCACCCATGGCCATTGCGGTATTTTAGAGAACGATTATGTTCAAAACGATAAAACAGTAGCGGTAATCGCTAAAATGGCTTTAACACATGCCGAAGCTGGTGCTGATATGTTTGCGCCGTCTGACATGATGGACGGAAGGATTGAAGCCATACGTAATCTCTTAGATGAGAATGGCTTTGTAAATGCAGCTATTATGAGCCATGCCACAAAATTTGCTTCTGCATATTATGGTCCTTTTAGAGAGGCTGCAGACTGTGCACCAAGCAAAGGGGATAGGAAAGCATATCAGATGGACTTCAGAAATCCATTAGAGGCTTTACGAGAAGCGCAGCTGGATGAACAAGAGGGTGCTGATGTGTTAATGGTGAAACCAGGTTTAGCTTATCTGGATATTATCCAAAGGTTAAAACAGGATACCAATTTGCCTATTGCGGTTTATAATGTATCAGGCGAATACTCCATGGTAAAAGCAGCTGCCGAACGCGGTTGGATAGATGAACAAAAAGTAGTAATGGAGACCATGCATGCCTTCGCCCGCGCAGGCGCAAGTATTATTACCACTTACCATATTAAAGATATTTTAAATAACAACTGGATTTAGATAAGCTGAAAGCTTAAAGCAAAAAGACCAAAGCCATTTTATAGCGCTTTACTTTTCGCTTTAAGCTTTAGTCTTTCAGCTTTAAGCTTAATAAAAATGTTAGATTCATTAAAGAAAATGTTTTCAGGCAACGAAGCCGATATTCCGGTAAATACAGGTAGTAAACCTGATATTTCGAGAGTAAAATCTGCTGAATTGTACGAAAAATCAAAAACGTATTTCCCAGGTGGGGTAAACTCACCTGTTAGGGCTTTTAAATCTGTTTACGGTACACCACTTTTTATCGAAAAAGGTGATGGCTGTTATATATGGGATGCCGATGGTAATCAGTTTATTGATTTCTGTGGCAGTTGGGGGCCATTAATTTTGGGACATAACAATCCTAAAATCCGCGAGAAAGTTGCCGAGGTAATGCAGAACGGAATGAGCTTTGGTGCGCCAACAGCTTTAGAAAATGAATTGGCTGAGCTGATTATTAAAAACAACCGTTTTGTAGAGAAAATCCGTTTTACGAGTTCAGGTACCGAAGCGGTAATGTCGGCCATTCGTTTGGCAAGAGGTTTTACCGGTCGCGATAAGATTTTAAAGTTCGAAGGCTGTTACCACGGTCATAGCGATTCGCTTTTGGTTAAAGCAGGTTCTGGTTTGGTTACTTTTGGTGAAACCTCTTCTGCGGGTGTGCCAAAATCTTTTGCTGAAGAAACCATCGTTGTACCCCTAAATGATAAAACAGCTATCGAACAAGCTTTTGCTCAGTTCAAAGACCAGATTGCTGCGGTAATTATTGAGGGTATTCCGGCAAATAATGGTTTGATTATTCAAGATGAAGAATATATTCATTTTTTACGTAAAATTTGTACGGATAACGGTTCTCTTCTGATTTTTGATGAAGTTATTACCGGTTTCAGGGTAGGTTTTGAAGGAGCTGCTGCACATTATGGCATTACACCTGATATTGTTACTTATGGCAAAATCATTGGTGGTGGCTTACCTGTTGGGATGTATGGTGCACGTGCTGAAATTATGGCACATATCTCTCCTGATGGTGGTGTGTATCAGGCAGGTACCTTGTCTGGGAATCCGGTGGCTATGGCAGCAGGCATTGCAACATTAACAGAACTGAACAAATCAAGTTTTTACAAAGATTTAAATGCCAAAGCGCAAGAATTTGTAGCCAGTATTCAGCGTTTTGCAACCGCACGTAACTATAAATTTAAGGTATTTACCATTGGTTCTATCTTCTGGTTTGCTTTTACCGATAAAGATAAAATCCAATCGGCTGATGATATTGATGCCAGCAGCATGGAGAAATTCAAAATTATGCACCGCGAGTTATTGAATAGAGGAATTTATTTAGGCCCATCGGGATATGAAGTTGGTTTCGTATCTTCAGCACATACTAAGATCGAATTGGAGAAAGCGAAACGTGCTATTTTTGAAGCATTAGATTTAGTGTTTAAGAAGTAAGGCTTTTTTGTTTAACCACAGAGGACGCTGAGTTTCCATAGAGAGTAAGAAGTTGTTAACCATAAAAGACATATAAAAAATAATAAGTTGGGCTATAAACTTTGAGAGAATGGTACCATCCTTAATTTCAATGAGGACTACCTGGAAAAGTGGGGCAATAAAACAATCTGTGAAATCCAAAAATCTGTGTAATCAACCCGGAGGAAAAATGGTTCGTGAGGACACAAACCATGGCGATATAAAATAATCGGTGAAATCACATTATCTGTGTAATCAACCCGAAGGAAAAGATATTTAAAATTAAAAGCCCCTTTAGGGGTTGGGGTATGAAGAAATCTATAATTATATTTTACGCATTATTGCTTTACGCACTGATTCAGCTCATTTCGTGGGGAACATTGGTGGTGCGTTTGCAGCCAAGCCGCATGACCATGATTATGGGCGAAGGTTCGGTGTTTTTGTTTTTGCTCTGTATCGGCGGTTATTTCCTTCATCAATCGTTAAAACGTGAAGATAAATTGAGGGAACAGCAGCAAAACTTTCTGATGTCGATTACACATGAGCTGAAATCACCTTTGGCGGCGATAAAACTTTCTATCCAAACCATTGTTAAACGTGATTTGGATAAGGCACGCCAAACTTCATTGCTTAACAATTCGTTAAAAGATATTGAGCGTTTGGATGATCTGGTTGAAAATATGTTGTTGGCCACCAAAATTGAAAACCGTTCCTATACTTTTCCGAAGGAAGAATTTAACTTCTCGGAGCTGGTATATAAAATCACGGATAGGTTACAGGTTCATTCTTGTGGATGCGAGCAGATTATAAATGCTAAAATTCAGCCAAATTTGCAGTTAGTGGGTGACAAATTTGCCTTATCGTCAGTAGTAACCAATTTAATTGAGAATGCGGTGAAGTATTCGAACCCGTGCGATGAGATAAATGTGCATTTAAACAAAGTTGACGGGCATATTCAATTAAGTGTGGTGGATCAGGGGCCGGGTATTTCAGATGCCGAAAAAATGTTGATATTTGATAAGTTTTACCGCGTTGGTAACGAGAATGTCAGAAAAGCGAAAGGAACAGGTTTAGGCTTGTTTATTGTGAAAGAGGTTTTACAATACCATGATGCAGATATTACAGTAAAAGACAATTTGCCTCAAGGAAGTATTTTTGAAGTAACATTTAGTTAATCTCAATTATGTCACAAAAATTAAGAATTCTATTGGTAGAAGACGAGGATCACTTGTTAGATGCTATCAAATTAAACCTCGAACTTGAGGGTTATAAAGTTCACGCCGTTAAAGATGGCAAAACCGCTCTTAAAATTTTTAAAGAAGAACGCTTTAATCTGATTATTTTAGACGTAATGTTACCTGAAATGGACGGTTTCCAGGTTTGCGAAACAATCCGTTTAGAGAATGCAGAAGTTCCGATTATGTTTTTAACTGCTAAAAACACTTCAGAAGACCGTGTTTTAGGTTTGAAAAAGGGAGCTGACGATTATTTGGTTAAACCTTTCAATTTAGAAGAATTAATTCTTCGTGTTGGTATTTTGGTTAAACGCAGTTTAAAATCTGATGATTTAAAAGAATTGAATTCTTACAAAATCGGTGATAAAACAATCTATTTTAACTCTTTCGAATTAAAACACGATGATGGTACCATCACTCCGTTAACCAAAAAGGAAACGATGTTGTTGAAGCTATTGATCGAGCGTAAAAACGATGCGGTTTCAAGAGAGCAGATTTTAGAAACTGTTTGGAATTATGATGTTTATCCTTCAACAAGAACAATCGATAACTTCATTTTAACTTTCCGTAAGTATTTCGAACCAGATCAAAAAAATCCAGTTTATTTCCACTCTATCCGTGGTGTAGGCTATAAATTTACTGATAGTCATTAATGTACAATAATAAAGGCAGATATGCTTTAATGGCAGTTTTTGCGCTTGCTGCATTGGTTTGTGTATTTTACAATCAATATCAGCTGGCCGCTGTTTCAGGACTGTTGTTTGTCTTTGTTATTTGGAGCCATTTTAAGCATAGTTCGGTTTTGATGGCATCAAAACATTTCAAGAATAACGAATTCGGTAAAACCAAAGCCTTATTGGCTGAGGTGGTTAAGCCAGAGCGCTTGGCTAAAAGCCGAAGGGGTTATTACGAATTCATGCAAGGCAATATGGCTTTGAAGGAAGAAGACTATGATAAGGCAGAGTATCACTTTCAGTTGGCAAGCCGCTTTCCGGTGGGAGGTAAAAATGAGAAATCGTATGTACTGATCCATTTGGCTAATCTCGCCTTGCGGAAGAAAGATAGAGAAAGGGCAGAAGCTTATACGAAATTGGCCAAAGAGTTTGCCGAAACGCAACGCTCGAAAGACATTATCGTTAAAATTGAAAAAGAAATAAGCAAGTTATAATATTAATATTGTCATTTTGAATAACGAAGCACCAGTTTAGGGATAAAAAGGTACTTCGTTTTTTTTTTATTTATACCTTTGCAAAATTAAATTTTAGGCAGTCCGTCATCCTGAACTCAGTTCTGGATCTAACTAAAGAAAGATGCTGAAATAAATTCAGCATGACGCGTAGTGCAACACCAAATACAATCATGAAGAATAACTTATTTTTAGACGCAGCATTTTCAAAACAAACCGAACGCCCACCAGTATGGATGATGCGTCAGGCAGGTCGTTTTATGCCACAATATTGGGAAATTAAAAACAAATACTCTTTTTTAGAGATGTGTAAAAATCCAGAAATTGCAGCAGATGTGACCATGTTACCTGTCGATTTGTTGGATATTGACGCCGCCATTTTATTCTGTGATATTTTGGTAACCGGCGAGGCTATGGGTGGTGATTTGAGTTTTACTCAAGGCGTTGGACCTAAATTTGCAAACCCCGTACGTACCGCTCAAGACATCGAAAACTTAAATGTTGATTGTCTGGACGAATTGCAATATGTTGCTGATGCGATTAAAGTGATTCAACAACGATTGGATAGCAGAATTCCATTGATCGGTTTTGCAGGTGCACCATTTACGGTAATGAGTTATTTAATTGAAGGTGGTTCATCTAAAGATTTTAAATTAACCAAGCTCTTTATACACAATCAGCCAGAATTGGCACACAAACTTTTGGCTAAAATTGCTAAAGTAACGGCTGACTACCTGAATCTTCAGATTGCTGCTGGTGTTAATGCTGTTCAGATTTTCGACAGTTGGGCACTTGCTTTATCATGGAATGATTATCAGGAGTTTTCTCACGGTTATATTCAGGAAATTATTGCTAACCTAAACAGAAAAGATATTCCGGTGATTTCTTTTTGTAAAGGAAGCTCAGTTTTTGCTCCGATTATGGCAGAAGCTAAACCCGATGTAATTTCAGTTGATTGGAACGCTGATTTATTGAACATTAAAAATGCTTTGCCAGCAGGCATTGCCGTTCAGGGAAATTTAGATCCACATATTTTATATGCTGACAAAGCCGTAATTAAAGCACAGATCCATAAATTATTTGAACGCATGCGTGGTACCGAAGGTTTTATCTTCAATTTGGGCCATGGTATAATGCCAGATATTCCTTTCGATAATGTGAAGTATGCAATTGAGGTGGTAAAGGAGTTTAGGTATTAAAACCCTAAATTCAAACTCATTTTGCTTATATTAGCTTAAATTATTTTATCATTCATGACAGTTAAATCATTACGCGACGAAGATAAATTGCCAATAAAAAAGGTAATTAATGCCATAAATAAAACGATGGATGATGTTCTTCGCGTAGTGGATGCTATGGATTTAGGTAGAACCGAGGTGAAAACCGATGGTGTTTACAGAACTTTCAATAATGGCGAGACTGTAAAAATTTCTTCTGGAAATTTTAAAAAAAAAAGAGTTGAAAAGAAAAAGATTAAACTTTTTTGATAATGGCCATCAAGCCTAAGCTAAGAATTTTTGCAGGACCAAATGGGGCTGGTAAAACAACGCTGGATAGAGACCTATATTTTGAATAAAATAAAATAATGATAGAAACCTTATTGCCATATTATCACTATTTTCTTGCAATACACATTGTATTTGTAATTAGCTGGATGGCAGGACTGTTTTATATCCTGAGTCTTTTTATTTACCATACCGAGGCAAACGATAAACCTGAACCCGAAAAAAGTATCCTCCAAAAACAGTTTGTTAAAATGGAGGCTACTTTATGGAAAATTATCGCCACGCCGGCCATGATCATTTCTGTTTTGGCAGGGGTATCTATGCTAACTTTAAACCAAGGTTTGCTTCAAGCCGATTGGATGTGGGTTAAGCTAGGTTTTGTTGTTGGTTTACTCATTTATCATTTCATCTGTCAAAACATCGTTAAACAGCTTAAAAATAACCAATACAAGCTAACGAGCTTTCAGTTGAGGTTATGGCGTGAGCTGGCTACCATTTTTATGATTGCCATTGTATTTGTGGTGATTCTTAAAAGCGCCATTAACTGGATTTACGGTTTAATAGGGATAATGGGCATAGCAATGGCCATTATGATTGCGGTTAAACTGTACAAGAACTATCGTAAAAAACGTGGCGAATAATCTTTATACCACAATTCACTAGGGCACCGAGAATATTGTTTGTAATTAGAGGTGTTAATAAAAACTTTGTGTCCTTTGTACCTTAGTGGTCGACTCGTAAATCACTTTGTTTCCTTTGCGTAAACTTCGCGTGCCTCGCGGTTAAATAAACCAAAAACTATTCTAAATTTGGGCGATAAAATCAAAACGCATGTTTACAAATACAGGTCTGAAAAAGACCTTACTCTTAATACCATTTCTTTTTAGTGCTTATTTCGCTTCGGCACAGTTTGATCAATCGGCTTTCGAAAACCGGATCCGTCCAGATAGCAGCTTAACCAATGAGGTTCATTTTAATTTTTACAATTTAAACTATGTCCGTAATTACGAGTATACCAACGATTTTCATGATGGTTATACTTTGTACGGAACACAGTTGCAGCCTCAAATCGTTTATTATGCGCATCCTAACCTGGCGATTACCGCCGGTGCTTTTATCAGAAAGGATTTTGGTAGAAACGGAATTTCGGATGCTAAACCTTTGTTTAGCGTAAAATATCATAAAAGAAACCTTACTTTAATTTTTGGAAGTTTAGAGGGCAATATTCAACATAAGTATATCGAGCCATTATACGATTTTGAAAGAACCCTAACCACGCCAATTGAATATGGAACACAGTTATTGGTAGAGCGCAAGAAGTTTACTTTAGATGCCTGGATTGCCTGGCAGAAAATGATTTATAAGGGTGATCCTGCTAAAGAAGAAATTATTGGTGGTTTATCTACCGAAAGCACCATCGCAGAAGGTAATGGATGGAAGTTTAGTTTGCCTGCTCAATTTTTGGCTTTTCACCAAGGTGGACAAATTGATGTACTTAAAGAAATTCCGATTACCACCATGTTTAATGGAGCAACTGGTTTAAAACTGCACAAAGCAATTAATGCCAACATTAAACAGGTATATACCGACAACTATATTGCGGTGTATAAAGATTTTTCGCCGGATAAAAGAAGAGCTTACCAAGGTGGCTTTGGTTTATGGTTAAATGTAGGTGTAGAAAGTAAATGGGGCAGTTTGGTGGCCTCTTACTGGAAAGGGAATAACTTTATTTCAATTAAAGGTATGCCACTTTATGAATCGGTTTCGGATAACCTGTACAGTCCAGGTTTGAAGCAAAGCGCCAGAAATATTGTTTCATTGCGTTATGCTTACCAAAAAGAATTAATTCCACATTTATATCTTGATGTTCGTTTCGAGCCGCATATTGATCTTGATCATACCGATAAACAACTTCAGTTTAACCATTCATTCTTCTTAACTTATAAACAAGATTTCAAATTGTTTAAGGTGAAAAAGGATGGAAGGTAGAAGGTAGGAAGGTTGAGGGTGATTATTCTCATAAGATTTCAAACCCTGTAGGTTTTAAAACCTACGGGGTTTTGTGTTTTATAGACTTCCGAAGTTCCCCAGCGCTTTGCTCCTTTTTAAACTTCGGAAGTCCCTGCCAGCTAAACCCGATAACAGCGAAAAACACGAAGGTGAGGAACGAACCGAGGCTTTGAAGCGAATAGCGGGACTAACGCTTCAAAAATGCTCCTGCCTTTGCTTTACAAATCAAAAAACTATATCTTTCTAGAGAAATTTTTAATACTATATCTTTCTGGTAATCAGTAGGTACAATGCTTATTTTAACTTTATTTAACTTTTTTTCTCACTTCATGCAACCATTGTTTGTAATCTGCCATCTTCTATATACAAACACACAATGAAATTGACGCGAAGCTATACGATAAACGATTTGATGGAAGGCTGCAAAGCTGGCGACCGGAAGATGCAAGAGCTGCTTTACAAGCAAACGGCATCGAAGATGCTGGCTGTTTGTATGCGCTACGCCAAAGATAGAATGGAGGCAGAAGATGTGCTGCAGATGGGTTACATCAAAATCTTTCAAAAAATAAAAGAATATAGAGGCGATGGTTCTTTTGAAGGGTGGATTAGAAGGGTTATGGTGAACACCGCAATTGAAAGTTACCGTAAAAATTTACGCAGCTTAAATGTGGTTGAAATAGATGAAGCTTACGAGCAACCATCAACTGGATTTGATTTTGGTACTTTAGGGATGCAGGATTTAATGAAGGTGATACAAAAATTGGCGGATGGTTACCGCATGGTTTTTAACATGTACGTAATTGAAGGCTATTCGCACAAAGAAATTGGTGAAACGCTTGGGATCTCAGAAGGTGCAAGTAAATCGCAACTGTCGAGAGCAAGAGCAATATTAAAAGAAGAAATTATAAAAATGGAGGGATTTGGTTATGCAACCTATACGGGATAAAGATTTTGATCAGTTATTTAAAGATGCTTTTGCTGATGCGGAAGTAACACCTTCAAGGGATTTATGGAGCAATATTGAAAGCGAAATAACACCTAAGAAAAAAAGAATCATACCGATTTATTGGTTATCGGCAGCCGCTGTGTTATTGATCGCTACGATTGGGGTTTTGGTTTATCAACAGCAAAATACCAGCAGCAGAGAGAAACAATTGGCCAGTAACACGATTGAAAAAGCGAAACCAGTGGTACAAGAGCCAGTTGTTAAAGATTCTTCGGCTACAATTGTTGCACCAGTTGAAAATATCGCACCAGTTTTGCCAGTTCAACCTAAGGCGGTAAGTGTTATTGCCAAAACAAAGGTGAAACATGAAGTTAAACCTGCTGTGGAGCAACAGCGGATAGTTACTGCCCCTGAAATGCAAAAGCAAGAAACAGTTGTAGCTAAAGTTGTAGAACCAAAAAAAGATATTAAAGCAGAAATCGAAGAGGCAATTTTACAGCCAAAAGAAGAGGTTGTAACTGCGCTTGTTGCAACGCCAGTTAAAACGGATGCACCTATTAACGATAACGAACAAAGTAATAAAGGCATCCGTAATGTTGGCGATGTGGTAAACCTCATTGTTAATAAAATGGACAAAAGAAAAGATAAACTGATCCAGTTCCGTACGGATGATGATGATTCTTCTTTGGCATCGATCAATATTGGTCCATTTAAAATAGGTAAACGAAATAAGAAGTAAGCCAGGATTGATCAGGATTTACAGATTTTAGGATTCAAACCATTCACTCATTTAAGTCATTCACTCACTATTCAATAATTCACTCATTCAATAACTCAATAACACACACATATATGAAACGTCTAATTTATACAACACTTTTGGTAAGCGTGCTTGCCGGTGTTATGGCTCCAGGTGCTTTTGCACAACAAGATAGTACCAAGAAGAAAATGGATTACAGTGAAGGACATGGTATCATCATTAAAACCAAATCTACAGATTCAGTTAAAAAAGGCCGTTTTGTAGGCGGAATTACTTTTACCAGAGTTGATTTAGGTTTCTCCAGATTAATCGACAATGGCAGTTTCAACTTATCGCCAAACAACGATTTTTTGGATTATAAAGGTGGCAAAACCAGTACTTTCTCTTTCGATGTTTTGCAATTGGGCTACCGTTTCAACTCTAACTTTAAGGTTTATGTAGCCGGTGGTTTCGACTGGACATTGATCCGCTTGCGAAAAGACATTACTATTGCTAAAAACTCCAACGAATTTGTATATACCGATCAGGCACCTGTACATTTTTCAAAAAACCGATTCTCGAGCAGTTATGTACACATTCCCTTAAACTTCGAATTCCGTACCAGCGAAAACAAAAACAGCAAAAGATTTTACCTGGTTTTAGGTCCGGAGGTTAGCTTTTTGTTAAACGGAAAAATTAAACAGATAAGCGAAGAACGTGGTAAAGAAAAACAGTATGATAGCTACCACTTTCAATCGGTTCGTTACGGAGGTACAGTTAGATTTGGTTATGGTGGTATAGGATTATTTACCAAGTATTATTTTAACGACATGTTTACTACCTCGCAACAAGCTGGCTTAAAAAATATGAGTTTCGGGGTTACATTTGGATTAAATTAACGCCCCTAAATCCCCCTGAAGGAGGACTTAAAATTCTCTCAAAAAGAAAAGGAGAGGTTGACACACAAATAAACAGATCCTGTTTCGGTTAGGCGAGACAGGATTTTTTATTTTATAATGTTTTTAGAAACATTGTAGGCGTTAATACACTTAGCTTACTCCTTTTGTAGTCTTTAATATTTCGCGTAATTATAGCATTAATTGATCCATGGTTTTCAGCCGAAAAATTTTGGAGTGCATCTTCAAAATCTGTGAATTCAGAATCGATTGAAGTCAAAATAACATTTTTGTCAATTATTAAAATATCTAAAAAAGTAAATAATATCTTAAAGTCGGCCAAAATATCTTTATGACTAAAGTGTTTTCTCAACAAATAATACGTGTTGGCTATTATTAAACCCGAAACAAAACCATTGATTTTTTGGTTGACACATAAATTCAGAATTTTTGATGAATCAATAAAAAATGGTTCTCGTTTCAGAAAAAAATCAAGTAAAACATCAGAATCAATGAGAATGTTATCTTTCATTATTATTTAAATATTTTTGATATTTCTCATCCTTGACTTTCTGTAGTTCTTTTTTATAATCATAATCATCAGGTAGTTCTACTTTCGGGCGGAGCATCAAAGATTTTATGATCGGAGAAAGCTCATCATCGTCTCTTACAATCTCTTCTTTTTTGATAACAGCTTTTAAATAATTTTCTACCACTGCAGATAGGCTTCTGCCTTGCTGTTCTGCATAAGCTTTTGCCTGTTTAATAACAGACTTATCTATAGTTAAGGTTAGTTTAGTGTTCATGGCCTTATAATTGCTGATGTCAAGATGTATTGATGTAAAGATACATAGATGCTTGGATACGTGCAAAAATAAAATATAACACACGTGTAATTTTGTTTGCACCTTAAATCTTCCACCTTAAAACCCTCTACCTTTTTCTTATCTTTACCACGTGAGCAATACCATAATCAACGTTAAAAATTTAACCAAGCAATATCAGGCAGAACAGGCCGGAGGGATTAAAAATGTAAGTTTTGAAATCAAAAGAGGCGATATAGTGGCCATAATCGGAGAGAGTGGCAGTGGAAAATCGACCTTGCTGAAATCCATTTACGGATTGCTCAAGACCGATGAGGGTGAAATCTTTTTCGAAGATCAAAGGGTTAAAGGTCCCGATGAACAACTCATCCCAGGCCACAAACAGATGAAAATGGTTACGCAGGATTTTTCGTTAAATATTTATGCGAAGGTTTACGATAATATTGCCTCACAGCTATCGAACACAGACCTTAAAACCAAAGCCGAAAAAACGCTTCAGATTATGGAACATCTTCGGATTTCGCCACTGCAGAACAAAAAAATTATCGAACTGAGCGGCGGAGAGCAACAGCGCGTGGCCATAGCAAAAGCAATGGTTGCCGATACACAGGTTTTACTTTTAGATGAACCTTTTAGTCAGGTTGATGCGTTACTTAAGAATCAACTGCGTGCCGATATTAAACGAGTAGCCTCCGAAACTGGGGTTACCGTAATTTTGGTTTCTCACGATCCGGCCGACGGTTTATTCTTAGCAGACCTGTTACTTATAATAAAAAATGGAGAATTGCTGCAAACTGGAAAACCAGCTGACATTTACCAGCATCCCAAACACATTTATACCGCTCAGATTTTAGGCAATGCCGTGGTTTTATCGAAAACTGATGCCGAAAAAATTGGTTTAAAAACGGAAAAAGAATTCGTTGTGTTTTATCCCGAATGGGCTGAAATAAGCAATAGTTGGAGCAGCAGGCGCTATGAGGTAAAGGATGTGTACTACAAAGGTTTTTATGATGAACTGCTTTTAGAAAGAAATGGTGTTAACATCCGTGCTTTGCAGCTAAACAGGGGAGAGCATAAAAAAAACGACCACGTTCAATTGAACATCAGTCGTTTTTTGGAATTTTAAATACTAGTTATAAATCGTTTCCAACAAGAACTATTTTTACCCTTACTGTTGATGTAGGTTTTATTGGAGTTGTTGCCTGGTAATCTGAACTTTGTACATCGATAGATACTCCACCTTTGTATACTTCGAAGCTGTATGCATCAACATTATAAACAAATGGTAATGCAATATAACTTGCACCACTATTGTAGGAAATGTAAACCAAAGTTCCTTCATTGTCGACATGATACTGGTCGATTTCAGGTACAGAAATATCTGCAGTAAATGTTTTTTGATCATTACTTAATACCCATGCGTTGGGAGATATATCTTTAACGACAGTTAAAATGGCATTGGCTGGTTGAACAATCGTGTCTTTTTTGCAAGAAGCCAGACCTAGTGTGGCAATGCAAAGCATTAAGATGGTAAATTTTTTCATGTTGATTAGTGTTTATTTGTGTGTGTGATATTGGTATTACAAATCTGTTGCCAAAAAAATATAATTGTGGATTAATGGATTAATTATTGTGCAACAGATTAAATACATAAATGTTGGTACCTTATTTTTTTAAACATGAAGTTCTTTTTTCGCCTCTTACCCTGGTTAATTTTAATCGTTGCAGGGTATTTATTTATTTCCAAAAAGTTCAGTATTAATACCTCCGTAGAGAGCAAACATCAGCTTCTGGTAGAGAAAATTGAGGCAATTGGTAAATTAGAGCTGGTAAGGTACCAGATCAGCGATGTTTTAGAACACAAAAATAAAACAGACTTTTTACCCGAAGCCAGTGTTTTGTTGATTGTTAAAGCTGAAGCGGTAGGCTGTATCGACTTAACAAAAATTACCCGTGAAGATATTAATATTGATGCGGACACCGCTGTAGTAAATTTGCCACAGCCTGAAATATGTTATGTAAAAATCGACCATAAAAACTCGCGTGTTTACGATACCAAAATGGCTTTCTTCCGCGAGGCTGGTTTGGTAGATGAAGCATATAAAGCAGCCGAAAGACAAGTAACTGCTGAGGTTAAAAAATCGAGTATTTTAACGCAGACTAAAACCAATGCTACAACGGTACTTAAACCGATTATAGAAGGTTTGGGCTATAAGAATGTGAGGTTTACTTTTGAGTAGGGTTTAAGGTGGAGGGTTTAGGGTTAAGCGATCGTCACATAGTGTCGTCATCTCGACCGGAAAGCAGTGGAGTGGAGAGATCTGCCTCGAGATAGATTTAGCTTCGCTGAGCACTTCGTGGTTCTCGACTGCGTTGCACTCCGCTCGAATGACGGCTATCGGTTTTACTTCAAAAAATCTTCCCTATGCGGATTAAAAATATCGATCAATAATCCGGCTTCTAAACATACAACGCCATGAAATACGTTTGATGGGGCAAAGAAAACATCACCTTCATTTAAAATTTTCTTATCATCGCCCATGGTTACTTCAAAACTTCCTTTTGCTACATAACTCATTTGTAAATGAGGATGATTGTGGATGGTACCAATGGCATCTTTTTCAAATTCTACTTTAACCAACATCAACTGGTCATCGTAAGCCATAATTTTGCGTTTAACACCTGCTCCTAAATCTTCCCAATCAATATCGCTGTCAGAAATTAATGCCTTGTTGTTTAAGTCTTTGAAATTCATTTTTCTATTAAGATGTGTCATGTTGAGCTTGTCGAAACACTTTAATTGTCCTTCGACAGGCTCAGGATGACAAAGAAATTAAATTATACTTTGTGTGCTTAGCGAAAAAACTTTGCGCCCTTCGCGGTTAAAGAACCTTAAACCAAATATTCAAACAAAGTCTGGTCCTGGTTTAGCTCAATAATTTCAAATTTAAAATCTTTCATGCGTTGCAATAAACTTGCATAATCGTTTTTATTAGAAAGTTCGATACCAACCAATGCAGGGCCATTTTCTTTATTTGTTTTTTTAATAAACTCGAAACGGGTAATGTCGTCCTGTGGACCTAAAACTTCATTCACAAATAACTTTAAAGCACCTGGTCTTTGTGGGAAACGTACAATGAAATAATGTTTTAAGCCTTCAAAAAGCAAAGATTTCTCTTTAATCTCTTGCATGCGCTCAATATCGTTATTCCCGCCACTTACGATACAAACTACCGTTTTACCTGCAATCTGGTCTTTAAGCTGATCTAATGCGGCCACAGAGAGTGCTCCTGCAGGCTCAACCACAATGGCATCTTCGTTATACAATTTTAAAATGGTTGTACAGATTTTTCCTTCAGGGATTAAATGCATCTGATCCAGCAGTTCCTTACAATATTCGTAAGTGATATGGCCAATTCTTTTTACAGCTGCACCATCCACAAAGCGGTCTATTTCTTCTAAAGTAAAAGGACCGCCATATTCCATTGCCGTAACCATTGATGGTGCACCAAGTGGTTCAACACCAACTAATTTCACTTCAGGTTTAACGGTTTTCATGTAAGCGCTTACACCCGATGCTAAACCACCTCCGCCAACCGGCATTACAATCATATCTAGTTCAGGTAGATCTTCGTAAATTTCTACACCAACCGTTGCCTGTCCTTCAATTACTTTTTCATCATCGAAAGGTGGAATAAAAGTAGCTGATTTTTCGGCACTATAAGCCAAAGCTTCCTTTAAACAATCATCAAAAGTATCGCCTACTAAAACCACTTCAACATTGTCGCCACCAAACATGTAAGTTTGTTTAACCTTTTGTTTCGGTGTAATCTCTGGCATAAAAATCACCCCTTTAATGCCGAGTTTTTTACATGAATAGGCCACACCTTGTGCATGGTTACCAGCACTTGCACAAACTACACCGTTAATTAATGCATCTTGTGGCAAGGAGCTAATTTTATTGTAGGCACCACGCAATTTATACGAGCGTACAATCTGCAGGTCTTCTCTTTTTAAATAAATATTGGCATTGTAATGAGCAGAAAGTCCGGCGTTAAACTCTAAAGGCGTACGTTTTACCACCCCTTTTAACCTTTGCGATGCAGATAAAAAATCTAATGTATTCGGTGTTGTAGTATTCATAATTTAGTATCAAGAAGAGAGATATGAGTATCGAGACTAATATTTCACTTGTATTTTTTTGTAAAGCAGGGTTTGGTGTTCCATCGGTTGCAGCTGTCCTGCTTTACATTTTATTTCGCTGCGCTTCATGTTCATTCCAATCAGGTTTAGGTGGGCTAAGTTTGTGTTTCAAACTTAAATCCTCCACTTGCCCTCCCGAAAAGACGGGATAAACTCTCCAAAGGGGTACACCCCCAAAGTTTTTAAGGCAATTCTCAGCTTGCTTTTAGCTTTAGTCTTTAACCTTTCAGCTTTTAAGCCAAATGCAAAGCAACCAATTGGTTTAAATCGTAATCGTTAATACCTTGTTTGCTATCGGCTAAAACCAAAAATTGTTTGTAAACAATATCTAAATGATCTTTTTCCAATTTATGGCCTAAACGGTCTAAATGGTGTTTTAAAGCATGGCGTCCGCTTCTTGCAGTTAATACAATGGTTGCATCAGGGAAACCAACATCTTCTGGTTTAATAATTTCGTAGTTCTCGCGGTTTTTCAAGAAACCATCCTGGTGGATACCTGAGCTATGAGAAAATGCATTTCCACCAACAATTGCTTTATTCGGTTGTACCGGCATATTCATCTGGTTCCGCACCATGTGGCTCATTTCATAAAAACGGGTAGCATCAATCTGGGTATTTAAGCCCAAAATCTTGTGGGTTTTCAAAATCATGACGACTTCTTCCATTGATGTATTCCCTGCGCGCTCTCCGATGCCGTTTATCGTACATTCTACCTGACGGGCACCATTTTGTAAGCCTGCGATAGAATTCGCTGTAGCTAAGCCTAAATCATTGTGGCAGTGCACAGAGATAATGGCTTTATCGATATTTTTTACGTTCTCTTTCAAAAAAAGAATTTTCGAGCCGTATTGATCTGGTAAGCAATAACCGTTGGTATCTGGAATATTTACCACGGTAGCACCGGCAGCAATTACTGCTTCAACCATTTTAGCTAAAAATTCGATATCGGCACGGCCGGCATCCTCTGCGTAGAATTCAACATCTTCCACAAATTTTTTCGAATACCTTACGGCTTCAACAGCACGTTCTAAAATTTCTTCGCGGGTACTGTTAAATTTATGTTTAATGTGGAAATCGGATGAACCAATCCCAGTATGGATACGAGGTCTTTTTGCATAACGTAAAGCATCTGCAGCAACATCAATATCATTTTTATTTGCACGGGTTAACGCGCAGATAATTGGGTTGGTAACTGCTTTTGATAATTCAATTACACTGTTAAAATCTCCTGGACTAGATACCGGGAAACCAGCTTCAATCACATCAACACCTAAAAGCTCAAGTGATTTAGCGATTTCTACTTTTTGGTTTGTATCTAACTGGCAGCCTGGAACCTGCTCCCCGTCACGCAATGTCGTGTCGAAAATATAAACTTTGTTCGGGTCGTGAATCATAATCTTAAGTTTAGGAAGTGATTAATTTTTGTGATAAGAATTTAAGAACCAATTTGCCCATTTCGGCTGTGCCTAAAACTTTAAACCGGTTTGTATTTTGGTCGGCAATGTCATGTGTTCTAAAACCTTCTTTCAATACCTGGTCGATGGTGTCAACCAATAATTTGGCTTCTTCTTTTAGTCCGAAGCCAATTTCCAACATTAATGCTGCCGATAGGATAGAAGCCAATGGATTAGCTAAATCTTTACCTGCAATATCATGTGCAGAACCGTGGATCGGCTCGAAGAAACCTGTGCTTTCGCCAACAGATGCTGAAGCCAGCATACCCATTGAACCTGCAATCTGCGAAGCTTCATCTGTCAAAATATCTCCAAATAAATTGGCCGTTAAAACCACATCGAATTTCTTAGGGTTTTTGATCAACTGCATGGCTGCATTATCGATGAACATATGCTCTGTTTCTACATCGGGATATTGTTTTGCAATTTCCTGAACAGTTTCGCGCCATAAGCGAGAGCTTTCTAAAACATTGGCTTTATCTACCGAACATAATCTTTTGTTACGTTGCTGTGCAGCCTGGTAAGCTTTATGTGCAATGCGTTCTACTTCATAACGGTGGTAAATCATTAAATCTGAAGCCGTATTACGGTCCTCAGAACGAATTTTTTCACCAAAGTAAACATCACCCGTTAATTCGCGGAAGAACAAAATATCGGTTCCTCTTAAAATTTCCGGTTTGATGCTCGATGCCTGAAGAAGTTCATCAAATAGTAATATCGGACGGAGATTAGCGAATAAACCCAGTTCCTTACGGATTTTTAACAGGCCTTGTTCCGGTCTAACTTTTAAACTTGGGTCGTTGTCGTATTTGGCGTGGCCAATTGCGCCAAAAAGGATAGCATCACTTTGTCTTGCTTTTTCTAAGGTTTCATCTGGCAAAGGCTCGCCAGTAACTTCAATAGCCGCATGGCCCATTAAAGCTTCCTCGAACACAAATTCATGGCCAAAAATTTCGGCAATTTTTTCTAATGCTGCTTTTCCCCAAGTGGTAACCTCGGGCCCAATACCGTCTCCAGGTATTACTAAAATGTTCTTCTTCATTGTTGACTCCTCTTTTGCTTTACAATTGCTTATTGGTTGCCACGGAAGCACAGAAATCACAGAAAAATTTTGTTTCCGTGGTCACCGTCTTTCCGTGGCTAAGCTTGCATCAGCTTAATATTTCTGTGTTTAAACTTTCGACGACTTTTACCTCGCCTTTTTCTAACAATATTCTTTTTTCTATGCAGGTTGGCAGCTGCGATTCAAAATGGCCAACGTAAATTAAGGTCATCCCGTTGCTGCACAATTCATCAACCAATTGGTTAAAATGTCTTGTTTGCTGTTGGTCTAAACCCTGGCAAGGTTCATCCAGAATTAATAGTTCCGGATTTTTTATAATCGTTCGCGCTAATAATACCAATCGCTGTTTACCGAGTGGAAGTGCGGTTAATAATTCATTTTTGTTATCGGTTAATCCAAAATATTCAATCAGCTCATCAACTTGAGCTCTTTTGCTATAAGGTAGTTGCTGAAACAAGCCCACGGTATCGTAAAAGCCCGAAGCAATACACTTCCAAACGGTTGAAGTGGCATCGAAATACCAATGAAATTCTGGCGATATTAAACCAATATGCTGCTTAATATCCCAAATGCTTTCGCCTGTTCCACGCCTGTTGCCAAACAAATAAAGCTCGTTGGCGTAAGATTGGGGGTGATCGCCATTGATTAAACTCAATAAAGTGGACTTTCCTGAGCCATTAGGGCCTTGCAATAACCATTTTTCGCCAGCCTTAACTTCCCAGTTGATATTTTTTAGCACCTGTTTTTCTCCATAGCTGATGTTTACATCAACCATCTTTACCATATCAGTTGATGAATAAATTGGCGACTCCTTTAAAAAAGCGGGGATCTTCCTTTTATGTATTTCGGGTGGAAGATCTCCAATTTCTCTTGAAAATGAGCTAACAATCTGCCCGTCTATAATCTCCGCAAAAGAATCGATGCTTTCTGGAAATTCTAAATCATTACAGATTAAAATTAATTGTACACCTTCTGCTGTAATCTGGTCTAAAAGTACATTCAGGTTTTTTCGCGATGCTTTATCTAAACCGGTATAAGGCTGATCGATAATTAACAATTGAGGTTTTAACCATAAGGCTTTAACAAGCTGCAGTTTTTTATGTTCGCCGCTTGATAATTCGATTAGCTGTGAACTGGCAAAAGTAGCAAAGCCCAGTGCTTCTAAAATGGGTTCAACCAGATCGAAATGAAGTCCTTTTTCTTTGCCGTAAGCTACCAGTTCTGCATATACTGTCAAAGTATCATTGGCCTGTAAACTGGTGTAGCGTTGCTGATAATAAAAGTTTGCAATACCTTCGAGATTTTTAAACTGATACCAGCTTTCTACAAATAAAACTTCGGCCGGTAATTTACTTTGGGCGTCGTAATTGATTTCAATGCTACCCTGTGAAGGAATTAAACCTGCAATCGCTTTAGCCAAAGAAGTTTTTCCGCTCCCACTTTCACCCCATAAAACCCAGTTTTGGCACACATTTACTTCCCAATACAAATCCTTTAGCACCGCTTTATTGCGGTAACTTAAGTTTAGGTTTTGTATGTAGACAAATGGTTTAAGCATTATTTTGCCTCTTCAAATTCTGCGATTAATTCTTTTTGGGCTAAGATGAAATCGATATCATCATAACCGTTTATCAAACACGATTTTTTGTAAGGATTGATCTCAAATGATTCCTGAGCACCGGTTTCTACAATGGTAACCGTTTGATTTTCTAAATCAACTTCTAGGGCTGATTTTGGATTGTTGTCAACCGCGTTGAAAATCTGCGCCAAGAACTCATCACTTACCTGGATGGGTAATAAACCATTGTTCAAAGCATTTCCTTTAAAGATATCGGCAAAGAAACTGCTGATTACCGCGTCAAAACCAGCATCTTGAATAGCCCATGCAGCGTGCTCGCGACTGCTGCCACATCCAAAGTTTTTTCCTGCTACTAAAACCTGACCGCTATAGGTTGGGTTGTTCATCACGAAATCAGCTTTAGGTTGGTTATCGTTTTCATAACGCCAATCGCGGAACAAGTTTTCGCCAAAACCCTCGCGGGTAGTCGCTTTTAGAAACCTCGCAGGGATAATCTGATCGGTATCAATGTTCTCTATGTTTAATGGCACTACTGCCGATGTTAATTTTGTGAATTTTTTCATGTCAATTAGTATCAAGTAAGGAGTATCAAGTAGCGAGACTTGTATTCCACTTTTTATCTTTATTCTTTAAGCCTTTTACTTAATGGTGGTAGTTTTATGCTCCATGTTTTTACCCTCCACCTTAAGCCTTACAACCCTCTACCATTTCAAAGTGTTCAACTGTTGGGAAAGGATCATAAAAGTGATGCAATAACTTTTTCCAATCCTGATATGCTGCTGATCCTCTGAAACCTTCGGTATGTGCCTCCAGTGTTTTCCAGTTTACCAACAGGATATATTTATTTTCTACCGCTATACATTTTTGAAGCTGATGCGAAATATAACCTTCCATTGAGGAAATGATTTTTTCCGCTTCACTAAAAGCTTTTTCAAAATCAGCCGATAATCCGGCTTTTACATTTAGTATGGCAACTTCTAGTATCATATATTTTAAAAGTTGTCATTCTGAGGAACGAAGAATCTGTTTCTTAGCTTGCAGATGCTTCCTTCGTCAGTATGACTTTATTTTAAGCCTTCTCCAACAAATCCCTTACATCGGTAATTTTTCCGGTTACGGCTGCTGCTGCTGCAGTAAGTGGACTGGCCAATAACGTACGTGCATTTTGCCCTTGTCTGCCTTCAAAGTTTCTGTTTGATGTAGATACACAATATTTACCTGCCGGGATTTTATCTTCGTTCATACCTAAACAGGCACTACAGCCTGGTTCGCGTAACTGGAAACCAGCAGCTTCGAAAATTTTATCCAAACCTTCGTTTTTAGCTTGTTGCTCAACTTGTTTTGATCCTGGAACTATCCAAACCGTAACATTATCAGCTTTGCGTTTATCTTTAACAAAATCGGCAACTTCGCGTAAATCTTCAATGCGTGAGTTGGTACAGCTTCCAATGAATACATAATCAACCGGTTTCCCGATTAATGAAGAGTCGTCATCAAAGCCCATATAATCTAACGCTTTCTGGTACGAAAGTTTCTCTTTTTCTGGTTGTGCACCAGTTGCCGGAATATGTTCCTGAATACCCATACCCATTCCTGGGTTTGTACCATAGGTAATCATAGGTGCAATATCTGCGGCATCAAAAGTTAAAACACTATCGAATTTTGCATCAGCATCACTATATAATGTTTTCCAATAAGCTAAGGCTTTATCCCACTCTTCGCCGGCTGGAGCAAATTCTCTTCCTTTAATGTAATCGAAAGTAGTTTGGTCAGGTGCAATTAATCCACCGCGTGCACCCATTTCGATACTCATGTTACAGATCGTCATACGAGCTTCCATACTTAAAGCTTCGATTGCCGAACCTGCATATTCTATAAAATAACCTGTACCGCCTGCGGCAGAGATTTTGGCAATAATGTATAAGATAATGTCTTTCGCGCCAACACCTTTTCCAAGCTCGCCGTTTACCTCAATTTTCATGGTTTTAGGTTTCGACTGCAATAAACATTGCGTTGCAAACACCTGCTCTACCTGCGAAGTACCGATACCAAATGCGATCGCACCAAAGGCACCATGGGTTGAGGTATGGCTATCGCCGCAAACCATTGTTTTACCAGGTAAGGTGATACCCAACTCAGGGCCGATAACATGTACAATGCCTTGAAAAGGATGCCCTAAACCATACAGTTCTACACCGAATTCTGCACAATTTTTGGTTAACATATCCACCTGATAGCGTGAAAGCTCCTCTTTAATTGGCAATAACTGATTTAATGTAGGTACGTTATGATCGGCCGTTGCTACAGTTTGTTTCGGACGGAAAACAGGTAATCCTCTTTTGCGCAAACCATCAAATGCCTGCGGAGAGGTTACCTCGTGTATTAAGTGTGTATCAATGTATAAAATATCAGGAAATCCTTCTTCACTTTTTACAACGTGAGCATCCCAAATTTTTTCTACTAATGTTTTTGACATTTTATTATTATTTAATGTTTGTCAGTCCGAACTTGTCGAAGATTTTTTCGTTATAAACAAAAAGAGTTCCTTCGACAGGCTCAGGATGACATTCTTTTTGTTTCTATGCTGTTTTAATCGCTTTCATTGCAGTCATTGCTTTACGCAAGGTTGCTCCAATCTGTTCTACCTGGTGAGAACGGATAGCCTCATTGATATCGATTAATTGTCTGTTATCAACAGCGCCATCTTTACCTTCGTTGAAGTTTTTACCAACTAAATCAGTGTCTACTTTTTTCATGAAATCGCCCAAAAGCGGTTTACAAGCCTGATCGAACAAATAACAACCGTATTCAGCAGTATCAGAAATAACACGGTTCATTTCGAACAACTTCTTACGTGCAATGGTGTTGGCAATAAGTGGTGTTTCGTGTAACGATTCGTAGTAAGCCGATTCTGGTTTGATACCTGCCTGTACCATGGTTTCGAAAGCCAATTCAACACCAGCACGAACAAAAGCAACCATTAAAGTATAGTTATCGAAATATTCCTGCTCACCGATTTTAACATCACCAGCAGGCGTTTTTTCGAAAGCAGTTTCACCTGTTTCAGCTCTCCATTTTAATAAATTTTTATCTCCGTTTGCCCAATCTTCCATCATGGTACGGCTAAATTCGCCACTCATAATATCATCCTGGTGTTTTTGGAATAATGGGCGCATAATATCTTTTAATTCTTCCGAAATTTCGAAAGCTTTGATTTTAGCCACATTGCTTAATCTGTCCATCATGGCCGTAATACCACCTTGTTTTAAGGCTTCGGTAATTACCTCAACACCATATTGAACCAATTTAGAAGCGTAACCTGCATCGATTCCTTTTTCTACCATTTTATCGAAAGATAGGATAGAACCTGTTTGCAATAAACCACAAAGGATGGTTTGCTCGCCCATTAAATCTGATTTTACCTCAGCTACGAAAGATGATTTTAATACACCAGCTCTGTGACCGCCTGTACCTGCGCAATATGCTTTTGCCTGTGCCAATCCTTTACCTTGAGGATCGTTTTCAGGGTGAACTGCAATTAAGGTAGGAACACCAAAACCACGAACATATTCTGCTCTAACTTCGCTACCAGGGCATTTAGGTGCAACCATAATAACGGTTAAATCTTTACGGATCTGCATACCCTCTTCAACGATATTGAAACCGTGAGAATATAACAAAGTAGCTCCTTCTTTCATTAACGGCATAATTGCATTTACAACAGCAGTATGTTGTTTATCTGGAGTAAGGTTAATTACTACATCTGCATTTGGAATCAGTTCTTCGTAAGTACCAACTGTAAAATTGTTTTCAGTTGCATTTTTCCACGAATCGCGTTTGCCTTCAATTGCTTCCTTACGTAAAGTGTAGCTTACATCTAAACCACTATCTCTTAAATTTAAACCTTGGTTTAAGCCTTGTGCACCACAACCTACAATTACCAGTTTTTTGCCTTTTAATGCGCTAACGCCATCTAAAAATTCAGAACTGTCCATGAAGTCGCAAACACCTAATTGGTTTAATTTTTCTCTAAGAGGTAATGTGTTAAAATAATTTGCCATTGTTTTTTATTGGTTAATTTCTATTTAATTATCGTTATATATTCTTTTTTTCTGCAGGTTGATTACACAGATGAGGTGATTACACTGATTTTTTTTATTATCGGTTCATATCTCATCCGTTTCCATCATCCATTTTTTTCCTGCGGATTGATTACACAGATGAGGTGATTACACTGATTTTTTTATTATCGGTTCATATCTCATCCGTTTCCATCATCCATTTTTTCCTTCGGTTTGATTTCACAGATATAGTGATTTCACCGGTTTTTTATTTGAAAAGCAGGTTCCTGTGCTTTTCGGTTGTTTCAGTCCCGCTTTCCGTAAAAAATTTAGAATGTCATGCTGAGCGTAGTCGAAGCACAGTCTAAAATTTTTACTGCTATCGGGTTTATTTTAGTTGGGCCTGTTTTTCAAAACCCTCATCCATCTTACATCTTTTTATATCTGTCTTTTCAGTGCCCATGCATAACCTTGGTGTACATTATCATGACCAATAGTTGTGATCAGAATTTCTTCAATGCTGTTCATCTGTACGCCATAGGTAGCTGTTGTAAAAGGAGTGATGTTTGAAAATTTTCCGTTTGCATAATCTTCCTTTATTTTTTCAATGCTTTCCAATGCTATAACTTTCAATTCTGCTACTTCTTCTTCTGTTACGGTGTAGGTTGGCTTCGTATCTTTTTTATAATACTCGTTAAATTTTACCGAAACAGCATCTTGCAATACACCTGTACGAACATAACAAAGCGTTTGTGTGCTCACTACAACATGGCCAAAATTCCAGATAATGTTATTGTTGTAACCATCGGGAATTTTATTTAATTCTTCGATTGTTAAATCATCTATCAACTTAATAAATGCCTTGCGTGAGTTTATTATAAAATCAAATACCTCGTTCATCATATTATATTTCGTATCTATCTAATTATCGTTTTGTTTTTCAGCTTCGGTTAATGTTTCGTTAAAGGTAATCTTGTTAAAGAACGGGTCGTTTACTGTTACTGCCCAGGTTCCGTAAAAAGTTTTCTCTAAACCTGGCCTGTTGTACTTATATTTTTTATCTATTATTTCTTTATGAAATGCTTTCAATCCTGTACAATCTACATATACATTTGCACCGGGAGAACTATCTCCATGGTGCTCACTTAAATGGAGTTCGATGTCACCTAATGAAATCTGCATATAAACAGGGGTATTTTCTTCAAACGTGTGTTCCCAGTCTATTTTAAAGCCCAACCAGTTTACGTAAAACTCTACTGCTTTATCGTAATCGAAAATTCTTAAAATCGGTATGGCTTTATTGCATTTCATGTTCTCGATTTTTCTTAAAAGATTGCTTCGTCTTTCCTCCTCGCAATGACGGATTTGTTATAGACCTTACATCGTAAAAATCTTCTGTCCTTTTTCTAAAAACTCGTTTTCTACTAATTCTTCACCTGGTTCGAAAGCTTCGAATTCCTTTAGTTTTTCGTGAAAACCGGCACTGTCTTTAATAATGGCTACTCTTGCAGATCGTACAAATTCAATTAATTCGTAAGGTTCTAAAGCTTTTACCAAAGCATCAGTTTCTTCGCGGTGACCAGTTACTGCAAAAACGGTATAATCTTTACGGATCACTACTGCACTTGCACCGTATTGTCTTAATAAACGCTCTACAGTTACTTTTTCTGCAATTTCATCTGTAGAAACTTTGTAAAGCGCCAATTCCTGCCAGATAATTTCTTCGTTGGTGTTGAAATAAACTTTCAATACCTCAATCTGTTTTTCTATCTGACGGGCCAGCTTCCTCACTACTTCGTAACCTTCGTGGATGACGATGTTGAAACGGTGTATTCCTTCAATTTCAGATGCGGAACTGTTTAAACTTTCGATATTGATTTTTCTTTTCGAGAAAATAATCGCAATCCTGTTGAGTAAACCAATGCGGTTTTCGGCGTACACCGTAATGGTATATTCCTGTTTTCCTTCTAGGTCAACGGTGTCTTCTGTATATTTTATTTTATCTTCAGTACTCATGATAGTTTCTTTTTTATCTTAAACCTCTACCTTACTTCAACCTGATTTCGCTTACACTCATTCCTTGTGGAACCATTGGGAAAACATTATTTTCTCTGCCCACCATAACTTCTAATAGGTAAGAACCTTCATGGTTGATCATAGTTTCTAGTGCCTGTCTTAAGTTTGCACGCTCATCAACTTTGCCCGCTTCGATATAATACGATTTTGCTAAAGCAACAAAGTCAGGACTTGTGATATTCACGAAAGAATAACGCTTATCATGAAAAAGCTGTTGCCATTGACGAACCATACCTAAAAAGCGGTTGTTCAAGATCAGAATCTTCACTGCTGCGCCAAATTGCATAATGGTACCCAATTCCTGAGGCGTCATCTGGAAACCACCATCACCGATAATAGCGATAACGGTTTTATCAGGTGCGCCATATTTAGCGCCAATTGCTGCTGGTAAACCAAAGCCCATTGTACCTAAACCACCAGAAGTAATGTTGCTGCGGGTATTGTTAAATTTAGCATAGCGACAGGCTACCATTTGGTGCTGACCAACATCGGTAACGATTACGGCATCACCACCACAGATTTCGTTGATGTTGCGCAATACTTCGCCCATGGTCATTTCATCACCAGTTGGATAAAGTTCGGGAGTAATGACTTGATCTATTTCCTCCTGGTTATATTGTCTGAACTTAGCTAACCAATCTTCGTGTTTGTTTTCGTTAACTAAATTGGTTAATAGGGGTAAAGTTTCTTTACAGTCGCCCCAAACACCAACTTCTGCTTTAACATTTTTATCAATTTCGGCAGGGTCGATATCTAAATGTACAACTTTAGCTTGTTTGGCATATTTATCTAAACGACCGGTTACACGGTCATCAAAACGCATACCGATGGCAATAATTACATCAGCTTCGTTCGTTAATACGTTTGGCCCGTAATTACCATGCATCCCTAACATACCTACATTTAGTGGGTGTGAAGTTGGGATAGCACCTTCGCCCATAATGGTCCATGCAGCAGGGATTCCTGATTTATTGATAAAAGCTTTGAATTCTTCTTCAGCTTTTCCCAAAATAACACCTTGTCCAAATAAAATGAAAGGTTTTTTTGCTGAATTGATTAATTCGGCTGCCTGCTCGATATATTCTACCCTAACTTTTGGCTTCGGGCGATAACTGCGGATGTGGTTGCACTTTACATATTCAGGGAATTCCTCCAGTTGTAATTGTGCATTTTTGGTAATATCGATTAAAACAGGACCTGGTCTACCACTTTTAGCGATATAAAAAGCTTTAGCCAATACCTCTTGAATTTCTTTGGCATCAGTAACCTGATAGTTCCATTTTGTAACCGGAGTAGTAATGTTAATCACGTCAGTTTCCTGAAAAGCATCCGTTCCCAATAAGTGGGCGAAAACCTGTCCGGTGATACAAACCAATGGCGTACTATCGATTTGTGCATCTGCCAAACCAGTAACCAAATTGGTTGCACCTGGCCCGCTGGTTGCGAAAACAACACCAACTTCGCCGCTTGCTCTTGCAAAACCCTGAGCAGCGTGGATACCACCTTGCTCATGGCGAACTAAGATGTGTTCTAATTTATCGGCATAATCATAAAGAGCATCATAAATAGGCATGATTGCTCCTCCCGGATAACCGAAAATGGTGGTTACACCTTCTTCAATTAATCCATTCAACAAAACCTGCGAGCCTGTTCCTTTGAATAAGGTTTTTGAGGTTTCTGCTTTCGCCTCGTTTTGTTGTATTGTATCTTGTGCAGTTTCCATAGTTATGTTTTTGCGGTTCTACTATTCTTTAATTTTAAACCCAATTCTTTGTCTGTCGTTCCATTTTAATTGAGCAACTTTCTCGTCTATTAAATTTTCCATTGCATCATACAGCTCGTTGAGCTGAACATCATGTTCACCAATCCGTTCTTTAATTTCTATCAATTGTTCGTTAAGGTTGCTTTGCTTCAGCAAAATTTTACGAACATCAACAAAGGCTCTCATAATGGCAATGTTCATATTAATCGCCTTATCACTTTTCAAAACACCACTCAGCATGGCTACCCCTTGCTCAGTAAAAGCGTAGGGCAATTTTCGAGTACCTCCCCAACTTGAAGTCACAAATTGTGACTTCAAGTTGGTTCCGCCTTTCATCACAATTTGTGATGATCTACCTTGACTACTTGCATCAATCTGAAGTCTTATCTCTTCAAACTCAGCAGAAGTTAACTGAAACATAAAATCTTCAGGAAAACGCTTTATGTTACGTTTTACCGCCTGATTCAGTGCCTTCGTTTCAACTTCATAAAGCGATGCCAAATCGAAATCCAGCATTACTCTTTCTCCCCGGATTTCATAAATCCTATTCTGAATACTTTTAATTATTTGCATAATCTATTTTATTAGTAATCAATTAATCTGGGGGATGATTTTTTGATTTTAGTATTCGTCAGTTACGCAACCACTAGCTGCGTCTGAAACGGTTTTAGCATATTTATATAAAACACCTTTTGTTACTTTTAATGCTGGTTGTACATAGTTTTTTCTACGCTCGGCAATCACTTCTTCGCTAACTTGCAGGCTAATGATGTTGTTTACCGCATCGATCAAAATCCGGTCTTCATCTTCTACCAAGCCTATTAAGCCACCTTTGTAAGATTCAGGTGTAATGTGACCAACCACAAATCCATGCGTACCACCAGAGAAACGTCCGTCGGTAATTAAAGCCACTGATTTGCCTAAACCAGCACCAATAATTGCTGAGGTTGGTTTTAACATTTCTGGCATACCTGGCGCACCTACCGGACCAGAATTTTTAATTACGATTACATCGCCAGGTTGAACACGTCCGCTAGAAATTCCGGCAATTAAATCGTGTTCGCCGTCGAATACACGTGCAGGGCCTTCAAATTTCTCACCTTCTTTTCCACTTATTTTTGCAACAGAACCTTTTTCAGCCAGGTTTCCGTAAAGAATCTGTAGGTGACCAGTGGCTTTAATCGGCTCACTTAGTTTCTGGATGATTTTTTGATCATAATCCATGATCGATTTTACATCGGCTAAATTCTCAGCCATGGTTTTTCCGGTAACAGTTAAACAATCGCCATGTAATAAACCCTCGTTTAATAAATATTTCAATACTGCCGGGATACCTCCATATTGATGTAAATCCTGCATTAAGTATTTTCCACTAGGTTTGAAATCGGCAAGTACGGGTGTTACATCACTCATGCGCTGGAAATCATCTTGGGAGATTTCGATACCGATAGCTTTACCCATTGCAATAAAATGTAATACTGCATTCGTACTGCCACCTAAAATGATAATTGAACGAATGGCATTTTCGAATGCTTTTCTCGTCATGATATCTGATGGTTTGATATCTTTCTCTAATAAAATTTTGATGTATTTACCTGCATCTAAACATTCTTGTTTTTTCTCCTCGCTGATTGCTGGATTCGAAGATGAATAAGGCAAACTCATACCTAAAGCCTCAATTGCTGATGCCATTGTGTTTGCAGTATACATCCCTCCACAAGCACCTGCACCAGGGCAGGTATGTTTTATGATGCCCTGATAGTCTTCTTCAGAAAGGTTACCACATATTTTCTGCCCCAGCGCTTCGAAAGCTGAAACAATGTTCAATTCTTCGCCTTTGTAATGGCCAGGCGCAATCGTACCACCATAAACCATAATTGAAGGGCGATCTAAACGTGCCATGGCCATAATCGCGCCAGGCATGTTTTTATCACAGCCAGGGATAGAGATAATTCCATCGTAATATTGGCCACCACAAATGGTTTCGATACTATCAGCAATTACATCACGGCTTACCAACGAATAACGCATTCCATCAGTACCGTTGCTCATCCCATCACTTACACCAATGGTATTAAAAACCAAGCCGACTAAATCATTTTTCCAGACCCCAGCTTTGACGTCTTTTGCAAGATCGTTAAGGTGCATATTGCAGGTGTTACCATCGTAACCCATACTTGCAATACCGACCTGCGCTTTAGCCATATCAGCATCAGTTAATCCGATTCCATAAAGCATAGCTTGCGCTGCCGGTTGTGTAGGGTCTTGTGTAAATGTTTTACTGTACTTGTTTAATTCGCTCATTGTTTAAATTGTATGTATTCTGTTGTATTTCAATTATTTCTTTTTGAGGCAAAAAAAAACCGCCTCTTGTGGGAGGCGGTTTCGATATGGTATATTTTTAATATTATACGCAACGATTTCCACCTCTCTTTTGAGAAATGACAATAATTAGGTTGCTAATAATGTTTGTGTTTATATTCATGTCTTTGATGAATCACAAACATACTAACTATTTAAAAAAGTAAAGAACTATTTAATCTTATTTATTTTTTACTCCGATCACGATTCCTGTTGCCCAAACCTGCTTGGTTAAGTGCAGATCATCACGGGATTCTAAATCTTTGATCAATTTTATAGCCTTATCCTGGTGGCCATCAGGCCAATTCGATTGTGGCAACATATCATCGATGATGTAAAGTCCGCCGGTATTAAGCATAGATATCGCCTCATCTAAAAGCAAATATTTTCCATGCCAGGTATCAGCAAAAATATAATCGAACTTTTTGTCTTTATTCTTTTCAATCCATTCCGCACCATCGGTATCAACTAATGTTAAGCGTTCATCCTCACCAAGAAAAGTTTTGGCAATCGCTAAAAATTTAGCGTCGTTATCTATCGAGGTAAGTTTACTATTTTGATCTAAACCATCTAATATCCAGGAAGTAGATAAACCTGTTCCTGTTCCAAGTTCCAGAAATTTACCTGAAGGCTTGGTAGAAGCAAGTGTTCTGAGCAAAGAGCAGGTCAGCACATCAGATGCCATGTCAAATCCTGATGCTTTTGTTGCACCATTAATTTGCTGGTAGGCCTTCGGGAAGTGTTGATTGATTTCTTCAGTCATCTGTTTTTTAGTGTTTTTTTTGTTTAGAATTCTTTTTGGTTGATGGTTTTTTAGTCGATGGTTTATAGCTTAATCGGCCATCAACAATGAACTATTTAACTATCAACCAGTTTGCTTCTCACTATATAATCACTTCGTAATTCACTTTTTCCAGTACCAGGTTTTTATAAGCTCGCTGTATGGTATAACCGAGAGATTCTCTCCACAACGGGCGATATACAATATCATCAATTGATGCTATACCTGCTATCTCGGTTGCTGTTCCACATAAGAAAGCGTTGTCGGCATTTTTTAAATCTTCTGTAGTTAATTTTTTCTCAATGCATTCTATATCGAGAACGGTGCAAAGTTCTTTTACGGTTGCACGTGTAATTCCTGGTAAAATATTTCCTAAAGATGGTGTAAACAGTTTTCCGTCTTTTTCAAGAAAGATGTTTGCTCCAGATGCCTCGGCAACAAAACCGTGCATATCCAAAAGCAAAGCCTCGTCATAGCCTTTAATATTTGCCGCAGTAGTAGCTAAAATAGAATTAACATAGTTTCCACTCAATTTCGCCTCCATTGGAATGGATTTTGGGTTTGGCCTTTCATAATCAGAAACCGTTAATTTTAACAATTTGTTGCCAGAATATGCATCCCATTCCCAGGCACAGATTAAGATCGAAACCCCACTCGGCTCGTTTAATTTCATGTTCGGGTGGCAAAATACCAAGGGACGGATATAAGCATCTTTCAGTTTATTCAACTGAAGTAATTTATAGGTTGCTGCAATTAATTCCTGTTTATCCCATGGGAAAGGAATGTTTGCCAACTGGCAAGAACGCTCTAAGCGATCGAAATGGGCCGCGGCTTTGAATATGCGGTTGCCGTTGTGTGTTTTATAGGCTCTAATACCCTCGAAAGCAGCATAGCCGTAGTGTAGCGACTGCCCGTAAAGGTCAGTACTGCTATTTACAGCTTTTTCGAACTGTCCATCAAGGTAAATAATCGTATTAGAATTATAGTATTTCATCTGTTTATTCTTGTTGTTTTTTAACCGTCAGATGGAGCTTACCACAATAAATAAGCATTCCATTTTTTATTTTGACTATTTATTATGGACGGTTCATAATACTGTCTTTTTGTTATTTAAAAAAAGCGTCCCGTTTGTATCGGGACGCTTTAGGTATATTTAGTTTTTTAAAATCTATTTAAACTGCGTCCGCTTATTACCCCATAAAATGTTTAGGAGTAGGAGGTTAAGTAAAATGACAGGTAACAACACTACATTACCAGCTGCTTTTGCAGGAGTAGTGGTAGAAAATATGTTGTTCTGAATAGTCATTGTTATCTTATTGTTTATAAAAACCAATTTAGTTTTTGGTTCATTAATATGCAAGAGAAATCAGAAAAAAGTTAAATAAGAATATTATTCCGAAAATATATTAATAATCAGAATATTGTTCTTAACTAGAGTTGGATTAGTTATTTAATGCCGATAGCCGTAGACCAAATATCAAAACGGTATACAGTCTGTTTGTTATGCTTGCATTATAAATTTTCTATTTTTCTGCCTAAAACGAGTTAAAGGCTGTATGAAATTTAAAAATCAGGTCAGATTTTGATGTTAAAATGCGAAGAATTATTAGTGTTTTTTTGTGGATATTAAAGTATTATTAAACTTGCTTGATTGCTATTGTAAAGTGGTGTAATTTAATATTAGAAACTATTCTTATGAAAACAATTTATATCTTTTTTGTTGTTTTAATCGTATTATTTAGTGGTTGTTCCCCGTCAGATTCAACCTCACATCTCAAAATGGGGAACCAGACCATTTTAACTTCTGATACAGTAAGGTTATCTGTTAAGGTAGCAGGCAAAGGACCTGTTTGTATCTACTTGCATGGAGGCCCTGGTCAGGACTTTCTTTCCTTTGAAAAAATGGGTGGAGCAAATCTGGAGAAATGTTTAACAATGGTTTATCTGGATCAAAGAGGATCTGGTCATTCGCAAAATGCAAAGAATTATAGTTTAAACCGGATTGTTCGAGATGTTGAAGAACTGCGGTTGAAATTGGGCGTAGAAAAAGTGTACTTACTTAGTCATTCATTTGGTGGTATTCTGGCCATTAACTATGCCTTGAAGTATCCAGAACATTTATCGGGCATCATCATGGCGAATACAATAGCCCACTTCATGAATCCAAATCAGATTAAGGAACAAATTGAATATGGATATCGGTTACTAAAAAAGGATACCACTATAAATGAAACAGATTTTAAAAAATTAATGAATGGAGCGGCGCTGGTTAGAAAAAAGTTAAGCACGGTGCATCTTGGATATAAATATATTGTCAATGATGTAAATACCGTTATCAAAATGGACAGCATCGAAAATTCCTATAAACGCACATCAGATTTCGGAATGACACTTTTTATGCCTTTAATGGATAGCACAAAGGTGCAGAAGTATCCAGAATATTTTAAAGATTATGCGTTACTTACCAGTGAAATTAAAATACCTGCCTTGATTATAACGGGTAAAGATGATCACGCTGTTGGACGGGACTATTACAAAAATTATAAGTTTAAAAACCAAGAGGTAGTACAGTTAAACGGCTCGCACATGCTTTATTATGAAAACAATAAAGAATTTACGGCAACAGTATGTGATTTTGCTAAACAATAATATAAAACAAAAAGCCTCCCTGATTTTAAATCGGGAGGCTTTTTAAATGAGTTAATTATTTTGCTTAAGCGACGCCTTCGGCTAAAACCACAATTTTGTTGTGAATAGCTTCTACTACACCGCCTTTAATAAAAAAGCGCTGCTCATCAGCTTTGTTTGCTTTTATAATAACTTCTCCATCTTCTAAAGTAGAGATGATAGGGGCATGGTCTTTTAAAATCTGGAAAGAGCCTAAAGTACCAGGCACCGTAACTGCTGTTACTTCACCTTCGAAAACTTTTTTATCTGGAGTTAATATTTCTAAATTCATGTTTTTTTTGTTTAGCGTAGAGCGTAAGGCGTGGGGCGTTTACACGCTTGTCGCCTTACGCTTGTCGCGTTTCTTAGTTCGCTTCTGCTAATAATTTTTTACCTTTTTCGATCGCATCTTCAATGCTACCAACCAAGTTAAATGCAGCTTCTGGATACTCATCAACTTCACCATCCATGATCATGTTAAATCCTTTGATGGTATCTTTAATGTCAACCAATACACCTTTTAAGCCAGTAAATTGCTCAGCTACGTGGAAAGGTTGAGATAAGAAACGCTGAACACGACGTGCTCTTGATACAACTAATTTATCTTCTTCAGACAATTCGTCCATACCTAAGATCGCGATGATATCTTGTAATTCTTTGTAACGTTGTAAAGTTTCTTTAACACGTTGTGCAGTGTTATAGTGCTCGTCACCTAAAACAGCAGGAGAAAGGATACGTGAAGTAGAATCCAATGGATCTACCGCAGGATAAATACCTAGCTCAGCAATTTTACGCGAAAGTACTGTAGTAGCATCTAAGTGGGCAAAAGTTGTTGCCGGAGCCGGGTCAGTTAAATCATCCGCTGGTACGTATACCGCTTGTACTGATGTAATTGATCCACGTTTTGTTGAAGTAATACGCTCTTGCATTAAACCCATCTCAGTTGCCAATGTTGGTTGGTAACCTACAGCTGATGGCATACGACCTAATAAAGCCGATACCTCAGAACCT
Source organism: Pedobacter sp. Bi27 (assembly GCF_918698255.1). Lineage (NCBI taxonomy): Bacteria > Pseudomonadati > Bacteroidota > Sphingobacteriia > Sphingobacteriales > Sphingobacteriaceae > Pedobacter > Pedobacter sp. Bi27. The sequence goes on from NZ_CAKKMW010000003.1 coordinate 774,842, forward strand.
GCCTGCGTAAAACGGAAGATGTTATCAACGAAGAAAAGGATGTCTTTTCCAGCGCCTTCGCCATCTCCATCACGGAAATATTCTGCAACTGTTAATCCTGATAATGCTACACGTGCACGTGCACCAGGAGGCTCGTTCATTTGTCCGAAAACCAATGTTGCTTTAGATTCTTTTAATTTTTCAGTATCAACAGCTTTCAAATCCCATCCACCTTTTTCCATTGAGTGTAAGAATTCGTCACCATAGTTGATAACGCCTGACTCAATAAACTCACGAAGTAAATCGTTACCCTCACGAGTACGCTCACCAACACCTGCGAATACTGACAAACCAGCATAAGCTTTAGCGATGTTGTTTACCAACTCCATAATTAATACCGTTTTACCTACACCAGCACCACCGAATAAACCGATTTTACCACCTTTTGCATATGGCTCTAATAAATCGATAACTTTAATACCTGTAAAAAGTACCTCAGTTTCAGTTGATAAATCTTCAAACTTAGGAGGAGTAGCATGGATAGGACGACCATCAGTTTTATCAACTGTGTTGATACCGTCAATCGCTTCACCAACTACATTAAATAAACGACCTTTAATTTGGTCGCCAACTGGCATTTTAATTGCAGCACCAGTGTCAACTACGTCCATTCCACGAACTAAACCGTCTGTAGAGTCCATCGAGATTGCGCGTACACGATCTTCACCTAAGTGCTGTTGAACTTCTAAAACAATTTTTTGTCCATTTTCTTTCGTTATCTCTAACGCATCAAAAATTTTAGGTAGATGGGCATCATTAGCAAAGCTAACGTCAACCACAGGGCCGATAATTTGTGCTATTTTTCCTAAGTTAGGCATATCTGTTGTGAGTAAATTTATTACAGTCAATGAATTAAAGCTGTTTAAAGGGGCTCCAATTCGGTTGGCAAAGTTAAGTTTTTCTTACTTAATTTTAAATATATATTATAAATTTTTTCAACATGGTTTTTATAGATAATTTAGAGCCATAAATAAGGCATATGAAAACCATTTTAACAACAGGTAGCAACGGTCTTTTAGGGCAGAAATTAACTGAAAAAATTCTCGCCGAAGGCAGGGTAAAGCTTGTTGCTACTGCTAAAGGAACAAATCGCTATCCCGTAAAGAATGGCTATGGATATGTAGAAATGGATATTTTAAATACTGCTCAGGTTAGGGAAGTTATCGAAAGATACAGCCCTGATGCCATTGTGCACACCGCCGCAATGACCAATGTTGATATTTGTGAAGCCAATAAGTCGCTCTGTCGTCAATTAAATGTAGATGCAGTTCAAACGCTGATAGCAATATGTGAAGAAAAAAACATTCAGCTTATTCATTTAAGTACCGATTTTGTTTTTGATGGTGCCAACGGACCATATAAAGAAGAGGATGCAGTTAATCCGGTAAGTTATTATGGCGAATCGAAAGTACTGGCGGAAGAGCTGGTGAAGAACTCAAAAGCGAACTGGGCGATCTTAAGAACAATATTGGTATATGGGATAAGCAGTGATATGAGCCGGAGCAATATTGTACTTTGGGCCAAAGAGGCATTGGAAAAAGCATCGCCTATTAATGTAGTAAACGATCAATGGCGTATGCCCACTTTAGCTGAGGATTTAGCTGAAGCCTGCTTGTTGGCTATAGAAAAAAATGCAAAAGGAATTTACCATGTATCGGGTAAAGATTACATGAGTATTGCAGATTTAGTGCGAAAAGTTGCCGAGTTTTGGAGTCTTGATCAATCATTTATTAATGAAATAAGTTCGACAAGTTTAAACCAAACGGCTAAACGACCGGTTAGAACTGGTTTTGTTTTAGATAAGACCATTAAAGATCTAAATTACTGTCCACATAGTTTTGAAGAAGGCTTAGCAATTTTAGATCAGCAGATAAAAGGTTAGTTTTGAGTCCGCGGTCTTGAGTTGAGAGTTAAAAACAATTAAGCAATAAAACAATTTAACAATACATTAACCAATTAATTATAGTATGGCATTACAAGTTGGCGATAACGCCCCTGATTTCAAATTATACAGTTCTGATTTAACCGAAATCGCGCTTTCTGGTTTCAAAGGTAAAAAAGTAATTATCCACTTTTTCCCGATGGCTTTTACCGGGACGTGTACAGAACAATTATGTACCATGCGCGATAATTTTAGCTATTACGAAGGGATAGATGCACAGGTAATTGGCATCTCAGTTGATTCTCCATTCTCTTTGGCTAAATTTAAAGAAGTTCAAAGTTACCAGTTCCCTTTATTGTCTGATTTTAACAAAGAAGTGTCAGCAGCTTACGGTGCTTTTTATGATGAATTTGTGTTCGGATTGAAAGGTGTTTCTAAAAGAGCGGCTTTTGTGATCAATGAAGAAGGAAAAATAGCTTATGCAGAAGTTTTGGAAGATGCACATGATTTGCCTGATTTTAAAGCAATTAATGATGCATTAAGCGCATAAAACATATTCTGCAAAGAATTATTTTGAGATTTTTTTAAAATTTAATTGGAAATTAAAATATCAAATTATACCTTTGCAGTCCGTTAACGATACGGAAACGCATTTGTAGCTCAATTGGATAGAGCATCTCACTACGGATGAGAAGGTTTGGGGTTCGAATCCCTACAAGTGCACCTGAAGGGAGAATTGAAAAATTCTCCCTTTTTTGTTGTTCAGTTTGAAAGATCTTTTTTAGCTTAACCCCGCTTTTCCCAGGAACCTTTCTCGCCAAGAATTTTTAAATAGCTCTTATATGGCTCACTAGCGTGATAAAGTTGATACAGCTGATTGGTTAGCGCTGTAAGAAAGTTAAAGAAAATTAAAAATTCTTCTTCTGAGTTATAAATTCCGCCCCACTCATTCAACCTCCAATTTAACATTTTTCCATTCTGAGTGGTGATCGAAAATTCCAGGTAAGGAATATTTACGTCTGTGTTTTTGTAATAGTCCTGCTGTAGTCCACCCAAAAAGCCTATTTGCTTTACGGGAACCTGAATGGAGTGTATTTCTGAAAACAAAACGGAACCGAAACTGGAACTGGTAAAGCCTTCTTTACTTAGTGAAACAATTTCTCCAGACCGCCTTTCGGAGGCCACTTTAAACAACCTGTAAATGGCCATAAACATTAACGGTAAGGAGATCAGCAATAGCCAGGCGGGGAAAAGCGGATCCGGATGTAGCAGTAAAACGATGGCTGTTAATGAAATAGTCAGCAAGGTGGTAAAAAACCAAAACAGAATAGTTGCGTTTTTTTTGCCGTTATTAAAATGGAAGCGATAGGTATTCATAAATAACTAATTGGATAAATATCAAACCACAATTTCGGAAATTATTGCAGTAACGAAAGAGAAATTAATTGTTAAAATTTTTAATTTAGCCATAAACCGGAAGCTGAAAGAATAGTTTTCAGTTGTTGAAATTGGAGCGCGTTTTTATTTTGGTCGTCAATCACCTGGAATTGAATTTCTGAAATAAAAATGGAAAAATTTAATTCGTCTCCTTTGCCGAAAAATACAAATGAAAAATGTTTTACTTTAATTGTCCTGCTGTTAATGTTGCGCTGGCAAAAGCACAATGTAACCGAGCAGATATAGCCACTGCTCCATAAGGGCTATTGGTTGAAGATAATTATTTATATGCTACAGCTATAAGAAATAAATGGAGAATCATCAAATAGACTATATGCAAATACAGTTACAGGAAAATATTCCGTTAACTGAAGAAGAAATAGCACAAATGGAAACAGCGCAAAAAGCAGTCATGAGAATCGCTGTAATTACGCTTGTTGCTGGTATATTCTTTATTGGAATAATCGCTGCTTTAGCTGTAGAAAAGGAAACGCTCAACAATCTGAAGTATTACGACTATATCGCTTTTGCAGCAATAGGATTATTAATGTTTAGTTTTTGTTACTGCATTGCCTGGTTAGTAGATAGGTACAGCAAATACAATTGGAAGAAAGATAAATTAAACGGAAAAAACAGATTAACGAGTGTAGTTATCGGTCGGGACAAAACAGAGCATGCAGAATACCTGACTTTTTCGGGTCCAATTAAAAATGAAAAAATAAGGATTGAGGTTAAGCAAGAAGATTATAGCCGCTACAAAATTGGATCGAAAGTTATTGTTACTTATCTGAAATTTAGCAAGAGGGCTCTTGATATCACAGACTTTAAATATGAGGATCAATAAAAATGGTCTTCTATGCTAAGCGGTAAATGTTTTTTTGTTGATGGCAACATCACGGCATTTCGTTTTTTGCAATTTAGGTATATTGGAAATATCAGTCCAGTAAGGTTAGAGATACTTAAGTTTTTTGTAAAATTTAATAAAAATGTAAAAGGATTGTTTGGTTAGGCCCTCTAGTATTTGAAGAAAATTCTGTTAAATATAAAAATGGCACAAGATTCTTCTTAGAAGGAGATAAATGTCATTAAAATAGCCCATTTTTAAATAAATCATCAATTTTAAATGGCATCTAAATTAATAATTATATATTTGCAGCCTTGAAAGTAACAATGTCTAATCCTATTAATCAGTGATTTGAAGATTACTTTTAACAGAGCCATAGGAATAAGGCTTTTTTAATTTTTGAAGACAACCTAAACAACTTGAATGCTTAATTTAGTTCTCTTTGGCCCTCCAGGGGCGGGTAAAGGCACCCAATCTGAAAAGCTGATTACAAAATATCAGTTGGTACACGTTTCAACAGGCGATCTTTTTAGAGCACACGTTAAAGGAGAAACCGAATTAGGAAAAAAAGTAAGTCAATTGTTAGCTGATGGAGAATTGGTTCCAGATGCCATTACAATTGCCATGCTTGAAGAAGAGGTAGATAAAAATCCTGATGCTAAAGGATTTGTGTTTGATGGATTTCCGCGTACCGTTCCGCAAGCAATTGAGCTCGATCTATTTTTGGAGCGTAAAGGCAGTAAAATTGCTGGTGTTATTGCTTTAGATGTTGACCAGGACGAGTTAACAAAACGTATTGCCGAACGTCACAAAACCAGCGGCCGTCCTGATGACGATGCTGAAAAATTAAAAAAACGGATTTCAGAATACTTTGATAAAACCATCCATGTATTACCTTATTATGAGGAGCAAGGAAAGTTGAATAAAGTAAACGGAATAGGTGAAATAGAAACAGTATATAATGATCTTTGCGCTGTAATTGATCAGTATAAGGTATAAAGTTCATGTAGCGGATATAAAGAGACGGTTTTAATTAATTCCCGATCCAATATCAAAAACATAAAAAGAGTTATAATGTTAAAACGTTATAACTCTTTAATTTTAAAGGAATTGTTGTTTTCGACGTTCCAGTATTAACATTTCAATATTAAAATATGTCACAGGGTTCGAATTTCGTAGATTATGTAAAGATTTGTTGCCGTTCTGGTAAGGGCGGGGCAGGTTCGGCACATTTACATCGTGATATTTTAACATCAATGGGTGGCCCCGATGGTGGTGATGGCGGTCGTGGTGGCCACATTATCGTTAAAGGCAGTATCCATATCTGGACATTATTGCACCTTAAATACCGTAAGCACATTATTGCTGAAGATGGGGGAGCAGGCGGTAGTTCCCATAAATTCGGTAAACAAGGTAAGGATGAAATCCTGGAGGTTCCGCTTGGTACCATTGCTAAAGATGCTGAAACTGGAGAAATCCTTTTCGAAATTACCAAAGATGGCGAGACTAAGATTTTAACAGCCGGTGGCCGTGGTGGCTTAGGGAATGCACACTTTAAAAATTCGGTTCAACAGACACCGCGTTTTGCACAACCGGGTGAGCAAGGACAAGAGGTTTGGAACATTTTAGAATTAAAAGTTTTGGCCGATGTTGGCTTGGTTGGTTTCCCAAATGCTGGAAAATCTACATTGCTTTCAGTAGTTTCGGCTGCTAAGCCAGAAATTGCCGATTATCCTTTTACTACCATTGTTCCTAATCTGGGTATTGTAAGTTACAGAGGTGGGAAATCTTTTGTAATGGCCGATATCCCTGGGATTATTGAAGGTGCATCAAAAGGTAAAGGTTTGGGCTATCGTTTCTTACGCCACATTGAGCGTAACTCCGTATTGTTATTCATGGTCCCGGCTGATACAAGCCGTTCAATTAAAGAAGAATACGAAATCCTTAAAAGCGAACTGGAATCTTACAATCCTGAATTAATGCAGAAACCACATGTTTTAGCTATTACCAAATCAGATATGTTAGATGAAGAACTGATGGAAGAAATGAAACAGGATCTGCCAAACATTCCATCTATATTCATTTCATCAGTAGCTGAAAAAAATATTTTAGAACTGAAAGATATGCTTTGGAAAGCGATTGAAGGATAAAGCAGTTCAATAGTGTCAGTTGTTCATTAGTTCTACTCCTGCCTAATGAACTAATGAACCTTAACTATTAATCAAACTAGGCTCTCAAACCATCTACTGCCAAACCAATCCATTCTTTAAATAACATTTCCCATACGCCTAATGCACTGGCGTTTGGGATGATGATATCACTTAAGTCGAATTCAGTATCTCCAGAAAAATTTGTTGGGTAATATTCAATTTTCTGTTTGGCTTGTTTATCAAAAATCAGTTTTGCCCTTGGGATGTGCCATGCACTGGTAATCACCAAAATTTTAGCTTTAGGCTTGTTTTTCGCAATGAGTGCCAGGCTGTACCTGGCATTTTCGATGGTATTTCTGCTTTGGTTTTCAATCAGGATTGCAGAATCAGGAATTCCGATCAGTTTTAAGTACTGAATGACTAAATCAGCTTCTTTAATTTTTCGGTCTATTAAATTTGCGCTCCCACCGCTAAGTAGTATCTGCTTAATCTGTCCTTTTTTATAAAGTGCGATTGCTTGGAATAATCTATCTCCTGCCCAATTAAAAGCAATTTCATTGTTTCGTTTGTTTAAGCCAGAGAAGCCCCCAAGCACTATTCCGACATCGAATTTACCTGCCCTTGGATAGTCGGCTTCATAACTGTTTATTATTTTCCCAACAATAAAGCCATTAGAGAAAAAGAAGAAAATAATCAAACTACAGATTAAATACCTTTTCCTTTGTTTAGATTGTTTTGTTGCAATTGCAAAAATCAAAAGCACAAAAATCCAAACTATAGGTTTAATGAGGAAAAGCAAAATCTTTGAGAGGATAAAAATCATATACAGATATTATCCTGCAAAACTAAGAATTTGTTTAAATGATAAAGGGGGGGAGGCAAGGTATTAATTGATTAAAATATAATCAATTAATACCTTGCCACATTTTATCCTTGGCCTTCTTGTACCTGGCCATTTTCATGGGCACTTTCTAAAATTTCTTTCACATCTGATTTACGTTTCTTAGCAACAGTATGTTTAAAATGAGGCACTTCATGTTCAATAATATCTTCTTCGATGGCTTCTACGCCAAAAACCTTCTCTTTTAAAAGGTTGTATTTGTCTTGAAAGCCGTAACGTAGATTTTTAGCTCCGCCAACAATTTTTCCACGCGTACCTGCGCCGCTATCAGGAGCAAATAAAATACTAATAACTGCGCCGGCCGCTAAACCAGCAACTAAGGCCAGTGCTATTTTTGCACTGTTATCCGATTCGTGCTTTAAATATTTTCCGATTAACTTTCTGTATTTCATAATTATGCGGTTTTAATAAATGAACAATTCGCTTGATATAATGTTTGATGTTTTTTGATTTGGAAAGCAATGTTATAGTTTTTTGCTAAAGCGGTACAACTTCTCTATCGTTTTCAAAAAAAGACCAGACTTTTACCTAAGTTTAAAGTTAAAGCACAATATTTGAGGTACTAAAACTAATTATATGGTAAAAGCGACAATAAATAAAGAGCATTATGCATGTTCTGTAACAAATGGTTCTCATGATATTATAGTAGACGAGCCTTTAGAATTGGGTGGTACACATAAAGGTTTTGCCCCAAAAGGATTGTTAATGGCCTCTTTAGCATCGTGTGTAGCCATTACCTTAAGAATGTATGCCGATAGAAAGGAATGGCCAATTGATAAAATTGAGGTAGAAGTAAATATTGATACCGAAAATGGGGAGACCATATTTTTTGAAGAAATTGTATGTACAGGAATACTTACCGAGGAACAAAAAATCAGATTGGAAGAAATTGCCGCAAAATGCCCGGTAAGTAAGATTTTAGCATCCGGTCACGAAATCAGATCGAAGGTACTTTAATGCTAACGGTGCAAAACTCGTTTGTACATTGATAAAAAGCTTTAATATCTTTACCAATAAAAAAACCTTGGTGTGCTTTGCGCCTTGGTGGTTAAAACAATAATCAATGCCTACCGAAATAAAATGCCCCAACTGTGCCCATGTTTTTCCGATGGAAGAAGCCATGGCCGAAGATTATAAGAAAGAGTTACGTGAGAAAGCGGCTGCTTATGCAAGGCAGAAAGATGAAGAATATCAACGTAAACTGCAAATTTTCGAATCAGAAAAACAACAGCAATTGAAAGCTTTTGATGCCAAACTTGCTGAAGAGAAAACCAAGCTTAAGGATAGTCTGGAGGAAAACCTGCGTAAAAGCATTTCGGCCGATTTTGAAACAAAACTGCAAATGCTGGAAGGTAATGCGAAAGATAATGCCGAAAAACTAAAGTTGGCCCGCGAAAAAGAATTGGAGTTTTTACGCCGCGAGGAAAGCCTTAAGGTAAAGGAAGAAGAAATGGAACTTGCCTTTCAACGTAAAATGCAAGAGCAGCGTAACGAGTTGGTAGAACAGATCCGTAAGCAAGAGGCAGAAAAAAATAGTATTAAAGATACCGAACACCAATTGCGTTTAAAGGAATTGGAAAAACAGCTCGACGACCAGAAAAAATTGGCTGAAGAAATGAAACGTAAGGCTGAGCAGGGCAGTATGCAATTGCAGGGCGAAGTTCAGGAACTGATTTTGGAGGAATTGCTTCGTACCAATTATCCTTTCGATTTAATTGAAGAAGTTGGCAAAGGAGTGCGTGGTGCAGATTGTGTACAGGTAGTGCGTAATCAATTCGGACAGGAATGCGGTAAAATTATTTACGAAAGCAAGCGTACCAAAGATTTTGGTGGCGACTGGATCGAAAAACTGAAAAAAGATATGCGCAGTATGGGCATTGATGTAGCGGTAATCGTGAGTCAATGTTACCCAAAAGGCATGGATTGTTTCGGGCAGCGCGATGGGGTTTGGATCTGCTCTTTCGAAGAAGTAAATGCTGTGGCATACGTGTTGCGCGAAGGTATTTTGCGCTTGGCAGGTGCAGTAAAATCGCAGGAAAACCGCGGCGAAAAAATGCACATGCTTTACGATTATTTAATGGGAGCAGAGTTCTCAGAACAATGGAAAGCCATTAGGGAAGGTTTTATGAGTATGAAACTATCCATACAACGCGAGCGTGATGCGATGGAACGTTTATGGAAAGCACGTGAAAAGCAGTTAGAAAAAGTATTGTTAAATGCGACCCATATCCGCGGTTCAATAGAAGGTATTGCCGGTAGCGATAGTGTGCAGTTGAGCTTAACCGATGAAGATGATGATACCTTGCTTTTAGAGTAACTCACCGTACGTCATCCCGTCCCGATTTTTATATCGACTCGTCATCCTGAACTTGTTTGAAGATCGATTTTGAATGGACCGACGTTGCCCATCACCAGGTGTGAACTGCAAACTGCCAGCTGTTTTGGGCGTTACCCAATCCCGTGAAAAACGGGAAAAGGGGCGGGCTTTTCAGGGCTACGCTTCGCTCCGGTACCGATGAAGGATCGGCACTGAACCTTTACAATCCCTAACTCGGAGATATTGCGTGACTAGACCTCGCAGGTTTTAAACGGCGTAGCGCTCAATGAGCCCATTGATATTAACCTCCGCTGCGGTTCGTGTCGTCACGAACTGAAACATAGTAATTAGAAATACTTTTCGCATGAGGTTATACCTGATTAGTATTAAATATAAATTGTATTTAATTAAATGCGTTTTTATATTAGAGAAACCAAAACCTGCAAGTTCTAATGTATATAAATAGTAAAACAAAAATAAATGATAACATGAATAAGAAACTTAACCAATCCTTTAACCGCTTTAAAATCCTTACTTTAATAGGCACTTTGCTATTTTTTGGGAATGCTTTCGGGAACGTTCCCGAAAAGGATTTGAAATCGCCAGATGGCAATTTAGTAGCCAGTTTTGCTTTGGCCGAAGGGGGAGTACCTACCTATAGCTTAAAGTACAAAGGAAAAGACGTTATTAAAGCCAGCAAGCTGGGGCTTGAACTTAAAGATGGTAAATCTTTAATGAAAGGTTTTACCATAACCGATACTAAAACCAATACTTTTAACGAAACCTGGAAACCGGTTTGGGGCGAAGTAAAAGAAATTGTAAATCATTACAACGAACTGGCGGTAACTTTAACGCAAAAAGAAACTAACCGCTATATCATTGTGCGGTTACGTTTGTTTAACGATGGTTTGGGTTTTAGATATGAATTTCCTGAACAAAAAAACTTAGATTATTTCGTAATTAAAGAAGAGAAAACCCAGTTTGCCTTAGCTGGCGATCATAAAGCTTTTTGGCTTCCTGGCGATTACGATACACAGGAATACAGTACGGTAACCTCAAACTTATCAGAAGTACGCAGTAAAATGAAAGCTGCGGTTACACCAAATGCGTCGCAAACTACTTTTTCGCCAACAGGTTTACAAACGCCTTTAATGATGAAGAGTAAAGATGGTTTGTACATCAATATCCATGAAGCGGCATTGATCAACTATTCGCTAATGTCGTTAAATCTCGACGATAAAAATATGGTTTTAGAATCATGGCTAACGCCCGATGCAGTTGGCGATAAAGGTTATTTGCAGGCACCCTGTTTATCGCCCTGGAGAACCATTATTGTGAGTGATAAAGCAGGTGACATTTTAACCTCAAAGCTAACCTATAACTTAAACGAGCCTACAAAAATTGAAGATGTATCGTGGATAAAGCCAACCAAGTATGTAGGTGTTTGGTGGGAAATGATTACAGGTAAAAGTACCTGGGCCTATAATGATTTAACCAGTGTGCAATTGGGCGTAACCGATTATGCCAAAACAAAACCCAATGGGAAACATGCTGCAAATACTGCACATGTAAAAGAATACATCGATTTTGCAGCTAAAAATGGATTAGATGCTGTTTTGGTTGAAGGCTGGAACGAGGGCTGGGAGGATTGGTTTGGTAAAACAAAAGATTATGTATTTGATTTTGTAACGCCCTATCCCGATTTCGATGTAAAAGAATTACACCGTTACGCCGCAAGTAAAGGTGTTAAAATGATTATGCACCATGAAACTTCTTCGTCGGTACGTAATTATGAGCGCCATTTAGATACCGCTTATAAATTTATGAAAGCCAATGGTTACGATGCCGTTAAAAGCGGTTATGTAGGCAACATAATCCCAAGGGGAGAGCATCATTATGGCCAATGGTTAAATAATCATTACCTGTATGCCATCCAAAAAGCAGCGGAATATAAAATTATGGTGAATGCACATGAGGCTGTTCGCCCAACAGGCCTGGCGCGTACTTATCCGAACTTAATCGGAAACGAATCGGCAAGGGGAACAGAATATGAAGCTTTTGGGGGCAATAATGCCGATCATACCACTATTTTGCCCTTTACACGTTTAATAGGTGGGCCAATGGATTATACCCCAGGTATTTTCGAGACTAAAGTAAGTGTTTATAACCCTGAAAATACTTCTTTTGTGCACAGTACATTGGCCCGCCAGCTGGCACTTTACGTTACCATGTATAGTCCGCTGCAAATGGCTGCCGATTTGCCTGAAACGTATAACAAGTACATGGATGCTTTTCAGTTTATTAAAGATGTGGCGGTAGATTGGGACGATACCAAAGTTTTAGAAGCAGAACCAGGCGATTATATCACTTTTGCGCGTAAGGCGAAAGGTAAAAACAATTGGTTTGTTGGCCGCACCAATGATGAAGTGGCCCGAACATCTAAAATTGATTTTAGCTTTTTGGATCCTGGTAAAAAATATACTGCAACCATTTATGCCGATGCAAAAGATGCCCATTACGAAACCAATCCTAAAGCCTATACCATCCGTAAAATGGAGGTAACCAGTAAAACTACATTATCGCAGTATTGTGCACCAGGTGGGGGATACGCGATTAGTATTATGGAGAAATAAGTTAAGTTAGTGAATGTCAGTGTTACCAGCTGACACTCTTTCTCTTTTAGTCGCAGCCCCCCGCTGCGACTTTTTTATTGTTTTTTTTGCCACGGATGTACACAGATAAACACGGATTAAAATTTATTTCAATATCTATCATGTTAGTCAGATTCTGAGCTGATCTACCAGTGACAGGTTTAGAAAATCAGTCGAAATGACGATCCTACAGGCCTGTCATCACCCTTCCTTTGTTTTTTTAAAACTAACCTCTCAGGATGATGGCCCTAGTAGAGTTCTTTCCCGCAGATCTTACTGATAGTCGCAAAAAAAAACAATTAATTTGCGTTAATCATCTTAAACCTGCGGGACTGTTTTTGTAATTGGCAGTTAATTGTGCTGAGTTATCTTAACAGATCATAACAGCTGACTGCAGGAAAATATCTTATTTTATAATATCTTAGCAAAGACATTAAAACCAAGCAATTCTTAACAAAATATTACTATGCCCAGAACCAAAAACCATATCGAACTTCAATTTTTAAGTGAACCCTCTGATGTTAATTATGGAGGTAAGGTACATGGTGGGATGATGATGAAATGGATCGATCAGGCTGCTTTTGCCTGTGCTTTACAATGGAGCCAAACTTATTGTGTAACAGTTTATGTTGGTGGAATCCGGTTTTTTCACCCGGTTCATATCGGGCACTTGGTTAAAATGGAAGCACGCATTATTTACACGGGTAAAACCAGTATGCATATTGCCGTTGATGCCTTTTCGAAACCAGTAGGGCAGGCCGATTTTGTGAAGAATACACACTGTATTATTGTTTTTGTTGCGGTAGACGATGATGGACAGCCAAAAGGAATCCCGGCCTTTAAGCCAAAAACCGAAAAAGAAATTGCCATGCATGGCTACGCCATTAAATTAATGGAACTGCGTAAAAGCATTGATAAAGAGATGGAGCCATATATCGTATAGCGCTGGGCGGCATAGTCCCTCCAGTTTTAACCACAGAGAAACAGAGGAAGGCATAGAATTAAGCGTTTGGCTGTTGCCATTTTCCATCTTCCGTTTTACATTTTTTATTTGCCTCTGTGATACTCTGTGTAAAACTTAGCGCGCTCTGTGGTTAAAAAGAAGCAGGATCTACTCTACAACTGGCAAGCTGAAACAAAACTTGCTGCCTTCGCCAATGGCGCTTACCACCCATATTTTTCCATTTTCGGCTTCAATAAAATCTTTAGAAATGGCGAGGCCCAATCCGGAGCCCGATTTATTCTGACCATCAGTTGGTACCTGGAAATACCTGTCGAATAATCTTTTCTGGTATTTTTCGTCAATGCCTTTTCCAAAATCGCGCACAGAAAATTCGATAAACTTGTCTTTTTGGAAAACATCGATGATTACCTTCGATTTTTCTGCACTGTACCGCAATGCATTAGATAAAAAGTTAACCAGTACCCAGGCTGTTTTCTGGATATCGGCATTCACATCCGGCAAGTTCTGGTTGCAGTTAAGTACCAGTTGAATCGATTTTTGTTCGGCCTGAAATTTAACAGCATCAACGGCATAACTTACAATTTCTTCTGGTTTGGTTATGGCAAAAGTGAGTTTTAAATTACCGGTTTCTACTTGCGAAAGATCTAAAAGTTCGCTGGTGATTTTTAGCAGTCTGTCGCTATCTTCTCTGATGTGGTTGAGCAGTTCATGCTGTTCTTCATTCATGGCACCCACACGCTCATCGTTTAGCAATTTCAAACTCATTTTGATAGATGATAGGGGTGTTTTTAACTCGTGCGAAACTGTAGCGATAAAATTTGTTTTGGCTTCATCGAGCTCTTTAAACTGCGTAATATTTTTTAACGTGTAAACGCTTCCTGCAGATTTAGAAGAGGCAATTAAAGTGTTTTCATCCTGTTCTTCATAATTTGGGATGATGATTTCGCGGTTTTCCAACAGGAAATAAGATTCCTTATCATCAGCATAAATTTTTAGGGTATTATCATTGGTTTCGGGTTTAATAATCCGTTTAAGCAGCTCGTTCTTTTGCATCAGTTCGGCCACGTTCTGGCCAATAACCTTATCTTCATCAAGGCTCATCAGTTTTGCCGCCAGATGATTTAGAAAGAGTACTTCACCTTTTTCATTTAGGCCGATTATGGCATCCTGCATTTGTGCAATAATGGCTTCAATACGTGATTTTTCGGATTTAATTTTAGATAAGTTGCTGTTTTCCCATTCGTTTAGTTTAACCACCATTCCGTTAAAGGAATCTGCCAGTTCTGTAAACTCATCGTCGTTTTCGAAATGCAGGCGCTGTTTATAATTTTTACGACTGATCTGTTTAATCGCTGCACTAAATTCGGCAAGGGGGTTGGCTACAAAACCTGGAAAGTTTACAATGAACGTAAAGAGGATAATAAAACTCAGGGTAGCGGCAATCATGATGTAGAGGTTTGCCCTAGATGAGGTTTCATTGGCCAATTCATTCTTATCGTAAATGGCCTTCATGTTTACCTGTTCGATATTTTGTAGTGCAACGCGCAAATTTTTAATGCTATTTTCTTTAATGCTTAACGATTGTGGACCGTTTAGCATGGCAAAAGCCGTTTCCAATTTCTGGAAAGCCACTTTTTCGCCGGGTTCGGTAATGTTTAACCCTTCGTTTTTTAAGTTTTCCTTAAATACAGCCAGTTGAGTACTGCTTAATGGAAATTGGTTCTGATCGATTACATTGCGCATAGCAGCAACGTATTTCAGTGATTTGTAGTTGTCTTTAAGGATTACCTTCGATTTATCTGAAAGCTCGTTTAAGAAAAAGAGCGCGATTAATCCGAAGGACAAAACAAGTATAAAGAGAAACCCGAATCCGAGGCGGAGCTTGGTTTTTATTTTCATCTGTTTATGTTTTTTTTTAATGGTGATGAAGCTATCATGATTTGCTTATTTTATTGTGTGATATTTGAAAATCATTGATGGTTTCATGACTTTTTTGTTTAACCGCAAAGGCGGAGAGATTTTCGCTATTAACGCAAAGCAATTTCTCTCTTTTTTTTGTAAAAATAGGTTATATTAAATCTGTTTCCTGATTAACTAAATTATATAACCAAGGTTAAATAAATAGTTATTCATTTAGCCTGTAGTCAATAGCTATGCCAATAGATTGGGTTATTGTTTAAGTTGTTGTTTTATAGTATTTTATGGTGTTTCTAAAAATGTTTTAAGCAAAAAACCTTTTCATTTTGGAAGGGTTTTTATCATTTTGAACCATTGCTTCTGGAGGTTTAATGCGCTGTTCTACGTTTCTAGACCTGATTGCAAAGGAAAGCCCGCAGCGCAGAGAGGACTTGCAACAGAAAGCAGGAGTGACGCTATATGAAACACAGGGTTTGCTTTTCAAAAAAAGAATAGAGTTTGTTTTTTCGGAAAGCAGGTTTGGTAACATTTAGGCTGGTGCAGCCCCGCTGTCCGCTTTACTGCGTGCCGCTTCCCATCAGGTTTAGGTGGCGCGGCCGGTAATAAGATTTGGGGCTGTAGGGTGCAGAAAATGAAAATTTAATTTAGACTGAACGATTTTTAAGGTTATGGCGCTGCCTTTTGTTCCCTAAACCTGATTGCAATGGAAAGCCCGTAAGCGAGGTATCCCGATTCATCGGGACGGACTTGGAATGAAAAGCGGGGCTGACGCTCCTATGAAATGCAGGCTGGGCTTTCCAAAAGAAGAATAGAGCTCTATTTTTTTGAAAGCAGGTTTGGTAACATTTAGGCTGGTGCAATCCCGCTGTACGCTTTACTGCGTGCCGCTTCCATCAGGTTTAGGTGGCGCGGTCTGTACCGTGATTTAGGGTTGCAGGATGCAGGAAAAAATGAATGACGATTAGAATTTGATAAACTTATCTATCTGCCCGTTTGTAAACTTAATCGTATCTGGATGATTGAAATTACCTTCGGCATCTAACTCGGTTTTAATATTAGGAATGTGCAAACGTAAGGGTAAAATATGCAGATGAATATAATGACAAACGCCTGTGAAATGATCTACACCGCGGATATTACCATATTTACCAGAAGAAATTCCGACTAAAGCGGCCTTTTTATCATAAAAGCTATCGGGGAAATTACAGGCATCTATTAACACTTTTAACACCCCTGGGTAGCTTCCATTGTACTCTGGCATGATAAATAAAAACTTTTCAGTGTTATTAATCATGTTCTGGATTTCTTGAAAAGCTGCTGATCGTTTGCCATACATATCCGTATTCAAAACATCTATAGGCAGGTGCTCCAGGCTGAACAAACTGGCATCGGCTCCTTTTTCTTTTAGTTGCCTTTGGTAATATTTAGCAACTTTTAGCGTATTGCTATTGGGCCTGTTGGTAGCGGCTATAATTGTGATCATGGATAATTGTTAATAAGATGTGTAAAACCCAAACACGCTTCTTGCTAAAATTGCCATAT
Organism: Pedobacter sp. Bi27; assembly: GCF_918698255.1. Taxonomy (NCBI): domain Bacteria; kingdom Pseudomonadati; phylum Bacteroidota; class Sphingobacteriia; order Sphingobacteriales; family Sphingobacteriaceae; genus Pedobacter; species Pedobacter sp. Bi27. The sequence goes on from NZ_CAKKMW010000003.1 coordinate 791,486, forward strand.
AGTTTGTATCTTAGCTGATTGTGAAAAAGGCCGTAAACAACGCAAAAATAGAACTTTTTGCCAATTAAAACGCATAAATAACACAGCCCAAATAAACGTTAAGTAAATTTCGGATACATAGATGAGCAAAATTATTGCATTAGCAAATCAAAAAGGTGGTGTTGGTAAAACAACTTCATCTATAAACCTGGCTGCGAGTTTGGCCGTATTAGAATACAAAACTTTACTGGTTGATGCTGATCCTCAGGCAAATTCGACTTCAGGAATCGGTTTCGATCCCCGGAATATTAAAGATAGTATTTATGAGTGTATCATTAATGATATCGATCCTTTACAGGCCATCCAAAAAACGGATACACCAAATTTAGATTTACTGCCCGCTCACATCGATCTGGTTGGTGCAGAAATCGAGATGATTAACCTGAACAACCGCGAGTACAAAATGAAAGCGGTTTTGGAGAAAATTAAAGATCAGTATGATTTTATTATCATCGATTGTTCACCATCTTTAGGTTTAATCACCATCAATGCTTTAACAGCGGCCGATTCGGTTATTATTCCTGTTCAGTGTGAGTATTTCGCGCTAGAAGGTTTGGGTAAGTTATTAAATACCATAAAAATTGTTCAGAACCGTTTAAACCCTGATCTGGAAATTGAAGGTATTTTACTTACCATGTACGATGTGCGTTTACGTTTATCAAACCAGGTGGTAGAAGAGGTGAGAACACATTTCCACGAACTGGTTTTCGATACCATTATTCAGCGTAATACACGTTTAAGTGAAGCACCTAGTTATGGCGTTTCGGTAATTATGCACGATGCCAATTGCAAAGGTGCCATTAACTACCTTAATCTTGCGCGCGAAATTGTAAAGAAAAACGGCCTTCTAAAGGAAGAAGAAAACATAGGAACAGCAACTTTATAAACTATAGATGACATCTTTTCAGCGAAAAACAGGTTTAGGAAGAGGGTTAAGTGCGCTTTTAGATGATAGCGAATCTTCTCATCCGCCAAAACAGCAGGTAAATGCTGTGAGCGAAACCGAGCAGATTGGCAATATCAGTCACGTAAGTTTAACTGAAGTTGAAACCAATCCATACCAGCCACGTACCGAATTTGACCAGGTAGCTTTAAACGAGCTTGCCGATTCGATTAAGATACAAGGTTTAATACAACCGATTACGGTTAGAAAACTTGGCGCCAACAAATACCAGCTCATTTCTGGTGAACGTAGGTTCAGGGCTTCGAAACTAGCTGGTTTAACACAGATTCCTGCTTACATCCGCAGTGCCAACGACCAACAGATGTTGGAAATGGCCTTGATCGAAAATATTCAGCGCGAAAATTTAAATGCCATTGAGGTGGCATTGAGTTTCCAGCGGATGATTGACGAGGTAGGCTTAAAACAAGAGCAATTAGGCGAACGTGTAGGCAAAAACCGTACAACGGTTACCAATTACCTGCGTTTGTTAAAACTTCCGCCAGCTATTCAGGCTTCCATCCGAGATCAGAAAATTAGCATGGGGCATGCAAGAGCCTTAATTAATGTTGATGGTGTTGACAAACAATTGTTTATCCACCAGGAAATTTTAGAAAAAGGATTATCGGTACGTAAGGTAGAAGAACTTGTACGTAATTTGCAGCATGTACCTTTAAAAGGCAGCGAAAAATCGAAAGAAAAAGCTGTTTCTTTTCAATATCAAAAATTACAGGACGATCTGGCCTCTAAATTTGCTACCCGCGTAAAGTTAAAAGTAAGTCAGAACGGTAAAGGCGCTATAGAAATACCTTTTATGAGTGATGACGACTTAAACCGAATTTTAGAGTTATTAGACTGGTAATGCAAAAGACTAAGCTTTTAATACTGGTTGCTGCATTTACATTTTTTCTTGTAAACTTAGCCTCGGCGCAGGTTAAGGATACGGTATTAAAACCTGCTGATACTTCGAAAATTAAATTATCTAAATCGTTAGATACTGCGGCTAAAAAACCGATGACCAGAAAGGATTCGATGAAAGCTAAGTATGTTAATCCGGGTAAGGTTGCTGGTAGAAAAGCTGTTTTCAGATCGATGATTATACCAGGGTGGGGGCAATTGTACAATATACAACTGCTTAACGACGGTTATGGTACAAGAGCCGGAAAAAGCCAGTTTTTTCAAAAGCTGTATACTGGTGGTAAAATTGCAGCTATTTATGGTGGTATAACCGTACTTACCATGTCGTACATCGAAAGTAGCAAACAATATAATTTAGCGCTAACAGAATTACAATATCGCGACTCGCATGGCGATCAGCCTGATCCTAACGGCCCTTTTGGCAGCCGTTATTCTACTACAGGCATAACCCAACGTAAAGATACCTATAGAAGAAATAAGCAGATTGTATTGTTCTCTTACGGTTTGGTTTATTTCGCCAATATAGTTGATGCCTATGTTGCAGCCCGTTTGCATTTCTTTAATATTGATGATAACCTTTCTTTTAAGGTAATGCCATCTATGATTAATACCAATTCGATGTATGGTTTCAATGCAACGCCTGCGTTAAAATTATCACTAACATTTTAAAATCTAAAACCATCATGGATATTCAATCTAGGATACTAAATTTGAAATCATAATTGTTTATCCGTTGCTAAGGGTTAGATTAACAAGAATAAAAAACTGAAAATAAAAATAAACACATGAAACCATCATGATTTTTCAAACCAAACTTGAATGAATAAATGGCTCAAGCCTTCTTGAAACACCATTAAAAACATCTACATTGGTGAAAAATCTGATAGCTTCATAACGATTAAAACTAAACTATAAACACATGAAAATTGCGCTTTTAGGATACGGTAAAATGGGGCAGATTATCGAAAAATTTGCAGTAGAACGTGGCCACGAAATTGTTTTAAAAATAACGATCGATAATCAGGAGGATTTAACCAGACAAAATTTAAAATCGGCTGATGTAGCCATCGATTTTAGTACGCCTGATTCGGTTTTAAAAAATATTGATGCCTGCTTTGATACCAATGTGCCCATAGTTGTAGGTACAACAGGCTGGTACGGCAAACTCCAGGAAGTAAAAGACGATTGCAACAACAGTAACAATACCTTGCTTTATGGGTCTAACTTTAGTATTGGCGTAAATTTATTCTTTAAGCTGAACCAAACTTTGGCCAAGCTGATGAATAATTACCCTGCCTATGAGGTTCAGGTGGAAGAAATTCACCACACACAGAAACTGGATGCACCAAGTGGTACAGCCATTACCCTTGCGGAAGGGATCGTAGACAACCTGGATAGAAAACAGGAGTGGTTAAACGAAGTGGTTGGGACTGATGTTGAATTGTTTCCGAAAGCAGAGCAATTGCTGATAGAATCGCATAGGATAGAAAATATTCCAGGTACACATACTGTAATTTACAGTAGTGAAGTGGATGAAATAGAAATTAAACACACTGCGCATAATAGAGCTGGTTTTGCTTTAGGTGCAGTTGTGGCGGCAGAATGGTTGAAAGATAAAAAAGGATTTTTCAGCATTACTGATATTTTTGAATAGGAAATAGTTTTCAGTTGAAAATTGGCAGTTTTCAGTTAAGCGATTTATGCAATTAACTGAATAACCAAACAGATAATAATCTGTGTAATCACATAATCTGTGAAATCACACCGAAGGATAACAGGTAACCGATTAATAAATCGCAAACCAAAAATAAGATATATGAATTATAAATTCTGGCAACGAAAAAAAGATGCCCCAAAGAAGAAAAAAACTAAAACCCGTGAGTGGGTTGATGCAATTGTTTTTGCAGTAGTAGCAGCAACCATCATCCGCGTATTTTTTATTGAGGCTTACACCATTCCGTCTGGTTCAATGGAAAGGTCTTTGCTTATCGGCGATTTTCTTTTTGTGAGCAAAGTTAATTACGGTGCACGTATCCCGATGACTCCAGTTGCTTTTCCTTTTGCCCACCATACTATGCCTTTAACCACTTCTACCAAAGCCTATTGGGATGGTGTGCAGTGGAAATATCACCGTTTACCAGGTTTATCTAAAATTAAGAGAAACGATGTTGTGGTATTCAATTTTCCCGAAGGAGATACTGTTGCAGTAGAAAACCAGGCAGAAAGTTATTATGCATTAGAAAGAAGCATGGGCCGGCAGCAGGTTAGAAGCACATTTACGATAATAGACCGCCCGGTAGATAAACGGGAGAACTTTATTAAAAGATGTATTGGGATTCCGGGCGATGTAATTTCGATGAGCAATGGCGTTGCCAATGTAAATGGCAAAAATGAGCCTTTAAAAAATACAGGCATGATGCCATATCGCATCGAGTTCAAAACCATGGATTTTAATTATTCTGTACTTGATGAATTTAAACTTAATTTAGGCGGAACACCTGCTGTTGCAGATAAGACCTACATTGTAGATGCCTCGCCAGAAATTGCCGATAAATTAAAAACATTTGATTTTGTGAAATCAGTTACCTTAAGCCCAGATCCTGCAGGCGCTGTTCCGGGAGGTGTTTTTCCGAACGATCCAAACAGGGTATGGAACAGGGATAATTTCGGGCCGATTAAAATCCCTTCAAAAGGATGGACCGTTAAAATCGATAGCAATACCATGCCGCTGTACTACAGGGCTATTAGAACTTACGAAGGAAATAAAGTAGAGCAAAAAGCAGGTATTTGGTATATTAATGATAAAGTAGCCATTACTTATACTTTTAAAATGGACTACTATTGGATGATGGGTGATAACCGCCATAATTCGGCCGATTCGCGTTATTGGGGTTTTGTACCCGAAGACCATATTGTAGGTAAAGCTTTATTTGTTTGGATGAGCTGGGATAGTACTGCATCTTTCTTGCATAAAATAAGATGGAGCAGGTTGTTTATGGGCATCCATTAATTTATACGATATTTTTTAGAAAAAGCTTGCTTTATGCAGGCTTTTTTTTATGCCAAAATCACCTTTTTAAAAAAATTAAAAAGTTTTCATTATTTATATTTTTTTTTCATAAGTTTGTTATGTCAGCGGTTGGTAAAAAACATGTAAAAATCTAACTGTATATTCAATTTACATCTTCTGATAAAATTAATGGGTTCAGTTTTCCCATGATTAAACAGTTCAAATTCTACTAATCGAATAATACTGATAAAGTAACTAGCCAATTTAACTAACCATTACCAAATAGATTATGAAACAAACCAGTATCATGTTTTTGTGGATACGTATATAAAACAACTTTCTTTTTAATTTTTTTAAAAAGATTGCATTTCTTTTGTTTTTTTTATATTTTTATATAACCAAATTGAAAAAATGTCAGCAACTATTAAGAAAGCACAACGACTAAGGGCCGACATTATTAAGCTACTTTATTATAAAAAAAAATCATCGCTTACCGATTTAAGTAAACGTACTAAAAAGAGCCTGCCTCTAATTACGTCGACTGTAAATGCTTTGATAGAAGATGGTTTAATTATAGAGCAAGGATTGGCACCATCTACCGGGGGCCGCCGCCCTTTAAATTTTTTATTAAATCCTGATTACAAAAGGTATATAATAGCAGTAGCAATGGATCAGTTAACCAGTCAATTAACCATATATGATTTGTCAAATCATCAGGTTTTACCCACGCAGGTGATTGATTTAGACATGACCGAGAGTAAAAGTGCTGATACTTTAATTGAATTTATTGACCACTGCATAAAGAAATCAACAATCGATAAAGAAAATTTATTGGGAATTGGTATTGGTATGCCGGGTTTTGTAAATGCAGAGAAGGGAATGAACTATTCATTTATGCAGGTTGAAAACGATATAAGCCTGCAAGACTATCTCGCTAAAAAATTAAGTTTACCGGTTTACATAGATAACGACTCGAGTTTGATTGCCTTAGCTGAATTAAATTTTGGTGAAGCAAGAAATTTAAAAGATGTACTCGTAGTTAATATTGGCTGGGGTACAGGTTTAGGGATGATTATTAATGGCAAATTATATCGGGGGAGTAGCGGTTATGCTGGCGAATTTAGCCATATCCCTTTATCTAATTCCAATACCTTATGCTCTTGTGGTAAGCGGGGATGCCTTGAAGTGGAAACGTCCCTTTTGGTGATGGTTCAAAAAGCAGAAGCAGCGGTAAAAAATGGAGAAGAAACAAGTTTAAGAACACTTTTTAATGATAAAAGTAAAAGCCATGTAGATCATTTCTTGAATGCAGTTGTAAAACAAGATCCTGTCGCTATTTCTATTTTAGCTGATGCTGCATTTCAGATTGGTAAAGGATTAGCCACTTTAATCCATATTATGAATCCTGAACGGATTGTATTAAGTGGCCGTGGTGCAAAAGCTGGAAAAATGCTTCTGCCGCCAATACAACAGGCAATTAACGAGTTTTGTATACCTCGGGTAGCCGAACAAACAGAAATTAAATGCTCTAGTTTAAGTGATGAGGCTGAATTATTGGCTGCTGCCAGTTTGATGGTCGAAAATAGCTTATTTGATTAAGCTAATTTCAATTGAATAAAGAATTAAACAAGTTTTTAACTAATAACCGAACTGTATGCGTAAATGAAAGAAATGACCCTCAACTAAGTCCCGAATTATTTCAAACTAATATCAACTAAACAAATAAAATTATGAAAAAAATGTACTTAAAGTGTCTAAGTGTGCTATTGTTATGTTTTTTAACAATAACCGCTTTTGCACAGAAGAATATTACTGGTACCGTTAAAGACGCGTCCGGTGATCCCATTCCTGGGGTGAGTGTTCTCGAAAAGGGAACTCAAAATGGAACTTCTACCAACGGCGAAGGTAGATTTACCCTTACGGTAAAAGACGGCGCTAGATTGATTTTTAAATCTATTGGTTTAGCCACTCAAGAAGTTGCTGCTTCATCAAATCTGGCTATTGTAATGCTTGATGATTCAAAATCACTAAACGAAGTTATTGTTACTGGCTTTGGTGTTAAAAAAGAAGTCAAAAGGCTAAGTTATTCAGCAACAGCCGTTGGTGGTACAGAATTAGCGCAAGCAAATAATGCCAATGTGGTAAATGCTTTGCAGGGTAAGGTTGCGGGTGTTATGATTAATCAAGGTGCCAGCGGCCCTACTTCTTCTTCAAGAATTAGAATTAGAGGCAACTCGTCGTTAAGTACAAACACACAACCTTTAGTTGTTTATGACGGAATATTGTTGGAACCAGGTACTTCTGGAGCAGACTCATGGGGTGATGCTGCAGATTTTGGTAATATTATGAAAAACATTAACTCTGACGATATAGAAAGTATTAGTGTGTTAAAAGGGGCTGCTGCATCAGCATTATACGGTTCTAAAGCAGCAGGAGGAGTGTTATTAATCACTTCAAAAAAGGGTAAAACTACCAAAGGCTTGGGCGTAACTGTATCGCAAACCAGCTCTTTTGATAATGCCTATAAATTTGTAGATCTTCAGAATGAATATGGAGGTGGAATTTCACCTGTTTTTGCAAAAGATGCAAATGGGATGGATGTTGTTGATCAGCAGGCCAGTTATTACGTAGGTGGATATTCTTTTGGTCCTAAATTGGATGGAAGAATGGTTAAAGATTTAGATGGGGTTGTTAGGCCATGGGTAGCCAATAATCCATTAGATTATTTTAATACTGGAAAGTTCATCAATACAAACGTATCGGTTGAAGGTGCTAACGAAAACACAACTTACCGGTTAGCCTATACCAATTTGAATAATTCAAGTGTTGAACCTGGAAACAGCTTAAAAAGAGATGCATTTGCATTTAGGGTAACCAGAGAAATTTCAAAATCAATTTCAGTTGATGCCAGTGTAAACTACACCATGTCGAATTCATTGAATCCGGCAAGACAGGGAAGTGCAAATAATCCTTTGTTTGCGTTTACCTATTATAAGCCTAGAAACGTTGATTTAAATGCCTATATCAACAATAATATCAATCCGGTAACCGGAGGCGCTTTGGGTTCTAGTAATCGAAATCTTTATGACCCTTATGGTATAGGATCGTTTGCATATGGACTTCAAAATGATAATAGAACGCAAAAGGAAAATAATTTATTGGCCAATATTGATGTAAATATTAAAATTCTTCCTTGGCTTTCGGCTTTGGTGAGAGCTAACACTAATTTTTACAATATTGCTTACGAAAGAAAAAATAGAGGAGCTGGTGTTGGCTTCGCCGGTGGCGATTACGAGATCACGCAAAATACCAATAAATCCTATCGTGTTCAAGGTTTGTTAAATGCGAGTAAACAACTTTCAAGTGATTTTGAGTTAAATGCTTCAATCGGAGCGGAAACTTATCAAAAAAACCTTGGCGACGCTGCATTTTATAACAGGTCGGTTACCAATGGCGGACTTAAGGTTCCGGATCTTTATTCCATTTCGAATTCCGTTAACCCTTCATCAACAACCGCTTATCCAAATTTGGGTGAACGTACAGACGCAGTTTACTTGTATGGCGATCTTACCTGGAAAAATATGTTGACCTTAAATGTTAGCGGAAGAAATGATTGGTCATCGGCGCTTACTTATAGAGATGGGCACGGTAATTATTCATATTTCTATCCAAGCATAGGTTTAGCCTGGATATTTACCGAGTTACCAGCATTCAAAAATAGTTCGATATTATCTTTTGGTAAGTTAAGAGCATCATATTCTTACACAGGTTTATCGGCTCAGCCACAATATACGAATACAGCCGGCTACTATAGGTTACAAGACGGTAGTTTCAGTAATGCTAATGGAGGCAATCAATCGGTTTATGGATTTAGTGATAACATTCTTAGAAATGACAATTTAAAAAATGAGTTAACCAAGGAACTCGAAATTGGTACCAATTTAGGCTTCTTCAAAAACCGTATAAACATTGATTTTGCTTACTATAAGAAAAATTCCTACAATCAAATTTTAAGCTTTTCTTTACCACAGGAATCAGGAGTTACTTCGCAAGCTTTAAATGCCGGTAACATCCAGAACCAGGGTATCGAGGTTCTGGTAACTGGTAAACCAATCGTGTCAAAAGATTTTAATTGGAATGCTTCAGTTACTTTTACACGTAACCGGAACAAAATATTGGAATTGGCACCAGGGGTTGAAAATTATGACTTAGATCTAGCTTTTGGTAATGATATAACCTCGGTAGCCAGAGTAGGCGAACAATATGGTTCTTTGATTACAGGGTATGGTTATTCATATTATCAAAAGAAAGATGCAAACGGTAATCCAATTGCCAGTGCAAGTAATGGTAAAAAAGTATTAGGTAATACGGGTTATGGAACCACCGGTGGTTATTACACTTTTGTAAGATCCCAGGATTATGATGGTACCAGAAAAAATTTGGGTACTATGATGGAGGATTATCTTGCCAGTACCAGACAAGAATTATCTTATAAAAACTTTACATTCAGTTTTCAAATTGATGCTAAAATTGGTGGTTTAATGGCCTCTGGAACGCATCAATATGGATCAGCTAATGGTTCGTTTGCCAATTCACTTTTTGGCAGGGATGAAGCATCAGGTGGTGTAACTTATACCGATGCAAACGGTGTAGTACAGCATGATGGTATTATTCCTGATGGTGTATTGAATGATGGATTAAAAGCAAATGGAGTAGACTTAGGCGGAATGACCTATGCAGATGCAGTTAAACAAGGTTTGTTAAAACCAGTACCGGCTTACGCTTATTATGAAAACTTAAGTCAATGGTCTAGTGGTATCAGGGAATATTCAGTATTTGAAAATTCTTGGGTAGCACTTCGCGAAGTAACAGTAGGCTACACTGTACCAAGTAAATATTTAAGTAAATTAAAAATAAATACTTTAAGCCTAAATTTAACCGGTAGAAATATAGCCTATTTGTATAAAACAGCTAAAGATGGTGTAAATCCTGAAAGTATTTTTAGCAACAGGGCAGGTGCTTTTGCTGAATATGGCGGTTTTCCTTTGGTAAGAAGCTTAGGTTTTAATATCAGGGCATCGTTTTAATTATTTAAATAATAGAGATATGAAGACTATAAATAAAACAAAAATATATTTCCTGATAATTTCAGCTTTGCTTGTAGTGGGCGGTTGTAAAAAGGAAAGCTTTGTAGAAGCAAATTTAAACCCTAATACAATATATGAAGTTAAGCCTGAAGATCAATTTCTTAGAGCTGCAGTAGGGTCCCAGGATGATTTCGAGTACTTTGCAGATGTGTACCGTGCCGCAAACCTATGGATGCAGTATAGCACACTAAGTACTGGAAACGGACTAAACTTTAATAATGTTGGCTCGCAATTTAATACGCGTTATGGTAAAATATTTTATGGCAGATTAGGCCCAGCTTTGATTGATGGGATAAAAAACATAGAATCAATGCCCGATGCTGATAAAAATGCAAGGGTTCAGATGAAAGCAATTTCACAAATACTCTTATCATATTATGCATTTTATGTGAGCGATATCAATGGAAGTATACCATATACTGAAGCTTTCCAAGGGAGGTATGGTGGTACTAAAACCCCACGTTATGATACGCAACAGGAAATATTTGCAAAAGTAGATGCAGAATTGAAAGCAGCTGTTGCTACTTTAAAAGGCTCGACCACCGGTCAGATCAGTCTTGGTGGAAATGATCCATATTTCAATGGAGATGCAACACTTTGGACTAAAGCAGCAAACGCTTTACGTCTGAAAATCGCTATTCGCTTAATGAAAGTTGATCCAACTAAAATGAAAGCAATTGCTACCGAAGTTTTAGCAGATCCAGTACAGATGGCAAATGTTAACGATTCCTGGATGCTTAAGGTTGGCCCATCTTATGCAGATGCAAGCGGAAACTTTAGCCCATCGAACTTTGCAGCAGGTAAACCCGTTTTAGACTTTCTTGTTGCAAAAGGGGATCCTAGATTAGCGATATATTATCGTCCAAATGCAGCTGGAAATTACGTGGGAAGTTTTACCAGTCCTGATGAAGCAAAATTACCAGCTAATGCGCCGTTGTATGCTTCATTAGATAATTTATCACAGTTGCAACACCGATTGTTTACGCCTAATTTCGACAATAATGATGGCTTAAAAGCTGGTACAGGCAAAGGTTTTTTTCCTGTGCTAACATATGCCGAGTATTGCTTTATACGTGCAGATCTTGCGGCCCGTAATATTACTACAGACGTTGCTGAAACATGGTATAAAAAAGGTGTATATGCATCTGTTCAATTTTATAGTGATAGAGCAGTTGATGCGAATGTAAAAGATTTTACCGCTGTAACTCCTGCAGCAATTGATGCTTACTATGCTAAAGTTGGAGTTAATTTTGATCCGGCTAAAGCAACTGATCAAATCGCTTGTCAGGCTTACCTTGATTTCTTTAGACAACCTTTAGAAGCCTGGGCCTGGTGGAAAAGAACTGGCTTTCCCAATACCACCTCGGTGTTGGCGTGGTCTGAATTAAAGGCCAACGGAACGCCACTTACTTTAGCACGTAGAGCAGGTATAGATTTATTAAGTCCAACCAACTTAAACTATGCAAATCAGCAGACTGCGATTGCTGAAATGGCTAAAAATCCTGATTTTGGTGCCGGTCCAAATGATCCTTTTGGTCGTGTTTGGTGGGATAAAAAATAATCACTAAATTAAAAGAACCCTTAGTCATTTTACTAAGGGTTCTTTTTAATTAAAAGCAATGAAATTAGCTAATGTTATTATTCGACTGAGTTTTTTACTCGCTATCGTTATTTTTCCTGTTTTTATAAAAGCTCAGGAAAATTTAGTATCCCCTGCAAAAATAAATGCGATTAAATTAATCAATTTAACAGGTAAAGAAAGTCGAATTAATTTAAACAAAACAACAATCATTGTATTTTTAAGCCCCGAATGCCCGCTATGCAAAAATTATTTACCAGGCTTGGTAAAACTTCAAAATGCGAATAAAAGCATCAATTTTTGCGGAGTAATCCCAGGTACCAGTTATTCAATAAAAGAAATAAATGAACTTAAAAATGAATATGGTATCAACTTCGATCTGTTAACAGACAAAGACAAACGATTATCAAAATATTTAGGTGCAACCACTACGCCTGAGGTTTTTTTAATCAGTAAAATGGGCGCAATAGTTTACAGCGGATTAATCGATAACTGGTCTTCCTCACTCGGACAGAAACGCTTGGTAATTACCGAAAAATATCTTGAGCAAGCTATAAAAGACCTTCTAAACGGCAAACAAACATTTAAAAAAACGATTCCTGTAGGGTGCTTAATTAACGACATATAATGAATCCAAAATCTTTAGTATTATTAAAAATTATTACCATTATACTTGGGACATTCATTTGCATACCTCATGTAAGTGCCCAAAAGGTAACTTACTATAAAGATGTTGCATACATTATCCAAAATAAGTGCCAACCCTGTCACAGGCCAGGAGAAGCTGCTCCATTTGCTTTATTAACCTATGAGGATGTTGCAAAAAGAGGCTCTTTTATTAAAAAGGTAACCCAATCTGGTTATATGCCGCCATGGAAGCCAGATAACCACTACAGACTATTTAAGAATGATAGATCATTAACAAATGAAGAAAAACTAACTATAGCCAAATGGGTTGACGCGAAAATGCCGATGGGCGATATTAGCGAAATGCCTAAAAAAGCAGTTAAAACATATATAGATGGGACCCAATATTTCAGGAAACCCGATCTTGTTTTAAAAACAATTAAACCATATAAAGTTTTAGGCGATAATAAGGAGCGGTTTATTGTTTTTAAAATTCCTTTTGATATTGGCGTAGAAAAAAACGTAGAAGCAATGGAGTTTTTTTCATCCAATAAAAAAGTAGTACATCATGCTAACTTTGCTATTCACCCTGTTGCAAATGATATTGATATTAACCAGGGAGCCGATTTTTTAAATTTAACAGAAGATGATCGGACTAAATACTCGCAGTATTTTCCTTTCAAGAAAACAATGACTTATTATGGAGGATGGATTCCAGGAACCTCTTATGAATCTTATCCAAATAATTTTGGCTGGGTAATGCCTAAACGGGGGGTTATATTATTAACTGTACACTTTGCTCCCGTTTCAAAGGAGGAAGAGAATATTTCAGGTGTAAATTTCTTTTTCAAAAAAACGCCAATAGGGCGGAAAGTTGAGGTAATTAGTTTAGGCTCTGCAGGCGTAGGCGAAAAATCTATCGAGCCTTACTTTTTTATCCCTGCTGAGTCTGTAAGAAAGTTCGAATTAAAAATCACAACACCACAAGATCAATCTTTATTATACATTTGGCCACATATGCATTACCTGGGTAAGATATTCAAATCATACGCAGTAACGCCTAAGAAAGATACCATACAACTCGTTTCAATTCCATCCTGGGATTTTAGATGGCAGGAAATTTATCAATTTAAAAATTTAGTAAAAATCCCAAAGGGCTCTATACTAACAATAGAGGGTACTTACGACAATACAACGAGTAATCCTAACAATCCAAGCAGTCCTCCCCGAAATGTTTATTCGGCCAATGATATGAAATCTACCGATGAGATGTTGACCATGTTACTTGTGTTTTTGCCCTACAAAGAAAATGATGAACAAATACAATTAAAATAAAGGCTTACTACCAACTGTGTAATTTAATTTCAGCTTGATTTAATAAGAAGTACCATGAAAATAAGAATATGGCTATCTGCACTTTTTTTCTTAATGCAAGCTGCTGTTGTTAACAACGCTAATGCACAACAGCCTTTATTTACCTTGTTACCAGCAAAGGAAACAAATATCAGTTTTGTAAATAGAGTAATTGAAACGGATTCATTACACGTTATGAACTATGAATATTTGTATAACGGATCAGGTGTTGGAGTAGCCGATTTTAATGGCGATGGTTTGTCAGATATCTTTTTTTCATCAAATGCATCAGATCATAAATTATACCTTAACAAAGGAAATTTAAAATTTGAAGATATTACGAACAAAGCAGGTGTAAGAGGAAATGGTACATGGGGAACAGGGGTATGTATTGCTGATGTAAATGCAGATGGCTTACCCGATATATATGTAAGTCATTCCGGGAAATTTCCTGACAGTAAACTTAAAAATGAGTTATTTATTAACCAGGGAATAAAAGCTGGTATACCTGTTTTTAAAAACATGGCAGAGGTTTACGGCCTTGATGCAATAGGAACCCAATCTACACAAGCAGTTTTTTTTGATTACGACAAGGATGGTGATTTAGATATGTTTTTGTTAAATCATTCAAATCAAACATACAAACCTTTTTTAAATACTAAAAAAGTACGATCTACCCCAAATATGAAATTTGGGAATCGTTTATTTAGAAATGATTCTAAAAACAATCAACCCCATTTTGTAGATGTTACGTTAACCTCTGGAATTATAAATAATGCCTTAAATTTTGGCCTAAACGTAGCGGTAAGCGATTTAAATAATGATGGCTGGCCGGATATTTATACTTCAAGTGATTATACTGAACAGGATTGCCTTTATATCAACAATAAGAACGGTACTTTTTCTGAAAGCATCCGGAAGTCTATCAAGCACATTTCAAAGTATTCAATGGGTTCTGATATAGCCGATTATAACAATGATGGTAAACCCGATATCATCACGCTTGATATGTTGCCCGAAGATAATCATAGGCAAAAGCTGCTTAAAGGACCAGATGAGTATGATCAATATCACTTATTACTGGATAGTGGATATTACAATCAGCAGATGAGAAATATGCTGCACTTAAATCAGGGATTAGGAGGAGATGGTAATTTGCGTTTCAGCGAAATAGGACAATTGGCAGGCATTTCTAATACAGATTGGAGTTGGGCACCTTTATTTGCTGATTTTGACAACGATGGTTGGAAGGATTTATTTATTTCTAACGGATATTTAAGAGACTTTACGGATATGGATTTTCTGAAATATACCGTTGCAAATGCCCAAAAGGAATCACTTAAACAAGGGAGTTTAAAATTTCAAACCTTCGATCTGGTGAAGAAAATGCCATCGAATCAAATCTCAAATTATATTCTTTCAAACAACCATGATTTAACTTTTACCAATAAAACAGTAGAGTGGGGCATTTCAACACCTTCCGTTTCAAATGGTTCTGCTTATGCCGATTTGGATAATGATGGTGATCTGGATTTAATTGTTTGTAATATAAACTCACCGGTAATGGTGTATAAGAACAATTCCGATTTACTGAAATCGAACTATTTAAAAATTAATCTTATTGGAGAAGGATTAAATACAGGAGCAATTGGGGCTAAAATCTATATTAAAACAGATGATAATTTACAGTATCAGGAGAAGTATGTGGTACGTGGTTATCAATCAAGTGTAGATCAAATCAATTGTTTTGGTTTAGGTAAACACAATAAAATAAATTATGTAAAAATAGTTTGGCCAGACGGAAAAGAAAGTTTGATTGAAAATGTACAATCAAATCAGACACTAACAGTTAAGCAGAATGAAGCTGTAATAAAAAAGGAGAATATTAGTGCACCAAAAGCACTATTTACAGATTATACTGCAGATTCAGGCTTAGATTTTAAACATCATGAAAACGATTTTATCGATTTTAAAGGCGAAACCCTTTTACCTTATCAACTATCTAAATTTGGACCTGCGGTAGCTAAGGCTGATATTAATAAAGATGGAATAGAAGATGTTTTTATAGGTGGGGCAATTGGTCAGGCAGGTGAATTATTCTTAGGCGATAAAGCGGGGAACTTTAGTCCTTCTCAAAGTCAGCCTTGGGAAGAAGATAAAGCGAGTGAAGATGTAAATGCTGTTTTTTTCGATGCAAATGGCGACGGGGCTTTAGATTTATGGGTGGTAAGCGGTGGAAATGAGTATGATGAAAATGCCCCAGAGTATCAGGATCGATTATATTTAAATAATGGGAAAGGTACTTTTAATAAGGCACAAGATGCATTGCCAAAAATGTGGAGTAGTAAACAGGCCATAAGCATTGCTGATTTTGATAAGGATGGAGATTTGGATGTTTTTGTTGGCGGTATGAGTAAACCGGGATCTTTCCCCCTCTGCAGTAAAAGTTATTTATTACGTAACGAATCAAAAGGTGGAGCGGTAAAGTTTATTGATGTAACCAAAGAACTCGCTCCTGAATTGGAGTACGCGGGTATGGTTGCTACCGCTTTGTGGCAGGATTTGAACACTGATGGATACCCAGAGCTGTTAATTGGCGGTGATTGGATGCCATTAAAGAAATTCAAAAATGATAAGGGGGCTTTAAAATATGATAAAGATTCTGGACTAGAAAACTCAGATGGTATGTGGAGTAAAATTGTACCAATGGATGTAAACAAGGACGGGGCAATGGATTTTATTGTTGGCAACTGTGGTTTAAACAATCAATTTAAAGCCAATAGTAAGCAGCCGGTAACAGTTTATGCAGGTGATTTTAATAATGATGGCGTATTAGATCCAGTGATGTGTTATTACATTCAAGGGCAAAATTATCCGATGGCTTCTAGAGATGAACTACTTGATCAGATGGTTCAATTAAAAAAACGGTTTTTAAATTATGCCTCTTATGCTGATATCACAATAGAACAATTATTTACACCAGAGCAGTTGAGTAAAAGTCAAAAATTTTATTGTAAGCAATTGGAAACCTCCATTTTATTGAATGATGGAACTGGAAAATTTACAATTAAGGTACTTCCAATTGAAGCACAATTTTCGAGAACATGGGGCGTGGTTGTAGATGATTTTAATAAGGACGGGAAAGAGGATATTCTTTTGTCGGGAAATTTTTATCCATATCGGGTTCAGCTTGGTCAGACAGATGCAGGTTTGGGCTTACTTTTGGTCGGAAATGGAAAGGGCGATTTTAAAGCGGTGTCCCCTTATGATTCAGGATTGTATATAGATGGCGACGTTAGGAATATGATTGAGATTAAGGGAGCAATCAAAAAAATTATAGTTGTTAAAAATAATGATAAGGTCCAGCTTTTAAAAACTACTAATTAAAACCAGCATCATGAAGATATATCTGTTTTTGTTTATTTTCTGTATTTCAATCAGTGCTAGTGCTCAGTGGCGTAAAAGCGAAAATGATCCTTTACCACTGCACAGATCGCAAAAGGTACTTTCTGATATCATTGTGAGTGATATATTTTCTCCGCCGGTTGCGAGTAGAATTTTTGTTTATGCAAACATTGCTGCATACGAGATTCAGGCGAAAGACAATAGTCAGTTTCAATCTCTAAAAGGACAGTTGAATAGCTTTAATGGCATTCCAAATGCAGATAAAAAGCAAATTAGTTATTCTGTCGCCGCAACTTATGCCTATTGGCAGATTGCAAAACGACTTGTTTTCTCTGATCAAGTGGCTTTAGATAGCCTAAACAGTATACTATTATGGTATAAAGTAAAAGGATATCCCGATACTATTGTTCAAAATTCTATTTTATACGGTAAAAAGGTGTCTGATTCTGTTTTAAAATGGGTTGATCAGGATTATTATAAAGAGACGCGTAAATTAAGACGATACAGCATTGTAAAAAAAGAAGGCAACTGGGCACCTACTCCCCCTGGTTATATGGCAACTGTAGAGCCTTATTGGAATAGAATAAGGCCTCTTGTAATGAAAACAGCTGATCAATTTAAACCTTCACCTCCTCCCCCTTACAGTAAAGATAAAAATAGTGCTTTTTATATCAATGCAAATGAAGTTTACACGGTTGGTAAAAATCTAAATCAAAAGCAATTAGATATAGCGAAATTTTGGGATTGTAACCCTTTCTTTTTAAATGTAAATGGGCATATGAACTATGCTACGAAAAAGATATCACCAGGAGCACACTGGATTTCGATAGCTGGCATTGCCTGCAAACTAAAAAGCTTTAACTACGTTCAAAGTAGTCGTGCTTATACATCTACCTGTATTGCATTATTTGATGCCTTTATCAGCTGTTGGGATGAGAAATACAGGAGCAATTATATTCGCCCGGAAACATTTATTGATGCAAATATCGATGAAAATTGGCGGCCAATTTTGCAAACACCTCCATTTCCCGAATACCCGAGTGGGCATAGCGTTGCTTCAACATCTGCAGCCTATGTGTTAACCAAAATATTTGGCGATAATTTTAAGTTTCAAGACAATACTGAGACTGATTTCGGATTACCGGTGCGAAGCTTCACTTCTTTTAATCAAGCTGCTAACGAAGCCGCTCTTAGTAGACTTTACGGCGGTATACATTACAGACCAGCCATTGAAAATGGTCAGATTCAAGGTAGGAATATCGGAGCATATCAGACCGAAAAAATTATAATGAAAAAAGATTAAGTTAAAAACAGAATAACAATGAAAATAAAATACCTCCTAGTACTTGTTTTAATTGCTTTGGCTAAGTTTTCAAGTGCCCAAAGAAACGACATACTAAAAGAATCATCAGATTACGAGTGGCCAACAGATCTAACTGTTAAGCAAAAACTCGATACCTGGCAGGATAAAAAGTTTGGAATGATTATCCATTGGGGGCTTTATGCTGTTCCAGGGATTATCGAATCTTGGTCAATCTGTTCTGAAGATTGGATCGATAGAGACAGTACCATTAAATACGAAGACTATAAAAAATGGTATTGGGGCCTTAATGAAAAATTTAACCCAACAAAATTCAATCCTGAGCAATGGGCCAAAGCAGGTAAAAGTGCAGGAATGAAATATTTGGTGTTTACCACCAAACATCACGATGGCTTTGCTATGTTCGATACCAAACAATCTGATTTTAGCATTGCAAAAGGTCCTTTTTCAACCAATGCCAAAAAAGACGTAGCTAAATATGTGTTCGATGCTTTCCGTAAGGAAAATTTTATGATCGGTGCTTATTTTTCTAAACCCGATTGGCATTCTCAATACTATTGGTGGGATAAATATGCCACTGCAGATAGAAATAACAATTACGACATCAGAAAGAATGAATGGCGGTGGAATATGTTCAAAAGTTATACCCAGAACCAGATTGGAGAGTTAATGAACAATTACGGAAGCATTGATATTTTATGGTTAGATGGTGGATGGGTCCGTCCACGGGCTAGCGTAAATAAAGAAGTACTTTCTTGGGGAGCACCTATTCCTGATTGGAGTCAGGATATTGATATGCCGAAAATTGCAGCTGATGCTAGAAAAGCACAACCTGGTTTAATTGTAGTGGATAGAACGGTACACGGCCAGTTTGAAAACTACCAAACCCCTGAACAAAAAATCCCTGAAAATCAGTTGGAGTATCCATGGGAAAGCTGTATGACGTTAGGCGGAGCCTGGGGTTTTGTACCCAACGATCAGTATAAATCGGCAGGAGAAGTGGTTCATAAATTAGTAGAAATAGTAGCCAAAGGCGGAAGTTTGCTTTTAGGTATTGGGCCTAAAGCTGATGGAACGCTGCCTGATCATGTGATTACAAGATTGGATGAAATTGGTAAGTGGACCAGTAAGAATGGTGTTGCCATATACGGAACAAGGATTACCAAAAACTACCATGATGGACAGAACTGGTTTACGCAAAGTAAAGACGGTAAAACTATTTACGGCATCAGTTTAATCGGCAATACGCCAAACAAAGAAATTTCATGGCAGGGGAGTATTCCTAAAAAAGGAAGTCTCATTACCATTTTAAGTACCAACCAAAAGGTAAAATGGACATTGAAAGATGGCAAAGCACACTTCGATTTTCCTAAAACAGAGGAGAAAATAGCCCTGACTTTTTCTTTTACGCCCGAAACTAAATAGCAATGCCGAAACCGAGAAGACACCTATATTTATTGCCTGCATTATTTTTCTGTAGTAGCCTTTTTGCTCAAGTTAAAGGGCAATCTTTACCCTATAAAAATCCGAAATTAAGTGTCGATTTGAGGGTAAAAGACCTCATTTCGAGAATGACACCGGAAGAGAAATTCTGGCAGTTATTTATGATTCCTGGAGATGTTACAACTGAAAATAAGACACAATTTAAAAACGGTATTTTTGGTTTGCAGGTAAGTGCTGCTGCCCAGGGAAGTGGTAATGCACAACAAATGTTAACCTATAATACCTCTGAAGATGGACTTTCTCTGGCTAAAAAAGTAAATGAAATTCAAAAATTTTTTGTTGAGGAAACCCGTTTGGGCATTCCCATCATTCCATTTGATGAGGCTTTACACGGTTTGGTTAGGCAAGGTGCTACTGCTTTTCCACAATCAATTGGTTTAGCTGCAAGTTTCGATACTACTTTAGTAGCCAAAATTGGTACCGCTATTGCCAATGAGGCAAGGGCACGCGGTTTGAGAGATCTTTTGGCGCCTGTAATCAATATGGCTACAGATGTAAGATGGGGCAGGGTAGAAGAAACCTATGGAGAAGACCCTTATCTAACAACTGTAATAGGGCATGCTTTTATGAATGCCATAGAAAGGCAGAATATCATTGTTACCCCAAAACATTTTATTGCCAATGTTGGCGATGGCGGGCGGGATAGCTACCCGATAGAGATGGATAAACATTTTTTAGAAGAAATCCACTTTCCAGCATTTAAAGATGGGGTTAAAAATATAGGTATCCGTTCATTAATGACTTCCTATAACAGCGTTTTTGGTACTCCGGCAACCTCAAATAAATGGCTGCTCACCACTAAACTAAAAACAGAATGGGGTTTTAAAGGTTTCGTAATTTCTGATGCAGGTGCAGTTGGAGGTGCCAATGTATTACATTTTACAGCTAAAGATTATAAAGATGCTACGGCGCAATCGATTAATGCCGGCCTTGATGTAATCTTCCAGGTAGATTATAATCATTATAAACTTTTTCTGCCCGCATTTTTAGATGGTGGCATTCCCAAATCGAGAATAGATGATGCATTGTCAAGGGTGCTGAAAGCTAAATTCGAGCTGGGGCTGTTTGAACATCCTTACGTGGATGAAAGTATTGCTGAAAAGATGCTAAGCGATCAAAGTAATCACAATCTCGCCAAAGAGGCCGCTTTAAAATCTTTTGTGCTCCTGAAAAATGATAACAACACGCTTCCTTTAAAAAGTGAAAAGCAGATCTTACTGGTAGGGGAAGATGCAATTGAAGCCAGATTAGGTGGCTACAGCGGTACCGGAAACAATAAGATAAATATATTGGAGGGCTTAAAAAATGCCGTATCCAATAACGTTAAGGTTAATTATGTAAAGGGCAGTAGCCGGGAACTGCAATCTTATATTCCGGTAGATAGCCAGTTTCTTTCTGCCAATCAGAAAGCAGGATTAATAGGAAACTATTACAAAGGGCTTCAGTTCTCAGGGAAACCCGTTAAAGAAGTAAATGATAAGGCGGTTAATTTCAGTTGGACATTGTACCCGCCAGACGAGCAGCTCCAATTGGATGATTATTCGGTAAGGTGGGCCGGTAAAATTAAGGTGCCACAAAATGTTGATGTTAATATCGGATTGGAGGGAAACGATGGTTACCGATTATACCTGGATAACCAGTTACTTATCGATAATTGGGATAAAAAATCATTCAATACGAAAACCGTTCCATTTCATTTCGAGAAAAATAAGGAGTATGCAATTAAGGTCGAATTTTATGAGCCTAAAGGCAATGGTAAAATCAAACTGATCTGGGATTATAATATCAAGAAATCAAACGAAATAGCCGATGCAGTTGCTGCGGCAAAAAATAACGATGCAATTGTATTTGTTGCAGGTATAAAAGAAGGGGAGTTTTTAGATCGGGCGATGTTAAACCTGCCTGGTAATCAAGAAATGCTACTGGAGGAACTCGCAAAAACCGGGAAACCTATTATTGTGGTATTAACCGGTGGAAGTGCCATTAATATGCAGCCTTGGTTAAATAAAGTAAATGCAGTTTTAGATGTTTGGTACCCAGGCGAAGCAGGCGGTAGCGCCATTGCAGATGTACTACTTGGCAAGGTAAATCCATCAGGTAAACTTCCAATTACTTACCCGATAGATGAATCACAGTTACCGTTGGTTTACAACCATAAACCTACGGGAAGAGGCGATGATTATAACAACTTAAGCGGCGAACCACTTTTTCCATTTGGATATGGATTAAGTTATACCAACTTTTCTTACCACAATTTGAAGTTTAACCGTAAAAGTATTGCTAAAAATGAAAACGCTAATTTAAGCTTCGAGCTTAAAAATACGGGCAATTACGATGGTGAAGAAGTGGTGCAGTTGTATATGAGACCTTTGTTGAGCAAATTGGCGCAGCCAGTTCTTGCATTGAGGGCTTTTCAGAGGGTACATTTAAAGGTTGGCGAAACAAAGGTAATTTCATTCAAACTGGATAAAGAGGTGCTGCAAACACTCAATATCAATAATGTATGGGAAGTAGCTCCTGGGGAATATAGGATTATGATCGGATCATCAAGTAAATCACTTTATTTAAAAGATAACTTAACTGTTAAGCCTTAAAAAAATACATCCTATGGTATAAACAATATCATTAATAGTTGCCGCAAATTCTGGTTAAATCTGCGGCTTTTTTTATTCTAATCCGTGTTTTCTTACGTCCGTCCTCCTGAATTTATTTCAGGATCTATTGAAGCGGTAGAATGACGAACTCACCTAAGTGTCTTTGCCGCGGAAACACGGAAAACATGAAATTTTTATTCGGCTGCCATCCTGAGGGTTAATTTATTCTATAAAAATCAATATAAATGACATAGAAGTTCAAGGAGATAGTCTCCCCCTAGTTTTCGTCATTTCGAGCGGAGTGCAACGCAGTCGAGAAATCTGCCTAGATAGATCTCTCCATTTCGCTGCGCTCCAGTCGAGATGACGATCATTCTATTGGAGTCTGCCAAGTAACGTAGCCGAAGGATCTTTAAGGAAAAATAGAATTGCTACATCCAACTCTGCGAACTTCGTGCTTTCTTCTCAGCGCCCTTTGCGGTTAAATGAAGTTATTTTAATTCTTCTATCCCTAACTTCACTGCAAGTTCATTCAGATCCTTCACCACAACATCAATGATCGGAATACCGCTGATTTTCCTTTCCTGCTCAAATTCATGTTCAGGTTCGCCAGGGATGATTACCTTTTTATCAGGATCTATTGTTTTTGCACTTTTAAAGCGTTCTATCCAATTATCTAAATGATCTTTGAAGTCTGCAGCTGGTCTGAAACCATCTACGCGCATAGCGCCTAAAAAGTGGCCAAGTCCTTCGCCAACCGGATTGGCCGATGGTTCTAAGAAAGCCACAAAAGGAGGCACCCAAGGGCCATAATTCGCGCCAGATAACACCGCTGATAAAATATCGACCGTAGCACTCAATCCATAACCTTTATGACTGCCATGATCTTTATCGCTGCCCAAAGGAAGGAGCGAACCGCCGTTTTTTAATTCGTTCGGATCAGTAGAGTTTTCTCCGTTTTTGTCCTGAACCCAGCCATCTGGGATACTTTTATTTGCCCTCTGGGCAATTTCCAGTTTTCCGTTTGCTGCCGCTGCTGTGGCCATATCTACAATTACCGGTGGGTATTTCCCTGCTGGGAAAGCATAACACATGGGGTTTGTACCCAATAAACGTTCGTTAGCATAAGTAGGGGCTACCAAAGGGCTTGCATTGGTCATACTGATTCCGATCATATCCTTTTCTACCGCCATTAAACCATGGTAACCTGCAATACCGAAGTGATTGGAATTTTTAACCGATACCCATCCGCTACCGTATTTTTCTGCTTTTTCTATAGCAACTTTCATGGCAAATGGTGCAACCACTAAGCCTAAACCTGCATCGCCATCTACAGTGGCAGTAGTAGGTGTTTCATGTACGATTTTAATATTGGGTGTCGCATTTATTCTTTTCTTTTCCCAAAGGCGTACATAACCGCTTAAACGGGCAACGCCATGCGAGTCGATTCCACGTAAATCTGAACGGATTAATACATCGGTTGCTAAATCGGCATGCTCATCAGAACAGCCCATTTTTTTAAAAACGCTAAAGGTAAAAGCTCTAAGATTGGTTTCTGTAAAAGTGATGAAGTTCATTTTTTATTTTTTGTCGTCATTGCGAGGCACGAAGCAATCCTACGACTATCGCTAAACTAGGTGCATTAAGATTGCTTCGTGCCTCGCAATGACGGATTATCTAATAATTACGGCAATAAAACAGTAAAATCGCCTCCCAGTGGTTCGAAGTTTTCTATGCATGAGGAAAGAAAATCTTCTCCATAATTTACATACATGGGTGCAATATTTAAGGTTCTTTCCTGAAGTGCTCCATTCGGAAAAAGTCTTTTCTTTACATTATCAATCTGCAGCAATGCCGTTTCATGTTTCCTTTTCTCTCCGCGGAATAGTTTCTTCTCCAGGTTAGCCAATAAATGATTGGTCCGCTGTTTTGCTGTATCTGTTGATACAGAAAGCGTTTTATCTATTTTATAGGCATTTAGCTTAATTTGATCGAAAATGCTGTTAATGGCCCTGGTTTCATCAGCTAAGCTCAATTGGGCAGTTGTATTTCGCTTTACCCAAATGTTTTTTAACGCTTCAACTGGTAAAAATATATCTTCTAAAGAAAAACCTAAGTGGTATAAATTCTGCGCACTGCGTTTATCAATCAATAAAGCTGAGTTACGAAGCAATAAAACCGGGAAATCAACTTTATAAAAGTCGAAATTTGCCTTTAACTGCATCCAGTAAGCTACTTCTGCACCGCCACCTATGTAAGCAATGTTTGGCAAAATCACTTCCTGGTACATGGGCCGCATTACTACATTCGGACTAAAACGCTCGGGATATGATTCGATTTCGGCTTTTAGTTCCGTTTCCGTAAAACTAATGTCTGTATGATTTACAATGTATTTTCCTTTTTCGAAGATCAAACGCTCACGCAGATTGTCGATAAGGTAAAAGAAATTAATATCACGGCCATTCACCTGGGTTTTATAGCCTAAGTCCTCCAGATTTTTCGAACTATTTTCAATATTTTTTGCACTATTATGCTGAATGATATCTTCGGTAATGATATCCGCGAATTGCTTTTTTAGTTGTGTATCATCAGCATTCACAATCACCAGGCCATATTTCTCGAACAAGTTATTTACTAGGAACCTGGTGGCATCGGCTAAATTATCGTGTTGTAAATAGGCCTGTTCTACCAATTTGGCAATTCGTTTTCCGTTTTTAGAGATCCCAAGGTATCCTTTATAAGCCGTTACTGCTGCGGCAACGGTTTTGGTGCTTAGTCTTCCGGTGGCGCCATTGGTTTGCTGTATCCAACTGATGTTCTTTTCATCAACACTTACATGGTTAATTTCATCAAAATCGTGATCCTCTGTTGCCATCCAATAAACCGGAACAAAATTTTTATCGGGATGTGCCATTTTTAACTCGATGGCTAAATTAATGGTGGTTACAATTTTGTAAATAAAATAAAGTGGACCAGTAAATAAATTCAATTGGTGGCCCGTTGTAACCGTAAAGGTGTTCGCTGAACCTAAAAGTTCTATGTTTTTGGTAACCGATTTATTGGGCTGTAAATGTTGGTATTGATCTTGTAAAACCTGAACTAAAGTTTCTCTATTGCCTAAAAAATTTCTATGCTCAATTGCTTTGGCTAAGCCCTCCATATCAGGACGATAGCTATAAAAAGCTTTAAGCTGATTTTCGTCGTTAATATAATCTAAAACCAGTTTTGAAAATGATCCGGTTTCCTGATATGAGATATATTTTGCCTGCATGATGTGCGAAAGTAATGCAATTTAAGGATAATCGTAAAGTCGCGCCACTATTTTACAATTGTTAAATAATTTTTTGCCACGCCCACCTTGCCATCAAGGTCATTAAGTTAAGAGTTTTTAACCACAGATGGACACAAATAAACACAGATGTTTATATCTGTGTGCATCCTAATTTATCTGTGGTTAAATTGTGTTTACCCATGAGCATGGCATAACTAAGGACATTGGCCTTGCTCTTCGGGCACGGAAGCACAGAAACTCCATATGGTTGCCCTCCTGAGCGGAGTCGAAGGATCTTTAGGATACAAAATAATTAAAGATTGCTTTCTATCGCGCCAACTTTTTCGCGGTACAAATCAATCGGGCTATCTAAAAGTACTGCAATTACGGTTAATTCGGGATCTAGTTTGTCTTTAGGCACCGGAATGTAAACAATGCCCGGTATTTTGCTCCAATACAGTTTGTTATAAATTTCGTGTGGTAGCATGGTACCTTCACCCACAATCCTGATCCTGCTGATGTTGTTTTTTAAACCTTTAATGGCAATTGGCCCGGTTGGCGTGCCTTCTACAAATAAGTAAAGGGTTTGTTTATCTGCAGAAAGGACCGTATTGCCTTGGTAATGTCCTGACGGAATTCCCCCCGTTGTTTTGTATAGCGCCTCTGCATTTTTGATTACCCAGTTGCTAATATTTTGATCTGCGTTTTTAATTCCAGGGTTAAAGTCTAAGCCATCAGCAGTTAAACCTGTATTTTGAAATACATTTATACCTGCATTTAAGTTAATGGCCAGCCTGTTCAGATTTAAGTTGGTTAAACCCCGTTGTTTGGGCGCAGCATATAAGTCTGCCAGCGAAAGGGTTTTCTGTTTGTCTTCAACGAGCTGAATAGGGCCGTTTAATGATACTTTTAGAACGGTTACATCGCTGTCAAAATCTGCTTCCTTAAAATTAAGGAGATAATCTGTTTCATTTAGCTTAATTGTATATGGCTGTGCTTTGCTGCCAACTACTTCAATGTTGTTTATTTTTGATTTTATACCTGATAGTAAAATCCCGTTTTCGGTTTTGTAATCGAGATACAGGTACAGTACATCTTTGTTTTTGGATAAGGTAGTTTTACCGATAATATGCCCATCTGGGATCCCTGCCTGTGTATCATAAATGGCCTCTGCATGTTTCTTGGTCCAGCGGCCTAAATCTTTTAAAATTTTAACCTGTTCTGGCGCAATGGTTCCATCTGCTTTTGGTCCAATATCAAGCAATAAGTTACCGCCCATGCTGAAACAATCAACCAGGGTGCGGATGATCATGTTTGATGATTTATAATGATTGTCATAAGGCTGATAGCCCCACGAATCATTCATGGTGTAACAAAGTTCCCATTCTGGTGAGTTTGGTTTTACAACGGGAACACCTTGCTCCGGTGTATCATAATCGCCATGTCCGTTTAAGCGAGAGTTGATAATGATATTTTGATTTACCTTGCGTAAGTTCGATAGTATATTTTTGGCCTGCCATTCTTCTCCCGTATGCTCCCAATCGCCATCAAACCATACCAGATCAGGATTATATTTGGCCGAAAGTTCGTTTAACTGCCCTTGAAAATAATTTTGGAATTTTTTAAAGCGTAAAGGATCCTGTTTATAATCATAACGTTTCCTGTCGCGGGTAAAACCATCATAATCCGGGTAGCTCCAATCAGGTAAAGAAAAATATAGCCCTGTTTTAAGCCCCGATTTTTTAAGTTCGGCCACAAATGGAGTGATTAAATCTTTTTTAGCAGTACTATTTTTTAATGTGGTAGTGGCTAAGGGAGCTTTACTATCCCAAAGGGCCACGCCGTCATGGTGTTTGGTCGTAATTACCGCATATTTAGCACCGCTTTCTTTAATTAAGTTTACCCATTCTTCCGGTTTGTACTTTGCAGCGGTAAAACCATCAAGCTGTTTCATGTATGCATCATGATTGATGTAGTTGTTAAAAAACGACCACGATTCGGAAATTCCATTAACTGAATAAATACCCCAATGGATGAAAATACCCAGTTTGGCATCAGCAAACCATTGCATTTTTTGATCAGAAATTTTTTGTTGAGCAGAAAGCCTGCTGTTGATGAATAGTGAAAATAAAATGATGAAAAACTTTAAATAACGCATGATCGTGTTTAGTATATCTAAACGTTAAATATAATGTTTTATAGCTGTTTTTTAAACAAAAATTGGCTGTGAAGTCAGATGTTACCATCTGACTGGAGATTGATTTAGTAAGAAAATTTGTAAATAAGTATTATCATCTGAGTGAAAGGTAACTATAGAAGCACTAAATTAAGAATTCGGTTAGAGGTCAGCTGGTAACATCTGACATCACATATATCTGTTGATGCGACACCGGACAGATATACTAATAGATTTCCCGACTGCGTTGCACTTCTATCATTGACGTTGTTTAACAAGACGCTATTAATCAGCGTTTTAATCGATTTTGCGTTTCCGTCCAGCTAGGCCATAGCACCGTATCCCCGTTCTACTTAAATCCGGCATAACAAATTTTTCGGACTGCACTGTTCTAGCTGTACAACTGACTTCAAAAGAAAAATTTTCAGCCGGCATTTTTTGTTTCTTTTTGATGCCAAAAAGAAAGAGCCCTTCGGCGGCGGCGAGCCGAGGCAAGACCACGCCTTAGGGCAAAAGAAATCAATTAAACGTCACTCATATTGATTTTTATATAATAAATTATCCCTCAAAATGACGTCACCCCTTCACAACAAAATTTACCCATAAAAAAAGCCGCCCTGAATAATCAGAACGGCTGTAAAATATTTGGTTTAGTGATTTACCATTTTTTTCTTCGTTCGCCACTGCCACCTTCACGGTTTCCGCCTTCTCTGCGTGGACCTCCGGTGTTGCCACCTTTGTCATCACGGCTACGTCCAGAGAAATCTCTGAAACCGCCACCACTGTTCCCACCTTCACGTCTTCCGCTACCACCGCCAGATTTTCTATCACCTCCGCCACGATAACCGCCGCCGCCGCCGCTTCTGCGTTCACCGCCGAAACCACCGCTACGTCTTTCACCGCCACCGCGTCTTTCGCCAGCACCTTCACCACGACCGCCGTCTCCGCTTTTCTCGATCCGTACCTGACGACCGTTAAACTCAACAGATTTAAAGCCTTCAAAAACTTTGTCAGCTACATCGTCTTCCACTTCAAAGAAAGAGAAAACACCTTTTAAATCGATTTTACCAACGCTTTTGCCACCAATTTTACCGTTGTTACAGATAAATGATAACATATCGCCACGGGTAAACTCATCTACAGAACCTAAGTTGATGAACAAACGGGTGTAACCTTCGCTACCACGTCCACGTCCGGCACCTCTTTCGCCTCTGTCTGCACCACGATCATCGCCAACTGCAGCATTTAAATCAGGAGCTTTAGAGTAGTAATCCAAGAAACGGTTAAATTCTAATGAAGCAAAACGTTTAATTACATCTTCTTTTGATAAATCAGCAAATTCATCCATAATACGTGGAATGTACTGATCAATTTGTTCGTTGTTAACTTCTACATTGTGTACTTTATGTACCAAAGAGAACAATTGTTTTTCACAAACATCAAATCCTGTAGGAAGCTCAGCTTTGGTAAATTGTTTACCAATAATGCGCTCTAACTGACGGATTTTTCCAACTTCTTTAGAGTTGATGATACAGATAGAGATACCAGTTTTACCAGCACGGCCTGTACGGCCAGAACGGTGGGTATAACTTTCAATTTCATCAGGTAAAGAATAGTTGATTACGTGTGTTACATTGTTTACATCGATACCACGTGCGGCAACATCAGTAGCAATTAACAACTGCATGTTACGCTCACGGAAACGTTGCATTACTTTATCACGTTGTTGTTGCGATAAATCGCCGTGCAAAGCATCAGCATTGTAACCATCTTTAATTAAGTGCTCGGCAACATCTTGTGTATCCAATTTGGTTTTACAAAATACTACGGCAAAAATTTCAGGGTTAAAATCTACAATACGTTTTAAGGCAGCATATTTATCACGTGCACGAACAATGTAATATTCGTGTTCGATGTTTACGTTACCTGTATTTTTTGTGCCCATGGTTAATTCAACAGGGTTATCCATATAGTTTTTAGCTATACGGCGAACTTCTGCAGGCATAGTAGCCGAGAATAACCAGGTTTTTTTGTCATCAGGAGTAGTTGATAAAATGTCGTTAATGTCGTCCTGGAAACCCATGTTCAACATCTCGTCAGCTTCATCAAGCACAACATATTTAACTGAAGAAAAATCAATGGCTTTACGGCCAATGATGTCCAACATACGGCCGGGCGTGGCCACTACGATCTGAACGCCTTGGCGTATTTCGCGTAGTTGTTGCATAATGTTCGCACCACCGTAAACGGCAACAACGTGGGCATTAGCAACGTTTTTAGAAAAGTTTTTAAGGTCGTTAGCGATTTGCAAGCATAACTCACGGGTAGGGCATAAAATCAATGCCTGTGGTTTATTAACTTTAAAATCGATTAGTTCTAACAGCGGCAAACCAAATGCGGCTGTTTTTCCTGTTCCTGTTTGGGCCAAACCAACAAAATCATTAGTGCCTTCTAACAGTACAGGAATACTTTGCTCCTGAATAGGTGTTGGAGTTTCAAATCCAAGATCCTTTACGGCATTAACGACGTCATCACTTATCCCCAATAATTGAAATGGGTTTGTCATTCGTCTTTTTATTTTTAATTGAGCCGCAAAGGTAAGGTTAATATTTCGTATTTCACAGATAATCAAGTAAATAGTTTTTTAAGCTAAATATTTGAAAATAAGGAAGTAACAGTAGATGTAAGATGGATGATGGAAAAGGTAGGATGTAGCAGGTTTAAATTGAGGTCGTGATTGCAATAAGAACATGTGTTTTTTGTTTTGAAAGCGGCTGCAGTTGTGCTTAGGTTACCTCAGTCCCGTTTTCTGTTTCAATCTTTTTCAAACCTTTCAGGTTTTAAAAAGGATTTTCACGCCAACCGGGTTTAGGTTGCTGGGGTAATGCAGCTATTTACGTTTGTATTTAAACAGCCAATGGGGCAGTTCGTCAGTTAAAATTGCAGGAGCGAAAATATCGTTGTGAGCCAGATCGTCGAACTCCCAGAACCTGATCTTGTTGTTATGGCTTAGTTCTTTAAAAAACTGCTCATCGCTGTTGAAGGGGTTTTCAGTATCCATATTTCCGTGGATCAACCAAATTGGAATGTTCGTGAGTGTTTTTACTTTGTCGAATTGCGGTATGCCGGAAATGCTTATACCTGCAGCGAATAAATCAGGCTTTAACGATAAGGCATTGATCACCGAAGATGCCCCCATCGAAAAACCGATGAGGTAAATCCTTTTCTCATCAATATTTAAAGTGTTTTTTAAGCTATCAATCAGCTGTAATGCGGTTGTTAAACACGGCTGTGGTACAGAGGTAAGTACATTTCTGCTTTGGTCCATCATGTAATTTGACGATCGCGAAGGGAACTGCGGTGCCAAAATAAAAGCTTGGTATTTCGCCTGTATCTCATCCGTAGCAAATAATTTTGCTAAAATACCCAGTTGGCTGCTATTGTCGTTTCCAACCGCGTTTGATCCATGAAATACAATTACCAATGGAAGTTTTCTGTTCGTACTTTTTGGTTTTAGTAAGCGGTATACAATTGGTGTATTACCAGCGCCTTTGAATGATCCTTTCGTAAAAATATCGGTATTTAAACCTTTTATTTCGGCTATTCTCTGTTTAAGGGAGATCGAATCGACACTTTTAGCGATTTTGGTTTTTCCGAAAGTACGGATGCTTTTATTGCACGATAAGATTCCGCAAAGCAAAACCACCGAACAGATGTAGTTAACCGCATAATTTATTTTAATCGGCATAGAGAGAGGTAATTTTCTGTTAAAATTAAAGAACTAGCGCAACCTTTCAGCCGAGCATATCAATCTTTCATCCTTGTTAATGCCGAAGATGGCAAGAATCAAAAATAAAATAGCGAGTGCGGGCATAGCAGTTACACCAAATACAAAACCGGCAATTAGTAATAATGGTCAGCTTGCAATCCTCTTTTGAGCACTTCTACTTTTAAGTTGAAAATGTTTGCAAAGCAGATTAGTGCCGAAAAATATTTAAAATTAATATTAGATAAATAGCTTTAATCAAACTATTTTGTTTTAGGAGGCGTTAACGAGCCATAATCAGTGCGGTTTCTAAATAGGCCAGGGTATCCTGAGCTGTCAATTTGGAAACTATATCATCTGCAATATCGTTAAATGCAATCCCCGATTGTTTTGAAGTGGCTCCGCGTTTTAGCAAAAAAACTGTTCTCGAAAATGAAAATTTATCGTAATCCCCACGGGCAACCTTTACTTCCTGCGTAATAAAGTTGTATCCATTCTGAGCTGTGATAGGAGTTACTGGAGCCCGGTATTTAAAAATCTGATCAATGAGTTCATTGTTGGTTAATACGGTTTTTGGAGAGTAGAACAAAATTAAATCTCCGTCTTTTACTACCGAATAGTTTACATTTCCGCCAATTGTTGCCATATCGTTAGTTGAAAAAAACAAACTGCTGCCATCTGCAACGTAATGATCTGGTACAATAAAGTTGCTTTCGTTTTTAATAAACTGCTTAATTATATTTTGATCTTTTATTTCACCGTTCGCCGTAAATAAACGTGTTTCTGATTTTTTAACCAGATTTTCTGTTTGTAGCATTAATGGGAAATTTATTTCAGATTTGCTTCCGCCTTTTTTGCACGAAAAGAGTAAACAGATAAAAAGAACGGTAAATGTATTTCTGTAAGTCATAAGCGAATTATCTTAACCTTTCGGCCGAGCGGATTAATCTTTCATCTTTATTGATGCCAAAGATAGCCAGTACAACGAATAAAATAGCTAAGGCAGGCAAATATGCTCCAACACCAAAACTAGCACCTTCAATACCGCCAGGTAGTTTTTTAGCATAAACACTGCACCAAAAAGCAAAACCTCCAATTAGTATGATCGAAATAACGGCAATCCGTTTTTGAAAACTTCTCTTTTTATAGTTGAAGATATTCATTAAACAAATAAATGCAACAGCTATGTTGGTAATAATTAAAGGTAGAAAAGATTGAACTTTAAGACTTATGCCTGCTTTAATAGTTAAAGTTTGGTATAGCCCGGTAGTGTATACCGCTGATTCTGTTCCTGCAGCATCTTTTGTGGCGATAGGTAAAAATAACATTAAAGTCAAAGTTAATGCCGCTAAAAAAAACCAGATCGATTGTATTCTTTGTATCATGAATGTAAATGTATAGGAACAAATCTAGCCTTTTTTGAGAAAAGAAAGAAAGATTAAAGTTTCCAGATAGGAGCAGAAATTGATAAGGAGCATGAATTACAATTTTCATCAATATTTTCCGTCGAACCCGAAACCCCTAACTCCAAACGCTCAGCGCCAAACGCGCTATTCACCCCTTTGCCCTTAAATAGTACTTATATGTCGCTTTGGGTAAAAAAGGTATTACATCCAACTGTTCTGCGATGGTGGTCTTTTAAATCGGTTAACTTTGATAAACCATACCAATAAAACGATTTATGCCAAAAAACTTACTTTTTCTAATTTTCCTGCTTGCTGCAACAAACACCTTTGCGCAAGATACCCTTAAATTTGAGCAGGCATTAACGGTAGCCAGTGGTAGCCGTTATGGCCGCGAAGCTGTTTATACCGATTTACTGGCCTGGCAAATGGCAAATGGAAAATTGCAGAGGCCGACGGAAAATGGTGCGTTTTCAGCAGGCAAAGATGGTCAAAAAGTATTATGGAAAGCAATTAAAGCAGATGCTAATGGCCGTTTTAGTGCATTCTCCAGAAGATCTTTTCAGACTACAAATAATCCTTTCCTAAATCCAGGGAGCATAGATAGAGGTTCTGATTATATCTATATTACTTACACTTCCCCAAAAGAACAGACGGCAATTTTAAATGTAATTGGAGGCAATAGTTTGTTTTTCAATGGTACCCCACATATGGGCGATCCCTATGCATCGGCTTATATGAATATTCCGGTTCAATTAAAAAAAGGTGTAAACGAACTTTTTGTAAGAGGTGCCAGCATATTGCCTATGATCATTATTAATGCTAAAAAGTTACTCATCCATACAGACGACGTTACTTTACCGAACATTGTGATCAATCGGGCAAATGGTGTACTAAAAGGGGCATTAACGGTAAGTAATTCTTCTTTGAAAGATGTTAACGGTTTGCATATCAAAACTGTTTTAAATGGTAAACAGCAGGAAGTGGCCATTTCGCGCATCGCCAAACTGAGCATGAGGAAGGTGATTTTTGAGTTAGATGCAAGTACCATAACCACACCAGGTAATTATAATCTCGAAATACAACTCTTACAGAACAAAACAAATGTGGAACAGAAAACGATTGTAATTGAAGCTTTAGCCAATTCATCAAGCTATAAACAGACTTTTATCAGTAAAATTGATGGCAGCTTGCAGTATTTCGCAGTTACCCCACAGCTTAACGGCTGGAAACCAAATTCAGCATTGTTTCTGTCGGTCCACGGTGCCGGTGTAGAAGCCATTGGTCAGGCAAAAGCCTATAAATCTAAAGATTGGGGAACGGTAGTTGCAGCCACTAACCGCAGGCCACGTGGTTTTAATTGGGAAGATTGGGGTAGACAGGATGCTTTAGAAGCGTTGGCGTTGGCAAAGGATCAGTTTAAACCAAACGATAAACAGATTTACCTGACCGGCCATTCTATGGGTGGACATGGTACCTGGTTTTTAGGTGCCACTTACCCCGATAAATGGGCTGCTATTGCACCTGCCGCAGGTTATGCTTCGCTTAAAGATTACGGTTCTGCCGATGGGAAAATCCCTGATAGTAGTAAAAATATGGTCGAAAGGATGTTGTTAAGGGCTGGCAACCAGAGCGATGTTCCGAAATTAGTGACTAATTACACACCATTAGGCGTTTATGTTTTGCATGGCGATGCGGATAGGGTAGTGCCTGTTAGTTATGCAAGGCAAATGAAGAAATTACTTGCTGGTTTTCATGCCGATTTTAGTTATTATGAATATCCAGGCGGCGAGCACTGGTTCGGTGACCAAAGTGTAGACTGGCCACCTATTTTTAGTTTTTTTAAGTGGCATACTATTGCTGCCGATTCTGCTGTAAACCGCATCGATTTTACCACATCTAGTCCCGGAATTTCGTCTACTTATCGCTGGGCTACTATTTATCAGCAAACGCAGCCTTTACAATATAGTCGCATCATTTTAACAAGAGA
This sequence comes from Pedobacter sp. Bi27, assembly GCF_918698255.1. Taxonomy (NCBI): domain Bacteria; kingdom Pseudomonadati; phylum Bacteroidota; class Sphingobacteriia; order Sphingobacteriales; family Sphingobacteriaceae; genus Pedobacter; species Pedobacter sp. Bi27. Next base: position 826,528 of record NZ_CAKKMW010000003.1, read on the forward strand.
CAGGAAGCTATCAACCATTGTTGGTAAAACCGAGAACGTTGCGCTTTTAAAATTGGCTTTAACAGATTTTGCTGTAAAAACACCCATAAAAATTACTTTAGATAGTTTAACAGTTATTAATTATACCACACAAAGCGTTAATGATACCCTGTTTTTAGAGAAAAATAACGATGCGTGGCAAATCATCACTAAAATTGATAAAAGAGATAAAAACCCTTTACGATATGGCACATTTAAAGAAGCTTTTAATCATAAAATGGTTTTTGTGGTTGGAACAAACGGTTCTGCTGAAGTCAATCTGGCTAATTTAAATAAAGCCAAATACGATGCTGAAAGTTGGTATTACCGGGGTAATGGAGCTATTGATACCATTATGGATAAAGAATTTTCAGCATCAAAATACCAGGGGCGTAATATTATTTTATATGGAAACTCCGAAAATAATACAGCCTGGAATAAATTACTTAAAGATTGTCCTATACAAGTAAGCAATTCGCAAATAACAACGAAACAACATGTGTTGAAAGGCGATGATTTAGCCGCATATTACATTTGGCCTCAACACGACAATAAATTATTGATAGGCGTAGTAGCCAGTACTGGAGTAAAAGGGATGAAAGCGGCTTATGCCAACCAGTATTTTGCCGGAGGTAGTGGTTTCCCTGATTTTATGATTTTTTCATCTGAGTTACCAAAAGAAGGAAGCAAAGGCATTAAGCTGGCCGGTTTTTACAATAATAAATGGCAGTTTGACGAGAAAAATACCGCTACACCTTAGTTATGGCTACTTATAATAAATGTAGAGCGCTTTCCTTCTAAATAAAAGGAAAAAAGTATTTTTGCATCGCTTTGAGTAAAAAAAGGTATTTCATCCAATTGGCTTATGATGGCAGCTTATACCATGGCTGGCAAACACAACCTAATGCAATTACCGTTCAGGAATTGTTAGATAAGGCTATGTCTGTTTTTTTTAGACAGCCCATCGAAACATTGGGCTGTGGAAGAACGGATGCAGGCGTGCATGCTACTGATTTTTATGCACATTTTGATGTTGAAGGTGTAGAAGAGGCTAAGGTTTTAAGTGCGGTAACCGGTATTAATGCCATGCTGCCTTATCAAATTGCAGCAAAACGGATTATACCTGTACATGATGATGCCCATGCCCGCTTTGATGCCACTGCCCGTGCTTATAAATATTACCTTCACTTCGAAAAAAATCCTTTCAAACTTAACCGATCGTGGTTGGTTAAAGATAAACTGGATGTAGATGCAATGAACGAGGCAGCGGCACTGTTATTAAATTATACCGATTTTTCGTGTTTTAGCAAATCAAACACGCAAACTTTTACCAATAACTGTAAAATAAGCAAAGCTGTTTTCGAGCAGCAGGAAGATGGATTGGTTTTTACCATTCAGGCCGACCGTTTTCTACGCAATATGGTAAGAGCCATTATGGGTACTTTGGTAGAGATCGGTAAAAAAGAAATAAATTTAACAGATTTTAAAGCAATAATAGAAAGTAAAAACCGCAGTAAGGCCGGGCAATCGGTGCCTGCTTGTGGCTTATACTTAGTGAGAATAGAATACGATTATATAAAATGATTGAATGAGAGCAGGATTGAATGAGGGAATGAAAAAGTATCTCTAACATTCAATATTCGAAACTCTCTCATTCAAAATTAAAAAAAAATGGCAGTTACAGGCGACGTATACAACACTGGATTACTGAAACGTATTTTTCAATACGTAAAGCCTTACCGTGCCGTTTTTGTATGGTCGGTTATTTTAACCATTCTGCTTGCGGCCATTTCTCCGGTCCGTCCGTTTTTAATTAAGTATACACTCGATCATTATATTTTAACCGGAAATTATTCTGGCCTGGTGAATATGACCATGTTGATGATCTTTATGTTGATCTTACAAACTTTGATTCAATATAACCACACGCTTTTAACCAATACGTTAGGTCAATCGGTTATCCGCGATCTTCGGATCAATGTTTTTAACCACATTACAAAACTCCGCCTAAAATTCTTCGATAAAACGCCTATCGGACAATTAATTACCAGAACTGTTTCCGATTTGGAAACTATTGCCGATATCTTTTCGGAAGGTTTAATCTCGATGATAGGCGATAGTTTGCAGGTGGTGGTGATTGTGTGCGTCATGTTATATACCGATTGGCAATTGAGTTTAGTGGTGCTTTTGCCCATTCCATTGTTGATTATTGCTACCCGGAAATTCCAGAAAGCGATTAAAGTGGCTTTCCAGGAAATCAGGAATGAGGTTTCTAACCTGAATACTTTTTTGCAGGAACACATTACGGGTGTATCTATTGTGCAGTATTTTGCCAGGGAGAAACAGGAATACAGAAAATTTTACGCCATTAATAAGCGCTATCGTGATGCCAATATCCGTTCTAACTGGTATTACTCTATCTTTTTTCCTGTGGTGGAGTTAATCTCGGCCATGTCGCTGGGTTTGTTGGTGTGGTACGGCGCAAAAAGTATTCTTTCCAAACCGTTGGATGTAACGCCTGGAACCATCACACAGTTTATTATGTACCTGGGTATGGTATTTACACCGATCCGCCAGTTGGCCGATAAGTTTAATACGCTGCAGATGGGAATGGTGGGTGCCGAACGTGTTTTTAAAGTTTTAGATACTGATGAAACTACGCCAAATATGGGGACGCAAAAGCCAGCCAAATTAGACGGGAATATTAAATTCGAAAAGGTTTGGTTTGCCTATAACGACGAAAACTACGTGCTGAAAGACCTTACATTCGAAGTGAAGGCTGGCGAAACTGTGGCCTTGGTAGGGGCAACAGGTGCTGGTAAATCTTCTACCATTAATATCCTGAACCGTTTTTACGAAGTGAAAAAGGGTGATATCACCGTAGATGACATTCATATCGAAGATTTTGATCTGGATTACTTAAGGAGTAATATTGCTACTGTACTTCAGGATGTTTTCTTGTTTTCGGATACCATTTTAAACAACATTACACTAAATAACCCCCAAATTACCATCGAAGAAGTGGTGAATGCTGCCAAAAAAGTTGGTGCTCACGACTTTATAGAACGTTTACCGGGTGGCTATCAATATAATGTGATGGAAAGAGGTGCTACACTCTCAGCTGGTCAGGCCCAGTTGATTTCGTTTATCCGTGCCCTTGTGCATAATCCGGCTATTTTGGTTTTAGATGAAGCCACTTCATCAGTGGATACCGAAACAGAATTATTGATCCAGAAGGCTATTGATAACTTAATGGAAGGTCGTACCTCAATTGTAATTGCCCACCGTTTATCGACCATTCAAAAGGCCGATCAGATTATTGTGCTCGATAAAGGTGAGATTAAAGAAAAAGGCACGCATCAACAGCTGTTAAAATTAAATGGCTACTATAAAAAGCTTTATGATCTGCAGTTCTCATCCAAAGGGATAGCTAAAGTTTAAACTTATTTATTCTCAAGGATTTTCTTAATTTAACGGCTTCTTAAACCCAATAGGAAGATGAAACGGTTAAAATTACTTGCCTTATTCTTGTTTTCGGCTTTAGCCTTGCAGGTTTCTGCACAGCAGAAAAAATATGTAATGGTGATTCACGGTGGTGCTGGTACTATTCTCAAAAAGAACATGAGTCCCGAAAAGGAGGCTGCTTATATCGCTGCCTTAACAAAAGCACTAAATGCAGGTTATGCAGAAATTAAAGCAGGTAAATCGAGCCTCGATGCCGTTGAAGCAACCATTCATGTTTTAGAAAATGATCCGCATTTTAATGCTGGCAAAGGTGCTGTTTTTACACATGATGGCAGAAATGAGCTTGATGCCGCAATAATGGATGGAAAAACCTTAATGGCGGGATCTGTTGCTGGGGTAACTACCATAAAAAATCCAATTTCTGCAGCACGGGCTGTGATGGAAAAATCGGAACATGTAATGATGGTTGGCGCAGGTGCCGATCAGTTTGCAAAAGAGGTCGGATTGGAAATCGTAGATCCTAAATATTTCTGGACTAAGGAACGTTGGGATGGCTTAAAACAGGCCATTAAAGAAGATTCTACCAAAGCGGTTTTAGATCATGGAAGTAAAAAATCGGAATTATTTGGAATTAAAAACCACGATTACAAATTCGGCACGGTGGGTTGTGTAGCTTTAGATCAGGCTGGAAACCTGGCAGCGGGAACCTCAACCGGTGGTATGACGAACAAAAAATATGGACGTGTGGGCGATGCACCAATTATAGGGGCGGGTACCTACTGTAATAATGAAACAGCAGGTATTTCCTGTACTGGTTGGGGCGAGTTTTATATCCGTAATGTGGTGGCCAAAACGATTTCCGATTTAATGGAATATAAGGGCTTATCTGTTGCAGAGGCATCGAAAATTGCTTTAGATAAAGTAGGTAAAATGGGGGGCGACGGTGGTTTAATTGCTTTGGATAAAAAAGGAAATATGACTATGCCATTTAATACCGAGGGAATGTATAGAGGCGCAATTACTGCCGACGGGAAAATTGAGGTCAGTATTTATAAATAAAATTATTTTAAGCTTACTGTCTGTTCATTATTCAATAGCAAGCCAAAACACCTAAAAAAATAAAGATGACATTTATAGAATTTATAAAAAAAGTATTCTCCAATTTAACCTTTCAGGTCATCCTTGCCATCATAATAGGAATTAATGTTGGGATTTTCTTCCCCGGTTTTGCGCCTACAGCTAAATTGATCAGTCAGGGTTTTATCAACCTGATTAGCATGTTAATTGCACCAATTATATTCTTTACCATTGTTTTAGGTATTGCTCACATGGGCGATATGAAAAAAGTAGGTAGGGTGGGTGGCAAAGCATTGTTATATTTCGAAATTGTAAGCACAGTAGCTATTGCAATTGGTTTAGTGGTAGCGAATGTTTTAAAGCCTGGTGCCGGAATGATAACTAAGGCTAGCGATGCTACAAAAATTGTTGGTTATGCCGAGCAGGCAAAAGATATGAACTGGGCAGAATTCTTTCTGCATATTATTCCGCATAATGTGATTGCCGCTTTTGCTGAGGGAAACATTTTACAGATTTTGCTATTTGCCATTCTTTTCGGTTATGGTTTGAATAAATTAGGAGGAGAGGGAACAAGCGTTTTAAATGCCTTCGATAAAATATCGAAAGTACTCTTCAAAATTATGAAGGTAATTATGCGTTTAGCGCCAATTGGGGCTTTCGGAGGAATGGCCTTCAGCATTGGTACGCATGGTTTGGAAAGTATAGTGGGTATGGCTAAACTAATGGGCTCAGTTTATTTAACCTGCATCCTGTTCATTTTTATTGTTTTAAATGGGATTTGCCGCTATTATAACTTTAGCTTGTGGGCTTACCTGAAGTATATCCGACAGGAAATTTTAATTGTACTGGGTACTTCTTCTTCCGAATCGGCATTGCCAAGCATGATGCAGAAAATGGAAGCTATTGGGTGCGATAAATCGGTTGTTGGTTTGGTTATCCCTACCGGCTATTCTTTTAATCTTGATGGAACGGCAATTTACCTGGCCATGGCCGTAATATTTCTTTGTCAGGTTTTTCATGTCGATTTATCCTTGGGTCAGCAGATTACAGTTTTAGGCGTGCTTATGGTTACTTCTAAAGGTGCAGCTGGGGTAACGGGGAGCGGCTTTATCGTTTTGGTATCAACCTTAACCGCTTTGAAAATTATGCCGATAGAACATATCTCCATATTAATTGGTGTAGACCGTTTTATGAGCGAAGCAAGGGCTATAACCAATGTAATCGGAAACGGCGTGGCCACCATAGTAATTGCTAAAAGTGAAAACCAGTTCGATGAGGCAAAGTATCAGAAAGCTATTCAGCCTGCAATGATAGAAAAAGCAGAGGAGGTATAGTTGTGAGTTTTCAGTCTGGGTGCAGATAATTTAGCCACGGAAGCACAGAAATCACGGAAAATTTCTTGTATTTATGTTATAGTAAATCTTTGTTTTTATAGCACATGCAAAAGCCTTCTACCTTCAGCCTTCACACCTTCAACCTTTTTATGTACCTTTGTGTTAGAAACATGCACACAGCTTGTTTAATTAATCCATAGCACATTGGCTCAAGAAGAACAAAATAACCGCAAGGAAAAAAGCGAGTTACACCCACGCAACAAACACCGTTCGCGTTACAATTTCAAACAACTTATAGCAACCTCAAAAGAATTAAAACGTTTCGTTTTTAAAAACGAACACAATGATGATTCTATCGATTTTGCAGATCAAAGTGCCGTTAAAGCACTTAATAGGGCATTGTTGAAATATTTTTATAACATTTCACAATGGGACATTCCCCAGGATTTTCTTTGTCCGCCTATTCCGGGCCGGGCCGATTATATTCACTATGTTGCCGATCTATTGGGTTCAAGCAATAAAGGTAAAAACCCTAAAGGAGCCAATATTAATGTATTGGATATTGGTGTAGGTGCAAACTGTATTTACCCCATCATTGGTCACCAGGAATATGGCTGGAGTTTCGTAGGTTCTGAGATCGATCCACTTTCGGTCGATTCGGCTAAGCGCATTATCGAAGCCAATAAGCCATTACAAGGGGCAGTGGAAATCCGTCAGCAATCTTCAAAAATGGGTATTTTTAGGGGTGTTGTAGGTGGTAAAGAAAGGTTCGATGCGGTGGTTTGTAATCCACCGTTTCATGCCTCTTTAAAAGAAGCTGAGCAAGGTACCCGTCAGAAATGGCGTAATCTGGGCGGAAATGAGAAGGAAGTAAAACATGTATTAAACTTTGGTGGTAACAAGGCCGAGCTTTGGTGCCCGGGTGGTGAACGTGCTTTTGTAGAGCAAATGATTATCCAGAGTGAGCAGATCAAAAACCAGGTTTTATGGTTTACCTCATTGGTATCAAAAAGTGCTAACTTAAAAAGCATCTACAGCGCATTGGTTAAAGCAAATGCTTTTGAGGTAACCACCGTTCAAATGAGCCAGGGACAAAAAATAAGCCGTTTCGTAGCATGGACTTTCCATGACGAAGCTGCACAGGCCGAATGGGTAAAAGCCTGGAAAACTGAGCCAAAACCAAAGGTAGAAAAGCCTAAGTCTGAAGCCGAAAATCTTTAGTCTAATAAATAGTAAAACATAGCCGGATCAATGATTAAAGTTGGTTCGGCTTTTCGTTTTTATCTTTTTTGGCAATTGTTTCCGGATCGAAATTATTCTTTATCTGTTCGTCACCCTGTCCCGAATGTTCGGGATCAGGGTCTATTTTGATTAGAATAGCATTTAAGATTCTGAAATAAATTCAGAATGACGAATTACGAGAGATAAGTAAAGCAAAGCCGGATTAACGATTAAAGTTAGTCCGGCTTTTCGTTTTTAGGATTATGATACCGGGAAAAGCCAAGCTACATTCTGCGTTTGTCATCTAAAATCAGCGGGAATAAATACGTTTAAATGGTTCCCACAGATTACAAGGATGCTCGCAGATTTTGCAAAATAGAACCGTCAACCGAGAACTGTAAACTGCCTATTGATTAACTGGTCCTGGCCTCGAAAATATACCCAGCCAAAGCAGTTACTACCATGGCCACCGTTCCCCAGAAACAGATCCGTAATACCCCTTTAATCATGTTAGAGCCTCCTGCTTTTGCTGCAATTGCACCTGATAAGGCCAAAAACACGATAGCAAAACCATATTGATAAAACACCATCGATTTTATTGGAGCAAGAAAAGCAACTAAAAAAGGTAAAATACCACCGCTTATAAAGGAGGCTCCAGATGCAAAAGCCGCTTGAAGCGGTTTGGGTTGTGTAATTTCGTTAATACCCAGTTCATCTCTGGCATGTGTGCCTAAGGCATCTTTCTCGGTCAATTTTATGGCTACCTGCATGGCCAGATCTTCATCTAAGCCCTGCGCAACATATATCTTAGCGAGCTCTTTCAGCTCTAATTCGGGCATGGTTTCGAGTTCTATTTTCTCGCGTGCAAGATCTGCTTTTTCAATATCAGCCTGAGAACTTACTGAAACATATTCTCCAGCTGCCATGGATAATGCTCCGGCAACCAAACCGGCCAGTGCCGCTAATACAATCGGACTTCTGGTATCGCTCGCTGCGGCAATACCAATAACTAAACTGGCTGTAGAAATAATGCCGTCGTTGGCACCAAGCACTGCCGCCCTTAGCCAACCCGTTCTGTTGGTATAATGTTTTTCCAGTTCCATTGTTTGGTATTTGTTCTCTAATGTAGTGTATTAAAGTCCCCTTTGAAGGGGGGCTGGGGGATGAAAAACTAATGCAACTCCCAAATCGTAGCATCTCGTAAAGAACCGAATATCATCATTTCTTCTCGTAAACAATCATAATAGTCAAATCATTACCGGCATTTGGGGCAATACCATGCGAACTGCCTGGGCGGGTTAAAATGGCATCACCAGGTTTAACCGCAAAAGTTTTTCCGTTCATCTGCATGGTTCCGTTTCCGCTGAGTACGTAATAAATCTCATCTTCTTTTTGCAAATGGTAGCCGATGGAGGAGCCTGATTTCAAAATCCTTTTTTTAAATACCGTTTTCAGGCTTTTGGCATCACTAAAAAAGTTAAAGCCAATGGTTTTGCCTCCGCCGTTATGCGTACCGGGTTCCTCTTTGGCTACTTCAATATCGTTTTGGAGGATGTATTTGCTGGTATCGGTACTTTGTGCGCTGGCCTTAACTGAAATAAAGGTTGCAGCAAAAATGGTTGCGATTGGGATTAGTTTCTTGATCATATGCGTTTTATAATTGGCTTAAGTTTGTCTGGATTTTTAGTCTTTCTGCTTTGGTCTTTCCGATCAAAAGGTAAATTTAGGCGTTTTGCCTGGATGTTGCCACAAGCACCAGCACTTTGTTACTAAACCAGATCGAAGTGGTTCTGGTTCTTCACCAGAAGTAACGGAGAGTGGGACTAGACTCCTCCAAAAGCGCTTAACTGCTCATTTCCCAATCCTAAATGTTGATATTTTAATTTGAAAACGTATGGTTTGCCGTTCTTAGGTGGGGTTCCGTCCTGCCATCCACTGTAGCTCCGATAGAAAAAATCGGAGGCTGCCGTTCCTGTCAGGTTTATAATGAAAGGCTTGCTCCAGACATGTTGCCATAAGCACCAGCACTTTGTTACTAAACCCGATCACAGTGGCTCTGGTTTTTACAAGAAGTAACGGAGAGCGGGAGTGCAGCCCTCCAAAAGCACAGGACTGCTCATTTCCTAATCCTAAATGTTGATATTTTAATTTGAAAACGAACGGTTTGTTTTTACTTCTGAATAAAGCCTATGATTGGCTACGGCGGCTATAAACCATTTCCTTACATTTTCCTGAAAAAACGGACTAAATAATATGGTTTTAGATTTGAATTCCAGTTCAATAATATTAGCTTTGCACAAAAAAAATATTGATACATGAGCGTTTTAGTAAATAAAGATTCTAAGGTTATCGTTCAGGGTTTTACCGGAAACGAAGGAACTTACCACGCTGAGCAGATGCTGGCCTATGGTACAAACGTAGTTGGTGGTGTAACGCCTGGCAAAGGTGGGCAATTGCATTTAGATAAGCCTGTTTTTAATACTGTTAAAGATGCCGTTGATAAAACGGGTGCAAATGTATCTATCATTTTTGTGCCACCAGCTTTTGCTGCTGATGCAATTATGGAAGCTGCCGAAGGTGGTATTAAAGTTATTGTTTGTATTACTGAAGGTATCCCAACTAAGGATATGATTCAGGTTAAAGAATATATTACTGACCGCGATGTTACACTTATCGGCCCTAACTGCCCGGGTGTAATTACGGCTGACGAAGCTAAAATTGGTATCATGCCAGGTTTTATCTTCAAAAAAGGTCATGTAGGTGTGGTTTCTAAATCAGGAACTTTAACTTACGAAGCGGTAGATCAGGTTGTTAAAGCTGGTTTAGGTATTACAACGGCTATCGGTATTGGTGGTGACCCAATTATTGGAACACCTACTGTAGAAGCAGTTAAATTATTAATGAACGATCCTGAAACTCATGGTATCATCATGATTGGTGAAATTGGTGGTGGAATGGAAGCAGAAGCTGCCCGCTGGATCAAAGAACATGGTACTAAACCAGTTGTTGGTTTCATCGCTGGTCAAACTGCGCCTCCAGGACGTAGAATGGGCCACGCTGGTGCTATTGTTGGCGGTGCTGATGATACTGCAGCTGCTAAAATGAAAATCATGCGCGAGTGTGGTATCCGTGTAGTAGAAAGTCCTGCTGAAATCGGTGCTGCAATGGCAGAAGAATTAGCAAAATAAGATTTAAAAATCTCTTTATAGAAAAGCGTTTCGATTAGGTTCGGGACGCTTTTTTTGTTTTTTTACCGCAAAGTTCGCGAAGAATGTGTTCGACCACTAAGGCGCAAAGTACACGAAGTTGGCGTGTTATGGCCATCTTTCTTCTTATGGCGTTATTCCCGCGCAGGCTGGAATCTTTAATGCTTAAGGTTAAAACCACCAGCCCTCGTTTCCCTCTCCTGGAGGAGAGGGACGGAACGAAAGGAACATACCACCTAAACTTTGTCAGGGTGAGGTTCTGCACCCAAAACTGAAAACTCCCTACTGAAAACTCCAAACTCCCCGCTCATTTATCATCGCTTTGTAAACACTACCCCATTCTCTTAAACCTGCAAACCAAAACAGAATCTATAGCGTATATTGAGGTATGAAAACGATGTTAAATAAACTATTTTTGGTTTCTGCTGTTGTTTTAATAACAGGTATTTCTGCTTGTGCCCAAAAGCAAGATAAGAAAGCCGTAAAACAATCGAAGGAAACAGAACAAATCATACCAAAAAAGAAAATGAACTGGAATCCATTAACACCCGAAGAAGAAAGAGTAATTGTAAATAAAGGTACAGAATACCCTGGTACAGGTAAATATGAACATACAACAGATAAAGGGACTTATACCTGTAAGCGTTGTAATGCGGCCTTGTACCGTTCGGAAAGTAAGTTCGATGCACACTGCGGCTGGCCTGCTTTCGATGACGAAATTAAAGGCGCTGTAAAGCGTATCCCTGATGCTGATGGCTCGCGTACAGAAATTGTTTGCGCCAATTGTGGCGCGCATTTAGGGCACGTATTTTTGGGCGAAGGATTTACCAATAAAGACACCCGTCATTGCGTAAATTCGATCTCAATGAATTTCGTGCCAGATCAAAAATAAGGTGGATGTAGAAGGGTTAGGTAAGGGCGTACAGCGATAAGTTGTACGCCTTTTTTAATGCGCAAAATCGGGCTGTTTTTCCACAAATTATTGATTATAAACTAAATGCTTATATTTGCAGGCTCGATAAAGAAAATTTAGCCTATGAAGTGTCTGTTGTTATTAAGTTTTTGTTTCCTGTTTTTACAAGGTAAAGCACAAGATTCTGATTCATCAAACGAACCAGATAGTATTAAAAAAACAGTTCTCGCCACTTATTATCACAGAAAATTTGAAGGTCGCCGTACCACCAGCGGCGCCAAATACAGGGCAAAAAAGCTAACAGCTGCCCATCGTACGCTGCCATTCGGCACCTTGGTTACGGTAACCAATCCAGATAACGGAAAATCAGTTGTGGTAAAGGTAAATGACCGTGGTCCTTTCTCTAAAAGATTGGCTATAGATCTATCTGAACGTGCTGCAAAACAGATCGGTATCTTCCGTAAAGGCATAGCTAAAGTAAGCCTCAGTTATACGACTGGGTAATACTCCTTTTGGCTCTATTTAGTAGTTGTTATACCCCTCAAATTTAAGTTATTAACACTCATTTTGGTTTGCTAAGCCCTTGAAAAGAAACGATTAGCTTTTTTTTCGCTTGAAAATGATATTCGACTGATCGTTTTTCCCCAGCAATTGAACAGGGTGTTAACAACTTTGGTTCACAAAAAAGGGCCGCCGTATATATATTTGTTATAACAAAGTTCTTTAACTTCTTGCGCTTGAAAACAAATATAAAAGCTTAGTTTTTAGTAATTTATACGTATATCACCTGATTGCAATTTTAAATTTTCCCTAACTAAAAACTCAGTTGTTTGTCGGGCAATAGAGTTAGCACTTTCACAACAGCGTTTTGATAAAAGACATTACAATCATCATTTAAAATTGATGGATGCGTGCCTTTGTCGGCTCTGTTAAAAAAATAGAATTAAAAACATCAGCGTATGGAACAGGAATTATTACTACAAGAAAACAAAGATAGATTTGTGCTTTTGCCGATTAAGTATCCGGCAATCTGGGAAATGTATAAAAAGACCGAAGCTAGTTTTTGGACTGCAGAAGAGATTGATCTCTCTGACGACCAGAAACACTGGGACAATTTAAACGATGGCGAAAGACATTTCATTTCGCACATCCTTGCTTTCTTTTCTGCTAGTGATGGTATTGTGAACGAAAATCTTGCGGTAAACTTCATGAGTGAGGTTCAATTGCCAGAAGCACGTTGTTTTTATGGTTTCCAGATTATGATGGAAAATATCCATGCCGAAACCTACGCCCTGTTAATCGATACTTATATTAAAGATCCAGAAGAAAAAGACCGTTTGTTCCACGCCATTGATACCGTACCTGCGGTGAAAAGAAAAGCAGAATGGGCTTTACGCTGGATCGAAAATGGAACTTTTGCCGAGCGTTTAGTGGCATTTGCTGCGGTTGAAGGTATTTTCTTCAGCGGAAGTTTCTGCTCTATTTTCTGGTTAAAGAAACGTGGTTTAATGCCGGGATTAACTTTCAGTAACGAGCTGATCTCGAGAGACGAAGGTTCACATTGCGAATTTGCTTGTTTACTTTACAGCATGTTGAGCAATAAATTGAGCGAAGAAGCAGTTCATGGCATTATTAGTGATGCTGTAGAAATTGAAAAAGAATTTATTACTGATGCCTTACCAGTTGCGCTAATTGGTATGAATGCAAAATTAATGAGCCAGTATATCGAATTTGTAGCCGATAGATGGTTACAGGAGCTGGGTTACAAAAAAATCTACAATGCAACCAATCCATTCGATTTTATGGAAATGATTTCATTGCAGGGTAAAACCAATTTCTTCGAAAAACGTGTTGGCGATTATCAGAAAAGTGGTGTATTAACCTCTGCTGATAATAACAAACAGGCGTTTTCTTTAGATGAAGACTTTTAAGGTAGAGGGCGAAAGGTTTTAATCTCGCTACTTGATACTTGTTACCCGCTACTCGATACTAATAAATAAATAACAAAAAATACAAAGTGATGATTAGGTCTTGATACTTGATACTCACGGCTTAATAATAAAACTTAAATCTCATAAAATATGTTCGTACTAAAAAGAGATGGCCGCAAAGAAGCGGTGCAATTTGACAAAATCACAGCCCGCATTCAAAAGTTGTGCTATAGTTTAAATTCAGATCTGGTCGATCCAATCGATGTAGCCAAAAAGGTTATCGAAGGTTTATACGATGGTGTAACAACATCTGAGCTGGATAACCTTGCTGCAGAAACTGCTGCCTCGTTAACAACAAAACACCCTGATTACGCTTTGTTGGCATCGCGTATTGCGGTTTCCAACCTACATAAAAACACCACTAAATCATTCTCGGGTACGATGAAAATGTTGTACGAATATTTCGACCCGAAAGCGCAGAAAGATGCTCCTCTTATCGCTGATGATGTTTATGAGATTATAGAAAAAAACAAGGATATTTTAGATAGTTCTATCATTTACGACCGCGATTTCGGTTTCGATTATTTCGGTTTTAAAACTTTAGAAAAATCTTACCTTTTAAAAGTTAACGGTCAGATTGTAGAGCGTCCTCAACATTTGTTTATGCGTGTTTCTGTTGGTATCCACAAAGAAGATATCGATAGCGCAATCAAAACCTATAACTTAATGAGCGAGCGTTGGTTTACACATGCTACACCAACTTTGTTTAACGCAGCTACACCAAAACCTCAAATGTCGTCATGTTTCTTGTTAACCATGCAGGATGATAGCATCGAAGGTATTTACGATACTTTAAAACAAACGGCTAAAATTTCGCAAAGTGCAGGCGGCATTGGTTTGAGTATCCACAACATCCGTGCAACAGGATCGTATATTGGTGGTACAAACGGTACAAGTAACGGTATTATTCCAATGTTACGTGTATTTAACGATACTGCACGTTACGTAGATCAGGGTGGAGGTAAACGTAAAGGTGCTTTTGCTATTTATTTAGAACCTTGGCATGCAGATGTTTTCGAATTTTTAGACCTTCGTAAAAACCACGGTAAAGAAGAAATGCGTGCGCGCGATTTGTTTTATGCCCTTTGGATTAACGATTTGTTTATGCAACGTGTTAAAGATAATGGCGATTGGACATTATTCTGCCCGCACGAAGCACCAGGTTTGGCAGATTGTTTCGGTAAGGAATTCGAAGAATTATACGCTAAATATGAAGCAGAAGGCCGTGGCCGTAAAACCATTAAAGCACAAGAACTTTGGTTTGCTATCTTAGATTCGCAAATTGAAACCGGTACGCCTTACATGTTGTTTAAAGATGCAGCGAACAGCAAATCTAACCAACAGAATTTAGGTACCATCAAAAGTTCTAACTTGTGTACCGAAATTATCGAGTATACCTCTAAAGATGAAGTTGCGGTTTGTAACTTAGCATCATTGGCATTACCTCGTTTCGTAATCAACGGTGCTTTCGATCACCAGAAATTATACGATGTAACTTATCAGGCTACTTTAAACCTGAACAAAATCATCGACCATAACTATTATCCGGTGCCAGAAGCCGAAAACTCAAACATGCGCCATCGTCCCGTTGGTTTAGGTGTACAAGGTTTGGCTGATGCCTTTATCTTATTGCGTTTACCTTTCGAAAGTGATGAGGCTAAACGTTTAAATAAAGATATTTTCGAGACGATCTATTTCGCTTCGATGACGGCTTCGCACGATTTGGCTGTGAAAAATGGTCCTTATCAAACATTTAAAGGTTCGCCATTATCAAAAGGTAAATTCCAGTTCGATTTATGGAATGTTACACCAGATAGCGGCCGTTGGGACTGGAATGCATTGCGCAAAAAAGTAGTTAAAGATGGTGTGTACAACTCACTATTGGTTGCACCAATGCCAACTGCATCTACTTCTCAGATTTTAGGTAACAATGAATGTTTCGAACCATATACTTCTAACATTTACACCCGCCGTGTATTAAGTGGAGAGTTTGTAGTGGTAAACAAACACTTATTGAAAGATTTAGTAGCATTAGGTTTATGGAACAACGATATGAAAAATCAGATCATATTGGCTAACGGTTCAATCCAGGCTATTGATTCGATTCCTGATTATATTAAAGAATTGTATAAAACCGTTTGGGAGATCAAGATGCGTAATATCATCGATATGGCTGCAGATCGCGGTGCCTATATCTGCCAGTCGCAATCGTTAAACTTGTTCGTAAACGCACCAAATACATCAAAATTAACTTCAATGCACTTCTATGCATGGGAGAAAGGTTTAAAAACCGGTATGTATTACTTGCGTACACAAGCAGCTTCTCAGGCCGTTAAATTTACGGTAGAGAACCAAGGTGGTAAAGCAATTGAAGCGGTTATTCCAGCTGAAATGACACAAGATCAGGTTGCAGAAGAAATCGTTGACGGACCAGTTTGTTCAATGGAAGAAGGCTGTATCAGCTGCTCAGGCTAGTCCTAACGAGTCGTCATCCTAAGGTTGTTTCAAGGTCTGACGCAAGATAGAATTTTAAAGGAGATTATTTAAAACAGCCTCCAATACAAAAGCCCGATACATTGTATCGGGCTTTTTTTATCGTTGATTTTTAGTAATCGCAATCCAATCTTTGTAATGGGTTTCGCCGAGAAAAACAGCTGCTTCGGGCACCAGCGTGTCAGCGGTTAACAATGCTCCCGAGTACGAAGCCTGAACATCAGATGTTACCTCATAGTTTTTGTGAGTTGCCTGCAAATATTTTCTTATCCATATTGCCATATCAAATTTTTCAGGTCCGCCAATTTCAAGAATTTGGTTAGCGGGCTTTTCCAAAGCTATTTTGGCCATAAAAGCAGCTACATCTTTACTTGCGATAGGTTGAATGTTGGCTGCAGGTAGGATTACTTTTCCATCGGTCATGCTCATTTGAACAATGCTTCCTGCAAATTCAAAAAACTGGGTAGCATGAACAAGAGTATAGGGAATGCCTGATGCTTTGATCAGGCTTTCCTGCATCTGTTTCGCACGAAAATAACCGCTGGCTTGGAGTTTTTGGGTACCCACTACAGATAAGGCAATATGATGCTGTACCCCAGCTGCCGTTGCCATAGGCAACAGGTTTTCGTTGGAGGTTTTGAAGAAGTTCATCACAGCAGCGTCTTCAAAAGATGGCGAGTTAGATACATCTACCACTACTTGTGCCCCTTGCAATACTTCTTTTAAACCTTCGCCAGTAAGTGTGTTCACTCCGTTATTGGGCGAGGCAGCGATCACTTCATGTCCGCTGTTTTGTAATTGATTTACGATTTGGTTACCAATAAGGCCGGTACCGCCGATAACTACTATTTTCATAATCTTTGCTAGGATAAATTGTACTATACAAAGATGAACAGTACCTTGCAAGAAAAACTTAAACTAGTTTAAGAAAGGTAAATGTAGCTATAGTTCCTTAAAAGCAATTATAAAGTAAAGGTTTTGGGCAAACGCTCAAAACCTTATTTTTTGTTTATACTTTTGTGTGGTTCAGTAGTTCATTAGCCATTGGTTCATTAGTTTCTAAAGCGCCAAATACAAGTGAACTAATGACCAGTGAACATATGAATAATACCTTAAAACATAGCGCCAAACACGAAATCATCCCTTGCGAGCGATGTAATGGCGTCATTGAGTGCAAGGCAAATTCTTATACCAAATGCCAGTGCAGCGTGGTGCAGTTAAGCATTAACGAGGTACAATACATCTCCGAACTGTACGATGGCTGCCTCTGCGCCAAATGCCTGTTTGAGTTGCAGCAAGAGTATCGTGTAGAAGTAGGCATTTAATCTTTGTGTTTTGTAGTCGAAATAGTTTGAAAAGCAAGTTCCTGTGCTTTTAGGTTGGTTCCTGTCCCGCTTTTCCTTCTGCCCCGATAAAAAAACCGGGGGCATTCGTGCAATCGGGTTTAGTTTACATGGGGTTCCAATCCATTCTGGTAAAAATGTTAACGATAGGTAATCCACTCAATCCCTAATAGGCCGGGGTGTTTTTCTATTATTATATAACTACCTATGTTAAATTTATCGTACACTTCTCCTTTTATTTTTTTTCGCTCGTAATCTAAATCATGCTGCAACAAGAAATAATAACGCAAACGCGTTCTTGGTAATAGAAATGTGTTATATTTTCTTTTTATGGTATCAGTTACTTTCTTCTTGGCAAATATTCTATAGGGTTTGCCATTCCATAATAAAAACTTAGTGCTAAAAACACCACGAAACGTACTATCAGTTTTTTCACTCACTTCTATCCATTTAGGTGGATCTACATTCTTATTTATGGGTACCAGATCTAAGTAATAGTGATGTGTCTCAAAATCTTCAGGGCCATTTCCTCCGGTAACGATTTCGTTTTTAGAAATAACATAATATCTTTTATCAATAGTTTTTGCGGTATCAAAGGCAAAATTTACAGCAAACAAAAACTGTAAGACGTAGAAACATAAGGTAGTTAAAAATTTTATCCGATTATCGGGATAAAGGCGTTCAGCAATAAAAAAGGCGTAATATATGGCCATTGGGATAAACAATATCAACAATGCCAGCAGTGTCGGAAAATTGTATAGATATAAGATATGGGAATTTGCGAAAGGGTATAATACGGGAAAAACACATGAAGTAAACATATTTGAACCATCTGGCATATCGGTTTTGGTAACCGAATGGAAAATATACCTCAAAATTGGAATACAGAATATAATAACAACGAGATATTTAAATTCCACTGAAAGAGGATCGCTAAAGACCAAATAAACGCATAAGGCAATACGCGTATAAATAGAGAAAGTAACAAGTACGATCAGTTCTCCGAAAGGCTTTATATAGTCGTCCGTAAAATCTTCGAAAAAGCCCATGTCTGATAATACTTTGAATAAATGTAATAATATCTCTAATATATTGTAATGTTTCTATCCGTATATTATTTAAGATCACGCTCATTTGAGGCTTCTGGTATTAAAGCTTATCAATTAGTGTAGGCCAATTGGGTCATTTGTATAGGTCTAAAAAAGGACACATTTTTTTCGATTAATTGTAATTTATACAATTAAAATTTCTGCAACTATTTCGGTAAACCTAAATGGTTAGTTTTTAGCGTTTATAAGCATTTAGTCAGGCTATTCTATAAAATGTCATCTGCAGATGACATTTCGCTCTAAATCGATCCTGAGTCATCTTTTAGGCCTTAAAATCAATAAAAAATAGTTTAAAAATAAGTGTCAAAAATGGTAACAAAGCACGGCGTTTGATATCTATATCGTGCTTGATAAATGGTTTATCAGGTTAAAAAAAGAAAAAATAATAACATTATGGAAGCGCTCATTTCTAATTACTGGTGGGTTTTAGTGGCACTGTTGTGCATAGTTTTATACAAATATATTTTACGTTTCTTATTCGGGATGGTCATCGTACCCGAAGATAGGATCGGATTGATTACCAAAAAATTCGTGCTCTTCGGTTCCGACCGGGAGCTGCCCGATGGCCGCATCATCGCGGTTAAAGGCGAAGCTGGTTTCCAGGGAAAAACCTTAGCCCCAGGGTTGTATTTCGGAATGTGGTTCTGGCAGTACAGCGTAACGATGGAACAGTTTACCATTATTCCGGAGGGTAAAATCGGACTGATTATGGCCAAAGATGGTTCGGAAATTCCAACGGGTAATATCCTTGGGCAAAGGGTAGAGTCTGATAATTTTCAGGATGCAGTGAAGTTTCTCGAAAATGGCGGTCAGCGAGGCCGGCAAACCTCTTATATTACCTCGGGTTCTTATCGTATCAATACGATGCTGTTTCAGGTTTCTGTTACGGATATGATCCGAATCCAGGAAAGCATGGTGGGCATTGTAACCACTTTAGATGGTTTACCGATTGAGGCCAATCAGATTGCGGGCAAGCTTGTTGATGGACACAACAATTTCCAGGATTTCGATGCCTTTATAAAACAAGGTGGTAACCGTGGTTTGCAACCCCAGGTAATTTTGGCAGGTTCTTATAACCTTAACCCCTGGGCAATTCAATTGGAGGAAATCCCTATGACTGAAATCGCGATCGGTTATGTAGGCGTTGTAATCTCATTTATTGGTACTGATGGGAACGACCTGACCGGTGCAGACTTTAAACATGGTAATATTGTTGGTAAAGGTTCTAAAGGTGTTTGGCTCGAACCGCTTGGGCCAGGTAAATATCCGATTAACAAATACATTATGAAGGTAGAGTTGGTACCAACAACTAATTTGGTGTTAAACTGGGCATCGGCACGTAGTGAGGCACATAATCTGGATAAAAACCTGTCAACCATTACTGTACGTTCTAAAGATGGTTTCCCCTTTAATTTAGATGTCGCGCAGATTATTCACGTACCAACTACGGAAGCTCCTAAAGTTATTGCACGTTTTGGTAATATGGTGAATCTGGTTTCGCAGGTTTTAGAACCCACCATTGGTAACTATTTCCGTAACTCGGCACAGGGAAGTGATGTGATTGCTTTCTTAAGTACCCGTAAAGAGCGTCAGGAATCGGCTAAAGAACATATCCGTAAAGTGCTTGATGAATATAACGTAAATGCGGTTGATACGCTGATCGGAGACATTGTTCCGCCAGAATCGTTAATGAAAACCTTAACCGACCGTAAAATTGCGGAAGAGCAAAAGGTTACTTACGAAACCCAAAAACAGGCACAGGAAACGCGCCAGGGGATGGAGAAAGAAACTGCGATTGCTGATATGCAGAAAGATATTGTGAAGGCACAACAAAGTGTGGAGATTGCCGAACGTACCGCAAGTGCAACCGTGAAAAAATCGGAAGGCGATGCGGCTGGTGTAAAACTCGCAGTGGGAGCAGAGGCTGAGGCCACTAAAATGAGGGCGCATGCAGAGGCTGAGGCAACCAAAGCAAGAGCACAGGCTGATTCTGAAGCGATAAAGTTAAGGGCATCAGCAGAGGCTGAGCAGATTTCTTTAACCGGTAGTGCAGAAGCAGGTAAAATCTTAGCGGTAGGTAAATCAACCGCCGAAGCTTACGAGCTTGCCGTGAAAGCTTTGGGAGGCGAAAACTTTACCCGTTACAAAATTACCGAGGAGTTATCAAAAGGTAATGTGAAACTGATTCCTGATGTATTGATTGGTGGTAGTGGAGGTAACCACGGCGGTTCAGCAATGGATGGTCTGTTGGGATTGAAGTTGATGGAGTTGATGGACCCAGCGCAACGCAAAGAAGTGGTAGCGGTTGCAGAAATTGTAGAAACAAAAGCCAAACCTAAAAAGGATAATATAAATCCTTAATTTGGTTTTAAAGTAAGACAGAAAGCCTCGATGAGAATCGGGGCTTTTTCATTTTATCTTCCTCTAAATTTTATTACTTTAAGCATAATTGTCAGTCTGAGCCAGCCTGTACTGAACTTGGCCGAAGTAAAGACCTTTTATAATCGAAAAAAAACATTTGCCTTCGACAAGCTACCATTGACGTTATTTTGTAATTATTTAAATATGAATGGTTTATGCCGATTGTGTATTTCCATCCAACTAGGCCGCGGCACTGTATCACCGTTCTACTTAAACCCGGCCTAACAAATTTTTCGGGCTGCACTGTCCAAGCCAACGTACTCGCTTCAAAAGAAAAATTTTCAGCCGGCATTTTTTGTTTCTTTTTGATGCCAAAAAGAAAGAGCCCTTCGGCGGCGGCGAGCCGAGGCAAGACTGCGCCATAGACCAAGAAAAAACAATTGTACGTCACTCATATTGATTTTAAACAATTAATTAACCCTCAGGATGACAATGTTTTTTCCATTCAAAATAATAACATAGCGGGGAATTGCTTCCGTCAGGTGGGTTAACCTCAAATAGCAGCACTATCTTATCCCATCTAAACGGGATAGGAATGGCAGCCTCCGATTTTCTTCGGAGCTATAATGGATAGCCCGACTGGCAAACGTTTGAAATGCTGACTTTGCTTTTCAGAAAAACAATTACATTATTATGCCGTTCTACTTTTAAACAAAATAGTAACTTTGACGAAAATTTGAATGAATGAATTTTGAATGAGTGAATGTGGCTTATAAGCACAATAACATTCTCTCAATTAATCATTCTCTCATTCTCTCATTTCAAAAAAACATGAAGAAAGTAAAAGTTGGCTTGGTACAAATGAGTTGTACTAAAGATAAACAAGAAAATTTAGATAAAGCGATTGCTAAAGTAAGGGAAGCAGCTGCAAAAGGTGCACAGATTGTGTGTTTGCAAGAGCTTTTTACTTCTTTGTATTTCTGCGATGTTGAAGATTACGATAATTTCGATTTAGCTGAAGCTATCCCTGGACCGTCTACTGATGCTTTACAAGTGGTAGCCAAAGAATTGGGGGTGGTAATTATCGCTTCTTTGTTTGAGAAACGTGCTGAAGGTTTATACCACAATACAACTGCAGTTTTAGATGCTGATGGTTCATATTTAGGTAAATACCGTAAAATGCATATTCCTGATGATCCAGCTTATTATGAAAAGTTTTATTTCACCCCTGGCGACTTAGGCTACAAAGTTTTTCAAACCAAATTTGCTAAAATTGGTATTCTGATCTGTTGGGATCAATGGTATCCGGAAGCTTCACGTATTACAGCATTAATGGGTGCAGATATCATGTTTTATCCGACTGCAATTGGCTGGGCTACGGATCAGGATGAAGAAACCAATCAAGATCAATACAATGCTTGGCAAACCATCCAACGTTCACATGCGGTTGCAAATGGTGTGCCTGTTGTGAGTGTAAACCGCGTAGGTTTTGAGCAAGATGGCGCCATGAAATTCTGGGGTGGAAGTTTCGCCACAAACGCACAAGGCAAAATACTTTATTTAGGTTCTCACGATCAGGAAGAAACCGAGGTAGTTGAACTGGATTTATCAGAATCTGATTTCTTCCGTAAACATTGGCCTTTTTTAAGAGACAGAAGAATTGATTCTTACCAGCCGATTACAAAAAGATATATTGACGGGGATTAAGCAGAAAGGTTAAAGACCAAAGCTTAAAGTGAAAACCCATAAACAAAAATCCATGGTTCGTGTCCTCACGGACCATTCATTTTATAAATTAAAATTAGATGTCAAATTTCCCTCCAAGAAAAGATTTAAATATCAATCAATTCGATTATTCACCGAAGAAGCAAGGTTATGTTTTCCCTGCAGAGTGGGTAAAACATGAGGCAACTTGGTTAAGCTGGCCGCATAAAGAGGAGAGCTGGCCTGGTAAAATCGAAACCATTTACGAACCATATTGCCTGTTTATTAAAGCTGTTGCGGAAGGCGAGAAAGTGCGTATTAATGTTAAGGATGAAGAAATGAAAGCTTTTGCTGTTTCTGAATTAACAAAAATAGATGTCGATTTAAGCCAGATCGAATTTTATTTTAATGAAACCAACGATGCCTGGTGCCGCGATCACGGTCCTGCATTTTTGCTGAAAGGAAATGAAAAGGCTGTTGTAGATTGGGGATACAATGCATGGGGTGGGAAATACCCTCCGTTTGATCTGGATGATGTGGTTCCGACAAAAATTGCCAAACATTTCGGTTTACCTTTGTTTACACCAGATATTGTGATGGAAGGAGGTTCGGTAGAATTTAATGGCGCTGGAACGGTTTTAACCACAACTGCCTGTTTATTGAACGAAAACCGTAATCCGCATTTAACCAAAGCGCAGATTGAACAATATTTGCTAGAATATTATGGTCAAGATCAGGTATTATGGTTGGGAGATGGAATCGTTGGCGACGATACAGACGGCCACATTGATGATATTACGCGTTTTGTAAACGAGGATACGGTTTTAACTGTTGTAGAAAGCAATCCACTGGATGAAAATTATATCTTGTTACAAGAGAATCTAGAGGCCTTAAAAGCCATGAAGCTGAAAGATGGTAGAGCATTGAATATTGTTCAATTGCCAATGCCATCGCCGGTTATTCATGAAGATACTCGCCTGCCTGCATCTTATGCAAATTTTTACATTGCCAATGCGGCGGTAATTGTGCCAATTTTTGATGATGTAAATGATGAAAAAGCACTTAAAATTCTTCAAAGCTGTTTCCCTGATCGAAAAGTGATCGGTATAAACTCTGTTGATATTATTTGGGGATTGGGAAGCTTTCATTGTTTGAGCCAGCAGGAACCTGCGGTTTAAATATGAAATTCGATAATGAATTGTTATTGGAAATGATAACTTCCCAAAGGTTAAAACTTAGTTTTTGGGATAAAATTTCTCATTATTGGATTGTAGTTCTAACATTTTTTGGAGCCATTTTTTGGTGGTACCAGGTAATTAAAATCAATATAACAAAGTTAGAAACAACATTCCCAACCTTAGAAAGATCTATTATGCTTGGGGTTGGATTTCTAGTAATTTCTATAGTTTTTTTTATTATCCAGTATCGCAGATTAATTTTTAAACAGGTAGTTATTGATTGTACAAAAAAGCAATGCAAAAAAGCAATAGTTAAAACGACTCAAGAGCTCGAATGGATTATTATTGAAAAAAGTGATAGCTATATCTGTGCTGTTCACAATACAAGAACTTATTTAAATTGGGGAGAATTAATTACAATTATTAAAACTGATAAGGGAATCTTGATAAATAGCATTTGTGCCCCAGCTGCTAAAACAGCTTTGTTTTCTTTCGGGTGGAATAGAAAAAATAGAAATACTTTTATTAGAAACTTAAAACAGATAGTTTTAGATAAATGAACTTAAAATAAAAAGAGTTAGTTTTTGGATTAATATTAACTTTACAACATTAAACATTTCAACTTTACAACATTTCATAATGAAATTATTAGAAGGAAAAACAGCATTAATTACAGGCGCATCTAAAGGAATCGGTCGTAAAATAGCTGAAAAATTTGCCGAACAGGGCGCTAATGTAGCTTTTACATATTTATCATCAGTAGAAAAAGGTGAAGCTTTGGAGCAAGAATTACAAAGCTTTGGAACAAAGGTTAAAGGTTATCGTTCTGATGCATCTAAATTTGCTGAAGCTGAACAATTGATCAATGATATCGTAGCTGAGTTTGGTACTATTGATATTGTAGTAAACAATGCAGGTATTACCAAAGATGGTTTATTGATGCGTATGAGCGAAGAAAACTGGGATGATGTGATCAATATTAACTTAAAATCGATTTTCAACGTAACCAAAGCGGCTTCTAAAGTAATGATGAAAGCCCGTAAAGGTGTTTTTATCAATATGGGGTCTATTGTGGGTACTACAGGTAATGCCGGACAAGCAAATTACGCTGCATCTAAAGCTGGTATCATCGGTTTTACCAAATCAATTGCTAAAGAATTAGGTTCGAGAAATATCCGTGCCAACGTAGTTGCACCAGGCTTTATCCGTACCGAGATGACAGATATTCTTGATCCAAAAGTTGTTGAAGGGTGGGAAAAAGATATCCCCTTAAAACGTGCCGGAGAAACTGAAGATATTGCCAATGTTTGCGTGTTTTTAGCCTCAGATATGAGTGCTTACGTAACTGGCCAAACTTTATCTGTTTGCGGCGGGATGCTGTAGGGAGGTAGAAGGGATGAAGGTTTAAGGTAGAGGGTTTCTTTCCAAAACCATAGAAATATTAAGAAGTCAAGTTTTTAAAACTTGACTTCTTTTGTTACTTCACAACATATTTCCCATTTACCTCACTTACATTAGCTTGGTTTTTATTTTTCTCAAAAGCTGAATACCCTGGCTGCAACGATTTCCAAAAACTGGCTTGTGCCGGGAATTGAGCAATATATTTCTTCATATTTCCATCTGTCATTTTAAAAGGATAGATGTTAACAGGAATCTTTTCCTGGCCTGCATTCCTGGCTTCAACACCCAAAATATACACCTCTTTAATTTTTTCGTCGGTTAATGGAATGCATCCAACAGTAACGCAATTACCATGGATGTAAATATCGCTTCCAGGTTTTCTGCCCTTTCCAGTTCGGGCATAATCTGTAGCGTTTGGATAATTCACGCCTAACGATAGATGGAAATTACTCATCGGGTTAAAAACATTAATGTAATAAAAACCTTCTGGTGTTTGCCCATCTCCTTCAATCACTTTTGGGCCAATGGTACCAGAGTGTGCACAGAAATCGTAAGTTCTAAATAACGAATAGGTTTTAGCTGAATTATTCTTTAACCATACTTCCAGTTTTCCTTCTGTTTTGTAGGCATTGATTACCATAGAGAACCGATCGCCATAGCCACCTGCCAGAACAAACTTTCTCAGTGTTTCCCATTTTTCATCATAGGCCTTTTCTACTCTTTCGAATTTAATTTGAGTGGCTTTAAAATTATTTTGGGCATTTACCATAAGGCTTAGAGACAGTAGAAACGTTAAACAGATTAATTTCATAAATTTTGATTTGGTTTAAAAATAGGGATTTAACCACAGAGCGCATAACATTCTTTTTTTACCACAAAGGTCACCGAGAAAAGGCACGAAGTAGACGGAGTTGGGTGCTTAAAGACAGTTTGGGTAATCTGTATTCCTCGGTGTAAACTCAGTGGTTAAATGAATGTGTATTTTTAGCCTTAGCATAAATTCTTTATGGATAATAATCTTGAAAATTTCCTCAAAATTACCATCTTTATAAAAGTATGAACAGTTTTTTTTCGGGTACATCTATTTTGTTTTTTCTCGGTTGCCTGGCGTTGGGCGTGCTGTATGCCTGGTTGCTATATCGTGGCAACAAAAATTTGGATAAAAAACTTCAGTATGGCTTAACTGCCTTGCGAATTATCGTAGTGACTACCATTGCGTGGTTAATATTTGCACCGCTCATCAAAACATTAAATTATACTTTAGATAAACCCGTAATCATTATCGGACAAGATAATTCTCTTTCTGTAGGGCAGGTTAAAGCAGCTGGTTTCGACCAAAAATTATACGAAAATAACCTTAAAGCTCTACAAGATAAACTAACAGACAAGTACGAGGTAAAAACGCTTCACTTTGGCGATCAGGTTGCAGATGGTTTCGATTTTAAAAATCAGGGGAAATTAACGGATGCCTCGGCTTTTTTTCAGAAAGTTAGAGATGAGTATACGAACAGAAATGTTGGCGCCATTATTTTAGCCACCGATGGGATTTTTAATCATGGTGGAAATCCGCTGTACAGCGTAAATCAGATTAATGCACCGGTTTATACCATTGCCCTGGGTGATAGTATCCCAAAGCGCGATGTTTTAATTTCGAATGTAAATTACAATAACATTGTGTACCTGGATGATGATTTTACGATCGAAGTTCAGGTTCAGGCTTTTCAAAGTGAGGGCGAAAGTACTTCTTTAACGGTTAGCCAAAATGGTGCAAAGGTAGAACAGCAAAACATATCGATTAATGGAGGTTCCTTTGTTAAAACGATCCCTGTCAAGATTCATGCGGGTAAAATTGGTGTTCAGAAATATACCGTTCAGCTTGGTGCTTTACAAAATGAAATTACAACCAGAAATAATGTTCAAACCTTTTATATAGAAGTTATTGATGGCAGGCAGAAAGTATTGCTTGCTGCGGTTGCTCCACATCCCGATTTAGGCGTTTTAAAGGAGGCCATTTCGTTAAATAAACACTACGAGGCTAAACTTGCCCTTGCTGATGATTTAAATACAATAGATCCGTCTAAATTCGATCTAATCATATTGTATCAATTACCCGACGTGCAAAACATTTCGTCAACATTTTTAAAGAAATTAACTGGATTAAAGAAACCGATCTGGTATATTTTGGGCGCACAGAGCAATATAAATGCTTTTAATCAAATGCAAAATCAGGTCAATTTGGGTTCTGCAAATGGCTCCATTCAGGAAGTGTATGCCGATTTTGCAAATGGATTTACAAGCTTCAATCTTACTGAAGATGACAAGAAGCAGTTTTCATCTTTCGATCCTTTGTTAAGTCCGTTTGGAAGGTTAACCGTAAATGCAGGCGCAATACCTGTTTTTAATCAGCGTATCGGCAAAGTAAGCACACAACAGCCATTGCTGTTCTTTGCCAATGAAAATGGCTTAAAGATAGGTTATTTAATGGGAGAGGGGCTTTGGAGATGGAAACTTTCGGAAGCTGAAAATGAAAGCAATCAATCGGTTTTAAACGATCTGATTTCAAAAACGGTTCAATACCTATCTGTTAAAGATGATAAGAGAAGGTTTAAGGTATTTACTTCAAAGTCTGCTTATGATGAAAATGAAACCATCCAGTTTAACGGCACCCTTTATAACGATAGCTATCAGCCTGTAAATGAGTCGGAAGTTAATCTTCAGGTTAAAAACGAAGCGGGCAAAGTGTTTAATTATATTTTTTCTAAAACCGAAAATGCTTATCAGCTAGATGCAGGAACCATGCCTGCAGGGAATTATTCTTATGTCGCGAATACCGAACTTGGCGGAAAGAAATTCACGGCTACAGGTAGTTTCTATGTAAATGCGTTGATTGCAGAATTTCAGCAGACAACAGCTAATCACCAGCTTTTAAATACCATATCTAAGCAAAGCAATGGTAAGCTGTTTATGCCCGAAAACCTGCTGAAAATAGCCGATGAGATTGCCAAAAACGAAAATATTAAAACCATCAGTTACGAAGACCGCAAATACGACGAATTGATTAGCATGAAATGGCTGTTCGGCTTAATTTTGATTTTGCTGGGCGTAGAGTGGTTTTTGAGAAAGCGGAACGGGGAACTTTAAGTTAGAAGTTGGGGGGTGGAGACTCAAAACTCTAAACTGAAAACTCCCGAACTGAATCAATGCCATTCATCCCTGTAAACAAACTTGGGCATATGCCATTCGAAGCGGATAGAAAGTAATCTTAGTGCTAATCCAATAACAGCGGCTGTAATGGTAGCCAGCATCTCGCTTCCGTGAAAATGCTCTATGCCGATGTAAACCGCGCCGGTAACTATCGCTGCGCTGGCATAAATCTCTTTTCTAAAAAGAAATGGAACTTCATTGCAGAGCACATCTCGAAGTACCCCACCGGCACAGCCGGTAATCATTCCGCTAAAAAGTACAATTAGATAAGGTAAATGGATTTCTTGTGCAACCTGACAACCAATAATGGTGAAAACCACCAAACCTAAAGCATCAAGGTAAAGGAAAAGTTTTTTGAGTTTAGTCATAATGGAGGCAATAAATGCCGCGAGTAAGGCTGCTACTGCGGTAATTACCAAATATTCAGGATGTTCTACCCAGCTCATTGGATAATGGCCAAATAATACATTTCTAACCGTTCCACCACCTAATGCGGTTACCCAGGCAATAATACAAACGCCAACCCAATCCATATCACGTCTGCCTGCAGAAAGTGCAGCAGTCATGGCTTCAGCGGTTATGGCAATAATGTAGAGGATATGGAGCATTAGATAGGTTAACTGTTTGATTGCTTAATCGGTTAACTGGAATATAAATTGTTTTATGGTTTGATTGTTAACTCAAAACTGTAAACTTTTAACTGAAAACTAATCCTTTTTCTCTTCCTGAATAATCACGAAAACATCTTCATTGTCTTTTTTCATGAAGTATTTTTCGCGGGCAAATTTTTCAGCCGTATTCAGATTGGTATTCAGTTCGTTTAGATCTTTTTTAACCTGCGCGGTTTCTTTCTCGAAATATTCTTTTTCTTCCTGCAGTTTATTGGCCTGACTGCGGTACTCGTATTGCGACATCATATCGTTTTTGTCGAAAAATAGCATCCACATCGCAAAAGCGACAGTAGCAAGGAAATATTTATTTCGGAAAAGATCTATTAAACGTTTCATATATTGATATGAGATTTTAGATGTGAGATTTGAGAAAACCCAAATCCGACAAACAAATATAGTATTAAAATAAAAACATCCGAAGATTTAAAATCTCCGGATGTTCTGCAAATAAGTTTTTCAACTTGTTAACATTATAGGATTGGGTTTAAACCCAATCCTATACATTATTTTTTAGCGTATTTAAATTTTGAACCGATGAAACGAGCGTTTTCACCCAATTCCTCTTCAATACGTAATAATTGATTGTATTTTGCAATCCTGTCTGAACGTGATGCAGAACCGGTTTTAATCTGTCCGCAATTTAAAGCAACAGCTAAATCGGCAATCGTAACATCTTCAGTTTCGCCAGAACGGTGACTCATTACCGAAGTATAGCCATTGTTTTGTGCTAAAGTTACTGCATTGATGGTTTCAGTTAAAGAACCGATCTGGTTTACTTTTACCAGGATCGAGTTAGCAGTAGCCTCATCAATACCACGTTGTAAACGCGTAACGTTAGTTACAAATAAATCATCACCAACCAATTGAACATGGTCACCAATTTTATCGGTTAAGCTTTTCCAGCCAGTCCAATCGTTTTCATCCATACCATCTTCAATAGAGATAATTGGATATTTTGCAGAAAGATCAGCTAAATATTGTGCCTGCTCTTCGCTAGAACGAATTACGCCGGTAGCGCCTTCAAATTTAGTATAGTCGTATTTACCATCTTTGTAAAACTCAGATGATGCACAATCTAGCGCTAAACAGATTTGAGAACCTGGTTTGTAACCAGCAGTTTCAATTGCTTTTAATACCGTTTCAATTGCATCTTCAGTACCGTCAAAAGTTGGTGCAAAACCACCTTCGTCACCTACTGCAGTAGATAAACCTCTATCGTGAAGAATTTTTTTCAAGCTATGGAAAACTTCAGTTCCCCAACGTAAAGCCTCAGAGAAAGAAGGTGCACCAACTGGCATAATCATAAATTCCTGGAAAGCGATAGGCGCATCAGAGTGTGAGCCACCGTTAATGATGTTCATCATCGGAATTGGTAAAGTGTTGGCGTTAACACCACCAATGTAACGGTATAATGGTTGACCGATTTCATCAGCAGCAGCTTTAGCAGCAGCCAAAGAAACACCTAAAATTGCGTTAGCACCTAAGTTACCTTTGTTTTCGGTACCATCTAGATCTAACATGATTTTATCAATTGTATTTTGCTCAAAAACATCAATACCTCTTAATGCATCAGCAATTTTAGTATTTACATTTTCTACAGCTTTTAAAACACCTTTACCTAAATATGTAGATTTATCACCATCACGTAATTCAACAGCCTCATATTGTCCAGTAGATGCACCGCTTGGTACAGCTGCACGGCCAAAAGCACCTGCTTCTGTTACAACTTCTACTTCTACTGTTGGATTGCCTCTCGAATCGAGAATTTGTCTGGCATGGACATTAACGATTATGCTCATTTTTATTTGATTTTTTATTGATTTTTTAACCTGCTTAGTGTATAAAGTACAATTACTAAGCGCAACATCAAAGTTAGTATTATTTTTAAATAAATAAAGCGTTTTAAGGGTTAATGTTACGATAGCTGTTCAAGTTAATCAACGGTTAATTTTAAGTTAATATTGGTATTCTGTCATGCTGAGGTACGAAGCATCTGCAAGCTATGGAACAGATGATTCGCGCCTCAGCATGACAATGTAATTTATAACCTCATAAAAAAACCGTTGAATCAACTCCAACGGTTTTATAAAATTTCCTATCGGTCGGTGTCACACCGACCGAAATAAAATATCTCTATTTTTTAGCTTCGGCCAAAAGTTCAGAATTGAGGCGTACATATTCATCAATCTTTTGTGCCTTTGCAGCGTCTATACCTTGCTGCGCAGTAGCTGATGCCCCCGCTTTATCGCCCATTTTCAATTGGATACGGCCTTTCCATAGTTTAAACCATGGTGCTTTAGGGTCTGATTTTTCTGCTTCCGTCATCCATTCTAAAGCTGTTTTTAAATCTTTTCCATTTTGATAATAATACAATGCCGAATTAAAGTAAGGTTTTTTTTCGCCCTTCATCGCTTCAGCAATATTTGCCATTACTTTTTCATCGATAGAAGTTGTAATATTGATGGCATAAGCACTATTCTCCCACATCATATTTAACTGCGCCGAAGTTTCGTTAACAGCCGAAAACTGCATGCTAAGGGTTTCTACTTTATCTTTTAAAGCCGTGGTTTTTACTTTTACACGAAGCACATCATCACTTTCCTTATATTCGTAAGCACCCCATTGATCGGGCGTTTTGCTGAAAATAACCGTCCATTCGTTTTTACCTGGGATGCTGAACAGGCCATATTCGCCGGCAGGTAAATCTTTGCCTTCAATTTTAACGGCATCGGTAAATTTAATGCGTGTGGCCGCGTTTGCCCCGTTACGCCAAACTACGCCCATTGGCTCCATGCCGCCAAAAATTTTGCGACCTTTAACATTCGGACGAGAGTAGGTTAAAGTTATTTTGCCTAATCCAAAATCCTGGATAATGGTTTGTCCGCTACTCGGTTGGGGAAACTTGGCTCCCTGGGCATTTGCGAAATCTGCTGCACCTAAAAGTGCAACAAACAGCATTACTGATTTGATCGATAATTTCATTGCTTTGTTGTTTTTGGTTTGCACGAATTTACGCAATAAGCTTCGAGTTTAACAAATGTTTTAATTCTGTTCTTTGCTTAGCTGGCGTTTCCTAAATCCAAAAATCAATTCATCAAAATATTCGCCATTTTTAAAAATAGTATCTTTTAGCGATGCCTCGAAAACAAAGCCCGATTTCTTTAAAACCTGCTGCGAGGCCAGGTTCGTATGTGTAGTCCGTGCGAAAATTCTTTCAATATCAAATGTTTCGAAACCATAGTTCAACATTTCTTGTATGGCAAGCGGAACAATGCCTTTACCCCAATAATCTTCAGCAATCCAATAACCCATTTCTGCACTCTTGCTGTAAATATCGGCCAGTTGATGCACGCCTATGGATCCAATTACTTCACCGTCTAACACAATAGCCTTGATTTGCAAAGGTTCGTGGCTTAAGGCTAGCCGAATAAAAGCTTCACCATCTTTTTTCTCGTAAGGAAAAGGGAATTTATTGGTTAAATATTTCGAAATATTGAAATTGTTGGCATGTTTAACCAAACTTTCAACATCACTTGGTTGGTAAGTTCGTAAAATTAATTGCATTACGTATGATTTTATCAAGATGAATGTGCTTTGTAACTTTTCATTAAAACTAAAGTCAGAAACAAAAATGCTTTTATGTTACACTTCAATCAATTTGAAAAATCTTATTTCAA
This sequence comes from Pedobacter sp. Bi27, assembly GCF_918698255.1. NCBI lineage: Bacteria > Pseudomonadati > Bacteroidota > Sphingobacteriia > Sphingobacteriales > Sphingobacteriaceae > Pedobacter > Pedobacter sp. Bi27. The sequence continues at coordinate 858,894 of NZ_CAKKMW010000003.1, forward strand.
TCATCTTGTTTTAAAGATAGATAATATTAAAATTCCCGAAGGCATTTTCTGGATAAAAGGAAGTAACGGCTCAGGGAAAAGTACCCTGCTGAAAGCAATTGCAGGAATATTGTCTTTCGAAGGTGATATCGCATTAAGTACTGTTTATTTAAAAGATCATGGTGTTTCCTATAGAAAACTTGTAAATTTTGCCGATGCCGAACCACTGTACCCCGAATTTTTAACCGGATTTGAAATGGTTGATCTTTTCGCTAAAGCCAAGGGGGCTGTTTCTGATCAAGAAAAGACCTTAATTGCTGAAATGGGTATGGAGCCTTACATTCATAACCCGTTAGGTTCATATTCCAGTGGTATGTTAAAAAAGTTGTCGTTGGTCTTGGCTTTTTTAGGAAAACCTAAATTGATCTTATTAGACGAGCCTTTAAATACGATCGATGTAGAATCTTTGGAGATATTATACCGCTGGATTAAAGAAAAGTACCAAAATGAAAAAATCAGTTTTTTACTGTCCTCACATCAGCCATTGGATGAGTTAAAACTGCCCGGACTTAAACAGATTAACATTCAAGATAAAAAAATAATACTGAATTTTTAATGTCGTTGCTTTCAAACACTGCCTTAAAGAAAATATTTGTTGATGGTTTTTACCGTACCCATGCAGCTATGTTGGTATTCATCTTTGTGATGTTGATCAGTTACTGCTTCTTTATCAATACTTTGGGCACTGTTCGGCCAGACCAGATTGATTTCTGGCAGTTTTTCTTTACCATTAGTTTGGTGAGTAATCCACTAATGATGATTTTGTATCTTATAGGAAGCACATTATATGCTTACAAAAGCTTAAAATACGTCTTAAGTCAGCTTGCTTTGCCCCAGCAAGAGTTTCTGTATTATAGTTTCACCGCATTAAACAAAAAACAACAGTTTACGACCTGGTGTATAGTGCAGACCTGCATATTTATCCCTGTATTGTGTTATACTTTATATGCCATAAGCATTGGAATTGTATTTGGATATTATCTTATTTCTATCGGGATTTTATTTTTTCAATTGCTTCTGGTTTTAGCAGGCGCTTATATATATCTTAAAGAAAGTAACCGTTTAATAGAGGTTAACAAGCCAAATTGGTTACTTAGGGTAAGCAGGAAATGGAGCAAACCTGTTTTTTTGTTATATAGTTTTCAGGTTTTCAATCAATCGAAATTGGCTTATACGCTCACCAAACTGCTTTCGTGGGTGCTGATTTCAAGTGTGTTGGTCGTTTTTGCTGATCTTAAAGATGATTCAAGATTATTGATGCTCGTTACCTCGTGTATTGTTGTGGCACATGTGGTGCTCATTTATCAGGAGAAGGTTTTTAATAATAGATACTTATCTTTCTTGCCAAATTTTCCTTTTACTAAAAAGAAAGTATTTTTTAGTTTTTGTTTAAACTATCTTGTTTTATTGCTGCCCGAAATCTGTTGGATATTTACCAATTTTGATATTTTAACATCGTTTGGGTTAATCGCATTTGCCTTTTCTACAGTGCTGTTATTTAGAAGCCTGCTTTTGTTAAATGCGATACAGATTAAGGGATTTTTGATATGGATTTTTTGCTTGTTTTTCCTTTTTTATCTATTTATCATGTTTGGCTTCGGATTAATCCTTATTCCGTTGAATTTTATTGTGGCTTGGATAGTGTTTAGGAGAAATTACTTGAATAACAATTGTATCGGTATTTGATGAAAAGGTTTACCTACAACGATCGCCGTGCTGATCCGATAGCTATTGGATCAAGATGACTGCACGGATGTATATGTAGCCAAATGACATATTTTAATCGAAGTTTTTTCTATTACTTCAATTCATCTAATACCCTGAACAGCTTTTTGTTAATCCCGCTTCCGCTATAGTTATTGATGTTAATAACGATTATGTATTTATTGCCTGCAGCATCGGTATGATAGCCTGCAAATGCCGAAACATCATTTATTGTCCCACTTTTAATTTTCATACCATTGTATTCTGGTAAGGCTTTGTAATAATCGGGAAACCAGTTCTCCTTTTGGATCTGGAAAAGTATATTCGCCATTGCCGAAGTTGTTATTCTATCTCCCGGAGAAAGCCCACTGCCATCAATAATGTTTAATGCCGTTTTATCAATGCCTTTATCGGCCCAGAAATTGATTTCGGTTTCCGCTCCTTTACTTGTTGTACCTGCTTTGCCTGATTTTATCGCAATGGCTTTTAACAGTGATTCGCCATATAAATTGATGCTTTTCTTTAAAAACCAGTAAGTCATCTCGCTTAAACTAGGCGAACTGATGATGCTTATTTTCTGTGTAACCGAAGGAATGACTTGATTGTTCAAGGTCATTAATCTTGCCGTTGTGGCTTGCTGGCCAGTCGAAATACCTAATCTTTTCAAAGTATCCTGTAAGCGGTAAGCGCAATCAAAAGCAGGGTCGGGGAGGGCTACAGAAATGCCTGTTTTGGCAATGCCTATTCCCCAGCCTCCGCGGAGGTAAGCAACATTACTGTAAGGTGGAAGAAAAGCATAACTTCTATCGCCAGAACCTGGACTTCCGGTTTTTAGTTCATTTATGAGCTGCACATAAGGCGTTGCCGGAACTGTTTTTATTACCTTAACTTCATCTGCTGTACTACTTCCAGGTTTCAAATGAATATCAAATTGATTTTCGCGCCAGGCTAAGCCAGAAGTCCCGGCACCATAGTAATTGCCAATATCCTGCCAAACCCAACCCTCAGGTGTTGTTTGTGTGCCAAAAATGCGATCGTCGCCAATTATTGTGCCTTCAATTTTTTTGATTCCGGCAGATTTTATTGCAGTAACCCATTGTGTTAAAACAGCATTCTCTTTATTTTGATAGCGCCAGGAGCCCAAAGTTGGGTCGCCACTGCCAATAATGATCAGGTTTCCTTTTAATATTCCATCTGTAGTAATTGTTCCGGTATAGGCCAATGTAGTTTGGAATTGAAAATCCTTCCCTAAAATACTGAAAGCCGTGGCTGCAGTTATGGTTTTTAAGGTTGAGGCCGTAGCCAGGCCGATTTGCTCATTTTTGACATAAAGCGTTTTACCTGTATTGGCATCTAAAACGCAAAGAGAAACAATAGCATGTTTTGCCTGTTCATCATTTAATAAATTATTGAAGGCCTTTTCGAGGTTCTGAATTCGGTTTTGGGCAATTGCGGTTATACCTGAGAAAAGAAATAAGGTTAATATTTTGAAAAATTTCATGTAAGGCAAAGATTATTTTATATCAGAAAACTCGTATAGTTAGACTTGTTTATAACGTTTGTATTATTTGTAGGGTATGCATCTAAAAACGTTGATGGAAACCTCACTTTTTTATTCTCGTTCCACTTTATCTCTATGGCATTTGTTTTTCCATCAATTTCTTCGATTAAATCAATTTCCTGTTGCTGAAAGCTTCGCCAGAAATAATATTTAGCATGCTTTCTCTTGTTATTACTGGCTTTGATATATTCTGAAATAATATAATTTTCAAAGAGCTGACCAGCATCCTGCCTCAGCGCAAGCATACTAAAGTTTTCGATCACGGCATTGCGGATGCCGGTATCATAGAAATATATTTTTTTGCTCTTTTTTATTTCATTCCGCAGATTACTGCTGTATGCACCTAATCTGAATACAACAAAACACTGCTCTAATAAATCGATATAACGCTCAACTGTTAGTTTATCGGCTTCAATCATCTGGCCAAGCTCGGTATACGAAACCTCATTACCAATTTGCAAGGCTAAGGCCTGCACTAATTTTTCGAGCTGTAAAGGTTTTCTGATGCCTGTAAGTGATAAAATATCTTTAAAAAGATAACTATTGGCCAAGTTCATTAAGAGTTCTTTTTCTTCTCCTGGATAATTAATTGCATCGGGATAAGAGCCATAGATCAATCTTTTTTCCAATGCCTGTTCTTCAGTAAGGATATTGGTATCATCAACAAGTTCTGCTACCGAAAAAGGAAAAAGATGATATTCAAATTTTCTTCCCGTTAGCGATTCTTTTATACCAACAGCCAGATCTAATGATGAAGAGCCTGTAACCAAAAGTTGCACATCGGTAAAATTATCTACGATCAATTTTAATGTTAAGCCGATATTCGTAACCCGTTGGGCTTTGTCGATAAAAATAAATTTGTTTGAGCCGATAATTGATTTTAGCCGCTCAATACTGATGTCTGTCAATGTGGTTCGAACATTGGCTTCATCACAATTAAGAAAAACAAAAGGCAATCCTGTTTTATTTACCAATTGCTTTAACATGGTGGTTTTGCCTACCTGCCTTGCACCGGTAACTATAATTGCTTTTTGTTTAAAAAACTTTGATTCTATGTGCGTTTGCAGACTTCTAATTATCATTTCATTATATCATATTTAATAACAAATGTAATGAAAATTTAAACGAAATCTCTTTTTTATATATAATTTAGTGATTACAATCTCTTTTTTGTATATAATTTAGTGATTACGATCTCTAAATTTATATTTTTTGGGTTAATACACTTTAGCCATTAAACAGTTTATTGCGTTTAATTTCCTTCCCCTGTCTCAATTTTACTGCATGATAAATGGTTGGTACATCGTTGGTCCATTTTTTTAGCGTGAAAACGATGGCAAGTATTTCTATTCGGGTTGCCAATCCGAGCCAAAAGCAAATTTCAAATAATACAACCGAGTCGCAATGCACTATAATTTCGACCAAAGTGGCGAATATAGTCAACGTCCAGATTTTAGCGCCGATAGAATGTGTAGCGATTTCTTTTCTGAATTTGATATAGCTTAATGCATAGGTTGAAGCTTCGAAAGCACCAAGGACAATCAGTTTTACCAAGTTGACTTTGAAGAAATCAGGACATTGGATATAAGTAGCAACCGCAACCGAGATAAAAAATACCTGATCAATACTGGAATCTAAACGTCTTAATTTTTCGGAGGAGATGTTGAGTTTTCTGGCTATTATTCCATCAAATACATCTGTTAATAAACCGATCGATAATAATGTGATTGCAAGAAAAGAATAGTGATTGACGTGGAAAAAGCTTAATAGAATTATTATAAAACCAATCAGTAACCTGGAATATATTAAAGCGATTGGAATATGTATCATGGTGGAGAGCGGGTATAAAAAAAGTCCCCCGATTTTACACCGGGGGACTTCTCTTGAGGTTATTGATTAAACTAATTCTTTCTGAATTAGATATTCGGCAATCTGAACGGCATTGGTTGCAGCGCCTTTGCGCAAGTTATCTGCAACAATCCAAAGATTTAAAGCTTTAGGTGCCGATTCGTCTCTACGGATACGGCCTACAAAAACTTCATCTTTTTCATGAGCATCTTTTGGCATTGGGTATTTTAAGTTGGCAACATCATCAACAACGATTATGCCTGGTGCTTTTTCTAAAATACTGCGCACTTCAGCTAAATCGAAGTCATTTTCGAACTCGATGTTTACTGATTCTGAGTGACCACCCATTACCGGGATACGAACTGTAGTAGCGGTAACTTTTATGCTATCATCACTCATGATTTTGTTCGTTTCCTTAACCATTTTCATTTCTTCTTTGGTATATCCGTTATCTGTGAAAACATCAATATGTGGAAGAACATTCAAATCAATTTCGTATGGATAAGCTTTAGGGCCATCAATGCCTTTACGCTCGTTCATTAATTGCTCAACGGCTTTAACACCTGTACCCGTAACCGATTGGTAAGTAGAAACGATTACACGTTTAATTTTGTATTTATCGTGCAAAGGTTTTAAAACCACTACCATTTGAATGGTAGAACAGTTCGGGTTGGCGATAATTTTGTTATCGATAGAAAGTTCGTGTGCATTAACTTCTGGTACAATTAATTTAATTGCAGGATCCATTCTCCATGCAGAAGAGTTGTCGATAACGGTTGTTCCAGCTTCTTTAAAGCGTGGAGCATGCTCCAATGAAGTATTTCCACCTGCTGAAAACAAAGCAATATCTGGTTTCATGCTGATTGCAGTATCCATGCTAACAATTGGGAACTTCTTACCCTTAAAAGTAATTTCCTTGCCAACACTCTTTTCTGATGCTACGGGAATCAACTCTGTTAAAGGGAAATTTCTTTCCTCCAATACTTTTAACATGACAGTGCCTACCAATCCGGTGGCACCTACTACTGCTACTTTCATTTTAAATTTTAATTATATATTATTAAACATTTGATATAAGTCCAAATATGCTAAAAATTAAGCTTATATCCCCATTGTTACCAATTAAATTTGCTTTTAATATTTAAAATCTTACTTTTTCAGTAGAAAATAAGGTTAAAAAGATTAGGCATAATTCGATTTAGGAAGGGCTCGTAGGTATTAATGCCGTTTGCGCTCGTTTCCTAACGAGTGCATTAATAGCTATACGATTTTATCGTTTGTAAACGACAACCTATTCAACACTCCGTTAGCGGATTGCTTGATGTTTTTGTTTTGGAAAGCATGTTACTGTGTATATTGGTTCCGAAAGTCCTGCTATCCACTTCAAGCCTCCACTGCGTTAAGGGCTTTCCGTTACTATCAGGTTTAAATAACTCAGATCAGCAGTTCTAACCTAAAATATATTGTTGAAGAATTGAAGGTTTGCTGTTTTGGAGATAGATCTCTCCATTCCGCTATGCTTCAGTCGAGATGACGATAAGTGCAGAAAACCTCGCAAGTTTTCGAAACCTGCGAGGTTTGGATGAATTTAAATCAAATTGGCTTTGATATAATCACAGCTTGTTTTGATTGAACCAAGTGGATCAGGTTGGTAATTGGTTTCGTGCTCTACAAAGAAATGTTGCATGCCTGAAAGTTTTGCCTGAGCAAAAATGCTTTTAAAGTCAATAGAACCTTTACCTACCTCGGTATTCCATTCAGGTTTGGCTTTGTCCATATCTTTAACGTGCCACATTGGGAAACGGCCAGGATATTTTTTAAACAAAGCTAACGGATCGTTACCTGAGCGTACCACCCAGTATAAATCCAATTCGAAATTTACCAGATTTTTATCGGTTTCGCTTAAGTAAACATCGTAACCAGTGGTATCACCTAATTTTTTAAATTCGAAATCGTGGTTGTGGTAGGCGAATTTTAATCCGGATGCTTTTGCAATTTCGGCAACCTTATTAAAATCATCAGCGGTTTTCTTAAAGCCATCTACACCTTTGCTCATATCTACATGCGCACCGGCAATGGTAAAATATTTACCGCCAATGGCAGCTGAAGATTCGACATCGGCTTTTAATCTGTCTGTTTTTCCGGTTTTTACAAAATCATCCATATGATAATGGCCGCTTGGTGCTTTTAAACCATTCGCATTTAACAAGGCTTTAAATTCTTTAGGGGTTAAGCCCCAAAATTTTCCATTAGAAAAACCATAGGTTTCTACTTCTTTATATCCCGCCTGTGCTACCTTTTCGATAATACCTTTTACATCCTTAGGTAGTTCATTACGTAAGGAGTACAATTGCAAACCAACATTTTTACTTGCTTTATCAAAGGCAAACGACGGGACTAATAATGCCGCTCCTGCGGCTAATCCTGCCTGTTTTAAGAAAGTTCTTCTTGAATTCATCATTTAAAATTTAAATAATTTCTTTTTTAATGTATGCACAGCTAGCTGCAACAGATTCCATTGGGTTTGGCTTGTAATTGGTTTCATGTTCTATAAAGAAGTGTTTCATGCCCGAAAGTTTGGCATCAGCAAAAATAGGTTTGAAGTTGATAGAACCTGTTCCTACCTCAGCATTTAACGCTGGATTTGCTTTATCCATATCTTTAACATGCCACATGGTAAAACGACCTGGATTTTCTTTAAATAGTTTGATCGGATCGTTTCCTGAACGTACTACCCAATATAAATCAAGTTCAAAATCAACAAGATTTTTATCGGTTCCTTTTAGCAGGATTTCGTAACCAGTGGTATCACCTTGTTTGTCGAATTCGAAATTGTGGTTGTGGTAAGCTAACCTGATACCCGCTTCTTTTGCCAATTTTCCGGCTTCATTAATTTTAACCGCAATTTTTTTGTAGTCGTCTGCACTTTTTCTAATGCTTTCATCTAACCAGGGAATGGTTACATATTCGCTTCCAAGCACTTTAGCAGCAGCAATTGCCGCTTTTAATTCTTCAGTGTTTCCATCAGTTAAATAGCTGCCTAAACCATAGTGACCGCTTGGTGCAGTTAATCCGTTATCATCAAGCAATTTTTTGAATTCGGCTGGTGTTAAGCCCCAAAATTGATCCTTTATCGAAAAACCATAGGTTTCAACTTCTTTAAAGCCGGCTTTTGCCACTTTAGCTATGGTTCCTTTTACATCTTTCGGAAGTTCATCTCTTAAAGAATATAACTGCAGACCAACTGATTTTTTATCGGAAGCCACACAAGCAAATGATGGAACCAAAAGTGCTGCAGCTGCAGCCATACTACTGTTTAAAATAAAACTTCTTCTTGATAACATAGGTATATTTTTAGATGTCGCAAATGGAAACTGCCTTTTTTAGCGAGGCTATTTTATCTGCATTTTTAGGTATAAATTCTTGTGCAACGAAACCTTTAAAGCCAGTTTCGGCAATGGCTTTCATTATTGCAGGATAGTATAACTCCTGCGTATCATCGATTTCATTTCTGCCCGGAACACCAGCGGTGTGGTAGTGGGCTATGTATTGATGGTTATCTCTAATGTTTCTAATTACATCGCCCTCATCAATCTGCATATGGTAGATATCGTATAACAATTTGAAATTTTCAGATCCTAAGCGTTTGCAAAGTTCCGCTCCCCATGAAGTTCTATCGCATTGATAATCTTTATGGTTAATTTTGCTGTTTAACAACTCCATTACCAACACAACATTGTGTTTTTCAGCCAATGGGATTAATTGCTTCAACCCTTTAACGCAATTGTTCCAGCCTGTTTCGTCATCTTTACCCCGGCGGTTTCCACTAAAACAGATTAAGTTTTTGTAACCTGCCTCGGCAACAAGCGGAATCATTGCGGTATAGTTCTGAATTAACTTTTCGTGGAATTTTTCGTCGTTAAAACCATCCACTAAATTAATCTCCGCACCATTACACATGGTCGATTCTAAGCCATGTTTTTTTAAAGTCGGCCAATCTTTTGGTCCAACTAAATCAATGCCTTTAATGCCGATTTTTTTAGCTTCAACACAAAGCCTTTCTACATCTAAACCGCTAAAACACCAACGGCAAACGGCATGATTGATATTTCCTTTTAGCCTTAGTGGCTGATCTGATTCTGATTTATCCATTGCTAATGCTGAAAATCCTGAAGAAACACCAATCGCAGCAGTTCCTGCGATGATGTTCTTTAAAGCATTTCTTCTATCCAGTTTTGTAGACATAATTATATCGGGTTAGCTTCAGTAACTGGTTTATTTTTATCGCTGAAGAATAATAAGAATAGTAGCGCAACTAATCCTGCTATAGCTGCTGGGATAATCCATATGCTTTGCCAAATATGGCCACCTTCTACAACATATTTATTAACTACCATACCTGAGATGATCGAACCAATTAACATACCAACGCCATAGGTTGCCAAAGTAATAAAGCCTTGAGCAGCACTTTTGAATTTTTCTCCAGCCAATCTATCAGTATAAATTTGTCCGGTAACAAAGAAAAAATCATAGCAAATGCCATGTAGAACAATTCCACCGATCAGCATCCAATAGTTTGAATCTGCATTTCCAAATGCAAAGAAAAGGTAACGAACAACCCATGCAATCATACCAATTGCAAGCATTTTTTTTACACCAAGACGAGCAAAGAATAGAGGCATTAATAACATAAATAGGGTTTCAGATACCTGCCCTAATGATTGAACCCCTGCCGCGCCTTTCATGCCAACTTCATTAAGAAAGGGATTGGTGAAATTGTAATAAAATGCTAGTGGAATACAGATAGCAACGGATGCTAAGAAGAATAAAAGATATGATTTGTTTTTTAACAAGCCAATAGCATCTAAGCCAATGATCTCGCCAAAAGTTGTTTTTTCTCCTTTTTTAACTGGAGGAGTGTTTGGTAAAAAGAAACTTAACAATCCTAAAATGATTGAAGCAACGGATGCCATTTTGAATGTAAATACTAAGTTACCGCTCTGTTCCCAGTTTAACCATCCAATTACTAACCCTGCAATAATCCATCCAATTGTTCCGAATACCCTGATGGAAGGAAATTCTTTCCCTGGATCTTGCATTTGTTTGAAGGATATTGAATTCACTAATGCTAAAGTAGGCATGTAAGCAATCATATATCCTAATATGAAAGGGAAGAAACTATCAAAATTTAAAGACGTTCCAGCAACCCATAAGAGTACACCTCCAACTAAATGTAATACGCCTAACACTTTTTGCGCAGAGAAAAATTTGTCTGCAATTAATCCGATAATAAATGGTGCAATAATAGCACCTAGTGATTGTGTACTATAGGCTGAACCAATTTGTACATCATTTGCTAAAAGATTTTTACCAAGGTAAGTTCCCATGGTTACAAACCAGGCGCCCCAGATAAAAAATTCCAGGAACATCATGGCAGAGAGTTTAAAGCGAGTAGTGCTATTCATTTGGCTTATATAAGGTTGTATTAAGGTATAAGGTTAAAGGTATAAGGTTAATGCGAAAGCGGATAAACGTTATGCTTTCCCGCTTTCTAACTCAAATGTCTGGTTTAAGCGAAAGAAAAGAAACCTTTAGCTTCTACCTTACGCCTTAAACCTCTATTATAGTTCTTTAATAGAGATGTTTTTGTACCAAACTTCATCTCCGTGATCTTGTAAGGCAATTTTGCCTGTTTTAAAAGTTCCCCAATTTTCCCATGTTGCAAATTTGCTGCCTGCAACAATCTTTTTCCAGTTATCATCCCAAAGGCTGGTTTTCACTACTTCAACACCATTTAAAACTAGTGTTAGTTTACCCTTTTTACTGATGATTTCTGCTTTGTTCCATTCGCCAACAGCTTTAACTGGCTCTGATGAACTTTTTACCAGATCATATAAATCGCCGGCACGGTGTTTAGTGATTTTTCCATCTGGGTGACCATCATTATCAATAACCTGCATTTCTAAGCCAGTAGAATAGGTGGCATGGTATTTAGGTTCTTCGTGAACATAAAAAATTAAACCGCTATTTGCTTTTGGAGCCACTTTCCATTCATATTTTAAATGGAAATCGCCGTATTCCTTATCGGTAACCAAATCGCCGCCACCGTCTTTACCTTTGGTAGCCAAATCTAAATGAAGGGCACCATCCTGAACCTGCCAGGCGCTACCAACCGTAGTTTTGTTGTAAGTATGCCAGCCTGTTGTTGTTTTACCATCAAAAAGTGGCTTAAAGCCCTTTTGAGCCTTTGATATTTGTGTTAAGCTTAACAAAATGCAAGCAGAAAGAAAGATTTTTTTCATTTTTTTGAATTTAAACCTCGCAGGTTTTTAAAACCTGCGAGGTTTGTAGATGTGTTTTTATTAAAGCGTTAAATTGTTCCAGCCTTTGCGGTATTCGCGTTTTACAAACTGGTTGGCTTCGTCAAAATTGGTAACTTTCATATTGTCGTTATCCCAAAGCATTTTAGTGTACCTGCCTGGGTAAGTAGTTTTACCGTTTACCGTTTTTTGGATATCGAAACTTCTGATTGCCAGATTTGCCATCAGTAAAGCTTCTGTTAATGGACCGGCAATTTCGAAAGGCGAACTTACTTCTTGCTTGCCATAACCCGCAATTGCGGCTTCAACCCATTGTTTATAGTGCCCGTTTGCGCCATCTGGTACACGAGTGTATTTTGGTGCTACCTTAATGTCTTTGTTTTTACTTAAAGGCAATAATTTGGGGTTTGCACTATAGGTTTCAGACATCATTTTACCTTTAGTTCCAATAAACAAGGTACCATTACCACCATCGCCAAAAGTTTCGTTTGCTTCTAATTCTTCAGGGCGTTCTGGTTGGATGCCACCGTCCATCCAGTGTAAAGTAACATCACCTTTGGTTTTGTCCGTTTTAGGGAATTTCAAGGTAACATGGCTTGATGGAGGGCAGCTTTCAGGGAAATAACCACGTTTAAATTCATCAACATAAACAGAACCTACACTGGCCTGAACTTCTTTTGCATATTTTAAGTTTAATACGCTAAAGGGGGCTTCGATTAAGTGACAGCCCATATCGCCCAAGGCACCAGTGCCATAATCCCACCAGCCACGCCAGTTAAAAGGAACCAGTTTGTCAATGTAATCTTTTTCAGGCGCAGTACCTAGCCATAAATTCCAATCCAATTCGGCAGGGATTTCGGCTTTTTTTGTTGGGCGAGGAATGCCTTGTGGCCAAACCGGTCTATCAGTCCATGCATAAACCGTGTGTACATCGCCAATTAAACCAGCTTCGTACCATTCTTTCATTTGGCGTGGACCATCGTTTGATGCACCTTGATTTCCCATTTGGGTTACCACTTTATATTTTTTTGCGGCAGCAGTTAGAATCCGCGCCTCATAAATATCATGTGTTAAAGGTTTCTGCACATAAACGTGTTTGCCCAATTGCATAGCTGCTAAAGCCTGGATAGCATGATTATGATCAGGAGTAGAAACAGACACAGCGTCAAAATTTTTATGTTCCTTATCTAACATTTCGCGCCAATCTTTATAGTATTTTGCTTTAGGAAAAGCTTTAACACTATTTGCCGCACGGCGATCATCTACATCGCATAAAAAAGCAATGTCTGCTTTTCCGCTTTTGTAAAACATGCTTAAATCGCTTTGGCCTTTTCCGCCAACACCAATACCGGCAACCAATAAACGATCGCTTGGTGCCAGATAACCGGGGCCACCTAAAACATGGCGGGGCACGATCATAAACGCAGCAGCGGCAATAGCTGTGGTCTTAATAAAATCACGGCGGTTACTCGTGTTTTTATTTTCTTGCTCTGTTTTCATATAAGTAAATCGATTTGCTAACTCGGGTCGATTATTTTTTCTTTAAAGATAAGATATACTTTACCATTAATTTTGCATCGTCTTTTTTAAGGGTAGCATGAGCAGTCATCGGCATATTGCCCCAAACCCCTGTTCCACCTTTAATAATCTTATCGGCTAACATGTTGATGTTTTTCTCGGTAGCCGGATATTTTTTTGCGATTTCTACGTATGCAGGACCAATAATTTTGTTGGTCTTGTTATGGCAACCCAGGCAGTCTGATTTGTTGATCAGTTTTTCGCCTGGATTTGATTGAAAAGCCGCATGGCTTGTTACTGTTGCAGCTGCAACCACGGTTTTCTCCTTCGCTAAATCGGCTTTTGAAAACGACGCCATAAAAATGACTATTGCGCCTAAAGCTAAAAATGTTTTTTTCATCTTGTGTGTGTTTTGTGTTTTGTTATTCTTGTAATCCTAATATTCTTTTATTGAAAGTGCTATCACTACCCGATGCTGCAAAATCATCAAATGCTTTATCGGTTACGTTAATGATATTCTTTTTAATAAATTCTGCGCCTTCGCGGGCACCATCTTGCTGGTTTTTGATACAGCATTCCCATTCCATAACGGCCCAACCTTTAAAATCATATTGCGCCAATTTACTAAAAATGGTTTTAAAATCAACTTGACCATCACCTGGTGAGCGGTAACGACCGGCTCGGTTTGCCCAACTCTGGTATCCACCAAAAGTGCCTTGTTTGCCTGTAGGGTTAAATTCTGCATCTTTAACATGGAACGCTTTTATGCGTTCATGGTAAAAATCGATGTATTGAATGTAATCCAATTGTTGCAACACAAAGTGCGATGGATCATACAATAAGCATGCCCGAGGATGATTATTTACCGCAGCGAGGAACATTTCGTAGGTTTCGCCATCAAATAAATCTTCACCAGGGTGTATTTCGTAGCAAACATCAACGCCACATTGGTCGAATTCGTTTAAGATGGGTGTCCAGCGTTTTGCCAGTTCTGCAAAACCCTCTTCAACCAATCCTGCCGGGCGTTGTGGCCAGGGGTGGAAATATTGCCACAATAATGAGCCGCTAAATGTGGCATGCGCATTTAAACCTAAGTTTTGAGAGGCTTTAGCAGCATATTTCATTTGTTGTACAGCCCATTCTGTTCTTGCTTTTGGATTCTTATGTACTTCTTTTGGTGCAAAAGCATCAAACAGATCATCGTAAGCAGGGTGTACCGCAACCAATTGACCTTGTAAGTGTGTAGAAAGTTCCGTAATTTCTAAGCCATAAGAAGCAATTTTTCCTTTCAGTTCATCGGCATAGGTTTTGCTTTCGGCAGCCTTTTGAAGATCAATAAATCTTGTATCTAAGGTTGGCATCTGAATGCCTTTAAAACCTAAACCTGCTGCCCATTTACAAATACTGTCCAGGGAGTTAAATGGGGCTTCGTCGCTTATAAATTGTGCTAAAAATACTGCTGGTCCTTTTATCGTTGTCATGCTTGATTGTTATAATTTATAATCTAACCACTTTTGGTCCGATTGGCTGGAAGCCACAACATTTTCGATAAATGCCATTCCTCTAATTCCATCTTCAGTACTTGGAAAGTCTAACATTGCAGCAGTAGGTTGCTCGTTATTCAACTTTGCATCTACTGTTAATGCAAAGTTTTTATAAATATTTGCAAATGCTTCTAAGTAACCTTCTGGGTGACCACCAGGTGTTCGGGTGTTGTGCTGTGCGAAACTGCCCATATAACCGTTGCCTGTTCTGTAAATTTGAGCAGGGGCATTTAACCATTTCACAATTAAGGTATTCGGTTCCATTTGGTGCCATTCCATGCCACCTTTTTCGCCATATACTTTAATTTTTAATGCATTTTCTTCTCCGGCAGCAATTTGCGAAGCCACAAGAACACCGTTGGCACCATTATCGAATTTTAACAATACGTTTCCATCATCATCAATAGCTCTACCCGGAACAACAATACTTAAATCAGCACAGATTTTAGTAATTTTTAAACCAGAAATATACTCTGCTAAATGAGCGGCATGCGTACCGATATCGCCCATGCTACCGCTTTTCCCAGTTTTAGATGGATCAGTACGCCAGGCTGCCTGTGCATTTCCTTCACGCTCTGATAAGGTGCTTAACCAACCTTGAGGATATTCGACCATGATTTTTCTGATTGCGCCTAAAGCACCTTCGCTAACCATTTGTTTGGCCTGTTTAACCATTGGGTAACCAGAGTAGGTATGTGTTAAACATAGTGTTAAGCCAGTTTCTTCTACTTTAGCTTTTAGCTGTTTTGCTTCTTCCAAAGTTAAAGTCATTGGTTTTTCAATCACCACGTTAAAACCCTTATCCAAAGCCATCATTGCAGGAGCAAAGTGAGCAAAGTTTGGGGTAACGATAGTTACAAAGTCAATTCTTTCATCTGCTGGCAATTCACTTTCCTTTGTCAGCATTTCTTCGTAATTGGTGTAGATTCTGTTATCCGGAAGAAAAAGTAGTTTTCCAGATTCGTATCCAATTTCAGGATTTACACTTAAAGCTCCGGCAGATAATTCAATAAGGCCATCCATATTGGCAGCCAAACGGTGTACGGCACCGATAAAAGCGTCTTTTCCACCGCCTATCATGCCCATTCTTAATTTTCTTTTCATTTTTATAAAAGGTGTGAGGCGTAAAGTGTAAGGCTTAGGGCAATTTCCCTTATACCTTAAACCCTACGCCTTTTACCTTGTCTAGATGTTCTTTTTCTTTAATTCTTTTACAGCGTAATCGCAGGCACGGGCAGTTAAAGCCATAAATGTTAACGATGGGTTTTGGCAAGCGATTGATGGCATACAAGATCCATCAGTTACAAAAACATTGTTTACTTCGTGCATTTGGTTCCATTTATTCAGTACAGAAGTTTTTGGATCGTTACCCATTCTTGCGGTACCCATTTCGTGGATCGCCATACCTGGATAACAACCATTATCGAATGTTTTGATGTTTTTCATGCCAGCCTTTTCTAACATTTCGGCAGCATCATTCATCATATCCACACGCATTTTTTTCTCGTTCTCTTTATACTCACAGTCGATAGCCAGTACGGGTTGTCCCCATTTATCTTTTTTGGTTTTATCGATGTATACCTTGTTTTCGTAATAAGGTAACATCTCTCCAAAACCGCCCAAGCCCATAGACCATTTGCCTGGAGTGGTCATTTTTTGTTTTAAATCTGCTCCGAAAGACAATTCAGCAACATCATCTTGCCAATTTGCTCTGCTTGCACCACCCTGATAACCGAAACCGCGCAGATAATCGCGTTTATCGTTGCCGATATTCTGATACCTAGGTACATAGATTCCGTTTGCACGGCGGCCGTAAGTGTATTTGTCATCAAAACCTTCAGCCTCTCCAGATGCTCCGCAACGGAAATGGTGGTCCATTAAATTGTGTCCTAGCTGACCACTTCCATTACCCAATCCATTTGGATGTGCTTCTGATGTAGAGTTTAACAAAACGAAGGTTGAACCTAATGTAGAACCATTTACAAAAACGATTTTAGCATAAAATTCCATTGTTTTGTTGGTTTCGGCATCAATAACCATTACACCTTTGGCTTTTTTAGTGTCTTTATCATAAATAATATGATTTACGATAGAGTACGGCCTTAAAGTTAAACGTTTAGTTGCCATAGCTGCGGGCAGCGTAGAAGACTGAGTACTGAAATATGCACCAAACGGACAGCCGCGGCTACATAAATTTCTGTACTGGCAATTGCCACGGCCTTTATGTGGCACAGTTAGATTGGCAACACGGCCAATCATCATAATCCGTTCTCTTTTATAGTGCTCTTCAATACGTGCTTTAACGGATTTTTCTACGATATTTAAATCCATTGGCGGTAAAAATTGCCCGTCAGGGCAGGTAGACCAGTTTTCTTTTGAACCACTGATCCCTGCAAAACGTTCTGCATAATCGTACCATGGAGAAAGTTCTGCATAACGAATAGGCCAATCGGCTCCGTGTCCATCTTTTGCATTGTCTTCAAAATTATGATCGCTAAATCTATAACTTTGGCGGCCCCACATTAACGATTTTCCACCCACGTGGAAACCACGGTACCAATCGAAACGTTTATCTTCCGTATACGGGCATTCTAAATCGTTTACCCACCATTTTTCATTTGCTTCTTGGTAAGGATAATCTCTTTTTTGTACCGGGTGCGTACGTTTTTGCTCTTCGGTAAGTTTTCCGGCATGTTTAAAATCCCATGGATTTTTCATTGCCGTTTCGTAACCGGTAATGTGCTCAATGTTCATTCCTCTTTCGAGCATCAACACGCGTAAGCCCTTTTCTGTTAGTTCTTTGGCAGCCCAGCCACCGCTAATTCCCGATCCTATAACAATAGCATCGTAAGTATTTTCTGCTTTTAAATTTGTATTTAAATTCATGATGTTTTGTTGTTGTTTAGAAATTAGGTTGCCCAAGATTTTTGACCTGGTTTTAATGGCGCATTGCCATCATATCGGCCTGGAATAAGCACATATTCGCGTGCTTTGGTACAACCAATTTCTGAAGAATAATAACCAAGTAGGGTTAAATCTCTTGCAGTAATAAAAAAGTAAGCTAAATCTTTATTCTCTTCTGATTTGCTCGCTTTTTGGGCAAGTGCGATTGCCCTTAAATCGATCATTAGTTTTTTACGGTCGGCTGGTGTTAAAGTGATATAACTTTTTCCAAAATCTTTCATCGATTTAGCCTGAAGATCTTTAAACCCTTGCGCAAATGAGGTTTGCATGGTGGCAGGGTAACAATCTTTCATCATCATCGGGATAAATTTCCCTAAACCTGCAGCTTTGGCGCCAGCAGATGATTTGGTAGTGGGAACAATAATATCAGCGAATTCAGCAAAAATTTTTTCGTCTTCCAGTGAATAGAGGACAAAGTTCTTTTCGTTTTCCGGTAGCGTAAAACTTTCAAATAAAACGCCCATTGTGCTTGCTGAGATTGCTCCACCCAGCAAAAATGCAACGTTTTTGAGTGCTTCTCTTCTGTGCATCGTCTTTATGATTTTATATATTGGTTACTTATGTGTTGAATTAGTAATATTAGAAAAAATATAACGGAAAGAATAACTTTTTTAAGTTAAATTATCGGTATGCAATGTGATTGTTACTGAGTAGAATTGTTCTAAATAAATTACTTTTTATTGCTTTATTGTAGCTTAAACGATGTTTTTATGTCGATTTTACTTGGTGTAAAAAGTACATTTAGTATAGGTAAGCATATTATTTACTAATAAATCTAAAAACACCGGTTTTTTAAGGAGAAAATCTGCTTAAAGTAGGTTTTTTTTGACGTAGTTGTAGCTTTCTGCTATACTCTCATAAGGTGCTTTCCTGATGATGTCCTGTTCCGTGAAAATATAATCTACTCCAGCTAATTTAGAAGCAGCAAAAATGCGTTTGAAATCTATCCTGCCAGAACCCACCTCCACGAAAACTGTTTTGTCAGTTTTATCCATATCCTTAACATGGAACATTTTATAGCGGCCTGGATTTTTCTTGAACATATCAACAGGATTTAAACCTGCATTTACCGCCCAAAAGATATCGAGTTCAAAGCCGACCAGTTTGGCATCGGTTTCGGCGAGCAGGATTTCGTAGCCTGTAACTCCATTGCCCTGATCTTTAAATTCGAAGTTATGGTTGTGGTAAGCTAATTTCAATCCTGACTTTTGGCAAAGCTCGGCCGCTTGGTTAAATTTTGAGGCCATGCGCTTGTAATCATCTAATGTTCCATTGGCCCTGATATTGGTAGGCAAAGCTGGGATAACGAAATATTTCTGGCCAACGGTGGCTGCGGTTTCGATGTGCGATTTTAGTACTTTATCGTCGCCTGAGGATAAAAACTCAGTTAGGTTATAATGGCCGCTGGGAGAAGTAAGGCCATTTGCTTTTAATAAGGTATTAAAGTCTTGGGGTTCCAAACCCCAAAAACCTTTCACTTCGTATTTGCCAGGATAACCATAATAGGTTTCTACCTGGTTGTAACCGATTTTAGCCACCTGTTCTATTGTGGCTTTTACATCTGCAGTTAACTGCTCCCTTAAAG
The DNA here is from genome assembly GCF_918698255.1 of Pedobacter sp. Bi27. NCBI lineage: Bacteria > Pseudomonadati > Bacteroidota > Sphingobacteriia > Sphingobacteriales > Sphingobacteriaceae > Pedobacter > Pedobacter sp. Bi27. Next base: position 877,977 of record NZ_CAKKMW010000003.1, read on the forward strand.
TGAAAAGTCCGATTCCGATTTTTGAAACTTTAGCAGACTCAGCTAAGGCTGTTGTAACTAATGATGGACTTAAAAAAGCTGCTGCACCAGCAAGGCTTACCTTTTGTAAAAATGATCTTCTTGTTGTCATGATGTTTAGAATTAAAAAACCGGAGCGTAAACTCCGGTTTTATTTGTTAGAATGAATAAGCTAATGATCCCCAGAAAGTACGTTGAAGTAATGTTCTGCCAATCATTAATGTGCCAGGGGTTATGGTTGAGAAATCTCTGAACTGATCTCCTCGAACATCGCCCTCTGTCAACACTTTTGCATTTAACAAGTTGTCTGCCCAAAATCTTATTGAAATCTTTTTAGTAAAATTATATCCTGCCCCAGCTTTCATTACTACATAAGCAGGTAGTTTATAGCTATCGCTAGGAGAGGTGAAGCGGCTGCCTACGTAATTTGCTGCAATATATAAGTTAAAGTTTTTGTAGTCGTAATTGGCGCCAAGTTCGGTGTTGAGTACAGGAACACGTTCGGTCCTTTTGCCGGTGAAGCTATAGATCCGATTGCCGAATTCGGCTGCAACAGCAGCATTGTTACTCGTGTTTGCTTCGTAATCGGTGTATTTGGAGTCTTGCAATGTTCCGGTTAAACGTAAGCTTAGTGGTTTAGCGATTTTGTAAGAAACCTCATACTCGGCACTCCAAGTACGTGTAGAGCCAAATGCCACCAATGCCTGTAAACCTGAAGCAACTGTTGGCACATTAATGGTTAATGATGTGTTTTTAATTGCCGAATAACTTCCAGATGCAAAAATGGCCAAGTTGTTTTTAGCATATTTAAAACCTACTTCACCTAAATAAACCGGGCGTTTTTTAATGTTTACGGCGTTATAGGCTGATGCATTATAGTCGCCAATGTTTGGTGCGTTATAAGCTTTTGTAGCCCTTGCAAAAATACTTGATGTAGTGTTTATTTTGTAATTTGCTCCTACTGAAGCTGCCCAGTTGGTTAAAGTTTCATCATAATGCGTGTAGCCTAAGATATTCGGGTTTGCACTGGCGGTTGTATTAACCGTACCATTTGCATTTAATGCATAATAAGGTCTGTCGCCTTTAACATTTTGATTATCAATCCGGGCACCAATATCTAAACGCCATTTTTCAGATATTTTAATCTCATCTCCGGCATACAAGGATAGGGTTCTCGTATCGCCAATAAAAGTGTTTTTGGTCTGGATGGTACGCTCTGCAGCCGTTGGTGATTGTAATAAAATGCTAGGGTGTTCTTTAAATTCAGTAAATGAACGGAAAGCATAACGTAAATCATCCCGGTTATACTGGTGGATGCCCAATCCGATGTTAAGACTATGGTTTTTTACTTTCTTTCTTAAATCCAGGTAATCAACAATCTGAACATCACTATTAATTTGTCCTTGTGCATTAGAGGTAATTACATAATCTCCAGCTACAAAAGGTGCCACTGAACCACCAGGGTAGTAATAAGGCGTTGCTGCTGTTCTCGCTACAATTCCTGCAGGGGCAGTATAGGTAGAATTGGTATGGGTATTTTGATAACGGAAATTGTTAACAATCTGCCAGCCACTGTCGGTTAGGTAGTTGAACTGAAAACCGCCCGATCCTAATTTGGTGTGAATTCCATCTGTTAAACTAAAATTATGGCTTCCTGCTGCCGGATCGTTATAACTCCATTCTGTTTGAGTTGGCGTAATCGATTGAGAAGCCATATCATAATCGCGGTAAGTAGTTGGTTTCCCGGTACCATCGTAAGGGTAATAACTCGTTAGTAAGAACTGAACTTTATCATTCAGGTATTTACCATACACCCTAAAAAATCCTTTATTGTTCTTAAAATTAAAAGTCATGTTCCCTTTAATCTGTCCACCCTCATTAGCTGGCTTAAAACCCTGATCTACCACACCGTTATCGGTACGGTAAAAACCACCGATATTGTATTTAATCTGGTCATTTATTTTGCCTCCGGTGTTGCCGTCAACACGGTACAAACCTTGCGAAAAGCCTGTTGTAAGCTTAAATTGACCATATTGTTTATCTGCACCAACATAGCTGATGTTATTTACCACCGCACCTGGTGTGTTGGCCTGAACAATTGAGGCGTTACCCCCTCTGATGGCTTCTATGTTCTGGATAGTCAGATCTGTTTTATAATATTGATCTACAGATGGGTTGGTGTTGAAACCTGTTGGCAAAAGTGGTAAACCATCTTCCTGTATACCCAGGAAGATATATCCGCCCTGCTGCGGAAAACCCCTTACCCAAACATTTCCCGGACCATCGCCACCTGTACTTTCTACCGTTAAACCTGGTATGGCTTTTAATAAATCGGTACTGTTTAAAGGTGCCCGGTTGGTGATATCTTTATTACTCACTGAAGTTAAGGCCACACTGCTTTCTAATTTTTTCTTAGGATTACCGCCGGTTACCATCACACTTTCCAATTGTAGGTTATCTTCTGATAAGCTGATACTCAGGTTTTCGTCGGCATTGCCAGGTGATAGGTTTACTTCTTTGGAAATGAAACCTACGTATCTTACCACGATTACACGGCTGTCGACAGTTAAGCCTTTTAGTGCAAAAGCACCATTTTCGTCGGTTGTGGTCCCGATTGATTTTCCTTTAACGGTAACTGATACGCCAGGGATAGCATTGCCTTTACTGTCGGTTACTTTTCCAGTAACAATGCCTTCAAAGGTTTTTAGTAGTTCGAGGTTGTTATTGGCGGGAATAGAATAGAGCAGAATCTGATCTTTAACTATCCTATATCCCACGTCATAACGTTTTAGCGAATTCTCAAGAAAGTATTTAAGCTTTTGGTTAACCACATTAATAGAAACTTTACGGTTGGAGTTTATTAATTGTGGGCTGTAAACAAATTTAACATTGGCTAAGTGTTCTGTTTTTTCTATAATGGTTTTAATATCTGTTTGATCAGCTTTGATCGAAATTGATTTATTCAGAAAATCTTGTGCGTCGACATTTTTGGCAAAAGCACCACAAGTAAAAATTATTATTGCAAGTATTTGGTAAATCGAAACTCTCATTGCATATATCGCCAGCGAAATAAGTTGATTTTTTTTCATAAATTTGGTTATTGTTCATTAAATGATTGGATTTATTGGACATAGAAATACCATGAATACATTTCTAATGTATTTAACTCGCCGGCAATGCCCCACATTGTCGGCTTTGTTTTTTAGAAAAATATTATGGAAAATGGCGCCGCGGTTACGGGCTGTTGGTGTTGTGGTTCTTCTTCATCATGTTTATATATTTGGTTAGTTTTTATTCGAAACCACAATGGTGGTTCCTTGGATGTAATATTTGCTTGATATGGTTCCACAGATCAGGTCGAGCTGCTCATATAGCCCTTTTTTGCTTAAATCTCCGGTAAAAGTATAGGTCGAAATCTGCTCATTATCCGATTTTATCTCTATCCCATATGCTTCAGATAAAGTTTTGAAAATTTCTTTAATGCTTTCTTCCTTAAAATTGTAGCTCAAGCTTGAGGGTATGTTATAAGCTTCGGCCAATGGAATAGGCTTGCTTACCAATGTTTTATTTAATTTGTGGTTGGAAAAAACACCTTTTTGATTTGGCGTAAGCAGAATTGGTTTAGCCGGTTTTTCTTTAACGAAAGTAAATAACGAATTTTTTTGATTTTCTTCTACCTGAACTTTTCCAGTCCTTACGGCAACCTGGGCGGGAAGTTTATCTGTTGACGATTTTACCCAAAAGCTGGTACCCAAAACACGTATAACCAGTTTTTGATTATATACATAAAACGGCCGCTTTGGGTTTTTGCTTACCGAAAAGAAGGCTGTTCCTTTTAAATAAACCATTCTTTTGTTGACAGCAAAAACTTTTGGATAAATAATATTGGCTTGTGGTTTAAGTGTTACCGTGCTTTCATCGCTAAGCGCTATAATGATGGGACGATCAGTATCATTGGTTTTGCTGATTAAGCTTAAATTGCTGTTTTCATCAATAAAAGATTGTTCAGCATGGTTGTAGTTCGTTAGGTACAATCCCCCGATAAAAAAGGCAACCAATATAGCTGCTGCGATTGCAAATTTTGGCCAAAGCCTTTTAACCTTTAATGTTGGTGCTGGTTTGCGTTCAATATTATTGATGTTTAGCCAGGTATTGGCCTGCATTTCCTCCAGTGCGGTTGAAGATAGATCTTTAAAATTCCTGCTATTTAAGTTATGATACCATTTATCTACCCAAAGCTTTTCGGCTTCGGTACAATTTCCGTTTTCGTAACGGCTTAGTAAATCGTAAAATGATTTCTGGTCCATAAGAAAGAATATTTGGCTTTATACTATACAAGTAACACAATGAATGCAAACCCCTAAAGGTAGGAGGTAAAAAAAACTAAAATAATTTGTAATTATCTGATAGTCAGCTATAAAAAGATATAGAAATTTTTAATATATTCTTTAATCCTTTTAATTGAGCGGGTAATGTGATATTCTACCGCTTTTTCGGAGATATTTAGACCAGCAGAAATATCTTTAGTAGATTGGTGCTGGTAGCGGCTCAGCCTGAAAACCTCCTGTGTTTTTTCTGGAAGGGAGTTGATACCTTCTTCAATGATGGAAGATAGATCGTGAAGATCGACCAGATTCGTAGTATCCTGATGGTTTTCTGAATAGGTTAGGCTTTGGTACTCCATGTACTTATTCTCCATAACCAGGCTCCTGATGTGGTTAATCACACTTAACTTCAAGGCTCCGAACAAATAAGCCTGGAGGTTATTAATCACTGCTTCCTGCCGCTTTTCCCAAAGGGAGATAAAGATGTTCTGCACCAGTTCTTCAGCAATTACCTTGTCGCCTGTTTTTTTGTAGGCTGCCAATAAAAGCTCATTACTATAAGTGAAATATATTTTTTCGTAAGCCTGCTTATCGCCCAGTTGTAAGCGATCAAGTAAATCATCAGATTTTTCAGGCTCAGCGTGAGTCATTTGTTATTTGGTTATGCAGGTAAGTGTAGTAAATGTAATAAAATTAATGTTGAAATGTAATCAAGTTTGATTGTTGTATGATCTCATTGTTGAAAGGTTCAAATACCTGAGATATCAGTTAACAGTTTTCAGTTGGCAATTTGCAGTTAGCAATGCAACAATTAAACAATCCGGTTAACAGTTAACTAGTTTATACAATTAACCACTATTCTATACACTAAGTATAAATATTTTATCGCCTTTTATCTCATTTTTTTACCTTTGCTCAATCTCAAAAAAATTATGCAAGAAAAAATTGTTGTTTTAGGCTCTAACGGGCAAATTGGTACCGAGTTGGTAACCATGTTACGTAAAATATATGGTGATGATCATGTGGTTGCATGCGATATTCGCAGACCAGATTATGATATCAAAAACTCTGCACCGTTTGAATTTGTGAATGTGCTTGATAAAGAAATGATCAATGGTATTTTTCACAAATACAAACCAACACAGGTTTACCTTTTAGCAGCTTTATTATCGGCTACAGGTGAGCAGAATCCAAAATTAGCCTGGGATTTAAATATGAACGGCTTGCTGAATGTTTTAGATTTAGCTTTAGAATATAAAACCGCTAAGGTATATTGGCCAAGTTCTATTGCTGTATTTGGCCCGAATTCGCCAAAAGATAATACCTCGCAATATTGTGTAATGGATCCGAATACCGTTTATGGAATCAGTAAACTGGCAGGCGAGCGCTGGTGCGAATATTATAACCAAAAATACGGATTAGATGTGAGGAGTATCCGTTATCCAGGATTAATCAGCTGGAAAGCTGCTCCAGGTGGTGGTACAACAGATTATGCAATCCATATTTTTCACGATGCATTGAAAAAAGGCAGTTATCAGAGTTTCTTAAATGCAGAAACGGAGTTGCCAATGATGTATATGGATGATGCGATCCGCGGAACAATTGAACTGATGGATGCACCGGCAGATCAGATTTCGGTGCGTAGCAGCTATAATTTTGGTGGGGTAAGTTTTACACCTGAGGTTTTAGCAGCCGAAATCAGAAAACATATTCCAGATTTTACATTATCTTACGCTGCTAATGATCCCCGTCAGCAAATTGCAAATAGCTGGCCACGTTCTATCGACGATAACTACGCTGCAAAAGATTGGGGATGGAAACCAGAATTCGATTTATCGAAACTGACAATTGATATGTTGAATAATTTAAAAAAATAATATAAAGGTAGAGGGTTGAAAGGTTGAAGGCATAAGGTCTCCTATCTCAAATCTTATATCTCAATACTCGAAAAATGGGAAGAGCATTCGAATTTAGAAAAGAGAGAAAATTTAAGCGTTGGGCCAAAATGGCGGTTCAGTTTACGCGTATTGGTAAAGATATTGTAATGGCAGTTAAGGAATCCGGACCTCATCCGGAAACCAACTCGCGCTTACGTACGGCGATGCAAAATGCGAAAGCGGTAAACATGCCAAAAGATAGGGTAGAGGCAGCTATTAAGCGTGCATCTGATAAATCGATGGCCAATTACGAAGAAATTGTATACGAAGGTTATGCACCACACGGCGTAGCAGTTTTAATTGAAACAGCTACAGATAATACCAACCGTACCGTAGCAAACGTTCGTAGTTATTTTAACAAAACGGATGGTTCTTTGGGTAAAACCGGATCGTTAGATTTCGTTTTTAGCCGCAAATCTGTTTTCCGTTTTGTACCGGCTGAAGGTTTAGACTTAGAAGAGTTAGAGTTTGAACTCATTGATGCTGGTTTAGAAGAATTGTACGTAGAGGCTGATGAAGAAGGCAACGATATCGCTGTTGCTCAAGGTGCTTTCGAAAACTTTGGTTCTTTACAAAAAGCTTTAGAAGAAAAAGGCATTGAGTTAAAGAGCTCAAAACTAGAGCGTATTGCTTTGTCTCACCATGAGGTTACAGAAGAACAAGCTGCTGACGTTTTGAAATTGATCGATAAGTTAGAGGAAGATGATGATGTGCAGGCTGTTTACCATAATATGGCGGAGTAATATCAATTGGAATATTTTACAAGAGCCTGAAGATTTTTTCTTCAGGCTTTTTTATGGTTTTTATTTTTTTGAAGAGCAAAACCTGTGTATTTCGGTTACAGCAGTCCCGCCATCATTTCAAGTCTTCGGTCTCGTTCCTCAACCTCCGGGCTTTTCATTTTGTCGGGTCTAGGTTACTCCTCTCGTCTTAGCGAGACGCTAAGACGAGAGGAAGATAGATACTGAAACAAGTTCAGTAAGGCGGATCGTTCTACTATTTCTTATGTGAAAATAGCCAGGTTAACAATTCTGGCTCTGCAAAGGCGCTGTCCCAGCTATTGTGGTTGGCATTTGGATACAGCGTAAACTTCACCTCATCACCAACCGTTTTCAAACGTTCGGCAATGGCAATCGAAAAAGCCGGATCAACTACATCATCTTTTGCACCATGGAAAATCCAAAGCGGTATTTTTTGATATTTTTTAATATTGTTGGTGTTATCGCCACCACAGATGGCAATGGCAGCGGCAAATTTGTGGCGTTCCCTTCTTAACAGCTCATAAGTACCCATTGCCCCCATTGATAAACCGCCCACATACACCTGATCTTTGTTTATATAAGGTTTATTAAGGAAGTTTTTAACCATGCCTTGTAACGCATGCATAATTTTGGTTGGCTTGCCACCTTCCACAAAACTGATTCTCCTTTTACCTTTTGCATCTTTCTCAAAATTGGCATTTGCCCAAAAGTCGTTTGATGGGCATTGTGGGAAAACAACAATAGCAGGGAAATTTTTGCGTAAATCATTTTTTAAAAACAATTTTCCACCATGTACCAATTGACTGGTATTGTCATTCCCCCTTTCGCCGCTTCCATGGAGGAAGAAGATGATCGGATATTTTTGGTCGGGATTAAAATTCTCGGGAAACAGGATTCTGTAATAAATAGAGTCCTTCCCTTTGATATAGCTTCCCTTGTCGTATTTTTTAAAGTCTTGAGCGTTTAAAAAGAGTACAGAAAAAAGAATGCAGATGGTAAAAAAAATCTTTTTCATCCGTTTTATATTATTTTAAAGTTGATGGAGCTATCATGATTTGTTATTTCAAGGTGTGTTTTGATAAATTATGATGGTTTCATTTAACAAAAATAGAAAACCCTGGCTACTTTACAATAGCACAGGGTTCATAACCAAACCTAATTGTCTTTATTTCAGTGTAAAAGATGCTTCTTTTACATCGCGTGAGTTTGTGCCAATGAATACTTTAAAATCGCCAGGTTCAGCCACGAATTTTAGATCAGCATTGTAAAACTTAAGATCATTTTCGGAAATGTTGAAAGTGACGGTTTTACTTTCTCCGGCTTTTAAATTAATCTTTTGGAAACCTTTTAGCTCTTTAACCGGACGGGTAATACTTCCCACAAGATCCTGGATATACAATTGAACAACCTCTTTGCCATCATATTTGCCCGTATTGCTTAGCGTAACCGATGCGGTGATCGATTTTCCTTTGGTTAAGGTGTTTGAACTTAATTTAACATCGCTGTAATTAAACGTGGTATAGCTCAGGCCAAAACCGAATGGATATAAAGGATCGTTGCTTACATCTAAATAGTTGGAACGGAATTTTTCGAACCACTTACCCTCTGCCAACGGTCGACCAGTGTTTTTATGTGCATAATACAAAGGCACCTGACCTACATTTTGAGGGAAAGTTGCACTCAGTTTACCTGAAGGATTAACATCGCCAAAAAGTACATCGGCAATTGCATTTCCTGCTTCACTACCCGGAAACCAAACATTTAAAATGGAAGGAATATTTTCCTGCTCCCAGTTTAATGCCAACGGACGGCCTGTAAACAACACCAGTACCACTGGTTTGCCAGTTTTAGCCAGTGCTTTTAACAGGTTTTTTTGCGTTTTAGGAATCTGGATATCGGTTACACTGCTGCTTTCGCCTGTAAATTCAGAACCTTCGCCAATGGTAGCCACAATAACGTCCGATTTTTTAGCAACTTCTAGTGCTTCCTTGATCATTTCTGCCTCGGTTCGTGGATCGCGTTTGTAAGTAGGATTATGGATGTTTACGTAACGGTGCTCCATAGCAGAATCTGCTAAAAAATTAGCGCCGCGTGCGGTTAAAATTTTCGCTTTATCACCCAAAACATTTTTTAATCCTTGAAGTACTGTTACCGATTTATCAAAAAGTGCAGCAACACTCCAGGTACCGTACATGTTGGCGGTATTATCTGCCAGTGGGCCGATTAAGCCGATAGTACCTGATTTTTTTAATGGAAGTATATTATTGTTGTTTTTTAGTAACACGAAGCTTTCAGCTGCAATTTCACGTGCAACCTGACGGTTAGCTGGACTAAAAACCTCTTTTTCTGCTCTTTCTGCATTACAGAATTTATAAGGATCAGCAAATAAACCCAATTTATATTTTGCCTGAAGCACTAATCGGCATGCCCTGTCTATTTGTGCCATGCCAACTTTTTTCTCTGCCAATGATTTTTTTAAAGTACCTAAAAAGCCTTCGCCCACCATATCCATATCAATGCCAGCATTTAAAGCCAGGGCAGAAACAGTTTGTAAATCGCCCATGCCGTGGGCAATCATTTCAGGGATGCCCGTATAATCAGTTACCACGAACCCTTTAAAGCCCCATTGGTTACGTAAAACATCGGTCATTAACCATTTACTTCCTGTAGCCGGAATGCCATCAACTTCGTTAAAAGAGGCCATAATACTGGCTGCTCCTGCATCAACAGCGGCTTTGTAAGGAGGGAAATATTCATTGTACATGCGCACTTTGCTCATATCGGTAGTATTATAGTCTCTGCCAGCTTCAGCAGCGCCATAAAGTGCATAATGTTTTACACAGGCTAAAATTTCGTTATTGGCCTGAAGTTTACCTTGATAACCTTTCACCATGGCTGCGGCAATCTGCGACCCTAAATAAGCATCTTCGCCACTTCCTTCCGAAATGCGGCCCCAACGCGGGTCTCTGGAAATATCAACCATAGGAGAGAAGGTCCAGTTAATTCCACTTGCACTGGCTTCTATTGCAGCAACCCTTGCCGATTTTTGTACTGCATTCATGTCCCAAACGCAACTCATTCCCAAAGGAATGGGGAAAACGGTATTGTAGCCATGGATTACATCCATTCCAAAAAGCAATGGGATTTTCATGCGGCTGTTTTCTACTGCAATCTTTTGAACTGCCTTTATCTTATCTACTCCTTTAATGTTAAATAAACCACCAACTTGCCCATCTCTAATTTTTTTAGAAATGTCGCTGCTGTTAGCCTGTCCCGTGGTGATATCGCCAGAACTTGGCAGGTTCAATTGACCAATTTTTTCCTCAACTGTCATTTTCGCCATCAGATTGCTGATGAAGGTATTCATCTTTGCATCTGCTGCCGAAACAGTTTTTTTTGTTTGTGCTGATCCGTTCAGTACAAGCAAGGTTAAAAAAACAACCAGGATATTCGCTCTCTTCATTATATGTGTGTTTTATTCTTTTTATTAGCTGGCGCTCGTTCGCAACGAGTGCTAAATAGCTTTACGATTTTATCGTGTTTTAACATTAATCGCTAAAAGCGATTGGTTTATTTTCACACTCGTCACAAACGAGCACGAACATTATTCTAATCAACTTTCTTTATTTCCGTTTTTGTGGATACACCATTCTCATTTATCGCTTCAATGGCAAAATAATAGGCTTTTTGGCTGTCCATTGCTTTGAACCAGTACTCGTTAAAATCATGGATCATGATGCAATTGTATAGCTTATCTGGCGCGGTACCGTAGTAAAGATTATAGGCAAATGCATTATCAACAGGCTCCCATTTAATATAGGCGCTGCGTTTATCTTTTTCTGTCCTCAATACAATCAAGTTTTTAACATTTGTTGGTTTTTCTCCATTTCCATTGCCGAAAACACGTAAGCCGCTAATGGCAAATTTTCCGGTTGGCATGTGGATGTTTACCATTTTGATGAACCTGGTTTTTACCGGTTTCTGCAGTTCAATATAATCGTGCGGTACATCGGTTTTGTTCTGGCTTTTATCAACCAGGATAGTCCATTTTTTACCGTCTGTTGATGATAGAATCTTATATTGATGGTAAATTCCGATCTGTTTACCAATAAATTCTGCATCCTGATCAGCATAATTAATCTGGATGGCATTAACGGTTGCCAGGCTGCCCAGATCGGTCTGGATCCATTCTCCATTGTTTGCGGTTTTTGCACTCCAATAAGTCTTAATGCTTTCATCAACAGCATTATTGGCATTAAAGCTTCCTAAAGTTGAAGAAACCGTAACGGGTTTTTTATAGTTAATGAGCATCCAACCTGGACCTGCCGGACCATCTTCTTTTCTTTCAGAAGGTAGATAGAGGGGATAGTCTCCAAAAGCAGTATTGGTCCACATCACATCGTCTTTATCAAAACCGGTTGGCCAGATACCCATTCTGCGCTCCCAGGTGTTTTTTACACAGATAATGCTCGTAGAAATGTGCCAGTAATTTTTACTGTTATCCTGAAAGGTTGCACCATGCCCTGCACCACGCGAAAATCCACCGCCTTTATAACTTAAAGGATCAGATTGAGGAGTGAATGGACTATCGTAAAACAAAGGTTTGGTTCCAACCACCACTCCATCAGAATAACCACTAAATTCGGTTCCTGGTGCTCCGTATTGAAAGTAATATTTACCATTATGTTTGGTCATCCATGCACCTTCGGCAAAAGGATCAAGAAATGTATTGTCCATATATTCGCCAAAACGCTGCCAGCCATACCGCCAGCTTTCAAGCAGGTACATTGGTGTGCGGGTGCCTTTAGGTTGAAAAGTTTTGCGGTCTAATTCTACGCCGTACATGGGGTAATTATTACTGCTTCCGTTATACATGTAAAATTTGCCATCGTCATCGGTAAAAAAGGCCGGATCCCAGCCACCAATTTCTAGCGAATCCACCAATGGAAACCATTTGTTCCCTTTGGGATCGGTACTTCCCCATAAAGTGAAGTTTTTAGTATAAGTACTCCCGAAAACGACCATGGTATCGCCAACAATGCCTACCCCAGGTGCACAGAGTTCATCTTTTGTTTTGTTCCATGGACGGAGAAATTTTCTCTCATGGAATTTCCAGTTCAGCATATCGGCACTATGCCAATAACCCCATTGGTTGGTGCTGAAAAGATAGAAATCGCCCTTATAATTTACAATCACCGGATCGGCGGTGGCACGGTGTTTCCCCCATTCGGTAAAAGATTCGAATGGTGTATAACCATAATCTATATTGATTGGGTTGCAATACGTTTTTTGCTGAGCGTATGCAGCATAAGTACCGCAGAATAGCAATGAAATTAGAAATATTTTGAATAAATGTTTAGCCATTATTCTTATGGGGATTAATTAAAAATGTTTATTCGTGCACAACTCGAACAGCCAATTGCCATTCCGCTAACGCTTAATCCGGTAACGTGCGATTGATGCTCCCAGTAAACCCACATATCATGTGCGCCACCTGTTGAAGTTAATTTTACAGTGTAAATGTCTCCGTTTTCTGGTATTTGCCCGATTACTGTTCCGCTTGGCGAGTTTGGCGGGATAAAGAAAGAATAAACACCACCACTGGTATTGTTTTCTAGTGTAACATACACGCCATCGCTGGTAGAATTTGTTGCGGTTACATTTACGGTTGCAAACTTTGATTTTATGGTTTTATGTTTTGCGCCCGGTACGGTAGTGAAGCTCGAATTTAGGATTACAAGCCCTATCATTGCTGTTAATATTAAAATTATTCTTTTCATGGTTCTGTAGATTTAATTTGAAATATATGATGGCTAAACATTTATATACTACTGAATACTATGGCTTAAATTGGAAATCCAGTTTTTTTAATCCATCTTGAACATCTTTGTTTCCCATAAAAAGCTTCCAAAGTAGGCCTGATCTATAATTTTCGATCATCACTACCATTGGTCCTTGGTCGATGCCCAAATATCTTTTCGGATACCAGTTATCGGTTTCAGAAAAAGCATCATAGAAACCATATTTGCCCCAAACTTTATCGCCTAGATCCTCATAAAGATGTCTGATTACTTTCATCGATTCTTTTGGCGTGTATGGGATTGATGATATAGCTGCAGTAGGAGAGATTACGCCAAAATCTTCCTGAGGATTGTGTGCTGCATAACCTTTTACCGAATAACTGGCTGTTAAACCCCAGTTGTTTTCTCCATAACCTTTAAATTTCTTTGGATTGGCTACACAGTAATCGTGTATGGCAAGTGTGTGGTTTACGTTATTTTCCCAATAATCGGCATAACGGTCTTTTAATCCTTTCGGATTTAGACCTAAATAGGAGTAATGTGCCCAAAATAATGGTCCTACTGAATTTTTCTGGCCTTGATAATCAAGTGTAAAAGGATGTCCGTAAAATTTGAAATTGGTTTTAATCTGCCCGTTTCTTGCCCAACCTTCGTGATACACCTCTGCAGGGACACCATGCGTAGGGGATGAAGCGGCCATTACATACATAACCAAACATTCATTATAACCTTTAACCGGAAAATTCATTTCCCATTTATATGCTGGCGACCAATGCCAGTACAATACATTTTGGCCATTGCGGTACCAGTTAAAATCAATTCCTTTCCAAAGTTCATCAGCTTTTTTAGCTAATGCTTTTTCACCACCCGTTCCATTTTTATAATATTCGTTAATACAGATTAAGGCCTGTGCAACAAAAGAAGTTTCTACGAGATCGCCTCCGTTATCTTTTTGCCCAAATGGACGTACTTTCCCTGTTTCACCATTTATCCAATGCGACCATGCGCCATGAAAACGATCGGCTTTGGATAGAAAATCCAATATTTTGTTTAATCTGTCTAATCCCTCTTTTTTTGTTACATAACCTCTATCAATACCACTTAAAATGGCCATCAAGCCAAAACCAGTTGCACCAGTTGCCACTGTGTTCTTATCATTTTCTGGGTATACGTTATCCACATGAAAGCGTTCTCTACCTGCGCCTGAGGTAGGTTCGGCACCATCCCAAAAATATTGAAAGGTTTGCTTTTGAACCAGATCTAATAGTTCAATATCTGATAGGTTCTTTTTAATGGAGAGATCGGGGTTATACTTGCCGTTTTTATTTTTTGTACAAGCGCTAACAAGCAAAAAGGAGCAGAGTGTGGCTACCAGTATAAGTGTAATTTTCTTTAGATCTGTTTTCAACATAGTACGGAGCAAAGGAAAGAAAGGTTGTCAGTATTAACCGACAACCTTTATTAAAAGATTTAAATTTTAGTAACCTGGATTTTGTTTTAACAGATTTCCACTTAACTCAATTTCATTCTGAGGAATTGGCCAAACTTCATTTTTGTTGGCTTTCCAACCTTTAGGACCAAAAACTGTTGCGGCTCTTCCTTGACGGATAACGTCGAAGTAACGATCATTTTCCATAGCAAGTTCTACTTGTCTTTCTTTCCAGATCGCTTGACGTAATGCATCCTTATCTGTGGTGATAACATTTGGAAGGATATTATTATTTCCACCTCTTGCACGTGCACGAACCCTATTTAGTGAGGTTAATGCTTGCGAAGGATTGCCCAATTCGTTAGCAGCTTCTGCGTTCATTAAAAGAATATCAGCAAACCTTAACACCCTAAAATTCTGCTGCGCACCTTCGTTAAATCCAGATACCCGCATTGCAAATGGGACATAAGATTTTTGATTGTATCTTTCGTTTGGTACACTATTAGGAATTAAATCGCCTTGTGGAGTAGTTTCACCTTTAAACAAAATTGTAGCATCTTTACGTGGATCTCCGGCCTCAAAAGCATTAGCTAATACCTCTGATGGTGTGTTAAAGCCCCAGCCCATTATCCCGGCTACGCCTTGAACCTGGCTGTATTGCGATGTTGAGGCATCAGGATTACCAGGAACTAACTCTGCCTGTACTTCAAATAAAGATTCGATGTTATTTTCATTCTGAGTTCTGAAACCTTTTTCAAAGTCTGGGAATAAATCATATCCCATTGTCATTACCTGATTGGTTAATGAGAGTACATCTGCCCATTTGTTTTGATACATGGCAACTTTAGCGTGTAGGCCAATAGCAGCACCTTTAGTTGCTCTACCTAGATCTGCTGCGCCATAAGATTGAGGTAAAACTGCAGCAGCTTCATTCAAATCTTTTTCGATTTGGGCATAAACAGTAGCTTTATCCGATTGAGGTAGATTATATTCGCTATTATCTTTAGGTACGTGTAACCTTAGTACCACGTTGCCATAGGCACGAACCAACCTGAAATAAGAATATGCCCTAACAAATTTGGCCTCTGCAAGGTATCTGTTTCTAAGACTCTCATCCATACTGATATTAGGGATATTATCAAGAACCTGATTACAAAGGTTGATATTTTGATATTGACCTGTCCAGAAATCTAGAAGTGTGCCATGAGTGGATGTAACCGTGAATTGATCGTAAAGATTGAAGAAGGTAGCATCTGTAGGTGTACTCCCTTTATCTGCCTCATCAGAACCCGTACTTTCAATGGCTATTGCATTAAAAGCAACATTGTTCCAGCTGCGCAAGTTAGCATAAATTGCGTTTACACCTTTTAAAGCATCTTCTGGAGTTTTCCAAAAGGTTACTGATGGTTGCTGAGCTTGAGGCGGAACATTTAGAAAATCTTTTTTGCACGATGCAGTTAAAAGTACTGCACTAATTGCAGCTGCAGCAAAAAATGATTGTGTATTTATATATTTTTTCATTTTAAGTCGATTAGAAAGTTACGTTAACTCCAAAGTTGTAGGTAGCGAACAAAGGGTATACATTAGTATCAATACCTGCATTAGTTGGTGTTCCACCTACCTCTGGGCTAAATCCTTTGTATCCAAAAATGTTAACCGCATTTTGTGCGTTTAAGAATACTCTTAAGCGTTGCATTTTCCATTTATTAACAATTGCTGATGGTAAGCTATAGCCGAGCTGGATATTTCTTAATCTGATATAATCGCCTTTTTCTACATAAAATGAGTTTGGCGCATTGTTAAGGCCTCCAGCTAAATCTGCAGAAGGATAGGTATTTGAAGTACCAGGACCGGTCCAACGGTGATCAAAGAAATCCTTAGTGTAGTTTTCGTTACCAAATCTGCTACTTAGATTAGCATTAAATACATCTACATCGGCTACACCTTGAATATCTAATGTTAAATCGAAGTTTTTGTAAGCGAAGTTGGTATTTAATCCATAAGTGAATTTAGGATTTGGATTACCAAGAACAACCCTGTCTCTTAAATCGATCAATCCATCACCGTTAATATCTGCATATTTAAAATCACCTTTTTTAAATCCAGGCCATGCTGCGGCCTCTGCATCCGTTTGGAATATACCGGCAACCTGATAGCCATAGAATTCCCCAATAGGTCTATTGTTAACAGTTCTCGTAGATACATATCCACTGGTTAAGCCAGCACCACCTTTATAAATGGGATTTGCTCCAGAAGTAACGTTTAATACTTTATTGTCATTTATTCCTAAGTTTCCACTTATCGAATAGGTTAACCCACCTGATGTTTTATCAGCCCATGTTGCTAAAAACTCGAAACCACGATTTTGAATGTCGGCCTGATTTGCAATGATAGAACTGTTTACTGTTCCTAAACTTCCTAGAACCGGGATATCAAATATCGCCTGTTCTGTTTTTCTGTTGTAATAATCCAATTCAACATTTAACCTGTTTTTTAAGAAACCCATTTCAAGGCCAATGTCAGTTCCTGCACTTCTTTCCCAAAATAAGGTTGGAGGTACAAGGGTTCTAATACTCGCACCTGTGTAAGGAATACCTCCAAAAATTGCGATTAAAGCGGCAGTTTGATCAACAGTTTGGGTTGACGGATTAAATGGAACTCCCGCATTACCCACTTTACCCCAGCTTCCTCTTAGTTTTAAATTACTGAAAATGTTCTGGTTTTTCATGAATTCTTCGTTGCTGATTACCCAGCCTGCTCCGATTGAAGGGAAGTTACCCCAAACATTATCAGATCCAAAAAATTGAGATGCACCGTCTCTTCTGATTGAAGCATTTAATAAATATTTGTTTTTGTAACCATAATTAACCCTTGCAAAGTAAGATGAAAATGTACTTAATTCCCCTTTGTCGATAATACTTCTACTTGCTGCATCACCTAAAGCCAGGTAAAGGTCTCCCTCTGAAGTGTAAGGAACGTTTTGTGCGTCAGCATTTATAGTGTACATCTTATTCCGTTGTGCAGTTTGGCCTGCTAATACGGTTAAACTATGGTCATTCCACTTTTTATCAAACGTTAACGTATTCTCAACAAGCCAGTTTCTATTCTCAATCCGGTCTATATCAAGTTTACTTATAGTGCTCAGCTGCGTGTTTGTAGCTTTATACTTTGGTACATAACCCCTTACTTCTTCCTGCCCAAAATCTCCACCAATACTGGTTTTGAAGGTAAAGTTTTTTAGGAATTTTAACTCTGCATATACATTACCGTTAATTTTATATTTGGTGGTGTTTTGATTAAAGAAATCTAATGTGGCCTGGGGATTCATATTGCTGCCATTCCCCAAATTAAAGGCATTTGGATCACCATAGCTGCCATCTGTATTAAATACAGGCACAACAGGCGATGCCGCATACATGGCCCTGAAAATAGTTGTAGGAGCATCTTTTGACTTACTATATGTTCCTGCAACATTATAGCCGATTTTTAATGGCTCAAAAATTTGGAAATCATTAGCCAACCTTGCGGTATACCGTTTATAATTATTGTTTTTAACAATTCCATCCTGATCAAGATAGCCCAAAGAGAAATTGTACGTTGATTTTTCTGCACCTCCACTTATAGATAACTGGTGATTATTTACCATCGCGGTTCTAAGTACCTGATTGTACCAGTCGGTTCCGGCACCTAAATTTGTATTGGCAAATAAGGGTGCTGCAGGAGGGGTTTGAAGACTGTATGCCTCATTTACAGCAGTTGCATATTCACTTGCATTGGCCATTTCTACCTGATTGGTTACTTTTTGAACGCCCACAGATCCATTGTAATTGATTACTGCATTTCCCTTTTTACCTTTTACGGTAGTTACCAGAACAACACCATTTGCTGCACGGATACCATAGATCGATTGTGACGATGCATCTTTTAGAATACTGATATTAGCAATGTCTGCCGGATTTAAAAAATTGATGTCATCATACCACACACCATCTACTACGTATAATGGTCCTGTTTTTCCATATATTGTACTTGTACCACGTATAGTAATTTGTGGAGAAGAACCTGGAGTACCATTATTGGTAATCGATACCCCGGCAACTTTGCCCTGTAATGCACTTACCGGGTTTACTGAGGCCTGTTTTGAAATATCTTCACCTTTTACTGTTCCTACCGATCCCGTTACATCAATTTTCCTTTGCGTACCATACCCCACAACCACAACCTGCTCTAGTTGTTGTGTTGATGAAGCTAAGGATACATTAAGTGTAGTTTGATTATTTACAGCTTGCTCTAATGCTGTGTAGCCTACAAAGTTAAATACTAATGTGGCATTTGCCGGCGCACTAATGGAGTAGTTGCCGTTCTCATCTGTTTGCGTACCATTTTGTGTTCCTTTAATTAAGATAGTTACGCCAGGTAAAGGTGTTTTGTCACCTCCATCAATTACTTTACCTTTTACGGTAATGTTTTGCGCTAATGCTACGTTAATTGTTAGCAAACAAAATGCAGCGAGAACAGAAATTCTTGTAAAGATTCTTTTCATGCTTTATTATAAATTTAGTTTAATTGTTAGTTAAATGTGAGGTTGTTTTTGCTGATGTGCAAGCGTTTTTACCTCTACATTAATACATCATGAAAGACCATTTGGTTTAATTATTGAATAAACCAAATGCCATTTTAGGCTAAAAACGCAGTTTTTGAGATTTTAACATCATATTAACAGATACAAAAGTGTAGAAAATACACTAAGTGTTTTGTGGGGCGTAGAAAGAGGCTATGAGAGGTAATGATGTAGTGCCCGATTTGAGTGTGAATAGAAAATAATCTTAAAATTCGGTTTTTATGCAATCGTTCCCGAAACTATTTGCCTCCGGTTTTTACTGTGGTAAGTTGAAATATTTTGAAGAAGGTTTGATTTTAAAGTTCCATTAAAAACTCTGTCAGGTTTTTATCGTGGGGTACTTCGAGTTTTTTGCGCAAGCGATACCTGCGTATTTCAACCCCCCTTAAACTAATGTTCAACAGTGATGACATTTCTTTGCTACTCATGTTCATCCTGAGGTAGGCGCAGAGTTTCAAATCATTCGGAACAAGATCGGGATGTTGTGCCTTTAATTTTTTAAAGAAACTTTCGTGTGCCTCATTAAAACTATTCTCAAATAAATGCCAATCACGCTCATCATTCATACCATCATTAATTACTTTCTGGATTTTTCGTGTTTGATCATCTGAGAGTTTTTTTCCATTCTCATCCTTTAATTTGGTGATCTCATCACTCAGCTTTTGGAGCAGTTCGTTTTTATAAACAAGGGTCATGGCTGAGTTGGCCAGTTCTCTATTTTTCGAGGCGAGTTCTGCCTGTAATTTTTCTGTTTGCAGCTTGATGATCTGCTTTTCGTTGATCTCCGTTTCCTGTTTCAGGATCTCTTCTTGCTCGGCCTGTAATCGGTCGCTGATTTTTTGACTGTCCCGCTGTAGTTTTCTTTCGTAGATTTTCTTACCCAGAATCAATACCACCACAAATAGAATTACATAACACAAAATGGCCCAATTATTTAAATACCATGGACGCAAAATAGTAAACGAATAAACGGTTTCCCCGCTTACTGAAGTATCATCGATTTTTGCCCTAACTTTAAAAACATAGTTCCCGGCACTTAAATTGGTAAAATCTTTTTGTGTAGCATAACTCCAATCAGACCAGGCCTTAGAGTATCCTTCTAAATAAAACTGATATTTAACCTTAGCCTGTCGGTAATAGGGTAATGCATAAGAAATGCGGATATTGTTGCGGCTATTTTCAATCTCGGTTGCTTCTTCACCATTTCCAGCTTCGCTAATGAGCGAAAATTTATCGGTAATATCTTCTACACGCCTGATCAGTACGGCGGGCAATTTTTGTTTCTGCAAACTCAGTTGAGCCGTAGGATTGTAGATTACAAACCCATCATCAACGCTGATCAGGTAAATGGAATTGCTGATTCGGCTGATATTCTCATAATATTGCACCATCCGGCCATCTAAAATGCTGAATTGATTCGAATCTATTTCTACTTTACCAGGTTCGCTAAAGTTAACCAGTGCTGTTTTGCCGTGATTAATAAACCAATATTTTTTGCCACCAGCGCTAATAATTTTATTGGAGGATTCGAAAGAACCGAGTTCTTTATTAAGTGCTTCGTACTTGGTAAATTTATTGCTCAATTCATCATAAGTATAAAAACCTGCATCAGAAGAAAAGACAATTTTGTTTTCTAAGTTAAATATATTGATGTTGTAATTGCCGGGCAGACCGTTTCTTTCATCAAAATATTTGGTGCTGGTTACACTCGTGTAGTTAGGGCTTAAGCTTAGTTTATACAGCCCCTTATAAGCATGTGCTACCCAAATATCCCCCTTGTTATCCTGTTCTACATATCTGGACGGAGCATCAAAGCCTGCAATTTTTGTAGCAAACTTTAATCCTGCTGCCGGAGATCCTGTAAAAAGCGAAAGACCGGTATAAGTACCCTGAACAAGGTAATTCGGATTTGAGTTTAGCTTTTTAATTGTCCAGCCACCAGATGATCTCGATAACCAATCGATTTTATCGCCGTTTACTTTAAATGTGCCGCTATTGTGTCCACAGATCAACTCATTATCAATAATGGTGAGTTCCCATACCTGCCCTTGCGAGTTAGAGATTAAC
The DNA here is from genome assembly GCF_918698255.1 of Pedobacter sp. Bi27. NCBI lineage: Bacteria > Pseudomonadati > Bacteroidota > Sphingobacteriia > Sphingobacteriales > Sphingobacteriaceae > Pedobacter > Pedobacter sp. Bi27. The sequence goes on from NZ_CAKKMW010000003.1 coordinate 898,936, forward strand.
CGAAAATTAAAGGGTAAGAGGTTATCTGGCGACCACTCGCTATAAAATAAGCCCTGATTGGTGCCAAGATAAATTTTATTATTAAAGATAATGCTGGAGTAAACAGTACCAAACTGACCTGTTTTATCAAAATAAAAATATAAGGGAGAGTTAAGTTCTATACGGTCGATCCCATTATCAAGACCTGTCCAAAGATTTTGTTCATTATCGGCATATAAACTTAAAACAGTATTGTTCTGTAAACCGCTCGATTTATTGATCCGTTGCACGACCCTTCCATTTTCATCAATAATGATGAGGCCATTAAGAATAGTGCCGTAAGCAAAATATTTACCCAATAAACTTACTCCATTATTAAGTTGGTAGGTTTTAAGATAGCCATTTGCTGGTGTGTTTAGCGGCGTAAAATCTTTTCCGTCATAAGTAAATAATCCGTTTTTACTGGTGCCAATAATGAGGCCATTGGTTTTATAAGGAAGGATAGAAAGAATTCCCTCTTTGCCAAGCTTTTCACTGCTTGGGATATGGATTAACTTGTTGCCAATGAGCTCGAACAAACCTTTTTCCAGCACTTCAATTATGTACCTTTTGTTCACCTTATGAAGAAACAGAAAGGAAGATGGCGATTTTACAACCTCGATTTTGTTGTTTTTATAGAGAAATATTTTCGAAAAGGATTGAAAGATTACCCTATCCTGATCTACATAGATTTTCCAGACTTCATCATTGATTTTTATTCCTTTTGGCAAAAGATTGGTAAGTGAGCTATAGGTTAACCTGTTGCTTTTAATCGACCAAAAGCCAAATTCACCAAAGCTACCGGTATAAATTCTTCCTTTATCATCTGTTGCGACCGATCTAACAATTTGCCTGTTGGGCATCTGATATTTCTGCCAGTAGCGGCCATCGAAAGTTAAAAGTCCTTCAGCATTGCCAAAGTACATCACACCATTTTTATCTTTTGCTATACTCCAGTTCTGGTTTCCTGACGAATAAACCGATTTTGGATAATTTTCTATATATGGAACGCCTATGCTTTTAATTTCTGATGCATGGGCATTTATTGCGAAGCAGGATAATAATAATAGGAACCGGAAATAGTTTAGCATAAAATGGTTAATAGGTAAAGCCATTAATACACAAAGTAAATGAAAAATTGTTTAATAAGGTGGTTAATAGGTAATGATCGAGATCTGTTTGTTGATAGTCAATGGTTCATAGTTAATGGCTATTTGCCATTTCCGTTAGATATTGACTTAATCTCACAATGAATTTTTTAACTTCGAAATCATCTTACAAAGTTGTTCGTATTCAGCATAAAGTCTTTTAAACTCAGTCTCTGTAATGTAATCTCTGGAGAAAGCCATAAATAGGCAACTCACCACCTCCAATCCAGAACGGACAGAATAAGTTAAGAATCTTGAAAATTCAGCTTTTGATTGTCCCATGCAACCTTCGGCAATATTAAGGTTGACTGAATCAGCTGCTTTCTTAATTTGATTAGCTAAACTGAAAAGTTCTATCCTAGGAAAGCTTTTTGCTATAATATCTATTTCGTTACTGAGTTTAAATGAAACCTGCCAACCTTTAATTCTTCAAATTTGAAAGCCATAATGTTAAATTTGAAATAAATATAATTATCTCTCTCAACTTTATGTCTTTAATTTTATAGTTATTAACTCTTTGACTATTAACGAATATGCTGCGAAATATGGCTATTGACCATTAGACTACTAACCATCAACTAATAGGCAATAAGCACGGTTTAACTTTTCACTGCTACCGGCTGCGGAACCTTCACATAATAGCCTGTGCCATCGTAAGGGCGCTTGCGTGGATTGGTAGTGCACTCCACCGAGCAACAGCCCTGAAGCTGATCGCCGCATTCATCGCATTGCGTAATGTGCTCATTACATTCTGGGTTGGCGCAGTTGATCATTTTAGGGGTAGTTTTACCACAGTTATAACAAACTGAAACAATGGTAGGGTTTACCTTATTTACATCAACAGCAATGCGGTTGTCGAAAACATAACACTTACCTTCAAAATCCTTTCCACCCGCTTCTTTTCCATATTTAATAATGCCACCATGTAATTGGTAAACATCGTTAAAGCCATGGTGTAAAAGCAAAGCAGAAGCTTTTTCGCATTTAATACCTCCGGTACAATAGGTTAATATTTTCTTGTCTTTATATTGGGCAAGTTGATTAATCTGTTCAGGGAAATCGCGGAAATTCTCGATATCGAGTGTTAATGCATTTTTAAATTTACCAAGATTGTGCTCATAATTGGAGCGGACATCCAGAATAATTACATCCTCATCATCTTTCATTTTCATGAAATCTACAGGCTCTAAATGTTTACCCGTTTTTTCGTTCGGATTAATGATCGAGGTATCTCTTAAACCAGAATGAACAATTTCGGATTTATAACGGCAGTGCATTTTCAGGAACGAGGGCTCCTCAACATCATCTATTTTAAACTCTGTTTTTGCAAACCTTTCATCGGCATGTACGGCTTTCATGTAAGCGTCGCAAGCCTCAACCGTACCAGAAACAGTGCCGTTTAAACCTTCATCGGCAACGATAATACGGCCAACTAAACCTAATGATTTACAAAATTTAAGGTGATCGGCAGCAAATTGTTCTGCCTCTGCTATGTAACTATAGCAATAGTAAAGTAGTGTTTGATATTTTTCCATAACGCTGTTGATACCGTTGCAAACGGCGTTTAAAGCGGGGCAAAGATAATAAAAAAAGGTAGAACGTAGAAGGCAGGGTGGAAGGTTTTTAACTCCCGATTTCAGAATCTTCCCTCTTTAGGAAAACATCTAAAATTGGTTCAGTAAACCTTACGCCTAATACCCTACACCCTAAACCTTATTATAAGGTGTAAGCTATTCTAAATCCTTGTGTTAATTTGCGGGCACCGTCGTAAGCAAAGCCATAACTGGCCCTTAGTACCAGACGCTGGAAGCCGAAATAAAATTCTTTATAATTTCTTTTTTCTGGAGAAGACAAATAACCACCTCCAATAAATTCTTCCAATTTAGCTTTACGCAGTAACGGCACTTTATTTGTGAAAAAGCCTGCAAAGTTATGCTCTAAATGCGCTTCGAAGTATTGCTGGTTGGTGCTAAACTGATAAAAATCTAAAAATTGAAACTTCCTTATGTTAGGAGGGAAGATGGTAGAAATGTTACCTGAAAAATGTTTGAAATCAGGATAGTACATCTTTGCATTATTAAGAAACTTTCCTGCCCCAACCAAAAATGAACTATAGCCCAATAACCCTAAGCTAATTCTGTCCTGATAAACTTCTGCTTTTACAAAATCGTAATCAACATCGCTATTTAAAACGTTGTTAAATCCTTTTTTATATAATACCGTAATTCTAGGAAAGTGAGATTCGGTATAAAACTTGCCATCTGGACGGGTAATGTATTTCTGGCCAATGGTGTAGGTTAAACTTACAGTTGCACTTAGGGAGTTGTACGTAGGGAAAAGTGGCGTTTCTACAGTTGGACTGAAAGGATTGTTCGATGTAAATTCCCTATCCTTGGCATCGATAAACTTAAATGTGGAGTTATTGATTAAATTTTTGTTCCTGCTGTAATCTACACTTGCACTTCCCTGCAATCCTGTTGCCAGTTCTCTGGTTGTGTTAATGTTAATGAAGCTTTTCTCGTAAAATTTCGAGAAGTTTTTTTCGTAAAGCAATGAGTTAATGGTATTGCCTAACGCAGTCATTGAGCCCAGATTATTTAGGTCAAAAATGCCATTTCCGAACGATGCACCTATACTGGCCCTTTTAAGCGGATTGTAATAGTAACTTCCGGTTAAACTTCCGGTAAGTTTTTGGTTGGCAAAACCATACCTCAGTTCAGGCCGGATAGAGTAAGATCTTCTATTCTCGAAATCCTTTCTGTAGGTACCCCCATATTTTACTGCAAAACCTTCTACGGTATTGTAAAATATAGCTTTAAGTACCGGATCGAAAGACCAATATTCCTTATCATAGCGATCGTTAACACTATATCCTCTAAGCAGCAATTTGCCAATGCCAAATTTATTGTTGTCTTTTTCTAGTGAGTCGAGATACTTTTTCGATTCCTTTAATTTAGCAATACTATCTTTTTTGACGTAATTAAGCTTTTCATCACCTGTTAAAGGAATCGGCCTGTTGTTTGTCCAGTAGGTAGAGTCTTTTTTGTTCACCATTTCAGTTATTTTCAATATTTCGCCATTGAAAAAGTTTTTAGGAAACTTAGGGTCAACATTGTAATTGCTATAAATACCAACAAAATAGCCTGCGATTTTAAAGCCCAATACATTACCCGCAAATTGAAAATTGATGGCGGTAGGCATATAAACCTCCTTAACCTTGGTAAATTGTTGGCTGATGTTTAAGGTATCGATAAAGTTGATCCCCGATTTTTTAGTTAAATAAACATCGGTATTGTAAATTCTCCAGCTGCCATCAATAATGTAAATAATTCCCCTAAACACAGGGTCATTTTCACGACGGGGGATGACCTCGATTTTGTGGATCAGTTCTCCATTCTCTTTGGTTTCGCCAAGCAACTTGTATTTATAGTAAAACAGGGCATTGTCTGCAATTGGTGAAATGAAGCCCCTGGTGCTTAATTTGTTTTCGAGCAGGTAATTATCATAAAAATTAATAATGAGATCAGATGCTTTATTAAAACTGAAAGCATTGTTTCTTCCGGCAACTTTTGATGAAATCATTTCTTCGTGCACATCATTAGGCCTTCTGAAATTAAACTTACTCTGCGATTCTGATAAATAAATGATGCCTTTTCGATTGGTATCGAGCTCCAGAACTTTTTGGATATCCCGACCGAAAAACTTTTTAGGGGCACCCCTTAAACGTTGTACGCCTTTAATGTAAACATCACAACTAAATTCCTTAACTTCATCTAGATGGGTTTTTCTCTGTTTGATGGTTTTGCGGATAATGGCATAAGCCGGATCTTCGGCATTTGCCCTGATGTTTACATTTTCTAAAGTATAACTTTCAGATGTTAGGGTTACATTGAGCGAAATATCGTCGGTAAGGTTGATGATGTGTTCCTGCTGTTTATAGCCCACTGCCCTGAAATTTAACGTGTATTCTCCCGTTTTTAGCTTCATCGAATATCTTCCGTCAACATTTGCAGACGTGCCGGTAGTGGTGTTTTTTAAATAAACTGATGCAAAAGGAACAGGCTGTCCGTTGGTATCTTTAACTACACCTGTAATGGTAAATTGTTGAGCAAAAACAAAATTGGTGAGGCCACAAAAAAATAGGAGCGCGCAAATTCTTATCATAAATTGGATTAGTAAGCTATAAATATCGAATAACTTTTAAGACTATACATACAGGGGGGTGTTAAAGTTTGTTAAGATTGAAAAAAATAATAACAGTTGATTATTATAAGAAGTTGTTTTCATTTATTTAAAAGCTATTCTAATCGGTATCCCTTAGAAATAATTTTGAATTCACTTCCCGTGGATGAAGTTTTAATCACATAACAGGATAAATCGGTATCAATTAATCCACGCCATTTTCCCTTAAATCTGATAAGATCGACATCTTCCGCCGAAGATATAAATGCATCATCAATACAATCATCCGCTACTATCCCAAAATTCATATCAATGCGCATCCAATATACATCTTCAAACAAAAGTTTTCCTATTCCACTGTCGTACCAATCAATTTCAAAGCTGATAGTATCTTGTTTTCCTGGTTTAGTTCTATCTATTTCGACTCTCTTTATTACTGAGTCGTGCCAGTATAATTCATCAAATTTCATATTGGATAGTAATTAGTTTTTGCGACCATAACTAGTAGCACCATTCGATAAGATATGGGTTTTGTTGGATTTGGAAATAATAGTAGTGCTAATTTTTTTAAAATCTATAAATCTTGTGTTAATTAATTAATTGATCAAACGTTTGTCTGCAATATATAGGTATAAAATTGCCTTTTTAGGTCTGTAAAGACTTTTTTTTATAACTTTGGGCGTAAAATCAACCATATCAAAAGGCCATGTATAAAACATTACAACCTGTTCTTCAGAAAGAACTTGAAGAAATCGAAAACGCTGGATTATTTAAACGCGAAAGAATTATTATTACCCCTCAGGGTGCCGACATTAAAGTAAGTGGCGGTGCTGAAGTAGTTAACTTTTGCGCAAATAATTATTTAGGGCTCTCTTCTCATCCAAAGGTGATAGAAGCGGCTAAAAAAGCGATCGACGATCATGGTTATGGAATGTCTTCGGTACGTTTTATCTGTGGTACACAAGATGTACACAAAGAATTGGAGGCTAAAATTTCTAAATTTTTAGGCACAGAAGATACCATTTTGTATGCTGCTGCATTTGATGCCAATGGTGGTGTTTTTGAACCATTATTTAATGCAGAAGATGCCATTATTTCTGATGAATTAAATCATGCATCAATTATCGACGGTGTTAGATTGTGTAAAGCACAACGTTTCCGTTATAAAAATGCAGATATGGAAGATTTGGAAAAACAGTTAATCGCGGCTAAAGATTGCAGACATAGAATTATTGTTACCGATGGTGCTTTCTCGATGGACGGATCAGTTGCTCCGCTGGATAAAATTGCAGATCTGGCTGATAAATACGAGGCCTTGGTTATGATCGATGAATCGCACTGTACAGGTTTTATCGGTAAAAATGGCCGCGGAACACATGAGCACTTCAATGTAATGGACCGTATCGATATCATTACCGGTACTTTAGGTAAAGCTTTAGGTGGTGCATCTGGCGGTTTTACCTCAGGTAAAAAAGAAATTATCGATATGTTGCGTCAGCGTTCACGTCCTTATTTGTTCTCTAATACTTTAGCACCAGCAATTGCAGGTGCATCTATCGCAGTATTAGATATGTTAAGCGAAACCACATCATTAAGAGATAAACTAGAAAACAATACGAAGTATTTCCGTGAGAAAATGACTGAGGCTGGTTTCGATATTAAACCAGGTTTCCATCCAATTGTTCCGGTAATGTTGTACGATGCAAAAATTGCACAACAATTTGCTGCTAAAATGTTAGAAGAAGGTATTTATGTAATCGGGTTCTTTTATCCGGTTGTGCCTCAGGGCAAAGCGAGGATCCGTGTACAGTTATCAGCAGGACATGAGCAACATCACTTAGATAAAGCGATTGCCGCATTTACTAAGGTAGGGAAAGAATTGGGTGTAATTTAAAACCTATATATCTACGATAACTATAAAAGCCGCTTAAGCGGCTTTTATAGTTTATGGGTTCATTTTCTTTTATAATGGTATTGTAAACAGATTATTTGAACCCATCAACCCTAAAATTATTGGATAATTTGACGTATATTTGAAGCCATGTTACAGGACAAAATAACACAATATACCGATAAAATTAATGCTTTCGTAACTGAAAAAGCAGACGAGTTGGAGCAATTCCGCATCAAGTATTTAGGAAGCAAAGGCATCATTAAAGAGATTTTCGACGAATTCAAATCTGTTTCTGTTGAAGAAAAAAGATCGTTAGGTAAAGTTTTAAATGAGTTTAAGCAACTTGCCGAATCAAAATACCTCACCTTAAAAGAATCTACAGAAAGTGCTGATGTAAAAACGGAAAGTTCACAACAAGACTTAACTTTACCGGGTGAAGGTTTCGAGATTGGTTCGCGCCACCCTTTAGCCTTAGTGCGTAGAGAAATTGTAGAGATTTTTGCTAAGCTTGGTTTTACAGTAGCAGAAGGTCCTGAAATTGAAGATGATTGGCATAACTTCTCTGCACTGAACTTCCCTGAAGAGCATCCTGCAAGAGATATGCAAGATACTTTCTTCATTAAAAAAGGTGGAGAAAAAGGCGATATTGCACTGCGTACGCATACTTCTTCCGTGCAGGTGCGCATGATGGAACAGGGCCAGCCACCATTCAGGGCAATTATGCCAGGCCGTGTTTACCGTAATGAGGCCATTTCTGCACGTGCACACTGCTTTTTTCATCAGGTAGAAGGTTTGTATGTTGATGAAAATGTTTCATTCGCCGATTTAAAGCAAACTTTATTTTATTTCGTTCAGGAATTATACGGAGAAGGTACAAAAGTGCGTTTCCGCCCATCATATTTCCCTTTTACTGAGCCATCTGCAGAGATGGATATTTCATGTACCATTTGTAAAGGAGTAGGCTGCCAGTTTTGTAAATACAGTGGTTGGGTAGAAATTTTGGGCTGCGGTATGGTAGATCCCAATGTTTTGGAAAACTGTGGTATCGATTCGAAAAAATATAGCGGTTTTGCATTTGGAATGGGAATAGAACGCATTACCAATCTGAAATACGAAATTAAAGATCTGCGTTTATTCTCTGAAAACGACGTACGTTTCTTGAAGCAATTTAAATCTGCTTTAATTTAATGATGAAGTATTTATATAGCATATTGTTTGTACTCTTGATTGCCACAGGCTGTGGTAAAGATGAAGGTTACATTCCTGATGTGCCGGTAAATTATAATGTAACACTTCAAGAGTTTTCCATTAAGCAAAAAGATAATGTTATGCTAGTTGCTGATCGGGGTGTTGGCGGTTTAATTATTGTGAGAATATCATCTAACAGTTATGTCGTATTTGATCGTTGTAGTACTGTAAATCCAGAGAAAATTTGTAAAGTAGTGCCCGATGATAGTGGATTTACCGCAACCGATCCGTGTTCTGGCGCAAAATTTTCACTGCTTGATGGAAGTCCACAAAAAGCACCCGCAGAAAGAAGTTTGAAAGCATATAATATTTCGTTGCAGGGCAATACACTATTACACGTAAGCAATTAAAATGGAAGCTGAAAAAATAAAAGAAACAGTAAAAAAGGCTGCCAAAGAACTATTTAGAAAATACGGTTATCATAAAACCAGTGTAAACGAAATTGCCAAAAAGGCACGCATTGCCAAAGCAACAATTTACAAATATTTCGAAAGTAAAGAACAGGTGCTGGATAGTATCCTGATGGATTACCTTGATCAGAATCTTCACGAAATCCTGCATAATAAATTAAGCTATGCATCAGAAGAAGAACATTTAAAAGCATTGGTGATGAAAACCAGCCGTTTATCTTTTACTGCGTGTAACGAATTTATCGGGTGGGATTTTGTTCGTGAAAATGCAAACTCTCAGGAATTCTTAAAACACTTATCAGATCAGCTAGAGGCTTTGTTGTTAGCTGCTTACCTGCAATTGGATAACTTTAAGAATAACCCTGCCAGAAGGGAAGGATTGGCCTTTCTGTTAAAAGCCAGTAAGAGCATCGTATTTTCATTTGCATTTACCTCTGTTAGCGATTCTGACGTTCGTAAGAACTTTGTAAGTTTCCAGAAAGAAATATTGCCATTTTTAGTAAAAGCTGCACTTTAAATAGAAAAGTCTTTAATAACAGGTTCGTCATCTCGACCGGAGCATGGCGGAGCGGAGAGATCTAATCAAATTGCCCTCCAGGTAGATTTAGCTTAGCTGAGCACTTCGTGGTTCTCAGCTGCGTTGCACTTCGCTCGAAATGATGATATGTCGCATACTATCACAATCTGGTCTTAGCATCCCCAATGCTATTAAGTTAAGCTATTTATATGCTTGGTGCAACCTGCTTTTATTTTGCCGAACTTTAATTTTGGGAAAGCTTCTTGTTGGCTTTACCGCAACTACAGTTTTAGAAATTTGCTCTATTAGCTGTTTAATTATTGTTTTCAGTTTTGATCCCATTACTAACTCAATTAGGCTGTTCCTAACAAATCTGAATGCATTTTGCCAGTTGAAGATATAACCGTATCTTCTTTTATC
>NZ_CAKKMW010000004.1:0-798532 GCF_918698255.1 Pedobacter sp. Bi27
AAAGTATATTGTATATTATAACTGGGAAAGACCACACCAAGGAATTAATGGTAAAAAGCCTGTGGAAATGGTCAATATAAATAACAAAAAATAAACTAGTTCATTACCGAATTACTAAACCTTTACAGCAACGACCACAGAACAATATAACCATAATTGGAAATGAATTCAGCATTTCACAGGAGGCCTAGTCTTTTTTCCGTTATATCCCTTGCTGCGCTGTGAGGCTTTCAATCAATAAGGTTTATAAACAGCGGTTTTTGCAACCGTGGAGAAGTGCTTTTCCGATCGTTATCTCAACTGTATTGGAGGGATCTTTTGACCGGGTTTCGCCAGTGATTGGTATAATGCAACCATAATCTTAGCCCAATGCAATCAGTTGTTTGAAATATCAAACTATTTTATATTTTTGGTTATCTATGATTTATCTTCTAAGACAAGTACACCGGATATGGTTTCTATTCTGGATACTGTTTTTTTTCGCTCTGTTCTACCCAATATATTACATTACCTCACGTAATGAGAAGTATTATAGTACGCTCAATTTTTTCAGAAAAGCCAACAGTTTTTTGTGCAGTCTATTTTCAGGTGTTTTTTTTCGTTATCAGTATGAAGAAAAGCTAAATCCGAAACAAACTTACATCTATTGCGCAAACCACACCTCTAACCTGGATATTATGATTTTTTGTATCCTGGGACATGGTAAATTCCACTTTATGGGAAAGGACGAACTGTTGAATAATCCCGTATTGGGCATTTTTTTTAAAACCATCGATATTTCTGTGAACCGCGACAGTAAGATTTCGGCTTTTAAAGCATTTAAAAAGGCTGGCGAAAACCTAGAAAAGGGGATGAGCCTGATTATTTTTCCGGAAGGTAAAATAGACGACCATTACCCACCAAAGTTGGGTGAGTTTAAAAATGGTCCGTTTCGATTGGCTATCGATAAAAATATACCGCTTGTACCTGTGAGTATTACCAATGTTTGGAAAATTAATTGGGATGATGGAGCAAAGTATGGAAGTAAGCCAGGAATTTGCGATATTTACGTCCACAAACCCATTAATACATCAACTTTGGCAGATGTTGATTCTGATGTATTGAAAGAAAAGGTTTACAGATTGATTGATAGTAAGTTAGTATAATATGAATTTAGACGCAAAAACCATCCATAAAATAGCCGATCTGGCCAGAATTCATATTGATGAAAAACAGGTGGATACACTGATTCCTGAAATGAACAAAATTTTGTCATTCATGGAAAAGTTAAATGAACTGGATACTTCAAACGTGAAACCATTGGTTTATATGAACGAATCGGTTAATGTTTGGAGGGAAGATGTGGTTAAGCAGGAAATAACTACAGCTGATGGTTTGAAAAATGCAGCAAAACATACCGACCAATTTTTTATGGTACCAAAAATTATTGAAAAATAATGGTGTAATCGTCATGCTGATTAATTCGGCAGCTTTAAGATTAACATTTGTGCAGTAATTTTTATCCCTCTTGTAACATCTTACCCTTTACGCTTGTCTAAAAAAGAAAAAACATGGAGAAACCACTCATCACTATAAAAGAAATTGGCCGTAAATATGTTATTGGATCTGAAGTGATTCACGCTTTAAAATCAGTTTCTTTAGATATTAATAAAGGCGAATTCGTAGCATTGATGGGCCCGTCTGGTTCCGGTAAATCAACCCTGATGAATATTTTAGGCTGTTTGGATACACCGTCAAGCGGAACCTATGTTTTAAATGGAACCAATGTGAGTCACATGAGTGATGATGCCCTGGCAGAAGTGCGCAACCAGGAAATCGGTTTCGTGTTTCAAACCTTTAATTTATTGCCGCGTTCAACATCTTTAGACAATGTTGCCTTACCTTTAATTTACGCGGGAACAAGTAAAAAGGATAGAGATGCAAGAGCAGCTAAAGCGTTAGAAAATGTAGGTTTGGGCAATCGTATGGATCACAAGCCAAATGAGCTATCGGGCGGTCAACGTCAACGTGTGGCCGTAGCCAGGGCTTTGATCAATAATCCATCTATTATTTTGGCCGATGAGCCAACGGGTAACTTAGATACCAAAACATCAATTGAAATAATGGGCCTGCTTGAAGAAATCCACAGTAAAGGAAACACCATTATTCTGGTTACGCACGAGGAAGATATTGCGCAGCATGCTCACCGTATTGTACGTATGCGTGATGGTTTGATTGAAAACGATTATTTAAATACAGATATAAAAAATGTATCTCCACGTTTGCAGGCTTTGAAAGATACGGGCAGCGATTGGGAGAAAATTAATTAAGGCGTACTGTATAGGGTTTAAGGCGTAAGGTTTTACCCTAAACCTTCTATCTTCTACCTTCAACCTTTCTAAATGAAAATCTACACTAAAACTGGCGATAAGGGCCAAACATCACTTATTGGTGGTACCCGAGTACCTAAATATCATTTACGTATCGAAACCTATGGAACTGTTGACGAGTTAAATTCGTACATAGGTTTAATTATGTGCCAGGATATTGAGGCGCACGAACAGAAACTATTAAAAGAAATTCAGGATAGGTTATTTACTGTTGGTTCATCGCTCGCGGCAGACCCAGAAGCATCTAAGATGAAGATCCCCGATCTGCACGATACTGATATTACCTTGTTGGAAAATGAGATGGATCTGATGAACGAAAAACTGCCTGCTTTAAAACATTTTGTTTTACCTGGCGGAAATACTGTCGTTTCTTACTGCCATATTGCTAGATGTGTTTGTAGAAGGGCAGAACGACTCACAGTTGAACTTGCAGAAAATAGCTTTGTAGATGAGCGTGTAACAGTTTATTTGAATCGTTTAAGCGATTATTTATTCGTTTTGGCACGAAAACTGACCGTGTATTTTAAGACGGAAGAAAACATTTGGATTCCGCGGGTTTAATAGTGGAAAAATAAGTTTGTTTTGCTCAAAAAATTTAATATACTTTGCGCAATAATAAGAACAAGAATTTAATTGAATTGACGATATGTATTGGACATTAGAATTAGCATCGCACTTGGAAGACGCACCATGGCCTGCAACTAAAGACGAATTAATTGATTATGGTATCCGCTCTGGTGCCCCAGTAGAAGTAATTGAAAACTTACAGGCATTAGAAGATGACGGCGAACCTTATGAAACCATTGAGGAAATTTGGCCAGATTACCCAACTAAAGAAGATTTTTTCTTTAATGAGGACGAATACTAAACATTAGAAACTATAAAAACCTTCCAGCTAAACTGGGAGGTTTTTTTTTGATTTCATTTCCGAGATTATTCGTCATAACAATAAAATAATTACATTTTTTAAACAAAAGTGAAAAGCCGAATGTTAATACATCAATAATTATAACATTGCTAAAAAATTAACACTATGGGAAATTTATTGTATTTAGTCGCAGTAGTATTGGTAATACTATGGGTAATAGGATTTGTATTTCACGGCTTCGGAGACGTTGGCGGTATAATCCACGTTTTATTGGTAATCGCAGTTATTGCAATTCTGCTTAAAGTAATTGGCCGGGCAGCGTAAAAAAATATATCGCACCGATATCCATTGGTTTAGAAGTAGGGAACACTTTGAAATGGATGGATTAAAAAAGGAGTTTCAAAAATGAAACTCCTTTTTATGTTTTAATTTTTTAACAACAATTCGGCAAGCTCAAGATCGATTGGATAAGTGATTTTAATATTCCCTCTTTCTCCTTCAATGATATTAATCTCATAACCGATAGATTCTACCACGCTTGCGTCATCTGTAAAATGAGTATTGAATTCTTGGTTGTAAGCTTCTTTAAGAATGTTAAGGCTAAAAGTTTGCGGCGTTTGTACTAAATAGATCTCATCGCGTTTTAATGCCGTTGTTTTACCGTCTCTAAGCGAGCGTACGCTATCGCTTGATTGTACGGCTGCAATAACGTTTCCCTGTAGCTCAGCTTCATTAAAACAGTTGTCGATAAGAGATTTGGAAACGAGCGGACGAACGGCATCGTGAATGGCAACATAACTTTCTTCTTCGATAGCATGGATTGCATTTTTCACAGAGTGAAAACGCTCCGTGCCGCCATCGATAACCTGGTGTGGTACATGAAAATTAAATTCCTCACATAACCGGGTCCAGTAAGCTTGTTGATCTTTGTTTAGAACCAGTAAAATTTTTGGTTGGGTATCACTTTGTGCAAAAGCTTTTATGGTATGCATCAAAACCGGAAGGTTTTTGAGCAGTAGAAATTGTTTTGGGGTTTCCGTTTGCATCCGATTGCCAGAACCGCCTGCTACAATTATAGCGTAGTATTTCATAGTTGAGCGTTTAGGGCGTGGCGTTTAGCGCTAAACCGCCAAACGCCAACCGCAAAACTTATATAATTAGCATGGCATCGCCATAGCTGTAAAATTTATACTTTTCTTTTACCGCAACTTCGTAAGCATTCATTACGTTCTCATATCCGCCAAATGCACTTACCATCATCAATAAAGTAGATTCTGGCGTGTGGAAATTGGTAATCATTGAGTTTGCAATACTGAAATCGTAGGGAGGGAAGATAAACTTACTGGTCCAATCGTTGGCCGATTTTAATGTTCTGTTAGCAGAAACAGCCGATTCGATAGCACGCATTGAAGTAGTACCTACCGCGCAGATTTTTCTTTTTTCCTCTAAAGCTTTGTTTACAATGTTTGCATCTTTTTGCTCGATAATAAATTGCTCAGAGTCCATTTTGTGTTTGGTTAAGTCTTCAACCTCAACAGTTCTGAAAGTTCCTAAACCAACGTGTAACGTTACTTCTGCAAATTCTATACCTTTAAGCTCAAGACGTTTCATCAACTCACGACTAAAGTGTAAACCTGCAGTTGGAGCAGCTACGGCACCTTCGTGCTTAGCAAAAATGGTTTGATAACGTTCTTTATCTTCAGCAGTGGCTTTACGTTTAATATATTTAGGAAGTGGAGTTTCACCTAAAATTTCAACGTTTTTTCTAAATTCTTCGTCAGTACCTTCAAACAGGAAACGGATGGTACGGCCACGTGATGTGGTGTTATCCACAACCTCAGCAACCAATAAATCGTCGTCGCCAAAATATAATTTATTACCTACGCGGATTTTACGTGCCGGATCTACCAAAACATCCCATAAACGTAATTCCTTGTTTAATTCACGTAGTAAGAAAACCTCGATGGTTGCACCGGTTTTCTCTTTATTGCCATATAAACGGGCAGGGAAAACCTTAGTGTTATTTAATATCATTACGTCTTTGTCATCGAAATAACCTAAAACGTCTTTAAAAATTTTATGTTCAATTTTACCGCTGTCTTTGTGTAAAACCATTAGGCGAGCTTCGTCGCGTTGTTCTGCCGGATTGTTGGCTACTAATGATTCTGGTAAGTTGAATTTGAATTGTGATAATTTCATTCTTGATGAATTTTTTGAGGTGCAAAAATACGAATTTAATTTTTCTTTTCCGTATTTTATCAAACGCAATTTATGTATATTATGTTTTAATCAATTTAAATCAAATAATACAGGGCGATTAATGCATTGTAGACATAAAATTAATTAGTTTTGAAGATAAGCTGTAACCTTTTGAAAAGCTTTGCATCTAACCTTTAATTATGATAATCTTTAGGCTAATAGGCGAGAGTTTCCGTTTTGCATTTGATGCATTGCGCCAGAATAAATTACGCACCATGTTATCGCTTTTGGCTATAACAATCGGTATTTTTACCATTATTGCTGTATTTTCTGCAGTAGATACCTTTCGCGGTAAATTGCAGTCCAGTGTAGATAAACTGGGTTCCAATACTATTTATATTCAAAAATGGCCTTGGAGTTTTGGCGATAATTACCCTTGGTGGAAATATATGAACCGCCCTCAGCCTTCATTGCGCGATTTTGAAGCCCTCCGCGAAAGAATTGAAAATGCACAAGGCGTTACATTCGAAATATCGACTAACGATAGGACGATCAAATACAGAAGTAACTCAGTAGAAGGGATTTCGGTATGGGCAGCATCGCATGATTTTAATAAAACCTGGAATTTCGAGCTTCAGGACGGCCGGTATTTTACCGAAAATGAGAGTAAAAACGGCTCACCTGTTTGTATTTTAGGTTCTGATATAGCCGACGGACTTTTTGATGGCGGTGCGCCAGTGGGTAAACAGGTCCAGATTTTAGGAAGAAGATTAACTGTTGTTGGTGTTTTCAAAAAAGAAGGAGAAGATATGTTGGGTACCTCTCTTGATAAAAACGTAAATATTCCGATTGCTTTTGCAAAAGGTGTTTTAGACATCCAAAGTGAGCGTTATGGTCCACAGATCACAGTTCGTGGTAAGGATAATGTGAATTTAGAAGAGGTAGAAAGCGAATTGAAAGGTTTAATGCGCTCCATCCACAGAATCAGACCTGGCCAGGAAGAAGATTTTGCACTAAATAAAACCACCATTATTTCTAACCAGTTAGATTCGATGTTTAAAATGGTAAATATTGCTGGTTGGGTAATTGGTGGGTTTTCGATCCTGGTTGGTGGTTTCAGTATTGCCAATATCATGTTCGTATCGGTTAAGGAACGGACCAATATTATCGGCATCCAAAAATCGTTGGGGGCAAAAAACTATTTTATCCTGCTTCAATTCATATTCGAATCAATTTCGCTTTGTATTTTAGGTGGTTTGCTGGGTTTATTACTGGTCTTTCTGCTCACCTTGGGCATTGGTGCGGCCACAGATTTTCATATTATACTGGGCTTGAACAATATTGCCTTAGGTATCGGCATATCAATAATCATCGGCACTATCTCTGGTTTTTGGCCAGCATATTCAGCATCAAGATTGGATCCGGTAGAGGCCATTAGAAGTTAATTTGCAGTTAACGGTTTCTGGTTTTCAGTTGCAATGCCCTTAGTTGATAAACCTTATTGCAGTGGAAAACCCACAGCGTAGCGAGGATTTGTAACGGAAAGAAGGACTGGATTCTCCGATGAAATGCTTGCTTTCATTTTCTGAAAAAATAGAAGACTACATAACTCACTATATCGTCATTTCGAGCGGAGTGAAACGGAGTCGAGAAATCTGTTGCAATAGATCTCTCTCCCGAAAATTCGGGACTGGGCTTCAGTCGAGAAGACGAACCTTTTTCTTGAGATAACGGTGATATAAATAAAAAAAAACCATGTTAAACTTAATTAACATGGGTTTTTATGATGATGTTGCTAACTGCAAGCGGTTGACTTCAAACTAACTAAGCTAATTTACCTAAAGCTTCTTTAATTCTTCTTAATGCTTCAACCAAACTCTCGTCAGATGCTGCGTACGATAAACGGATGTAGTTGTTGTTACCAAACGAATCGCCACCAACGGTTGCTACGTGACCAACGTTTAATAAATATAAAGCCAGGTCTGAAGAATCTTTAATTACATTTCCGTCAGCATCTTTTTTACCGAAGAACGAACTGATTTCTGGGAAAAAGTAGAAGGCACCATCAGGAAGATTTGTTTTTACACCAGGGATTTCGTTTAATAAATTGTAAACCAATTCTCTACGGCGTAAAAATGCTTCTTTCATTTCTAAAACACTGGCTAAACCTTGCTCGTAAGCAACAATTCCTGCTCTTTGTGCAATAGAACAGGTTCCTGAAGTAGTTTGTCCCTGTAATTTATCGTTAGCTGCTGCAATTTCTTTATTAGCGGCAATATAACCTAATCTCCAGCCTGTCATGGCGAAAGCCTTAGAGAAACCGTTAACAATGATTACACGGTCTTTAATACTATCGAATTGAGCAATAGACTCATGTTTATCAACAAAGTTAATATGCTCATAAATCTCATCAGATAAGATGTAGATATTAGGGTGTTTTTCGAAAACAGCAACCAGCGCTGCTAATTCTTCTTTGCTGTAAACCGAACCTGTTGGGTTACATGGCGAAGAAAACATAAATAATTTCGATTTCGGCGTAATGGCTGCTTCTAACTGTGCAGGAGTGATTTTGAAATCACTTTCTATGTCGGTATCAATAAAAACAGATTTTCCTTCTGCAAGGGTTACCATTTCTGAATAAGAAACCCAGTAAGGCGTTGGGATGATTACCTCATCATCCGGATCAATCAAAGTTAAAATAACATTCGATAAAGATTGTTTTGCACCTGTTGAAACCACGATCTGAGAAATATCATAATCCAGGTTGTTTTCTGTTTTTAGCTTGTTTACGATGGCCTGGCGCAGGTCCGGATAGCCCGGTACCGGCGAATAACGTGTGTAATTTTCGTCTAATGCCTTTTTAGCTGCGTTTTTTACGTGATCGGGTGTATTGAAATCGGGTTCACCAACGCTTAAACTAATGATGTTAATACCCTTAGACGCTAATTCGCGGCCAAGTTTGGTCATTTTAAGGGTTGCAGATTCAGATAGACTGTTGATTCTTTTGGATAAGGTGCTCATGGTTAATTACTTTGAGCGCAAATATATAAACCAAATATTATTCTGCACTAAAAAAGACATAGTTTTTCTCATTTAATTTATTCGATAAGCGTATTTTTGAAAAAAATATCCTGGTGTCGGTAAAAAAGAAAGCTATAATAATTTCTCTGGTGGTGAGTGTGGTGCTGATGTTGGCCAAGTTTGTTGCGTATTTTATTACGGGATCGAATGCCATCTTAACAGATGCAGCAGAGAGTATTGTAAATGTAATAGCAGGGAGTTTTGCCTTTTATAGCATTTACCTAAGCACACAACCCCGCGACGAAAATCATCCTTATGGACATGGAAAAGTTGAGTTTTTCTCGGCTTTTGTTGAAGGGATATTGATTCTGATTGCAGGAGTTGTTATCATTTTCAAATCTTCGTACAACCTTATTTATCCTCATTTGGTAGGAGAACTATTGACAGGAACGCTGATTATTGGTATCACGGGCTTGATTAATCTGATTGTGGGCCTATACCTCATCAATGTAGGTAAAGATGAACATTCTGTTACATTGCAGGCTGATGGTAAACATTTATTAACTGATACGTACACCAGTGCGGCGATTGTTGTCGGCTTAATCTTAATTCAGCTAACAAATATTATTTGGCTAGATAGCTTGCTTTCTTTTTTGGTAGGCTTTTATATTGTTTATTCTGGTTATAAACTTACCCGTGGTTCGGTGGGTGGATTAATGGATGAAAGTGACTTTACACTTGTTGAAGAAGTGGTAGATGTTTTACAAAAGAACAGGCACAACCCGTGGATTGATGTGCACAACCTGCGTACCCAGCAATATGGTCCTGAATTTCATATCGATTGCCATGTAACATTGCCATATTATTTTGACTTAAATAAAGTTCACCGCGAAATCTCACAGATTGATGAACTGATCAATAAAAACGGCTTCCGCAAAGCAGAACTCTTCATTCATGCAGATCCATGCTTGCCTGAGTGTTGCCATTATTGCCATATGAGTGAATGCCCGGTGAGGGCAGAGGCCTTTAAAAAGGAAATTGTATGGACACCAGAAATAGTAATTAAAAATAAAAAGCATTTCGAAAATGAGCTACTTTAATGTTAGGGTCTATGGATTGTTAATTAACCAAAATAATGAGGTTTTGGTAAGTGATGAGGAAGAATATGGCTTTCGTTTCAGTAAGTTTCCAGGTGGCGGTTTAGAACTTGGCGAAGGATTAATCGATGGATTAAAACGTGAGTTTGTGGAAGAGTGCGATGCTGAAATTGAAGTATTATCTCATTTTTATACTACAGATTTTTTTGAAAAATCATCATTTAACGATAGCCAGGTAATTAGTGTGTATTATATCGTTAAAGAAAAAGCGCCTTTGCACCTGGCCTTTAAAGATGTTATTTACGATTTCGATGGAGAAGGTGAAATTCTTCAGGTTTTCAGGTGGGTGAAAATTGAAGATTTAAATATTGATGATATTACCTTTAAAACAGATAAAACCGTAGGCCAGCTTTTAAAAAATCAATATTCAGTTAAATTATAATCATGATGCCCGATTCGCCCAAACGCCATACTCCAGATTCCCAGCTCAATTTAACTGAACGCGATCAAAAGGTAATCTGGCATCCCTATACCCAAATGAAGAATGCACTGCCCCACATCCCGATTGTTAAGGGAGAAGGGGTGTACGTTTTTGATGAGGGTGGTAAACGGTATATCGATGCGGTTTCATCCTGGTGGGTAAATATTCATGGTCATTCGCACCCTTATATTGCACAAAAAGTAGCAGAACAGCTCAATGTGCTTGAACACGTGATTTTTGCAGGTTTTACGCACGAGCCCGCTGTACTACTTGCAGAAAGGCTTTTGCCCATATTGCCTGGCAAACAGGATAAAGTTTTTTATACCGATAACGGATCAACTGCAGTAGAGGTAGCCTTAAAAATGTGCCTGCAGTACTGGGACAATAAGGCCACACCAAAAACGAAGATTTTAGCCTTTAAAAATGCCTATCATGGCGATACTTTTGGCGCCATGTCTGTTAGCGGCCGCAGTATTTTTACCGATGCTTTTAACAGTCTACTGTTCGATGTCGAATTTATCGATCTACCAAATGAGGGTAATATCTCACATCTCGCATCTCATATCTCGAATCTTAAAGATACCGCTTGTTTTATCTTCGAACCACTCATTCTAGGATCGGGCGGGATGTTAATGTACGAATCTAAATATTTGGATCAACTTTTATCTGCCTGTAAAGACGCCGCAATTTTAACCATTGCTGATGAAGTGATGACGGGTTTCGGTAGAACAGGAACTTACTTCGCTTGCGAGAAATTAACTAACAAGCCTGATATTATTTGTTTAAGCAAAGGTTTAACTGGTGGAACAATGCCATTAGGGGTAACGACCTGTACAAAAGAGATTTTTGAAGCATTCTTAAGCGACGATAAATTAAAAACACTTTACCACGGACACTCTTTTACAGCGAATCCGATTGCTTGTGTGGCTTCTTTAGCGAGTTTGGATATTCTGTTAAAAAGTGAAACACTTCTTAATATTAAGCGGGTAGAGGCCAAACATGCTGTTTTTCTTGAAGAAATTAAAACGCATCCTAAAGTTAAAGCAATTAGGCAAACGGGAACAATTATTGCAATAGAGTGGGAGACTGGCAATGAAACCTCTTATTTAAGTAATCTGCGTAATTTATTGTATGCGTACTTTTTAGAGAAGGGAATTATATTAAGGCCATTAGGCAATATTATCTATATCCTCCCGCCGTATGTAATCAGCGATGAAGATCTCGATTATATTTATGCAGCCATAAAATCGGCTTTAGAAGAGGTATAGGTGCTTTTGTGGTGGCAGGAGGCTACAGCCAGTAATTATAACATAGCTTAAAACGCTTGTCAGTCTGAGCGGAGTCGAAGACCTTTATAAGTTAAAAATCAAAAAAGATTGTCCTTCGACTACGCTACCATTGACGTTATTCTATAAACAACTATTAATCAATATTTTAGTCACCATCGAATTTCCATCCAGCTAGGCCATAGCACGGTATCCCCGTTCTACTTAAATCCGGCCTAACAAATTTTTCGGGCTCCACCGACCCAGCCTACCCACTAGCTTTGAAAGAAAAATTTTCAGCCGGTGTTTTTTGTTTCTTTTTGACAGCAAAAAGAAAGAGCCCCATCGGCGGCGGCGAGCCGAGGCAAGGATGAGCCTCTGGGCAAAAAAAAGATATGCGTCATTCATATTGATTTTTATACAATAAATTATCCCTCAGGATGACAATCTTTTTTGATTCATCGAAGAACTTAATGTTAAGATTTAGGCTCTAAATAATTTTTAAGCGCATCATTAACAAAATAAGTCCAGCCGCCATTGAAACTTGTTTTGGCAAAGTCAGGGCCGTTCTCAGCAAAGCTTTCTATACCACTATGTGTTAATTTCAGCCTTGTTTGCTCGCCTTGCTCAAATAACTCCCAACTTACCACCGAATCGCCTGGATAACCATCATATCGCCAGGTGTAGGCTAGTTTCCTGCCCTCAACAATTTCTGTTATTTCGCAGAGATGTAAATATTGAGGACCATCATCCGGTCCACCAGAAAACTCAAACTTAAAGCCTACTTCAGGTTTAAAGTTTTCCAATTGAAAATACCACTGTTTAATTTCATTGTTGTCGGTTAAAGCTTTCCAAACTTTTTCGATAGGCGCATTATACACCCGTTCTACAATAACTGGTTCGTTTTTCATCTTTATTTTGATTTAGTGTCTTTTGATAAGTGTATTTCTAAAGCATCTAATTTGCTTGTCCAAAAAATACGGTATTGTTCTACCCATTTAGATACTTCTGCTAATTTTTGAAATTGTATGTTACAGTACCGGTCACGGCCTTGTTGGGTAATTTCTACTAAACCGCATTCTGTTAAAACTTTAATGTGCTGTGAAATGGCAGGCCGGCTCATGTCGAAATTTTCGGCAATTGCATTTAGATTTAAGGTGTTATGCGCAATCAGATTAATGATTTCTCTTCGGGTAGGATCGGCAATGGCTTGAAATACATCTCTTCTCATAAAATTAATTGCGTAAGTAATTGCTTACAAATATAAGCGTAATTAATCGCTTACGCAAATTTTAGTTTATTTTTAATGAGGAATTAACCCAAGGGCATTTTATTCATATCCATGTAAAGAATACTCCATCTTTGGCCATCCAGGTCAACAAAACCACAGCCATACATCCAGCCATCTTTGTAGCCTGGCTCGCCATAAAGTGTACCACCGGCAGCTACTACTTTTTGAGCCAGATCATCTACTTCTTCTGGACTTTCTGCGTCAAAGGAGAATAATACTTCGCCGCCATTGCGTTTATCGGCAATACTGGTTCCTGCAAAACCTTCGTACAAAGTTTCTTCAAAAAGCATAATCGCTAAATTACTTTCTCCCACTAAAAAGCACGCGGAATCTTCGCGGGTGCCATACTGAAGATTAAGCGTAAAACCGAGCTGCGAGAAGAATGTTTTTGACTTGTTAATGTCCTTTACCGGAAGGTTTATCCAAAGTGATTTTATCATAACGTTTTATATTTGATGTAAGTAAAGATAGGTAAGCAGCTATAGAGTTGCCCTTGCTAAAAAAGAAAATTAACAGGGCTGTTTGAGACAATTTAGGTTATCGTGATTAGCTTATATTTTCTTTTATTCGTTATATGGTTAAAGCATTGCGGCAATATTGCGTCTTGTAAAGCATAGTACTTTATTAGTCTACGTTTTATAATCTTTTAGGCTTAACTGGTTGGCGAAGTTATTGTGCTAATTATTACCATGTTAGGGATTGTCTTTAAGTTTTGTACTTTTCTGAAAGCTTCTTTGAGGCTACATTGCAATAAGAAAGTGTAAGTGCATCGATAAGCATTTCGTCTGTTAATGCTGTTAGGTCAAAAATTGTCCAGCCTTGTTTGCCCCAGGCTCCGGTAGCCGGCCATATGCTGTTGCGATCAAAATCACAGAAAACAGACTGATCAATTGCCGATAATTTAAATGTTGCCTCCCTTTTCTGAATATTTAGCGTAGCAAAGATCTTTTTATTTACCCGGAAGGAAGTTTTTTCGAAATGTGGCAATTCAATAACTTCATCAAAAGATAGGCAATGAGCTATAAATATTGATGAATCCATGGCGTGTAGTTAAACGTTACAATTTATACAATTTCTGTGGGTGTTGTTCTGCGTAATTCAGAATTAAATTTAAGATATAACTGTTGGACTGATAGATAGAAAGATCATTTTTGATTGGCGCCAGACCATCAGCAAGATAGTTCTTATCGGTGAAGTAGCCCATTCCATAAAATTTTCCATTCTCTACAACCAAACAGCTAAACTCATTGTCTTTTCTGCCTTCATCCACCAGTGCGAAACTTGGTTGTTGTTTCTGGATATCGGCCAATGCCGTATTTAATTTTTTATTATAAACACTAACAGTTTCTATTCCGCTACATGCGCCAAAACACTGCCCATTTTCATGTGCATAACATTTAGTGGCCGTTTTTTGCAGGTAACAGAGCTTTGCACAAAGCTGGTATTTATCAACCAGTTGGTTTAAGAAATTATAACCTTCCAATAAACTGTTAAAACTCTGGAAGGAGTTGTTGTTTTTTTTATGTTTATCTATCGCTAAGCGCAAATAGCCGTTTTGATCTTCGAAAATATATAAATCATATTTATGCTCATAACGCTTCATTGCCCGGTTGTTTTCAGGCCAAAGGCGTTTTATTTCATTGGCTTCTAAAATGAGCGCCATTAATTCGGTACCACAAATTACATGGTCTACATCATGAATCGTGCGTAAAAAATCCTGGCGTTGCCGGTTAGGTGTATTGCCTGTAAAGTGACTGGTTACGCGTTTCTTAAGGTCTTTAGCTTTTCCAACATAAATAATCTTGCCCTTACTATCTTTAAAATAATATACACCTGGTTGATGAGGTAACCTCAGGATAGAAGCTTTATCTAAGTGCGGCGGTAAAACCTGCTCTTTTGATGTTTTCTTCAGCATTTCCGCAATTATGCCTTCCTGATCGTATTCTAGCAATAAATTGAATAGGATACTGGTCGCATCTGCATCTCCCGCTGCCCGGTGTCGGTTTTGAATCGGGATCTGCAAGGCTGTACAAAGTTTTCCTAAACTATAGGAAGATTTGCCAGGAATTAGTTTTCTGCTCAATCTTACCGTACACAGCTTTTTGCATTGTAAATCATATCCCGCAGCTGCCAAATGATGCTTCAAAAAGGAATAATCGAAGTTTACATTGTGCGCCACAAAAATCTTATCGTTTAATAACTGATAAATCTGTAAAGCAACATCATCAAAGGTTGGGGCATCCAATAACATGTTATCATCAATACCTGTGAGCGCCGTAATGTAGACGGGTATAGGCTGTTTCGGATTAATTAGGGTAGTGTAAGATTCAACTATTTCATTGCCATCATGGATGTTAATGGCAACCTCGGTAATACCATTTGCTGAGGCATGACCGCCAGTGGTTTCGATATCTACAACTGCGTATAACATTAAATTAATTTGAAATACAAATCTATGCTAAAATAATTAGTATGAAAATAATTTTGATTATTTCTTTAGCATAAAAAAAGCGGTTATGTATTTAACGTAACCGCCCTGGTATTTTGTATGTAAATATTAAAGTTTACTTAACAGCTTGCTTAAATTAGGTTTAATGCCTATAGAAATTGGTACAGTGTTAAAAGCCCTGTTCTGGATTTTACTAAAGCCATACATGTAACTGACCTCTACAAATAAATTGGCACCTCCAATATTATATTCAATACCTGCCCCACCTTCGGCAATACCCAAACCATTGGATTTATTATCTTGGGTAACCTGCAGGGTTGTGGTATTCACGCTAGCCCGAGGCGTAAGAATAAAACCACCACCAGCACCTGCAAAACCATAAAAAGCCCATTTGTTTACAATTTTACGGTACCCTAAAGCAACATTTAGCAAATAAGTGGTTGCCCTGCCTTTTTGTAAGGTATAGGTGTAGCCCGCATCTGGCGTTATCTGGTTAAAAGTAAAAGCATGTAAACTTGCTTTTGGGTATAAGAACAAACCGCCTTTGCCCAAACCCAGGTTTAAACCTAATGATGTTGAAAATTTTGGCTTAAAATAATCCGAAGTTTCGCCCATTGGGAACGCAAAGCCAATTCCACTCATGGAATAGAGTTTATCTGGTCTGCTTTGTGCTTTTACTTTGATTGATACTGTTGCGCATAACAACAGAAGAGATAGTAGTAATTTTAATTTCATATCTGATTTTTTAATTTTCGGTTAAAGCACTTACTTTTTGGAGCAAATCTGCCATATTAAAGGGTTTTTCTAAATAATCGTCGGGATGGTATTGTTGCGATGTAATATAATTTTCATCGTACCTGGCCGATGCCATAATAATAGGGATGCTCGCTGTTTCAGGATTTAACCTTAACTTTTTAAACACAGCACGCCCATCCATCCCATTTAACATAATGTCTAGAATAATCAGATCGGGACTGAAATCTCTTATTGTTTTAAAAATATGCCGTGGCGATAGTAGTGGATAAACTTTATAATGTTCGGTTTCTAATACATCCTGGAAAACTTCTAATACATCTGGATCATCATCCACGACCAACACTCTTTTCAAAACAGATAAATCAATTAATAATAAAATAGATTATCCTAATACAAAGTTTTTGACTTAATGTTTTGATTATGCCTTAAAAATTGATCCGATGCTGATGTTCGAGTATTAAAGACTACATTATGGTGCCAGGACGGGGTTTTTCCTGAAGCAAATTGTTCTTGATAAAATTTGCAAAAAGCTCTATGTATGTGCCCGAAACAGTAAATGATGTTTCGCCAGAAAGCAGTATTTTATTGCCGAGTACACTTTTGATATGCTGTTTTGCAATAACAACAGAAGGGTTAATCTGGATAAATGCTGAATGCTTTTTTAACATTTTCAAAGTCTTGGTAAAATTAGATTTTGAACTTAGAAAAGCATTTTTTGTAGTTTTAAATTGAATATCTTCCCCCATTTCTTCTATGGCAATCAATTCATTCAGCTCTATTCTTACCAAATCAGCATTTTCTCCTTGTAAGGGGATGTAAAAAAAATGATCGTCGAAAATGGAAAAAGGATGTTGTGCTTTTTTTCCAGTCGGATAGAGGTTGTTTATTGTTTTCGTAAAATGTAAAATAGAATAGGGTTTAAGCAAATAAGCATCCGCATCAACTTTAAAAGCATCAATGGCATACCGTGGGTGCGCCGTAGTGAAAACCAGGTGTTTTGTTTTTTGCCTTAATAGGGTTGCCAGTTCGATTCCGGAAAGTGAAGGCATTTCGACATCCATAAAAATAATATCGACAGGATTAGATACCGATATTTCTGCCAGGGCTTGGAGCGGTTCAGTAAAAGTTTGGATAAGCTTTAAATCAGGCAGTTTCTCCATATATGCTATTAAACTCTCTAGGGAATGAGGGTCGTCATCAATAGCGATACAACTTATTGACATTTTTTATAGGTTTAGTTGATGCAAATTACAATTTCAACCATTAAAATGAAAAAAAAACACATTCGAAACGGATTTTTATGTATTCGGCAAGGAAAATCAGCTTTTCTTTTGAGATTATTGTGTAATTTGAAATTTTAAACTAAAGTTATTAAAGCAGGTTTTCTTATTTGATTTTAATAACCAGCATTACTTTGAAAAACTGGTCTGAATCAGTAAAGTAGCTGAATTCAGCATTTTTGCCATAACTGTAAGCTAAGCGCTTCTTTATGTTTTCCAATCCAGAACTTAAGCCTGAGTTATCTTTAATTGCTTTTATTAAGTTTGAAGTTTCTATTATAAGTCGATGATCTTTGATGCTCAAACTCACTTTGGCAGGATGTAATGGCGTAAGCAGTTCGCCATGTTTAAACATGTTTTCTACCAAAGTGGTTAATACTAAAGGAATGATTTTAGTATTACGTATCTCGTCATCATACCAGAAACGGAGCTGTACCTGGTGATCTTTACGGAGCTGGTGCAGGTTGATGAGGTTTTCTACCTGGTTAATCTCCTCATCAAGCAAAATAAATTCTTTATCCTGATTGCTGTCAACCGAATAGCGCATCATCTCTGCAAGAGAATGAATAGCTTCTGCGGCAACCGGAGAAGAATCTTTCGCGTTCTGATAAATAAAATCTAAAGTATTAAATAACAGATGAGGCTGTATCTGTGCCTTTAAAAAGGCATTTTCCGATTTAGCTATCTGGATAATGTTATTTAACCGTTGTTTTTCCAGGTCTTCAATCTTTTTCCGTTCTTCGAGAAAATTAAGGAGAAAATAATAACTGGTAGCGAAGCACATAAAGTATATGGCCCGGTAAATCGGCGCAGCAAAAAAAGCTGCATTAAATATCAGTTTAATAGGACCATTATAATCTGTATAATTAATTACGATATAATCTAAACAAACCGTTAGTATTAAATAAGCACCTAGTTCGAGTAAAGTAAACAGAGGTAATTTCCACCATCTTTCATTAATCTTTTTCAGGGCCGAAGCCAAAACTACATGCGCGTGGAAATAAAATGTAGCGATGTTTAAGCTATAAAAAATAACATAAGTGCTCAGTGTAGAGAATCTGCCAACAAAGATGCCAATGATTATGGCCTCGTAAAATATGAATATGGTCCAACCTAAAATATGAAGTTTTTTGTCAGAAAACCAGGCTGAAATTTTGTGTAATTTGTTTTTTTTAGCGATAAGCGTCATTGGCTAGTTGATTGAGGAACGGCTATATATGCTAAACAATAAAACCATAAGCGTTTAATTGTTTAGATAACGAAAATACTAAAAAATTAGTTTAAGAGCGGTTAGTTTTAATCGTTTTCTCTTTTATGTAATCCTGTATGTTCTCCCGGTAACTATTTCCAATGTTGATGGTTAAATCATTAATCATTTTTAGTGTACCGCCCTCTACTTTCTCAATGTAGTTTTTAGCAATAATAAATGAGCGGTGTGCCTGGGCAAAATTCTGATAGTCTTTTAAAATAATCTTAATCTCTGATAGTGCAATGTATGACACAATGGTTTCGTTTAGGGTGAAAATCCTGACATAGTTTTGCAGGCTTTCTATCGCAACGATATCCGTATACCTTACCTTAATCAAATTGTTCTTCTCATTTTTATTTCTTACAAAGAAATAATCATCCTCTTTTTTAATACCAACATTCGGTAAGCTGGGGCTAAGGGGAAATAATCTGTTTATGGTCTCCGCAAAACGGGCAAAGGTATATGGTTTTAATAAATAAGCGCTTGCATTCATTTCAAAAGCTTCATAGGCATATTTAGAATGCGAAGTGGTAAAAATTAACTTGTCTGTTTTATGCCTAATTGCTTTTGATAATTCTAATCCAGAGATCATAGGCATATCAACATCTATAAAAATAATGTCAACCTGATCTCCTGCGGTAATTTCGTTTAATGCCTGTAATGGATCTGTATACGAGTTTATTAAATGAATGTTTGCGAGATGACTGATATATGATTTTATACCGTTGACGGCGTGAATGTCGTCATCAATTACGATACATGTTAATTTCATTAGGTATGTTTTAAGGTTAAACGAAATTATAGGTTGCTTTTTAAATAAAGAAATTATTTTAGGTCTGCAACGATGTTTAGTTGGTTTTTGTAGTAAATATGATACGTATATGTTTTTTTATGCAAGAAACATGATCAGCGAAAACCGACGATGAAAGGCTTTTATAAAAAGAATAAAACAATTTTATTTAATTACTTGTATAACAATATATTGCATTTTGAATCGTAGTTATTAATAGATATATTTAATAACCCAATAATCATCCCTAATTACCTAAAACAATATCCCATGAAAAATAGAACCCGCACCGCCAATAGATTAAACGTGTCTATTACCAAAAAGGTTATTGAACTGCAGGAGCAAGGTTACGACTGTGATTTTCTGCTACTGGCTAATGGTAGTTTACATTGCATGCAAACCAACTTAAGCTATCCGCTAAGTACGGTTGCTATTAAACAAAGGGAACATGGCTACGATTTCTTTAGCCATTCTTATAAAAATGTGCATACCATCGAAACAGGTAACGGCGAAAGAGGTGTATTGCTTACCGAAAAGGTGTTTTAACCGGTTACTTTATGCCTTTAATCAGTAGTTAAAATTTACTGCGTTTAGCAGGTATTTCATGCGAACTTAATGATTACGATGCATACAATATCAGACGATATATTTAGGGCATTTTAGTAAAAACTTTTTTTTCTTCTTTTTGTTTAAATTTTATTGAATATATTTAAACAAAATAATGACTTATTCTATTTCAGATCTTGAACAGCTTTCGGGCATCCATTCTCATACCATCAGGATCTGGGAACAGCGGTACAATGCACTGAGTCCGATGCGATCTCAAGGGAATACGCGTTTATATGATGATAAGCAGCTCCGAAGACTATTAAACATCGTAAGCTTAAATAAAAGCGGTTTAAAAATTTCTAAAATCTGCAGCCTTTCTGATGAAGCGATTGATAAATTGCTCGACCAACAGTTCTCATATCCTACTGATGATGAGCAGGCAGATTATGTTTCGCAACTTATTAGGCATGGTTTGGCTTTTGATGAGCACTCATTTAATCATTTAATTGATCAAAGCATTGATCAGTTGGGACTTTCAGATTGCTACCGGAAAATAATGTATCCATTGTTGGTCCGTTTGGGCTTAATGTGGCGAAAAGACGATATTTGCCCTGCACACGAGCATTTTTTATCAAACATTATCCGTCAAAAAATATTTACTCATATCAATAATCTTCCTTTAACAAGGCATGCTGGCGAAAGCTGGCTTCTTTTTTTACCGGAAGACGAGGATCATGATATTGGGCTGCTTTTTGCCAGTTATATGCTGAGGATGCACCATCATCAAGTTATTTTCTTAGGAAGCAAAGTTCCGTTGGATTCAATTAAGCGGATATTTTCCACATTAAATGTAGGCCATGTTTTGCTTTTTATGATAAAGTCAAGATCAGAACCTAGCGCGCAAAAATACGTAGATGAATTGTCTGAAATATGCTCATCCGCTAAGATCCATCTTGCCGGAAATAGTGAGGTAATCAGTAAACTAAACAATATCGAGCACATCAACTGGTTTAAAACGCTCGATGAATTTGAAAAAACAATACAATACCCTGTTTTACATGAAAGAAATTTTTGATCAACTATCTGCCAATTGTAGCCGGCTTACCACTAAGTTGTATAGTACCAGCTTTTCTTATGGTATTTATTTTCTTGGTAAAGAACTGCGTCAACCCATACACTCCATTTATGGCTTTGTACGTTTAGCAGATGAAATTGTAGATAGTTTCCATCAGTATGACAAGAATTTTTTATTAGAAAAATTTAAGAACGATACTTTCGAAGCCATTAGCCTGGGTATTAGTTTAAACCCCATTTTAAATTCATTCCAAAGGGTTGTAAATCAATATCAGATAGATCAGGAGCTGATTGTTCTTTTTCTGAGGAGTATGGAGATGGATCTTTCTACGCAAGAATATACACCAGAACTTTACAACGAATATATTTTAGGCTCCGCAGAAGTGGTGGGTTTGATGTGTTTAAAGGTTTTTACCAATGGCAATATTGCAGATTACGAACAATTGAAACCTTACGCCATGAAATTGGGCTCTGCATTTCAGAAGGTTAATTTTTTGAGGGATGTGAAAGCTGATCATCAAACACTTAGTCGAAATTATTTTCCCAATGTTAATTTAGCCCTATTCTGCGATCGTCAAAAAAAAGAAATCGAAGAAGAAATTGAAGCCGAATTTGCAATGGCCTTAACTGGTATTAAGCAGTTGCCTACAGCATCCAGAAATGGCGTATATTTGTCCTATATCTATTACAAAAAGTTATTTGCTAAGATAAAGCGCTTAAGTGCTGAAAAAGTCATGACTGAAAGGATAAGAATTTCGAACACGCGTAAAGTTGGTTTGATGTTTGGTTCTATTATCCGTAATAAGTTAAATGTAATTTAAATGGAAGAACAAGTTATTCTGGTTGATGAGGAGGATGTGCCAAAAGGACAGATGGATAAAATGGAAGCGCACGAGAAAGGTGTATTGCACCGTGCCTTTTCTGTTTTTATTTTTAATTCTAAACGCGAATTATTACTGCAGCAGAGAGCAATAAGCAAATATCATTCTGCAGGTTTATGGACAAATACCTGTTGCAGTCATCCTCGGATTGGAGAAAGTAATATCCATGCTGCAAAAAGGAGATTGATGGAAGAAATGGGGATGGACTGTGAATTGAACTATCTATTTAAATTTACCTACAAGGCAATATTTGAAGATGGATTAACGGAACACGAGGTTGATCATGTTTTTTTTGGCATGAGTGATGAACTACCGGTTATAAATCCCGATGAAGTAGAAGCCTTTAAGTATATGGATTTGCATACGCTAACACAGGATATTGTGGTTAATCCGAGTGCCTATACGCCGTGGTTAAGAATCTGCTTGGATAAAGTTGTAGCGCACGTATCAACGGCTAAAACAAAAAACGGGCATACAGCCTAAGCCATATACCCGTATCTAAATTAACGCTCTCGAGGACAAATATAGGACTAGTTTAGAAAATTCCTAAAAGATTAACATTTCTTTTACTTTAAGATTATAGTTTGTTGTTTTGATAAAAGATGTGCAATAATTTAAATGCTTAACATTTAGTGGTTTATATTTCTGAGTGGAAATTTTAAGCCGAAAAAATATTTCTAGCTAGCGTATAGTTTTTGGCATTTTTTACAGAAATAAGTTTGCCGGTGTGTTTTTCCGATTTCCTTTTTCTCGATTTTATGTTTAAGTGGGCACTCTTTCTTACTATATACTTCCCAATGCTTACCTAATGTATTTTCCTTTTTCCACTTTAAAAAATCAAAACTATAATTTCTGGCTTCCTTAACCAGTGCCTTTAATTTTGCAGGTGGCAAATTTTCAATTTTGGTTAAGGGATGTATACGGGTACGGTATAAGACCTCGTTTTTAATAATATTACCCACTCCACTAAAAATCTGCTGATCCAGCAATACATCGCAAACCAATGCCTGGGGTTTTTCTTTTAACTTTTTAATAGCTGCATTGCTGTCCCACTCATCAGCCATTACGTCGTTTTCCCAGTGGTAATGTTTTTTAACGTTTCCTTCCAGGAGGTCAACTTTGCAGGTATAAAAGTTTAACTCATCTTTTTTAAAGATGAGTCCCAATTTTAATGGCGCTTTTTTACGCTCATTAATTAAATAACTTCCAAATAACATAAAATGAATACGGATTGTGAAATCGTTAAAACAGATCAGGAAATGTTTACCCCAACTCTTAAAATCCTGGATCTTTTCATGAAGCAATCTATCCTTGTCGAAATTTGCATTGCCTGCTACTTCCAGTACCTCCGGTTTACCCAAATGGAGCGCTTTGATTAAATCTTTTAGTATTACTATTGATGGACCTTCGGGCATATCATTCTTCTTCTAGTTTCTGGAATTTAAATTTATCCTTAATGTGACGGTTAAAATATCTTCCTTTCGATCCGGAAGCCTTTAACATCTTGTAAATTTTTTCTGGGACCTCTTTATATTGATAAATCATATCGGTTACAAAGATGATTTTCAATGTTTCTGTAGCTGCATCATAACTAAAATATTTGATTACTGATGATGGCATAATATTAAATTATACCTTAAAAACAGCTACTGTTACAAATGGTTTCAATCGTTTTTGAGTGCTGATTCTTCCCGTTGAGCTTTAATCTTTTCCTTTTTCAGATCGATACGGATAATATTATATAAACTCATATAAACATTTGCTACCCATATTATCGAAAAGAAAGAAATAAGGTAACCACGCCAATCAGGGTAAAGTAAGGTGAATTTGGTAATAAAAAGCAGTATCGCGGTTACATAATGACTGAAGCAATATTCGCAGGTAAAAACATAAAAAAACTTTCTTTTTGCCAGTTGATCGCAGTTTTTAGAACGGTTTACACAGAACTCACGCGCTTCTTTGAAAATTTCTTCTTTTGTAACCGTCCAGGCGATGCAAGCTACAGGTAAAGCCATAATGAAGAGATAATAGATGTGTGCTTCCATAGTAATTAAATCAGGGTATAAATACAACCTTAAACTCTTGAAAATGTTTATTAAGCGATAAACATTTTGATTATATTTATGTTAATTAAAATATATCTAATTATTTGTTTTATGGAAAGATCAGAAATCATATCTCTACTTGAGGTAATCAATCAGCAGGTTAGTTCTTCGGTTTTAGGTGGGATGGAAGAAGAATATGAAGAATTAGAAAGCATGGGCCTGATTAAAATTAACCGCGATTCGGTACAATGGTCGTCTGCTATGACGCCTGCAGGAAATGCATATTTAGGACACGATTAGTTGGGTTAGCGTTGACACAGGAAATGGCTAAGTTCTCATGACTTGGAAAGCAGTTGGAGTGGTTCTTCGTTTATGTAGTCCCGCCCCCGTTTCTGCCCCGATGAAGAATCTTGGCATTCACTATGGTCGGGTTTAGCTTACTTTGGTCCCTGCTCATAGCTTCGTTTTTCCTGCTGTAGCCAATTTACTTAACACTCCTGACTTTGAACTAAAATACTGTTTAAGCCATATAGCCCTGATGGAAATGGAAATCCCTTTTGGGCCTCGTTGAATTGTTTATATCGGTTTTTAACCAAAAGGATTGGAATGGACAGCAGGACTGAACCCTCCCTAATGGCTACTGGCCTTGCGCTTCAAAAAAAATAACTGTTTATTTTTAACGATTGATCAGCAGACTTCCCATCAGGATCTTTACGACTAAACTTTGACCAATTTATTGTTGGAATTCTGCTAAATTTGCAGCAAGTTTAGAATTGTGCCCTAAATAAAATAAAAGGCCATTCTATCTGCAGATATGAACGATTTACAACTTAGAACGGTAAATGTAACCAGATACGTTACGCCTTTGCGCGAGGGTGGCTCTATGCCTGCCATTGCGGAAGCTGATGATAACTTTTTATATGTACTTAAATTTAGGGGGGCAGGACAGGGCACCCGGGCTTTAATTGCCGAACTAATTGGTGGCGAAATAGCCCGCTATTTAGGTTTGCGTGTACCGGAATTGGTTTTTGCCAATTTAGATGAGGCTTTTGGGAGAACAGAACCCGACGAAGAAATACAGGATCTGCTAAAAGCCAGCGTGGGTTTAAATTTGGCACTACACTATTTATCTGGCGCAATAACATTCGACCCGACTGTAACTACTGTTGATGCTAAACTTGCTTCACAGATTGTATGGCTAGATTGTTTTTTAACCAACATGGACCGTACCTGCAGAAACACCAATATGTTGCTGTGGCATAAGGAGCTTTGGCTAATCGACCATGGTGCTGCATTATATTTTCATCATTCTTGGCAGAATTGGGAAGAGCAGGCTATTAAACCTTTCTTTTTGGTAAAAGACCACGTATTGTTGCCATGGGCTACTGAACTGGAGAGTGTAAATGACGAATTTAGTAAACTACTTAGCCCTGAAAAGATAGAATCTGTTATTAATTTAATTCCTGATGATTGGTTGGAAGGCGAAACGAACTTCGAAAGCAAAGCAGCGCACCGTAATGCCTATACGCATTTCCTTACTACCAGGTTAACCCATTCAACTATATTTTTAAAAGAAGCACAGCATGCAAGGGAAATTCTTATTTGAGTATGCTGTGATTCGCGTAATGCCAAGGGTAGAACGTGAAGAATTTATTAATGTGGGCATTATTTTGTTTTGTGCCAAGCAAAAATTTCTAAAAAGTGTTTTTTCCCTGGATGAGAAAAGAGTAAAGGCTTTTTCTGCAGAGATAGATTTAGAAGAGCTAAAAGAGAACTTATGTGCTTTTGAAAGAATAAGTACATCTGCAAAAGGATCAGGTCCAATTGGTCAATATGACCAGGCTTCTCGTTTTAGGTGGCTCACGGCAACCAGAAGTACCGTAGTGCAGTGCTCAAAAGTGCACCCTGGTTTTTGCGATGATGCTGAAGAGACTTTGTTAAGGCTGCATAACGAGCTTGTTTTATAGCGCTATGTGCATGGCGCTTGGCGTTAAGCGTTTGATTTACCTTTAAGAACAAATATTTTCAGCTCTTGAACAGTACATCAAGCTAACAATCAGGTAATTAAGCGATTATTTGGTTTGCGATTGGCAGTTTTTAGTTGACAATCAAGCAATCTAACAATTAAGCAATACAACAATTTATACAGTTAACCACCCTTTCCCTTGCCAAAAGAATATTTCAAAAAACTCCAGGATCTGCTCGATACCGAACGCAACGAAGATTTACAATCGTATTTAAAACTTACTGAAAATACTTCGGCCGCCGATAGGAGGGCCTTGGGTTTAACCTGGTACCCTATTGCAATCAGGAATACCGAAATAGGCCGTGGCGATTATTTAACTGTAGAGTTGGAACGGACTACCCATCAGGATTTTTCTCATCAGTTCCGTTTTGGTTCGTCGGTGGTATTATTTTCTAATCACGATGCCAAAGAAGACCGGATAGAGGGGATTATAAATCACCAAAGTGGCAGCAGGATGAAAATCAGCTTCCGTGTTGATGAATTACCAGACTGGACCAGAGATGGCAAACTCGGTGTAGACTTACTTTTTGATAATAACAGTTACGACGAAATGCAGGGTGCCCTTAAACAGGCTACGCATTTGGCAGAAAATGAATCGGAAAATAAACTGATCCGTATTTTAACGAAAGGAGAAAAACCTTCATTTCGGGGCGAAGAGAAATTTATCATTCCAAATACGTTAAACGACTCGCAGCAATTAGCGGTGAATAAAATTATTGCAGCCG
Source organism: Pedobacter sp. Bi27 (assembly GCF_918698255.1). Taxonomy (NCBI): domain Bacteria; kingdom Pseudomonadati; phylum Bacteroidota; class Sphingobacteriia; order Sphingobacteriales; family Sphingobacteriaceae; genus Pedobacter; species Pedobacter sp. Bi27. The sequence continues at coordinate 26,416 of NZ_CAKKMW010000004.1, forward strand.
ATCATTTGGCTGTGGTTCATGGTCCACCAGGCACTGGAAAAACGACAACACTTGTGCACGCTATAAAATCGTTGGTTAAACACAGCGATCAAAAAATTTTGGTGGTAGCACCAAGTAATACTGCTGTTGATTTACTTACTGAAAAATTAGCGGCTGAGGGGCTAAAAGTAATCCGTGTAGGGAATCCGGCAAGGGTTTCAGAAAGATTGCTTGCGGCTACGCTTGATCATCAAATGGCCGATCACGCGGAGATGAAAACGATTAAGGCTTTAAAAAAGCAAGCCAGTGAGTATAAAAACATGGCCCATAAATATAAGCGGAGCTTCGGCAAAGCAGAACGGGAGCAACGTAAGGCCTTGTTTGATGAAGCGCATAAAATTGGAAAGGAAGTGGAAAAAACGGAGCAGTACATTATGGATAATCTGTTTACTAAAGCACAGATTATTACCGCTACCCTGGTGGGAGCCAACCATTATACTGTTCGGAATTTAAAGTATAATACCATTGTAATTGATGAGGCTGGCCAGGCTTTGGAACCTGCTTGTTGGATACCGATTTTAAAAGCACAGAAAGTAATATTAGCTGGTGATCATTTTCAGCTTTCTCCAACTATAAAATCAAATGAAGCAGCCAGAAACGGTTTAAGTAATACTTTACTCGAAAAAGCAGTAAACCTTCATCCAGAGTCGGTTGTGTTGTTAAAAGAACAATACAGAATGAACAAAGATATTATGGGTTATTCATCTCAGGTATTTTACAAAAATGAGTTGATAGCGCATCAATCTGTTGCCGATCATTTATTGTTTACCGGCGATCAAGCGATTCAATTTATCGATACTGCAGGCTGTAGTTTTGACGAAAAATTAGATGGAACAAGTACAACCAATCCTGATGAAGCTGCATTTTTGGTCAAACATTTAACGAATTTGGTTGCTAGTTTGACAGATAAAACCTTAACTGATAGTTTTCCGTCTGTTGCCATTGTTTCGCCTTATAAACAGCAGGTTCAGATTTTAAATGCATTGGTTCAGGAAAATGAAATTTTAAATCCATATCGCAATAAAATTGCAGTTAACACCATTGATAGCTTTCAGGGGCAGGAACGTGATGTGGTTTATATTAGCCTTACCAGGAGTAATGGCGATGGAAGCATTGGGTTTTTATCAGATACCAGGAGAATGAATGTTGCCATGACAAGGGCAAGGAAAAAGCTGGTTGTTATTGGCGATAGTTCTACTTTATCGAAATCTAATTTTTATGCTGAATTTATCCAGTATGTTGAGCAATTGAACGCATACCACAGCGCCTGGGAATTTATGGAGCTATAACCGTAAAATTGTTGCTTTTTGCAACTGCTTCGCATGATGTGACGCAAGTTGATGCTAAGCCTTTTCCAGTTTCTTTTCTTCTGCGAGTTTGGCCGATATACTGGCCCCTGCAATTAACAGTTCGTGCGTAATGGTTTTGGTATATTCTGTGATTTCTGATTTAAAATCTTTTACTGATGAGCCTGAACGTATTTCTTCCAATCTTTTTTCCCACTGTCCGGTAAGTTCAGCCTGCGCTATCTGTTTATCTTTAACCACTTCGTAAACAGCGAGACCTTTATTGGTAGGTACAAGATTTCGCTTTTCCCTGGTAATATATTCTCTGGTGATTAACGTTTCGATAATGGATGCACGCGTTGCCGGCGTACCTAAACCACTATCTTTCATGGCATAACGTAATTCTTCATCTTCAATCTCCTTGCCGCATGTTTCGAGCGCTTTTAATAACGAAGCCTCGTTGTACATTGGCTTTGGTTTAGTCTGCTTTTCTAAAAGAGATTTTTCTGTTATAGGCAATAGTTCTCCAACAGCAACCTTTGGTAAAGCTGCATTGTCTTCATCTTTTTTATCATCTTCAGGGTCATTAAAAACAGCTCGCCAGCCCGCAGAGCGGATTACCGTTCCATTGGCCACAAAAGTAACTCCTGATTGAATGGTTATTTTGGTTAATTCTTTAAGACATTCCTGGTGAAAAGCCTCAATCATACGACCAACAACCATATCGTATACAGCTTGTTTATCTGCACTTAGTCCATAAGCCTGCTCGCCTGTTGGTAAAACAGCATGGTGATCGGTTACTTTTTTAGCGTTAACACTTCGCTTATTTAAAGTAATGGTTTGCAAAAATTGTGCTTGTTTTCCAAAATCAGCATGATCGGTAAATTTTGCAATCAAATCTGGAACGCCTGCAAAAACGTCATCACCAATGTAGCGCGATCCGGTACGGGGGTAGGAAACCAATTTGCTCTCGTACAGGTTTTGCAAAATATTAAGTGTTTGATCAGCAGTATATCCCTTTTTCTTATTGGCTTCTTGCTGTAAACTACTTAAGTCGTGCAATAACGGAGGTGGTTCTTTTCTTGGCTTTGCTTCTACAGCCGTAATGTTTCCTCCTGCAGGAAAGCCAGAAGCCACATCCTCTACAAGCGCAAATAACTTTTCTACTTCTTCCTTTTCCTTATAATTCGAAGTTGATATAGCCTTAAATGTCTGCTCATCCTTGGTCAGCAAAATACTGATCTGATAATAGGTTTGAGGAACGAAATTTTTAATCTCCAAAAAACGAGCACAGATCATGGCCAGGGTAGGCGTTTGTACCCGCCCCAATGAAAGAACTGTTCTGTTACCTGCCGAAATACTTAGCGCCTGTGTGGCGTTCATTCCCACCAGCCAGTCTGATTCTGAGCGGCAATGAGCCGAATTAAACAGGGTATCGTAATCGGTTCCCGGTTTTAAGTTTCTGAATCCATCTTTTATTGCTTCATCTGTTTGCGAAGAGATCCAAAGGCGTTTGAAAGGTTTTTTGCATTTCAGGTAATAATAAATGTACCTGAAAATTAATTCACCCTCACGCCCCGCATCCGTTGCCACAATAATTTCACTCGCCTCATCAAAAAGTTTTTTTATGGTGTCTAATTGTTTTCGCACTGCCGGATCTTCTACAAAACCATCTTTTGTTTTAATCTTTCTAATGGCAAGTTTAAACTTTTGCGGAAGCATAGGTAAATGTTGCTTCCTCCAGCCAATAAAACCATAATCTTGAGGGGGAGCCAATTGTAACAAATGCCCGAATGCCCAGGTAAAAGAATATCCTTTACCTTCAATGTATCCATCTTTTCTGGTGGTTGCTCCGAAAACTTTAGCAAGTTCACGACCAACAGAGGGCTTTTCTGCAATTACAATCTTCATGAATGGGCTTATCTTTTCAACCCCAAAGATGATTAAAATATTGGCAACCGATTAAAAAAATTACTCACAATGCTAATAACATTCCTTTGGGCAAACAATTATCAGATAACTTTGTCCATCATTAGTGTCAGAATTTTTTATATCGGATTGATTAACAATTTGGTAATATCGTTATCTAACAGCTACAATTGATTTTTAATGAATGGATAAAATTTATGAACTGGCAGACAATAAAATTAAAGTAGGGCTCGAACCGCAATTAATCCGCGTGTATAGTAATGCTCAACTTTGGGCTTATCTTGATGGAAAAGCAGATTCAAGGTTTGAACTTTTGATAAAAACAATTAAAGCCGATTATGAACAGCATTTCGGTAAAGCACTGGCTATTTCTAACGCTTCGCTTATTGTAGAAATCCTGGTACATGTGTATTGCGATTATCTGGGATTGTCTTTTAACCGCATAGTACGGATAAAATGGATGCAGGCTTTAGTTAAAAAACTGCTCAAACGTGCTGAAGTTGTAGACTGCGGCGAAAAGGAGGTAGACAGTAACCGTTGGGTTTGGGATTTATTGGCCAGCAGCAAATCTATCTTTACCTGGATCTTGCCTAAAAACCTGAACGCCAAAAATATTAAACAATATTAATCCATTTGGGCTGCTAAAATCTGTTCCTGATTTAATACAACACTTGCTGCCAGTGTTTCATTTAAAAATGATGAATTGTATTGTTGTTCTGAATTATTGATAAACAGTACCGTTCGGTCTGAAATGGTATTGATCACCTGATCGGCCAACTTAGCCGGGACAGCAGGACAACCCTGACTTCTGCCCAGTCTGCCTAATTGATCGATGCTTTTTTGACTTACATAACTGGCACCATGAACCACAATAGACCTCTCTCTCGCATTGCTGTTAAAACCTTGGTCCATGCCATCCAGTTTAAGCGAACGGCCATGTTTTCCGTAGTAGACTTCACCGGTTAAATAAAAACCTAAGCTACTCTGGTTCGAATTGATATTGTTGGAAAAATAGGCTGGCTTATCGCCACCACTGTTTTGCCCATGGGCTACCCAAGTATTTAATACTAATTTTTTGCTCGCAAGATCGATAATATACAGGCGTTTTTTAGAACTTTCCTGATCAAAATCGGCAATGGTTAAAACAGATTTGGTATGTAAAAGGCCAGAATGTTTTAAGTTATAAAAACCGGTTAGCGCTTTTTCAAAAACCTGTTCACTTAATCCGGCAGAATCTAAATGAACCTGATGGTAAATATTTGAGATATATTGATTGTATAAGCTATCTGTAGCTATGTGCTTAACAACTTCTTGTTGTGTATGGGGAAGCTCCGCTGCTTTCCAACTTGTTCCGACAATGCTCATACCCATCAAAAAAATCGTAGCAATGTCCAGGATGTATTTCTTCATTCAGTATGGTTTAGTTTGATATTGAGCTATTTATACGGTTGTTTTGCTCAAATGTTGCCCAAATCAATTCTGTAGCGTTTCAAATACAAATGGTTTTACATTTTCGTGACTTAAAACGGAATAATATAGCTTTTAGGAATGTGAAGCAGCAAGCTATATTAGATCTATTGTTCCCGTTGAATTGCAGAGGACGCAGATTTGAGTGGCTTATCATTCCCAATGGAAATGATCCTTTCTAATTAAATTATTATCTGTGTTAATCGCCATAATCTGGGGAGAAACTTAGTAATTTTTCTTTAAATCTATTTTCCTATTTTTGCTGCATAAAAATGTAAAATGCCAAACGAAGAAAATGATTACTCTTTCTGGACCAAATACAAAAGATTTGCTTCAACAGAAATTTTAATGTACCTGATCATGATTATTGGTATTGGCCTCGGGATTATTTTTTTAAGCTAAGTGCTAATTTTAAATAATCTGCAGCATTTACATCATTAATGAATTTCGAAAACTCATTATACTGCGCTGCAGGAAATGTACCATCGTTTAGTATAAATTTCCGGTAATAGGTTAGTTTGTTGCCTACTAAGCTGGCCTTACATACATATTCCCCGAAAGGGCTTTTAAAAGCTTTATCTTGTCCAATAATCAATTCTGTAATTACATTATCTGGCAAGGTATAAACAATGCTATCTTCGTCTGTATATCCGCGGTTAATGTAAACAGGAAGTGTTCTGTTCTTTATTTCAGGAATCGACCGCCTCAGGTTAAAGGCATTGAGCTGTAAAAACATTTTGTTTCCATTAACAGGCGCATAATTTCTGATATTAATGCTTACTTCTTCCGTTAATTTGGGCGATATATCTTTTTTCTGCGCAAAGGAAACTGCTTCGAAATCAATATTGTCAATGTTATAAGCTTCTTTTAGTAGTTTATGCTGTTCGGTTATTGATTTACCGATCAGCGATTCCTGATTTTCGTATTGTGAGCCAGCATAAACGGTATTCATTTTTCCAGATACACTACCATCTAACTGAACAGTTAAGTTGGCTTTACGTATCTGCAAGTTCTCAGCAGTGGTTAGTTTTGGCGTATGCAATAGTTTGCCTCCCTCGGTAGTACAGGCAAGCACCAATCTATCATCCGTAAAATCGCTTAAAAAGCCGAAGGGGATTTTTTGGCTGGTGCATTCTAACCAGGTTGTGTCACCCTTTAAGGGCATACATAGAATAATATGATTGCCTTGTACCATACTGGCATAGTTCGGGTCCATACTTTTCTTTTCAGAACCAGCCGATACTACGCAGTAATAAGAATCAATATTTACTGCACTGAGCAGGCTTTGCATATAATTTACCAAAGCTTTACAATCACCATAGCCTAACCGGTCTACTTCACTGGCAGCAATCGGCTGAAAACCACCAATACCAATCTGTACGCTAATGTACCTTGTTTTGTCTTGTAAATACTGATAAATTTTACGTGCCTTATCTTTGTCTGTTTTTTCGTTTTTTACAAGGTCTTTTACCATTTCAATGGTGGCAGGTGGCAGGACTTTGCGTGCTGCTAACAAATCGTCATAAATCCATTTGCCTAGCTCTTTCCAGTTGGTATAGCTGCCTTTATGGTTGTAATAATAAAACGCTTGAGGGGCAATCTGGATGTTGGTTACATAAGTTTCGTGTGCCGGGCTATAGGGTTCAGTTCTAACCGCCAGGATATTATTTGCCTTCCAAATTGTTTTTTTCTGCTTCTCATCAGTTAGTACTTCTGGTGTTCCGTTATAATTCTGGGTTTTTATTCTTATCTCATCTGTTGGCTTACAAATAAACGTGTAAGTGCTTTTCTCTACTGAAACATCATCTGCTGGTTTCGGGCTCCAATCGGGTATAATCAGATTTTGCTTATTTCTAATTTCATAATTGTAAACCAGGGTGTAAGGATATTGGTTTACCGATGGTAGATAGTGTTTTACGCGGCTATCAACAAATAAGGAGAATCCATCGGCCGCGCTCATATCGGCAAAATCGTTTTGAGAAAACTTGTTGGTGAGCTTGCCAACGCTGTTGTAAACTTCTCCTTTTATCCCTTTAATTGAAATGTTTTTATCGTAATAGAGTACCAAGCGTGCTTCGTCCTCTCCATTTTGGTTAAATACCGTAATGGCCTTTTTTACATTGAGCATTACGTTATCAGGCGAGCGCATATCGATGGTTGTTTCTTCATTCCTGATACAGGCATTGGCCCGGTTGCGCAGGTTAGCGGGAATTAAATCAACATCATAATTGTCTTGCGCAAAGCCAATAACAGAAACTAAAAGCAAGGAAAATACGGTAAATAAGAATCTCATTTAATTTGCCTTTTTTAATAAAAATTCTGTTTTCTGGTTCTGGATGATCTTGCTATAGAATTCTTTTAAGAAAAGATATTCTTCTGGCTGATAAATAGCATTGTTAAACTGTAAAATCTGACTCATTGAAATGGTGTTTCCATCTAAAGCCGTTTGCAATAAATACTTTCCACCAGCATTGGGTAAAGCTATTGCCATATCTTTCGGTTTTTCTATCAATTGGTATTTTTCTGGTAAAAGCACACTGATGATAATGCGCTCGTCAGAAGCTGCACCCAAATCAACTGGGTAGGTGCGTTCGTTTAAATTAAATGGATTTTTCGAAATGGTATTGATAAAAAATGGGCTAAAATAGAACTGATCTTTATTGGTGCCATCGTTTATGGTAAACTCTACTTCGTATTTTTCGATTAAAGAATTTTCCACACTATCCAGGTTCGAAATTTGATGATCCAGTATCTTAATTCTGGTTAAACGTTCATCAAGCTTCTCGACATATTCATCCGGCGAATTGTATCGTAGAATATCTTTACGTTTGTTATATGCCGCGTAACCAATGGTATGGGTAGTTAAGGTGCCAATAATTTTTCCTTCAGTAGTCATTTTTCCCGTTAGGATATAACTGGTAGTTGTTTTCTGGCTGGCCTTTAAATCTATCCAGTAAGATGGTTTCTTTAAATTGATTACCCTGCCCTGGTCGTTAATACACCGAAGTGGTAACAATCCGAAGGGTAGAAGTGGTTCTGTAGCATCCAGTAAATAACTTTTATCGGCAAGATTTACTTTAGCAACCAGGTAATTAAAATCGCTCATTACCGGATAAAGTTTGTTTACAGTTCCATTATCACGGGTAGAAAGGATAACAGCCTCTGCATCTAAACCAGCTGCAGAAAGTGCCGCAATTAGGCTCAGGTTAATATCTGCTACATTGCCCGATCTGTTTTCTAGTACTTTTTTAATGTTATCTTCCGCGTATTTTCCGTAGTAATTATTCCACTTGATCTGTTTTTTGATGTAATTATAAACGGCTTTTGCTTTATCTAAATCAGTAGTACTTCCTTTTGTAATTTCTGGAATGAGGTCTTTAAAAACATCTTTCCTTTTCATCTGATCGCCCAGGGTTTTATATGATGACAGTTCATAATCAACATCTTTCCAAGTTTTAGTATAGGAAGTTTTTGCTCCATTCAAATTCTGTACATCCGAAAGCTCAAAATAAATAGCCGATTTAAAGTTACTGGGCGCGGTCATGTTATCTTCTTCAATAAATGCCGGAATGTTTTTCATCATGTAGTTGATTTTTGAGCAATCGATAGCTACGCCTGAAAGCCTTAAACATTCTTTGCTCAACTCTACTTTTTGATCCGTCAGTTTTTGAAATCCGCGTAAGGAAACATTGTAGTTGTAAATGCCTGGGATGTAAACCAAATATTCGCTAATCACCTTTGGAATGTTGCTTTGAAATTCCCATGTTTTGAAATTAAATAAGTTGGGCGATTTTAACCTATAACTATATTCAATTATAGCGCCTTCTTTGAGGTTTGGAAGCGTAAACTTGGTTAGTCTGGTGTATTTTGACCGGTTTTCAGTGAAAACAGCCTTTCTGTCCATTACGGTTTCTACAAAATTATTATTTACATAATTAAAAGTAGAGGCTTTTAAATCACTGATCGTTTCTTCGCGAGATTCGTCTTTATAGGTCGGAATAACAATATTAGCTTCCTTAAAGCCTTCTTTATTGTAGATTTTGATTTTTACATGGTGCTCAAAAATCAGTTCTAAACTGCCAGTATTATCATCCCGTTGGATAGATGCTGTACCAAACTCTTTTAAAACAATAGCGTTGGCATTACTGTCTAATTTTTTTCTGTCGAATTCGTAATCGTCATAGGTGATTGCACCAAAGTTAAAGTTTTGAGCATGAGTAGTTAATGATAAAAATAGGAGGGATAGTATGGCTAATGTCTTATTCATTTGAGCGTATATAAATTGTCGCAATTTAATCCTACAAACTAACATTCTGAAATAATTTGACAATTAAATTTATAAATTAATAAAGCTGTTTTACAGAACTAATGAAACCTTTTTAGCACTTTTGAAAAAAAAGAATTTGACATTCCGATTCAAATCTAATGTCGCCAATCTCACATCATAAGAAATGAAATTAAATTTAAAGCGCCCTTTAGCATTTTTTGATTTAGAAGCTACTGGAATTAATGTTGGAGCTGACAGAATCGTTGAAATAGCGATTTTAAAAGCCATGCCAGATGGTTCTGAACTGGTTAAAACCTGGCGTGTAAATCCAGAAATGCCGATTCCTTTGCAAACCTCGTTAATACATGGTATTTATGATGAAGACATTGCAAACGAGCCTACCTTTAAAACTTTGGCAGCCGAAATTGCCGAATTCATTGGCGAAAGTGACCTGGCAGGATACAATTCGAATAAATTTGATATCCCGATGCTTTTAGAAGAATTTTTAAGAGCTGAAGTGGATTTTGATATGAACAACCGCAAGTTTGTTGATGTACAGAATATATTCCACCAAATGGAGCAGCGTACTTTAAAAGCAGCTTATAAATTCTATTGTCAGGAAGATTTAATTAATGCACACGCTGCAGAAGCGGATGTTATTGCCACTTACAAGGTTTTACTCGGCCAGTTAGAAATGTACAAGGAAACCGAGTTTGAAAGCAAACAAGGTGTAAAAAGCATTCCCGTTGTAAATGATGTAGATGCATTGCATATTTTTACCAATATTAATAAACCTGTAGATTTTGCTGGCCGTTTGGTTTACAATGATGACAATGAGGTATGCTTTAACTTTGGTAAACATAAAGGTAAAACTACTGCTCAGGTATTTTCGGTAGAGCCTAGCTATTATGCCTGGATGAAGAATGGCGATTTCCCTTTGTACACAAAGAAGAAATTAGATGAGGAGTGGGCAAAATTCAATGCCAAGAAAAATGAAAACAAGGCAGCAAGACCTCAAAATAATACACCAACAAATAAGCCTCAATATCAACAAAAGCCTCAGCCTAAGCAAGAAAAACCGGCACAACCAATTAATACAGATATGTTGGAGCAGTTGAAAATGAAGTTTGGTAAGTAGATTTTGGTTAATCGGTTAATTGTGTAAACTTGGTAATCTGTTAACTGGTTATTAAAAGATAACATTACGCTATGCGCAAAGCGCTTTGCCCTAAACTCAAAAAATGAAATCTATAAAAATATTTAGCCTTTTATTGTGTACAACATTTTACGCTAACGCGCAGACTACTTTACCAATAGCGCCTGAATTTCAAAAAACCTATCAAAAGGAAACCAGAAATGCGAATGGGAAACCCGGTAAGAATTATTGGCAAAATACTTCCAAATACGATTTGAATGTAGATTTTAATCCTACTAGCAGGTTATTAAAGGGAAAAGTTCAGGTAATTTATACCAATAACAGTCCTGATACGCTGAAGGAAATCTGGTTTAAAATTTATCCAAATCTGTACAAAAAAGGAACACCAAGAAAATCAAAATTGGCAGAGTCTGACCTGGGTAATGGGGTTGCTATTGAAAAACTGGCAGCAAACGGAAAGTCAATCACTGATTTTAAAATTGATGGAACCAATATGACTGTTAGTGTTCCTGCGGTTGTTCCTGGCAAAACGATTAGCTTTTCTATTGATTATAGCTATACTTTAAATAAGGGATCGCATATGCGTACAGGTCAGGTAGATGAGGGATCTCATTTCGTGGCTTACTTTTTTCCGCGTATTGCGGTTTATGATGATGTAGACGGATGGAATAAATTCCCTTACACAGGAGCTGAGGAGTTTTATAATGACTTTGACCAATTCAATGCTTCAATTACTGTTCCAGGTGGTTATGGAGTTTGGGCAACCGGCGACCTGAGAAACCCTTCAGAAGTTTTCCAGAAAGATATCGTTTCCAGAATGTTATTTGCCGAAAAAAATGATGCCGTAATTGATGTGATTACCGACAAAGATTTAGCTGATAAAAAAGTAACGCAACCGAATGCTTTTAATACCTTTAAATTCGAGGCTAAAAACGTTACTGATTTTGTATTTGCGCTAAGCGATCATTACCTGTGGAAATCGAGCAGTTTAGTCGTTGATCCTAAAACAAAAAGAAGAACCCGTGTAGATGCTGTTTTTAATCCAAAACATAAAGATTATTACGAAGTGATTGATTTTGCCCGTAAAACGGTTGAAGCCATGAGTTATACTTTTCCTAAATGGCCTTTTCCATACAATCATGAAACGATATTCGATGGTTTAGACCAAATGGAATACCCAATGATGGTGAACGATAACCCGGTTGATAACCGCACAGATGCCATTACCCTAACTGACCATGAAATTTTTCATACGATGTTTCCTTTTTACATGGGCATAAATGAGACAAAATATGGTTGGATGGACGAAGGTTGGGCCACAATAGGTGAGTGGTTGATTTCTCCGATGATTGATTCTACAATTGTTGATGAATACGGCGTACAACCTACGGCTTCCTCATCTGGTGGTAAAGATGATACTCCAATAATGACTTTAACCCCAGATTTAAAAGGATCAGGATCTTTTACCAATTCGTACCCTAAACCAGGTTTGGCTTATTTGTTTGTTAAAGATTACCTTGGAGATGAACTGTTTACCAAAGCTTTGCATACTTATATTAAAAACTGGAATGGTAAACACCCGATGCCACACGATTTCTTTAATAGCATGAATGAGGGAAGCGGTAAAAATTTAAACTGGTTCTGGAAAGCCTGGTTTTTTGAAGATGGCGTTACCGATATGGCTATAAAGGCTGTAGACAAAACATCAAGTGGATATACGATTACCATTGAGAACAAAAGCGTTAAGCCTTTACCAATCGATTTATCTCTGACTTATGACGATGGCTCTGTTGAAAATAACCATAGCACCATTGGTGTTTGGGAAAAAGGGGATAAGCAAGTGAAAGTAACAATCAAAACAAGCAAGAAATTATCAAAAGTGGTGATGGGAAACCCGCATACGCCTGATAAAGTGAAAAGTGACAACAGTTTTTCGTTGAATTAGATGAATACGGAGGATTCAGGTTTTTCTGGGCGATCTGTTTAGTTAAACTTGATCTTGCTAATAAATTTGCCTGATATATAGTTATCGCTCTGAATCGTCATCTCGACTGGAGCGAAGCGGAATGGAGAGATCTTTAAACGGTATTAGGGTCTTCGAATCCGCTCAGACTGACATATTGATATAGATTTAGTTTCGCTGAGCCTTCGGGTTCTCGACTCCGTTGCGCTTCGCTCGAAATGAAGATAAACATTATTCAGGTTTCAGAAAATCGATATTCCTTTTCAGTCCGGAAAATTTAGTGCGTTTAACGGCCGACCCTTTAAAAACCTTTTTAAAAACATCATCTGTAATTTCAGTCAGGTCTTTTGCGTTCAAATCCAGTAGGCCGTTCTCTGGCTTAAAAGCTTCTTCATTGTGTGCTTTAGAGAAACGGTTCCATGGGCAAACATCCTGACAGATATCACAACCGAACATCCAGTTGTTCATTTTATCTTTAAACTCATTGGGAATTTCATTTTTCAGCTCAATAGTGAGGTAGGAGATGCATTTGGTTCCATCTACAACCTGTGGTGCAATAATGGCATCAGTTGGGCAGGCGTCTAAACAACGTGTACAGCTTCCGCAATAATCAGCTTGATATGGGTGATCGTAATCTAGCTCTAGATCAACAATCAATTCTGCAAGAAAGAAAAAGGAACCATCAGTTTTACTGATCAGGTTAGAATTTTTACCAATCCAGCCAATGCCCGATTTTTTTGCCCAGGCACGATCTAAAACCGGAGCAGAATCTACAAACGCTCTTCCCGAAACTTCGCCAATATTTTCTTCAATAAAATGAGTTAGTTCTTTTAATTTATCTTTTATTACGGTATGGTAATCTTGTCCGTACGCATACTTGGAAATTTTTGGCGCATCAGGATCTGATTGTTTTTCTTCTGTGTAATAGTTTAAGGATAAGGAAATTACTGATTTTGCGTCCTCTACTAAAAGCCTGGGGTCGAGGCGTTTATCGAAATAATTTTCCATATATTTCATTTCACCATGGCGGTTTTGATTCAGCCATTTTTCTAACCTTGGGGCCTCTTCTTCAAGAAATTCAGCTTTTGAAATGCCACAGGCCATAAAACCCAAACGCAGGGCTTCATCTTTGATGAGTTGGCTATATTTTGCAGAATTGTTGTACACCGATCTGCAAAGATAAGGCTTAGGATTTAAAACATTTTCATTAATCACTTGTTCTAAATACAGAAACTAAATTAATTAATTATGGTTCATCCTGATTGAAATCACACTAGGAAAGGAAGAACTTTTAGAGTATTAGCTATGGAAAATATAGATCCACAACATACGGAATCAGGAGCAGCTCCTAAACCGATCGAAAAAGATTACGAAAGTCATAAAGAAGATCCGGGGCCAGCAAAGCCAGCGGTAACGGAGAAAGATGAAAACGGAGCAGGGCAAGCCTTGAAATGGGTGCTACCTCTGGCTGTGATTATTGGTCTGATTATATGGTTTGTGATGAGAAAATAATTAGCTTTAGATTATAATGAAAATGCCGGCTCATTTATTTGACCGGCATTTTTTATGGATTATTATTTCAAAAGTTTAACCTGATAAAGGTCTTTTCTTCTGTCTTTTAGTACTTTTACTGTTCCATAGTGGTGCAGTTCGTCTAGTAAATGTAGGTCAACATCGACTACTAAAACCATCTCTGTATTTGGTGTAGCTTCTGCTTTTATGGCATTGGTTGGGAAAGCGAAATCAGAAGGTGTAAAAACCGCCGATTGCGCGAACTGGATGTCCATGTTGTTTACCTTCGGTAAATTGCCCACGCAGCCTGCAATGGCCACATAACATTCGTTTTCTATCGCCCGTGCCTGAGCACAATGCCGAACGCGTGTATAACCATTCTGTGTATCCGTTAAGAATGGCACAAACAAAATCTGCATGCCCTGATCGGCGTAAATACGGCTCAATTCAGGAAATTCTACATCGTAACAGATCAAAATGCCTACTTTACCGCAATCAGTATCAAAAACCTGTACTTTATCACCGCCAATCATACCATAATATTTCTGCTCATTTGGTGTAATGTGGATTTTTCTATACTCATCTATTTTACCGGTACGGTGACAAAGGTAAGTGGCATTATAGAGTTTACCATCCTCAATAAGTGGCATACTGCCTGTAATGATGTTAGTATTGTAGCTCAACGAGTACTCGTGCATTCTTTGTACAATCTCTTCCGTTTTTTCGGCGAGTTTGCGCATGGCCTCAATTTCTGGCAAATGATTATAAGGTTGCAGTAAGGGCGTGTTAAATAGTTCAGGAAACATCACGAAATCTGATTTGTAACCACTTAACGCATCAACAAAAAATTCTACCTGCTCATAAAATGCGTCCATATTGGGGAATAAACGCATTTCCCATTGCACCAAACCCAAACGGATGGTCATTGCCGAACGGGCTGAAGCATCAATGCCCTGGTAATAAATGTTATTCCACTCAATTAAGGTGGCATATTCTTTTGATTCTTTATCGCCCGGCAAGTAATTCTTTAATACTTTTCTTACGTGAAAATCATTAGAGATCTGGAAAGTAAGCGTAGGATCGTAAATTTCTTTTGCTTTTACCTTGTCAATATACTGCCTTGGGCTAAGCTGTTCAGCATATTGATGATAACCCGGAATTCTGCCACCTGCAATAATACTTTTTAGGTTTAGGCTTTCACAGAGTTCTTTACGTGCCTCATATAACCTTCTTCCCAAGCGCAAACCACGGAAGTCAGGGTGCACGAAAATTTCGATTCCGTATAGCGTGTCGCCGTTTGGATCGTGTGTTGTAAAAGAATAATCGCCAGTAATCAACTTGTAGGTATGCCGATCGCCATATTCGTCGTACTCTACAATAATGGCTAATGAGCAGGCTACAACCTTATCATCAACAGCGATACAGAGCTGCCCCTCGGGGAAAATATTTAAAAGTTTTGCAATACTTGATTTTGGCCAGATGGAACCGCCCATACTGTCGTAGGCCTGGAGCATCGATTCTTTAAGATCTTCGTAATCTTCGAGCGTTAGTTTACGTAATTCAATATTCATAATGTTTGATTTCTATTTTATGAACACCAAAAGGGCTTAAATGTTCAGATGGATTGTATATTTCTATTAAGATTCCGAAACAAGTTTAGGAGGACGAACAAAAAGATTGCTTCGTTCCTCGCAATGACGGAAATAAGTGTGTCATCTCGACCGCAGTGTTCCTAAGGAGCTCCTTTGGAGGAGAGATCTTTAATACTACGATACCAGATTTCTCCGTTCCGCTTTGCTCCAGTCGAAATGACGACCGACTATGGAGTGTGGCGATATTAAAACAACTTTCCGGTTTGGCCGGGATAATTTTTCTTTAAGTGCTTGTAAGCCGCTTCGGTAACTTCTCTACCCCGTGAAGTACGCATAATATAACCCTCTTGAATCAAAAATGGCTCATAAACCTCCTCAATAGTGCCTTCATCTTCTCCAACAGCTGTTGCAATGGTTTTTAAACCTACCGGACCGCCTTTAAATTTATCGATGATGGTAACCAGGATCCTGTTGTCCATTTCATCCAAGCCATGTTCATCTACATTTAATGCATTGAGGGCATAGCGGGCAATTTCAGTATCGATATTTCCGTTTCCTTTAATCTGCGCAAAATCTCTTGTTCTCCGTAAAAGTGCATTGGCGATACGGGGTGTGCCGCGACTACGGCGGGCAATTTCGTAGGCACCTTCATCACTGATCGGTGTTTTTAATATATCAGAAGAGCGTAGCACAATTGTGGTTAGCAATTTAGCATCGTAGTAAGCCAGGCGGGCATTGATGCCAAAGCGTGCCCTTAACGGAGCAGTCAGCAATCCGGAACGGGTGGTAGCACCTACTAAAGTAAAAGGATTAAGCGATATCTGTACAGAACGGGCATTCGGGCCAGTTTCGAGCATAATATCAATTTTAAAATCCTCCATGGCAGAGTATAGGTATTCTTCTACAAGGGGAGATAAACGATGGATCTCATCAATAAAAAGAATATCGCCTTCATCTAAGCCGGTTAATAAACCAGCTAAATCACCAGGTTTGTCTAATACTGGACCAGAGGTTACCTTAATGCCAGTAGCCATTTCATTGGCAATGATATGAGAAAGTGTGGTTTTGCCTAATCCGGGAGGACCATGCAAAAGAACATGATCTAAAGCCTCACCGCGGAGTTTCGCCGCCTGAACAAAAATCTTTAGATTTTCCATCACTTTTTCCTGCCCAGTAAAATCTTCAAAAGCCTGTGGCCTTAAGACCCTTTCAATATCGCGATCGGTAGGGCTTAGGTTGCTTGCTTCAGGATCCAGATTCTCATTCATACAGCAAATATAAAATTAAATGCTAAAAAAATTAGGATTTTTTAAATTTATCAGAAACGACAAGATCTTTTGATCCGGCAGTATACTTATAAAAACCTTCGCCAGTTTTAATACCTTTTTTACCTGCAGCAACCATATTTACTAATAAAGGGCAAGGCGCATATTTAGGATTTCCAAATCCATCGTTCAATACTTTTAATATCGCCAAACAAACATCCAGACCAATAAAATCTGCTAATTGCAAGGGCCCCATCGGGTGCGCCATTCCAAGTTTCATTACCGTATCGATTTCGTAAACACCTGCTACGCCTTCATATAGGGTATAAATGGCCTCGTTAATCATTGGCATTAAAATGCGGTTAGCCACAAAACCCGGATAATCATTTACCTCAACAGGAACTTTCTCCAAACTTTGCGATAGCGACATAATAGTACTGGTTGTTTCATCACTTGTGGCATAACCTCTTATTACTTCTACTAACTTCATTACCGGAACAGGGTTCATAAAGTGCATCCCGATCACCTTATCACCTCTACCGGTTACGGCAGCAATCTGCGTAAT
Source organism: Pedobacter sp. Bi27 (assembly GCF_918698255.1). NCBI lineage: Bacteria > Pseudomonadati > Bacteroidota > Sphingobacteriia > Sphingobacteriales > Sphingobacteriaceae > Pedobacter > Pedobacter sp. Bi27. Next base: position 43,457 of record NZ_CAKKMW010000004.1, read on the forward strand.
GGAAATAGAAGACGTATTAGAAGCCAGAATAGCATGTGCAGGTGCGTACTCATCTAAATCCTTAAAGATCTTCAGTTTTAAGTCCACATTTTCGGTAGCGGCTTCTACAATTAAATCGGAGCTTTGAACGCCATCCTTTGTTGAGGTATATGTGGTGATGTTATTAAGAGTTGCCGCTTTCTGATCTTCTGTTAATGTGCCTTTGGCAAGCTGTCTGTCTAAATTTTTGGTAATGGTTTGTATGGCCCTATCCAATGCAGCTTGATTAATATCAATCAGGTTGACTTGATAATTGAATTGTGCAAAGGTATGAGCGATGCCATTTCCCATCGTGCCGGATCCTATAACTGCGATTTGTTTCATCTTTAAGAGATTAAAAAAAGAGAATTTAATAGTAAACGATTAGTTAAATAGAGATCTTGCCGGATAGCCCGATCTCTATTTATTATATTAGGTTATGGTGCCAATCTTGTTTTAGTCCAGATTCCCTTAACCTTTTCGAAATTTATCCTGTCATGCAGCCTGCTGCTTCTTCCTTGCCAAAACTCTATCCTTGTAGGTTTTACAATATAACCGCCCCAGTGCGCAGGTTTTGCAATACCTTTATCGGTACTTTTAGCCTTTAATTCTTCAAATTTTTCTTCTAAAAATGCCCTATTTGGAATAACCTGGCTCTGTGGAGAGGCTACTGCTCCAATCTGACTGCCAATTGGCCTGGTATTGAAATATTCTTCGGAAGTTTCCTTATCTAGTTTTTCTACCGTTCCTTCGATCCTCACTTGTCTTTCCAATTCAGGCCAGAAAAATACTAAAGCCGCATATGGATTACGTTTAAGCTCTTTTCCTTTGGCACTTAGGTAATTTGTAAAGAATCTAAATCCATCTGTATCAACGCCTTTAAGTAAAACAATACGGGCATCGGGTCTGCCAGCTTTATCGGCTGTAGCCAAAGTCATTACATTGGGTTCGTATATCTGGGCATCAACAGCATGTTGAAACCATTTTTTAAACTGAATAATTGGGTCTTGATCAACGTCAGATTCATCCAGCGAAGCGCTTTTGTAATCTTGGCGCAGGTTTTGTAGAAATTCATTTGTAACTTGCATTTAACAAAAATAGACATCTTTTACGGTGTAACAAATGATTATCATCATGCTGAACAATATAAAACCTAAAACAGGCCGCTTGCTTATCTCAGAGCCATTTATGGCCGATCCTAATTTTAAAAGATCTGTTGTGCTATTAACAGAGCATGGTGATGATGGCACCGTGGGTTATATCCTGAACCAGGTAGGGAATCTGATGTTGAACGATGTGATCCAGGATTTGTGGGATGCAAAAAACTACATTTATTTTGGCGGACCAGTTGCAGCAGATACCTTACATTTCATTCATCGTAGTTATGATAAACTACAGAGTGGTGAGCCTATTGGGAATGGACTGTATTGGGGTGGAAATTTTGAAACACTTAAAATCCTTTTAAATACCAATGCCATAAGCGCTGAGGAAATAAAATTTTTTATGGGCTACTCTGGCTGGGGCCATGGACAGCTCGATCGCGAAATAGAGCAGAATGCCTGGATGGTGAGTGATACCTTTAATCCTGATCTCATTTTTAGTAACGATGACGAAAAACTTTGGCGGGATGTGATCGTAAACTTAGGACCAAAATATGCCCATATCAGTAATTTTCCGGTAGACCCGAGTTTAAATTAGGGAGTTTTTTTGAGAAGTTTTTATAAAGTAGTCGTCATCTCGACTGAAGCACAGCGGAATGGAGAGATCTATAGAGATAGATTTAGCTTCGCTGAGCCTTCGGGTTCTCGGCTGCGTTGCACTCCGCTCGAAATGACGATACCTTGCAGTCAGTCACCGCTACTTAAGACTCAAGACTATCAGCGCTTTCTTCAACCTTTCTTCTCAGTTCATCTTTGTAAGCTTGCATTTTAACTGTTAAAGAATCATCAGCTGTAGCTAAAATCTGAGTGGCCAATAAACCTGCATTTTTAGCCGCGTTTAATGCTACTGTAGCCACTGGGATACCATTTGGCATTTGTAAAATAGATAAAATACTATCCCAGCCATCGATAGAGTTTGATGATTTAACCGGAACACCGATTACTGGCAATGTGGTAATAGAAGCCACCATTCCAGGTAAGTGGGCAGCACCACCAGCACCGGCAATAATCACTTTTAAACCACGGCCTTGCGCTTCTTTAGCATAATTAAACATCCGTTCCGGTGTTCTGTGGGCAGATACAACGGTAATTTCATAGTTTATTCCAAATTCTTTTAATACATCAGCGGCATCTTGCATAACAGGTAAATCTGATTTGCTACCCATAATAATTCCAACTAATGCCGAATTTGAATTTCCTTGACTCATATCTATTTTATTTCTTTTTTAATTTCTTTTAAACTTTTTGTATTTCCACCTGGTTTTTAGTTTCCTTTTAGGGACCGAGGGTGTTTATGCCACTACTTTTAGTGTTTTTTGTACAAAGCGTGCTTTTTCGATGGCTTTTTCTCTATCGATATCTACAATGGTTACATGGCCCATCTTGCGGAAAGGTTTTGTGTATTTCTTACCATATAGGTGAACAAAAACACCGTCAATCGCTAATATTTTTTCCAGATTTTCATATTTAGCTACACCTTCGAAGCCTTTTTCGCCAAGTAGATTAATCATAATGGCATTGGTAATACTTGTGGTATCGCCAAGTGGCAAATTATAAATAGAACGTAAATGTTGTTCGAACTGAGAAACATAATTGCCTTCAATAGTTTGGTGACCGCTATTATGCGGACGAGGGGCCACCTCGTTAACCAGCAACTCTCCATCTTTGCAAATAAACATTTCTACCGCTAAAATCCCGGTGATGTTCATTGCTGAGGCAATATTTTTAGCAATGTTTTCTGCTTTTTGTTGTAAGCTTTCGGCAAAAGTAGATGGAGAAATTAAAAACTCAACCAAATTGGCCTCTGGATTAAATTCCATTTCTACCATCGGGAAAGTTTTCATATCGCCATTGGCATTACGGGCAACAATTACGGCAACTTCTTTTTCAAAATCGACCAGTTTTTCAATAATACAAGGTGCATCGAAAGCTTTGGCCAGATCGGCTGCACTATTGATTTTCATCACACCTTTGCCATCATAACCATCTTTACGCAGTTTTAAAATATATGGAAAAGGGATAGCACTATTCTCTATATCTTCCTTCGTATTTACAATCTGGAAAGGAGAGGTTGGGATATCATTTTCTTTAAAAAACTGTTTTTGTACACCTTTATCTTGAATTAAACGGATCACCCTCGATTGTGGAAAAACCTTTTTGCCTTCTTTTTCAAGCTGCTCAAGGGCGTCGATATTTACTTTTTCAATTTCAATGGTAATGATATCGGCTTTCTTTCCAAAAGCGTAAACGGTGTCAAAATCGGTAATTGAGCCATTTTCGAAGTAATTAGAGATGTGCTTACAAGGGGCATCAGGATCTGGGTCTAAAACTAATGTGGTTACATTGTAATTGATTGCTTGTTGAATGAGCATTCTGCCCAATTGTCCGCCACCTAAAATACCTAATTTTAATTCGCTAATCTGTTTTGCCATGCGCTTGAAAATAATGCTACTTTTGTGCAAAAGTAACCATAATAAATTTTATTGATGAATGCTGATGCAATAATTATTGGTGCAGGTGCCTGCGGATTGATGTGTGCGGTGCAGGCAGGCTATCTGGGTAAAAAAGTGATTGTGCTCGAAAAAAATGAAAAACCCGGTGCCAAAATTTTAATTTCAGGTGGTGGTCGCTGTAATTATACGAATCAATTTGCATCAGCTGAGCAGTTTATATCAGCAAACCCACATTTTATCAAATCTGCTTTCACGCAGTGGACGGTTGACGATACCATTGGCTTTTTTGAAACTTATGGTATAACAGGTAAAGAAAAAACTTTAGGCCAATTATTTCCTGATGATAAAAATGCGAAAGATGTTGTTGAGGTTTTTACATCCATTTGCAAAGATTTCGGGCAAGAAATTAGGTGTAACGCAGATGTAAAGGATATTGAAATATTGCCAGAAGGCTTTAAAGTAAGTTATGAGAAAAATGGTAAAACGGTAGTTTTAACTGCGGACAAGCTAGTGATTACCACCGGAGGTTTACCCATCCCAAAAATGGGTGCTACCGATTTTGCCTTACGCTTTGCGAGAAAACATGACTTAAAAATTATTGAAACGGCTCCTGCTTTGGTTCCATTAACCATTACTGGTAAGGATGAAGAATGGTTTGCGCAGCTTTCGGGAAATTCTGTTTTTTGCGAAGTAAGCAATGATGAGATTTCGTTCGAAGAAAATATCCTTTTTACCCATTGGGGATTAAGCGGGCCTGCCATTTTGCAGATTTCTTCTTTTTGGAGAAGAGGTGAAACAGTTAACCTGAATCTGTTGCCTCATCAGGATATCGTAGCATTATTGGATGAAGAAAGAAAAACGAATGGCAAAACTTTATTGTCGACGCTTTTAAACCGGATTTATACCAGGAAGTTTACCGATGCATTAGGTAAGTTTTTACCTTTAAGCAAACCTGTTGCGGCATTAACAAAATCAGAAATCGATTTAATTGAACAAACCATTCATCACTTTAAGGTTAAACCCGCGGGTGATAAAGGCTATGACAAAGCCGAAGTAATGCGTGGTGGAATCGATACCAACGAAATATCTTCTAAAACTCTGGAATGTAAAAAGATCCCGAACTTGTTTTTTGGTGGCGAATGTTTAGATGTTACAGGTTGGCTGGGCGGCTATAATTTTCAATGGGCATGGGCAAGCGGTTTTGTTATTGCGCAACATATTTAAGATTATAAGCCTGTAAGGTTATACTACCTGCTACTTAAATGTGCTCAGGTGACTAAGGTGGTCAATATTATCCTGAAAATGAGCGGCTGTAATACTTCGGAAGGTGCAGCCCTGCTATCCCTCCAAGTCCTCACTCATGCTTCGCTCCGGGCTTTTCGTTCTATCAGGTTTATTTAACCTAAAACAGCGGTTCTTAGGGGGCAAGCTAAATAAACCTACCAGGTTTCTAAAACCTGATAGGTTTGGATCTACAAATAAACATTTGGCATAATCTCCCATGCCCATGGCTTTTTAAAGGTTTTGAACGTTCTGAGCTGCGAAAAATATAAAACCTCACTTGTTTTTCGGTTTGCAATATCCCTTCGGTGTAGATTACCAACAGTAGTAAATAATTCGCGGGTTTTAAAATCGTAAACCCTTTCGGTCATATCGCCACTGTTCTGGTTAAAATAAAGATTTATCGCACTGGTTAAAAACCAGTCTTTATTCTCAAATTTAAAGGTATAACCCAGTTCCCAGCGCCATTCCGAGCCACCCTGGAAGCGGAGATAGAGTTGTTGATCTTTAATCGCAATCTGTTGTAACGGATCACCCAGTTTACCACCTTCTTCGGAACGTAGAATGAAATCATTATTTTGGGTTGATAAGCTAAAAGCCCCAGTTGATTTATCTTTAAAAAAGATAGCCAATATTCTTGGTTTCTGGGTTTCTTTAATGATATCTGTATTGTTGTCTCCATAAACACGGGTTTCATCAATCGATCTGTTAAACTCAAAAACTACCGCCAGATCGTCTGAGGCATCGTTGTTTAAGTCGCCATAAACATGATCGATAACGGTCCAGTTGGGTGGAGTAATTTGCTCAATGGAAGATCCTTGTGTTTTAATTTTAGGAAATACAAATGCTTTTTGTGCAAAGCTGATTTGCACACTGAGCATCAGGATGTAGAAACAAAAAACTTTCATTTAGGTAGAAAACGTGTTGATGTAGGGGTAAAACGTGTAAATTGGTGTTTTAGTTTAAATTAATTGCATATCCAGGTATATTCGTCATGCTGTCCCGAATTTTCGAGATCAGCAGCTTATAGGCCCTGACCCCGATGTAAAATCGGGACAGGGTAACGACGCTATTAAAAAATCCCGTACTTTTGCAGAAAAAACAATTCCCTTTGAAAACCGAAATATTTGCCATTACGCCGCCATTTACCCAACTGAATACCCCATATCCAGCAACGGCGTATATAAAAGGTTTTCTGAACACTAAAAATATCAGCGCTACACAGGCCGATCTAGGCATTGAGGTGATTTTGGAATTGTTCTCTAAAAAAGGATTGCAAGATCTGTTCAATCACACTGAGCGAAGTTTTTGCATTGATAGTGAAAATCCAAGAAGCGATAATGCTAAACGTATTTTCGCTTTAAAAGATGAATATTTAAAAACCATCGATGCGGTAATTGCATTTTTACAAGGCAAAAATCCAACTTTGGCATTGCAGATCTGTAGTGATGATTTTCTGCCCCAAGCTTCGCGTTTTGCAGCTTTAGAAGAGTTGGATTGGGCTTTTGGGGCAATGGGTACGCAAGATAAAGCGAAACATTTGGCTACACTTTTTCTTGAAGACATATCGGATTACATAGTAGAGTGTGTTGATGAAAATTTTGGTTTTAGCCGTTATGCAGAACGTTTAGGCAGAAGTGCTAATTCCTTTGATGAACTGTACGATGCTTTGCATAAAGAACCAACCTACATAGATGAGATCCTGATTTCGGTTTTAAAAGAGAAAATTGAAACTGTTCAGCCTAAATTGTTCCTGATTTCTGTTCCTTTTCCGGGCAATTTGTATAGTGCTTTCCGTTGTGCACAATGGGTCAAGGCCAATTACCCAGAAATCAAAATTTCTATGGGCGGTGGTTTCCCGAATACAGAATTAAGATCATTATCGGATGCAAGGGTTTTTGAATTCTTCGATTACATTACCTTAGATGACGGCGAATTACCAATTGAACTCTTACATCAAAATATTACACATCCTATTCCAGCTGAAGCCCATTTTTATAAAAGGACTTTCCTGCTAGAAAAGGGCAAGGTGGTTTACCGTAACGATGCCTTCAGAAATGATTATAAGCAGGCTGATGTAGGTACGCCAGATTATACAGGGTTATTATTGGATAAATATATTTCGGTAATTGAAATCGTAAACCCCATGCACCGCATGTGGAGTGATGGGCGATGGAACAAACTCACCATGGCCCACGGTTGTTACTGGGGCAAATGTACGTTCTGCGATATTTCGCTCGATTATATCAAAGTTTACGAACCGGTTGCCGCCAAATTGATTGTGGATCGGATTGAGGATCTATATGAAAAGACCGGGCAAAATGGCTTTCACTTTGTTGATGAGGCTGCACCACCGGCTTTAATGCGAGAGGTTGCCTTAGAAATCATCAGAAGGAAATTAGCGGTTACTTGGTGGACAAACATCCGTTTTGAAAAAAGCTTTACTCAAGATTTATGTTTATTGTTAAAGGCTTCGGGTTGTATTGCCGTTTCGGGTGGACTGGAAGTTGCCTCAGATCGTTTGTTAAAGCTGATCGATAAAGGCGTAACGGTAGAACAAGTGGCTAAGGTTACCCGTAATTTTACCGAAGCTGGAATCATGGTTCATGCTTATTTGATGTATGGCTACCCCACACAAACAGTACAGGAAACGATCGACAGTTTGGAGATGGTACGCCAGTTGTTTGAAGTTGGGATATTACAATCAGGCTTTTGGCACCAATTTGCCATGACGGCACATAGTCCGGTAGGCATGTACCCGGAAAAATTTGGGGTGGTAAAAGACACTGAAGTGATCGGGACTTTTGCCAATAACGATATCAATTATACCGATAAAACGGGCATCGACCATAATAAATTCAGTTTCGGGTTGAAAAAATCACTTTTCAATTTTATGCATGGCATTTGTTTTGATTATGAACTGCAGGATTGGTTTGATTTTAAAATTCCTAGGACGAAAATCCCTTCAGATTTTATTGAAAAGGCTTTAAATGATGAGGATTATTTTAATACAAAACCTACCGCAAAAGTAGTTTGGATAGGAGGAAAGCCTTCTGCCGAGTATTTTACCAAATCGAAAAAGGGTAATACTTGGGAAATGGCATCATTAACTTTTCACGATAAAAAAGAGACTTTTACTGTGCAAACCAATAAAAAGGAAGGAGTCTGGCTGAACAGTATTTTAAATAAAATCTCGATCTCCAATGAAAAAGTCTTCACTTTTCAGGAGGTTAAAACCGATTTTGAACAAGAAATGGAAAACTTTGAGCTGTTCTGGTATTCTAAACCGATCAATACGCTTAGGGAATACGGTTTGTTGGTTTTGTAAATTTTGCTTAGGCTCGTTTCCAACGAACGTAAAATATTTAGACGATTAAATCGTCATTCTATCGCTGCACTCGTTAGAAACGAGCGCAAACATTATTTTACTACATCTTCATTTTAAAATGCGTCAGGAAATAGATGATGCAGATTAATATAATCGAATTTAAGATCAGTAATAACCAAGAAATAATAGATTTCCGGTCTTTCATTACTGCTATAAAAGATGTGATGTAAGCCATTGCAATTAACGCCAGGAATAAGTTTACAGTCTGGATACCCAAAATATAATATCCGTCGTATGAAAAAACGAGTGCACTGAGTGCTAAGAATACAACTGAGGCGGTAGTGTAGCGTTTATTCGGTTTCATGTTGATTTAATTTACCATGTAAAGAGCATTCAATCGCACCCTTTACATGGCTCAAAATTTATAGTTTAATCACAATGCGGAACAGTAAAAGTCCAGGTTTCTGATTCTCCGTTTGGAATAATATAGCCATTTCCTCTGATATTCTCGAACCATAATTTACCTCTAAGTTTTTCTCTGGTTCCTACTTCATTTAAGGTCGCACTATCATAAAGTCTGCCGTTAATCATCACATATTTAATTTTTTCCGAATTGCGGATATCATCTAATGGATTGGCATCCATAATCACCATATCAGCTAGTTTCCCAACTTCTAGTGAACCGATTTCTTTGTTCATCCCTAAATAACTTGCGCCGTTTAACGTTGCGGCCCTGATGGCTTGCATTGGCGTAAAGCCACCCTGAACAAACATCCAAAGTTCCCAATGTGCACCTAAACCCTGGATTTGTCCATGGGCACCAAGATTAATCTTTGTACCACCGTCAGCAATTTGTTTAGCAGCTTTGGCAATGTCGATATGGTTATAGTCGCTGTACTCAGAAGTTGTTCTCCGTCTGGCTCTCGCATCAATAATCGAACGCGGCGTATAGGTCATTAATTTTTCGTTCTCCCAAACATTGGTTCTGTCGTACCAGTAATTTTCGCCCCATTGTCCCCCGTAAGCCACAATTAAAGTAGGTGTATAAGCTACATCGGTATTGTTCCAAAGCGTGGTAACATCTTTATAAACCGGTATAACAGGAATACTATGTTCTATTCCGGTATGCCCATCGGCAACCATATTCATGTTGGTGAAAAAAGTAGAGCCACCTTCAGGTACAACCTCCATATTTAACTGTCGTGCTGCTTCTAAAATCTGTTGACGCTGCTCTCTACGCGGTTGATTATACGACTTTACTGAAAATGCGCCAACTGCCTTTAGCCTGCGCAGATTAGCCAAGGCATCATCTAAGCTATTAATCACCACTTTAAAATCGCCATCAGCACCATATAAAATAGATCCTGTTGAATAAACCCTCGGGCCAACCATTCTGCCTGCTTTAAGCATTTCGCTCTGGCTAAAAACCATTTCGGTATTGCTTGACGGATCGTGCGAAGTGGTTACACCAAAAGCCAGATTGGCCATATAACTCCAATCGCTCTGTGGTGTTATTCCATCAGGACTGGTGCGCAAGTGCGCGTGAACATCAACAATGCCTGGCATAATGGTTTTGCCATTAACATCAATTACTTTGGCGTTGGCCGGAATGCTTACTTCATCTGTTTTTCCTATCGCAGTAATTTTATTTCCATCGGTAATAATGGTACCATTTTCAATAACTTCGTCACCTTTCATCGAGATAATCCTTGCGCCTTTCAACGCCACTATTCCGGTAGGGATATCAGATTTTAAAACCAAATTGATGTCTATAGAAGATGCTTCGGTTTTGGGGGTAGCTCCATCAAAGTTGAAAGCATTATTTACATCAACGGTAAAATATTTAGGACCCAACGTCCAATGCAGACTTTTACTATCGGCGCTCCATTGAATATATGTTCCGCCATCGGTAGTCACTTTTGTAACCGGAATGGCTTTATTGCCTGCTGATGCATCCTGTGCCGTACCAATATTGATCATTGGTGTGATGTAAACGTTAAACAATTCGTTAAATGCCACCCATTTATTATCCGGACTGATAACAAACTGATTTGCATATTGAGAAGTAAAGTGTGTTCTTTCGTTCGCTCCGTTTAAATCGATACTTTTTAATGCTTTTTTGCCATCAGCATAACTCTGGAAATAAATGCGGGTATCGGTATTGTTAAACTGTGGACGGATTCCATTATCTAAAATCAAAGTTTTAGCACCACCATTGGCTGGCATCATAAAAATACCTGTTCCGCGACCATAGTTATAGCCTAAAACATCGTTGCCACTTCCTTTTCTAAAAACGATTTTATCGCCTTTTGTTGAGTATTGAGGGGAATAATAAAAACCTTTTTCATCAGTTAGCATAATGGTTTTTCCTGACTTTACATCTGTACGCTTTATTGCGCCACGTAATTCATCGCTCCAGGTGGTATAAACAACATATTTTCCATCGGGACTAAAAGCAGGTTCAAATTCGAAATCCAATCCATTGGTTAACCTTTCTGGTGTTCCTGCTGGTAATTCTTGTTTGTATAAGTATCCTGCAGCATTAAAGACAATTATTTTTCCATCAGGCGAAGTGGTTAATTGTCTTAACATTTTGGCTGAAAATTCATTGCTGAAAACCTGCTGTTCAAAATGTAATGCTTTTTGTACGGTTTGAATCGTATTCGCCTGAAAAGGAATAGTACTGTTGATCAATGTACCAATTTCTGTTTTTCTGATTTTTCCTTTTGCATAGAAAACAATGCTTTTGCTATCTGGAGTCCAGGCAAAATTTGGATAAACGCCAAAAATAGCCCAGGTTTCCTGCTGATCATGAGATAAATCTTCGTTAACCGGCCATTCTTCGCCAGTCTTCAGATTCTGGACATATAAAGTAGATTTTAACCTTACGCGTTTTACAAAAGCTATTAAATTTCCATCCGGAGAAACTTGCGGGCGACAGGCACCACCTTGTTCATTAATCAAAGTGGTTAATTTTCCTGTCGTTAAATCCAGTTGACGGATGGCATAAATAGTCCCGTTAGGATCTTTACTATATTCAAAATTAGGGCCCGGACTTACATCTTCACTAAAGTAAACATATTTGCCATCTGGCGAAACGTTAGGTTCACCTGCATCCTGTTGATCGTTTTTACGTTTGGTTAACTGTACACCGTCGCCACCGTTTATGCTATACATCCACATTTCGCCAGCGCCTAACGATCGGCTTGCGGTAAAGTGTTTTCTGGCCACTAGGTATTCGCTATTTGGCATCCAGGTGGCATTATTCAATAACCTGAAACTCTCTTTGGTAACCTGTTTTTTGCCAGAACCATCACGGTTCATAATCCATATGTTATCTCCACCGCTTTTATCGCTGGTGTAAGAAATGTATTTTCCGTTAGGGCTAAAGCGCGGCTGAACATCCCAGGCAATGCCACCACTAATTAGTTTTGCAACTCCTCCGCTAATTGGCATCACGTAAATGTCGCCAAGTAAATCAAAGGCAATTTCCTGTCCATCAGCACTTACATCAAGGTTCATCCAGGTACCTTCATCTGTATTTAAAGTGAAGTTTTTTGTGGTGCCCTGGTATTTTTCGATATCCCATTTTTTCTCTTGGGCGTTCGAACTGAAAAATAATAGGGAAAGAGCGGATAGAAAATAGAGGTGTTTCATTATATTTTGGATGGTTATTTAAATAATTCATGTATTTTTCTCTGGAGTAATTTTTTGTCAGGTAACTGGGTTTTATACTCAGCTACCAAAGTAGGAGAAAGGCTTCTGCTTAATGCATATTCTACTACTTCGTTATCTTTATCTTTGCAAAGCAGAATGCCAATACTTGGATTTTCGTTTGATTTTTTAACATCCCTATCTAAAGCTTCTAAATAGAAGTTTAATTGGCCTAAATGTTCGGGCTTGAATTTGTCTACTTTTAATTCAAATGCGACTAAACATTGTAAGCCACGGTGATAAAAAAGCAAATCGATATAAAAATCGCTGTTACCGACCTGTATTTTGTATTCTTCACTGATAAACAAAAAGTCTTTTCCCAGTTCAAGGATGAAACTTCGCATTTCTTGAACTAAACTTTTTTGTAAATCACTTTCGGTGTGAGGTTCTGAGAGATTAAGAAATTCAAATACGTAGCTATCTTTAAAACTGTTTTCTAGGTCGTCGTGTAATTCTCTCAACACCGTTGAGAGTTTTGCGTTGCCAATAATCGATCTTTCAAAAAAGCCAGCCGAGATTTGACGATCGAGTTCTCTAAAAGAATAATTTTCTTTTTTTGATAATTTAAGATAAAATTCACGTGCTTCAGGATTACTGCATCGAGAAAAGATAGCCAAATTGTGCGACCAGCTTATTTCTCTCACCAGTGGTGAGAGTTTTGGATATTCGCAGTAGCTCTCGTAAAACTGTTTCATCCGCCAAAGATTTTTATCCGAAAAACCTTTCAAACCAGGTTCGTTTTTTGATAAAAATTCGGCTAATTGTTTTACAACCGATTGTCCCCATTCGGCTTTTTTAACCTTGTTATGGATATACTCGCCGATATTCCAATACAGATTAATTAGTGTAGAATTTACAGTCTTTAACGCAGCCGTTCGGGCATTTTTAATTAAGCTAATAATATCTGCAAACTGCGTTTCTATCATGTAATCTGTCTTAATGAGCAAAGTTAATAATCTTTTCTAAAGATGATTTTTTGAATTTCTATCAATAATAAGTAGTGATTTTAGATTAAATGTATAGTTTTGATACCGCCGATTTATGACAGCAATAGAGATTTTACAAAAATATTGGGGACATCAAGCTTTTAGGCCTTTACAGGAAGATATTATTTCTTCGGTTCTGGAAGGAAAGGATAGTTTAGCATTATTGCCTACAGGTGGGGGTAAATCGATCTGTTTTCAGGTTCCTGCTTTGGTTAAAGAGGGGATTTGCATTGTAGTTTCGCCTTTAATTGCCTTGATGAAAGATCAGGTAGAGAACCTGAAATCTAAAGGGATTGAAGCCATTGCCATTTATGCTGGCATGGGTAAACGAGAAATCGATATCTTGCTGGATAACTGTATTTACGGAAAAATCAAATTCCTTTATTTATCTCCTGAACGTTTATTGTCTGATTTAGTACGGGTTCGCATTTCGTACATGAATGTAAATTTAATTGCTGTAGATGAAGCACATTGCATTTCGCAGTGGGGTTATGATTTTCGTCCGCCATACCAAAAGATCGCCAAACTCCGCGAAATCCTTCCTAATGTGCCTGTTTTGGCACTTACCGCGACTGCTACTGAGTTTGTGCGGAAAGATATTGTAGAGAAGCTTGAAATGAAAGACCCACAGGTTTTTGTTAAAAGTTTTGCCAGAGATAACTTAAGCTACGTGGTTTTCGGCCAAGAAGATAAGTATAAAAAACTAATTGATATTTGCCAAAAAGTAAAAGGTACAGGTTTGGTTTATGTACGTAACCGCAGGGAAACCGCCGAGGTTGCTAATTTTATCAATAGGAATCAGATTAAGGCCGATTTTTACCATGCCGGATTAGAGCGTGATGTACGTTTTTTAAAACAAGAAGAATGGAAAAATAACAAAACCCGGATTATGGTGGCTACAAATGCTTTCGGGATGGGAATTGATAAGGCAGATGTTCGTTTTGTGGTGCATTTAGATTTACCAGAAAGTTTAGAAGCCTATTACCAGGAAGCTGGTAGGGCAGGGCGCGACGAAAAACGAAGCTACGCTGTTCTGTTAGCTAATCAATCCGATGTTGTGGGCTTAGAATCCAGGTATTTAGATAGTTTTCCTACTCCAGATGAGATCAGAAAAACCTATCACTACCTCGGTAATTATTTTCAATTGGCATTTGGTGCAGGCGAAGGTTTAACTTTTACTTTTGATGTAGCTGATTTCTGTAAAAGATTTAATATTAGTGTTTTAAAAACAATTTCTGCTTTGAAGTTTTTAGAACACGATGGCTACATCACCTTATCTGAAAGTGTTTTTCTACCATCAAGAATGATGTTTATTGCCAGTCATGAAGACATTTACCGTTTTCAGATTGAAAATAAAGCTTACGATGGCATTATAAAAACCATTCTGCGTTCGCACGGTGGTGCTTTCGACGGTTTTGTTAAGATTAATGAAGCCGATTTAGCCAAGAAAACAGGATTGTCGTATAAAGAAATTATCGCATTGCTTAATAAATTGCAGGCCATCGAGTTACTTACTTATACGCAGCAAACCGATCAGCCGCAATTGCAATACATTAGGCCGAGAGTAGATATGGACCATTTCGATCTCGACGTGAAATACCTCGAACTGAGAAAGGAAATCCTACATAAACAGATTAACGCAGTGGTAGCTTACGCTTCATCAAATTTGTGCAGGAGTATTCAGCTGCTTCATTATTTCGACGAAGATCATGCTGCAAAATGTGGGGTATGCGATGTTTGCCTGGCTGAGAAAAGAGCCGAAAATCAGAGCCAGATGGGAGAGGAAATTGAATTTGAGATTGTTTCTTTACTGCAACAACAACCTTTAAGTCTTGACGATCTGGTTACAAGTATTAAAAATGGTGCCGAAGCTGAAAGGATCGATACCATTAGAGAATTATTAGATGCAGGTAAGATAAAAACTGATGGGAAGAAGTATTATCTTTAGATGTGAGATGTGAGATGTGAGATGTGAGATGTGAGATGTGAGATGTGAGATGTGAGATGTGAGATGTGAGAAAAATGCCAATCAAGTTACCAATAAAATATTAGTTTTGTAATGAACTATTTAATCTGTATAATCAAACAATCAGTATAATCTTCCGCGAAGCGAAAAAACAAATGATAACAAAAAACAATAAGAAAACCATCCGTTCGTGGGCATTCTTCGATTGGGCAAACTCTGCCTATAACTTAGTCATCACTTCTACTATTTTTCCGGCTTATTATACCATTATTACCACCACTAAAGAACATGGTGATAAAGTGGAGTTCTTTGGCCGGACCTTTGTAAATACCTCGCTTTCCAATTATGCCTTGTCGTTTGCTTATTTGATTATGGCTTTTGCTTTGCCAATACTTTCATCCATTGCCGATAGAAGAGGGAATAAAAAGTCATTTATGAAATTCTTTACCTATGTGGGTGGAGCCGCCTGTATCGGTTTATATTTCTTTAAACTGGATACGCTCGAAATGAGCATCATTTTGTTTGCAATAGCTGCAATGGGATATATTGGAGGGGTATTATTCAGCAACTCTTATTTGCCTGAAATTGCAACCGAAGAACATCAGGATCGTGTGAGTGCACAAGGTTTTTCGTATGGTTACATCGGCTCAGTTTTACTTCAACTGATTTGTTTCCTATTTGTGTTAAAGCCAGGATGGTTTGGTATTACAGATCTCTCATTTCCACCAAGGTTATCATTTTTATTAGTTGGTATATGGTGGATCGGTTTCTCTCAGATTCCTTTTTCAGCACTTCCGAACGGAACACCTCAGCACGATAAAGTAAAAACGAATATCCTTAAAGATGGCTTTAGCGAATTATCGAAAGTTTGGGCGCAGGTTAAACAAATGAGGGTTTTAAAAGGATTTTTAGTTTCTTTCTTTTTCTACTCTATGGGTGTACAAACCATTATGCTTGCTGCTGCTGGTTTTGCTGAAAAAACATTAAAATTAGGAACGGCAAAATTGATTGCAGTAATATTGATCATTCAACTTGTTGCCATCCCCGGTGCCATGCTCATGTCGTATTTAGCTAAAAAAATAGGGAATATAAATGTGTTAATTATGGTAGTTGTAGTATGGATAGGCTGTTGTGTTTTTGGTTATTACATCACTGGCGAGTATCAATTTTACTCATTGGCCGCAATTGTAGGCTTAATTATGGGCGGAATCCAATCTTTATCGCGCTCTACCTATTCTAAATATTTACCGGTTGATACAAAAGATAGCACTTCATTCTTCAGCTTTTACGATGTAACGGAGAAATTGGCGATTGTAATTGGCCTTTTCAGTTTTGCTTACATTGAAGATTTAACCGGAAATATTCGCTACTCAATTATCGCTTTGGCATCATTTTTTATTGTTGGATTAGTTCTTTTAGTACTTCTAAGAAAAAACGAACATAAAGAATCGCTAAAATTGTAAGTTTGCAGTCGTTAAGAATATTATGAAAGTAGAATTATTTGTGCCTTGTTTTGTAGATCAGCTCTATCCTGAAACCGCTTTTAATACTTTAAGGTTATTAGAAAAATCGGGGTGTGATGTAACCTACAATTCAAAACAAACCTGTTGTGGGCAACCTGCATACAATGCGGGTTATTGGGATGAGGCTAAAGAAGTGGGTACAAAATTCTTAAACGATTTTACCGAAAATACCTATGTCGTAGCGCCGTCAGCATCGTGTGTAGGCATGGTGAAAGGTGGATTTAACGATCTGTTTACCAATACCATTGTACACAACAAATGCCGGAGTTTGCAATCGAATATATGGGAGCTTTCTGATTTTCTGGTAAACGTAGCCAAAAGAGATTATTTCGGTGCTGAATTGGAAGGAAAAGCCGTTTACCATGATTCGTGCAGCGCATTGCGTGAGTGCAAAATCAAAGATGAACCCCGCCAGTTGCTTTCTAAAGTACACGGTTTAGAAATGATCGAAATGGAAGATACCGATATGTGCTGTGGTTTCGGCGGAACATTTGCGGTTAAATTCGATGCCATTTCATCTGCAATGGCCGAGCAGAAAGTTAATCATGCGCTCGCACAGCAGGCAGATTACATCATTTCGACCGATTTATCTTGCCTTTTACATCTTCAGGGGTATATTGAGAAAAATAATCTTGCGATTAAAACCATGCACATTGCCGATGTATTGTGTAATGGCTGGCTGGAAAGTACAGAATACTAGCCACCAAGCTTTAGCTTTTGTGGAAGTAACGCTGAAGATGATTAAATCTCTAATTTATTTTGGAAAGCAGTTGCAGAAGCCAATGGGATAGAGCAGTCCCGCTCTCGCTTCTGCTCCGATGAAAAATCGGGAGCATCTCGCTTTGATCGGGTTTAGTTGGCGTAAATAGTACTGTTATCAAGAGTAAAATAAACCCGACCGACAGCGTTATCCCGATTTAGGATCAATTTAATTTAAGATAATTTCAATCGGGATTAAGCAAAGGGCGGGACTATCGGTACAGAAGCACTACAGGTACTGCTTTTCTAATAAAGGATTAGGCATTGTAATATTTAAATTACTTTCAGCCTAAATCTATCCTTAAACGATCTAAACGTAATCTTTAACACAATTTAACACGTTTTATATTACAAACTACAATACCTTTGTTAAACCTTTTTAAGGCTTTTGTATCTAACAAACAAAACAAAATCGTAATGAAAAAAATAATCTTCGCTTTACTGGGCGTTTTATCAATTGCATCAATTGCAGATGCGCAGCAGAAAAAAACTTCAGGAGCCATACAATTTGAAAATATTATCGATCCGGCAGCTATGGCCTCGGCGAGCGGTATCCAGCTAACCGATCAGATGAAAGCCAGAATGCCCTCATCAAGCAAAAGCAACTTCGAGTTGTTGTTTACGGCTACAAATGCCAGTTATATGCCAGTTGAAGAAACTGAGGATAGTAATGGAGCAGGTGGTGGCGGTGGCGGCATGGGCCGTATGATGATGCGTTTTGGTGGTGGCGGTGGTAACAGAGAATACTATTATACCTTTGCAGATAAAGGACTTACAGAGGTTTTTGATCTGAACGATACCACATATTACATGCCGAGTAAATTAACTTTATCTACTTCTGGTCCGATTGGCTCAATGAGAATGGGCGGTAGAAATCCTAATGATACCACTGCAGCAAAACCAGCTCCGGCACCAACCATAGAAGTGATTAAAACAGATTCTACTAAACAGATTATCGGTTTTACCTGTCACCAGGCGATTATAAGATCTACAAGGGCGATAAAAATCCTGGATATGGATAAAAACGTAGTAGAAGAAACCAAAATCTGGTACACAAAAGATTTAGGCTTCGACTTTTCTCCGAACCCAAATATGTGGACTGAAGGTGCAGTTTTAGCGATCGAAGGCAGAGGTAACAGCTCAATTGCCAAAAGCATCGAATATAGAAATGTAAGTACAAAAGATGTAACCGCACCTAAAAAAGCAAAATTGATCACTGCTGAAGAGTATAAAACTAAAATGGAGAACATGATGAAACGTTTTAGACAGAACAGACCAGGTGGTGGCCAGGTAAGATCATTTGGTATGAATTAATTCATTCTGCGAGACTTCCGAAGTTTGTGCTTTAGGCCAGCCACAGGCGAACTTCTGAAGTCTTATAATAAAGCCCTGAAGGTATAAGCTTTCAGGGCTTTTTTTGTATCATTTTTGAAAGGGTTGGCTTTAGTTTTTGCATCTAAACTGAGAATAACTATTATTGGAGTTGAATATAACCTAGCCAAAAGTGATTACAGCCGAGAACAAAACAAATTTATTAGCAACCAAGCAGCATTTCGAAATTTTAGATGGATTAAGGGGCGTAGCGGCCATTGTGGTGGTTATTTATCACTTTATGGAAATCGCTATTACCAATTATAACAAGAATTTTCTTTCGCATGGTTTCCTCGCTGTCGATTTCTTTTTCTGTTTATCCGGTTTTGTAATTGCCTATGCTTACGATAGCCGTGCACCACATATGGGGATTACACAGTTCTTTAAATTAAGGCTTATCCGTTTGCACCCGCTGGTGGTTATTGGTTCCGTTTTAGGACTGATTACTTTTCTGATCGACCCATACAGCGATCTTTATGAGGTTTATGGATTCGGGAAAACCTTTCTTTTATTTTTATCCTCAGCTTTTTTAATCCCTTATCCGGCCATGCCCGAGCGTTATACCAACTTATTCTGCTTAAATGCACCAGCCTGGTCGTTATTCTGGGAATATATTGCCAATATCTTTTACATTTTTATACTTTACCGCCTGGGTAAAAAAACACTGCTCGTTTTGGTTGTTATAGGAGCGGTATGCCTTTGTTATGTAGCTGTTCGCGCTACTAACGTAGGTGGCGGCTGGGGAGGGCAGAATTTCTGGGACGGTGGGGCACGCGTGCTGTATTCTTTTACAGCCGGTATGCTGGTTTACCGTTTAAATTGGGTGATCAAAAATAAACTTGGCTTTTTAGGCATGATCGTGCCTTTGCTCGCAGCCTTTTTAGTTCCTTTTAATGATAAATACAATTGGATTACCGAGCCGATACTTGTGCTGTTTTATTTTCCACTTTTAGTGGCACTAGGAGCAGGTACAGTATTAAATCCATCGCTTAAAAAGATCTGTAATCTTTCAGGCGAAATATCATATCCGCTTTATATGGTACATTATCCATTTGTCTGGATATTTTTAACCTATGTAGCCGAAGTTCAGCCACCAGCATCCTTACTTTGGGTGGTGATACCGGTTTCTGTACTGCTTTTAACCGTTTTCGCTTATGTGGTAATGAAATTCGTCGATATTCCATTGCGTAAATATTTGAAGGTTAAATTTTTAAGCTAATCGAGTGTGGTTAGTGGAGACACGAACCATGGCTTCACATAAGATCTTAATTTATTAACGGAATTGATTAGTAAAGGAGATAAACACAAAGAAAGATTCGTCATTGCAAACTGAAGCCATGGTAATTGCGTTGGAGTGAAGCAATCTTTCTAATTTAATCCCACTGGTTTTATGCTTTACCTTGCTTTTTAGCCGAAAAATGCATACATTTGCACAAAATAAAATCACATTGTAAGTGATCTTTAAAACTTTTTTATTTAAAAATTAAATCATAGTTGTAGATGATTAACATTACTTTACCTGACGGTTCTGTCCGTCAGTATGAAAAGGGCACTTCTGCCCACCAAATTGCATTGTCAATTTCTGAGGGTTTAGCCCGTAACGTATTAGCCGCTGAGGTTAATGGCGAAGTTTGGGATTCAACAAGGCCGATCGAATCTGATTCATCAGTAAAATTATTGACCTGGAATGATACTGCCGGAAAATCGACTTTTTGGCATTCATCAGCTCACTTAATGGCTGAGGCTTTAGAAGCACTTTATCCGGGTACTAAATTCGGTATCGGCCCGGCTATCGAAACTGGTTTTTATTATGATGTAGACTTTGGTGACCGTGAATTTTCTTCGGACGATTTCAAGGCCATCGAAACCAAAATGATCGAACTGGCTAAGCAAAAGGAAACTTTTGTACGCGAAAGTGTAAGCAAAGCTGATGCGGTAAAATATTTTACCGAAAAAGGCGATGAGTATAAACTGGATTTAATTGACGGCCTGGAAGATGGTAAAATTACTTTCTATACCCAAGGTTCATTTACCGATTTATGTCGTGGTCCACATATTCCGAATACTGGTTTTGTGAAAGCAGTAAAACTGATGAATGTAGCTGGTGCTTACTGGCGTGGCGACGAAACCAAAAAACAGTTAACCCGTATTTATGGGGTAACTTTTCCTAAGGCGAGCGAGCTTACTGAATATCTTTTAATGATTGAGGAGGCAAAAAAACGCGATCACCGTAAACTAGGGAAAGAACTGGAGCTGTTTGCTTTCTCAGAAAAAGTAGGCATGGGCTTGCCTTTATGGCTGCCTAAAGGAACTGCTTTGCGCGAGCGTTTGGTGAACTTTTTAACTAAAGCACAAGCTAAAGCAGGTTACGAGCAAGTAGTAACACCGCATATCGGACACAAAAATTTATATGTAACCTCAGGTCACTGGGAGAAATACGGTAAAGATTCGTTCCAACCAATTAAAACACCACAAGAAGGAGAGGAGTTTTTCTTAAAACCGATGAACTGCCCTCACCACTGTGAGATTTACAAAACAAAACCACGTTCTTATAAAGATCTTCCGGTTCGTTTTGCCGAGTTTGGTACGGTTTACCGTTACGAACAAAGTGGCGAATTACATGGGTTAACCCGTGTACGTGGCTTTACTCAAGATGATGCACACTTATTCTGCATGCCAGAACAGGTGAAAGAAGAGTTTAAAAAAGTAATCGACTTGGTGCTTTATGTATTTAAATCATTAGGTTTTGATAACTATACTGCTCAAGTTTCATTAAGAGACCCGGAGAACAAATCGAAATATATTGGTTCTGACGAGAATTGGAGACTATCTGAAAATGCCATTATCGAAGCAGCTGCAGAAAAAGGCTTAAATACTGTCGTAGAATATGGCGAAGCCGCCTTCTATGGCCCTAAGCTCGATTTTATGGTGAAAGATGCTTTAGGTAGAAAATGGCAGTTAGGTACTATCCAGGTTGATTATAATCTACCAGAGCGTTTCGAATTGGAATACACCGGTAGCGATAACCAGAAGCACAGACCAGTAATGATTCACCGTGCACCATTCGGTTCATTAGAAAGATTTATTGCTGTTTTGATTGAGCATTGTGCCGGAAACTTCCCGTTATGGTTAAGTCCGGAGCAATTTATTGTTCTTCCTATTTCAGAAAAATATGAAGAATATGCAAAAAAAGTTTTAGATGAACTAAATAATTCCGATATTCGCGGGCTGATTGACTTTCGTGATGAGAAAATCGGTCGCAAAATACGCGATTCGGAAGTTAAAAAGATCCCATACATGCTCATTATCGGTGATAAGGAAATGGCAGAAGGAAAAGTTTCTGTCCGCAAACATGGTGAGGGAGATTTAGGTGAAATGACGTTGGAAGAGTTCAACAATTTATTAAGAAAAGAAATAACAGTTTAAATTAAATAGTACAAATTTGGCATTAGGAAGACCAGGATTTAACAGGGGACCACGTCCACCTTTTAAGAAAAAAGAAGCAGAGCATAACATTAATCAGTATATTAAATCGCCCGAAGTGCGTTTAGCTGGCGATAATGTTGAACCGGGGATTTATCCTTTGGCAAAAGCTTTGGCACTTGCTGATGAACTGGAATTGGATTTGGTAGAAATATCTCCAAATGCCGTACCACCAGTTTGTAGAATTATTGATTACAGTAAATTTGTTTATGAGCAAAAGAAAAAGCAGAAAGAAATTAAAGCTAATGCGAAACAAACTGTAATTAAGGAGATCCGTTTTGGTCCTAATACCAACGATCACGATTTCCAGTTTAAATTGAAGCATGCAGTAAGCTTTTTAGAGAACGGTGAGAAAGTTAGAGCTTATGTGCATTTTAAAGGTAGAGCAATTGTTTACAAAGAGCAGGGAGAAATTTTATTGTTAAAATTCGCTCAGGCTTTAGAAGATGTAGGAAAAGTAGAGTTGTTACCTAAGTTAGAAGGTAAACGTATGTTCCTAACAGTTGCGCCTAAAGTAGCAAAAAAATAAAAATAGGTTTATAAATTAAAAAACAGGTTATGCCAAAAATGAAAACCAATTCCAGTGCTAAAAAGCGTTTTTCGCTTACTGGAACAGGTAAAATCAAAAGAAACAACGCATACAAAAGTCACATCTTAACAAAGATGAGCACTAAACGTAAACGTGCCTTAGGTCAAGCAAGTATCGTATCTGATGCTGATATGGGTAACGTTAAACGTATGCTTTGTATCGGAAAGTAATTTATTAATTCACCAGGTATCAGGCTTTAAGTTTCCGGTTAAACGGAACGCCGCTTGCCAAAAAACAACAACAACATGCCACGTTCGGTAAACGCAGTAGCTTCGAGAAGAAGAAGAAAAAAAATCCTTAATCTAGCCAAAGGCTATTGGGGAGCAAGAAGTAAGGTTTATACTGTTGCTAAAAACACAGTAGAAAAAGGTTTGCAATATGCATACCGTGACCGTAAAGTTAAGAAAAGAGAATTCCGCGGATTATGGATCCAACGTATTAATGCAGGTGCTCGTCAGCACGGTATTTCTTACTCTCAATTAATTGGTAAACTAGCTTCTAAAGAAATCGGTTTAAACCGTAAAGTATTGGCTGATTTAGCAATGAATCACCCAGAAGCTTTCAAAGCTGTAATTGATGCAGTAAAATAGAAATTTTCGCTTAGGCGATAATCATATTTAAAAAGGTCCCGATGTAAATCGGGACCTTTTTTGTTGTTTGGTTTGGTTCTGAAAATCTAATATAATCCCAATTCTGCAAGACTGGCAAACTGTAGACCATCCTGTGCTGAATTTAAAATAACTTTAAAATACTGGAATGTTTTGGCGCTTCCAAAATCAAAGTACTGCGCACCATTTACATTTTGGGCCACATAGTTATTAACTGAAGTAAAGTTTATGCCATCTGTGCTGGTGAGCAGTTCAAAGTTTTTTACAGCCCTGCTCAAACCACTTCTTTGTGTTAAACTTAAACCATTTGCCGTTTTTGAAGCGCCCAAATTGATCACTATAGTATGTGGATAGCTTGTTGCCGAGCTGCTCCATCTCGAATGCCAGTAAGTACTTGCACTATTATCAATCAACCTTGCCGCTCTACCATTTGTAGCACCTTCTCCACTGGTTTCTTCCGAACTAAACGAAGCAATACTCCAGCCTGTTTTGCTTAACTCATTTTTCGTTGAGAAATTTAATACTGGTAAGCCTCCTGAAAAAGTATAAGCATAAATCTGCTCGGTTACGGTTCCATTGTCGTGTACCAGTTTAACTTTTAGTTCATATGGAATACCATCAGCTTTTTCCTGCAAATCCGCAATTGGCATTACAACTCTAAAACTATCTGTACCTATCTTTTTCGATTCCCACGTAATGGCGTTATAATCCTTATTTACACCAGTACCCTCATTGCTTACATTAGGGTCGTTGTAATACAGAATACTGGTTACGTTGCCAGTAGATGTAAATTTTCCAGATACCACTATGGAAGCCAAAGTGCTGGAGTAGCTGGCGTATATTTTATTAATACTGCTGGTTACCGAACCGTAATAGGTGCTAGCGTTATTATTGAAAACCTGATTGGCATTTAAAATAGCCGCGTCTGCAGCGGTTAAAAATGTAGGGCTTTTTCCTAAGGTTCCATTACCGCCCCACATTAATGCCATGCCCAGAGTTGAGTTCTCAGAAACTTTCTGTCTGTTGTGCGGTAAATTTAATCCATGACCAAGTTCATGTACCATACCTCCAAACCAAACACTGAAGCGATTGCCAACGGTAGTGCTTAAGCCCAGATTTGCAATGTCCATTTCTTCATAATCCAGCGCATAACACCATCTGCCGGTACCATAAAACGGACCCCCGCTTGGTGTTCCATTCGAACCGATAGAATACCTTGGAATAATGATCAAGGTATGATCGCTGGTTTTATCTGCCGGGTGCGCAGCAAAATAAGCGTTTACTTCGCTTGCAACTGCACCGCTACCTCCAGAGTATGGGTAACTCGCTTTTGGCAATGTTCCTCTAATGGTTAGGATTTTTACATTTCCTGCGCCATCATCAGCAAGGCCAAATGTTTTATTGCCATAACCATTGCGGTTCATTTCTTGTTTGTACCAATCTTGTGTCCATAATAAAAGATCGCTCAATCTTTTTCTATAACCCGCAAGGGTATCGAGGTCGTTAGGTACAAAATACACAATATTTACATTGCGGCTTTGGGTAATAATGTTGGTTGTAGCCAGTTTTTTGTTAATAGAGAAGGTTTTTTCCTCTTGTTGTAATACTTCGGTCTTTTTACAAGATAGGGCGAACAAGCAGGTACAGAATAGCCCTGTTAAAAGTAAACTGTTTTTTTTCATACGATAATTTTAGGTTTAGGTTGATAATATTTGGAATTGGTTGTTGTTGCTTTTTTATATGCTGCACTCAGCCCCTTTACCTAATCTTGTCGATTTCAATACCAAGATTATACCACCATAATTTGCCAGTCTTGGCCACTGTTCCAAACCTTAAAAAGAGCGTATCGTAAATAGATTTTTACCTTATCTGGATTTAAGTTACAAACAAACTTATACAGTAGGCTGAATTAAAACAGCGCAAACGTTTGTGTGGGATGAAATGTAATAAGCTTGAATGATGTAGTAGAATTGCCGTTTGAGCAGGTTCTAAGGCTATTTGATTAGTTATTAAAATGACCTTAAAATTTATTACGCGCAAACGTTTGATCGGCTTGTATTGAGCAACAGATGCTTGAGTAAGTTTAGGTTTACAGCTGGCAAATATGAGGGATAGCTTTAAGAGTAGATCAGCTGTAGCCAATTACTGTAGATTAATGTAAGTCTTATAGAACAATTTTTAATCTAAGCTGTAGAGGGGGAGTGTATGGAGGGTATGAAAAGCGACCTGATGTGAAATCTCGAGTCGCTTTATGTTTTTTTTAACTTTGGTCATCAGTTTCTGCGTCTGGTGCATTCTTTTTAACCGATTCGATACCATTATCTCTGGCCGAGGTACTTTCGTACATTTCGCTGGAGCCAATAATCTGGCCATTTGTAGCCTTTAAACTGAAATGGTATTTGCCGTTAGACGATGTCTTTTTCTCAAATTTTGAATCATCCTGTGCATTTTTTTTAACAGATTCGATTCCATTCTCGCAGCTTGATTTGGCCGAATAGCCTTCGCTGGTTAAAATGGTTTGGCCATTGCTCGCTTTAAGATTAAACTGAAATTCTCCGTTCGATCTTTTGGTAATTACAAATTTTCCCATGGGTCTGATTTTGGATTATTTACTTTGGTTAGTATTTTACCTTATTAATAAGTAGACGGTATTCCTAAAGTTACTAAAGTTTGATTCAATTACAATGAGCAAACAAGAGAATTAATGATAATTTAACCCAGGCTATTGGTAAACTTCATGCGGATGCCGCTCTGAAAGTTCTGGATAATTTTAAAAATTTCGATCAAGGTTACTTTTTCGATTTTGGTTAAACTATCAATTTCGATAAAGTTATTGGGTGCCGCCAGGTCATTGATAATCAGATTGGCCTGATGTTTCAATCTCAGGCCCATCAAATAATAATAAGACTGCGAAAGTTCGTTAAACTGCTCTTCACTAAAAACACCAAGTTCTCTTAAGGCCTTTAAACGTTCGCCTGTATTTTCTTTTTGGAAAATCCTGTTCTGTAAGGCATAAACCCTTGCCAGATCTACAATAGGAGTCATGGCTGTTTTAATATCGAATACTTCTTTTTTATGGATTTTTTGCGTTCTTATATTCCTAAAATAGGTGAGCGGTGGCTCATAGAGTAAGGCATTTTTGGCCAGGTATACGTAGAATTTTTCGATGGGTTTCTGCAGCTCTTCATCAACAAAAGCACGTAAGCTTTCCATAATGGTTAAATCGCCGTAAATGGCCCTGCAATCAAAAAATGCAGCAAATTTTACGGCAGCTTCGGGTAAAGCTTCTTCTATCCAGTTTTTATAATTGTATTTCCAGTGTGATAGCGAATGCGTCCAGTTTGGGTTAGTGGCCATATAATCGCCATCGCAGTATACAAAACCAACAAAATTTAATTTATCCGAAACCTGGGTAGCCATGTCCAGAAAATAAGAACGTACAGCCGCTCTTTTATCTTCTCCGGTATCTTCATAAATAATGGCATTGTCCTGATCGGTTTTTAAGCTAAGCTCTTTTCTGCCTTCGCTACCCAAAACCATAAATACAAATTTTGCAGGTGGCGGACCAAGTTTAGCAATCACCTCTTCAATAATTTTAAAGGAAATGGTATCGGCAATAGTAGTTACCACCTCATTTACAATTTTCGAATGTACACCTCTAGCCAGTAACTGAGACACAATGCCTGGCACTTTTTGCCATTTTAATTTTAGATCGCTTGTATTTACAGCAGATTTTACTGATTGGATAAAAACCAATGGAGATTCGGCCTGCTCGCTTAAAAGGCGGTTTCTGCTTAAAAAGCCAACGTAATTACCATTGTCGTTTACCAATAAATAGCGCGACTTCTTACTGAACATCATCAATATCGCCTCATATACATAAGCATCTGGAGTTATGGTAACAATATGGGTATCCATAACTTCGTCAATCGGCAAATTTGAATTTAGTTGTTTGGCAATTACATTATCCCTTAAAGTAATATCGGTTACGAAGCCCAGATAAACATCCTGATCATTTTTAATAAAGAGGCAACTGGTTTTCTGTTCTGACATTTTAATTGCAGCTTCAAAAATAGGTGTGCCCGGGCTGCAACTTACTATCTTTTTAAAAGTAATGTCTCCAATACGAGCGGTATAAATTTGATCGGCTAGTTTATCTTCCATTAAAAAATCCCTGTAAAATTCTCTTAAACGAAAAATCTTTTGTCTTTTTCTTTTCCAGGTTAAAAGTATGTTCCTGATGGTAGGCTGAAGTTAAGCTAATTTTACCTGTTTTTAAAAGATGAAAGAAAATCTTTGCCGTGTTTAGTGTATCAGATAAAGCATTGTGCGTATTTTCGGGTGCTTCATTAAATAAAATGGTATAAAATTTATCCAGCTTTAAATGACTGATTACTGTATTGGTGATGTAAGGTGCGCTTGCCTTCATCGTACAAAAAAAAGCCAGGTTTTTAAAAATGTTTTCCTTTCCGATTCGGTATAATTCAACATTCACCATATGATAATCGAGCTCAATAAAATGACCGATAACCAAAGGCTGATATTTTTCGATGTCTTCGGAAAACTGCAACATCACTTTTTCTTTGTTTTCGCCATGTGTATGCAGATATTCAGGGGTAATTTTGTGGATTTTTAATGCAGCATTATCAATAGTGAAATCGGTATTTTTGATATAATGATTTTCCCGCTTAATTTCCTGATAAGATTGATCATAAATAATCCAGGCAATTTGGACAATATGAGGCCAGTTCTTTTCTTTAGAATAAGGCGCCGTCCAATTTTTAGGCAGACCTGAAGTTTCGGTATCAACAACGAGGAAGTATTCTTGCAATTTTAAAGTGGTTAGAAGATTGAACTATTCAAAGGTAATTATTTAACAATATAAACTGTAATTATTCATATATCCTTTAATAAAGACGATTGTTAAATAAAGCGTTTTTTTATTTGTTAAAGTGAAAGATTAACGCTTAATTGGTGTTCAAATTTAATTAAAATATGCGCTCTCTATTATTTAGCTCCTTAGCCTGTTTATTGTGCCTTGGCTCTGCTTTTGCTCAGGAAAAGCTCGGAGAAAACATGCATTTCAAAAAACTTGATAACGGTTTAGAAGTGCTGGTTGTTGTAGACCGGACGGTGCCACTGGTTACCATCGAAATGGCCTGCAGAAATGGTTCTTTTACTGAAACCGACGAATTTAACGGCTTAAGTCATCTTTACGAGCATTTATTCTTTAAGGCGAACAAAGATTATCCCGATTTCGAACGTTTAAATTCGAGAATGAACGATCTGGATATCAATTCGAATGCCACTACGCGGGAAGAAGTGGTAAATTATTTTTTTACGCTTCCTGCTGCTAATTTAAAACCCGGATTAAGCTTGATGAATTCATCCATCCGTTATCCAAAATTCATAAAAGAAGATATGGCTTTGGAAAATGAAGTGGTAAATGCCGAATTTACAAGGCACGAATCTAGTCCGATATTTGCTTTGATAGAGGCCAATTCGCGGCATATGTGGGGAGCAAATTATTCCCGTAAAAATGTAATCGGTAGCCATGAGGTAATTTTATCAGCTACTCCATCAAAAATGGATTCCATTAAAAATAAATATTACTGGCCAAATAATTCAGTTCTGGTAATTGCCGGTGATGTTAAAGTTGATGAAGCTTTTAGTTATGTAAGTTCTGTTTTTGGAAACTGGAAACGATCGCCGGTTGATCCTTTTGTGAAATGGCCAATCCCTGAGTTTAAACCGCTTCAAAAAAACGATTATTATTTTGTAGAATCGAATAAAAGCCCTGTTCCGTTTATGCTTTTTAGCTGGCATGGTCCAGATACCAGAAACGATATTCCGGCCACTTACGCAGCTGATGTTTTTTCTTTCATCGTGAATCAAAACGGTTCTAAAATGAAACAGGCGCTTATTAATTCAGGATTAGCCCAACAGGCTGATGTGAATTATTATACGCAAAAATATACCGGGCCAATTAGTTTGATGGTGAGTCCTAATCCGGCAAAAATAAATGAATGTTACCAGGAGGTGCTGAAGCAAATTTCGCTTTGGGCCAATGAAGATTATTTATCTGATCTGCAGATTGAAAGAGCCAAAAGACTATTATCTATAGAACAGGTAGAAAGGAGAGAGGTTACTTCCGATTATG
Source organism: Pedobacter sp. Bi27 (assembly GCF_918698255.1). Taxonomy (NCBI): domain Bacteria; kingdom Pseudomonadati; phylum Bacteroidota; class Sphingobacteriia; order Sphingobacteriales; family Sphingobacteriaceae; genus Pedobacter; species Pedobacter sp. Bi27. The sequence continues at coordinate 72,856 of NZ_CAKKMW010000004.1, forward strand.
CACATTTACTTTCCTTCTGGTGGGCTTCAGCATCGATTGATTATTATACCCATTATGAAGAAAATGTAAATAAAGTAACAAGAAAGGATTTACTCGATTATGTACGCAAGTATATTAAAGATAAACCTTATTGCGCTGGCCTGATGATGGATAAAGCAGGTATGAATGAAGTGAAGCCGGAAACATTTTTTAAATCACCCAAATAACCTAACGCTCGATGAAAATATTCATATTTTTTATAAACTTTATCTTAGTTTTTCATATTGCCAACGCACAAACCAAAGCCATTTCATTTGATGTAAACGGTTTAAAGGTGATTTTAAAACCTACCCAGAAAGAAACAGTTAGTATGAGCATGTTTTTTAAAGGTGGTGTAATGAATTATGATGCCGAAAGGGCAGGAATTGAAAATCTGGCTTTGGCATCTGCGGCAACCTGTGGCACTAAAAATTACAGCGTTGTCGATTATCAGGAGTTGGCTGATGAATATGGTATTGATATTTCTGGTTCATCTACAACTGATTATGGTACCATTAGTATGGATTGCATTTCTAAGTATCTTGACCAAGGTTGGAAGCTTTTTTCGGATGCTGTAATTAATCCTGCTTTTGATAAAACAGAGTTTCAAACCACTAAAGAACGGATGATTACGGGTATTTATCATAGTCAATCTGATCCTGAAACAAGGATTGAGCAGTTGAGCATGGAAAGCATGTTTAAAGATTCGCCTTATAGCACTAATCCTTTGGGCACAAGCAAAACTGTTGGAGGTTTTACTGCCGAAATGGTTAGTAATTATTACCATAACGAATTGTTGAATAAGAATAAAATGTTTTTGGTGGTAGCTGGGAACATCACAAAAGAAGAACTTGAAAAGAAAATTCAAGCTTCTTTCAGCGCGCTCAAAGGAAAAGTTTACACGCCACCAGTTTACGATCGTAAAACTTTAACAGGGGAGCATCTGGTAATCGAACAAAGAGATATTGCCACGAATTACATGAGTTGTATTATGAATGCCCCAACCATGACAAATGCTGATTATTATGCTTTTGTATTAACCATTAACGCATTAAGTGGTAGTATGAATTATGAATTGAGAACTAAACTTGGGTTATCGTATGCGCCAGGAGCAACCGTTAAATTACAACAGATTCCATATACCTCTATGTTTGTAAGTACCACTCAACCTAAAAAAGCTTTTAAAGCGATGATTACGGTATACAATAACATTAAAGAAGGAAAGTACGGTGAACGTTATCTTGAGGCATTAAAAAAAGAACATCGGGATAGATACTACAGGCACCAGGAAAGTGCAAGTTCGATTGTGAAAGATTTGGGTGAAGCTGAAGTGCTTGGCGATTATAGTATTACCGAGAATATGGTAGCCAATTTTAACAAGGTAAGCCTGCAGGACATGAAAGATTCTTTCGGAAAATATTTAAAAGGTGCCATTTGGATATACCTAGGCGATGAACAGGTAGGCAGAGCAGCTTTTCAGTAACTCTTCAGGGGCGTCATTTCGAGCGAAGAGCAACGCAGTCGAGAAATCTTTCTATATAGATCTCTCCATTTCGCTGCGCTTCAGTCGAGATGACGTTTTCCTATTTTATTGTACTAGTACTTGCGATGTCTTTAATGTCGTATCGAGAGACAATTCATTACTTACCAATCAATAAAAAGGCCACAGCAGCTAATACCGAGCCGATTATGGGGCCAACAATAGGTACCCAGGCATAACTCCAGTCGCTACTTCCTTTTCCTTTCATTGGGATTAAAAAGTGAATAATCCGCGGGCCCAAATCTCTTGCCGGATTAATAGCATATCCGGTTGTTCCACCTAAAGCCAAACCAATTACCCACACCAAAAACGCTACCGGGATTGCACCCATTGAGCCTAATCCAATAGGGGTAACCGTTTCTTTAGTGCCCATACTCGCATCAGTAAAATAAAAGATTACAAATATTAAAACGAAAGTGCCTATAATTTCTGATACCAAATTAGACGACATATTTCTGATGGCTGGCGCGGTTGCAAAAGGAGCAGCCTTTAAACCTTGGTCATCTGTAGCATCGAAATGATCTTTGTAAATAAGCCAAACCAGGAAAGACCCTGTCATGGCACCAGCCAGTTGTGCAATAATATAAAATGGCACCAATGCCCAGCTGAAGCCTTTTCCGATGGCAAGTCCGAGGGTTACAATCGGATTTAAGTGCGCCCCACTGTACGGGCCGGCAACAACAACCCCTACAAATACGGCAAGTGCCCAGGCGGTTGTAATTACAATCCAACCACTATCGTTGCCTTTAGTACCTTTAAGTACTACGTTAGCCACTACACCATTTCCTAAAAGAATCATTAGTGCAGTACCAATAAATTCTGCGAGATATACATTCATATAATTAAATTCTTATCCGATTAAAATTGTTCAATTAGTCTTCTGCATTTACCCTGGCTGCTTTTATTGCTCTGTTCCAGCCCTTTATTCTTTCCGTATTATCAATTCCTTCCTCAGCAACAAAAGTTCTGTTGATTTTCCATTGCGAGCGGATCTGATCTATACTTTTCCAGAAACCAGTGGCTAATCCGGCCAGGTATGCAGCACCAATAGCAGTAACTTCGGTTACATCGGGTCTGATTACTTTACAGTTTAACAGATCGGCCTGAAACTGCATCAATAAATCGTTAGCTGTAGCACCACCATCTACCCTTAATTCGGCAATATTTACGCCTGCATCTGCTTCCATAGCTTTCAAAACATCCATGGTTTGGTAGGCAATACTTTCTAAGGCTGCCCTTGCAATATGCGATTTGTTTGTACCGCGGGTTAATCCTGTTATGGTACCACGGGCATGTTGGTCCCAGTGTGGAGCACCTAAGCCTGCAAAAGCAGGAACAACATAAACCCCATCGGTATCTTTTACTTTTTTAGCTAATGTTTCTACATCTGCCGATTTAGAAATGAGCCCCATTTCATCGCGAAGCCACTGTACCACCGCACCACCAATAAAAATACTCCCTTCTAAAGCGTAAATTACCTCACCATTAATTTGCCAGGCAATAGTGGTTAATAGATTATTGGCTGATATTTTTGGCTTCGACCCAATATTCATCAGCATAAAACAGCCAGTACCATAAGTGTTTTTTACCATCCCTATTTCGGTGCACATTTGCCCGAACAAAGCAGATTGCTGATCGCCGGCTATCCCTGCAATAGGAATTTTTGCAGCCAATATGCGTCCTGCGGTTTCACCATAAACTTCACTTGATGATTTTACTTCGGGGAGCATCGCTCTTGGTATCGAAAAAAGCTCAAGCAATTCGTCGTCCCAGCTTAAAGTGTGGATGTTGTAAAGCATCGTTCGTGATGCATTACTGACATCGGTTACATGTTTTTCGCCTGCTGTTAATTTCCAGATTAACCAGGTATCTATGGTTCCGAAAGCAAGTTTTCCAGCTTCAGCTTTCTCTCTTGCGCCGACAACATTTTCTAAGATCCACCTGGCCTTAGTAGCCGAGAAATAAGAATCTATGATCAGGCCTGTTTTTTCCTGTATTTTACTGGCCAGTCCTTGTGCTTTAATTTCATCACAATAGGCAGAAGTACGCCTGTCTTGCCAAACAATGGCATTGTAAATTGGTTGTCCGGTTTCTTTATCCCAAACCACAGTGGTTTCGCGCTGATTGGTAATGCCAATAGAATCGATATCGCCTACGGTTAAACCTGCTTTAACGATCACTTCTGTTACAACCGCCAACTGTGTCGACCAAATTTCCATTGGATCGTGCTCTACCCAACCGGCTTTGGGATAAATCTGTGTGAATTCTCGTTGTGCAATGGCAACAATTTCGCCATTGTGATTAAAAATAATTGCTCTCGAACTTGTGGTTCCCTGATCGATAGACAAGATGTATTTACTCATAATTAGGAATTTGGTTAATTGGCTAAAGCCGATTCGGTTATTTTAGGTGTTGAATGATAAATATAACCATCGGCTAATTTATTAAAAGTTTCGATTTGCTTAGTTTCCCAGTTTTTATCAGCAGATAATTCTTTGGCCAGGAGCGAAGCTACTCTAGGTGCCATATCTTTGGCTGCTTGTGCATTAATAAACAGTATTCTTAATCTCCTGCTTAAAATATCCTCTACGGTTTCGGCCATTTCGTTTCGTGCAGACCAAAGCACTTCGGCTTCTGTATAAGGGAATGCAGGATGTAATTTATTGCCGAAACCTGGATCTTGCGCAATTAATGCTTCAATTTTACTGCGATCCGATCCATAGATAGCCAAATGACTATCTGTGGTAGTGGTTAAGCTACCATGTATGCTTAAATTTTGGGTTACGCATGCTTTCGATTCTAAACCAGCATGAGTAATGGCTAAATCAACCGTTTCTTCTGCCATTCGGCGATAGGTGGTCCATTTACCACCAGTAATGGTAATTAATCCCTTTGCAGAAACAATAAGTTTATGGTCTCTGCTAATTTCTTTTGTACTATTTCCATCTCCGTTTGTAGGAGCAGCCAGTGGGCGCAGACCTGAGAATACGCTTAATATATCTTTTTCCATGGGCTTGCGGTTAAAATAACTCGCCGCTGTACTCATAATAAAATCTACCTCCTCTTTTAATGCCCTGGGTTCTAAACTATGGTCGTTTAAAGGGGTGTCTGTTGTACCCACCAGTAAATGTTCATGCCATGGAACGGCAAATAGAACACGCCCATCAGAGGTTTTTGGTATCATTAACGCCGATTCACTGTTTAAAAAACTTTTGTCTAGCACCACATGTACACCTTGGCTAGGGCGTACCATTTTTTTTGAATTCGGGTTATTCATTTGCAGGATGTCATCCACAAACACGCCTGTTGCATTAATTACTATTTTGCCGATATACTTAGCTGTTATGCCAGTTATAGTGTCTTCTGTTTCAATGCCTGTAACCACATCGCCACTTTTTAACAGGCCGGTTACCTTTGTATAGTTCAATAATGAAGCGCCGTTTTCAACAGCGGTTTGTGCAATGTTTATCGCTAAACGGGCATCATCAAACTTTCCATCGTAATACCTGATGCTTCCTTTTAATCCCTTTTCCTTAATGCCTGGCATTATGGTTAAGGTTTCTTTTTTAGAGAAAAACTTAGATTTGCCGAAGCTATATTTGCCTGCTAACCAATCGTAAAGTGTAAGTCCGGTTAAATATTTTACAACAGAGAACCAATCGTAACAGGGGATCAGAAATTCTTCTTTATTTACCAGGTGCTTTGCGTTTTGTTGCAATAAACCACGTTCTTTTAAGGCATGTTTAACTAAACCGATATCGCCCTGTGCAAGATAGCGAACACCACCATGTACCAGCTTAGTACTCCGGCTGGATGTTCCTTTTGCAAAATCAGATTGTTCTACCAATAAAGTTTTAAAGCCCCTGCTCGCAGCATCCAATGCAGTACCCAAACCTGTGGCACCTCCGCCAATAATAATGAAGTCCCAATTTATGTTTTCTGTTAGGTGATGCGGGTGTAATCTTTCCATTTAGATTTATAAAAATAATAAAACGAAACAATACGCAATTATAAGAAATCATAATCGAAATAATATAATATGTGTGTTAAAAATTTATTAAATATTTGTGCAAAATATTTTAAAGAATGTTTTTATTGCTAATTTGCAGCACGCTAATTAAATATACTATGATGAATTTGGCTGAGAGGCACCAGTTTATATTAAGTCGCCTGCAACGTGATCAATACATAAATGTAGTCGATTTATGTAAGGAGTTGAAAGTTTCGTCTGTAACAATAAGAAAGGACTTAAAACTACTTGAAGATAAGAGCCTATTGTTTAGGACTCATGGTGGGGCTACTGTAAACAATCCATATACGGTAGACCGTCCGGTTAATGAGAAAGAGAAAATACAATCTACAGAAAAGAACAAAATAGGTATTGCGGCTGCTGCATTGTTAAATGACAATGATTCTATCGTTATTGCATCAGGCACTACAGTGCTTTATTTTGCCAAGAATATTGCGCCAGCAACAAATTTAACCGTTGTAACTTCGGCATTAAATGTAGCGCTCGAATTAATGCGCGAACCTAGTATTGAAGTGATACAATTAGGTGGATTGCTTAGGAAAAGTTCTTCATCGGTAATGGGTGCTTATGCGGAACAGGTTTTGCAGGATTTTTATTTTAATAAGCTATTTCTAGGTGTTGATGGGATTGATCTTGATTTTGGAATAACCACTACAAACGCCATGGAAGCACATTTAAACCGCAAAATGATTGGTGCGTCACAAAAAACGATTGTTCTTGCCGATTCTACTAAATTTGGGAAAAGAGGCTTTGGAAAGATATGTGGATTAGAAGAAATTGATCATATTATTACCGATAAAGGAATTTCTGAACAAATTGTTAAACATTTAGAGAGTTTAGGTGTTACTGTTACTATCGTATAGCGCATTCCACGCGAACGGTATAATCCAAACATTATAATTTGAACATGGAAAGAAAACGAATACACATTTTAGAGGATGATCAGGAGATCAGAAACGTTATTGAAATTCTATTAAAAGATGAGGGTTTCGAATTGCAGCTTTCATCATCATTTGCTGAGTTAAAGAAAAATATCCAGGATGCAATGCCTGATCTTTTTTTACTTGATGTAATGTTACCAGATGGAAACGGAGCAGAAATTTGTGAAGATTTAAAAACCGATATTTTTACCAAACACATCCCAATTATCGTAATGTCTGCACAGAATAATAGCGAACAGAAAGCTATTGATGCATTTGCTGATGATTATATCAGTAAACCTTTTGATATTTATGATGTTTTGGAGCGTATTAATGCGCAGCTGAAACGAAGCGCTGAAAATAAAACAAAAGTTTAATTAAAAATTAAGCATAAAAAAGGGAAACATTAGCGTTTCCCTTTTTTTATGGATAGCGTTTATTAGGTCTGTTTTACATCTTGTGCTTTGTTAAACATTACAAAACGTTTAGAATCGCCGACGCGTTGAGGTACTGTTGCATTTGAAACAATGGCGTAATCTTCAGTATTCTTGTTTATAAAAACGCCTGCGCCAATAATGTTGTGGGTACCAATGGTTATATCTTCTTTGACTGCAGAATTTATGCCTAAAAAAGAGTTGCGGCCAATAGTTACATTACCAGCTAGTATATTACCAGACAATAAAACATTGTTTTCTATCGTAGAGTGATGACCAATCCGTGCGCCAATAAGCATGCAATTATTACCAATGCTTACAAAAGGTTGTATATCGCAACACTGATCTATAAAAGTATTGTGTCCGAATACCAAATCGGGCCACACGTTGGCTTTAGATGAAATATAATTTGCAAAACTATAGCCAGATTCGCTTACCCTGTTGTACACGCTTTCCCTGGCGCTGTTTCTACCAATGGCAATGTGCATTTTATGGCTTTCTGGGGGGAAATCTTTAATCACCTGGGTGAGACTTAAAATGGGAAATCCTAATAGCATACTTCCTGCAGGAGGTACATACGCATCATCAACACAAAAGGCAACAACATTATAGTCACTGTCATTCATAAAGGAGTAACAGATAAACTCAGCCATTTTTCCAGTTCCATAAATAATAACTTTCATATTTAATTCTTGTTTTTAGGTTTCTAACGAATTTATGCATAAAACAGGCTTTTAAACCTTTTTAAAGCATACTGTACATATTTTGCTAATTCCTGTTTACAGCTTTCACAGTTGCGCATTTTTTTTCTTTTTGCGCTGCTTTAAAGGGATATTGCTTTTATGTTAATCGTTTTATCTGATTTGATCGCCAATAACATACCGCTATTAAGGAAAACTCAATTGTGTTGAGCAGAATGTATTTTTTAATAATTAGATACGTGTTGTAAAACAGCATGCACAGAATATGCGAGGTATGGCTTGATCATGGCCTGGTTAGAAAAAAATAATCAGTTGAGCAGTAAATCCACCCTTGGTAATTGGCAGCTTTTCTTTAAAATTTTATAAAAATCATTTTATACCCCTAATAAATTGTAGTATTAAATAGCTTTTTTAAATGTTAAAACATTTTCTGATGTTTTTTGAGCTTTACCGATTAAGATCTCACTAAAAAACAGACTTTTTTGAGCAAAAATATAGGCCGGATATTATACAAGTTACGCGTTGTAAAATTTACAAATGATGTGCAATTTATGAGCACAGTATTTAAAATGCTGTGCATGCTGGTCATATTTTATACAATTTAAATACAACCCCAGTCTACCTATAAAACATTGACGCTTAATTGCATAGCTTAGTTCTCAATAAATCGAAACAAAAAACTAAACATTACTTAAGCTATGAAGAAAGTAATCTTATTTATCGCAATATATACAAGCATTATCACCGGATGCGCTCCCAGAAGAGATCTTGTATACTTTAGTAACCTGGCCAAACAAACCAGCGAAGTTAAGCTTCAAGGTCAGGAAGTTAAAATTCAGCAAAACGACCTTTTAAGCGTAAGCATAAACAGCTTAAATCAGGAGTCGAACGTTTTATTTGCTGTTAATACCAAAAATGCAGGCGCTGAAAACAATTATAAAGTAGAAGGTTACCGGGTAAGTAAGGATGGAATGATTAACCTGCCCGTTGTAGGTAACGTTCGCCTGGAAGGTTTAACCATTGAGCAGGCACAAGCTGCCATATCGAAAGAATTGGATAAATATGTTAAAAAACCGGTAGTTGACGTTCAGTTGGTCAATTTTAAAGTAACAGTAATTGGCGAAGTAAACCGACCATCAACCTTTACTGTACAGGGAGATAATATTAACCTCTTAGAAGCATTAGGAATGGCGGGCGATATGACCGTTTATGGCAAAAGGGAAAATATTTTAGTGATCAGACAACAGGATGGTCAAAGGGTGATGAAAAGACTTAACCTGAACAATCAGGATGTGATGGATTCTCCATTCTTTTACCTGAAACAAAATGATGTGGTATATGTGGAGCCTGATAAATCAAAAGCGATTGAATACAGTCCCAATACACGTATTATGCCAGTGGTAATTGCTTCTATATCAGCAGTTGCAGTATTAATCACAGCTGTTCTTCGTCGATAAACGTCTCTTAAAACATTATATCATGCTTAAACAAAGTACAAATAGTGGCGCAAAAGATTTTGCAGAAACTATGACAAGATTTGCCAGAAACTGGCACTATTTCTTAATCAGTATCATTATTTCTATAGCTGCTGTATATGCTTTTCTATACATTACTCCACCAAAATATAAAGTGAGCAGTACACTTTTAATCTCTGATGATAAAAATGGTGCAGCAATGTCTAATAGTACCGCTTTTAGTGATCTTAATATGTTTCAAACGGTTAAAACGGTTGATAATGAAATTGAGATCTTAAGGTCGAGAGATCTGATTTTTAAAGTATTGAAAAAACTAAATCTAGAAACGGCTTACTTTAAAAAAGAGGGGATTAGAGAAAAAGAGCTTTATGGCAAAACGTCCCCACTTGTAGTTACTGCTATCAGTTTAAAAAATGGTGCTTACGCAAGAAAAATTAACATTTCTTATCTGGATGAAATCTCTTACATCATTCAGGATAGCCTAAAAACAAATATTGTAAAGTATGGCGATACCATTAATACTAAAAACTACGCAATTAAAATAGATAAGGGACCAGCATATAAAACCGAATTTGGTAAAATTAGACTTCAGTTTAAAAACTTATATAAAATGACCGAGGCTTATAACCTGGTTTCATTAAAAATAGTTCCGGTTGTTAAAGATGCCAATACCATTACCATTAGTTTGAACGATGTGGTTCCTCAGCGGGGAATTGATATTCTTAACGATCTGATCGAAACTTACAACATCAATAACGTCAACAATAAAAATACCATTGCCCGTAATACCATTAAATTTATCGATAACCGCCTAAAATACCTGGTTGCAGATCTAACAGGTACTGAAGAGGACGTAGAAAACTACAAGCAACAAAACCGTGTTACCGATGTTAATATGGATGCGCAGATGAATGCTGCACGTTCAGGAGAGTATAATCAGTTACTTGAAACATCATCAGTGCAGCTAAGGATATTACGGTCAATCGAAAATTATTTCAGAGGCAAACAAAGTCAATATAACCTTGCTCCAAGTGCAATGGGCTTAAAAGACCCGATTCTGAATTCATTGATTTCAAAATTTAACGATCTTCAATTGGAAAGAAATAGGATGTTACGTACCGCTAATGCAGAAAATCCTTTGGTGCTAAACCTTAATGAGCAGATAGCAACCTTAAAAACCAATATCTTAGAAAACTTATCTAGTATTAAACAAGGTTTCGTTATTGAAAGAAACAACCTGAGCGCCAACTACTCTCAATTCGATAATAAAATTAAATCTGTACCTACTATAGAGCGGGGTTTATTAGAAAGAAGCCGTGAACAAAGTGTAAAATCGGGTTTATATAAATATTTACTGCAAAAAAGAGAGGAAACTGCATTATCACTTTCTGCAACCGTTCCAACTTCACAGGTGGTAGATAAACCGGCTTACAATACTATTCCTAATAGCCCTAAACAACCACTTTTATATCTGTGTGGATTCATTTTTGGTTTTTTTGTTCCAGCTGGAGTAATTTACGCCAAAGGATTTTTCAATAACAAGGTACAGGATGCCAGTACTATTGAGTTAACCGGTGCCAAAATGCTTGGTGAACTTTCTCATAACCTGGATAAAAGCACCATCGTTTTTCAAAAAGACAACCGTTCTACCATATCAGAGTTGTTTAGGTACATCAGAATGAATTTAGGACTGATGTCTAACAATATCGAGAATAAGGTAATGTTGGTTACCTCGAGTATGAAAGGAGAGGGTAAAACATTCTTTAGCGTAAATCTGGCTACTACATTAGGCATGCTTGATAAAAAAGTTGTTGTACTGGAGTTCGATCTAAGAAAACCTGACCTCTTGAATAAAGTTGGTTTAAAGCAAACTAACGGGTTAACCGATTATTTAATTGGCGAGTCTGTATTAGATGATATTATTAAACCTACCAGTGTTTCAGATAATATATGGGTTATTGGATGCGGTCAATCGCCTGAAAATCCTGCCGAAGTAATGATGAGCCCTAAAATGGATTTATTGTTTGATGAACTGAAAGAAAGGTTCGATTACATCATTATCGATACTTCGCCCGTTGGCCAGGTGGCTGATGCCTTTAGTTTGGCCGAATATGCCGATGTAAGCATTTACCTGGTGCGGTATAATTATACCAATAAATACCAGCTCGCCATATTGAAAGATATTTGCGAAAACAATAAGCTTAAAAATCCAATGGTTGTTTTTAACGATGCCAAAAGGGAGAAAAGCCAGAAATACAGCTACGGTGGTTATGGATATGCCATGGCAAACTAAAGCTACCTTGTTTTAAAAGAGAATACCTTACCCTTTACCAAATAAACGTCCCCAAACGATTTAATTCTGTTTACAAACAATAAGGCCGCGATGCTTAAACTGCGCATCGATTAAAGTCATTAGCTGTTTGCAAACAACTCTTAATTAGATTACCTATTTGCCCCAAAAAGCAAAATAAGATTTAAAAATAAAAATTGTCATGTAAGTGATATAGCGAAGCTGTATCCGGCCGACTGAATAAAGCCTTTAGCTGAAAAAAACAGATACCTATCATGTAAGTGATATAGCGAAGCTGTATCAAATTGCCTAAAAAATAAAACTATAACCTCATCAAAAAAATGGAATCTACAATTAACATCAAGCCCTCGTTCGCAAAAAAATGGTTTGTGATCTATACACGCCCGCGTTGGGAGAAAAAAGTTGACCGTTTGCTGCAAGAGCAAGGTTTCGAATCTTTTTGCCCTGTTCGTCATGTAGAAAATCAATGGGCCGATAGAAAGAAAATAGTTAGCCTTCCGCTTTTTACAGGATATGTTTTTGTGAAAATTGATGAGCGTGAAGGTTACAAAATCAGGTATACACTCGGTGTTTTAAACTTTATTAATTACATGGGTAAACCTGCAGTAGTTCGGGATAGTGAGATTGAAAAGTTGAAACACATTATGGATACCTACAATGATGTAGATGTAGTGAGCTTAACCGGTGTTTCCAAAGGAGACCGTGTTCGGATCAGTAATGGTCTCTTTCATAATCAGGAAGGAGAGGTGATCCAGATTCAAGGTAAGCATGTTTTAATGTCATTCGATCATTTAGATTGTGCTTTAGTTACCAGAGTGCCAATAAGCAACTTAACATTAACCGTAAATACGCAACAACATTATGTATAACGCTGAAGATAATCTGAAAATGACGGTAATTGGCCTTGGCTACGTTGGCTTACCGTTGGCAGTAGAATTTGCAAAAAAATACAAGGTATTTGGCTTTGATATTAACCAGAGCAGAATAGCAGAGTTAAAAGCTGGATACGACAATACACTAGAAGTTAATGAATCAGAATTGAATGAGGTTTTAACCTTCGAATGCACAACTTTAAAAGGCCTGTACTGTACCAATGAAATCGAAAAATTACGCAGCTCATCGGTTTACATTGTTACAGTGCCAACGCCTGTTGATAAAAATAACAGGCCAGATTTAACACCTTTAATTAAAGCGAGCTTAGTTGTGGCTAAGGTTTTAAAGAAGGGAGACATAGTGGTTTACGAATCAACCGTATATCCCGGTGTAACTGAAGACGAATGTGTACCCGTTTTAGAAAAAGGATCTGGTTTGGTTTTTAATAAAGATTTTTTTGCTGGTTATTCTCCAGAACGCATTAATCCTGGAGATAAACAACACACTGTTGCCAACATCTTAAAAATCACTTCAGGTTCTACTCCCGAAGCTGCAGAAAAAATAGATGCGCTGTACCGTTCGGTAATTACTGCCGGAACTTATAAAGCTTCGTCTATTAAAGTAGCGGAAGCAGCAAAAGTTATTGAAAACGCCCAGCGCGATATCAATATTGCTTTTGTAAATGAACTAGCCATGATTTTTAACCAGATCGGTATCGATACTTCAGAGGTTTTAGCGGCAGCCGGAACCAAATGGAATTTCCTGAATTTTAAGCCGGGTTTGGTTGGTGGACATTGTATTGGCGTAGATCCATATTATTTGGCTCAAAAAGCACAGGAAGCTGGCTATCACCCTGAAATTATTTTAGCCGGGCGACGTGTAAACGACGGAATGGGTAAATATGTGGCTGATCAGATCATCAAAAAAATGATCGCTAAAAACATCCATATTGTGGGAGCAGAAGTGCTGGTGTTGGGTTTTACCTTTAAAGAAAACTGTCCTGATGTACGCAATACCAAAGTAATTGATATTGTAAGGCGGTTGGAAGAATATAAAGTTAAAGTAACCATTCACGATCCCTGGGCAAATGCCGATCAGGCCAAGCATAACTACGGTATTATTTGCGAAAATGGTTCATCAAAAACCAGAAAATACGATGGGATTATACTGGCAGTAGCGCACGAAGCTTTTAACAATTTAAATATCAAGGCATTGCGTAAACCGGAATGTGTGGTGTACGATATAAAAGCAGTATTGCCACAATCATTAGAAACGGTTCGATTGTAAGGCCATGAATTTAACATATAAAGCGCGATCGGGCATTATATGGTCGATTGGACAGCAGTTTAGTGTTAAATTCATAAACCTGTTCGTTACCGTCATATTGGCCCGCTTATTAAGTCCTGCAGAATTTGGCTTAATCGCAATGCTCTCTATTTTTATCGCTGTCGGTAATTCCTTAATGGATAGTGGCTTAACATCGTCACTGATCCGCACAAGGATGGCAGGACAAAAGGATTTTTCTACTATATTTTTTTTTAACCTGTTTGGAAGCATCATTGTATATGGGGTTTTGTTCTTTGCAGCACCGCTAATAGCTGGTTTTTACAGGCAGCCAACACTTACCGATATTGTTCGGGTTTATGGATTAACCTTTTTAATCAATGCCTTTTTTAGTATTCAGAGTACTTTATTAACTAAGGAAATGAAATTTAAACTGCAAACGGTAATTCAAATACCTGCAGTGGTACTAGGCGGCTGTTTAGGTATTTACCTGGCAAAAAATGGTTATGGAACCTGGAGTTTAGTTTGGATGAGTTTATTGAGTGCGAGTGTTTCTACTGTTTTACATTGGTTTTATTCAGACTGGCGACCACGACTGATTTTTAATAAAAAAAGCTTCAGAAAGCACTTTCATTTTGGTTACAAAATGACACTTTCCGGCCTGTTGGACACCATTTATCAAAATTTATACACCGTTATTATAGGTCGCTTTTACGCGGCAGCCCAATTGGGCTTTTATGCCAGGGCAGATAGTTTAAGTCAGTTGCCGATTGGGATTATTTCTACGGCAATTGGTAAAGTAACCTATCCTATGTTTTCGAACATCAGCGATGACGATGTAAAGCTTAAAATGGTTTACCGCAGGTTAATGCAGCAGGTGTTATTCTGGAATGCACCCATCCTGATTTTTTTAGCACTTATTGCTCAACCTTTAATCTCTTTGCTTTTAACCGATAAATGGCTGCCATCTGTACCTTATTTTCAGATTTTATGTATTGCGGGTATTCTATATCCAGTACACGCATATAACCTGAATATTTTAAAAGTTAAAGGGCATAGCGGGCAGTTCTTGAAATTAGAAATTATAAAAAAGGTGCTAAGTGTAATCGGAATTATCTGTGTAATTCCATTTGGCATCATGGGGCTTCTATATTTTCAGCTCTTCTTTACTGTTTTCGCCTATTATATCAATTCAACATATAGTGGCAAATTAATCAATTACCCAATTAAAGAACAGCTTCATGATATAGTCCCTATTTTAATGTTATCCAGCCTGTTAGGTGTTGCTTGTTATTGTCTCGATACCTGGTGTTTAACACATTATCACATCAACAATATTTTGCGCATTGCTGGCTTAAGCATCATTTATGGCAGTTTTTACCTCGGCATAAGTAGCAGCATCAAACTCGCTGCGCTCCTTGATTTTAAACAATTAATCCTCAAACAATGATACCTGTAACTAAACCCTTTTTGCCAAAACAGGCAGATTTTAAAAGCTATGTAAGTAGCATTTGGGCCAGACAGTGGCTCACGAATAATGGTCCGTTAGTAAATGAATTGGAGTTGAAGTTGCAACAATACTTAGAACTACCTCATTTATTATACGTAACCAATGGTACTATCGCATTACAGCTGGCCATACAGGCATTAGAAGTAAAAGGTGAAATTATTACCACACCGTTTTCTTTTGTTGCTACCACCAGCAGTATTGTTTGGCAAGGTTGCAAACCTGTTTTTGTTGATATAGATGAAGATACCCTTAACATAGATCCCAATAAAATTGAAGCGGCCATTACGCCTAATACCTCGGCTATTTTGGCTACACATGTTTTTGGAAATCCTTGTGATATTGAAGCGATAGACCGCATTGCAAAAAAACATGGACTAAAGGTAATTTATGATGCCGCCCATTGTTTTGGCACAAAATATAAAGGTAAATCGATCTTCGCTTATGGCGATGTAAGTACAACCAGCTTCCATGCAACTAAACTGTTTCATACCATTGAAGGTGGGGCTGTTTTTACTCAAAATCCTGATATTTTAAAGAGAATGGCGCTGATGCGTAATTTCGGTTATAGTGGGGTAGATACCTTTTCAGAGATCGGAACCAATGCTAAAAACTCCGAATTTCATGCTGCAATGGGGCTTTGTAACCTAAAACATATTGATCAGATTTTAAGTAAACGCAAAGAGCTGTCACAGCATTACGAAATGCGCCTGAATAAAATTGAAGCGCAGTTTCAGGTTATTCAAGCCGATACGGAATTTAATTACGCATATTATCCCGTAATATTCCGATCGGAAGAAGTTATGCTCGATTGCATGAAACAGTTAGAACTGGTTCAGGTGTATTGTAGGCGGTACTTTTACCCATCGTTATCGGCCTTACCATACATTGCTAAGGTAAATATGCCGATCTGTGATTCTATTTCCAAACGCATTATGTGTTTGCCACTTTACCATACGTTAACCAGTGCCGATCAGGATTTAGTAGTCAGGATTATTTTGAGAACTCAGAATTACCGCAAAAAACAAGTGCTTAAACTCGCCGATTACAACACATTGGTTAATGGCAGTATTGGCATGGCGGTTAACGGCAATTAATAGCAGCTTCTATTATGAAACAAGACGATACAGGTGTAATGGTTAGCATTTTTTGCATCACTTATAACCACAGTAAATTTATTGCGAAAGCACTGGATGGATTTCTGATGCAGAAATGCAATTTTAATACAGAAATTATTATTGGCGACGATTGTTCTACAGATGGAACCACAGAGATTATTGATGAATATGTTGCCAAACATCCTGATAAAATTAAGCGTTTAAAAGCACCAAAGAATATCGGTGCTACCCAAAACGTAATTCGGGTTGCGCTAGAAACTAAAGGTAAATACGTAGCCACATGTGATGGTGATGATTATTGGTTAGACCAATATAAACTGCAGAAGCAGGTAGATTTTTTAGAAAATAACCCTGAATATGTAATGTGCTGCCATTATACACGCGAAATAAATTTTGATGATACTGAGCTGTTTTACATGGATTTTAACCCTGTCCCATTACAGTATAGCTTTAGTGATCTGATTGTAAACAGGCAAGTAGAAACCTGTACTGCATCTATTGTTTACCGCAACATTGAAGCCATTAGAAATCTTTATAAAAACGATTGGTTTTTAAAATGCAATGCCTGTGATAAACTGTTGAAACTCTATTGTACCTGGGTAACGGGTAAAAAAATATACGTTTTACCTGAAGTAATGAGTTGTTACAGGCGTCACCCGGGAGGTATTTGGAGCCCGGTTGCTTATATTCCATTAAAGAAGATGCAACTGAGTGATTTTTATATCATCATTAAAATCTTCACCTATACCGGCTTACAGAAAGTTAAACTTTTGAACTTTTACCTCAGAAAATACTTCCTCTTTGAAGTGAAATATAAAACCTTTGGAAACGCTTTCCAGACCATTAAAACAATTGTAAATTAATTCGTAATGACTACTAAATTATGCTTCGTAATCAACAGTTTGGAAGGTGGCGGAGCTGAAAGGGTAATTAGCAACCTTGCTAATCATTTTAGTGACAAAAATTGCAGTGTTACAATGATTTGCCTTAATACAGCTCAAGTTAAATATCAGATAAATAAACAGGTTAAAATTGTAAATCTTGTAGAAAGAAAAGAAAGTGAAAATCTCTTAAACAGGATTAGATATGCTTACTTAACTTTTTACAGATTACTGTCTCTATTAAAGAAAGAAAAACCAGATTGTACCATTTGTTTTATGACATCGGCGAACATTTGGGCAGGTTTGTGTTGTATGATCTTAGGTTTGCCTTATCTGGTTTCGGAAAGAACGGCCCTAAATAGCACCATACAACAATACAACAAATTACTGCAGTGGTTTATATTTCATATTTATAGAAAATCAAAAGCCATTGTGCTACCAGCTTTTGGAATGTTTAAGGGATTTAAAAGGATTAAGCAATTCGAAAAACTGAATAATTTTGAGACCATCCACAATCCAATCAATCAGTTTGTAAAACCAAATAAAGATACCGTAAACGATAAAGCATTTATACTTTCCGTTGGAAGATTATGTCGCGAAAAAGGCTTCGATCTGCTTATTGATGCTTATAGCCGCTTGCAGCTATCCGATGTTGATCTTTTAATCTCTGGTGAAGGGCCTGAAAGAGGAAACCTCGAAAAGCAGATTACGGATTTAAGTTTAACAGATAAAGTTAAATTGATCGGCTTTAAATCGAACCTGCAGGATTATTATGCGCAGGCAGAGGTTTTTGTGCTCTCTTCCAGGAATGAGGGCTATCCAAATGTACTGGTAGAAGCGATGGGAATGGGCTGTGCCTGTGTAGCAATGGACTGCGAGTTTGGCCCTTCAGAGATTATCGAACATGGAATTAACGGACTTCTGGTTGCTAAAGAAGATATAGTAGGACTTTCATTGTCTATTGATAAGATACTTAATAACAGTAGTTTAAGAAATAAATTTTCAGCAAAAGCAAAATCGATCAACAAAACAAATTCTATCGAACTCATTTCTGCCAACTGGGAGCAACTCATCATGTCATGATTAAAAAAATAATGTTTCTCTTTTTGTTGTTTGTCTATGTTTATGCAACAACATTCAATATCTTCATGACTGGGGTTTTTAGAATTCCGGCACCAATAGTTTTCCTGGCGCCGTTAATTTATTTCTACCGGACAGAAGAAACAGGGTTTCTATATGGCAAAGAATTATTTATTTTCTTTATTGCCGCCCTGTTTTTTTATCTCATAGGTCAGGCAGATGTTACTGGTTTTTTTGCCTTATTAATTGTTGCTGCGTGCTTTGCCTTGTTGTTCAACTATGTTATCGGTACGAATTTAAAACGGATGAACATCGCAGTCGGATTTTTCTTCGGTGTATTGCTGCTTTCCGGAATCATCATGTTTATCGATCACCAGTACAATATGGCAGCTATCCGTTCGCTTTTGGTGCAGGAAGACGTATTGCAGGCACCAGCAGGTATATCGACCACTATTTTTACTTTCGGCTACCAGATGGCTGCTTTAACGCCATTTTTAGTTATTAATGCTATACTGTTTAAACGAAGCTGGCTAATTAACCTTCTCTTGTTTGGGTTATCGCTCTCTCTTATTTTCTTCGGTATGCAACGGTCGGTTTTGGTCGCTTTTGCAGTTGTAACCGGATTATTTTTTTTAAGCTATTATAAAGCCAAATCCATTTTAATATTCGGTGTGTTTTGCGCCATATTTTTTATCGCGCAAAGTTCAATTGAACAATTTTCTGAGGGGAAAAAACAACAGAATATTTTAAATAAAAGTGCCGAAAATGCGAAAGGTAAAGAAGAGCGCGGCGATTTAATGGGAGAGAACATCCAAATTATAACGGAATATCCTTTTGGGCTATTGTTTTATGGAAAAACCTGGAACGATGTAGTGCAACACAATTTTGTTTATAAAAAAGGGCCTATCGTAATTACATCCCATAATGCCTATTTAATGTTTATTACTTATTTGGGGCCTTTGCTGGGCTTTATTTTACTCATTTTATTATATCGAAAAGTAGGGAAGATCATTTTTTATGCTTTTCTGCACATCAAAGATAAGAAAAATGCGCTCCTGGTCTGTTTGAGTTGTTCTTTTTTGGCAATATCCATCAACTCATTTTTTCATAACGAATGGCTTCTGGCAACGAGCGGACCAACATTGTTCCTATACTTTGCCATTCTACAACTCTCCAAAATCAAAATGGAAGATCCCATTTTGGTTGAATACAATTAACACAATTAAATTGACGAATATGAATATCCCATTCTCTCCGCCCTTTATCGATCAAACTGTGGTTGATCAGGTATTGGAAACCCTTAACGATAAATGGATTACCACAGGGCCAAAAGTAAAAGCCCTTGAATATGAAATTAAATCGATGACTGGAACTGATGAGGTGATCTGTGTAAACTCCTGGACATCGGGTGCCATTTTAATGTTAAAGTGGTTTGGCGTTAAAGCTGGCGACGAAGTAATTGTACCGGCATATACCTATAGTGCCACAGCATTAGCTGTGCTTCATTGCGGTGCAACTCCGGTTATGGTTGATGTGCTTGATGATTTTAATGTAGATCCAGAAAAGGTTCAGGCGGCAATTACCTCAAAAACCAAAGCTATAATTGCAGTAGATATTGCCGGTTGGCCGTGTGATTATACTACTCTAAAAGAATTGATTAACCATATTGATATTAAGAAAAAATTTAAATGTCAGTCGGATAAACAATCCGTGCTTAAAAGGATATTACTGATTTCGGATGCTGCACATTCAATAGGCAGTTTATATTACGATAAACCAGCTGCACAGATGTGCGATGTAACAATATTTTCGTTTCATGCCGTTAAAAATATTACCACAGCCGAAGGAGGCGCGATCTGTTTAAATCTCCCATCTGCATTTGATCCTCAGGAAGAATACAACTACTTAAAAATGTACACGCTTAATGGTCAGAACAAAGATGCGCTTTCTAAATCAAGAGGTGCTGGCTGGCGGTACGATATCCTGTTTCAGGGACTAAAGATCAATATGCCTGATATCTGCGCTGCAATTGGTTTAGCACAGATCAGGAAATATAATCTAGATCTTTTACCTCAGCGTAAGAAAATTGCGCAGCATTACTGTGATGGCTTTCAGCACGAAGATTGGTTTATTGCGCCACCTTTAGTGAGTACGCAACGAGAATCCTGTTACCATCTTTTCCCCTTGAGGGTTAAAGGTTTAACCGAGATACAGCGAGATCAGATCATTGATGACCTGGCATCTTTGGGGATTGCGAGCAATGTGCATTTTATCCCGATGCCAATGCTTACGCTCTTTAAAAACCTGGGTTATAAAATTGAAGATTATCCAATGGCCTATCAGAATTATGCCTGTGAGATCTCTCTACCCATTTATCCGCAATTAACAGATACAGAAGTAGAATTTATCATCACTTCGGTAATCAGCTGTGTGCATATTCAATTAAATAGCCATTCAGAAATTGAAGAAAGTGGCTTTTCAGGACATAAACAAATGGCAGTAGCATCATGAAAATAAATAAGAAAAGAATATTCGATGTGGTTTTTGCAATCCTGTGTTTAGTGTTGTTCAGTCCGCTTTTAATCTTGATTGCCATCCTAATCAAGCTCGACTCAAAAGGTCCTGTTATTTTTAAACAGATCAGGGTTGGACGGAATATGAAAGATTTTCATTTGGCAAAGTTTCGAACCATGTATGTGATACAGGGCAACAATAGTTTACTCACTATCGGGAACAGAGATAACCGCATTACAAGGATAGGCTACTGGTTGCGGAAATACAAGTTAGATGAATTGCCCCAGCTATTGAATGTTTTAAAAGGGCAGATGAGTTTTGTTGGACCAAGACCAGAAGTTAGAAAATACGTGAATCTTTACAATGAAGAACAACGTTACGTTTTATCCGTTAAACCGGGTATTACTGATTGGGCATCGGTTGAGTTCTGCAATGAAAATGAGCTGCTAAAACATGCCGAAGATCCTGAGACTTATTACATCGAAAGGATTATCCCCGCAAAAATTAAACAGAACATGAGGTATATCAAACACAATGATATCCTAACCGATTTTAAAATTATTTGGTTAACGATTAATAGGATTGTCATCAACTAAAATGATATGTACGCTCCACAAAAAACTATTAAAGAAGAAGTTAAGCTTAAAAAGAAAGTATTCTTTGTACTCAGTTCATTAACTTCGGGCGGCTCAGAACGGGTGTTCTGGAATTTGGCCCAGGGATTTAACAAAGATAAGTTTGACGTGACCATTGTGATTTTAGATTCGACCGTGAATTGTTTTTCGATGGATCTGGAAGGTGTCCGTTTTATCGATTTAAAAACCAAAAAAGCATCTAAATCTTTTTTTGCGCTTTATAACTTGCTAAAGAAAGAAGAACCTTATGCGGTTTTTTCCACTACCGATCACATCAATATTTTAGTCTCACTCGTTGGTCGGTTTTTAAAAATTCCGATGCTTATTGCCAGGGCTTCTAATATTCCGCACGAACAAAGATTATTTGAAGGATTTAAGTCGAGGTTTTACGAGCTTTTTGCCAGCGCAAGTTATCGGGGTTACAAACAGATCGTTTGCCAATCAGAAGAAATGAAGCAATCATTGATTGAAACTTACAATGTCAATCAGGAGCTGATCAGGGTAATTGCCAATCCAGTATTGAAAACTAATAAGTTAAAGGAAGCAAAAACACCTGATAAAATTTATAAATTATTAGTTGTGGCCCGTTTTGCACTGGAAAAAGGCTTAGAACGGCTGGTTGATATTATGGCGCATTTGCCCGAAAATTATCATCTCGATTTCGTGGGAACAGGCATATTAAAAGATCAGATTGACACCAAAATTAAGGACCTGCAGCTCGATCACAGACTTAAAATTTTAGGAGAGATTAAAAATATCCACGAGGTAATGGTTCAGCACGATTTAATGGTGCTGAGTTCTTATACAGAAGGTTTCCCGAATGTGGTTTTAGAAGCGCTTACCGTAGGCCTACCAGTAGTAACCTTCAGAGTAAGCGGCATTCCAGGATTAATTATCGATGGCTTTAACGGTTTTGTTTTAGAACAGGATGATCTGGCAGGCTTTAGGCGGCGAATTATCCAGGCCTGCACTCAGGGCCAATGGAACCCAGCTGAGATTAGGAGAAATGTATATCAGAAATGTGCGCTTGATAAAATCAGCGCTCAATATGAAGAATTAATTAGTTAACAATCTAAAATATTATCACTATGTGTGGAATATACGGCACAACCATACCTTACTCAAACGGAACTATCCGTGAGAAAATGGCAAGAATCAGTTTTCGGGGTCCGGATTATACAGGGGTCCAACGTTACGATCAGGTTATTTTTGCACACAATAGATTGGCCATCATCGATCTTGATGCCCGCTCCAATCAACCCTTTTCGTATATGCATCTCCATATTGTTTTTAACGGAGAAATATACAACTACAAAGACATTAGAAGAGATCTGGAACAGAAAAACTATCAGTTTAACACCAGTTCCGATACCGAAGTAATATGCGCAGCTTATTTAGAATATGGAGCCGATTGCTTAAACCGCTTTAACGGGATGTTTGCTTTTGTGATTTATGATACCCATAAAAACGAACTGTTTGGTGCCAGAGACCGTTTTGGCAAAAAACCTTTTTATTATGCACACGATCACCGGTCGTTCGAATTTGCAAGTCAACCCTCACAAATCAATATAGACAGGAATCTAAGTGTTAACGAAGAAGCCATTAATCAATATTTAATTTGGGGTTATGTGCCAGAGCCTCAGTCTATTTATGCAGAGGTGAAACAGTTGCCTGCAGCCAACTATTTTAAATACGATCTTAAATCGCATAAGCTTAAAATTACAGAATACTGGACTTTGGATTATGGCTGGAAGAACAAATTTGAGGGAAGTTATGAAGAAGCTAAAGAAGCTTTAGCGCATATTTTGGCCGATGCGGTTAAAATCAGGATGAATGCTGATGTACCATTGGGTGTGTTTTTATCTGGCGGTATAGATTCATCACTAATTGCAGCTATGGCCACAAAAGAAATCGACCATGTTAAAACATTTTCTATAAAATTTAATGAAAAAGGTTTCGATGAAAGTGCTTATGCCAATCAGGTTGCTAAACACCTTGGCACCGACCATTATACCATTGAGTGTAATTATAATGATGGCATTGACTTAATTGAAAACTTTAACCGTTTTTATGACGAGCCTTTTGCCGATTCGAGTGCTATACCTACCATGTTGCTCAGTAAAAATACCAGGAAGCATGTAACCGTTGCCTTAAGTGGTGATGCTGGCGATGAAGCTTTTTTAGGCTACCATCGCTATAAATGGATAAAACAGGTTAACAGCCTGTTTTATGCGCCACACAGCATTAGAAAAGCATTGGCAGGCTTAATTAGCCAATTGCCGAGCTACCGCCATAAATTAATTGCCATGGGCATTTCTATGGAAGATATAGAAAAACTGTATGTAAAAATGTTTGGCAATATGGAAAATTCGTGGGTAAAACAACCCGATCTGGCCAAGTATAACCCATTGATGCATATTTTAACCAATCCATCTAAACCTTTGTTAGAACGGATTTCTGATTTTGATATTAAAACCTATTTAAACGGAGATATCAACACCAAAGTAGATCGTGCTTCAATGGCCTTTTCGCTTGAATCGCGATCTCCTTTAATGGATTACAGAGTGATAGAGTTTTCTAGAAGCCTACCCACAGCATTTAAATACACCAATGGAAACCAGAAACGGATATTAAAAGATTTATTGTTCGATCGTGTTCCTGCACATATGTTCGATAGGCCAAAGGCTGGCTTTACCATGCCGTTCCAGCATTGGTTCAGAAATGAATTAAAAGATTATGTGATGGATAATTTATCAGTCGATAATTTGAAGAACATTCCAGGCATTCATTTGAAAAGAACCCAAGAAATTATCAATGAGCATATGACCGGGAAGTGGAACAGATATCCGCAGATCTGGAAATTGCTGGTACTCTCTCAATGGTTAATTAAAAATAAATCAACCGCAGATAAAGTTTCTTTAGTAGCATAATAAGATGAATGCAACTGTTAACCTCTTTAATAAAATATTCGCAGCTGATAAATGGAACATTGGTTTTATTTATCAAACACCTGAAGAGCTGATCAGCACAAAAAAGCTGAATGCGGGGATAAACTGGCTGCAAGAAGATAGCATCGATTATGCCGCTGATCCTTTTGTGGTGAGTGTAAATAATGCACCAAGGATTTATTACGAAGAACTGGATTTTTGGAAAGGGAAGGGCGAGATTATGATGATTGATGGATTCGACTTCAAAAACAAGAAGAAAGTGCAGGGCATCAAACCAGATGCGATCCATTTATCTTATCCCTATCTGATAGAAGAAAATGGTTGTTTATACTGCATTCCCGAAACGTCAGAAGCGAAAGAAATAGCACTCTATCAGGTTGATCAGGAGAATCCTAGCCAGTTAACCAAAATAAAAGTGCTGGTTAGTGGAAAAGCTTTTGTAGATAGCTCGATTATTTATCATGAAAATAAATATTGGCTTTTTACCAGTGTATCCGGAGATCATCATCACCTGTACATTTATCATTCTAAAACTTTAAACGGTCAGTACACAGGGCATTATCAGAACCCAATTCCAGTAGAAAAAGAATTTTGCAGGGCTGCAGGGAGTTTGTTTAAAGTTGGCAAATCGCTGTACCGCCCAACGCAAAACCCAATTAACCGTTACGGCGGTTCAATTATCATTAACGAAATTGAAATACTGAGCGAAGAAGCGTTTTCAACCATCAATAAATTCGAAATATTACCAGATAAACCTTATAACAAAGGGCTCCATAACATCAGTTTCGCCAACAACATTATTGTAATAGACGGCAAGCGGAAAGTAATGAGTTTGATGATGCCGTTCAAAAAAATTGTTCGAAACCTTAAAAGGAAATAAATCGCCATTCGAAATGACAACACCAGAAAAAAGAATGATTTTTATTTCGTTAACCGATGCCCCCAATGGTGCTGAAAATGTGTTGTTGATGATGGCTACCGCTGTTAACGGCGAAATGTACTTTTTAAAGCAACATGCTTTTACAGGGCTTAAAATTTCTGAAGGTGTTTCCAAAAGATACTTATCTAAAAAAACAATTTTTTGGGGTTTTGTAAAACTGATACCAATACTCCGAAAATATAAAAAGGATGATGTGTTAATGAGCACACATCCATATTTAAATGCTTTTTTAGGCTTTTTAAAACGTATAGGTTATCTCAGGTCCAAATTAATTGTACGCGAATGCACTTCTGTTTTTACCCGTTTCACCGGAATTAAAAAACGCATTTATCAAATCATTTACCGCATGGGTTATCCGGCTGTAGATTTAGTAGTTTGCCAAACTACATTAATGAAAATGCAACTGCTTGATCATAATAGCTTTTTATCGAAGCACAAAATATTGGTTCAACCCAATCCCATCGATTTTAATAAAATCATTGCTAAATCTGATCAGCCTTTAATTAATGGCGATGCTAAACTTGATTTTATCTGCTCTGCAGGAAGGTTGATCCCCGAAAAAGGATTTCCGATTTTGATCAAAGCTTTTAAACTGATTCAACAGGAGCACCCTAAACTTAAATTACTCGTACTGGGAGAGGGAAAAGAAAGAGCATCATTAATCAATATTATTCAGGAGAATAACTTAAGCGATTCGGTTTTTTTAAAAGGACAGATCGATAATCCGGCTCCTTATTTTAAACAGGCAAAACTTTGTGTGGTAGCTTCCATAAAAGAAGGTTTTCCGAATGTACTGTTAGAAATGATGTCGGTAAACAGCGCAGTCGTATCTACACTTTGTGCAGGAGGCATCAGCGAAATTCCTGCTATTGCCAAAGTTGAAGTAAACAATGTGGAAGCCCTCGCCAAAGCGATGGCCGAAAAATTGAAACATAACCAAAATCCGGATGCTGAAACGGCGTTGCAGTATTTGTACGGCCGTAGACCAGAAATATTTGCTCAATCTATTTTAAACGCATTGCAGCAACATAACTAAATCCAAAATATTAAACTAACCATTACCGCATTTTCTGATGGGATGCTTTGCTGTATCCTAAAAACTAATAATTAAGCCTTCTGTGAGGCCATTCTTAACTGTTTCTCAAACTTAAATTTTATGAAAATTCTAATTACCGGTACAGCCGGATTTATTGGCTTCCATTTGGCAAAACGCTTATTGGAAAG
Source organism: Pedobacter sp. Bi27 (assembly GCF_918698255.1). NCBI lineage: Bacteria > Pseudomonadati > Bacteroidota > Sphingobacteriia > Sphingobacteriales > Sphingobacteriaceae > Pedobacter > Pedobacter sp. Bi27. Next base: position 99,289 of record NZ_CAKKMW010000004.1, read on the forward strand.
AGGGGACGTTGTTGTGGGCATTGATAACATCAACGATTATTATGATGTAAACCTTAAACATGCCCGCTTGGCTCAAACTGGTATTAACCATACCGATTTGGTTTATGGTATTCCTCAGGTGAGTGATAGATACGAAAATTATACTTTCATAAAGTTGGATATCTGCGATAAAGAAAGTTTAGAAAATTGTTTTAAAACCTATCAGTTCGATGCGGTTTGTAATTTGGCCGCCCAGGCAGGTGTACGGTATAGTTTAACCAATCCGGATGCTTACATAGAAGCCAATATTAAAGGTTTTTTAAATATCCTGGAGTGTAGCCGTCATTTTAAAATTGGCCATTTATTGTACGCCAGCTCTTCAAGTGTTTATGGATTAAATAAAAAAATGCCATTTTCTGCTCATGATAATGTTGATCACCCGGTTTCATTATACGCAGCTTCTAAAAAAAGCAACGAATTAATGGCACATGCTTATAGCCACTTATTTAATCTACCAACCACTGGTTTACGTTTCTTTACAGTTTACGGTCCTTGGGGCCGCCCGGATATGGCTTTGTTCTTGTTTACAAAAGCAATTTTGGAAGGAAAGCCCATCGAAGTTTTCAATAACGGGGAAATGAAAAGAGATTTTACTTATGTGGATGATATTATTGAAGGCATTGTGAGGGTTTTTGATCAACCGGCACAGGCAAATCCAAACTGGAACAACCAAAACCCTGATCCAGCTACATCAGCAGCGCCTTTTGCCGTATTTAATATTGGGCGGGGGGCACCGGTTAACTTATTGGATTTTGTTGAAGAAATTGAAAAAGAGACCGGATTAACCGCACAAAAAATATTTATGCCCATGCAAGATGGCGATGTGGCAGAAACATCAGCAGATATTGATGATTTAAGAAAATTATTAAATTATGAACCATCTGTTTCTGTGCACAAAGGTGTAAAGAATTTTGTGAACTGGTTTACAACTTTTTATCACCCAAATTTACAGTTGGAACCTAAAACAAGCGTTGTTGTAATTTAGTTTGTCATGACTGTGTAAACTAGATGTATAATAAATTTTATAAAACTGAATTATTAAACTGTCATTTTACTATCTGTAAGCAATTGGTTTACAGTATAAGTAATGCCGAATATTAAGCCTATTATTTAATTATCAGCGTTTTAACTGCATTTTATTAAATGTACTCATTTATCGCATATAGCGTTAAGTTGTAAATTTAAAAAAATAAAAAATGCAGAGAAAGACAAAATTGTTTAAAAAAGTGAGTTTAATTGGTTTAATGTTAACGACAATTATCTTCTTTAGTAATTGTAAAAAAAGTGTGAATGCCGATGATAAATTGGCCGACAGTACAGAATTGTTTTCAAGCGATTCATCATCAGTATTAGCCGCTATTAGTGGTAGTACAGGTAAATTAAGCCTTATAGGAGTAAAGTCTGAAGGAGGTTATGCATATAAAATTTCACAATCCATTTCAGGAGGCGACAATGCTACTTCAAAAGAACAATCAATTTTAAGGTTATTTGAAAACGGAGTAGAACTTGGTCCTGCCCATAGTATACACGATGACATTAGGAATTTAGGTAAAGGAAGGTTTAGCCATTGGGGTACTACAGTAATATTTTCAGCCTCTGACAATACCGATCCAAGAACTAACGGCCGTTCTTATACTTATGTAATGGGTGCTACAAGTGCTCTTTTACCTCCAACAGAAACGGTAACTCCGCCTGCAAATACAACTATAAATGCAGCGTTAGTAGGTTATGCTTTGGTAAATGGTAAAACAACAGGTGGCCAGGGTGGTGTGGAAACTACGGTAACCACACTTGATCAATTAAAAGCAGCTGTTGGTGATAACATTACACGTACTATTTATGTAAGTGGCACCATTAAAGGCGCTGGTAAGGATATTGTTTATGTAAAATCAAACAAATCTATTATTGGTAGATCTGGAGCTGTTATTGAGGGTGTGAATCTGTTTATTTATACAGTAAGTAACATTATAATTCAGAACATCACTTTTAAAAATTACGTAGAACAGGCAGCAGTACAAATTAAAGAGGCTGCTCACCATGTTTGGGTAGATCATTGCGATTTCTCTACAGATCGTACTCATGGCTGGGAATATTGGGGTAAAGACATTACCATTACTAGGGAATCTGATTATGTAACGGTTTCCTGGAGTAAATTCCATGATACCAACCTATCAGTACTAATTAGTGGCGGTATCGAAGGCCACGAAGCAGATAGAGGTAAATTGCACGTAACTATGCACCACAACATGTGGTATAATGTTACCGAAAGGGAGCCATCAATGAACTATGGCAGTGTACACATGTTTAACAACTATCACCTTAACAACTCAGGTTACTCAATTGGTACAAGAGCAGGTGGTATAGTAAGAACAGATAATGAGTATTTCTCAAATTGTGCTAAACCATTAACTACAAAAGTGGCAAGTGATCCGGAAGGATATTTTAGCGGTATTACCACCAATATTTACGATAAATGTGGTGCAAACAATATAACGACGGCAGTTTCTACCTGGGTTCCAGAGTATGAGTACAAATCATTCCTTAACGATGCGGCGAGTGTGCCTGCAATCGTAACGGCGAATGCTGGTGCCAAGTAGGTAAAGCAAAACCTTCATATTTTTTCTGCAATAAGCCACCTGGATAGGTGGCTTTGCAGTTTAAATTAAAATTTTGACATGATGAATATAACTAGTAAGAAGATTTTTATCGTTTGCGACTCTTCCAGATCCCTGCTCGATTTTAGAGGGAAGCTGATCGAAAAAATGCAGCAACATAACCAGGTTTTTGTGTTTACACCAAAAATTGAACAAGAATCTGTTCGGAGTAAACTGAAAGCACTGAATGTAATTACCTACGAGAGTAAATTAGATGGTAGTAATGTTTCTATCCTATCCGATTTAAGGTTTATCTTTTCGCTATATAAACTCATCAGGCAAATAAAGCCTGATATTTTTTTTCCTTACACCTTTAAACCTGTCATTTACGGCTCTTTTTTAGCTAAAATATGCAAGGTTAAACTAATTGCCCCCATGCTTACTGGCTTGGGTTATAACTTTACCGATAATTCTTCCGGTAATAAACTAATTGTTAAAATAACAAGGTTATTACTAAAACTAAGTCTGAAACCCAATCCACGTTTAAATATTATTTTTCAGAACAAAGACGATTCTCAACGCTTAATCGATCTCAAGATCCTAAATAAAAAACACCAGGTTTATGTAGTTAACGGATCGGGGGTAGATTTAAGTCATTATCACTATTCTAAACCAAGCACCTCGCCCATAACCTTTTTAATGGTATCTCGGCTCATTAATGCAAAAGGCATTAAAGAATATTACGATGCCGCTAAATTAGTTAAGCAACGGTTTCCGCAAGCCGTTTTTAAATTGATTGGACCATACGATCCGAATATTGACGCCATTGCACCCGAGCTGTACCAAAAAATTGCGAGTGGAGATACGATTCAATACATCGGACAGGTTGATGATGTGCGCCCAGATATTGAGCGTTCTTCGGTAATGGTGCACCCTTCTTATTATGGGGAAGGCGTTCCACGCTGTGTGCTCGAAGGAATGGCAATAGGTAGGGCAGTAATTACCTGCGACTCTGTAGGGTGCCGTGAAACCGTTAATAACGACCTTAAGCAGGCCAATGGATTTCTTATCCCGATTAAAGACGCCAGTGCGCTAGCCAATAAAATGGAATATTTTATTAATAACAGTAATGATATTATTGCTTTTGGGAACAAAGGACATGAATTTGCAAAAACAAAATTTGATGTGAATATCGTTAATGCACAACTCTTTAAGATTATGCATTTACAGGCTTAACCAACCTTTTACACATTAATAACTAACCAAATAAATAAACTAAACCTAAAATTGTGAACAATACATTTATTTACAAACGAGCCACTTTAGCCGACTTTAGGGAAGCTATTGATGAGTATGGATGGGTTGTATATGAAAAGGCAATCAATCAGAAATTAATTTCAGAAATAACAACAGGTTTCGAAACTTCTTATCTCTTAAGGAGAGAAATACAGGTTTTAAATGGAATTGAAGAAAATATGGAGGGAACACTACATCATTTGCTTGAGAAAGATAATTTCGCTATTGAGCTTTTGAGTAAATTGTTCTGCCACAGAGAAATCCGTGATTTTTTGGGCGGAAACTACATTCTTAATGGGATAAATGGAGTAATTAACACCAAAAAGAGCAAATCCTATATCCAAAATATCCACCGTGATGTACGTACATTTTCGTCTGAATCTAAGTTTATGATCCAGATGATTATTGTGCTCGATGATTTTACCATATTTAATGGCGCTACGCACTTTTTGTCGGGTTCTCATAAATTAGATATTAAACCTGAAGAAAAACACTTTAAAGCTTTCGCTAAACAAGCTATTGCCAAGAAAGGAAGCATTATATTATTCGATTCTAATATCTGGCATGCAGGGGGGATCAATTTCACTCGCAAACAGCGTAGAGCTTTAACCTTGGGTTTTACCAAACCTTACATTAAACAGCAATTCGATTATCCCAGATTTTTGGGATATGAATTTGGCGAAAAAATAGATAGCGATTTAAGGCAGATTATTGGTTACAATGCAAGGGTACCCGCCAGTTTACAGGAATATTACAGACCAGTAGAGAGCAGAATGTACAAAGCAGACCAAGGGTAGAGGATAAAACAATGGAAACAGAAACGCACTCACCCAAAACAATTGGTGGCTACATCCCGTTGGAATTATCAAAAGGGGAGCTTTATTATCCTGATTTAATTGCACTTAATACAGGCAGAAATGCACTGGAGTATGTGTTAAGGACAAGAAAATACTCCACCATATATCTTCCATACTATACCTGCGAGGTTTTGCTAGAACCGCTACAAAAGCTAAATGTACAGTATCACTTTTATCATATAGACGAAGATTTAGATCCGGTAATAGATTTTGAAATAGGCGAACATTGTTGCTTCCTTTACACCAATTACTTCGGACTTAAAACGGAAACCGTTAAAATGCTAGCTAAAAAAATCAAGAACCTGATTATAGACAATGCCCAGGCATTTTTTTCTAAGCCGGTAAACAATTGCGATACCTTCTACTCATGCCGCAAGTTTTTCGGTGTACCCGATGGTGCCTATCTTAATATCTCTAAAACATTGGGTTTAAATTTAAAACAAGATCAATCAACAGACCGGTTTGCTCACCTGATTAAAAGTATCGATATCAATATTGAAGAAGGGTATGCCGATTATATAGAAAACAACAAGCAGCTGTGCAATAACGAAATCAAAAAGATGTCGGTATTAACAAAAACCATTCTTTCCAGCATCGATTACGATAAGTGTGCCGATATCAGAAGAAAGAACTTTGCTTATCTGGATGAGCACCTGGGAAAGGAAAATATTTTGAGGCTAAATTTTTCTGAAGAGGATGTGCCGATGGTTTACCCACTTCTGGGAGAAAATCCCTCTATTAAACAGCAGCTCATCAATCAAAAAATATTTGTAGCCACCTATTGGCCAAATGTTTATGAATGGGCACATGTTGATAGTTATGAATACTTTTTGGCTAAACATCTTATTTCGTTACCAATTGATCACCGCTACAGCATAGCGGATATGAAAGTCATTGTTAAAGCTTTAAAACCGCTCATATGAACACTCAGATTTACTTAAGGCCATTAGCGTTAAAAGATGCTGACGTGTCGTACAAGTGGAGAAACGATCCTGAAGTGTGGTCGTACACCAAATTTGTGTTAAAAGATCCAATTAGTGCCGAAGTTGAAAAACAATGGCTATTAAATAAACTAAATCTGACCAACGAAAAACGTTTTGCCATCTGTGTAAAAAATACAAATGAATACATTGGCAATATTCAGTTGCTCGATATCGAAAACGATAGTGCAGAATTTCACCTATTTATCGGCGAAAAGAAATACTGGGGGAAGGGCATAGGTTATAACGCCTCTTTAATGTTGTTAAAATATGCCTTTTATAACCTTAACCTTAAATACATTTTCTTAGAAGTACATTCAGATAACCTGGCTGCTTATTCTATTTATAAAAAAGTAGGCTTTCAACCTGTTTCACAGCAGGAAGATTTCATAAAAATGGTAATTAATTCTTCTGTTTTACTTGCTTAAAACTGAACTATTTACTTTAAATCTACCCTAATTTAATAGCTCAAAAATGAGAAAGATTATTACAATTGATGATAAACAAGAATGGTCTGCATATGTAAAGCGTGCTTTGCATTACGATTTTTATCACACCTGGTATTATCACTCTTTAGATAAAAGTGGTTTACCTATACTGTTTGTGTATGAGGAAGGCGAAAATTACATTGCCTTCCCACTTTTGAAGAGAAACATCCCTGGTTCCGATTTTTTTGATTTTACATCGGTTTATGGATATACAGGGCCTATTTCAAACATGGACTTCAATACTTTGAACGATGATTTTATGGAACGCTTTAAAAATACATTCATAGCGTATCTCGAAACTGGTCAAAATGTAACCGTTTTTTCCAGATTGCACCCGTTTTTTAATCAGGAAAGGTTAATGGAGAAGTTTTCTGGCGTATATGCCAATGGAAAAACAGTGGCGATCGATTTAACCACAACCATTGAAAGTCAACGGGCGGGTTATCGAAAAAGCGTAAAAGAAAAAATCAGACGATTGCGAAAGCGCGATTATGAAGTCAGAATTTCTACCGATATTAATGATGCGGGTATATTTTCTGAAATATATACCGAAAATATGATTCGAATAGGTGCAAAAGATCATTACCTTTTTAATAATGCCTATTTCGTTGCACTACTTTCTTCTGATGAATTTGATAGCAAGCTTTTTTTGGTGTATAAAGATGGGATAGCCATATCAGGCGCCATTGTAGTTTGTACCAAAGAAATTATGCAGGTGCACCTTTTGGCTACCAGAACCGCTTACCTGTTCGAATCGCCAGCTAAATTATTAACTGACGAAATTACCGTAATTGGCAGGCAATTGGGTTATAAATATTTTAACCTGGGAGGCGGTGTTAATTTTAAAGAAGACAACCTTTTTGGTTGGAAGATGGGTTTCTCTAATTTATGTTTCGAATTTAATAGTTGGCGGTATATTGCCAATAATGAATTATACAATACACTTTTAAACGAAAGATCCCTTGATCCTTTTTCGACTGTTGATTTTTTTCCACTCTACCGTAGTCCTGTAGTTGCTTCGTAATTAATTATTATTTCTTTTAATAAAATGGATATGCTGATTGAAAATAATGCTACGGGCACTACTTTGCAATTAACTTTAGCACAAAAAGACGATTGGGTAAAGTATATTAGCTTGGCTGCCGATTATGATTTTTATCATACCTGGCACTACCATGCTATGGCAACCAACGGAAGACCCATTTTATTTGTGTATTGCGAAGCCAATAGTTTTATCGCTATGCCTTTATTGGAACGTGCAATACAGGATACACCATATTACGATCTGCATTGCGTTTACGGATATTCAGGCCCTGTTTCTAACCTGAAATTTACCGATATGAGCGATGTTTTGAAAGGAAATTTTTTAAATGCTTTTTCAGCATTCTTATGTAAAGGCAGCTACGTTTCTGTTTTCTCCAGGCTTCACCCTTTTTTTGATCAAAATATACTGTTACAAAAAACGGATAGCATATATGAAAATGGAAAAACAGTTGCCATTAACTTACAACAAAGTACAGAAGAGCAACGCAAACAGTATAGGCAAACAACAAGAGATAGCATTAAAAAATGTAGAAGGTTTGGTTATGTTGCTGTAGAGGCTACTACTCAGGAAGATATCGCTGCTTTCACAAAACTCTATCAATCTAATATGAACCGTATTAATGCTGCTGATTTTTATCTTTTTACTGAAGAATACTTTACCAAACTTGTTCAGGCTAAAGAATTCGACTGTAAGTTAATCCTGGTTTATGCAAACGATGATTTAGTTTGTGGCAGTATAATTATGTGTACCAAAGGCATTATAGAGGGCCACTTAATTGCCACAAATGTTAATTATCTTAAAAATTCTCCTGCTAAATTTTTGGTCGATGAAATTAGTGAGTTAGGCCGTAAGTGGAAGATGAAATACTACCATTTAGGTGGCGGACTTGGTTATAAAGAAGATTCGCTCTTTGAATGGAAACTGGGTTTTTCAAATATGGTTTTAGATTATTGCAGTTGGCGTTTTATTGCCAATAAAGCTGTTTATAATCAACTAGTAGAAAAATCGGGTAACCAGATACATACAGATGTAGACTTTTTCCCCCTCTATAGAATGATACCTCAATAAATTTTAAACAAATATTTAATGATTCTCAATTATGAAAAATTTCTTCTTTCCAGACAGAGCACACTCAAGGTGGTTAATTTTATTGATTGATCAGATGATCGTTGTATGGACATTATTTATATCCATTGTATTAACCAATACATTAAGCTACACCGACGTTTTTAACTCAGGCAACGCTGTTTATGTGGCACTTTATTGTTCCATCGCTGCAGGTGTTTTCATTTCACTAAGAATACACACCGGTATTATCCGTTATTCCAATACCGAAGATATTTTGAGGGTTTTTCTTGCGGTTTTTGTAACCAGTTTACTCTTTGTTTGTGTAAATAAAATACTTTCGCAACGTTTTCAATTGCTTTGGCATCAAATGGATAAGGCATTGATATTGAACTTTTTTATCTCCTCATCGCTGCTTATTCTCATGCGTATTTTGGTAAAAGGAGTGTTTTTATTTTTCAAAGAACTCAAATCAGAAACCAAAGAGAATATTCTGATTTATGGATCGGAAAAAAAAGCGATCCTCATCAAAAAAGCAATAGAACAGAACGGAGATTCTAACCTGAACATCATTGGCTTTGTTGATGATAACAGAGATCGGGTTGATAAATATCTCGAGCAGAAAAAGGTATACCACTCTTGTTCAGTAGCATTATTAAAAGAAAAACACAATATAAAAAAGATACTTTTTGCAGAAGATGCATTAAATACTTTAAACAAAAAGAAAATTATCGATATCTGTGTTAACGAGGGTATGAAAGTAATTATGGTGCCACCATCAGATAAATGGTTGTATGGCAAGTTGGATTCGCACCAATTACGCGACCTGAAAATTGAAGATCTGCTGGAACGTGAACCGATTAAGCTCAATAAAAAGAATATTCTGAAAGATTTAAGCGGTAAATGTATTTTAGTTACAGGCGCTGCGGGTTCTATCGGATCGGAGATTGTTCGGCAGGCCTTACAGTACAATCCTAAATCTGTAATTCTCTGCGACCAGGCAGAAACACCGCTTCACGATTTAAAACTCGAACTGGAAGATAACTTCCAGGAGGCGAACGTGAAGATATTTATGGCCAATGTGCAGAATTTAAACCGGATCAGAACATTGTTCGAACTCTACAAACCTGAAATTGTTTTCCATGCTGCGGCTTATAAACATGTTCCCATGATGGAAAATAATCCGGCCGAGGCCATTTTAACCAATGTACTGGGCACTAAAAACATGGCCGATATATCAATGGAATTTGGCGTAGAGAAGTTTGTAATGATTTCTACCGATAAAGCCGTTAAGCCTACTAATGTAATGGGGGCATCTAAACGTTTGGCCGAAATTTATATTCAGTCACTAAACAGTCCTGAGATTATTTCAACTGGCGAAATTACCACACAAGCTTCGCGCACCCGCTTTGTAACTACCCGTTTCGGAAATGTTTTGGGCTCAAATGGCTCTGTTATTCCAAGGTTTAAAAGCCAGATAGAAAAAAGAGGCCCTATAACGGTAACCGATCCGGAAATTACCCGCTACTTTATGACAATTCCGGAAGCCGTTCAATTGGTAATGGAAGCTGGAGCAATGGGTAAAGGAGGAGAGATATACCTTTTCGATATGGGTAAGCCAGTTAAGATTGTCGATTTGGCTGTAAATATGATCAAATTAGCGGGCTTAACACCTTATGTGGATGTCGATATCGTGTTTACAGGCTTAAGGCCGGGAGAGAAGCTCTATGAAGAGCTTTTGCTTATTGATGAAGAAATTATACCTACCCATCATCCGAAAATTAAAATATCACAGAAAGTAGCTTACAATTATTTGTACGTTAATCAGATTATTAAAGATCTGATCGTGCTGAATAACGATGGCAACGATTTGAATATGGTGAAGAAAATGAAAGAAATTATACCCGATTACATCAGTAATAATTCAAGATTTGAAGAATTAGACCTGTTGGTAGCCAATTGATTACCGTAAAAATACCCTAATGTAATTATTTTACTTTTGTTCATGAAATAATTATTAAATTGCACTAAATAGTAATAGTCGTCCCAGATTGTTGATAGAATTTAAATGTTTTATTTTAAATTAAATTAACTGCTATGAGTTTAAATGTAGGCCAAGTTCTTGAGCGTGTTGTACGCAGAGATAGAATGGGGATAAGTGAATTATCCCGGAAATTAAATGTAAGTAGAAGAACTATTTATAATTGGTTTGATCAGAAAAGTCTAAACCCTGAAATTATTTGGAAAGTGGGTACCGTAATCGGTCATGATTTTTCTGTTGAGCTACCCGAAACTTTTGCTAAAAACAGTAACTATATCCATGAAGCTTTTGATACACATACAGGGGATCAAACCAAAGGTGATGCGAATTCTGTATACTTCTGGATGAATAAATACATCAAGTTACTTGAAAAATACAACGAAATATTAAGCAATAACAACATAGATAAGGGTGTTTCAGAAACGGTTGCACATCATACTATGCCAAGAAATAACAATCGATCTATTTCTTAAGCCATCGTTGGTATTTTAAACCCATATCTTCTTAGGGTTTACCATTCCCGGTGAACTCTCCCTTTTTTTATAGTATCTCTCTAAATAATTCACCATAAGCACGCTTTATGGTGATGGATTTCTATTCACTAAAATTTCGAAATCATGAAAAAAATTAACGCACTAACTCTACTGTTATCATTGTTTGCTTTTCAAGGCGCCAAAGCACAATCGCAGGTTTATGGTGGTACAGGTATCCGGTATTCTGTTGGTATTGAAACAGGTTTGGCTACTGGCTATTTGGCCAAAAAGTACGAGGCACCGCTTGGCGTTTCCGTTCAGGCAGAATTTCCCATTACCGAAAGCATTTTATATGCCTCGGTAAATACCGGATTCAATAACATTTTTGTATCGGGCAATTATTCCCGTCTGGTAGATGATTTACAGCTTGTACCAGTTAAAGCAGGCTTAAAATATTTCTACAGAAGTAATCTTTATCTGCAGTCGGAAATAGGTTTTTCCTTCCTTTTAAATAAAACAAATTGTGTTGAGGGCAAAAAAGCAGCATTTATATATGCGCCACAGGCAGGAATGATATTTTATCTGCACAACAATAATTATATCGATGCCGGATTACGCTATGAAAGCAATGGCAAATTCTATCACTGCGACCATACGAACAACTTTGTAGGCTTCAGAATCGCCTGGGGCTTCAGTTTATAAAACGGGTATTCCTTAGTAATCATCTTTAATAAGCTTCATAAATGAAAGCAAGTATACAATACAATACGATGAACGGATTGTGGATCCTTTTTATTGATTGCAAATATGAGGATTCTCCGAAATACATCAGGATGATTACGAAAATTATAATCAAAATGTTATCAGGAACAGTCATTCCCGGCAATAGGCGAAGGGTTAGATCTGGCAGGCATTACCTGATCCATGAGCATGTGATAGAATTGCACACAGACGAATGGTTTCCATTGGTGCTGGCAAGCGAGAGCAAAGAGCTTTTGGAAGGGATCAAATCCATCTTTATGGATATGAGTGGGAAAAAATAACCCGCCCAATTTATTTTATCGATCAAAAATACGGGAAGGTTGCTCCGAAAGGAGTAGCCTTTTCTTGTTTCCATGCTATCGTAAGCAATAAAGACAGTAACATAATTTAAAATCTGTCCGAATCAGTCACGATGAGCCTTCCGATGAAAATCCTATCGTGTGGAACGATTAATTAAGTATTTAAATTGTCTTTCTACAAGCTACCATAAACAGATTCTGAAAATCGGTCGTCTTTCCCGCGCAGGCGGGAATCTTAATGCAACCGACAAGGCCCTGCCAAGGCATTATGATTATTCATAAGCTTTCTTCTCTTCAAAGGCATTCATGAGCACTACGTGGCTCCCAATCAAGTTGGGAATGACGATACCCGTATCCTATATCGTCAATCCATTGTTTTCTAAAAACTGATTTATCAGAATTACAATCCGATAGTTATGGTACCGCCTATATCTTTAATTCCTAATATTCGATTACAACCTTACCAATTGTTTTTCCGCTTTCCAATAAGCAATGAGCTTCTTTTAGATTTTGTACTGTAAATCCTTTCATTGTGGTGTTTAAAGTGGTTTTAAGCGTGCCATTGTCAAAAAGTTCGGCAAGTTTGTTTAAAATATGGTGTTGCTCTTCCATATCGCCGGTTTGATACATCGAACGGGTGTACATCAATTCCCATGAAAAAGTAACACTTTTGTTTTTTAACTTATTCAGCGCAATAGGAGTGGCTGAACCGGTAATGGAAACAATGTGTCCCTGAGGTTTGATCAATTCTACTATGGCATCCCAATAGCTATTTAAATCAACAAAATCTAGTACAAAGTCTACTTCTTGGTAACCTGCTGCATGTATTTCTTCAACCAGGTTTTTATGGTCTACCACCAAATCGGCTCCCATAGCCAGGCACCATTCTTTCGTTTCTGTACGGGAAGCTGTGGTGATTACCTTTAGTCCGCTTATTTTTTTTGCGAACTGTATGGCAATTGAACCTACACCACCGGCGCCTCCAATAATGAGTATACTTTTTCCTTTATCTTTTTGTTCGCTGATGCGGATACGATCGTATAACGATTCCCATGCGGTAAGCGCAGTTAGGGGCATGGCAGCAGCCTCGGCATTGCTGAGTGTACTTGGCTTTAAACCCACAATCCGTTCATCTATCAATTGATATTCTGCATTACTGCCACTTCGTGTAAGGTCGCCTGCATAATAAACCGCATCGCCAGGCTTAAAAAAAGTAACCGCTTCTCCAACAGCTTCTACCGTTCCGGTAGCATCCCAGCCAATCACCTTCGGCGTTTCCAGTACAGTATCTTTAGCACTGTTCTGGCGTATCTTATAATCTACCGGATTTACACTGATTGCATTTATCTTAACCAGTATATCGCGTCCGCTGGGATGTGGAACAGCTGTTTCAAATTCGATAAAACTTTCTTCTGCCGAAATGGGTAGTGAGGTTTTAAATCCTATAGCTTTCATGGTGTCTTTATATTAATATCAATTTTTATGATTTCTGTAAGGCAAATATAAACTGATATTGCGTTATAATTCAGTAAAAATTAGCTTTTAATTGGTAAATTTGCGCTATGGTTTAATACAAAATGAACAAAGAAACCCTATACGAACCTTTTGAAATCGTTTATAAAAAGCTTGATGAATGTCCGAAAGAAGGACATAAACATTTATTTTTCGAACTGGTATACATTTTATCAGGTACGGGAAAACAATGTATCAATAACAATAAATTTGATTACTCTGCCGGCCATATGTTTCTCATTACGCCAGAAGATTGCCATTCGTTTGATATAGAAACCACTACCGAATTTTTCTTTCTCCGTTTTGGAAATGTATATATCCGATCGAAGGATTTTCGTACCGATGATGTACAGCGGATGGAATATATTCTGCAGAATGCCAGTCATCAACCAGGCTGTATCTTAAAAAACTTCTCAGATAAACCTTTTATTCGGTCGCTTATTGATGCAATGATGGCTGAATATGTAAACCGCGATCTGTATAACAAAGAGTTAATTGCGAAAATGGTAGATACGATGATTGTTGTGGTAGCCCGGAATATTGCCAAATACCTGCCTGCTGCCATTAAAGAAGATGCCGAAGAGAAAACCTTGGCCTTACTAAACTATATTCAGGCTAATATTTATAATCCAGAGAAATTAAGGGCCGAAAAACTGAGTACCCAGTTTGGTATTTCTGAGAATTATTTTGGTAAATATTTCAAGAAACATACCAACGAAACACTTCAGCAATATATTGCCAATTTAAGGATTAAACTGGTTGAGGCACGCTTGCGTTTCAGTAACATGCGGATCAATGAAATTGCATATGAGTTGGGGTTTACGGACGAAAGCCATTTGAATAAATTCTTCAAATCACAAAGGGGATTAAGCCTTAAGGCTTTTAGAAACTCACTTGTAGCCTAAATACAACTTACAGTTGCTAAAAAGCAACGAAAAGTAGCATAATTACAACTATAATGATCGGTTGATTTGCTGAATCTGGCTAACAGGCCGGCTACATTTGCAATGTCGAAAGATTAAAAAAAGACAGTACATATGGATGCAAAAATGATCGGCAACAAAATTGCCGGAGCACGAAAAAAAATAAACATGTCTCAGGCCGGACTTGCCGGACATGTATTTGTAAGCCCACAGGCCGTTGGAAAATGGGAGCGGGGAGAATCAATGCCAGATATTATTACCTTAAACCAACTCACCAAGATTCTTGATGTAGACCTCAATTATTTTTCAGAAAACCACTCTTCTGCAAATGCCATCAGTGCGGTTGAAGAGACAATACCAGTGGTAAGCAGTTTAACAGATTTACATCAGCCTCAGCTATTGACCAATTTTAGCGGGAACGATCTGGCCATGACCGATTTTGCTGGTGTTATTGCACATAAGCTGAAATTTAACGGGAGTAATTTACGCGGCTCAGATTTCACTGGTGCTGACCTGACTGGGAGTTCGTTTCTGGGTAGTGATGCACGTGAGGCCAATTTTCAAGCTGCAAACCTCACCGATTGCAGCTTGTCGGCTACTGATCTAACAGCCACTAATTTTGATCAGGCCATTTTGGTGCGTACAAAATTCTATGCTTTAGAACTGGCTGGGGCGAAAATCAGTAATACCAAACTCATTGAGGTAAAACTGAGCAAGACCGATTTAAGGAAAACGGTTTTTGAAAACTGTTTGTTTGAGGGGGTAGACTTTGACTATTCCGATCTGCGTGGACTGCGTTTGGATGGGCAGACTTTTATAGGGGTGCTGTTTCACAACGCAGCACTTAACGAAACTACATTTAAAGGTGCAACCCTTAAAAATGTCTCTTTCCGCTCTACATTCGCCCTGACGAACAAATATTACAAAGCCATTAAAACGATCTGCTTCGAAGGGGCAACGATGGATAAGCTAACCTATGCTTCACTCAAAGGTTTAGGTGCCGATTTATCGAAGGTTAACCTGATGTAATATAGGCATATCTATGCCTCTTAAAAAAGGAGGTGAGCTGATCAGTATAGATGGATCGTCATTGCGAGGCCGATTTTTTATCGGATGAAGCAATTTTATCGCACCAGGAAAGGTTGCTTCCCCGAAAGCCGGGATAGGCTTTTGTTCCTCACCGCATTGGCGCCCCATTTTCTAAGC
This sequence comes from Pedobacter sp. Bi27, assembly GCF_918698255.1. Taxonomy (NCBI): domain Bacteria; kingdom Pseudomonadati; phylum Bacteroidota; class Sphingobacteriia; order Sphingobacteriales; family Sphingobacteriaceae; genus Pedobacter; species Pedobacter sp. Bi27. The sequence continues at coordinate 114,869 of NZ_CAKKMW010000004.1, forward strand.
TGCCAATCATAAACGAATTAACCTTCAGGTATTTCTGGCTCTACCAATTTAATCAGTTTTTCTAACGATTCCTGCCAACTTTGATTTGGAAATCCATAAGAGATAATTTATTATATAATTCTGTTTAGCGTGATGTATTATTGGTAATTCCCATCATTCATTATTGGCTGCATAAAAAAGGTTGGTTAGCTCAGATATCAAGCACACATTAGCCGATAAAATACTTTTTTTGCATCATGGATTGCAGTGGCATCCGCCCAATCTGGGAGATACAGCGGAAAGCCCGGCCGATAGGGATGCCATAAATTTATCTCAAAAAGATCACCTGAAAGTTTTTCAATGCACCTGAAGCAGTCTCGAACCTACAAGGGAAAGGTTTTCTTCCTCCTAGACAATCTCAATAGTAAAAAATCTGATCACTGAAACCGCTGTTGTGCATTTAATCTAAGATTGCTATAGAAGACCCAGCTATCATCTTAAACTTTTTCATTGTTCCATGCCGATATATAGGCTAACAATGGACAAAGGCTTTCTCCATATGCTGTGAGTGCGTACTCTACCCTCGGTGGAAGTTCTTTGTATTCTTTCCTGCTGATCAAGCCATCGGTTTCAAGTTCTCTCAATTGTTCAGTTAATACTTTTCTTGATATAGCGGGTATCCGAACATTAATTTCCCCAAAACGCCTGGCACCTTTGGAAAGCACATGCAAAATAATGACTTTCCAACGTCCTCCGAGCAGTGCTATCGTCTCTATAGCAGGACAGTAAGCATGATTTAAGTTGTTTTCCATTTGTTACGTTAAGGTTACCACTTTTTATTCTGTTAACGACGAGGTAGGGTGGTTTATCGTATCGATTTCAGTTTCTTTGCCTGGACAAAAGTAATTGATTCTTATTTATCTTAAAACAAAAACTATGATTTTAGTAACAGGTGCAACTGGTAATTTAGGCAAGGCCACCATTAATTCTTTATTAAATAAAGGCATATCCAAAGACAATATTGCCGCATTGGTAAGGGACGAATCCAAATCGGCAGATTTTAAGTCAAAAGGCATCCAAGTAAGGATTGGTGACTATCAGGATTTTGACTCTTTGAAAAGTGCCTTCCGGGATGTGGACAAATTACTGTTGATATCATCTTCATCGGAAATAGCTCAAAGGTTTGAACAGCATAAAAACGTAATTAATGCTGCAAAGGAAACTGGGGTTAGTCATATTATCTATACCAGTTTTGATATGAAAGATCTGCGTCAAAGTATAATGGCTGGAGATGTTCAGTACCATGCAGACACCAGTGATTATCTAAAACAGGCAGCCGTACCCTATACTTTGATGGATAATACACTTTATGCTGACCTGATCCCCATTATTTCCGGAAATAATATATTGGATGAAGGTATTTCCATCCCTGCCGGAAAGGGAAAGACACCTTTTTTGCCGATACCAGAAATGGCTGAAGCTATAGCTGTGGTACTGACTACCTCTGGGCATGAGAACAAAGAATATGTGCTCGCTGCAGAGACCGCTTTTTCCTTCGCTGAAATTGCTGATCTAATATCAGAAATCACAGAGACAAGGATAGCTTATAACCAAACTGATATACCGTCATATATCGCCCAGCTTAGGCAGCAGGGGGTTCCTGAAGATGATGCAGCGTATCTGTCAAGGTTCGCTGGCGCGATAGCCAAAGGAGAGTTCGAAACCAACAAAAGTGATGTCGAACAATTACTAGGCAGAAGTCCGATTTCTTTAAAAGATTTTTTAATGAGCATATACGGTAAATAAATCAAAGCAGCTTAGATGCCCAAATATGGTTTCTAGGCTTCTTAAACGTAAATTTTGTAATTTGTAACATTTATAAACAAATTAGTAGCAATCCTAAATCAACTGTACACAATGACAAACGAGTGGGACACTTTCAAACATTTTTTTAAACGGCAGGAAGTCCCTGCCAAAACGATTCTTTTACGTGAGGGACAAATTTCCAGGACAATGTTCTTTATTGAAAAAGGCTGTCTTCGGACCTGGGTCAATAATGACGGCAGAGAAATTACTACTCAGTTTTTCTTTGAGGGCGGCAAGATTTCTTCCATTGAAAGTTTCATGGCAAATCAGCCAAGCTTGTATAGCATTGAAAGCATAGAGCCTTGTATCTTACAGACGATTACACAACAAGAATTTCTAAACACTTTGGAAAATTCGCCTCAATTGAAAGAGAAAATGCAGGAGCATTTATTCAAACGCCTTTTGCAATCTCAGAAAACTTTCTATTCCTATCTTAAAAATAACCCCCAGCAACGCTACAAAGAGCTTGCTGAAGAACACCCCCATATTATCCAGCGCATCCCACAACATTATATCGCATCCTATTTAGGCATTACTTCTGTTTCATTAAGTAGGATACGAAACAGACGATAAAATACTGATTTCTTTACAATTGTTATCGTTCAGGTATTTACTACTTCTCAATTTTGCAGTATAAAAATAAGCAAAGCAGAGAATGAAAGTAGTAATAGTATTTAACCATCCCTATGAGGGTAGCTTTGGTAATGCAATTTTAAATGCTGTAACCAGCGGTCTTAAAGATGCAAATCATGAAGTTGACCTGATGCATCTTGATAATGATAGATTTAATCCGGTAATGTCAAAGGCAGATTTAAAGGCCTTTGTGGAACACAAGCCTGTTGACCCACAGGTAATAGCCTATAACGAACGTTTGGAAAAGGCAGACCACCTGATTTTCATTTTCCCGATCTGGTGGGATTTGATGCCTGCAATGACTAAAGGATTCGTTGACAGGGTACTCACCCCCGGAGTTGTCTATGACCATCATCCCAGAGGTTTTGGATTAATACCACTTTTAAAAAATCTTAAAGGTGTAACTGTCATCACTACGATGAACAAGCCCAAAATCATGTATTCCTTAATCATTGGAAATTTAATTAAGAAAGCAATGATAAAAAGTGTCTTCAAAACTATGGGTTACAAAAATCTTAAATGGATAAGCTATAATATGGTAAAAGCAGTCAGTCAGGAAAAAAGAGTGAAATGGATAACAGATATTGAAAACAGGTTTTCAAAATTTAGCTAGATAAAACTTGATATTATGAAATCGAAAAACCGTAGCGCAAGCCAAACTTTATTGATAATAGCTAATAAATATAACTTACCAACTGTCACGATACGGGTATACAATAACAGAAATCACTTACTTTTTCCGGTTACAGATATAGCGCAATCGCAGCCGTAGGTTAATATTATTTAGGCAAGTGTGCTATCAACTCAACTTCCAATTTTGCCTTTGCCATATACAATCTCTGTATCTGCAACCAGGTAGCAGCAGGAAAGTCATTATAATAAAACTTTTTCCTGACATAGTTGAGCTTTTTCATTTCTTCAATATCAGTTGTTACGGCGCCCGAAATATATAGGACATTATCTACTTTTAGAACCTGACAATAACCTGCAATTGTATCTTGTTTTATTTTGTTGTTATTCCAATGCCACTTTTCTTTTTTAATATGTTTCTCTTGCGAAAAAAAAGTAGTAGAAGTGGGAGATGATAATATATTTCATTTTATATGTTTTAGCTTAATTACTGCAAAAACTCTAATCCAAAATAACGAAATATTTTCAAAGAGATTTTGCTTGAAAAGCCCAAACTGTCAATCAGGCGGTGCAGGAAAACCTGCTCTAATGACTTATTCGATTTGACCGGCCCATCTCATTTTTTTACCAAATGGTAATTTACTGCTTTACGCTATACACTATCTTTACATCATGGAAGCGATGATTAATCTTATCCTGCAATTTGGTGACCTGAACAAACAGCAGATCGAATTTTTGCTGAGCAAGGTTGAAATGCTGGAATTCAAAAAACACGAATACCTGTCGGAAGCCGGAAAAATCCCCCGTTATGTGGCCTTTGTGGTGGAAGGTGTGTTCCGCTTTTGTTATTATAACAACAAGAGCGAAGAGATCACCAATTATTTTGTGGACGAAGGCAATTTTGTAGTCGATAACGAAAAGTTCGAATCGCAGATGGCGGCCTCGGAATATGTACAGGCTGTTACCGACTGCAAAGTGCTTGTTTTTAATAAAAAGGATTGGGATGAGATATCCAATACCATTGTGGGATGGGAAATGATGAAGGCAAAGATGGTGAAAAAATGCCTTACGCTGGCCATGGAGCGGCGCAGTCCGCTGATATCAGAAGACGCTACTACGCGTTACCTATCCTTCATTAAAGCTTTCCCGAACCTCATTAACCGCATTCCGCTTTCCTATGTGGCCTCTTACCTGGGCGTTACCCAGCAATCGTTAAGCCGTATACGCCGTAGTATCCATTAAAGGCATTTTTTACCATTTGGTAAATGTTTTTGTGTTACTGTTTTCAATATTTGCATAGTCATTAAATAATAATAAAGATGAGCAAAAAAATTGTACTGATAACTGGAACAAATACTGGTTTTGGCTGGCTTACCGCCCACAGCGTAGCTGCTTTAGGATACAAGGTATACGCCACGATGCGCGATACCCAAGGCCGTAATGCCGATAAAGCGGCTGCACTTGCGGCCGTAGAGAATTTAACCGTTTTAGATGTTACCTTAACTGACGACCAGAGCGTGAAGCAGGCCGTTGACACCATTCTAGCCAAAGAAGGCACTATTGATGTGCTGGTGAACAACGCCGGTTACAGCATGAATGGTGTAGCCGAGAGCTTTACTACGGCCGACGTGCACACTACATTTGATATCAACGTTTATGCCCCCTGGCGACTGATCAAACAGGTGCTGCCCGCCATGCGTAAGCAGGCCGACGGACTGATCATTAATGTGACCAGCGGTTTTGGACGGGTGTCGTTCCCGTTTGCTACCATGTATGCAGCCTCGAAATTTGCACTAGAGGGAATAAGTGAAGGCCTCCACTACGAGGTCAAGCGTTTAGGCATTGATGTGGCTATTGTTGAGCCGGGCGCTTTTCCTACCGAAATGCAGCAAAAGAACAACCCCGCATCTGACCAGGGTGTATTTGAAGGGTACGGCGACATTGCCGATATTCCCAACAAAATGGTAGCCACACTGGGCGGAGAGATGCAAGCGAAGACCCCTAACCCGCAGGACGTTGCTGACGCCATCGTAAAACTGATCGGTACTCCGAAAGGCACCCGGCCATTACGTACGGTCGTCGACCCCATCACAGGCCAGTATATTGAAGCCGCTAATCAGGCTGTAGCCGAACAGTTTGCCAAAGGATTGACGGTCTTCGGAATGGGTGATTTATTGTAAGCAGAATTGAATTAATAGCGGCGGCAGTGGTGTAATGCTACTGCCGTTTTTGTTTGTAGTTATGACAATGATGAATTTCTTGAACCAGCAATCAACAAAGTCGATGAGCTTTTCAAAAAGTATTGAATAAGATTAATCAGTAGTTATCCATAAAATTTATTACATTTTAATCTTGTTGTAGTTGATGCGGCCGCTTGTTTTTTACTTCAACTTCAAGGCGTGTGGTTGTAAACATCCGCTTCAGGATATCTCTTACTTTAGAAGACAAAAGGAATTCCGTAGGACTGTCGACTATTTTATGCTCAATTATCAGTAGCATTTCGCCTGGTAAAAATTTATATACCTGTTTTTCATTGTGTTTTGTGACTTATACGCGGTAAAAATCAGAATCATTATCAATTTCCAGCACTTGCCCTAACTTGATAAGATAATTTCCAGCCTTAAGGTCTTTAGTTGTAATCTATTTTTGAATCTTCAGTCATGGTTATAATTCTTAGTTACTACCATTGTAGGCTTTATAAGCTTTTCCGCACTAAGAAGAGATCTTCTTTTTTGTTTTTGCAGAGAGGAAGGGAATCGAACCCAATCTTCCATTATGCTTTAAAGCCTGCTTTTATGTCTCTCGACATTAAAATAGCCATGAATTAGCCATTTTTTTTGGACATAAAAAAAATGGGCCTTAATAAGACCCATTTTTCTTTTCGGCGGAAAGCGAGGGATTCGAACCCCCGGACCTGTTACAGTCAACAGTTTTCAAGACTGCCGCATTCGACCACTCTGCCAGCTTTCCGGAGGCAAAAGTACGAACTCCGGTTAAATCTGCAAACTATGAATGCTTTTTTTTTATATAAACTTGATAATTACTTAACACAGAGGGAGAAAAAATTATTTCTTCTGTATATTTTCTTCAATTGGCTCCGATTTTTTGAACAAATTAAAGGTTGGACGGATGATCTTCACACTTCTTTTGCTTACATCAACACTCGCATTCAGTTCAAAACCGATCAATAAAATCAAAGAATTAAGGTAAAGCCAGATCATGACTACGATTAATGTTCCGATAGAGCCATAGACTTTGTTGTATGAAGCAAAATGGTTAATGTAGAAAGAAAAACCCCAAATGGTAAGGAAAGCTAAAATGGTAGCCAGCCAAGAACCTGCACTAAAGAAACGCCATTTTTTAGAATGTGCTGGCCCGTATCGATATAAGATAGATACCGTTAAAAAATATAAAATAGCCAGTAGTGCCCACTGGGTAAACTGTACGGCAAAGGCCAGGAAACTACCTTTGATGTGGAGTTCGTTTGTGATCTTATTCAGTAAAACTTCTCCCAGAGTCATGGCGCTGATGCAGATGATAATGGAAAAACAAATAATCGTAGTTAATACCAGTGCAATTAAGCGTTGTTTTAACCAACCCCTGGTTTCGATAATCAATGATGATTTATTAAAAGCCTTCATTAAGTTTTTAACTCCATTGGTGGCAAAAAATATGGCCGATAAAAAACCGAAAGATAATAAGCCCCTGTTCTGGTTTTTTATGATGTCTTTCAATGTGGTTTCAAAAGCATCAAAAGCATTGTGTGGGAGTACAAGCTGTATTAAGTTTAACAGCTGATCCTGGAAGCCTTTAATCGGTATAAAAGGAATTAACGTAAATAAGAAGATAATGCCTGGGAAGATAGCCAGCATGAAACTATAAGCTAATGATGATGATTTGTTTACCAAAGCATCTTTGCCAATTTCACGAAAGAAAAATGTAGCTACAGTATACAATGGAAGTGGGCTAAAACCAGGCAAAACACATCCCTTAGTCCATTCGATAAATCTAGAATAGAGTTTAAGATGTAATAATTGCCTATGTAACCATTCCATTGTATTATTAATTAAAAAACACCGATAGTTTTTTCATAAAATTTTCGGGTGGATTTGTAGGTTTATTTTTCTTCATATCAACGAAAACCAGCGTAGTGGCCCCAATGTTGATCAGCTCTTCTTTTTCGTTATACAACTCGTACTCGAAAAAGATCCTGATGCCCGGTAAGGTTTTGATGATTGTTTTTACCGTAATTTCCTGATCATATAGGGCAGGTTTAATATATTTGCATTTTAACTCCAAAACAGGCATCATAATCCCATCAGCTTCCATCGAGCTATAGCTCATGCCCAAACTGCGTAACATTTCTACCCTGCCTACTTCGTAGTACTGTGCATAATTGCCGTAATACATATAACCCATCTGATCGGTTTCGCCATATCGAACCCTGATTTTTGTACTGTGGCTATACATTATTTAAAAATGTTTCTTTTGTTTAAAGCTTCACGATATTTCTTTGCATTGATTTCGTGCTGTGCTTTATTTTCAGCAAAGTTGTGGTAGCCGGAAAAATCTTCTTTGGCACACATGTAAATGTAATTGTTGTTATCGCGGTTTAGTACAGCATCAATTGCATTAATACTTGGCATCATAATGGGGCCTGGAGGCAAGCCAGCATATTTATAAGTATTGTAAAGCGATTGTACCTGTAATAATTTTCCGGTTACTCTTTTAACGGTAAAGTCGTTGTTTGCAAAAATCACCGTTGGATCGGCCTGTAACAATATGCCTTTGTTTAAACGGTTTAAGTACAAGCCTGCTATAATGGGCATTTCTTTATCGTAAAGCGCCTCTGCATCCACTATAGAAGCCAGGGTATATACCTGTACCGGAGTCAGGTTTAAACTTGCTGCTTTTTGCTTGCGGTCGGCTGTCCAGAATTTATCATATTCCTTATGCATGCGCTCAAAAAAATCAACCGGCGAAATATTCCAGTACATTTCGTAAGTGTTCGGAATAAACATGGCATACACATTATCCTGGTTAAAACCATATTTGCTAATCAGCGCCGTAGAATCTAAAACATTGATAAAGCTTAACGAATCGGCTTCCAGATTGCTGGCCAGATATGCAGCGAAGTTTTCTTTCTTGCGGATATTATGGAATTTCAATTTAACCGGATCTTGATTTCCGGCTTTAATTAAGTTAATTAAACTGCGGTTGGTCATTCCTTTGGTTAAACGGTAACGTCCGGGTTTAACGCTTGTAGCTAAATTCATTTTTCCGGCAGCTGCAGTAAAAGATGAGATACTCTTTACCAGATCTTTCTTTTTAATTTCTGCGATCAGATCATCGTAGCTGCTTCCGGTTTTGATGTATAGATATTTTTGATTTTCGGTAACGTTGGGGGCAAAGTAAAGCCTGTAAATATTTAATGCAAAGTAACCAGCAATTAAAATAACAACAAGCGCAATCACGATTGCCACTTTTTTGCCTGTACTCATGTTCTTTTTTTCTACTTCAGTCATCTGTAAATATGATACGTGTTTATTGTTGTTTGTTAGATAGGGTAATGTTAATCTTTGTGCCTATAGCCACTTTGGTTAACGAATCAACCAACATAGGATCCTGTTTAATAATAATGGCAGCAGCACTATCGGTAATAGGGCCATCGTAAATAATAGTACCTAAACTCAGGTTCGAACCTCTCAGGCTAAATTTCGCTTCATCCATCGTTAATCCCATGAGTTGTGGAATATCTACTTCTTCGTTTCCACGTCCATCGCCCAATACCAGGTTAATCCTGGAGCCAACAGGCACAACCTGTCCGACTGCTATTGGCTGGCCGCCAAATGAAGCTTCTAAAACCACATCGCGGCTTACATCTGGCTTATAGGTTGTATCGCCGAGTTTTAATCTCGAGCTTTCAATTATAGCCTGTGCTTCTCTTAAGGTCTTAAACGCTATATCAGGGAATTTTGTATTCGGTGTTTTACCTGCGTTAATGGTTAAGTATATGGTACGGTTATCTTTTACAAAAGTATTGGGATCAGGATCCTGATCAATTACAATTCCTGCAGGTTGATCCATAATAAAAACAGAATCTACTTCATATTTTAATCCGGCATCTTCGAGTTTCTTAACTGCCTGTTCAAAAGATAAGCCTTTTACCATGGGTACATTTAAGCCCTGTCCGTGTTTGGTATAATATCTTAAACTAAAAAAAGCAACCAGTAGAAGCACAACAACAGTTATTATTGCAGCTAAAATATTGTTTCTAAACGATTTGGTTTTTAAATAATCTATAAATTTAGACATGAATCTTAATTTGGGTTATGCGTACAAGCTCAAATGTAACTATTTTAATGATTGATTGAATTATAGAATCCATTTCCTCATTCAATCATTCAATAAATTCTCTCCTTCATTGTTACTAAAGCACAAAGATATTTATATTTTTGAGGATATATTTATATTCAATTTCTATTTATAAAAGGATTTTTAACATGAAGAAAACGATAGCATTGTTAACAGGCGGTACCACAGGCGAATGGGTTGTTTCGGTGAAAAGCGCAGCCACTATTGCTCAAAATATCGACCCCGATTTATACGATGTGTATAAGATTATGCTGAACGAAAAGGGCTGGTTTTATGAGCCTGCTGATTCTGTTAAAATTGAAATTGATAAAAATGATTTTTCCTTAACGCTTGAAGGAAGAAAAATTAAGTTCGACGGCGTTTTTATTGCTATTCATGGTTCGCCTGGCGAGGATGGGAAATTACAGGGCTATTTTGATATGTTAGGTATCCGATACACGGCCTGCGATGCACTAACTTCGTCAATTACGATGAATAAAGGTTATACCAAAGCGGTTGTAGAAGGCATTGATAACCTGTACACCGCAAAATCTGTTCAGATATTTAAAGGTGGCAACTATAATTTAAATCAAATTAAGCAAGATCTAAGATTGCCTTATTTTGTTAAACCAAATAGTGGGGGCAGTAGCATTGGTATGAGTAAGGTAAAACATGCCGATGACTTGGAAAGTGCTTTAGAAAAGGCTTTTAAAGAAGATGATCAGATTTTAATTGAGGAGTTTGTTAGTGGTAGAGAGTTTTCGATAGGCATTTTTGGCGCTGAAGGAAAAATTATTGTTTTGCCAACCACAGAAGTGATTCCGGCAAATGAATTTTTTGATTTCGAAGCCAAATACACGCCAGGTGCAACTGAAGAAATTACACCAGGAAGAATGAATGAAGAAGAGGTAAGTCGCGTACAACAGGTGGTAAAGGATGTATATAAGAAATTAAATTGCAGGGGAGTGGTACGTGTTGATTATTTCCTGGAAGAAGGAACTGGTAAATTTTATTTTATCGAAATCAATACCATTCCTGGGCAAACAGCAACCAGTTTTATCCCACAACAGGTAGCGGCAATGGGTATTACACTGAAAGAGTTTTACACCCGTTTAATGAAGGAGACTTTAGGGTAGTCTTCGTCAATTTTGTCATTCTGAATGCAATGAAGAATCTGTAAGATATTAAAGATGCTTTTATGATCTATTGACTTTGTTAGCTAGGTAACTTTAGGTTAGGTGTTTTATTGGCTAGGATTCTTCACTTCGTTCAGAATGACAAGTGACATATAATTATATCGAAAATAATCTTTAAGATCTTTACAGACCTCCTTAAGTACTTATTGGCCTAGGTTATGATGAACTTCCAAAAACTGATTGATAAAGGTTTAAAACTCAAAAGCTACCCGGAAGATTCGGTTGTTTACGAGCCCGGTATGCATCCACGCTATGTGTATTTTATCAAATCAGGTGAGGTAAGAATGGTTACCGTTAGCGATGAAGGAAAGGAATTTATTCAAGGGGTTTTTAAATCAGGGCAGTATTTTGGCGAACCTGCATTATTGATCGACCGGCCTTATTTAGCTTTTACCATCACCAATAAAGATTCGCAGATTATTGCTGTAAATAAAGAAGATTTCTTTGATTTGATCAAAAACGAACCCGATTTTAGCATGGACCTGATCCGTACGTTAAGTAACCGCCTTTTTTATAAATCGATGATGCTGGAAGAATTGGCGAGCGAAAAAGCAGAGCATCGATTGTTAACGATTATCAATTACCTTCTCGGCGATATTGCTGTGGGTGAAAATTTAAAGGTAACGCGGCAAGAATTAGCCGATATGACTGGTTTAAGGGTAGAAACAGTTATTCGTGGCACTAAAATACTAGCCGAAAAAAGCCTGATCAAAACCATTAAAGGGAAAATAGTAAAGGTTTAGAATTATTAAGAAAGCATTAATGAGCAAGGTGCAGTGACCAATGAACAAATGACTAATGAACTAACAAACCAATCGTCAAACATGATGTAGATCATAATTAGTATTTAATTTTGGACTTATCTTTGTGGTGTTAAATTAGAAGATTATGGCTGAGTTATCCAAATTTCAAGCTTTTGTACAGTGTAAGTGCCCACGTTGCCGCAAAGGAGATATCTTTACGGGGAGCGCTTATTCTTTCAGATTACAAAAAACGAATATTAACTGTCCGCATTGCAACTTAAAATTTGAGCGCGAGCCGGGCTTTTTCTATGTGGCAATGTTTGTAAGTTATGCTATGAACGTTGCAGAAATCATTACCATTGGTGTAGCATCTTATGTCTTGGGTCTAGCCTTGATTTACGAAAACCTGTGGTATTATGTAGGTTTAATCTTAACAGGTGTTTTATTATTATCTCCAATTAATTACCGCTATTCGAGGGTTATTTTGCTTCATTACCTTACACCAGGTTTGCATTATGTTCCTGGAAGTGGGGATAAATAAGCTATAGAGAAAAAGCGGTGGTATCATAAAAGTAATTTTTCTTCAGGTTGTCTTATGTTGAGCTTCCCGATGAATTGGGCAAGTAGTCGAAACACCCTGCCAAGGCTATTTAATCTAGTCTTTCGACTGGCTACCATTGACAGATTCCAAAAATGCCGTCATTGCGAGGAGGAACGACGAAGCAATCTTTCATGCTATTGATCCTGCCATAAAGACTGCTTCGTCGGCTGAAAGAGCCTTCTCGCAATGACGATAGCCCGAGGTTATTCATTCTCTTAAAACCGTCTCAATTATATTGATTCTTTTGCAATAAATTATCCCTACAAATGACAGGTTCCAAAGAATGGTCGTCATCCCGACTGTAGCGCAGCGAAATGGGGAGATCTTTGTACCAAGTTATTGAAATGAAATTTAAAAGATTTCTCCTCCGAAGGAGTTCCTTTGGAACACTGCGGTCAAATGACGATACTTTAAACCATACACCTACTTTATCCGTCTGTCATTTATATTGATTCTTTTGCAACAAACTATCCTTCAGGATGATAATCAATATTTATGATAAAGCTTCTTTTTTTAAGCTACTTCTTCATTGGATGCTGAACATATTCAGACAGTCTTACCACCTTTCCGTTTTTCAATTTAATATCATTAAATAAAGCTACTGTATCGGTTTTACCTTCTTTCGTTGTAGAAACCTGGTTGTACCACAGGCTTACCCATTCTTCGCTTTTATCTTTATTAACAACCGATTCCATGTCTTGCATGTCGATTTTAAAGCCTTTCATTTTGTCGAATTCGCCCTGTAATTCTTTCATGAGCTGGGTTTTTGTCCCTTTAAATTTGTAACCATCCAGATCTAAGGCCACACTGTCGGCAAGCACCTTGCTCATACTGGCTGTATCTAAACTTTCGAATGTTTTAATAAGGGTCATTGCGGTTACGGCATTTTTTGTATCTGGGTTCATTTCCCAGTTTTGCACCTGCTTAATCGTATACGGATACTTGGTACTATCTGCTGCTACTGCCATATCAGTAGTTTTAGCTTTCTTATTTTCACATGCTGCAAAAAGTAAGGTCGCCATAATCAGGGATGATAATTTTTTCATGATAATTAGTTTATTGGTTTGATTAAATATAAACTAATTACTTGAATATTAATGGAATGTATACAGTTTTTGTTCCTGGGTTTACATACTGAAATACGAACAACTAGATAAAATGGATAATAAAATGTAAACGCAGTTCAAAGTATTGAATGGTACATAAGTATTTTACGATTAGGTTTTTTTAGAAAATGAGTGTTCAGTAATGCTTCGGGAACAGCAGTCCCGTTATTCGCTATAGCTCCGATAAAGGATCGGAGGCTGCCGCTTTTACCGGGTTTATGGAACAGAGGCTTGTATAAAGCCACTTGCAGTCTCCGTTATAAATAAAGACGCTATTAAGTTTAAAAATTGGGCGTCATTGCGAGGAGGAACGACGAAGCAATCTTATCGCAGCAAGAAAGATTGCTTCATCCGATGAAAAATCGGCTTCGCAATGACGATACCTCGCAGCCTGTAATTTCAGGTATTTCGCTACTGATATGAAATCAGTACAGCTTGTGCTTTAAATAGACGATGGTTTGAAATTAATGATTTATAAAACTATTTATACCATCTACCAAAGCCCTTACTTTTATTTCGGAAGTGAGTTCGTATCGATATTCGTCCTCAATACTGCCCATTTTGGTTTCCGTATTTCTGTATTCCATTTTACTTGGCACAAATTCCTTTGCTGAAGCATGAAATTGCGTGGCACCTGTTTGATTAATCAGGTTTTTGATATTGTTTTCATTTATACCTGCACCAGGCATGATGGTAATCCGGCCATTGGCATTTTCTACAAGCTGTGCCAGTTTTTCTGCCCCCAGAATTGCAGAAGAAGCACCTCCAGAGGTAAGTACCCTTTTTATTTTGAGTGCGATTAAATCTTCCAATGCCTGATCCATATCGTTGCTCATATCAAATGCCCTGTGGAAAGCTACCTCCATAGGTTTGGCCAACTCAATCAGTTCAGCGCATCTTTCTTTATCGATAGTGCCATCTGCTTTAAGTATTCCGGTAACTATACCTTCACAATTTAATGATCTGCAGATTTTTATATCTTCTTTCATTAACTCAAATTCAATTTCGGAATATAGAAAATCGCCTCCGCGCGGACGGATAATTGGCCAAACTTCGATGGATAGGTTTTTCTTAGCCAGGGCAATTTGAGCATAACTTGGTGTGGTACCACCTTCTGCCAGGTTATCACAAAGCTCCACTCTTTTTGCTCCACCATTTTGCGCAGCCAATGCCGATTGATAGGAATTAGCACATACTTCTAAGCAACCAATTGCCACTTCACTCATGATATTAGATTTATTAATTTAAATTATTCCTGTGGCCCTGCTGGCCCTAAAACCACCCATCCCTTTGGCGATTTGTAGGTGTTAAGTAACTGCACTGATTTTCCGCCATCCGGATACCAGCATACCTCTGTAATTACCCAGTGGGTTTCGTCAACTTTTTTACGTTCCGGAAAAGCATTTTGGATCGTGGAAAAATCAGGAAAACCATGTTCTTCTATATTGTTGATAAAAGATAGTTTAAGCACCTCGGCTGTTTCGTTGATGATATTCTGATCAATCTCCATTGTCATCACAGAAAGTAAGGATTTAGCTTCTTCAAAAAAATCTTTACAGGCTATGGCAGCATCAATATCTTTATTGTTGTAGGCTTTTTCAATAGCCAGAATCGCACCTTCCGGTGTTTCGAGATTGGCTTTAAAATGATCAACGCCCTCATCAATATATAAACCTATGCTATTGTCAAATGCTGCTTTCTCTTTTTCTGCAACGCCATCCCTAATGGCCCGTATGGTATAACCGCCAATTAACCTCCCGTTTTCAATAATCATCCAATCAGAGATTAAATCGCGCTTTATGCCGATTTTTTGATTAAATTTTACGGAACGAATATTTACCGGTTCGTTTCCAACGGTACCAAATAAGTTTCCTTCATCGTCAAAATTTGGGTCTGTTAACCAAATATGTTCGCCTTCATCACCATCGGTAATGAGCACTTTAATAGAAAAATAGTTTTGGTAAGGTTGTTTGTTTTTTAAACTTTCTTCGAAATAGCAAAGGGTTAAATTGGCTTTTTCGATCGCCCAGTTCATGCGTTCATCTTCGCTCGGCACATAAACCATATCTGGCTCACCCTCGCGCTCGGCAACATTTTTCTTTCCGAAAATTTTAGATAATAATCCCATTTACCGTTTCATTTTTGTTAATCGTTTGGGAAAATTCAACATATTAATAATAGCTTTTGCCTTTGATTAAAAGATCTTGTTTTTCTGCATTGCAAACGGCATAGCTAAAACCTTTTTGGATGGCATAAGCACCATACTCGCCTTTTTTGTTGATCGCTAAAAACCCTACCTGTATGTTTTTGGCAGTTTCAGGTTTCTTTTTAATGATACGCATTACCGCTTCTTTACAGGCGGCTTCGGGAGCATAGCCCTGACGCATTAATTCTACCACCAAGAAAGATCCAACGTTTCTGACCACCTCTTCACCTACACCTGTTGAAGTTGCACCACCAACTTCATTGTCTACGTAAAGGCCGGCGCCTATAATCGGACTATCACCAATTCTTCCATGTAATTTATAGGCCATGCCACTGGTTGTACAGGCACCAGAAATGTTTCCTTTAGCATCAATGGCGAGCATGCCAATGGTATCATGATTATATTGGTTTCCCGGAAGTTTTTGCGGGGCAGCTTTCTGGTAGAGCTTATTTTCGATGTTCATTACAGGTGCATATTTCGCCGTTTTTAACCATTCTTTCCAGGCTTTTTCGCTGGCAGGAGTAAGTAAGTTTTCTTTTTTAAAACCCTGTTCCAAGGCAAACTGCAAAGCACCATCGCCAGCCAACATTACGTGCGGCGTTTTTTCCATCACTTTACGCGCAACCGAGATAGGGTGTTTAATATGTTCGAGTGCTAAAACGGCGCCACAGTTACCGAGTTCATCCATAATACAGGCATCGAGGGTAACATGTCCATCGCGATCTGGCAAACCACCATAGCCAACAGATTGGTTGTTCTCATCAGCCTCGGGTACCCAAACGCCTTGCTCTACAGCATCTAAGGCACGTCCACCGGTTGATAATACCTTCCATGCATCAGCATTAGCCGCAATTCCAAAATCCCAGGTAGAAATTACAATCGGGAAATTTTCTGCTTTTGTTTCTTTATGCGGAATTACATTAGCAATACTACTTTTATCAATGGCCAGCAATCCAGCCGACAGGGCAGATGCTTTTATAAATTTGCGGCGGTTAAACATGTGTGTGGTTATTGTTTGTGATGGTTAATTGTTTAAATCGTTTAGATGTATCGATCACTATTTGTCAATTGCTACATTGTTGTGACTGCTAAATTGTTGAACCGATCGCTCCAGTTTGATTATTGTATTGGAATATTTATTCTTGATTTAACTAATGGTAAACCGATCTGCATCCTTTAAAAATGGAAATTGCCTTCTAATTTTAACCAGTTCTTCGTAATTGATACTGAATGTATATAAATCTTCGTCTTCCGGCTTATAATAAACGGTATTACCATAAGGATCTAAGCACATGGATAATCCACTGTGGTAAATCTGATTTCCATCATGCCCAACGCGGTTTACGGCAATAACATAACTTTGGTTTTCTATTGCCCTGGCCGGAATTAATGCTTTCCAATGTGCCGATCGTTTATCAGGCCAGTTGGCAACTAAGAGTAAGATATCGTATTCCTGATCTACATTGCGTAACCAAACCGGAAAACGCAAATCGTAACAAATGGCTAATCTGATTTTCCATCCTTTAAGTTCGACAATAAGTTTTTCTTTACCCGGACTAAAGTGGTGATCTTCATCACCCATGCCAAACAAATGGCGCTTATCGTAATGCTGGTTTTTGCCATCTGGTTCCATCCAGATCAAGCGGTTAAAATATTGATTGTTTTCTTTTATAATGATGCTTCCTGTAACTACGCAGTTGTACTGATATGCCATTTTTTGCATCCACTGCATTGTTTTCCCACCCATTTCTTCGGCTAAGGCTTCAGAATTCATGCTAAAACCTGTGTTAAACATTTCGGGTAAAATAATAATATCGGTTTTCTCCCTTACACCCATCGATAATCTAAGTGCCAGATTCAAAAGGTTTTTCTCAATGTTTTCCCAAAAAAGATAGGCCTGAAAGACAGTTACTTTCAGATTTTCTATTTGAGTGTACACAGGTGTTTCCATTGTATATAGGTTTAGTCTGGTTAAACGTTTTTTAATTTCTCTGCCGCTAAGGCAAGTGTTGCGTTTTCTTTAGCGAAGCAAAACCTGATAATTTTATGATCGGTTGCTTTTTGGTAAAATGCAGAAACCGGAATGGTGGCCACGCCAAATTCCTTGATCAGCCTCATGCTAAAATCGGTGTCTTTTTCATCGCTGATACCGCTGTAGCTTGCGCATTGAAAATACGAACCGTTGCAAGGTAAAAGCTTAAAACGGCTTTCAGCTAAAAGACTTCTGAAATAATCTCTTTTTTGTTGAAAGAATGTACCTATTTCAGTATAATTTTTTGGTTCTTTAATATAATCGGCAATAGCTTGCTGCATGGGACTATTAACGCTGAAAACATTAAATTGGTGTACCTTCCTAAATTCTTTGGTTAGTTTCTCTGGTGCCAAACAGTAACCCAGTTTCCAGCCAGTAGCATGTAAGAGCTTACCAAAGGAGGCTACAATAAAACTTCTTTGCTTTAATTCAGGATAAAGCATTACACTTTGGTGTTTTTGTTCATCGTAAATTAGATGTTCATAAACTTCGTCACTCAAGATTAAAATATCGGTTCCTGTAATCAGTTTAATAAGCGATTTCATATCATCTGAAGATAAAATACTACCCGTTGGGTTTTGTGGTGTATTTAAGATGATCATTCTGGTTTTGGCCGTAAACAATTTCTTAACCATATCCCAGTCAATGGCATAACTCGGCGGGGCAAGCTCGTAGGTTTTAACCAGGCCTCCTAAAAGTTTAATGGTAGGTGCATAACTATCATAGGCTGGCTCGAAAATGATAACTTCATCACCCGCATTGATAATGGCGGCCAATGCTGTAAAAATAGCTTGCGTTCCACCTGCTGTAACCGTAATTTCCGTTTCAGGATTATATTTTATGTTATATAGTTTTTCTACTTTTTCTGCTATGGTTTCTTTTAAAAAAGTAGAACCAGGCATCGGAGCATATTGATTATAACCATCTTGCATGGCTTTGTTTACCAATTCAACTAGTTTTGGATCGCAGGCATAGTCAGGAAATCCCTGAGAAAGATTAATGGCATTGTGTTCTGCGGCAAGTTTACTCATCACCGAAAAAATGGTGGTACTTACGCCAGGAAGTTTAGATTGTATATTAAGCATCTTATAAGCGAAAATAGGAAAAAAAAGCTTAAAGCGTAAAACCCCATGCCAAAAGCCCCGCTACTTGATTGTGCGATTGCAATTCTGCGTAAAGAGAAAATTTTAAGAATCATTAAACCCTAGTGTTAAATTAACGTCAATAACCAGCGTATTAAACAGACGGTTGTCGATGAATTTTAGTCCCGAAATTTTGTATTATTTCAAATATATTTCTGCTTATTTAAAATTAATCCAGATAAACCCCTTTCTTTGCATCTTAAAATCTCAATTATTCATTAAATATGAAGTTTAAACACTTAACCGCTGCCTTTTTACTGCTAATAAGTGCATCTGCATTTGTTAGCCCGAAAAAAGCTTTAAGAACTTTTGTTTCCAACTACGAAAATGTATTGGGCACATCGTTAGAATTAAAATTTAAAACAACCAATCAGGCCGATGCAGATTTAGCCGAAGCGCGTGCATTAAACGAAATAGATAGGTTAGATGATATTTTAAGTGCTTATAAAGCTGACAGCGAGTTTAGTAAATGGAGGAACAACGGTAAACAAACCACCAAAGTTTCGGCAGATTTGTTCGAAGTTTTAAAACAGTTTGAAAATTATAAAGTATTAACCAATGGCGCGCTTGATGCATCAGCTAAACTAATAGGTGATGTTTGGAAAAAAGCAGCTGCCGAAGATCGTTTACCATCGGCTGAAGCATTGGCGCATGCAGTTACTTTGGTTAAACAAAAACACTACATTTTAAACGAACAGGATAAAACGGTTACCCGTTTAGATGATGCACCATTGGCATTAAATTCTTTTGCAAAAAGTTATATCATTAATAAAGCTGCTGAGAAAGCGCTTCAAAGCCCGGGAATTGAAAACGTGGTTGTGAATATCGGTGGCGATATGGTAATTAAAGGAAATCAGCCAGAAGCTATCGAAATAGCAAACCCTAAAGCTGATGCCGAAAACGATGCCGCACTAACAACAATTAAAGTATCTAATATGGCCGTGGCAACCAGTGGTAATTACCGCAGGGGTTTTAATGTAAATGGAAAATGGTATTCGCATATTGTTGATCCACGTACTGGAAAACCTGCTTCAGAAATAATCAGTGCAACGGTTATTGGCCCTGATGCGAGTGAAGCAGGTGCTTTGGCTACTTCTTTTAATGTGCTTTCTATTGCTGAGATTGAGGCATTGACTGCGACTAGGAATGACATCGCCTACTTGTTAATCACTAAAGATGGCAAAGAAATTAGAAGCAAAGAATGGGCTAATTACGAACTTGCTTTAAATAAGCCGGCTATTGTTTTAGATAAAGCAAGTAAAGCGGATAAACTTTGGAATACTAAATATGAATTAGTAGTAAACTTAGAAATTGCCAATATAGAATCTACAGATGGTAAACGTGTCCGTCGCCCATTTGTAGCAATATGGATTGAAGATGCAGCTAAAACACCTGTACGTAATCTGGCTATTTGGTATAACAAACCACGTTGGTTGCCAGATTTAAAATCGTGGAGCCGTGCCAATGGCGATGAGTTTAAAAAAGGAGCAGAAGGAAAATTGAGTTCAACAAGCTCTGCAACACGCGGACCAGGTAAATACAGCTTATCATGGGATGGAAAAGACAATACTGGTAAATTGGTAAAAGCAGGAACTTACACCGTTTTTATTGAAGTAGCCCGTGAACATGGAACTTATCAGGTGATTGCAAAAGAAATGAAATTTACCGGCTCAGCAAAAAAAATAGAATTAACGCCAAATACAGAACTAACATCAGCATCTCTTGACTACAGAAAAATCGGAACCGCAAAAAAATAAGATAACGGTTGCACCTAGCGGCCTGGGCAAAAAACAGGTTAAAAAAGATAACGGAAAAGGTAAGGGTAAAAAGCGTTTAGCCGGTTTATCACGCTGGTTGCATATTTATTTATCGATGGTGAGTTTTACGATTCTGCTATTCTTTGCTGTATCGGGTTTAACCTTAAATCATGCTGATTGGTTTACTTCCGGTAAGGAAGTGGTTACTAAAGATTCTGGATCAGTAAGTTTAAAATGGGTAAACCAACCAGATACCAATAAGATCAACAAGTTACAAATTGTTGAGTTTTTTAGAGGTAAACATGAGGTTAAAGGCGCATTGAGCGATTTTAGAATCGATGATAGAGAACTGAGCTTAACCTTTAACGGCCCAGGCTACCTGGCCGATTCCTTTATAGACCGTGAAACCGGAAAATATGAATTAACCACTACCAGATTTGGTGCTGTGGCTGTGATTAACGACTTGCACAAAGGAAGAGATTCTGGTAAGGCCTGGTCGTGGATTATCGACATTTCTGCCGTGCTGATGACGTTGGTATCTATTTCAGGAATTATCTTAATCTGTTTTATTAAAAAGAAACGATTAAGCGGCTTCATCATCGCGGCAGTAGGTACAGTTATTTGCTATTTGATTTACAAGTTATTTGTACCATAAGTTAACCACAAAGACACTAAGGCCATTGAGATTATCTCT
Source organism: Pedobacter sp. Bi27 (assembly GCF_918698255.1). Lineage (NCBI taxonomy): Bacteria > Pseudomonadati > Bacteroidota > Sphingobacteriia > Sphingobacteriales > Sphingobacteriaceae > Pedobacter > Pedobacter sp. Bi27. The sequence continues at coordinate 135,808 of NZ_CAKKMW010000004.1, forward strand.
TTGTGTTCTTGGTGTCTTTGTGGTATAATGATATTAATGCGCTGCAACAGCCGCATCAGGCGATGCCTCCACTTCAGTGGTGATAAACCTTCTACCGATTAACAAACAGCCTAAAGCAATAAATGCAGCTGCTGTCATTACCAAAGGCATAGGCACAACCGAGTGTTCGCTAAATAAACTTACCATTACCGAGGCCAGCGCGCCCAATCCCATTTGTAAGGCACCCATTAAGGCCGATGCACTACCTGCATTCTTGGTAAATGGAGCGAGCGACAAGGCAGCTGCATTTGGGTTAATTAAACCTAAGCAGGCCAAAAATAAGGCGATAAAGCCAATGGTAGAATATAAATTTAACCAGTTATTTAAGGCGAAAACCAAAAAGATTAAACTAAAAATACATTGTGCAATAAGTGCGTAGGTTACAATATTTTTGCTGGTAAACCATTTTAGTATCAAGCTGTTCACTTGGCTCGATCCAATAAATGATACGGAAAGCAGTGCAAAGATCCAGCCGTAGCCTGTTTTACTTACCTCATATATTTTCATAAATACCTGCGGCGACGAAGATACATAGGCGAATAATCCCGAAAAAGTAATCGAGCTGATCAGCGCATAGGTGTAAAATTGAGGCTCTTTTAAAACGGTAAAGAAATTGGTTAAAATAGGCTTTGGTTTTAAAGAGTAATTCGGATCGGGTTTATAACTCTCCGGTAGCTTGAAAATTGAAGCCAGGAGCATTAAAACGGCCATCAATCCTAAAAATACAAACACATATTTCCAGCCCAGGGCAGAAATTAAGTAGCCGCCCGCGGTTGGGGCAAGCATAGGCGAAACCGCGATCACCAACATTAAGGAAGCAAATACTTTTGGGCTTTCTTCCACCGAAAAAAGATCCCGTACCATGGCAACAGACGCTACAGCAGTGGCACAACTTCCAATGGCCTGCACAAAACGTAAAACAATTAATTGGTTAACATCAGTTACAGCCAAACAAAGAAAAGAGGCAAGGATATAAAGCGCTAGGCCAAAATATAACGGTTTCTTTCTCCCAAATTTATCTAAGAGTGGACCATACAATAACTGACCGGCAGAAATCCCGATAAAAAAGCTTGATAATGATAGGGCTACAGTTGATTCATTACTTCTTAGATCTTTTGCAATATCAACAAAACCAGGTAGGTACATATCAATAGAGAAGGGACCAAGTGCCGCCAACGAACCTAAAATAAGTATGAGATAGAAGTGTTGTTTTTTAGCCATGAAGATTACCAGATTTTGTTAGCGCAAAGATTGGGAGATTTAATTTGTTAACCTATTTTTACCGTCGAACGATTGTAAAAATCATATTTTATTATTGAACGATTAAAGCGGGTGGCTGCGTAATCTTTGTGTTATCTCAGTTAAAAATACGATGATTGTTATACTAAATCTGCTATTTATTTCTAGATTTATAGTCTATGACTTTTAAGACAAAAGAAAGCCGTTTACTGCTCATTCTGGGTAGCTTTTTTGTAGCAAACGCTATATTATCAGAGTTTATTGGAGTTAAATTGTTCAGTGTTGAAGAAACGCTGGGCTTTAAAAAGTTCGATATAAATTTATTGGGTGTTCCGCATCTGTCCTTTGTAATGTCGGCAGGAGTATTAACCTGGCCGATTATTTTCATCATGACGGATATTATAAATGAATATTTTGGTGTTAAACAAGTTCGGTTCTTGTCTATTCTTACCGCCATATTAATTGCATTTGCCTTTCTGGTGGTTTGGGGATCGATGCATTTAACTGCCGCTGATTTCTGGGTGCATCAAAATATAAACGGAGAAGACCTCAATATGAATAATGCATTTGCAGGGATATTCGGGCAAGGGATGTGGATCATTGTAGGTTCGATCACGGCCTTTATTATCGGGCAAATGGTTGATGTATTGATCTTCCATAAGATAAAAAAAATAACAGGAGAGCGGGCACTTTGGTTACGCGCTACAGGTTCTACTTTAGTCTCTCAGTTTATTGATAGTTTTGTGGTGATTTTTATTGCATTTTATATAAATCCTCAATACCATTATAGCTGGCAACAAGTTTTTGCCATTGGCTTAGTAGGATATACCTATAAATTTATTGTGGCTATTTTAATGACCCCGATTTTATATATCGTACATGCCATAATTGATGGTTACTTAGGGAAAGACCTCGCACACAAGCTGATCAAAATGGCTGGCAGGGGATAAATATTTAAAACAAATAATAACCAAATTAATACATCCCATTTATGAGAAACATTTTAATGCTATTGGCAGTATTTTCATTATTTTCTTGTGTTAACAAAGATGCAGGCAAAAAAGGTTCAGACCTTGATATTCAGGGTACCTGGCAATTATTATCGGCTACAACCATCGAAAATGGAACTAGCCAAACAACGGATTATTCCGGCAAGCTGAAAATGATCAAGATGTTTAACGATACACATTTTGCATTTTTAAAACATAGCCTTAATCCTAAAGATACCAGCAGTTTTGATGCTGGTGGAGGAAGTTATGTATTGGATAAAGATGATTATACCGAGCATTTAGAATACTATAAAAACAAAGACTGGGAAGGCAAAACTTTTAAGTTTAAACTCGCTATCCATAAAGATACTTTGATTCAGAAAGGCATTGAGAAGGTAGAAAAAGCAGGGGTAGACCGGGTGATTATCGAAAAATACATTAAGGTAAAGTAATTAACGCAAAAGGTCGGACTCGCTCCGACCTTTGTGCTTAACAACAAAACAAATAAAAAAATTAACCTTAAAAATAAATTATAGGCTTGCCAATTCCTGGGCAAATACATTTTCACTCAATTGCTCCTGTTTGTATATCTGTCTGCCTGTGTAAGCCACAAAAACAGATTCATCCAAAAGCAAGTCGCGGTTCTTAATTAAACTTTCTAGCTTAACTGTTCCAACCACATATTTATAGCTGTTTGCAGCATAACGTTCGCTGATGTTGTCAAATTCCAACAGTGTAATCAGATCTTCATCTGCATAACGCAGGTAAATCTCCAATAAAATTTCTTCCGTATGTTTTACACCATTTTCTGAGTGGTATTTTTTGTACTCGTAACGGTAATCGTAACGCAAGGCCGCAATATCAGAAAGTACAGCAGCACCCGTAGGGTGGCCTCCAGCACCTTTACCATAGAAAAACTGTTTATCAGCAAAAGCCGCCTGAACTGCAACTGCATTGTATTCATTTTCTACGTTGTAAAGGAAATCATCTTTAGCTACCAGTTTTGGCAGTACATAAGTTACAATATCTTTTGTATTCACTTTACGTGCCGTAGGAACCAATTTAATTTTAAAGTTTTTCTCACGCGCATATTTAATGTCGTGCTTAGAAAGGTTCTGTATGCCAATGTTTAAAATGGCATCTGGATTTACAAATAAACCATATGCGTGTGCTGTAGCAATAGCCAGTTTATATTTTGGATCGTAGCCTCCCACATCCAAAATCGGGTCGGTTTCTGCGAAACCTAAATCTTGTGCTTCTTTTAAAGCCGAGTCGTAACTTTGGTTCTCATTAAATATTTTCGACAAAATGTAATTAGATGAGCCATTAAAAATTCCACTCAAAGCATGGAATAATTCATTGTCGTAATACTCTTCCAGGTTACGGATAATTGGAATACTGCCGCAAACGGCTCCTTCGTACAATAAAGAAGTACCATGTTCTTGTTGTAAATCTACCAGCTCTTTTAAGTGCGTGGCGATCATTTTTTTATTGGCAGATACTACATTTTTACCGTTTTTTAATGCAGTGGTTACAATTTCGTAAGCAGCATCAGCATCATTAATTAATTCTACAATTGTATTGATCTCTGTATTGTTCAGTATTTCGTTGCGATCAGTGGTAAACAGATCTTTATTAAGGGTACGCTTCTTTCTTGGGTCTTTTATTGCAATTTTAATGATCTCCAGATTCAGGTTCTGGCTTTGGATAATATCCAATAAACCTTGTCCTACAACACCGAAACCAAATAAACCGATTTTTAAATTCTTACTCATTTTTTTTAAGTGATTACACAGATAAATGGATTACACCGATATAGCTGTTCTTATTTTGTGATTTATTTTAAATTTTATTATGGTATCCGGTTTTTCACCTTCAACCTTTACACCCTCTACCTTCTACCTTTCTAAGCGGTATGCTGTAGTTTGATTATTTTTTTATTCCGGCTTTCCTTGATGAAGTTTCCAATTACCTTAGTCAAGGCATCTGTTTCGATTAAAAATCCATCGTGACCATAATCTGAGTGTAAGGCACTAAATTCCGCGCCTAGGATATGATCGGCCAGGTATTTTTGCTCCGATAAAGGAAACAAAACGTCATTTTCTATCCCGATTACCAAAGTATTTGCCGTAATTAATTTTAGTGCATCAGAAATGCTTTTGCGGTTACGGCCAACATTGTGGCTGTCCATGGCTTTGGTTAAATAATAATAACTGTAAGCGTTAAAGCGATTAATCAGTTTTTCTCCCTGATAGTTCTGATAAGAAGAGGATCTGAAATTGTCGGTTTTATCGTTTACGCTTTCTACCTGTGTACTGCCGTAAGCACTATAGGTTCTATAACTTAAAAGTGCAATGCTACGGGCTGTTTTTAAACCTTTGCTGCCACCGTTGGGCTGGTTGGCATAAAAAGTTCTATCGGTAGTAATGGCCAAACGCTGACTTTCGTTAAATGCAATTCCCCATGGAGAATGTGTTGCATTAGTGGCAATCAGGATCAGGTTTTCGATTTTATTCGGCTCCGAAATGCTCCACTCAACAGCCTGTTGTCCGCCTAAAGAACCTCCAATTAATAATTTAATATAATCAATGCCTAAATGCGAAGCCAATAATTGGTGTGCTGATACTAAATCGCGGATGGTAAACTGTGGAAACGAAAGGTAATAAGGTAAGCCTGTTACGGGGTTAGTACTTAATGGGTTTGTGCTACCGTAATGCGAGCCTAAAACATTAGCGCAAACGATATAATGCTCTTCAGGATTGAACAAAGCATTTTCACCGAACAAACCTTCCCACCATTCAAAAACATCAGCATTGGCGGTAAGTGCATGACAAACCCAAATCACATTATCTTTATTCGCATTTAATTTGCCATAAGTTTGATAAGCAACTTGCAGGTTACGGATCTTTTTTCCGCTCTCTAATTTAAACTGTTTGTTATAACTATATGTTGATGCAAAATTCCCTGAAGTGGATTTTACATTATCGTTTTTACTGTTATGCATTTTGTAATGTTGTTGTTGTTAAAAAGCCCCTAAGGGGTTTAGGCTTGTAAATTCTCTGCCGGAACTGTAGCATTAATGGTTGCAAATGCCTGTTCGAAATCGGCTTTGATATCATCAATATGCTCAATGCCTACTGAAACCCTCAGCGCGTTCGGTTTAACACCGGCAGCTAATTGTTCTGTTTCGCTCAATTGCTGGTGTGTTGTGGCAGAAGGCTGAATGATCAGCGTTTTTGCATCACCCACATTGGCCAGGTGCGATACCAGTTTTAAGTTATCAATTACCTGTGTTGCGTTTTCTTTGCTTCCAGCCAATTCGAAAGATAAAACCGCACCAAAACCATTGCTTAAATATTTTTTAGCCAGGTTGTTATATTTACTGCTGGCTAAGCCAGGGTACTGAACTTCTTTAACTAATGGATGGTTTTCTAACCAGGTTGCTAATTCTAGAGCATTATCTACATGGCGTTGAACGCGGAGTGATAAAGTTTCCAATCCTTGTAATAATAGAAAAGAATTGAAAGGCGATAGGGCAGGTCCCAGATCTCTTAATCCTTCTACACGGGCACGGATAATAAACTGGATATTGCCAAATGGTCCGCCGATACCAAAAACATCGCTGAAAACCAAACCATGATAACCTTCTGAAGGCTCAGAGAATTGAGGGAATTTCCCATTGCCCCAGTTGTAATTTCCACCGTCAACGATAACGCCCCCAATACTTGTGCCATGGCCACCGATCCATTTCGTTGCAGATTCTACAACAATGTTAGCGCCATGCTCCAATGGTTTAAACAAATAACCCCCAGCGCCAAAAGTATTGTCGACCACTAAAGGTAGATCGTATTTTTTTGCAATTGCGGCAATTTTTTCGAAATCAGGCACACTAAATGCAGGATTACCGATGGTTTCCAAAAAGATTGCTTTGGTTTTATCGGTAATTTTGCTTTCAAATTCTTCAGGTATATCTGGATTGGCAAAATCGACATGAATACCCAAGCGCTTAAAAGCTACTTTGAATTGATTATAGGTTCCTCCGTAAATGTGAGATGAAGAAACGATGCTATCACCAGCCTCCAATATGTTATTTAACGCTATAAATTGAGCGGCTTGCCCCGATGCGACTGCCAAAGCAGCTACACCACCTTCTAAAGCGGCAATACGTTTTTCGAAAACATCGTTGGTAGGATTCATGATCCTGGTGTAGATATTGCCAAACTCTTTTAATGCAAATAAGTTAGCCCCATGTTCGGCATTTTTAAATCCATAAGAAGTGGTTTGGTAAATGGGAACAGCCCTTGAGCCTGTTGTTGGATCTATTTCCTGACCAGCGTGTAATTGTAAAGTTTCAAATTTATATGATGTTGACATAATTTCTATTTTTTAGTTGATGTGATTAGATAACAGAATTAGGATCATCCTAAAACCTAGCAGGGCGTATCCCGGTTTCCCGGGACCTTCCAATTTGAAAGAAACAAAAAAGGAAGATTTTTAAATTACTGTATGCAACAGCACATACAAGTAAACGCACGCATATCACAACTAATAAAAAAAATAGAAGTTTGTTCTACCTTTTTAAGGTTTGCACTGGGCTCGCTTAGCGATTGAAGATTTAATGTTTTCATCAGTTCTAATTTATATCTCCAAATAACACCATGTTATCCGGTCAGGAATTGGCACCTTCTCTTTCTGAGGGTTGCCAGTGGGTCATCGAGCCAGTCTCTCGCCACTTCTTTATAAATCAACCCGTGAAGATTGACTTTTATTTAGCTATCTGCCAAATAATATTCCAAATGTCTGAATTTAATTTTAATCCACAAAATAAAATTTTGAAATTACATTAACTCGCTGAAAATGAATTGCGTATTTTTATGATGCAATGACAATCTGAAACTTTAATACTGAATTAACGCTTAAAATTCTAAGTTTGTGGTACCTATCTAAATTAATTATGATGAAAAATACAAAATCCCTATGTTTAGGCCTGTTGTTTACTATCGCAGGTTTAAATAATGTAAACGCTCAATTTGGAGGCTTAAAAGATAAATTATTAAAAGTGGGCACTGCCCAGGGCGCGAAAGCTTTAGGCGTAGACAAATTTTTAAAACAACCTGCTGCTATTACCACTAATTTTGAAGACGTAAATAGAGAGGGCGAAAAGCTGCCTGATTTTATTAATTCATTAAATTTAAAAGCCCAGCCCTTGTATTTACTGCCTAAAAATCCAGATGGTGGTTTTGTGCTTTGCGAGGGGCTTTATGAAATGACCAATAAAAGTTATTGTCTAAAAGCCGGAACTTTCGCCCCATCAAAGGGTGATGGTTACATGTTTGCACCCGTTTTAGGCCCTAAAGAAGAAATTGTGGTTGCTATACTGAAAAGCGCTGAGAAACATCCTGATGTAGATCAACACGATATTCAGGCATTATTATGGACTATTATTGCAAGAACAAAATTTGCTGATTTTAATGGACAGGTTAAAGTAACTGCCATTAAATTGTTAACGCCAAAACAACTTACACAATTAGAAGGTGGTGCTTTAGGTGTTTTGCCTTTCGATGTAATGGAGAAGGCTAAAGACCAGCTGCCGTCAGGGGTGAGAGCTGTTTTTGAAGCAGAAAATAATATCCGTCAACTGGTGTCGTCTGGAAATTATACTTATGCCGATATGGAAAAATATGCAATTATAGCGGGTATGGCGCCACCAAGAAGCGATGTGCCAAGTGGTATCTGGACCAAACACCCTGATGGTTATTATGTGCGTTATTTTCCTTCTGGTTATTCGATTACAAAGGTACAGGTTTATGTACCTAAAGAATTATTAGCCGGTGGTACAAAATTAATATATGATGCTGCTGGTGACATTGCCTGCCCGGCTAATACAGGTTCGCAACGTCTGGCACAAACAAATGAGCCATTAGAAGCAAATTATTCACTTAAATTGACTACGATTTGTAATCCGAAATAGATTTCAAAACAAATATTCGTCATTGCGAGAAGGAACGACGAAGCAATCTTAAAGCGCACGATAGTAGCGATCGTTGTAAGATTGCTTCGTCGGCTGAAAAAGCCTTCTCGCAATGACGATTTTTTTAACCCAGTGCCTGCGCCAAATCGGCTATAATATCGTCTACATGCTCTAAGCCTACAGAAATACGGAGTAAATTTTTTGGTGTTTTACTATCGGGGCCTTCTACCGAATAACGATGTTCGATTAAACTCTCTACACCTCCTAAACTGGTCGCTTGTGCAAATAACTGAACCTTATTTGCCACTTTGTGAGCCGCTTCAACATCTCCCTTAACCAGGAACGACATCATTCCACCAAAATCTTTCATTTGTTTCTTTGCAATTTCGTGCTGAGGGTGACTTTCCAAACCCGGATAAAAAACAGCTTCAACATTCTGATGTTTGTTTAAATAGTCGGCTATGATTTTTCCATTTTCACAGTGGCCTTTCATGCGATAAGCCAGTGTTTTAATGCTTCTGGTTAACAGAAAACAATCAAAGGGAGAAGGCACCGCTCCACCCGTTTGCTGAATGTTTTTGATTTTCTCCCACAACTCATCTTTTTTCGCCGTTACCAGAATCCCGCCAAGTACATCGCTATGGCCACCCAGGTATTTGGTACTGCTATGCATCACAATATCAGCACCCAGTAAAATCGGGTTTTGTAAAATAGGCGAAGCAAAGGTGCTGTCGCAGGCCATTGTAATGTTTTTAGCTTTAGCTATTTTGGCAATTTGTTCGATATCGGTAATCTTTAATAATGGATTGGATGGGGTTTCGGTCCAGATCAATTTGGTGTTAGGTTTGATGCTCGATTTTATCAGATTTAAATCAGTCTGATCAATAAAATCAAATTCCAAACTATCGTTAAAAATCGTAAGAAGCTGTTTTTTAATACCCCAATACATATCATCAGGCGCAATAATGTGGCTGCCAGGTTTCAAAGCCTGAAACAAAACCATACCACAGGTATTGCCCGAAGAAAAAGCAGCAGCATCTTCGCCATATTCTAATTTGGCTACAGTGTTTTCTAAAGCAGACCGGTTTGGATTGCTTACCCTGCTATACATATGCCCTCCGGGATAACCTCCATCTTCGTCGCGAAAAAAAGTTGTCGATAGATTAATAGGTAGGGTAACATCGCCGGTAATGCTTTTTACAAGATTAGAAGCGTGAATAGCAAGGGTTTCGGGTTTCATGATAATTGATTTTGATCGAAGTGATATGGTGATGCAATTTAATAATTTGGCGCTAATTTAAGGTTCGTAATGGTTTTGGCAAGATTTATGTAACAAGTTTGACGAAATTAAATTAAACAAAAATGAAAAGATTATTTATAGCTATCGCAATAGCATGTTCTACTTTAGTAATGTTACAAAGTTGTAATACTGCAAAAAGAGTAACTGCAGGTGTAACAGGTAGCAGAGGTACAGTTGTGCGCGAATGGGTAGTGAGTAATGTAGCTTTAGAAGGATTACCTGATGGCGCTGTTCAAGGTTTATTTGGAGAGAAATCTTACAAATGTTTTCAGGGAAGTACATGGAACTTAACCAATAGCGGTAATGGTTCTTACACGTTACCAGCATCAAGTGCTTGTGGTTCGGTAATGCAGACTATTTTCTGGTCGGCAGCACCTAAAGATCAAACCTTTCAGTTTAAGAAAATATTTGAAGGGGATAAAGCTAAAAACGTAACAGAAGGTTACCGTTTAGTATTAACTGATCTTTCCAGCACACAAATGATCTTGAAATCGCCGATTGAATTTGGTGGTAAAACTGCAAACATCGTTTTAACGTTTGTACCTGCAGCAAGATAGTTAGCTAAAAAATATCAACCTGTGAAAAACATATAAAGCACTTCTGAAAAGAGGTGCTTTTTTTGTTTGCCATCTTTTAGGATTGCCACGGAAACACGGATTTACACGGAGTTTCTTAGACTCTTTTATAGTAGGTTTTAACCACAGATAACACAGATATAAATTAGAATCAGGTTTTGTCTTACATATCTGGCCGTCAAGCGGGGTAACATCAGTTTATACGGAAGTTTGACAGTTATTTTTCCGTGACTTCCGTGTTTCCGTGGCTAATATTAACGCCTACAGCTAAGCTCACTTAAAAAAGCAATCAATATCTGTATTTATCTGTGTTCATTTGTGGTTAATAATCAAGGACAACATTCAAAAATCGCGGTTTGTTACAAGAAAATGATTTTCAAATCGCCTCATTATTGTATTTTTGTTCAAAATAAATCAGGAATGAACACAACTGAGCAAGTTGAAAAAATATTAGCTGATACCAATTTATCAACTGAATTACAAAACATAGCACACAAAGTCCTTCATGGAGAACGTATTACCTTTGATGAAGGCGTTTATTTGTACGAACATGCAGAACTGGGTTACCTTGGTGTTCTGGCAAATTTTATCCGCGAACAAAAACACGGTGATAAAACTTATTTCAACCGGAACTTCCATTTAGAACCTACCAATCTATGCGTTTACGACTGCAAATTTTGCTCGTACTCCCGTTTAATTAAACAAAAAGAAGAAGGCTGGGCCTTAACGATGGAGCAGATGCTCGATATCGTTAAAAAATATGATGGCGAACCTGTAACAGAAGTGCATATTGTAGGTGGGGTACTTCCTCAATACGATGTGGCCTTTTATTCTGCTTTATTTACCGCTATTAAACAGCACCGCCCTGATTTGCACGTGAAGGCATTAACGCCTGTGGAGTACCATTATATCTTTAAGAAAGCCAAAATCGACTACGCAACGGGTATGCGTTTGATGAAAGAGGCCGGACTAGAATCAATACCAGGTGGAGGGGCAGAGATTTTTCACCCTGAAATCAGAGAGCAGATTGCTAAAGATAAATGTACTGGTCAGCAATGGCTTGATATTCACGAAGAATGGCACAAACTTGGTATGCGTAGTAATGCGACCATGCTTTATGGTCATATCGAAAAATATTGGCACCGGGTAGATCATATGGAGAAATTACGTGAATTGCAGGATCGCACAGGTGGTTTTCAGACTTTTATTCCGCTAAAATTCAGAAATCAACATAATCAGATGAGCAATGTGCCTGAAACTTCAGTGATTGAAGACTTAAGGAATTATGCCATCGCCCGTATTTACATGGACAATTTCGATCATATTAAAGCCTATTGGGCAATGATCAGTCGTGAAACAGCTCAGTTATCCTTAAATTATGGTGTTGATGATATAGACGGAACCTTGGATGATACCACAAAAATATATTCAATGGCCGGAGCCGAAGAGCAAACACCCGCAATGAGCACCAAAGAGCTGGTGAATCTGATTAAACAAGTGGGCAGAAAAGCAATAGAACGCGATACTTTATATAATGTGGTTACCGATTTCGAGCACGTCGTTTTCGAAGAAGAAAAGAAACCTCAATATTATAAGCTGCCCGTTGTTAATTAATAATCGAATGAAAGAATGAGAGATTGAGTGAATGTGATAGGCAACTCGGTATTTGATCATTCAAAACTCAATCATTCAATAATTAAACAATCAATAACTCAATCATTCAAAATTCAATCATTATTGATGAAGGAAATATACATTATACGCCACGGCGAAACGGAACTTAACAGACAAGGCATAGTACAGGGCAGAGGTATAAATTCTGACTTAAATGATTTAGGTAGGGCGCAGGCAGAAGCTTTTTACCAAACCTATAAAAATGTACCTTTTGATAAGATTTATACTTCGGATTTAAAACGTACCTGGCAAACCGTCCAGAAGTTTATTGATTTGGGATTACCCTGGGAAAAACTTTCGGGCTTAGACGAATTGGCCTGGGGCGTTTGGGAAGGAAAACCGAATACAGAAGATGCACGTGATGCATTCCGTGAGATGCTGCAGAGCTGGCAGGATGGTGATTATACAGCACATTTCGAGGGTGGCGAGAGCGTTCAGGATGTTTACGAACGCTTAAAACAGCCGATGGAAGTTTTGATGAGCAGACCTGAAGAAAAAACAGTTTTACTTTGCATGCATGGTAGAGCGATGCGCGTTTTCTTGTGTTTATTGTTAGGCAAACCGCTGAGCGAAATGACTGAGTTTCCACATCAAAATACGGTGCTTTACAAAATGGGATTCGAAGATGGAAAATTTACGGTTCTTGAGTTTAACAGTGCCCTTCATTTAGACGGTTTAGTAATTGAATAATTCGCTTAACGCCAAACGTGAAGCGCAAAACATAACACCTTGAATAAGATTAAAATATCGGCCGTTGCCTATACCAATACCAAAGCTTTTATATACGGATTAGAACATTCGGACATTATAAATAAAATTGATTTAAGTTTAGATATTCCTTCAGATTGCGCAGCTAAAGTAATTAACGGTCAGGTTGATATCGGTTTAATGCCTGTAGCAGCTATCCCCTTGGTTCCAAATGCCAATATTGTTGCCGATTATTGTATTGGAAGTGATGGTAGTGTAAATTCTGTATTCATTTTTAGTGAAGTTCCTGCCCATGAAATTAAAACGGTAAGACTGGATACCCACTCGCGCACCTCAAACAATTTAGCCAAAGTATTGCTTAAGTTCCATTGGAAAAAAGAAGTGGAGTTTACTACAGATCCTGCTGCAAAAACCGATGCTTTTGTTTTAATAGGCGATAGAACCTTTGGAAAAAAAGAAGACTTTGCCTACGCTTATGATATGGGTGAGGAGTGGAAAAACTTTACCGGATTACCCTTTATGTATGCTGCCTGGGTAGCAAATAAAGAAGTCTCACAAGAATTTAAGGCTGAATTTAATGCCGCTTTAAAATTTGGTTTAGCGCATAGAAAAGAAGTTTTACAGGAATTACCTGAAGTGCCGAATTTCGACCTGGAAGATTACCTGTACCACAAACTTCAATTTGATGTTACCGATGATAGAAAGAAAGCTTTAAATCTGTTTTTGGGATATATTGAAGAACTGAAAAAAGTAAGTATATAAATTAAATCGTCATTCCCAACCTGATTGGGAATCTTAATGCATTGCTACGACTGCTTTAAGATTAGCTTCGCTGAGCACTGCGTGGTTCCCGCCTACGCGGGAATGACGCCCACGCTAAATAAATTTAATGCGCTTTCATCTTTCCAGCCACTTTTTCGAGTGTACTTTTTAATTTTGTTAAAGCACCTGTAATAGCCAAATCGTAGGTATTACCCATATTGGTAACGGCTATAGGGTCTTTTCCAGTTATTCTGGCCTCTAATAAACATCTTTTGTCATCTAAGCCATCTTTACTGCCGTTTTCATCAGATAGATGAACTTCTAAGCGCGTAATTAGATCGCTGTATCTGCTCAAACCTTCATTTAACTGTGTCTGGATTTTTTCGTCGTATTCTTGGTGTATGGTTAAATTTTTGTCGGTATTCAATTGGATCGTCATAATTAAAAATATTAGTTATTAATTTATATTAATGTAACACACAACTGTGAGAAACGTTTTTGAATAATGGTTAATTGTTGAAACTGTTTAAATCGGTTAACTGTTGAAGAAAGAAAACTATGATGCAAAGGGTTAAAACAGACCGTTGTAACTAAATCTGTTAGGAGCGAACACGAGTGTAACGATTAAAGCGGATAACAGGACCTGCACAACCCGAAATGCACAGAACCCTTGTTTAATTGTATAAAACGGTTAACTGTTGAAGAAAGAAAACTATGATGCAAAGGGTTAAAACAGACCATGGTACCTAAACCTGATTGACGCGGTAGCTCCCGATTGAAAAGAGGGACTACAAGCAAAAAGCAGGGCCACAGCCCCCCCCAAACGTACAGAACCCTTAATTTTCAAATGGTGGGGAATCGTTTAAATTGTATAAACTGGTTAACTGGCATACCTTCCAAATAGCAGATTTAAATTTTTAAGCGGTTAAACAAACTAACAATCTTTTAACTTTTCAACAAAACAGCTGTAAAATGCTTATTCGTGTTATCTTTATGGCTTTTGTAAATTAATTTCAGTTTTGGCTAAAGACACGAATAAAGAAACCCCGTTAATGCAGCAGTACAACGCAATTAAAGCGAAGTATCCGGGCGCACTTTTACTATTTAGGGTTGGCGATTTTTATGAAACCTTTGGCGAAGATGCCATTAAAACGGCACAGATATTAGGCATCGTATTAACCAGAAGAGGTACCGGACCCAATGGCGGTGCTTTAGAACTGGCTGGTTTTCCGCATCACTCGTTAGATAATTATTTATCCAAACTGGTGCGGGCAGGACAACGGGTAGCCATTTGCGATCAGCTGGAAGACCCTAAAACCACAAAAACCATTGTTAAACGTGGTGTAACAGAATTGGTTACGCCTGGAGTAGCTTACGGTGATAATATTGTAAACCAAAAATCGAACAATTTCCTGGCCTGTGTTTTCTTTGATAAGACACAACTGGGCGTTTCATTTTTAGATATATCGACAGGTGAATTCTTAATTGCGCAGGGCAACAGCGATTATATTGACAAACTTTTGCAAGGCTTTAAGCCAACAGAAGTTATTTTTCAGAAATCGAAACGACAGGCATTTACAGAGCACTTCGGCGACCGTTTTTACACTTTTGGTTTAGACGAATGGCCTTTTACCACTGATTTTGGGAACGAAACCCTGATGAAACACTTTGAAGTTTCTTCGTTAAAAGGTTTTGGTGTTGAGCGTTTGCAGAGCGGAATTGTTGCTGCTGGTGTAATTCTACACTATTTGGGCGAAACTGAGCATCGTAATTTACAGCACATCAGCTCGATCGGCCGCATTGAGGAAGACCGTTACATGTGGTTAGACCGTTTCACCATCCGTAACCTCGAATTGGTGAATTCGCCTAATGACAATGCCGTAACCTTGTTCGATATTCTGGATCATACTTGTACGCCAATGGGCGCACGTTTGTTGCAAAAGTGGATCATTATGCCATTAAAAGAATTGAAGCCAATCCAGGAACGACTTGGAATGGTGGAGTATTTTGTAAAACATGAAGAATTACAAGGCGAATTTTTAAATAACATTAAACAGATTGGTGATTTAGAAAGACTCATTTCTAAAGTAGGCCTTCAACGTGTTGGTCCGAGAGAATTGGTTGCTTTAAAACGTGCGCTTTACCATATTGAGGCGGTTAAAAAACTAGCTGCCGAGTCTAAAAATCCATTCCTGATTAAAATAGCAGATCAGTTAAATCCGTGTTTGACCATTAGGGAGAGAATTGAAAGGGAATTACAGCCCGAACCACCAGCTTTGCTGATTAAAGGAAATGTAATTGCAGACGGAATTGATGAAGATTTAGACCGCTTGCGTAAAATTGCTTTTGGTGGTAAAGATTATCTGGTTCAGATACAAAAACGTGAAGCAGAAGCAACGGGTATCCCATCGTTAAAAATTGCCTTTAATAATGTTTTCGGCTATTATTTAGAAGTTACCCATACCCATAAAGATAAAGTACCAGCGGGCTGGATCCGTAAACAAACACTGGTAAATGCAGAACGTTACATTACACCGGAGCTTAAAGAATACGAAGATCAGATTTTGGGGGCGGAAGAGAAGATACAGGCTATCGAAATCCGTTTGTACAACGAACTGATGTACGAAACAGCCAGTTACATCAAACCGATCCAACTCGATTCGTTTTTAATTGCACAGCTTGATTGTTTATTGTGTTTCGCACAGTTAGCGGCTAAAAACCATTATAACAAGCCAAAAGTTACCGAGAATAAAGTGCTTGATATTAAAGGTGGCCGTCACCCGGTAATTGAAAAACAACTGCCTGTTGGAGAAGAATACATTACCAATGATGTATATCTCGACACGGAAAGTCAGCAGATTATTATGATTACCGGCCCCAACATGGCGGGTAAGTCGGCCATTTTAAGGCAAACGGCACTGATTGTACTGATGGCGCAAATGGGTTCTTTTGTTCCCGCTAAAGATGCTGAAGTTGGTATTGTAGATAAGATTTTTACCCGGGTAGGTGCATCTGATAATATTTCTTCAGGAGAAAGTACGTTTATGGTCGAAATGAATGAAACGGCCAGTATCCTGAACAACATTTCGGACGACAGTTTAATCTTACTCGATGAGATTGGGCGCGGAACAAGTACCTACGATGGTATTTCAATCGCCTGGGCCATAGCCGAGTTTTTGCATCAGCATCCAACTGCCAGACCAAAAACCTTATTTGCTACGCATTACCATGAGTTAAATGAATTGGCCAATACCATGCCGCGCATTAAAAACTTTAATGTATCGGTAAAAGAAATGACCAATAAGGTAATCTTTTTACGGAAACTCGTTCCCGGTGGTAGCGAACATAGTTTTGGTATACACGTTGCGAAAATGGCCGGTATGCCAACAAAACTAATTGGCCGTGCGAATGAGATATTGAAAAAACTGGAAATAGATCGTACAGAAGGGCAAAGTATAAAAGACAGCATTAAAAAAGTGCAGAACCAGGCTTATCAGCTACAGATGTTTGCCATCGATGATCCTGTTCTGGTTAAAATCCGCGATACATTGAATAATTTGGATGTAAACGCATTAACACCTGTTGAAGCTTTATTGAAACTGGACGAAATACAACGATTAATCAAGAATTAGGACATTAACCACAGATAAAAAGGATGAACACAGATGTTGGTATTGTAAATATCTAAATGAATGTGTAGTCAAAGGAATTAAAAGTTATGATAAAAACTAAATATGCTTTTTCTTTAATTTTGGTTCTCTCTATCCTTATAACTTCATGCGGTACCCGTAAGTATACTGTTAAAAGTGATACAAAGGCTTCGAAAGCCGCAGATGCAATGGCAAATTTACAAAGCAAACCGCTTTATCGTTTCATTACCGACTGGACAGGTGTAAAATATCGTTTTGGAGGTTTAGATAAAGGCGGTATCGATTGTTCTGGTTTTGCTTTTTTATTGGAGAAAGAAATTTATGGGGTTACACTTCCGCGTATTTCACGCGAGCAAGCCAATGTGGTGAAGCGTAAAAATATCGATAATTTAAAGGAAGGAGATCTGGTATTTTTCTCTTTTGGCGGCAACGATGTAGATCATGTAGGGGTATACCTCAACAATGGTTTTTTTGTGCACGCAAGCACTACCAGAGGCGTAATTGTTGATGATTTAACACTTCCAGCTTATCAACGTGTATTGGTTAAATTGGGATCGGTGAATTAGTTTCTTACTGTCATTCTGAACGCAGTGAAGAATCTTTAATTTAAAGTGAAGAAAAGATTCTTCGCTTTGCTCAGGATGACAAACAATGATAAAACAATCCCCATTAAATTTCGTTATTCATTTATGCGTATATTTTTCATAATCTGCTTATCTTTAATTACTTATTGTGCTACAGCACAGGTAACATTGCTCAAACTGGATGAGTTGGATAAACGCATTGCCAATGGAAAAGATACAACTTATGTAATCAATTTCTGGGCTACCTGGTGTTTACCATGTGTGGCTGAGTTGCCGAATTTCGAGAAATTACGTTTAGCCAATTTAAAAAAGCCCGTTAAGGTGCTTTTAGTGAGTTTAGATTTCAAGTCAAAACTACAAAAGGAAGTGATTCCATTTGTGTTGAACAATAAAATTAATGCTGAGGTATTTCTTTTAAACGAGCCCGATCAGCAAGCGTATATTGAACGGGTAGACAAAAAATGGTCGGGTGCTATTCCTGCTACATTATTTGTAAACAAGAAAGCAAGACGCTTTTACGAAAAAGAATTTACAGAAACTGAACTGAAAAATACTTTGTTAAACTTTAAATAGATCGTTATGAAAAGATTGATTTTAATGGCTTTTATGCTGATTTCAGGAGTCGCATTTGCCCAGACTGAAGGTTATAAAGTGGGCGATGTAGTAAAAGATTTCTCGCTGAAAAACGTAAATAACAAAATGGTTGCCTTGGCCGATTATAAGGATGCAAAGGGCTATATTGTAATTTTCACCTGTAATACCTGCCCAGTGGCAAAAGCTTATCAGGAGCGTATCTCGGCCTTAAATGCAACTTATGCCGCAAAAGGTTATCCTGTTGTGGCCATTAATCCAAACGATGCTGGAGCCGTTCCAGATGAAAGTTTCCAAAAAATGCAAGCGCTGGCTTCAGAGAAGAAATTCAATTTCCCTTATCTGTTAGATCCTGACCATGTGGTAACCAAACAGTTTGGCGCTACCAGAACACCCCATGTGTTTGTGCTGAACAAAACCGGTAAAGGAAATGTGGTTGAGTACATTGGTGCCATAGATAACGATCCTGAAGAAGCAAACAGTACAAAAGTGGAGTATGTTAAAAATGCAGTTAACGAATTATCTATCGGTAAAAAGCCTGCAATTGCATCAACTAAAGCTGTTGGCTGTGGAATAAAATGGAAAAAAGGCTAAACAAAAAGGTTGTATCAAATATAGATTTGTTATCCTGAGAGGCCAGTTTTTCAGCAAAAAACAAAGTTGTGAGGTTACAGGTAAGAAAATCGTCATCTCGACCGCAGTGGAGAGATCTTTTAACATAGTCCAAAGATCACTCCTTCCAAGGAATCGAAGTGCAAGCGCTTTAAGATTCTCGCGTATGCCTATCGTGTGGACACATCTTCTGTTAACTCTATATATGTTTTTTTAGTACATTTCATTGAGGTGGTCATCATGCCGTCCCGAATGTCCGGGATCAGCATCTTTCCAGCTATAAAGGGGCATTTATTTCGAAAAAACATTAAACTAAGCAAACATAGTCTTTTCCGCTCTTTGCCGCGGGGCATGGTACTTTGGAGCGCCAAAGTACCCAAAGCGCTTTGTCAATCCGGCAATGTGGCTCCTCACCCCCCAAGCTCATCAAAAAACAGCGGCACTTCGTTTTGTGTTTCAATATTCTTAAAACTTTAAATTAGCTTTATAAACACAAAACCACTGCGTTTTAGGTTTGGTAGTGCTATTTTGTTCTATTCTGCACCTGTTTTTTGATTTCCTGCCACTTGGGATTGACAGACGTTCTTCTGTAAAACCTGTGTATTATTAAAGAAGGCCAGCATAACGTCGAAAAACCCACACATATAAAGATGTGTCCACACTATAGCCCTGCGCGGGAAAGACGACCACGCTGTTACGACTGTCATTGATAACCTGTTGAAAGGCCATTACAATATGCTTTGAGGTGTTTCGACGACTTGTCCCGATTTTCATCGGGAGGCGCTCCGTAGGAGTACTTTGTAGAACACGATAGCATCTGAGGTGAATTCGCCTTTATGATATACTCTTAAACATACCTTAACCACCATTGCTGGTGTGTTTCCTTATATCGTTTAAACCACCTGCAAGGAAGATACAAAGCGGCTACTACACAAAACCAGATTAGATATACTATTGGCAAATTAAACCCAAACGTTGCAGGCCTAAACCAAAATGGTACCTGCACAATTTCTTTGGTAGTATGTCCTGTGGCAAAAAACACCACAATTAAAAGGGTGTGCAATAGATAAAAGTGCAGTACATAATAGAAGAAGGGGACAGCACCATATACAGAAGCTATTCTGGTAAACCGGTTGCTCAGGTTTTCAGTAAAAGCCAGAAATAGCATGGCCGGACCTAAAGTCATCGCGATATACTGTAAAGATGGCGGATATTTGTTTACATTAAAAAAAGCAAGTAGGTTCTTAAAGAAATCGTGATGTTCTTTCCGCGGAACGGGATCGCCATATATATTGATCAATCTCAAAGAGATAAACACAAAGATAGTGAGCAAACCTACAATTAATAAATTGCGTTGCCGGCGATCGGCAGCATAATCTTTTTTATACCAGGCGCCAACGCCATAACCCACAAACATTACACCCGTCCATGGGAGGATGGCATAAAATACACCAACCAAATGATTGGCAGAAAGCGGCACAACGGTTCCTGATGCCGTGAAAAATATTTTTAAGATCAAATCGCCATTTGAATCTGCCGGAGCAGGGAATAAATTGAAGAGATTATGCCCAAAAACCAGTATCAGGCCCGTTATCAGCACAGTTTTATAAGAAATGCGGCTGGCCAATCCAAGGAATATCATACTGCTTCCTATAGCCCAGATCACCTGAAGAATAATAAAATTATAGGTTGGATTAAAGGTTAACCCGAATGTGATGACAACAATTTCGATCAGTATTAACCATAAACCCCGTTTTAATAAAAATGAACTCGCCTGAGCAGCTGTTTTGTTCTGTGCCGATAAATAAGCAGATAATCCTGATAAGAAAACAAAGGTTGGTGCACAGAAATGCGTAATCCAACGGGTAAAAAATAACATTCCTGTAGTGGTATCCGGATTTAGCGGATCGCCGGTCATGGCACCAATATGAAAGAAATCTCTGGTATGGTCCAGCGCCATAATGATCATCACTAATCCGCGGAGTATATCAATAGATAAAATGCGTTTAGATAGCGTACTGTTATCAGCATTCATAGGAATAGGTTTGGTTATTTAAATATAGGCATTCAAAATTATTTTTACCGGCATAATTATTACCTTTAGGTCCGTCAAAGATGTGATCTGAATCTATTTCTGTATGATGCATAAGAAAATCGATTTAGGAATAGTTTAATTGACTATAATGATTTTGATGTTCGAAAAATTATCATAATATTTGTTAAGCGCTAACCGAATAATATCTTACCATTATTACTTATCATAATCGATAATGTATAGATTTCGTTTAGTAGAAATTAAAACAAAATATCATAACACATCATAATGAAAAGAAGAACATTTATACAAAACACAGGCTTGTTAGGGGCAGGAGTTGTCGCATCGAAATTTTCTTTTGCCGCTAATCTTGCACCAGAATTTCCTGTGGTACGTGTAGCTGCCGCAAAACGACACTTTCAAAGTAAAGCTGTAGATGCCGCAATTAAAACTTTCCAGGCAAACGTTAAAAACCCCGAATTGGCCTGGCTGTTCGAAAACTGTTTCCCCAATACTTTAGATACTACGGTTTATCATTCAGAAAAAGATGGCAGACCGGATACTTATGTAATTACCGGTGATATTGATGCGATGTGGTTGCGCGATAGTTCAGCACAGGTTTGGCCATATCTTCAGTTCGTAAACGAAGATGAAGCACTTAAAAAATTGATAGCTGGCGTAATTATCCACCAAACAAAATGTGTTTTAAAAGATCCTTATGCAAATGCTTTTTATGGCGATGCCACAAAGGTAGGTGAATGGAAAACCGATAAAACGGCCATGCAGCCTGGTGTACACGAGCGTAAATGGGAAATAGATTCTTTATGTTATCCAATCCGCCTGGCTTACCATTACTGGAAAAAAACAGGCGATAAAACACCTTTTGATACCAATTGGAAAAAAGGAATTGAAGCTACTTTACAAACATTTAAAGAACAACAGCGAAAAACGGATAAAGGACCATATCATTTTCAACGCGAAACTACCCAACCTACCGATTCATTACCGATGGCGGGTTATGGTTTTCCGGTAAATCCGGTTGGATTAATCTGTTCGGCATTCCGTCCGAGTGATGATGCTACCATTTTCCCATTCCTGGTTCCTTCTAACTTTTTTGCGGTATCGAGCTTAAAGCAGGCAGCAGAAATGATTAAAGCTTTACAGCACGACCAGGCTTTGGAAAGCGGTTTGTTAAACCTGGCTGATGAAGTGAGTGCAGCGCTACAAAGACACGCTATCGTTAATCATCCAAAATATGGCAAAATTTACGCCTTTGAGGTAGATGGTTTTGGAAGTTCGTATCTGATGGACGATTCTAATGTGCCAAGCTTGTTGGGCTTACCTTATTTAGGTGCAATGAAAATTGAAGATCCGATCTATCAAAACACAAGAAAATTCGCTCTTTCTAAAGACAATCCATATTTCTTTAAAGGTACAGCTGCCGAGGGAATTGGTGGGCCACACGCTGGTCAGGATATGATCTGGCCAATGAGTATCACCATGCGTGCCTTAACCTCAAAAGATGATGCCGAGATTAAAGCCTGTATTGAAATGTTACGCAAAACACACGCTGGTAAAGGTTTTATGCATGAGTCTTTCAATAAAGATAACCCTGCAAACTTTACAAGGGCTTGGTTTGCCTGGTCTAACACTTTGTTTGGTGAGTTACTTTGGAGAACCTATCATGAAAAACCAGCTTTATTAAAAGCTTAATATAAACGACCGTATTGATTGTTGTTAATGACTGATTTTGACATCAGTTCTATTCCCAATCAATACGGTTTTGTTTTATCTTTCCATACGTTGTATCAGAAATTGCCAATGTCCATAGTAGAACAATAAGGTATCTTCAACAGTTTTAAAAAAAAATGTTCACGTTGTACTTAACTTTAACAGAATGACAATAATAAATGATCATTTGCCTACTTCTACACTTTTAGAAATTAAGGTAGGAGAGGTTATAACAGATGGAAAGGGCCAATCTGGTACCGTTAAAAGTATTGAAATCAGTGAAACGGATGAGTTTTTAATGTTTCTTTTTCAATTGGAAAAACATCACATTATAGTGAAGAAGCTCAAACAGGTGTGCTAATTATAAAATTGGCCTCGGATCGAATATCACCTGGAATGATTTAATCTTTTCGTCTTCCAGTTTGTACCAGCCGCTTGAAAAGATTGTTTTTTCTCCCATATTGATATCGTACCAAAGACAAACTTCTTCCTGATCTACAAAAACTTTTTTAACATCGTATTTGAATTTCATTTTCTTCATGTCTTCAATATAAACATCGGCGCCATTTCTTTCACCCATAACACCTTTAAAAGTCATATCGTCATGCAGTTGTGCTCTGGCCGTTTCAAAGTTTTCGGTGTTTAAGGCATTGATAAAGTCAAGTACAACAACTTTAGCATTATGTTCGGTTAATAGTTTATCGGATGTGCTCATAAAAAAAAATATTTACTATTAAACGAAAATTAGAAGAGAAATGTTTGGAAGTGAATAATTGAATGAGTGAATGACGGAAGGGTTAAACAGGTTACTCCAACATTCAATCATTCAAAACTCAATCATTCAATAATTCTCTCATTTGCTTTAGCCTTCAAAACTATATACTTTCCCCACCTGTGTTTTAAAACTGTATTTAAAGTCATTTCCGGATTTTTCTTCATTGGTGCCTTTAAGCTTAGGTTTTAACGCATTAGGAGATCTCACCATACAATCTTCGCCTGATAACGATTTGACCGACAGCTTTATAACTTTACCATCTTTCCATTGCAGATCGGTAATTTCGAAGTTACCTCTTGCTCTTAAACCCTGAACACTTCCTGTTGACCACTGATCGGGCAGGGCAGGTAAAAATTGCAATTCACCAGCCTGGCTTTGTAAAAGCATTTCTGAAACGCCGGCAGTGTAACCAAAATTTCCATCAATCTGGAAGGGCGGATGTGCACAGAAAAGATTCGAATAAATCCCGCCACCTTTGTTGTAATCGGTACCTGAGCCACCTACTGGCGTAATGAAGTTCTGTAATATTTTGTATGCATGATTTCCATCCTGTAGTCTGGCCCAAAAGTTGATTTTCCAGGCCATAGACCATCCTGTCGATTCGTCGCCACGGGCCGTTAAAGTTACCCTTGCAGCTTTGGCCAGTTCTGGTGTTTTAATGGTGCTGATTTCTCTCCCTGGATACAGGCCAAAAAGATGAGAAATGTGTCTATGTTGATCTTTTGGATCATCACGGTCGGTTTCCCATTCCTGTAATTGGCCCCATTTGCCAATTTTTGGTTTTAATAAATGTGCTTTAAGGTCTGCAATGTGTTTTTTGTAATCACTATCAATGCCTAAAATTTCGGCAGCTTCTATATAATTGGTGAATAAATCGTACACAATTTGCTGATCGTGGGTTACGCCATCTTCAGTTGGCCCATGTTCTGGCGACCAGCCCAATGGCGATACCAAAGTACCATCTGGTCTTCTTTTCAAGTGGTCATCCCAAAACTCCGATATTTCTTTGATAATCGGGTAAGCAAAATTCTTTAGATAATCCTTGTCTTTTGTAAAAGCGTAATGCTCCCACAGTGCTTGTGCATACCACGCGCTACCGGGCGTGTTCCATAAAAAACTCATTCCGCCAAAAATATTATTTTCTGTTTTTACGGTCCAGCCGCGGGTATTCGGATATTGTTTGCGTGTGGCTATAGCACTCACTTCCCGCATGCTGTTAATATAATCCAGGTATGGGAGCTGACATTCAGAAAGATTGGTCGGCTCAGCCAGCCAATAATTCATCTGGATATTGATGTTAGAATGATAATCGCTGCCCCAAGGTGGAGTATTGCTTTCGTTCCAAAGACCTTGCAGGTTGGCCGGTAAACCGCCCTGTCTTGATGAACTGATCAAAAGGTATCTTCCGTATTGAAAAATTAATGCTTCTAAGGCTGGATCAGGAGTCTTTTTATAATTGATTAGCCTTTGATAAGTTGGTAAACTGTTGTTTTTAATGTCATGCTCACCTAAATTAATAGCCAGACGGTTAAATAATTGCTGGTAATCCTGAACGTGTGCTTTTAAAAGACTTGAGTATGATTTTGTAGCTGCTTGTTTTAGGATACGGTCTATCTTGGAAGCAGGTTCTTCGCCTTTCCAATTCTGACTACGTTTGTTGCTATAATTAGTAGCAGCGGTAAAGAGGATGGTTATGGCATCGGCATTTTCGATTTTTAATCCTTCTCCGTCATCATTTTTAACTGAATGGCTGCTGCCGTTTTCGATTTTAATCAAAGCATTTGCCTGATAAGGCATTCCATTTGATAATTTGCCTACAAATCGGATGGTATTTCCACGAACAGTTATGACACCCTGATGTGCGTTTTTAAGCCTAACCGTTCCTGAGTATGATTTTTTTTGATCAGAAGTTAACCTTAAAACCATTACTTTATCCGGAAAGCTGCAGAAATATTCACGTTTATAACTGGTTCCATTTTGAGTGTAACTGATGGAGTGAACTGCATCAGCTAGATTTAATTTCCGTGTATAATTGCTGAAATTTTGTTCTTTATTGTCGAAATCAATAAATATATCTCCAAAAGCCTGGTACATACCGCGATCATTTTCATCTCCGGTCCAGAGTGTATTATCATTAAACTGAATATGTTCCTGATTTACATCACCGAAAATCATACCACCAATGCGACCGTTACCAATGGGGTAGGCTTCGGTCATCCAGGTCTTTGCAGGTTTATCGTCCCAAAGCAATAAAGATGGTTTTTCTTTCTGTTGAGCGAAAACTGGCGTGAAAAAACTAAAGGCTAAAAATGAGAGTAGCGTGCAGAGAATAGCTTGCTTGCAATTAAAAAACATGTAGGTTATTTGATTAGTGTGTAATCAAATATATAGATAATCAAACGATTGTGCTGCCCGCTAAGTAGATGAATACATGTCGATTATTGGCATACTATTCAGTTATTTAAGCATCCGATAATTGGCACAACAAAATTTTACTTGGTAACTATTATGATATTTTAGATCGGATTTTAATAGATTTTATATATTTGAAGCAACACACTAAAACGTTTTATGTAAAATGAAATCGCTAACCAAATTGCTAACCTTAATCTTGTTTTTGAACCTTGCGAGCATATATACCGCTCAAAGTCAATCGAAAACATCTTTTACCAAGTATGTAAACACTTTTATCGGTACAGCACCCTTAACCGACCCTAAAATTTTAGGTTATGAGCTGCCGCAGGGTTGGCGATCGTGGGCGGGTTTAACTTTTCCAGGTAGCTCATTGCCTAATGCAATGGTACAGTTAAGTCCGATTACCGAATTTGGATCTGGAGCAGGCTACGAATATGAAGATGATACTATTTATGGCTTTGCACACACCAATAAAGGGCACTGGAACCTGTGCAATATTCCAATTCTACCATTATCTAATGCTAACGGTAGGTTTGGATCTAAATTTTCGCACAAAAATGAAAGTTCGGCACCAGGTTTTTACCAGGTTTATCTTGAAGACCATAAGGTAAATGTAAAGCTTACTTCAACTTTGAGGTGTGGATTTCATCAATATGACTATAAGAATCCTACTAACAGACAGATTCTTTTCGACATGGGAAAGGCCAATAGCAGGGTTTCTACATGGAACATCGAACAAGTTGGTGCTTCTGCCATACAGGGATTCCAAGGTGGCGAAAATGTATATTTCTATGCAACGGTAAATGCCAAGATCGAAAAACTTGACCAGACAGATGTAGGTAAACGCTCAGGCTATGCGATTATACACTTGGCAGATGGCAGTACAGCACCTGTGGAACTTAAAATCGGCTTATCGTTTGTAAGTACGGCTAATGCCAAAGAAAACTTGGAACAAGAAATTGGTAACAAGACTTTTCCGGAGATCCGTAGTGAAGCTACAGCAAAATGGGAAACGCTTTTATCTACCATACAAGTAAAAGGTGGTACCGAAAAACAGAAGCAAATGTTATATTCTTGTTTGTACCGGTCTTTTTTATGGCCAGCTTTACGGAGTGATATAAACGGGGAGTTTAAAGATGCTAAGCATAACGTAGTAAAAGGTAATTTCAACTATTATACCGAACCTTCTCTTTGGGATACTTATCGCAACAAGGATGTACTGCTGGGTTTAATTACGCCTAAGGTTACCCTGGATGTAATTAAATCGATGAAAGAGGTTGGCGATAAAACCGGTTTCATTCCGACGTTTTTTCATGGCGACCATGGTGCATCTTCTATTGCTGGCGCTTATTTGAGGGGAATAGATGATTTCGATATCAAGGGTACTTATCAAATTTTATTACGAAATGCCAATGTAGATGGTGGTGCCCGTCCATTTGTGAAAGAATATATAGAGAAGGGTTATATCTCGGATCCCGATGTTAAAAATCCACATGTAGAAACTAAAGCCAAGGCAGGCGTTTCTAAAACACTGGAGTACGCTTACGATGATTACTCGCTGGCCCAGATCGCTAAAAAACTGGGCGATAGCAGCAATTACCGCACCTTGATGGCTAGATCGAAAAACTATAAAAATATGTTCGATCCGGGAACACGTTTTATGAGGGGCAGATTAGAGAATGGCGATTGGATTAAACCTTTTAATCCACAATACCCTTATTACGAATACATGTACAGGGAAGCCAACGCCTGGCAGGTTTCGTTTTATGCGCCTCATGATATGACAGGTTTAATCGAACTGTATGGGGGTGCAAAAGGCTTCGAATCTAAATTAGATTCCCTGTTCACTGTGCCTTGGAACCCGAAATATATCGCAAGAAATGTAGAAACCATGATTGGTCAATACTGCCAGGGAAATCAGCCCGATCATGAAGCGCCTTTTGCTTATACGTTTATCGGGAAACCAGAGAAATCGCAAAAAATAATCGACAAAATTTTAAATGAGCTGTATGGTATAGGTAGCGATGGTTTGGCGCTTTCGGGAATGGATGATGCCGGTGAAATGTCTGCCTGGTATGTATTCAGTTCTTTAGGTTTGTATCCATTCTCCGCAACAGATGCCGAATATTTGGTTACTGCCCCACTTTTTGATGAGGTTAAATGGAAAACCAGTACAGGCAAATTGTTAACGATAACTAAACCTGGGAAGGGAAGGGGTATCGCCAACATTAAAGTTAACGGGAAAGCAAATAACGGATATTTCATCTCCCACGATCTGTTTAAAAACGGCGGTAAGGTAGAAATTGGTACTAAATAAGTTCAAAACTTAATTCCACGTTTGTAAAAAAACAAGATTCCGTTTGCCCGTTAATTTGATGATCCATTCCAAACAGCCATAATTTTAGTATATTAGGATAACCAAAAGAGATGTATCCCAAATCAATCCATCTGATTAAAAATCCAAAAAAAAAATATTCTAAAGTCCACCTTTATGCCACCTTTACCCCACGTTTAGGCCACCTTCCGGCTAGGCCTGCTGGGTACTTGCTTGCATAATGCTTCGCACTTGCTTTGGTTGAGTTATGGTCCTGGTGTAGATCAGGTAGATCAAAGATTTACGTCACTTTAGGTCAGCGTGTTAACAATCGCTAAATAAAAGGTAAAGAGAAAGTTGTCCTAAGGTATCGTTGGTCTATACTTGTGTCAGAGCAGCCTGGACAAAGGGGCAATAAACGGCTTTGGGATTATTCAAATTATTGAGGTATTTGATGATCCTCCCGTCATTATCCCGAATACTTCTGTATTCGATTTTATCAGTTGCCTGCTGTATCTATTAACCCGATCGCGAGCAGCATTGTTTTTTACAATGTAATGTATTAAAGGCTAGCCCTTTCTTAATATTGAATTGGGACTGTGGTATAATGCTTTTGAATGCTACTTTATTTTTTCTCGGTGGTTTAATCCCCAATCAACCAATGTTTCGGTGACCGGGAAAACACTTAGCCCATATTCTGTCATCGCATAATTCACGGTAACAGGCCTGGTTTCCATAACCGTTCGGGTAACGAGGAGGTTTATTTCAAGTTCCCTCAACTCTTTGGAAAGCATTTTTGCAGATATACCCTCGACCTCACGCTGGATCTTCTTAAAAGTGTTTTTTTCATCTATATGATTGTTAAGATATCGCATAATCCGTAGCTTCCACTTGCCGCCAAGTATTTCCAGACTATCCCGGATAGCCGCCAGCTCCTGCTCGCAGGTCGCTTCCCGTTTGATTGGTGTTTCCATAAGTTGATAGTTAACAGAAGGTAACCGGTAACCATTGGTTAACCGATAACAAACTTAAAGTTTTGTGTGTTAATTTTGAAATCATAAAAATGAAAATAATGAAAAAGAAAGTTGACTATTACGTATTGGATGTTTTTACGGATCAAAAATTTAAGGGAAATCAGTTGTCTGTAGTTTATACTGAAGAACAATTGGAATTGGAACAATATTACGACATCGCTAGGGAGTTTGGATATTCAGAAACTTCTTTTGTAAATTATTCGGCAGCTGAAAAAGTGTTTAGCGTAAGGTCATTTACGCCAGCGAATTTTGAGATTACCGGAGCTGGACATAATCTTTTGGGTGCAGTATGCTTGGCTATCTTAAAAAAATGGGATATTTTCCGCGAACAACATGGACACACTTGGGTGTTAATGGCGGGTGAAAAGATCCCCCTTAAGATCACTGAGAAGGATGGAATTCCGTATGTTGGCATGAAACAGAGACCTGCTGAAATCATGCTAACGGTACCTGCCAGCGTAATTGCCGAAGCCATTGGACTAAGTGCTGAAGATCTTACCCTCAACGATTGGAATATCAATATTGTAAAAACAGAAGTGGGACACCTGATGGTTCCCATAAAGAATTCGGAATTCTTAAGCAAAGCAGTATTAAATAAAAGCCTTTTGAAAGAAGCTTCCTCCAAATTCGGATTTGAAGGTTGCTATCTTTTTACTACTGAACATGGCAAAAGTGAATTTCTTGCAGAAACACGTTTTTTTAACCCCAGTATTGGTATTGATGAAGATCCTGCTACCGGAACTGCAGCGGGGCCTTTAACCGGTTACCTTGAGAATCTTGGATATGTAGAAAGAAACCAAAGTTATCGCATCTTACAAGGAGCTCATGTTAGGAGGCCCTCTGTTATTGAGACAGAAGTAGTGGACGATGGAATTTGGATAAGCGGATCTTCTATAATCGTAATGGAAGGCGTAATGTATATAGATTGATTCGGAACCGGGGAGTTTTTCGGCACTGATTTTCCTCTAAGTTTTATAGATTACAAATTTTCGGAAAAAAAATAAGAATAAAAACAAAAAAACCTCACATTTCTGTGAGGTTTTCTGTGATCCCGCTGGGATTCGAACCCAGGACCACTACATTAAAAGTGTAATGCTCTACCAGCTGAGCTACGGAATCATTTCCTTTTGTTTAAGGAGGTGCAAATATAGGGATTTATCCTTTTCTTGCAAACATTTTTTGAAAATGTTTTTATTGTTTTTTAGTTCATGTAAAATTGGCGCTTCTAACTGGTTGATTTTAAATTTTGTAAACCCAAAAACAATTGTAAAATTTATTTTTAAATAGGTAACATTTTTTCAAATCATTGCCTATTCACTCGCTTTTGGGATAAAATTGAGAAAAGACTGAAACTGTGCCTTGTGTTTGTTTTTATCCAGTTTAAAATAAAAGGCCCCACGGCGCGAACTAGATTTGTCCTTGTCGGCTTGTTTAATTAACAATCCGCTGGCTGTAATCTTACGGATAAAGTTTCGGTTATCTATCGGCGAATCGTAAACCTGCTCATATAAAGCTTGCAATTGCGGTATGGTAAACCGTTTTGGTAAAAGCTCAAATAAAATAGGATGGAGGGCTGCCTGATAACGGATTTTATCCATAGCGGCCTTAACCATCATATCGTGGTCGAAAATTAATTCGGGAACTTCTTTTAGCTTAAACCACTCGGCATGGTACTGGTCATTGATCTGTTTACTGTATTTATTAATATCGATCAGCGCAAAGTAAACTACCGAAACCGTACGTTCGATAGGATCCCGATCAGGACTACCATAAGCATGAAGTTGCTCCAGGTAAACATCGTGTAATCCTGTTAATTCCAATAAAATCCTTTTGGCGGCACCATCAAGATCTTCATGTTCACCGATAAAACCACCCATTAAACTCCATTTATCTTTTACAGGTTCTATTGCTCTTTTTATTACCAAAAGCTTTAGCTGATCGCCGTCATAACCAAAAATAATGCAGTCTACTGCAACAAGAACAGGTTTTTGATTTAAATATTTTCCCATGTTAAAATAGCGTATTTAATTTAGCATCGTTATAATCTGTAATATAACCCAAGATATTCGGATAACCTTCAAATTCCTCGATAGTATGTGTTGTGGTTAATACAATACAAGGCATACCTGCATTTAAAGCCGATTCTACACCCTTTGGTGCGTCTTCGAAAACCAGGCAATCTTCCGGTGTTATATTTAATGCTGCCGCTGCCTTTAAAAAAGTTTCGGGATCTGGTTTGCTCGTTTTTACATCATCCGCACTCACAATTGCATCCAAATAACGACGGATATTCAATCCATCTACCACAAAATCTATATTAAAAGGTATCGCAGCAGATCCGATCGCCATTGGAATGTTAGCCTCTTTTGTGCGTTCCAAAAAATCATCCAGTCCTTCAATCAGCGCTAAATGCGGCATGTAACCTTCCTGATACCGTTTTTCTTTATCAATAGAAAGGCGTTCTATTTCTTCGGCGTTAAATTTATCTTTTCCGAAAACGCGTTCTAAAACTTCGTGGTTTTTACCATACATTTCCTTTTTTACGTTTTCGTAATCAAGTTTGGCGCCTAAATCTTCTGTCATGATGCTATACCAGGCCAAGGTATGGTATTCCATATCGTTAATCATAGTGCCGTTCAAATCAAAAAGAAAAGCTTTTGGCTTGAAATTTAAATTATGCATATGGCTGCTAAATTATGTGATTTTTTTTACTGTTGAGAATCCTCACCGATATTATGAAAAAATAAGTATAATCGTTACTTTAACGTTAATAATTTTTTCCTACATTAGCCTTAACCAAAAATAAATCAATATGAAGCCGTTTCTGATTTTGTGCGCAATTGCAGGTCTGCTTCCTCAAATTTTAATCCATGAAAAAAATATTTCTTAAGGCTTTGCCCTTCGCTACATTGTGTTTAGCTGTAGCTTTTACTTCTTGTAACCAAAAATCAGATAAAGGGACACAAACAACTGAGCAAACTGATTCGTCAAAATACACCACTACCATTGATGGGAAAAGTGTGAAACTTTATACTTTAAAAAATAAACAGGGTGCTTCAGTTTCCATTACCAATTACGGAGGTAGGGTAGTATCGCTTTTAGTTCCAGATAAAAACAACAAGTTAACCGATGTAGTTTTAGGCTATGATAGTGTGGGGTCTTATCGCAAAAAAGGTGAGCCATTTTTTGGTGCCTTAATTGGCAGATACGGAAACCGTATTGGGAAAGGTAAATTTACCCTGGATGGGAAAGAATATGCTTTACAGCTTAACGATGGTGTTAATACCTTACATGGTGGTACGGATGGCTTTTTTTCGAAAGTTTGGGATGCTAAACAATTAGATGGACAAAAATTAGAGTTGAGTTATGTTTCAAATGATGGCGAAGCAGGTTATCCAGGAAAATTAGATGTGAAGGTAACTTATACCTTAACTGATGATAATGCTTTACAGATTGATTATTTAGCTACTACTGATAAAACTACTGTTGTAAATTTAACCAATCATGCTTATTTCAATCTAAATGGTGAGGGAAACAATACGATTTTGGACCATGAACTAACTATTGATGCTAATGCCTACACACCAGTGGATTCTACCCTTATTCCAACAGGTAAATTGCAGCCTGTAGCTGGAACAGCATTTGATTTTAACAAAGCGAAAACCATTGGAAAATCGATCGAAGAAAATGATCAGCAGTTAAAGTTCGGCAAAGGTTACGATCATAATTTTGTATTAACTCACCATGATGGCAAAACGGCTATTGCAACCGTTAAAAGTCCGGTTACAGGAATAACAATGGAAGTTTATACGGTTGAGCCAGGCCTACAGTTTTATAGCGGCAATTTCTTAACAGGAGCCGATAAAGACGGTAAAGGTGGTAAATCATATCCTCACCGTTCAGCTTTCTGCTTAGAAACACAACATTTTCCTGATGCACCAAATCATGCAAATTTTGCATCAACAGTGCTTAAACCAGGTGGAACGTATAAAACAAGTACTACTTATAAGTTTTTGAAATAACAATACTTAAGAAAATTGACTAAGATCATTGGTCAATTTTCATGCAAAAAAGCAAGACTTCAAGTCTTGCTTTTTTCGTTTATTTTATCTGCAAATTCCGCTTTAAGGGTTTAACAACCGATCAGGAAATTGGGTAATTTTCTCAATGGTTAATTGTTGCATGATCTGGTATAAGTGAGTTTTGAACATATTGATGGTATGATCGCCTCCTTCATTACCTAAAGCGCCAACTCCATACATAAAAGGCCGGCCCATAAAGTTGAATTCTGATCCAACGGCATGTGCTCTTGCTAAATCAACACCTGAACGGATACCACCATCTAACATGATCTTCAATTTTGATTTGTATAGTGGATTGTTCGCCAATTTGATCAGCGAATTGATTGAGGATTCGCCTGCATCAATTTGTCTGCCGCCATGATTGGAAACAATCACACCATCGGCACCAATTTTGATAGCAGCCTGCATATCTTCATCAGTCGCGATTCCCTTTAGTACTAAAGGTCCTTTCCAAAGATCACGGATGGCAGAAACCTTTTCAATATCAACCTTACCGGTAAATGTTTTGTTCATGAACTGCCCAAGTTGCGACATGTCCATTCCTTTTTCCATGTAAGGCTTTAAGGTAGCAAACGATGGAATTCCATGTTGTAGGGTTTTAATTCCCCACAGCGGACGGGCAAAAGCCTGTAAGATATTATTGATTGACATTTTTGGTGGAATGGATAAACCACTCTTGATTTCTTTATATCGTAAACCAAATGCAGGCACATCTACCAGAACAACTAATACCGGGCATTCAA
Source organism: Pedobacter sp. Bi27 (assembly GCF_918698255.1). Taxonomy (NCBI): domain Bacteria; kingdom Pseudomonadati; phylum Bacteroidota; class Sphingobacteriia; order Sphingobacteriales; family Sphingobacteriaceae; genus Pedobacter; species Pedobacter sp. Bi27. The sequence continues at coordinate 169,631 of NZ_CAKKMW010000004.1, forward strand.
CGGCCTTTAAGCGATTTAAGATATCATCCCTCAGGCTATTCTCCGTAGGATGGTACAATTGAAACCATGCTTTTCCTTCAGACACTTCGGCAATTCGTTCGATACTACTGGTGGATACGGTGCTTAATGTATAAGGAATATCGGCTTTAGCGGCAGCCTTAGCTAAAATTTCGGGTGCATTAGGCCACATCAAACCTTGCAAACCAATCGGAGATATCCCAAATGGAGCACTGTAACGACGGCCAAATAATTCAACCGACATGTCGATGTCTCCACCAACACGTAAGTAATTCGGTTTAAGGTAAATATTATCGAAGTCGCTCTCGTTTCGCGATAAATTAAGTCCCTCATTACAACCACCCTCCAGGTAGTCAAAAGCAAATTTAGGAATCCTTGATTTTGCCTTTTTTCTTAAGTCAGCTACAGAAGGAAATTGAGGATTGTAAGGGAATGTAATCTTTTTACTCATATTTAATATTGTATTGGTCAGATCTATTTCAAAAAGCGAAAACTAATATTTTATATTATATTTTCCATCCTGCTCTATCTGCTATTTTTTAATTATCGTTTTTATGTTGGAATTTGTTTGAGCTCGTTTCCAAAAGAGTGCATAGATAGGAAAACGATTATATCGTTCTAAACGATAAAATATTCAACGCTCGTTGGAAACGAGCGTTAGCGCGTATATAAAACTATACCTTGTAAAACGCCTTCGCATTATCGGTGAAAATTAATTTCTTTTCAGCTACAGAGAATTGCTCAGCGTACTTAGCAACTAAATTAAACCAATCCTGATAAGGTCTGCTGAGCAGCATTACCGGCCAATCGCTACCATACATTACCCTTTCAGTACCAAAATGTTCGAATACCACATCAAAGCAATTAAAAAGCTCTTTCTCTGTCCAGTTTTTCCAGTCTGCTTCAGTAAGTAAACCGGATACTTTGCAAAGTACATTTGGATTTGAAGCCAATACTTTAATATTTTCAGACCAAGATTTTATCTCCTGACTTTTAACATCCGGTTTGCCACAATGATCCAATACAAATGGTTGATCGGGGATTTGATCAACCATTTGTATGATAGCTGCTAATTGATCGTGATAGCACAATAAATCGTAAGTGTAATTGTATTTTTTTAAAAGATTAACGCCAGCAATAAACTTTCTATTCAGGATAAAATCTGCGTTTTCAGCTTGTAAAATATGTCGCCAGCCCTTAATCTTCTTAAAATTACTCCAGTAAGTTAAACGTTCGTCTAAATTCGGATCGAGTAAATCTACCCATCCAACAATCCCTTTTACAATATCATTTTGCGCTGCCAGCGATAACAAAAACTGGTTTTCCTCTTCCGATTGGCTGGCTTGCACAGCTATACATCCCGTGATTTGAAGATCGCTATAAACCGCTGTAAGATCTTTTGGAGAAAAATCATTGCGGATGGCCGTCATTTCTTCATTTATCCAGCTGTCTCTAACCGGATCAAAATTCCAAAAATGTACATGAGTATCAATCATAAAAAAGCGTTTAAAGTTTAAAAATCTGATCCATTAAGATCCATTTTTCTCCAGGTTTAGAACCTGGTAGTGATTGCTGGAATTTCCACATCAAATTTTCCCATTCCTGCACTTTTGGATTGGCTAAATCGGCTTTTCCTTTTTCCTCAAAAGAAAAGCTTTCATTCACTTCCATAATCATAAACAGCCTGTTTCCTAACAAATAGATCTCCAGATCATCAATGCCAGAAGAAGTAATACTCTCTTTAATTTCGGGCCAAACCGATTGATGATACTGCTTATACTCTTCTATTAGCTTTTCATCATTTACAAGATCGAGTGTTAAACAGTATCTTTTCATATTAGCTTCCACTGTAGGCTTTAACAGTTTGCTTGCTCGAGCCTAAGCCATCAATACCCAGTTCTACCACATCGCCAGCTTTTAAATACCAAGGTTCAGGTTTTTGACCTAAGCCTACGCCAGCAGGTGTTCCAGTCGTAATTACATCTCCTGGTAAAAGCGTCATAAACTGACTGATGTAAGCAATCATAAACGGGACATTAAAAATCAGATTTGAGGTATTACCATCCTGTAAGGTTTTTCCGTTTACTGTTAACCAAAGGCGAAGATTGTGCACATCAGCTATTTCATCCTGAGTAGCAATAAATGGTCCGATAGGTGCGAAGGTATCACAGCTTTTTCCTTTTACCCATTGTCCGTTTCTTTCGATCTGGAACTCGCGCTCACTATAATCGTTGTGTAAAACATAACCAGCAATGTGGTCTAAAGCATTTTCTTCGGCAACATAACTCGCTTTTTTACCAATCACAATCGCTAATTCAACTTCCCAGTCGGTTTTTTTACTGTTTTTTGGAATGATCAGATCATCGTTAGGTCCAACAATCGCTGAAGTAGCTTTAAAGAACAAAATGGGCTCTGATGGGATAGGAGCATTGGTTTCTGCCGCATGGTCTTTATAGTTTAAGCCCACACAGATAATTTTTGAAGGACGGGCCAAAGCAGGACCAAGGCGCACACCTTTATCAACCTGAGGTAAATCAGCAGATTGAATAGCAGCCTTTAATTGCGCTAAACCATCACCACCAAAAAATTCTTCATTATAATCTTTAACCAATGCAGAAACATCGAAATAATTATCGTTTATAATTACCCCAGGTTTTTCAGCTCCGGCTTCGCCAAATCGTATTAATTTCATTATAAAATGCTTTATTGTGTTTGAAAATATTTGTTAATTGTTTAAGGTAGTAAATCCACCGTCAATTGGGTAATCGCAGCCTGTAATAAATGAGGCTTCATCGCTACACAGGTATAAAGCCAAGGCGCCAACTTCTTCTGGTTTGGCCATTCTGCCGATAGGTTGTGTTTTAGAAAGTTTTTCGAACATTTCAGGGATGTTATCCGGATAATTTTTCTGTAAAAAGCCGTCAACAAATGGCGTATGAACCCTTGCTGGCGAAATTGAATTACACCTGATGTTTTCGCCAATATAATCTTTCGCTACACTCATGGTAATTGCTTTTACCGCACCTTTAGCCGCACTATAAACAAAACGATCTGGAAGACCAATTAGCGCAGCAATTGAGGCCATATTGATAATTACACCTCCGCCAGCTAAACGGATCTGTGGAATGGCTGCATGCAAACAGTTATAAACGCCTTTCACATTTACGCGCATTACACGGTCAAAATCAGCTTCTTCTGTAGTGTCAGCCTTTCCGATATGTGCAATACCTGCGTTGTTGATCAGGATATTGATATTTCCGATCTGCTTAAAAACCTCATGAACCGCATTATGGTCTGAAACATCACAGCCATAACTGAATGCTGATCCACCATTTGTTTTAATTTCGTCTAAAGTATCCTGGGCGTGTTCTGTTCCCAGTTCGATGATGTGCACCTCAGCACCCTGTTTAGCTAAAATGGTTGCAATAGCTTTTCCTATGCCGCTTCCCCCGCCTGTAACTACGGCTTTTTTGTTTTTTAGTGAAAACATGTATATGGTTATAAAATTATAATTGATTAGAATACGAATACAAATAAAATAAATATTCTTGATTAAAAATTTTATCTTCTTGCCTAAATATTAACAGATATTGTCATATGTCATTCTGTATATTCTAATAGCCTTACCTTGCATAAATTTTACAAAGCCATTCGGTATTATTACTTATATTTGAATAATATCTTTATATTTAAATATAGTATTAACCAAATATCACATAAAAAACCTGTTAAAATAGGTTTTGTTATTAGAGCCAATTTGAATGAGAAATTTTCTGATTTTTATTTCCTGTTATTTTTTAGCTGTACCATTTTCTAACGCTGCTGAGCGCGTGCAAAAAACAATTGTAATTTCTACAGAAAATCATGTTCGGGTGCGTTTTGGTGCAGAAAAGTTATCAAAAGCCTTAGTTAAGTTAAATTATTCGACCAAAATCGAACAAAAGGATAGACTTGCTTCAAATAACAATGTTATTGCGATTGGTGTGTTTTCTGATAAACTTTTTGTCAATAACCTTCCAGCAGCGATTAAAAATAAGATTTCAACGACCAAAAAAGAGGGCTTTCATATTTATACCGGGAAAAACGGGGTGCTTTATGTAATCGGCAATGATGCATCCGGTGCTTTATATGGCTGTATAGAACTGGCAGATCAAATCAAGAGTAGCGGTAAATTACCTACGCAGCTGGCACTTTCCGATCAACCTGAAATGGTGCTGAGAGGTACCTGTATCGGTCTACAGAAACCAGATTACCTGCCCGGACATGATGTTTACGAATATCCTTACACCCCTGAAACTTTCCCTTGGCTTTATGATAAAACTCTATGGATTAAGTACCTGGATATGATGGTCGAAAACCGCTATAATTCGCTTTATTTATGGAACGGACATCCTTTTTCGTCGCTGCTGCGCTTAAAAGATTATCCTTATGCAGTAGAGGTTGATGATGCTACTTTAAAAAAGAATGAAGAAATCTTCCAGTTTTTAACGAAAGAAGCTGATAAACGTGGCATTTGGGTGATCCAGATGTTTTACAATATTATTATTCCTAAACCATTTGCCGATAAACATGGCCTGAAAACACAAGATCGGAACCGCCCGATTATTCCTTTAATTGCCGATTATACCCGAAAATCGATTTCGTCTTTTGTAGAGAAGTACCCAAACGTTGGTTTAATGGTGGCTTTAGGTGAAGCAATGGAGGGCGTTGGTCAGGATGATATTGATTGGTTCACCAAAACAATTATCCCCGGAGTAAAAGATGGATTAAAAGCCGCTGGGATAAAGGAAGAACCTCCGATTGTATTGCGTGCACATGATACCGACGCACCAAGCGTGATGAAAGCCGCTTTACCGTTATATAAAAATCTATATACCGAAAATAAGTTTAATGGTGAGGCTTTAACTACTTATACCCCTCGTGGGGCATGGGCCGATTTAAACAGGAAATTAGCCGCTATTGGAACGATCAATATCTCTAACGTGCATATTTTAGCTAATCTAGAGCCCTTTCGCTACGGATCGGCAGACTTTATCCAGAAATCAGTTCAGGCGATGAACAAGATTTATGGTGCAAAAGGCTTGCATTTATATCCTCAAGCGAGTTATTGGGATTGGCCGTATTCGGCTGATGAGGTAAAAGGAAGGTTATTGGAAGTAGAGCGCGATTGGATCTGGTACAAGGAATGGGCAAGATATTCGTGGAATTCGCAAAGGGATCGTAGTGAAGAAATTAAGTATTGGGGAAATGAGCTGGCCAATAAATATGGTGCTAATTTAACTGGAGGTAAAGCCATTCTCAATGCCTATGAAGAATCGGGTGAGATATCACCCAAACTTTTGCGCAGGTATGGCATTACCGATGGCAACCGACAAACACTGACCCTGGGCATGCTGATGACGCAGCTCATTAATCCGTTCCGTTATGGGTTGTTTACCTTAATGTACGAATCGGAAGCCCCAGAAGGCGAAATGATTATCGAATACGCCGAAAAAGAGTGGAAGAAACAAGGCCATATTGGTGAAACCCCAATTCAGGTGGCACGCGAAGTGGTTGAACATGGCAAAAAAGCCATTCAATTTATTAATGAGGCTGCACCTAGTATAACGAAAGATACCGCAGAATTTAAGCGACTTAGAAATGATATCTACTGTTATGATGAAATGGCTAATTTTTATGCTGAAAAAGTTAAGGCAGCCCTGTGGATACTGCGATATAAAAATTCGAATCAGGTAGCCGATTTAGAGCAGGCATTGCCTTTTCTCCAAAAAAGCGTAGATCATTATGCTAAACTGGTTAAATTGACTAAACACAGTTACCTGTATGCCAATAGCATGCAAACCAAACAGCGTAAAATCCCGATGCGTGGTGTGGATAAAACTTTTATCCACTGGAAAGAGATGCTACCGGTTTTCACCAAAGAGCTTAATCATTTTAAAAGAAGTATCGATTCTCTGAAATCAATAAAACAGGGAACGGTAACTGCAATTGTGCCTTACAAAAGTGCTGATGTTAAAGTCTTAAACGAAACAGAAAGTTATGTGATAGCCAAAGATGCACTGCTTTTTCCAGATACTGCAATTAAGATTAAAGAAGTTGCAGCGCAATTAGTGGGTTTAAAGGGGATTAAACTTGCAAAAGAAAAGCAGATTAAAATTGGAACCGAAATTAAATTCAGCACCAAAGCACCTGTAAAGTTGCTGATAGGCTTTTTTAATCAGAAAGATCCGCAATATCTTGCCCCTCCACAACTGGAAACAGATGCGAGTGCCAATAACTATGGTCAGTCTGAAATCAAGATATCGAATGCATTGGTTCCTTATGGTTTTCCACCGGTAAATGTTCATGCTTATTCTTTCCCTGCAGGAACACATACTTTAAATTTAGGTAAAGGGGCCTGTCTGGTTTTAGGGTTTATAGATGACAAACAGGAACTGCGGATTTTTAATGCAGGTTTGGATGGTAGAGGAAAAGATATCGATTGGTTATTTGAATAATGATGAATACAAGAAATTTAATTGCAACAGCAGCATTGTCGGTACTGACAATTACAGGCTTTGCACAGCAGAAATCAATTCTGGGGACCGAAAAGCTGAAGAAATATGTTACTTATTTCAATTCTATCGACACCGAGGCGGTTAAAAACCATGTGCCCAATGCCGAGGCCTTTACATGGTTAGCTGAACAGGCACCTTTATTCGAATGCCCCGATTCGGTATTGGAACAAAACTATTATTACCGCTGGTGGACTTACCGCAAACACCTGGTTAAAACGCCTGAAGGATTCATTTTTACCGAATTTATCGAGCCAGTTAAACATGCGGGGAAATATAATTCCATTAGCTGCGCATTAGGTCACCATATTTACGAGGGCAGATGGTTAAAGGATAATAGCTATTTAAAAGATTACATCAAATTCTGGCTTTACCATGCCGATGTTGGCCAAACGAAACAACGTTTCCATCAATTTAGCAGCTGGGTTGATGATGCCGTTTATCAGAATTATCTGGTACAGCCTGATCAGGGATTTTTGAAGGAAATTTTGCCTGCATTGGATAAAGATTATGGCAAATGGGAAGCTGAAAGACAACTTAAAAACGGCCTCTTCTGGCAACATGATGTTAAGGATGGCATGGAAGAATCGATCAGTGGTTCGCGAAAAGACCAGAACCAGCGACCAACCATAAACAGTTATATGTATGGTAATGCCATGGCTTTGGATAAAATTGCGGTTTTGTTGGGTGAAAAAACCTTGGCCGACAAATACAAAAACAAAGCAATTGTGCTTAAAAAATTGGTTCAGGATAGTTTGTGGAATGCTGCTTCCTCGTTTTTCGAAACAAGAAAAGCCAAAGGAGGTTCATCGGATGTTAGAGAAGCTATCGGTTTTACACCATGGGATTTCAATTTACCTGATGATCAATCGAAATATGCAAAGGCCTGGGATCAGTTATTGGATACTGCAGGATTTAAAGCGCCCTGGGGTTTAACAACTGCCGAAAGAAGAAACCCAACCTTTAGAACAAGAGGTACCGGACATAGCTGCGAATGGGATGGAGCACTTTGGCCTTTTGCCAGTTCGCAAACTTTGAAAGGATTGGCAAATCTGCTCACGAATTATAAAAAACATGGTAAAATGAACGCCAAAGTCTTCTATCAGGAGTTACACCAGTACGCTGCTTCTCATGTCAAAAATGGAAAACCTTACATCGGTGAGTATCAGGATGAGAAAACAGGAGAATGGTTAAAGGGTGATAATCCAAGGAGTAGTTTCTATAACCATTCCACCTTTAATGATCTAATCATCAATGATCTGGTTGGCATAAAGCCACGTCAGGATAATGTGCTCGAAATTTCGCCATTAATCCCTAAAAATCAGTGGGATTGGTTCATGTTAGATCAAGTTTCGTATCACCATAAAACGTTGACTATTCTGTGGGATAAAACTGGGAAAAAATATAATAAGGGCATAGGATTAGTGGTATTTGTAGATGGTAAAGAGATTTATAAAGGGAAGGATTTAAAGCCTTTAAAAGTGCAGATGAATTAACGATAAAATCGTAATGCTATTTTGCACTCGTTCGGAAACGAGCGCAAGCATGACTAAATAGATCGTCATTGCGAGGCACGAAGCAATCCTAAAGCGTTAGTGATTATGCCTAGCGATAGTAGTAAGATTGCTTCGTGCCTCGCAATGACGAAAAAACAATAAAATATAACCAAATGAAACATTCCATCAATATTATTAAGGCTTTAATTTTTATCCTTGCTTTTGGCATCGGCTTAACTGCGAAAGCCCAGTCTTATTACAACGTAATTAAATACGGCGCAAAAAACGACAGCAGTAAACTGGCTACAACAGCAATCAGAAATGCGATAGAAGCGGCATCAAAAGCGGGTGGCGGAACCGTTTATTTTCCTGCTGGTAAGTATTTAACAGGCGCGATCCATTTAAAAAGTAACATTACCATACTGATTGATGCCGGTGCCGAATTGCATTTCAGCGATAATTTTGATGATTATTTACCCATGGTGAAAAGCCGTTACGAAGGTGTGGACGTAACCAGTTTTTCGCCTTTGTTTTATGCCTATAAAGTGGAAAATATCTCGATTATTGGTAGGGGGGTAATTGATGGGCATGGAAAAAAATGGTGGGATTTTGTAGAAGGTTATAAGGAAGGGCAAGCACGTTCTAAATGGCAAACTACTTTTGATGGCTTAAACAAGGATATTATTTTGCCAGATGATCCTAAGCAGATGAAACGCGGTTTTCTTCGTCCACCGTTTATACAACCGATGTTCTGTAAAAATGTGCTGATCGATGGGATAACCATCCGCAATTCGCCTTTTTGGACCATCAATCCAGAATTTTGCGAAAACGTTAAGGTTCATGCTGTTACCATCAACAATCCCCATTCGCCGAATACTGACGGCATTAATCCTGAATCTTGTAAAAATGTGCACATTTCAGATTGCCACATCAGTGTGGGCGATGATTGCATCACCATCAAATCTGGCAAAGATGCGCCTGGACGAAAAATGGCTGTTCCTGCAGAAAATTATGTGATTACAAATTGTACTATGTTATCAGGTCATGGTGGAGTAGTTATCGGCAGTGAAATGTCGGGCGATGTACGTAAGATAGCCATCTCGAACTGTGTCTTCGATGGAACAGATAGGGGGATCCGCATTAAAACAGCCCGTGGCAGGGGCGGTGTTGTTGAAGAAATTAGGGTGAGCAACATCATCATGAAAAACATTAAAGATCAGGCGATTGTACTCGATATGCAATACGCCAAAACAAATGTAGAACCCGTTTCCGAACGTACACCGATTTTTAGGAATATCCATTTCAGCAATATCACCGGTCAGGTTAACCAGGCAGGTTATTTAAATGGTTTAGAAGAAATGCCTATCGATAATATTACCTTCAATGATATTAATATGGATGCCAAAACTGGTTTTTCTATTCAAAATTCCAGTAATATTGAGTTTCATAACGTAACGGTAAATACCGAATTAGGTGCATCGATAAAGGCATTAAAGGTGAATAATTTAATTGTTGATGGTTTAAAAAGTATTAAACCTCATGCCAATGTGGCTGTAATTGATATCACCAATGTATCTGATCTGTTCCTGTATAATGCTTTTCCGGTTAAAGAAACTGTTACCTATTTGAAATTAAACGGGGCCGAAACTAAAAATATATTCCTAGGAAACAATAATTTTAGACGAGTGAAAGAGGCCGTTAAAAAAGAAAAAGAAGTAAGCAGTAACATCGAAATTATTTCAGGCGATAAAGGACAATAATATGAGGTTTAAACTTTTATTAAGTACATCATTTTTAATATTGGCGGCTCATTTTGGTAGCTTTGCACAAGAAAACAACCATACTTTATGGTACAATAAGGCGGCAGAAAAGTGGACGGATGCCTTGCCCATCGGAAACGGTAGATTGGGGGCCATGATTTTCGCCGGAGCGGCTGTAGATCATATCCAGTTCAATGAAGAAACCGTTTGGACAGGCAAACCAAGGGATTACAACCGAAAGGGAGCTTCCCAATACCTGCCTGAGATCAGGAAATTACTTTTTGAAGGAAAACAGGCAGCAGCAGAAGCTTTAGCCCAAGAACATTTTATGGGCTTGCAAAGTACATCGGGCGACAGAAAAACTTGGGTAAATGAAATGAAAGCTGGCAAGGGCATTCAGGGCAATCCTGCACTCGCAAATTTTGATGATCAGCTTTGGAAAACGATTAAAGTGCCTTCGTACGAAGGTTGGGAAACTGTAGGCTTAGCCAATTTAGACGGTGCCGTTTGGTTCAGAACCACTTTTGATGTGCCCGAAAACTGGGCTGGAAAAGATCTTGTACTCGATCTTAATCGCATCCGTGATCAGGATTTTACTTATATAAACGGTCAATTGGTTGGCAATACTGATAATACGGATCCAAGAAAATATACTATTCCTGCAAAACTGATTAAAAAGGGTAAAAATGTAATTGCAATTCAGGTACTCAACTACTTTGATAAAGGCGGACTGGCTGGCTATAAAGATACTTCAAAAAAAATTGGCATTTATCCGATTGGAAGCAGTGTAGAGCAGGGCATCTCATTAGTTAAAGCGTGGAAATATAAAATTCAGGATGAAGATCCACCGGCCGTTCCACAATACCAGGGCAGTTATCAGCCTTTTGGTGATTTGAATCTATATTTCAAACAGACCAAATCGATTGTATCTAATTACAAAAGATCCTTAGATATCAGCACAGCCGTTGCAAAAACAACTTATACTTTAAATGGTGTAAACTATGTTCGTGAATATTTTGCCAGCCAGCCGAATCAAGCTATTGTAATCCATTTAACTGCAAATAAAAAGGCATCTATCAGTTTCGATGCTCAACTTTCTAGCGCGCACCGAAAATCTTCCGTAAAAGCTTTAGGGAATAATGTGATTTCTTTATCTGTTCAGGTAAAAGATGGTGCGATTAAGGGGGAAAGCCGATTAACGGCTTTAATCAAAAACGGCTCTGTGAAGGCGATGAATGGCAAAATTAGTATCAATCAGGCAGATGAAGTAACACTTTATTTAACAGCTGGAACCAATTTTATCAATGCGCAGGATGTTTCTGGGAATCCGATAGCTGCTAACATTAAGGCAATCAATAGTTTAAAAGGTAAAACTTACGCCGAAATAAAACAGAAGCACATTAAAGAATATCAAAGCTATTACAACACTTTTAGTGTCGATTTTGGCCGATCGGCTAATGAAAACCTTCCCACAGACGAAAGACTAGCAAAATTTGCAACGGCTAACGATCCTGCTTTTGCTGCTTTATATATGCAGTATGGAAGATATTTGTTGATTTCCAGTTCTAGGCCGGGTACTCAGCCAGCCAACCTGCAAGGGATTTGGAACGATTTGCTTACTCCACCATGGGGAAGCAAGTACACCACCAATATTAACCTCGAAATGAACTACTGGCCAACTGAAATCCTTAATTTATCAGCCTTAAATGAGCCGCTTTTCAACAAAATCAAAGGACTGGCGAAAACCGGAGCTGAAACGGCAAAAGCATATTACAATGCCCGTGGTTGGGTTTTACACCACAATACCGATTTATGGAACGGTACAGCACCAATTAATGCCTCCAATCATGGTATTTGGGTGAGTGGGGGCGGTTGGTTAAGTGATCATTTATGGGCGCATTATCAATTTAGTAAAGACCGTAGGTTTCTGGAAAGTGAAGCCTATCCTTTAATGAAACAAGCTGCTTTATTTTATGAAGATTTTTTAGTGAAAGACCCAAAAACTGGCTGGCTAATTAGTACGCCATCCAACTCACCAGAAAATGGTGGTTTAGTGGCTGGTCCAACAATGGACCAACAGATTATCAGATCGCTTTTCAGAAATTGTATAACAGCAGCCGAAACGCTAAATGTAGATGCCGAATTTAGAAAATCGCTAGCTGAAAAAGTTAAACAGCTGGCACCAAATCAGATAGGCAAATACGGACAGTTGCAAGAATGGTTAACCGATGTAGATGATACCGCAAGTAAACATCGCCATGTTTCTCATTTGTGGGGTGTGTATCCAGGAAATGATATTACCTGGGATGGTAACGAGAAGATGATGCAGGCGGCAAAACAATCTTTGTTGTACCGCGGAGATGACGCTACAGGTTGGAGTTTGGCCTGGAAGATCAATTTCTGGGCGAGGTTTAAAGATGGCGATCATGCCATGAAACTGGTGAAAATGTTAATGAAACCAGCCAATAATGGCGCAGGTTCTTATGTGAATCTTTTTGATGCACATCCTCCTTTCCAGATAGATGGAAACTTTGGTGGTGCAGCCGGAATTGCCGAAATGATTGTGCAAAGTCACCAGGGTTATTTAGATGTTTTACCCGCATTGCCAACGGCAATTCCAAACGGAGAAATTAAAGGACTTCTGGCCCGAGGAGGTTTCGAACTGGATTTAATCTGGGATAAAGGTGCACTAACCTCCCTTACTGTAAAATCTAAAACAGGAGGGAACTGTAAAATCCGTTACAAAAACCATAACGCAACGTTCGAAACTAAAGCTGGTGAAAGCCATAAACTGAATGGAGATCTGAAAGCGCGATGAATCAACTTACAAAATCTAAAAGGACTGAGCGGGAGAAGATTTCGTCAGATTTAGGCTGGATTGACACCCGCCAGATTTACCTGTACACATCCCTGCGAAATTTTCCTAAGAGGTTCGTGTGGACACGTACCTTGGTTAGGTGCCTTGGTTCGTGTCCACACGAACCAAAAAGAATTCAATTTAAACAGTTGTGTTTATTGCTGTTATGCTTTATAAATTTTTATGGAGGGGGTTCACTTTATGCACAAAACCAAACCAGGAAAGATATATTATTAAATTCCAATTGGCTCAGCATTGCGGATGAAAAAAACAGCAATACTTTTGACGGTTTTCAGTTAACCAACTACAAAACCTTAAACTGGAAAAAAGTAAATGTTCCGCACAACTGGGATCAGTACGAAGGGTATCAACGTAAACTTCATGGCAATAAACATGGCTATGCCTGGTACCGTAGAACATTTAAAACCAACGAAAATAACGGAAAACGGTTTTTTCTATATTTCGAAGGCGTGGGTTCGTATGCAACAGTTTGGTTAAACGGTAAAAAAATGGGGTACCACGCTGGTGGGAGGACAACTTTCACTTTGGATGTTACTTCAGCCATCAAATTAAATAACCAGGAAAATGTGCTGGCGGTAAGAGCAGATCACCCTGCAAATATCCAGGATTTACCTTGGGTTGACGGCGGTTGTTCTACAGAACGCGGTTTTTCAGAAGGTTCGCAGCCGATGGGCATTTTCCGTCCGGTTCATTTGATTGTAACCAATGAAGTTCGGGTAGAACCTTTTGGTATCCACATCTGGAACGACAATAAAATCTCAGAAAAGGCGGCCATTCTGAATCTGAGTACTATAGTTAAAAATTATAGTTTAAAGCCTAAAAATATAAGCGTTGTAAACAGATTGCTGGATCGGAACGGAAAACAGATCAAAGAACTGAAAAAATCTGTTGTTGTTCCTGTCGGAAAAGAAATTCAGATCGATCAGCAGACCGACAAGATCATCAATCCAAAACTTTGGTCGTTGGAAAATCCATATCTCTATACTTTACAAACCACTATCATAGAAAATGGAAAGGTTGTAGATGAACTGAAAACGCCTTACGGAATCAGATGGATCAGCTGGCCCATTGGCGAACAAGTGAACCAGAAACAGTTTTTATTAAATGGAAAACCTGTTTTTATTAACGGGATTGCCGAATATGAACATTTAATCGGGCAGAGCCATGCTTTTAGCAACGAACAGATCAGTTCAAGAGTACGACAAATTAAAGCTGCAGGTTTTAATGCTTTCCGCGATGCACATCAACCACATAACTTATTGTATTCTGATTATTGGGATAAAGAAGGCATTTTATGCTGGACCCAAATGGCTGCTCATATCTGGTATGATACCCCTGAATTTCGGAAGAATTTTAAATCACTTTTAACAGACTGGGTAAAAGAGCGCAGAAACAGCCCGGCAGTTGTTTTATGGGGTTTGGAAAACGAGAGCACTTTGCCTGAAGATTTCGCAAAAGAATGTACAGAACTGATTAGAAAACTCGATCCGACAGCTTCATCACAAAGAAAAGTAACCACTTGTAACGGTGGAAAAGGAACGGATTGGGATGTTCCCCAAAACTGGACCGGTACCTATGGTGGTAATCCGTTAACTTATGGAGAAGATCTCCAGCGGCAGGTTTTGGTTGGCGAATATGGCGCCTGGAGAACAATTGATCTTCACACGCCTGATGCCAATGGAAAAGGTTACACCGAAAACAAAATGACCGATTTAATGGAAACCAAGGTGCGCTTGGCCGAATCGGTAAAAGATAAAACGGCTGGTCATTTTTTCTGGTTGTATAGCTCACATGATAATCCGGGCAGGGTGCAAGGGGGAGAAGGATTAAGAGATCTGGATCGGGTAGGCCCGGTAAATTACAAGGGCATGTTTACACCTTGGGAAGAACCTACTGATGTATTTTATATGTTCAGGGCAAATTATGCGCCAAAACAAACTGAACCTATGGTGTATATTGTTTCGCATACCTGGCCTAACCGCTGGAACAAACCGGGTATAAAAGACAGTATTGTGGTTTATTCCAACTGCGATGAAGTAGAGCTTTTTAATGATGTAAACGGCAAATCTTTAGGCAGAAGAAAACGCGGTACAATCGGCACACATTTCCAATGGAACAAGCCTGATATCCAGTATAATGTATTGTATGCCATGGGGTATGTAAATGGAAAAGCAGTCGCCAAAGATAAAATCGTGCTGCAGAATTTACCCCAAAGTCCAAATTTTAATGCTTTAATAAGTGATAAACAGTTAACCGTTCCGGCGCAGGGATATAACTATGTGTACCGCGTAAATTGTGGTGGTGGAGATTATATTGATACTAATGGCAATAAATGGTCTGCCGATCGAAATTTAAGTGCTCCTGATCACTTTGGCTCAACCTCATGGACCTCGGATTTTACCGGTGTTCCAACATTTTTTGCTAGTCAGCGCCGTACTTTTCAACCTATAGAGGGGACTAAAGATGGGAAGCTTTTTCAAACTTTTAGATATGGCAGAGATCGGTTGAAATATCATTTTCCGCTTCCGGACGGTGAATATCAGGTTGAACTTTATTTTATAGAACCTTGGCTGGGTATTGGCGGAGGTTTTGATGCCAAAGCCATGCGTTTATTTGATGTGGCATTTAATGGCCAAACTGTAATTAAAGATTTAGATATCTGGAATGAAGCAAGAAGTAATACTTTGCTAAAGAAAACGATTAAAACGACTGTTAAGGGTGGCTTTTTGGACATTAATTTCCCAGAAGTAAAAGTAGGTCAGGCCGTGATTTCGGCCATTGCCATTTCAGGTCTAAATCAAAACATCCAAGCTGCATCATCAAGTAAATCACTTTCGACCAAAATTAAAAATGCAGCACTGTGCGATTGGTTGGATATTGGAGAAGAACAGTTTAAAGGTGAAAATTCAACTTTTACTGATCTGCCATCGAATTTATACGGCGCCGAGTGGTTAAAAGCATCACGCGGGCAGGAAAGTATCGAATTTACCGCAACTGATACTGTAGATACGTTTGTGGCACTGAATATCAATAGTAGCGTGCCTCAGGGATTCGAAGGTACCAAAACTTCACTAACCAATAGTAAGGATGAGATATTTGGTCTTTATCGGAAAAGACTTATTCCGAATGAGCGCATAATTTTTGACAGTAGAACTGCAACCGTTTTTGTATTACCAGTTACCCATTTACAGCCCGCTTACGATTTAAAAACCACGACTACATATAAAGCTACTGATGGTGTTTTAGAAGGCAAGGAGGTTGTGAAAGCAATTTTAATGGATAAACAACGCGTAATTTTTAATGCAGCCAACCAAGGGAGTTTAACCTGGCAGTTATCAGTTGGCGTTGCCGATACCTATTCCTTAACTCTAAAATACCATAACCCCTCAGCGCAGCTTTTGAAAGGTAAACTCGAGTTTTTATCGGCAGATGGAACATTAATGAAAACAGAAATGGTTGAATTTGCACCAACTAAAACCGGAAAATGGAATTACCTCAGTACCAATACCGGGAGTATGATTAATGCTGGGACTTATAAACTCAAATTGATTGCTACAGAAGCTAAAGGACTAGCAGTTGATGCTTTAGATGTTCAATAAGATAAGATGGTACAATATGTGGCCAAAATCTTATATTAATACTGATATTTAGACATGCATATTTGTTTTAACCAAATTAATAAACGAGCCAACAAATAATGAAAGGACTTCCTGTAGTCGATCTTGCAATAATCTTCATTTATCTTGTTGGAATGATATTAGTTGGGGTTTATTTTTCGAGGAAAAATAAAAACTCCGAGCAATTTACAAAAGCTTCGGGCCTGATCCCCGGATGGGCGATAGGTTTATCAATTTATGCAACATTTTTAAGTAGCAATACCTTTTTAGGGGTGCCCGGAAAGGCCTTCGGAAGCAATTGGAATGCATTTGTATTTAGCATTTCGATGCCGTTGGCCGCTTGGATCGCTTCAAAATATTTTGTTCCTTTTTACCGGAGTACCGGAGAAATATCAGCCTATACCCATTTAGAAAAACGTTTTGGTGCATGGGCAAGGGTATATGCGGTGGTATGTTTCTTGTTAACGCAACTGGCCAGAATGGGATCGATATTTTTTGGGATTGCCTTAAGCTTGCAAGCATTAACTGGCTATTCCATGCAGATAATTATGATCGTAATGGGCATTTGTATCATTGTTTATACCGTTTTAGGAGGAATTGAAGCGGTAATATGGACAGAAGTGGTACAAGCGGTAGTGAAAACTTTTGGTGCCTTACTCATTCTGTATTTAATCATTTCGAATATGCCGGGAGGAGTTTCGAAGATTGTAGAGATCGGACAATCGGCCAATAAATTTAGTTTGGGTAGTTTTAAGCTAGATTTTGTAGGCTCATCGTTTTGGGTCGTTCTGCTTTATGGTTTTTTTATCAACCTGAATAACTTCGGAATGGACCAAAACTATATACAGCGTTACCATACGGCATCCTCTAGCAAAGCAGCTTCGAAATCGATCTGGCTGTGTGTTTGGTTGTATATTCCCGCATCACTGCTCTTTTTTATTATAGGATCTTGCTTGTATGCCTATTATGAAATCAATCCAGATCTGGTGCAGTCGATTAAACACCAGGTGGCTATAGAGCGTTTGCCTTTGCATGCTTCGGCAGCAGAGGTGTTGAAGGTACAAAACGCATTACAGCCATCAGATTATGGCGACAAAATTATGCCACATTTTATGGTGACTAAAATCCCCATCGGTTTGGTTGGCTTAATTGTTTCGGCCATCTTATCTGCGGCAATGAGTACCATAAGTTCTGGAATGAATGCTTCGGCAACCGTGTTTTCTGTAGATATTTACAAAAGGTATTTTAAGCCTGATGTAACCGAAAAGCAGAATTTATCACTGTTACACTTAGCCACTATTGGCTTTGGTTTATTGGGTATGATTGCTGGTATTGCCATGATTGGCGTAAAAAGTATTTTAGATGTTTGGTGGGAATTATCAGGAATTTTTGCGGCAGGAATGTTAGGGCTCTTCCTGTTGGGGATCATCAGTAGGCAAACTAAAAACCATGAAGCCATAACAGCAACAATAATCGGCATTGCCGTAATTATATGGATGACATTTTCTTCACTTCTTCCTCCAGAATATGAAGTTTTTAGAAATCCTTTGCATAAAAACATGATTATCGTAATCGGTACTTTAACCATTTTTTTAGCAGGACTTTTCCTGACAAAAATTAAAAATAGAAAAACTAAAACAGCCCATTAAAAACCATTCTGGTTTTATCAGGCAATTAAATAGAACAATTTACCATATCAGAATATAATGGAAAACTCACAAAAAGGGTTCATCCCGGTAATGCTCACGCCTTTTTTAAGCAATGGGAACATCGATTACCCAGCCCTTACGCAGCTCACTGAGATTTATTTACAGGCCGGATCATCAGGCTTATTTGCCAATTGTCTGTCGAGCGAAATGTTTGAATTGACTGGTAAAGAACGAATTCAGGCCATAAAACATGTGATTAAAGTTGTTAATGGCGCTGTGCCAGTGGTAGCCACCGGAACTTTTGGTGGCGCGATTTCAGAACAGGCCGATTTTGTAAAAGAAGTGAGCGATACAGGAGTAGAAGCGGTGATTGCGATTACCAGTTTACTTGCAGAAGAAAATGAAACTGATGAGGTTTTTAACGAAAGAGTATTCAATCTTTTAGAACAGACAGATAAAATTCCGTTGGGATTTTACGAATGCCCTGTGCCTTATAAAAGAGTATTGAAACCGCAACAATTGGCCGATTTTGTGTCAACAGGAAGAGTGATTTACCATAAAGATACCTGCCTGGATCTTGGTCAGATTAAAGAAAAACTAAAACTGACTGAAGGCAGGGCTTTTGGGTTGTATGATGCCTATATCGTGCATGCGGTAGAATCATTAAAAGCTGGAGCTTCGGGATTATCTTGTATTCAAGGTAATTATTTCCCTGAATTGATTGTTTGGCTTTGCGACCATTATAATGATGAAGCTTTTAAAGATGAAGTACAAGTGGTACAACAGTTTTTAATCGATAACATGGACGTAATGCATAATGTTTATCCGGTGGTATCCAAGTATTTCCTGCAAAAGCGAGGGCTTAATATCTCGACTTTTACCCGCAGAAATGTGGGCTCATTTACGCCAAGCGTAGTTAAAGAAGTAGAAACATTGTTTGATGATTACACTTTGCTTCGCAACAATTTAAATATAAAGGTTTTTATATAGTGGCGCAGTCGTCATCCTGATGGGCAATTTATTGAATAAAATCAATATAAATGACGCGATCTTAAGGATGAATAACTTCGATATATCGTCATTGCGAGAAGGCTTTTTCAGCCGACGAAGCAATCTTACAACGATCGCTATTAGCGTGTGCATTAAGATTGCTTCGTTCCTCGCAATGACGAATTTCTGTCTGAATCTATCATTGGTAACTTGTTTCAGGATCTATTTTGCTAGACCTTATAGGTTTTAAAAACCTATAAGGTCTGAATTATACTTAACTCAAATACTTCCTTTTATAGTCCAAAGGCGTCATCCCTGTAACCTTTTTAAAGTGCCTGTAGAAATTAGACACATTATTAAAACCGCAATCAAAACAGATCATCTCGGTAGGAAGCTTGTTTTCAATTAAAAAACGGCAGGCGTGACTCACCCTGATTTCAATCAGGAAATCATAAAAGGTCTTTTTCGTCATCAGTTTAAAATACCTGCAGAAAGAAGTTACGCTTAAATTACTTAATGAAGCCACTTCTTCCAATGTAATATCCTTTTTATAATTGCTCAGGGTATAATTACATATTTTATTGATCCGGAGCGTTTCAGACTCGTTGCTTTGATAAAATGTATTTTTGCTCGTTACAATTGTCGAAAATTCATCCGTCTCGGCCAATGTTTTTAAGATAGACAAGAGGATAATGATCCGATCCAAATTGGTTGCATCAACTGCAGCCCGCATTAAATCAACCAGTTTATCTTTAGCTTTCCCTTTAATTACCATTCCGCTTTTTGCTTTTTCGAATAATTTAGGGATCAGGTAAGCTTCAGGTAAAGTAAGCATGTATTTACCCAAACAATCGGGCAAGAAATGAATCACCATGGCTTCGGTTGTAAGATCGGGGTTATTCTGGAAGTATTCATCTTTACAGCGCCAGGTATGAGGCAGATTTTCGCCTAAAAGCACCATCTCATCTGGCACAAAATTACTGATGTTATCGCCAATAAAACGAACGCCTTCTCCTTTGATTACATAATGCAGTTCTAGCTCGGGATGATAATGCCAGATATTCCCAAAATCGGGTTTGATATCATGACGGATACTAAAGGAACTTTGTAAGGTAATTGGAACTTTATGAAAATGAGGTTTCATATAACTAATAAATATTTGGTTAGGGCTGTAATACAATATTCTACAAATTATACCACAGCGGTCTAAAGTTAACGAGTTTAATGATAACATCCTATATTAATTTGATAAAAACCATCAGAAAATAGTGTTTTTCATTGTTGAGTTTTGTATATAGCCGTAAAGGCATAATCCAAATATAAGCTGACAAATTGTTTTTATATAAATTATTTGTTCATTAATAAATTATGAGACAAAGTAAACAAGGAGAAATTCTACTGGTTTCAAGTGGCGATTTAAGGCTTTCAGCAAATCAAAATTGTTGGGCTGCTCAAGTCGAAATGGAGCGAAAATTAACTTTAGCCATCGAACAATTCGGCTGGAAAGTTAAACGTGCCCATTCATACAATTCAACAAAAAAACACGGCTTTATCGATTCACAAAGAATGGGTATGGATATCTTTAGAAATATTGATCCCAACCAACCTATAATTGTTGCAGAAAGTGTTTGGCAATACTCACATCATGTACTTGCAGGGCTTACCACACATCGTGGCCCGATACTAACCGTAGCCAACTGGAGCGGACAATGGCCTGGTTTGGTAGGCATGTTAAATCTGAACGGTTGCTTAACCAAAGCGGCAATTCCATATAGTACTCTATGGAGTGAAAATTTTACGGATGATTTTTTTACAGATGGCCTGCAAGAATGGCTCACAACCGGCAAGGTCAGTTACGATCAAAGTCATGTAAAAAGTTTTGCTTTAAGTAAGATCCCCTTAAGCGACGACAAGAAAGGAAGAACTTTTGCCAAAAGCTTAAAAGAGCGAAAAGTGATCATGGGTGTGTTTGACGAAGGCTGTATGGGTATGTACAATGCTATCATTCCCGACGAACTGCTGCACAAAACCGGTTTCTTTAAAGAGCGTCTAAGTCAATCGGCGCTATATGCAGGTATGCTGCAGGTTACCAATAGCGAAGCAGAGGCTGTTTTAGAATGGCTTTTGCAAAAAGGAATGACCTTTAACTGGGGAACTGAAGAGGAGACGCAATTAACTAAAAACCAAACCCTTGAGCAGTGCAAAATGTATATCTCCGCCCTGAGGATTGCTGATCATTTTAGCTGCGATACCATTGGAATCCAGTATCAGCAAGGATTGAAAGACTTAACTGTAGCCAGCGATTTAGTAGAGGGTTTATTAAATAACGAAGACCGTCCGCCGGCATTTTCTGTAGATGGTAAAGAACTTTACCCAAAACGTGCTTTACCACATTTTAACGAGGTAGACGAATGTGCTGGTTTAGATGCCCTGGTAACCTACAATCTTTGGAAAGAATTAGGAATGACTGGAGAAAACACGCTTCACGACATCCGTTGGGGCGAATATTACAAAAATGATGATGTAGACGGTTTTGTTTGGCTGTTTTTAATCTCTGGAGCAGCACCACCTGCACATTTTATTGGTGGTTATGCCGGAGCAAGCAGCGATAGGCAGCCAGCTATGTATTTCCGTTTAGGTGGTGGATCGTTAAAAGGCATCAGTAAACCGGGTTTCATTGTTTGGAGCCGGGTTTATGTAATGGATAACGAATTACATTGCGATTTGGGGGTTGGAGAAGTAGTAGCTTTGCCTGAGGCTGAAACCAAAAGACGTTGGGACGGAACAACACCCGAATGGCCAATTATGCATGCCATTTTAAAAGGCGTGAGCCGCGATCAGTTAATGGCCAGACATAAAGCCAACCACATTCAGGTAGTTTATACCAATTATGAAGCCGGTGCACACGAAGCTTGCCGCATTAAAGCAGCTGCAATGGATGAACTTGGCTTAAAAGTGCATTTTTGCGGAGATGTGAACCTAAAAAAAATAAATACAATTTAAATATAAAGACATGAAATCATCAATTTTAGCCTTATTGTTAACCCTCTCGAGCATTACAGCAATTTTTGCTCAGAACAATCCTGTGAACGATAAAGAAGCCTATGTGAAAATGATTACCGAGCGTTCGGCTAAAATTGTTACCAATCTTGGAATTACAGATGCGAAGAAAACGGAAAAAGTGATGGTAATCATCAGAGATCAATATAGCAATTTAAACGACATCTATGCCGCACGCGACATTCGTGTTAAAGCAATTAAAGAAAAAAACAAAGACAATAAAGTAGAACGCGATTCGGCCCTCGCTAAAGATAGCCGTGTGGTTGAAGCTTCATTAGCTAAACTGCATAAAAAATACATCAGCAAACTTTCTGCGCAATTAACCAATGAACAGGTTGACCTGGTTAAAAACGGCATGACCTATAATGTATTGCCAATTACCTATAAAGCCTACCAGGAAGAGATTTTAACATTGACGGATGAGCAGAAAAAACAAATTTTAGTTTGGCTTACCGAAGCACGTGAACATGCGATGGATGCAGAATCGTCAGATAAAAAACATGCATGGTTTGGTAAATATAAAGGCAGAATAAATAATTACTTATCAGCTGCCGGATACGATTTAAAGAAAGAGGGAATAGAGTGGGAGAAGCGCAGAAAAGCAAAAGCGCAAACAAACTAGCATGGCTTATGGAGCGTATTTAAACGCTTCATTATTTTTTATTTAAGAATATTTCATTTATATATGAATTTATACTTATATTGTATTGTGGATAAAATCACTAAATAGCTTATAGCGAGAAGGTTATTTTGTACTGATAAAATTGTATAATAACCGACGCTATTTAGCTAAAAAAATGGGTTTTACTTCATTAATTTAAAGGTATAATATACTTTCTAACCAATAATTATTTAATCCAAAAACAGAAATATGAGCCATCACAAAGACAATTAGTGTTAGACAGATAATTTAAAATAACGCGATCTAATTCTTTTGCCTAACTAGCAAGCTGTAAAAAGCAAAACAAACAAACAAACAACAAACACATCCTTAACCGGAAACACTAATATAAACTGTATAAGGCAATTGCCATTACAGCTTATGTATGCTAAATGAAATTGATCAAGCGCAAGGCCTGATTGATGTCGTATTAGCTGTATTAGTAAAAAACTAACCAAATAACAAATATGAACTCAAAACTTTTACGAAAAACCTCATGGGTTTTAGTGCTCATGCTATTTGCATTTACCACTGTTTTTGCGCAACAAAAGCAGATCACTGGTAAAGTGGTAGATAAAAAAGACGGGCAACCCATTCCCGGTGTTACTGTCGGGATACGCGGCAAAACCAATAATGTAAGTACCAATGATAAAGGAGAATTTGCACTGATTGCTGATCCGGCAACAGATGCATTGGTTTTTTCTTATGTTGGCTTTATCAGGCAAACTATTCCTTTGGCTGGAAAAACCAGTTTAACGGTAAATTTTGTAGAAGATAGTCAGAGTTTAGATCAGGATGCTGTTGTGGTTATCGGTTACGGAACAAAGAAACGCAGTGAGATTTTAGGTTCGGTAGCCAATATCAGGGCTGAAGAAATTCAGGACTTACCAGTCCCAAATATTGCCGCCGCACTTCGGAACAAAATTGCAGGTGTAGGCGTTAATTCTGTTTCAGGCAAACCAGGCTCCTCGGTTACCATTAATATCAGAGGAGTAACAAGATCGGAGTCATCTGCTTCACTTGGAGCCACAACAGAACCATTATACGTAATTGACGGGATTACGGTTACGCGTGACGATTTTGATAATTTAGATTTAACTATGGTTGAAGACATCTCTTTCCTCAAAGACGCTTCAGCCGCTATTTATGGCGCATCAGGCGCAAAGGGAGTAGTTTTAATTACCACTAAAAAAGGAAAAAGAGGAAAACCGCAAATCAGCTATACTGGTTTTTTAGGATTTTCAGACAATGCAGCAAATGTAGATATGCTCTCTGCATACGAGCATGCGCAACTGTTAAATGATGGTTACCGTATTGCAAATTCGCCGACTTCGTCTATGTTTTCCGCCGCAGATTTAGAACAGCTAAAAAATAGCAATATTAAAGGTTGGTTTGACGAGTTATGGAAGGTTTCGAAGGTAAACAGGCATAACATGAATGTTTCTGGCGGTTCTGAAGCGATCACCTTTTTCGCCGGTGGAAATTATTATGATGAATCAGGCAACTATGGTGGTATCAACTACAGTAAGTATGCTTTCAGATCGGGCATGAATGCTAAAATTATGGATGGCTTAACAGCCACCGTTACCTTAAGCGCAGATTTTTCGAAAAAGACTAGTGATACCTATAAAAATGGAGGAGAAAACGATCAGGCATTTTTCCAACAGCTGATTACAACGCCTAAATGGGTGCCGATTCAGATCGATGGCAAACCAATTAATTACAATAGCAATACGAATCCGCTTGCTGTTGTAAATTCAGGAAATAATATCTTTGATAAATCTCAAGGACTGGCGCTAAATGCTTCTGTTGATTATAAACCAAAATTTATACCTGGTTTAACTGGGCGTGTTCAATTTGGTAAAAATAACCGAAGCGGCACAAGTGGCCAATACGTGCCACCATACACCGTTTATAATTTCAAAACAACCGGGCAAAACAATTTACTTTACACCAACGAGGTTGTAAGTACAATTACAGCAGTAGGTGCTGCAAATACGCAGCTCTCTTCAGGCACGAACTCATCTTCAAGCTATCAGGCTATTGCATCACTCAGTTACGACAGGACATTTGGAAAACATAGCCTGAATGTGTTAGCTGCTTTCGATCAGTCAGAAGGCGTAAATGAGCAATTGAACGTATACTGGCGAAACCAGGTGTTACCAGGTATTGACGAGTATTGGGGTTTCGATCGCTCAACTTTCACATTACAAAACAAAAGCATTTTCGAATCGGTTCAGCGTTCTTACATCGGCAGGTTAAATTACGATTATGGCAAAAAATATTTTATTGAGGCGATTGCCCGTATGGATGCATCTTCAAATTTTGCGCCAGGCAACCGATGGGGTTTATTTCCAAGTGTGGGTTTAGGATGGGCGATAAGTGAAGAAGATTTCTTTAAAGACAACATCAAATTTGTAGATCGCTTAAAAGTGAGAGCCAATTATGGTTTGGTGGGGGAAAGCAGGATTAATGCGCGGTTGTGGCAATCGAGGTATACCGTTGATCCGGCAGGATACCTGTATAATGAAACATTAACTGGTGGACTTAATCCAGAGATCATGCCCAATCCTGACATTTCATGGGAAAAAGCCCGTACTTTCAACTTAGGTTTAGACGCCTCTTTCTTGAAAAACAAAATCAATTTTACCTACGAATTTTACCATAGGTATTCTTACGATATCTTTGATAAAGGGAACAATGAAAATTTCCCAATGTACGCCGGCTTTGAGGCACCACTGCTAAATTACCAGCAACGTACTAACTGGGGGCATGAATTTTCGATTGGTTACAAAGCAAAAATTGATAAAAACTGGGGTGTAAATACCGATATTTTGTTTGGTTTTGCCAATAGCCGGATAGATCAGATGTTTTATAATGAATTTCAGTTGTGGGACATCACCTATCCTGATTTAAAATACCAGTTCGGAACGGACCCCAATAAATATAACAGCGGCAACTATGGTTTGATTTCCAAAGGAATGCTGAGAACGCAAGCGGATGTAGATGCACTTCTCAATCAATACCCAACATATACCATTAATAACAGGGTGCCACAAGTTGGCTGGCTGTATTATGAAGATACTAATGGCGACGGAAAAATTACCGAAAAAGACCAGGTTCCGATGTTCGAGTCTACCAATTCTTTTGGTATTGGCTTTAATGTGGCTATTTCTTACAAAACGTTAAGCTTAAGTACAAACTTCGTAACCAGGTTCGGCGGAAAAGTATTTTTCGATAGCAAGTCTAAAGCACCTGCAAGTGCAACGGTTAATGTTCCGGCATATTGGCGCGATCACTGGACACCAGAAACCCCAAATGCAGCGTTCCCAAGGTTTGATGATGCAGGTATAGCAGCCGGTTGGAATTCGACTTTTTGGGCCAGAAGCGGCACAATGATCAGGATAAATAACATGACCTTAACCTATAAAATGCCAAAGAGCTTGCTTAGCAGAATCGGTATAGCTGATTCACGATTAGTTTTAACAGGAAACAACCTATGGACTATCGTAAATCCGCTTAAATACAAAGATCCTTACTCTTCTACAATTTATGACTACCCAACTTTGAGGACAATTTCCTTAGGCTTGAATGTAAGTTTATAATGGTTATTACTTAAAATCTGAACAATGAAATTTAAATATAAAAACACTTTAGCAATAGGTATTTTAGCCGTGCTAATGGCATCTTTTTCGGGATGTAAGAAAGATTTCTTCGATGTAAAAGACAGGAATGGGATCGACTCGAGGATATGGGACAATGAGGGAGCCATACAGTTTCTTTTAAATGACACCTATGATGTTGTTATGCCGGATTTCCCTTACGAATTTGCCGCAAACAATGTAATATATGCAAGTGATGAAGACCGTTTTTCTTCATCAGAGAGCATTATGCGCAAAGCAATTGGCGTAAATGGTACACTAACATCTAATGATGTGAAATTTATTGCTACGAAATACCAGGGCACTAAAGGCGATAACAGGTATTTCGACATTGCACGCTGTAATGTTGCCATAAAGGAGATTCCGGGAGGCAACCTGGCACAAGATTCGAAAAATAAACTGCGTGGACAATTTTTTGCATTGAGGGCTTTATCATACTTTGAATTAACACGTTTATATGGTGGTGTTCCATTGGTACTTACTCCACAAAACCCTGATAATGTAGAGTTGAGTGGAAGAGCGAGCGCAGCAGCATGTTTTAAATCTATTGTGAGCGATTTGGATTCTGCAATGATTCTATTGAACAATGTAACCTGGAATGATGGAAATGAGCGTGGTAAATTTACCCGGAAAGCAGCGGCCGCACTAAAAGGACGGGTATTGTTATACTGGGCAAGTCCACAGTTTAATCCTTTAAATGACCCAGCACACCCCTTCGATCAAAGCAGGTGGACTACTGCATATCAAGCCTGTAAAGAAGCTTATGATATATGCAAAGCTTCAGGTAACAGTTTATTACCGAACTATGGAGATATTTTTTTAAAGGAAGGAACCAGTAACACAGAGGCTATAATTGTGCGTTCTTATTCTAATAAAGTCGAAAAAAGAGGTCAGAATATAGAAGCCAAAGCAAGGCCCACAGAAGAGGGTGGTGGTGCATCGGCATTTATTCCGACCCTAAATCTTGTTAATACCTACACCATGAAGGATGGTGTTCCCGTTGGGCAGGCCAGCTCGTTCACTTACGATCCGGTTCTGTTTTGGGTAAACCGCGATCCAAGGTTGGATGCAACGATAGCCTACAATGGAAGCAGCTGGAAATTAAGCGGTGCAAGCAGCAGGAGACAATGGAATTATGTTTCGAACATTACTGAACCATCGCCACAGGGCTTTTATATGAAACGATTTTGCGACCCCGAACTCGCAAAAGGCGCCGTGGCTTATGCCAACGATTTTGGAGGAAATGGTTTAGACTGGATAGAGCTACGTTATGCTGAAGTAATTATGAACCTGGCAGAATGTGCCAATGAAATCGGTAACCTTACAGAAGCACAAAATTTAGTAAAAGAAATTCGGATCCGCGCTGGAATTCAGGCCGGAACTAAAAATTATGGACTGGATCTGGCTTCATCTAAATTGCTAATGCGCGATTTAATATTGAAAGAGAGAATGGTAGAATTTGCCTTTGAAGGAAAACGTGCCTTCGATTTAAGGCGTACCAGGAATTACCATCTTTTACAAGGCTCAATGCAAACCATACAGTGGGAAACAAAATCTACGGCACTAAAGACTGAACTTGAAGTAGTTACAGCGAATGGAACAAGGTTTAGAGAAGGCGTTAATATCAATGATAAAACATCATTTGAAAAATATTTTAAAACATCCATAATAAATCAGGGTGTTACCGGCTTCAGTATACCAGACACCTATTATTTCTATGCATTGCCATCAACATTTATGAACTCCAGCCCATTATTAGAACAAACAATTGGCTGGGATGGCGGCACTTTTGATCCTTTGAAATAATTCTTAATTAAACAGATAAAATCATGAAAAGAATTTTAAAATATTTAGGCGTTATAGCTATGGGAGCAGTGGTGTTTTCTTCATGTAAAAAGGAAGGAGAAAATATATTCAATATGTTTGATGATGTAACTGTAACCTATCATTCAACAAGCCCGTATGCGGTAACCGATTATAAAGAAGTAAATGCAGGTGATAGCGTGTATCTGGATTACACTATAAGTTCTGCAAAGGAAGATATGTATGCTGTCTGTATTTTCGAAACATCAGCGGCGATACCTTCTAAAATAATACTTAACGATAATCAAAGAAGAAATTATTCGGGAGTTGTAAAACTGAAAATGAATACACGCGTTGGCAAAACATCCTATCGCATTTGGGCTTTAGATAAAGCAGGTGTCTATTTGGGAGATGGTTATAAAACGGTTACAATAGAAGTAAGGTCAGATTATAAGTACTGGTCTTCAAGAGAATTGTATATTCCTGATACATTAGGAAAAGTGAAGAACTGTTATATGTCACTTTCAACCGGAGAGCTATTCAATTACAGTAACGGTGCGGCCAGTTCAGATAAAATAGATCTGGGATTGTATAGGTCGCCGGTAACCGGAACACCAAATTCATATTTTTACAATGTTTATGCTTTAAATTCGAGCCCGATTCCTTTTACTCCATACGACATTAGTACGTGGACCAAGAAGGCAACGTTGTTTGCCGCACCAAAAACCGCACAGTCTGCAGCCTTTTTAAATCTTCGCACAGGCGATCAGATTATTACGGCAGGTAAAAGTGCAAAGCCCACACTTAAAGGTATATCTACCGGGCTAATTGCAGGAAGTTTGTTTTATTTTTTAACTGCTGAAGGAAAATATGGCGCTTTTTATGTGAACTCTGTTTCGAGTAACAACGCTTCGGGGGGGGTATTCTTAAATGTTGATGTAAAAATTCAGAATTAATATTATCATTTGTGGGAGCTCAATAATATGAGCCTTAATTTATCCAAAACGAGGCAAAATTTTGTCTCGTTTTTTTTTGTTTATTTTTATTTAAGAATGTTACATTTATATATGAATATATTTCTATATCTTAGATCATCAAATTCAAATCAAGAGAAGAACGATATAGATTTGATTTAGTTACGTTAATATCCTATAGTATGTAGCCAAAATCATATAGTAAATAGCCAATTATTGATTGCAATTTTGAAATATAATATACTTTCTAACCAGAATAAATATCAAGATCAAAGTAAAAAATGAGCCAATACACCCCATATTATCATCGATTTTTTTTATTAGGAACCTTGGTTGATTCTTTTATTATAAAATAATTTTTTACGTCTATTTCTCTGCTCTCTTAATACGCTCCATTTATAAAAGTTAAAACGATACTATAATTGCTCAGTGGATTAAAGATTAGAAACTTTTGATCATTGAAGAGATAACAACACTAAAAGCAGGCGGTAAATTGTCTAAATAGAATTAAAAACTAACCAAATAATAAGATGAACTTAAAATTTTTACGCAAAATTTCTTTGTCCTTGCTATTTATGCTACTGGCAAGCACAATCCTTTTTGCACAAGAGCGAAAGATTACGGGTAAAGTTGTCGATCAGGCTGATGGGCAGGGAATCCCGGGGGTAAACGTAAGTTTAAAAGGTGTTCCCAGCAATGTGAGTACCAATTCTGACGGTGTTTACACTATTCAGGTAAAATCTGATGCAGATGTGCTTGTATTCTCATTTATAGGATATGTAAGGCAACAGGTAACAGTAGGTAAACAAACCAATATTGTTGTACGTTTAGTTCCTGAAAATAAAAGCCTCGAAGATGTGGTTGTTGTTGGTTATGGCACGCAAAAGAGAAGTCATTTAACAGGTGCTGTTGTAGATATAAAGGCAACTGAAGTGGAAGACTTACCTGCAAGTAATATAGGTGCTGCACTGGCGGGAAAAATATTGGGTGTTGGGGTGAGCGGAGGTATTTCAAGACCTGGTTCTACAGCAAAGTTGACCATCAGAAACCCAAACACTATTTTCTCGAAAGATGGCGGTTCTACCGACCCGCTATATGTAATAGATGACGTAATTCAGATCAATCCTCAAAACGGACAACCTGATGCTACGCTCTTTAATAACCTTGATCCTTCTGAAATAGAAAGTTTATCTTTCCTAAAAGATGCGTCTGCAGCTATTTATGGTACAAGGGCAGGTAATGGAGTAGTATTAGTAAAAACTAAACGTGGCAAAATCGGACCTCCACGTATCAGTTATAGCGGCTCGTATGCCTTTAATGATGAAGCTTACCGAACTAAAATGATGAGTGCCTATCAGTTTGGGATGTATTATAACATTATGAACGGGCCCAATGGAGCTAATGTAAATCCAACAGGTGCTTCAGCAGCTGATAGTTTTTTTAGTCAGGACGAATTAGAGCATTTTAAAAACATTAATTATGATTGGTTAGAAGATGCATGGAAATCATCCTATAACATGAAACACACTTTAAGTATCTCGGGAGGTACAGACCGTGCAACCTATTTTGGTGATGTTGCTTATTACAAGCAAGATGGAAACCTTTCGAGCCTTGATTTTAAACGTTGGAATTTTAGATCAGGAGCCGATATTAAGGTGGCAACCAATCTCAAGGTTGGTTTGCAGGTTTCGGGAAACAATAGTGAGCTCATTAAAACCTTTAATAAAATTGGTAGTGAGTTAGACGACAATGATTATCGTAACCTCATTCTTGCGCCTCGTTACGTGCCGATGTACATTAATGGATACCCTGTAAAACTACCAGGAACCACTAATGATTTTTCTACCTATCATTTCTACGAAATCGAGAAATTAGGCAATCTGGCGAACACCAGAAATACCAACTTTACGATAAATTTAAATGCTCAATATGATATTCCGTTTGTTAAAGGTCTAAGTGCAAGAGCTGCATATTCTAGAAATATGGGTAGCAGCAACGGATCACAGATCGGAACAAAATATAATGTTTATACCTTTAAAAAATTAGGTACTAATGAACATATTTACGACGGGGCGACATTACCAACAGCTCTTGTTGCTTCTAATGGTAATCGATTATACTATTCCAATACGACACAAAGTTCAACTCAATCAAACTTTGTGCTAACCTACAACAGGTCGTTCGGAAAACATACGATAGGTGCTTTAGCTACGGTAGAAAGATCTGAGCAAGCCTTTAATAATGAGGTTGTATTTAAAGCAGATCCGATCCAACAAACAAATGGCCAGTTTAACTCGGCAACCGGCGCGATAGATGGAAGTACTACAAAATCAGAAGGAGGATCACTATCATATGTTGCAAGAGCAAACTATAGCTACGCAGATAAGTACCTTGCAGAATTTATGTTTAGAAGCGATGCTTCTACCAAATTTGCACCGGGTAACTATTGGGGTAATTTCTATTCAGGCTCATTGGGCTGGGTAATTTCAGAAGAAGATTTTTTTAAAGTACCTGGTATTGACTTCTTAAAACTAAGATACTCGATAGGTTTATTAGGGAACGACCAAACTAAGGCTTGGTTATGGAGACAGCGTTATACCTTCCAGGATGGTAAAGGAGCAGTATTTGGTGGAGATGGAAATGCAACAGCAGGTTATAAAATGGAAGCATCTCCAAACCCTGATGCAACCTGGAGCGACGAACTTAAAAATAACGTAGGTATTGATGCTAAATTTTTAAAAAACCGACTTACATTATCTTTGGATGGTTATTATAATCATGCAACAAATATTTTAACAGAAGTAACATCTAATATTCCAATCACGATTGGTGGTTCAGTAGCCTCACAAAATTATGCTACAGCAGATTACTTTGGCTACGAACTGGGAATTGGCTGGAACGATAAAATCGGAAAGGATTTTAGTTATGGCGTAGATTTCAGGTTTGCTTGGTCAGATAATAAAGTAATCAAAGCAGATTACAACGCAAATGATGTTCTATATCCTTGGAATCCACGCAATGGAACTTCATCTGATGTGGGCAAATGGGGTTACGATTATTTAGGCATGTTTAAAGATCAACAAGAAATCGATGCTTATGTAAGTCAGTACAAAATTACCTCCGTAAATCCAGGTGCTGCCGGTAGCGGATCAGCAGTGTTGGCCAAAGATTTAAAACCAGGCATGCTCTATTATAGAGATGTTAGAGGACCTTTACAACCTGATGGATCTTTTGCGGCCCCAGACGGTATAATTGACTTTAATGATCAGGTACAGTTATCAAAAAAAGCCACTAATCATTATGGCTACGGAACAACATTAAAAGCAAATTATAAAGGAATAGGAATAGAGGCGGTAATTTCAGGTTCCTTTGGTGGATGGTCGGAAATCGATGCCCGTAAAAAAATGAACAATTCTATTTCACGTACTTTTGCAAGTGTGCCTGAGATCTGGGGCGATATTTATGATCCCATCCTAAACCCAACAGGTACTATGCCAAACCCAAATTGGGAAGCAACAAGTTTAAGTCCAACATCAAATTTCTGGAAAGTTTCTTCTTTTAGAATGCGTTTGGCAAGCATACAGTTAAATTATTCCCTTCCTAAGCGCTGGCTCGAACAAGTTAAAGTAAGTAATGTGCGTGTTTACGCAAGCGCGTTAAACCCTTATAATTTCTATAACCCATATTCTTATAGGGATAGTGATACAGCATACGACGTTTTTCCGAATCTGAAAACTTTTTCTTTTGGATTAAACGTAACTTTTTAACAAATAAAAAATAGTTGTACTATTAGATTTTAGAGACATGAAAAAGATTAATAAAATATATGTTTTGGTTTCGCTGGTTATATTAATGGCGAGCTGCAAAGACAGTTTTTTAGAAGAGAAAAAAGATTATGCAGGCTTTAATGAGCAGGTTTTTCAAGAAGCCCCACTGGCTCAGGGCTATGTAGATTATGTTTACGGGTTGTTTTTACCAGCAAACAATGGTACGCCTAATGTGCAGGTGCAGAGTGCTACAGATAACGGCGCTTACAGTTCGGCATTTACACAAACTACCGATGAGCTGGCAGGTGAAACAGATTGGAATAAAGAGTGGGCCCAAATTTCATATGTAAATACAAATGCATTAAAATACTTTGGACAACGTTTGCCAAATAGTGTAGCCAATAATACCTGGACACGTATGAAAGAGATCAACCTTTTTCTACAGGAAATCGATAAACATGGTTTAACAACAGATATAACCAATAAGTTTAAAGGACAGATGTACTTTTGGAGAGCCTGGCAATATTTCGAACTGGTAAAGTTATATGGCGGGGTACCGCTGGTTTTAACGCCTCAAGATCCCATTGTTTCTTCCGGACCTGCGAATGAGATACAAAGAAGCTCATCTTCTGCCTGTATAGAACAGATTGTTAAAGATCTGGATATGGCCATCTCCCTTCTGCCCGGAAAATGGACAGGAGTAGATAATGGTAGAATTACATCGGGAGCTGCTGCTGCACTAAAAGGCAGGGTACTCTTAACATGGGCAAGCCCGCTTTTTAACCGCACTGATGACAGGGCACGTTGGGATAGAGCCTACCAGGCAAATTTAGCAGCCAAAACTTTATTAGAAGCTAATGGCTTTGGCTTATATAAAGTAGGAGGAACAGCAAATGGAGTGGCATGGGGAAATATGTTTATAGCTGATAACAGTATCGAATCTGTATTCGCTTTTGGCTTTAATGCGTTAACAACCGGAAATCCACAAAAAAACAATGGTTGGGAGCAGGCTACACGTTCACGTGAAATTAATGGCGCCGGATCAATATCGCCAACCAAGCAGATTGTGGATGCCTTTCCAATGAGAGATGGCAAGCCGATTACCGCCTCATCATCAACATATCCTTATTCTGACGCTAAATTCTACAAAAATAGAGATCCTAGGTTTTATAAAACATTTGTATATAATGGAGCCATCTGGCCGTATTCGGGTGCAACTAATTATAAGCAATGGACATATGTTTGGAAAAAAACGGCAACAGCTGGCTATAATGGCACTACTGAAACAAAAGGAGCCAATGCTAGCGGTATATATTTATGTAAAGCAAATAATCCAAACGCAAACAATACAATTGGTAACTTTAGCAATAGTCCGACCGATTATATGGAAATAAGATTTGCAGAAGTTGTACTAAATCTTGCTGAATCAGCTATTGGTGCAGATAAACTTAGCGAAGGTTTTGAAGGCATTAAATCTATTAGAGATAGGGCAGGTATTTTAGCCGGTACTGATGGATCTTATGGTTTGGGTGTTGGTTTAAGCCGCGACCAATTATTTGCAGCTGCTTTAAACGAAAGAAAAGTGGAATTCGCCTATGAAAGCAAACGCTTCTGGGATCTAAGAAGATGGATGCTTTTTGAATCTGGCCCTACCGCCACAAGGTTAGGTTTTACACCTTTAAATGGTACGCGTAGAACAGGGTTTTATATTGGAGTTAAAACACTTGCAGGTGCTGATTATGTTGGTGCAAATGATCCTTTGTTAAAACCGGCCTCAGGGACGGCTCCACTTATCGATAGAGATCCTGCAACTTATCCTGCCGGAATTACCACCTACGATCAATACGTAGATTACCTTTACGATAACTATTTCAAGATCAGTGTAAGAGACGATCTTGATAAGACAAGTCCGGCTAACTGGAAATTTACATGGTATCCACAATATTATTTCTTCGGCATCAATCAAACGGTATTGTCAGCAAGTCCATATCTACAACAAACAACAGGTTGGGATAGCATGAATGGTGCTGGTACCTTCGATCCATTAAAGTAATTACAGAAGATCTTCGGGGCGGTTTGCTCACTGCCCTGGTTTTTTTATATTTGGTTTGGAAAAAGGGGACATTAATTTGTCTCCTTTTTTTTTATTTAAGAATGTTACATTTATATATGAATTTTATTCCTATCTTGTAACATGGCTGCGAGAATGAATTTAATTTGTTACAGGCATTTTTGCCAATTGATAAGATGGTACAATAGCTAGCCAAAATTATACATTAAACAGCTGCTTTTTGCATGCAAATTTGAAAGATAATATACTTTCTAACCAAAATTACTTACAAGGATAGACAAAGAAATGAGCCACGATTTTCAATATCAGCGATTAGATTTTTTTCTGCTAGTCAAAAATATTTCGTAATTTCTTTCTCTTCCCAACGAACAACACAAATGAAAAAGAACATTTTAAATCTGTTGCTAACAACAGCATTAATACTCTCCGCAAATTATACGTTTGCCCAATATCCAAACATTCCTGCCGATATTAAAAAATCATCTGATTCGATGATGAAAGAAGCCTATCACCAATCTGATATTGCCTGGGAGAAAGCAAAGCCTATTATTGCAAAAGAGGCCGCTCAGGGCAAGCCATATATTCCTTGGGCGGGTAGACCGACTGATTTGCCACAATCAGATTTATTGGCTTTTCCAGGTGCAGAAGGTGGAGGCGCTTATAGTTTTGGTGGCCATGGCGGTAGGGTTATTGTAGTTAAAAACCTAAACGATAAGGGACCTGGTTCTTTGCGTGATGCCTGTGAACAAGGTGGTGCAAGGATTGTGGTTTTCAATGTTTCAGGGATTATCAGATTAAAAACCCCGCTTATTATCCGTGCACCTTATATCACTATTGCTGGCCAAACCGCACCTGGTGATGGTGTTTGCGTGGCCGGCGAGTCGGTTTGGTTAAATACACATGATGTAATTATACGTTTTATGCGTTTTAGAAGGGGAGAAACCTTTGTTGGCCGTCGCGATGATGCCATTGGAGGTAATCCAGTAGGTAACATTATGATCGATCACGTTTCGGCGAGCTGGGGATTGGATGAAAACATGTCGATGTACCGCCACATGTACAATGATAGTACTGGCAAAGCAGAAGAGAAATTGGGGACGGTAAATATTACGATACAAAACTCTATTTTCTCAGAGGCACTAGATTATTGGAACCATGCTTTCGGTAGCACCTTAGGTGGAGAAAACTGTGCCTTTGTACGTAACCTTTGGGCAGATAATGGTGCCCGTAACCCATCAATTGGCTGGAACGGAATTTTTAATTTTGCTAACAATGTGGTTTTTAACTGGAACAACCGCTCAACTGATGGCGGCGATTATACCGCACAATATAACATCATTAATAACTTTTATAAACCAGGTCCGGTTACCGAACTGAAAGATCCGATTAGTTACCGCATTTTAAAACCAGAATCTGGACGCAGTAAATTACCCTATGTTGTTTTTGGCAGGGCTTATGTAGCTGGAAATATAATTGACGGTAATGAAAAAGTAACCAAAAATAACTGGGATGGAGGGGTTCAATTGGAAGATAAAAAAGGAAATTTAATGTCTTTCGATGAAGCAAGTAAATATTTCGCAGCGATGAAAGCTAAGAGTCCGTTTCCAATGCCTAAGATCAGTATTATCCCTACTTTAAAAGCTAAAGAATATGTATTGGCAAATGCCGGTGCAACTTTACCGAAAAGAGATCCGGTTGATACCCGTGTAGTTAAACAGGTTGCCACAGGTAAAATCGAAGTACATCCTGATGCTAAACCATCTGCTTTTCAGTTTGAACACCGCAGATTACCAGGCGATTCTTACAAGCAAGGCATCATTACAGAAGTTTCTCAGGTTGGAGGTTACCCAGAATATAGAGGCACACCATATAAAGACAGTGATGATGATGGTATGCCAGATGCTTACGAGCTTAAAAATGGTTTAAACCCTAAGGATGCAGCTGATGCTGCTAAAACTACAAAAAGTGGTTATGCAAACATCGAAGTATATTTAAATAGTGTTGTTCCGGTTTCAATTGTTAAGCCCAACTAATATGCGTACCTGGAAATTAATTTTTAGCATAATAGCGCTGTTTGGTATTGGAAATGTAGCTTTTGCACAATATCCGGTAATCCCAGAGGCAATGGAAAAGAAAGCCGATTCGCTTTTAAAAAGCATTGAAGAAAAATCTGAACTGCAATTTTTAAAAGTAAAACATATTGTAGATGAAGAGGCAAAACAGGGTAAACCTTATATTCCATGGGCAGCAAAACCAGGTGATTTACCACAAGCTAAAACAGTGGCCTTTCCGGGCGCTGAAGGTGGTGGTGCTTATTCTTTTGGCGGCCGTGGTGGAAAAGTTTACGTAGTAACCAGTCTTGAAGATTCGGGCAGCGGAACTTTACGTGAGGCCTGCGAGCAAGGCGGTGCGCGAATCATTGTTTTTAACGTTTCGGGGATTATCAAATTAAAAACACCACTGATTATCCGTGCACCTTATATTACCATTGCCGGTCAAAGTGCACCTGGCGATGGGATCTGCGTGGCTGGCGAATCAGTTTGGATCAATACCCATGATGTAGTGATCCGCTATATGCGTTTCCGTCGGGGAGCAACAGATGTTACCCGTAGAGATGACGCCATCGGCGGAAATCCTGTTGGAAACATCATCATCGATCACGTTTCGGCAAGTTGGGGATTAGATGAGAATATGTCGATTTACCGCCATGTTTACGATCCAAAAGACGGTTCTAAACCTATAAAACTACCCACTGTAAACGTTACCATCCAGAATTCGATCTTTTCAGAGGCTTTAGATACCTATAACCATGCCTTCGGAAGTACAATTGGCGGTTTGAACAGTACTTTTATGCGTAATCTTTGGGCATCAAATATCAGCCGGAATCCTTCTGTTGGCATGTATGGCGATTTTGGTTTTGCCAATAATGTGATTTTTAACTGGTGGAACAGAAGTGCCGATGGTGGCGATAATGCTTCATTTTATAGTTTTATTAACAATTATTATAAACCAGGACCCATTACTCCGACAGGAGAACCGATTTCTTATCGTATCTTAAAACCTGAATCGGGCAGAGATAAAAAGTTTGCCAACGAATTTGGTAAAGCTTATGTAACCGGTAATATTATAGAAGGAAACGAAAAGGTAACCAAAAATAATTGGGATGGTGGTGTTCAACCTGAAAGCAAAAGAGATAAACAAAAGTTGTTAGATTCGATGAAAGTGGATAAACCTTTGCCAATGGCTAAAATTTCCATCATCGATACCAAAAAAGCTTATGATTATGTTCTGGCCAATGCCGGTGCATCTCTTCCTGTTAGAGACGCTGTTGATCAACGCATCATCAGGCAGGTAAGCACTGGTAAAATTGATCATGTTGAGGATGGGAAACTTCCAGCTCAACAAAGTTATGTAAAACGCCGTTTGCCTGCTGATTCATACAAAAAAGGCATTATTTCCGACATTGCACAAGTTGGGGGGTATCCTGAATATAAAGGAAAACCTTATGTAGATACAGATCATGATGGAATACCGGATGCCTGGGAAACAAAAAACGGACTAAACCCAAAAGATGCTAAGGATGCCTCAAAAATTTCGAAATCAGGTTATGCCAATATCGAAGTTTATTTGAATAGTTTGGTAGATATCAATAAAGTGAGACCGTAGAAAGATTAAAGAAAAAAGACTAAAGCTGAAAGGCTGATAATCTTAAGAAGAATCGTCATCTCGACTGAAGCGAAGCGGAATGGAGAGATCTATCCAAATAGATTTCTCGACTGCGTTTGCACTCTGCTCGAAATGACGATCAAGAGAGAAAGAAATCCTCAATGCCTTTGTGGTTAAAAAAATAAAATATGCCAAAAACTAACCATATATTAAAAGCTATGCAACTAAAAACCTTACCGTTTTTGGTAATGGCGCTTTTGGCGACTAACTTTTCATTTGCCCAAAAAACAAAGCCGGTAGAGCCACCAAAACCTATCTTTAAAGGGAAGGATGGCAAGATGGCTTATACACCGGATGCAGATGGAAACCGGATTCCCGATTTTTCCTATGCTGGTTACATGGCAGGAGAAAAAGCCATTCCTAATGCAACAATTAAGGTAGTTGTTCCTGTTTCAAAGGGCGATGCCACCTTAAGGATTCAATCAGCCATTAATTATGTTTCGAAATTACCCCTAGGTAAAGATGGATTACGTGGCGCCGTTTTATTAGAAAAAGGAACTTACGAAGTTGCCGGAACATTAAGGTTGTCAGCTTCTGGAGTAGTGCTCCGAGGAAGTGGAATGGGCGAAAACGGTACAAAGATTTTTGCTACGGGTTTAGACCGGATTGGCGTAATCAGGATTATAGGTCATAAAAATAGGATAGAAGAACAGGCAATCGCAGTTACCGATACTTATGTGCCCGTTAATGCAAATAAAATTACACTGTCTAATGCCAATGGATTTAAAATAGGTGATCAGATCATCATTAACAGACCTTCAACTAAAGAGTGGATCGAGATTCTCAAAACGGTCGAGTTTGGTGGTGGAGAAAGTGCTTTGGGATGGAAACCAGGGACAAGAGATATTCATTGGGATAGAAAAATTATCGCCATTAATGGCAATACAATAACTTTCGATGCGCCAATTACAACAGCTTTAGATGCTAAATATGGTGGCGCAACGGTTTCGAAATATAAATGGGATGGAAGAATTGCACAATCTGGCGTTGAAAACCTGAAAATCGAATCAGATTATCATAAAGAAAATATTAAAGACGAATACCACCGTTGGACAGCTATCTGTTTAGAAAACGTACAAGATGCCTGGGTTCGTCAGGTGGTTTTTGAGCATTTTGCAGGTTCTGCAGTAAATGTTTTGGAAACTTCAAAAAGGATTACTGTTGAAGATTGTAAATCGTTAGCTCCAATTTCCGAAATCGGTGGCGAGCGCCGTTTTACTTTTTTAACAACTGGTCAGCAAACACTTTTCCAAAGGTTGTACTCAGAATATGGTTATCATGATTTTACTGTTGGCTTTTGCGCGCCAGGCCCCAATGTTTTTGTGCAGTGTCAGTCTTATTTGCCTTTCAGTTTTAGTGGCGCAATTGATAGTTGGTCATCAGGCGTTTTATTCGATATCGTAAATATCGACGGACAGGCTTTAAGTTATTTAAACCGCGGACAGGATGGGCAAGGTGCTGGCTGGAGTGCTGCAAATAGTGTTTTTTGGCAATGTAGTGCCGCAAGGGTTGATAATTTTCAGCCGCCAACAGCTCAAAACTGGGCTTTTGGAACCTGGTCTCAATTTGCTGGAAATGGCTATTGGGATATGTCGAACGAACAGATCCAGCCACGAAGTTTATATTATGCCCAACTAAAGGATAGATTAGGAAGTGAGGCGGATAGCAGGAATTTTGTGCTCCCTGTTGAAACAGAAGCATCAAGCAGTCCGCCTGTAGATGTTGCGCTAAAACTGACAAAATTAGCCTACAAACCTGCTTTAACCGTTGCAGAATATATTGATGCAGCACCTGACAGGAATAAAATCCCGACGGATGCCGGCTCGGCAAAAAACATTGATAAGATCGGCTTAGATAAAGTTATCCAAACTCCACTTGCAGGCGCAATGAGCATCAAAAATGGCTGGTTAGTCCGTGGCAGCGAAATCGTTCTCGGCGGTCGTCAGGATGTGCCTTGGTGGAACGGAAGCGCCCGTCCGTATGGATTAAAAAATGCCAAGTTTCATATCACACGTTTCGTTCCTGGTCGTTCAGGTAATGGCTTAACAGACGATCTTGATTCGATGACCGATGCCATGAAAAACGGTCAGGTTAAAGTGCTAGATCATAATTATGGCCTTTGGTACGACAGAAGAAGAGATGACCATGAGCGCATCCGCCGTATGGATGGCGAGGTTTGGGCACCTTTTTATGAATTGCCTTTTGCTCGTAGCGGACAGGATAAAGCCTGGGATGGTTTGAGCAAATATGATATTACCAAATACAACCTTTGGTATTGGGATAGGTTAAAGCAATTTGCTAATCTGGCTGATCAAAAAGGCCTGGTTTTAATCCACGAAAACTATTTTCAACACAACATTATCGAGGCCGGGGCGCATTATGCCGATTTTCCCTGGCGTACTGCAAACAATATCAACAACACGGGTTTCCCCGAACCTGTACCGTATGCTGGCGACAAACGCATTTTTATGGCTGAGCAGTTTTACGATATCAGCAACGAACACCGCAAGGCAATCCATAAAGCTTACATCAGAAAATGTTTAGCGAATTTTGATGGAAACACAGGCGTTATCCAGTTAATTGGTGCCGAATTTACCGGTCCGCTGCACTTTGTTCAGTTCTGGATCGATACCATTAACGAATGGGAAAAAGAAACAGGTAAACATCCGATTATCGGATTAAGCGTAACCAAAGATGTTCAGGATGCGATTTTGGCTGATCCAAAGCGTGCCAGAGTGGTAGACCTGATCGATATCCGTTATTGGCATTACCAGGCCGATGGAACGGCTTACGCGCCACAAGGTGGCTTAAGTTTGGCGCCACGGCAGCATGCACGTTTGTTAAAACCTAAAAAAACATCTTTCGAAGAAGTTTATCACGCCGTTTCAGAATATAAGAATAAGTTCCCAGAAAAGGCTGTGATGTATTCGGGCGATAGCTTTGACAGTTTCGGTTGGGCAATTTTAATGGCAGGAGGTTCGCTCTCTAACGTCAATGGAATTGA
This sequence comes from Pedobacter sp. Bi27, assembly GCF_918698255.1. Taxonomy (NCBI): domain Bacteria; kingdom Pseudomonadati; phylum Bacteroidota; class Sphingobacteriia; order Sphingobacteriales; family Sphingobacteriaceae; genus Pedobacter; species Pedobacter sp. Bi27. The sequence continues at coordinate 211,321 of NZ_CAKKMW010000004.1, forward strand.
TGATTCAATTTTAACTGCAGCATCTTCGATGAAACCATATTGTTTTGCAGATAAATCTGCAAAACAATATGGTTTAGAAAACCCTGGCAAAGCTTATATTTTGTATAACGCTTCTGCAAATGCCATCAATCTTGATTTGAGCAAAATATCTGGAGAATTCAACGTAAAAGTGCTGAACACGAGAACAGGGAAGCTGCTTAAAGAAGAGAAAATTAATGCTGGCGCTATTGCTAAGTTAGAGAAGGTTGGATCAGGAGACGAAGTTATCATCATCAATAAAATTTAACATGAACATTAAATCTAAAATATTTCTGCTTGTTGTGGTTTCTTGCTTAGCTTTTGGCTGTAAGAAAAAACCACACTTTGGCGATAAAAGTCTCTTGGTTTCAGAGAATGGAAGATATTTAACCACTGGTGATGGCAAACCATTCTTCTGGCTTGGCGATACGGGCTGGTTGTTGTTTGGCAGGTTAACAAGAGAAGAAGCAAATACTTACCTCGAAGACCGCAAACAAAAAGGTTTCAATGTCATCCAGGTAATGTTATTACATGATGTTCCATCTAGAAATGTGTATCTGGATTCCTCAGTTGTTCATGCCGATGTTTCAAAGCCGATGCTTACACCGGGCAATAATCCAAAAGATTCTTTGGCTTATGATTATTGGGATCATGTAGATTATATCGTTGATCAGGCAGCAGAAAAAGGCCTTTACATGGCACTAGTGCCTGTTTGGGGTACAAATGTTAAAGCTGGAAAAGTTAAAAAGGAACAGGCAAAAGCTTATTCTGAGTTTTTGGCGAAACGCTATAAAGAGAAATGGAATATCATCTGGCTCAATGGTGGCGATATTAAAGGCAGCGATAAAAAAGAAGTTTGGAATACCATTGGCGAAACTTTAAGGGCAAATGATCCCAATCACCTCATTACTTTCCACCCGAGGGGAAGAACTGCCTCATCGCAATGGTTTCAGAATGCAAAATGGTGCGATTTTGATATGGTTCAATCTGGTCACCGCCGATATGATCAGGATACCTCTAAAAATGAGAAATTACATTATGGAGAAGATAACTGGAAATACATTGAAGCCGATTATAAACTGAAACCAACGAAGCCGACAATTGATGGTGAGCCTTCTTATGAGGATATTCCACAAGGTTTGCACGATACGCTCCAACCACGCTGGACAGATAGTGATGTAAGAAGATACGGTTACTGGTCGGTTTTTGCAGGTGCCTTTGGCTATACCTATGGTCATAATTCGGTGATGCAGATGTATAAAAAAACAGATTTAAAACCTGCTTATGGCCCTAAAGACCAATGGATAACGGCTATAAATGCACCAGGCGCTAAACAGATGCAGTATTTGAAAGATTTAATGTTATCTCATTCTTATTTCGATCGTGTGCCTGATCAGACTTTGGTAGCTGGAAAGAACGGCGAAAAATATGAACGGGTTATAGCCACAAGAGGCGAAGAATTTGCGATGTTGTACAACTATACAGGAAGAAATTTCAGTGTACAAATGGGTAAAATTGATGGTGACGAAGTAAAAGCATCATGGTTTGATCCAAGAACAGGGAAAATGATCCCAATTGGAGAATTTGAAAATAAAGGAATAAAAGAGTTTAACCCACCAGGTGAGCCTGCAAATGGCAACGATTGGGTATTGGTGTTGGAAGAGATATAGAAGAGTAGCGATAGGCATAAGGCGTTGATTCTGTGTAAGATCGTCATTGCGAGAAGGAACGACGAAGCAATCTTTTTTGTTCGCCATCCTCGCGCAAAATCGTCATTTCGACTGGAGTGCAACGGAATGGAGAAATCTATCGCGACAGTTAAAAAAATGTCATCCTGAGCGTAGTCGAAGGACAATCTTTTTAACAAATTACAGAAAAGGTCTTCGACTACGCTCAGACTGACAATTGCAAAAAAGAAATAATTAAAGAAAAACAGTGTTTAAACCCAATTCCATATTATCATTTCGCATAGCCATTATTGGCCTGCTTTTGTGCGGATTAAGTTCCTGTTCAAAACAAGCTTATTTATTTACCTCCTTCCACGAGCCAGCCAACGAAGGCTTGAGGCTTTTGTACAGTTATGATGCTTACCATTGGGCAGATTTAAATAAAACCTTCTTGAAACCCGAAGTAGGAACACAAAAAGTTTTACGCGATCCATCAATCGTTCAAGGCCCGGATGGAACCTTTCATTTGGTTTGGACCTGCAGCTGGAAAGGCGATAAAGGTTTCGGCTACGCAAGTTCTAAAGACCTGATCAACTGGAGTGCACAAAAATTTCTTCCAGTAATGGAAAGTGAGCCAAAAACCGTAAATGTGTGGGCACCGGAAATATTTTACGATAATGAGAAAAAAGAATATGTAATCATCTGGGCTTCAACCATACCGTTCCGCTTTGCTAAAGGAATAGAGGAAGAAGAAAATAACCACCGGATGTATAGTATTACAACTAGAGATTTTGAGACTTTCTCAAAACCAAAACTGTTTCTCGATCCCGGTTTTAGTGTGATTGATGCGGTTATTGTGAAACGGGCAACCAAAGATTATGTGTTGGTTTTAAAAGATAATACCCGCCCGAACAGGAATTTAAAAGTTGCTTTTGCAAAGGATGCTTTAGGTCCTTATGAAAATATTTCTGAAACTTTTAGTCCGAAATTAACGGAGGGACCAACGGTTGTTAAAGTTGGAAAGGATTGGCTGATTTATTTCGATGCCTACGGACAAAAGATTTATTCAGCTTATAGAACAGCCGATTTTAAGTCTTTTAAAGATGTAACTGCGGAGATTTCAATCCCCGAAGGACATAAACATGGAACAATTATAAAAGTGAAAAGAAGAGTTATTAAGGATTTATTGAAATAGTAACCACCAAGACACAAAGAAAAAAACGTCATTACGAGAAGGAACGACGAACGAATACAAGACTTCGTGCCTTAGTGTCTTGGTGGTAAAAAATATAAACATGAAAATATTTAAAATACCTTGTTTAAGCTTACTATTTGCATTTGCGATACAAAACTCGCAGGCGCAGGATACGGTGCGTTATACAGGTAAAACCTTAGTTAATGCAGATTATCATCATGGGCAACTTTCGCCGGTGATGGGTGTACACAGTATCCAAACTTTTAGGGCAAACAGGGAACATCCAGAACTGGCCGAAAACTTTGGCTGGACCTACAACCATGCGCCGATGTTGGCTTATTGGAATAACAAATTTTACATCGAATATTTGAGCGATAAAATTGGAGAAAGTATCCCGCCAGGACAAACATTATTACAGTCCTCAAAAGATGGCTACACCTGGACTAAGCCAGATGTTGTTTTTCCGATTTACAGGATTCCTGATGGAACCACAAAGGCGGGTAGAACTGATGTAGCTAAAGATTTAGATGCCGTGATGCACCAACGCATGGGCTTTTATGTTTCTACTAAAAACGTGTTCCTTGTTTTGGGTTTTTATGCCATCAGTTTTGATGCAAAAGATGACCCAAACGATGGTCATGGAATTGGCAGGGCAGTAAGAGAAATTCAGCCAGATGGAAAATACGGGCCAATTTATTTCATCCATTACAATCCAGGTTATTCGGAGAAAAACACCAAATATCCATTGTATACCAGAAGTAAAAGTAAAGCTTTTATTGAGGCTTGTAACGAGTTATTAGCTAATAAATTAATGACACAGCAATGGAATGAAGAGGCAGATAGAAAAGACCCTTTAATTACTTTACAAAAACAGTATAAGGCATTCAGTTATTACCACTTGCCTGATGGAAGAGTAGTTGGTTTATGGAAAAATGCTTTAACAGCAATCAGCAATGATAACGGTAAAAGCTGGCCTGAAAACGCGTCGCGTGCACCAGGTTTTGTAAACAGTAATGCCAAAATATGGGGACAAAAAACTGCTGATGGTAACTACGCAACGGTTTATAATCCATCTGAGTACAGGTGGCCTTTAGCCATTTCAACAAGCAAAAACGGACTCGATTATCCCAATCTTTTGCTGGTGCATGGTGAAATTACGCCAATGCGTTACGGAGGTAATTACAAATCTTACGGTCCGCAGTATGTTCGCGGTATTGAAGAAGGGAACGGAAAACCTGCCGATGGAAAATTATGGTTAACCTACAGCATGAATAAAGAAGATATCTGGGTTTCTTCAGTTCCGGTACCCGTTAATGATAAGGCTACACAACACGTAAATGATGATTTCGGTAAAATACCAGCTGATAAAGCGCTCGAAATGTGGAACATATACAGTCCGCTTTGGGCGCCTGTTAAAGTCGATAACGGTGCTTTGGTTTTAAAAGATAAAGATCCCTTCGACTATGCGAAAGCCGAAAGATTGTTTCCTGCATCCAGAAAAATTATTGCTTCGTTTTCGGTTACGCCAAAGCAAAATGATTTTGGTTTGTTGGAAATCGAATTGCAGGATGCAAAAGGAATGGCAACTGTACGCCTGACATTTGATACTGCAGGAACTTTAAGCGCAAAAGCTGGTGCACGGTATAAAAATTTCATGAAATATGAGGCAGGGAAAAGTTATGATATCAAGTTGAAATTAGATGCGTTTACCCGATTTTACACCATCACTGTTAATGGGAAAGATGCATTAACAAGTTTGGCTTTTCAGCCAGTTGCCGATGTTTCCAGAATTGTTTTCCGCACCGGCGATGTTCGCCGTTTTCCTGATGTAGATACACCTGCCGATCAAACCTATGATTTGAAAAATGCAGGGGAATCAGAGAAAAAAGAAGCTGTTTATTCGATTAAATACTTAAAAACGGAGGGATTTTGAGGCAGTTGGCAGTTTTCAGTTCGAGATTTTCAGTTTTTACCTCGTTGCGTGCTAAAGCGTTCGTCATTCCGATCGCCTCATCGTCATTGCGAGGAGGCACGACGTGGCAATCTTTCTTACTCGTAGCCATTCTTGCTTTGTTCTCCTTCTCCGCTAATGCAAAAATTCTTTTGCCTCAGATCTTATCGAGCAATATGGTTTTACAACGGGATAAACCCATCAATATCTGGGGTTTTGCTTCAGTTGGCGAAAAGGTAGAAGTAACGTTTGCAGGTCAGAGAAAAGAAGCTGTTACCGATAAAGAAGGAAAATGGCTAGTTGTTTTAGCGCCGCTTAAAACATCAGCAAAGCCGCAAACGATGTCTATCACTGGCTCAAATAAAATTATATTAACCAATATTCTAGTTGGCGAAGTTTGGGTGTGTTCAGGTCAATCCAATATGGAGTACGCCATGCGCAAACTGGCTAAAATTCCGAAACCGAAAAATGAAAAGTTGGGTTTCCCTGCTGATGAGGTTGCGAAAGCAAAGAACAATCAGATCAGGATTTTTCTGGTGAACCGTAAAACATTAAACAAACCCGATTCGATCCACAAAAGCTGGTCTGTAGCCCAAGATTCCGCTTTACGTGCTTTCTCGGCCGTAGGTTATTTCTTTGCGAAAGAAATTCAGGAAAAATTAGGTATTCCCGTAGGCATGATCTCTTCGGCCATTCCAGGCAGCGCCATTGAACCGTGGATAGCAGAAAATGCGTTTGCGCAGGAAGATTACTTCAAAAACCAAAAAGTGGGTAATGATCCGGGTAAATTTTATCCGACAATGATCGAACCTTTAACGCAGTTTAAAATCCGCGGCTTTCTTTGGTATCAGGGCGAAACCAATTGTTTTCTGAATGAGAAAATCAGCTACGCCTATAAAATGAAAGTATTGATCAATAGCTGGCGAAAAGCGTGGAAGGAAAACGATCTGCCCTTTTATTATGTTCAGATTGCACCTTTCAATTATTCTAAAACCAAAGGCAAAGTACCTGTTGATGAAAATACCGAACCTGAATTCTGGGAAGCACAGACTCAGCTGTTGAGATTACCGAATACAGGTATGGTTTCTACCAATGATTTAACTGATTCGAACGAAGATCTGCATCCAACATACAAATGGGAGGTGGGCAGAAGATTGGCGCTTTGGGCTTTAGCAAACACTTACAATCAAAAAAATGATTTTTCAGGTCCGGTTTATAAAAGTGTATCATTTAAAAACGGAAAAGCTTTGCTTGACTTTGATTATTTAAAATCGAATGTATCAAATCTACTGAATGGCTTTACCATAGCTGGAAAAGACGGAAAGTTTATCGATGCAGGCGCTTTTGTTAAAGACGGAAAAGTTATTGTTTCAGCAAAAGAAATTACCGAACCAGTTGCCGTTCGCTATAACTGGACAGAAAGTCCATCAGGAAATTTTTACAGTAATGCTTTACCTGCATTGCCTTTTAGAACCGATAATCCCTTAACTAAAACTTTTAAAACCAATTAATGAAACGCAGATTTATACTTTTCTTGTGTTTAACAACCATGTTTTGCTCCCTAAAAGCACAGCAAACGGAGAAATTATACCTATCAGGAACAGGAAACGACAATACCGTTAACTGGGATTTCTTCTGTACGGCTGGTGCAAATTCGGGCAAATGGACCACCATTCCCGTGCCATCAAACTGGGAATTGCAAGGTTTTGGAAAATATAACTACGGTTTCAACAAAGAGGAAAACAAAGGCAAAGAACAAGGACTTTATCAGTATAAATTTAAGGTTCCTACAAATTGGAAAAACAGAAAAATCAATATTGTTTTCGAGGGATCGATGACGGATACCGAGGTTAAAATCAACGGAAAATCTGCAGGAGAAATACATCAGGGTTCGTTTTATGTGTTTAAATATGATATTTCTAAATTGGCAAAATTTGATAGCGATAATTTACTTGAAGTAAAAGTATCTAAACATTCAGCTAATCAATCAGTTAATGAAGCCGAACGGAAAGCAGATTTCTGGATTTTTGGAGGTATTTTCAGACCAGTTTACCTTGAATCTTTGCCTTTAACACATATCGATCGAATTCAGATTGATGCCAAAGCTAACGGAAATTTCGATGCCAAACTTGCTTACACAGGTGATGCCGATAAAGTTGAAGTAGAAGTTTTTACGAAAGATGGTAAACGTTTTGGAGATCGATTTACCACTTCAATAAAGAAAGGAACACAAAGTATAACGCTTAGCCATCAGTTTTCCAATCCGCAATTGTGGTCGACAGAATTTCCAAATCTATACACTGCAACATTCACTTTAGTTAAAAATGGCAAAGAAATCCAACAGCTTTGTAAAAAGATAGGTTTCAGAACGGTAGAAGTAAAAGAACGTGATGGTGTATATGTAAATGGGGTGAAAATGAAATTTAAAGGTGTAAACCGTCACTCTTTTTATCCATCCTCAGGCAGAACAACAAGTAAAAAAATCAGCATTGCTGATGTGCTGTTAATGAAAGAAATGAACATGAATGCCGTTCGGATGTCGCATTATCCACCAGACGGACATTTCTTAGACGTTTGTGATTCGCTCGGTTTATTCGTAATGGATGAATTAGCGGGCTGGCACGGCACTTATGATACGCCTACGGGAACAAAATTGATGAAAGAAATGATGTTGAATGATGAAAACCATCCATCAATCATCTTTTGGGCAAATGGAAATGAAGGCGGACATAACCGCGAACTTGATCATCTTTTTGCAGAAGAAGATATTCAAAAACGTCCGTTAATCCACCCTTGGGAAGTTTTTGGAGGTTTCGAAACCACTCATTACCGCGAATTTAACTACGGGATTGGAAATTACGATCATGGTCATAACATTTTAATGCCTACTGAATTTCTGCATGGCATGTGGGATGGCGGTCATGGTGCGGGCATTGAAGATTACTGGAATGCCATGTGGAACAATCCACTTTCGGCTGGTGGTTTCCTTTGGGATTTTGCCGATCAGGCTGTAGTGCGTACCGATAAAAATGGAGAATTAGATACGGATGGAAACCATGGCCCTGACGGGATTGTTGGACCTTACCACGAAAAAGAAGGTAGTTTTTTTACCATTAAAGAAGTCTGGAGCCCTGTTTTTGTAGAGAAAAGAGAAATGACAGCTGGTTTTGATGGTTCGTTCTTGCTAGAAAACCGCTATGCATTTACCAATCTCAATCAGTGTACTTTCAACTGGAAATTAAAGAAATTAAAAGCAGGAACTGATGCAGCATTCAAATCTGGAAAAGCAGATGTACCAAATATCAAACCTTTCGAAAAAGGAAAATTACAAGTTAATCTTCCAAGCGACTGGAAAAGCTTTGATGCATTTTATCTCACCGCTAATGCACCAGACGGTAAGGAATTATTCACCTGGAGTTTTCCGATAACGCTGCCTAGAGATGATGCAGAGAAAATTGTTGTACAAACAGGTCCTTCAAAGGTAAATCTTAAAGAGGATGCGAAAGTTTATCAGGTTTCTGCCAACGGCATCAATTTAACATTCGATAAAACAACAGGTTTGCTGCAACAGGTTCAGAATGCCAAAGGTGTAGTTCCGTTTTCAAATGGCCCCATTTTACAGGAGGGTGTAAATAATTTTAAAAACTTCACTCAAAAAATAGATGGTGAAAATTTAGTGATTTCATCAAAATTTGATAAAAAAGAAAGTTGGAATACTTTAGAATGGACGATTTATCCATCAGGCTGGTTAAAAATGGAAGTGAAATATTTTCCATCAGATTACTTTACCACTTTCGTAGGACTGAACTTCTCTTATCCTGAATCAGAAATTAAAGCAGTTGAATATAAGGGAAACGGACCATACCGCGTTTGGAAAAACCGAATGAAAGGCACCCAATTTGGCATCTGGAAAAAAGATTATAATAATTCAGCAACTGGTGAAGCACCTTGGCAATACCCTGAATTTAAAGGTTATTATTCAAACATGTATTGGTGTGAGTTTATTGGTAAAAAACAATCTTTTAAAGTGATTACAGATAGGGAAGATGTGTTTTTAAGGTTGTTTACACCGAAAAAATCAAAAGATACAGAATATGATAACATGAGTCCGACATTTCCTAATGGTGATATTTCATTTATGAACGCAATTTCGGCAATTGGCACAAAAACACAAAAACCAGAAACTACAGGGCCCATGGGAATGAAGAATATTTATTACGATTTTGATAAAGCCCCAAGTAGGGCACTAAATATGACCCTATATTTTGATTTTTCAGGTAGATAGGTTTAACCGCAAAGAACGCTAAGTTTTTCGCAAAGCAAAAGAATAGCCCGCAGATAACGCGGATTTACACAGATGAGAAAATTATTGGTCTGCGTAAATCTTCGAAATCAGCGGAGCAAATAAATGTTTAACAGCAAAGCAAAGAAGAAACAATAATTAAAAAAAGTAAAAAATCAGTGTAATCAATTAATCAGTGCAATCCAACAATCTGTGTAATCATATACGAAGTAATGAACATTAAAATCTACATAGCGATCATCAGCATTTGGTTCCTATCCTTTTCAAAAGTGATAGCAGAGGTGTCGTTGCAAAATACCACCTGCGAAATGCTCGAGAATCCTTTGGGTATTGATGTTTTGAAACCCCGGTTGGCCTGGCATATCATCTCAAATGAAAGAAATGTAATGCAAACGGCTTACCAGATTTTGGTGTCTTCTTCGCCAGAGAAATTAAATGCTAATGATGGGGATTTATGGGATTCAGGAAAGATTAACTCACCAGAATCTATTCATATAGCTTACAACGGAAAAGTGCTTAAAAGCCGGATGAAAGTCTATTGGAAAGTTAAAGTGTGGACTAATGTTGGGCAAAGCGAATGGTCTGCTAACAACTATTTTTCAATGGGTTTGCTGTACTACAAAGATTGGCCGAAAGGCTGGATTGGTTTCGACAGGGCATTCGCCTGGGATAACATTAAAACTGATTCGCGTTTATCAGCCAGGTATTTCAGAAAAGAGTTTCAGAGCACGAAAGAAATCAAGTCTGCTACGGCATCAATCGTTGGTTTAGGTTTGTATGAACTCTACATCAACGGCAAAAAAGTGGGGAATGATGTTTTATCACCATCGCCTACAGATTATACCAAAAATGTAAAATATAATACATACGATGTAACCAGTTACCTTAAGAATGGTAAAAATGCAGTTGGCACGGTACTCGGAAATGGCCGTTTCTTCGCGATGCGCCAAAATGAAAAACCTTATAAAATTAAAACATTTGGTTTTCCGAAAATGCTAATGAACATCAACATCGTTTACAGCGATGGAACAACAGCAAATATTGATACCGACGATAGCTGGAAAGGCACAACGGATGGACCGATCAGAACCAATAACGAATACGATGGGGAAGAATACGATGCTACAAAAGAAGCTCCAGGCTGGAATAAGGTAGGTTTTGACGATAGCAAATGGGCAAAAGCAGAATTTGTACAAGAACCAGCAGGAACCATTGAAGCCCAGATGAATGAAAACATGAAAGTGATGAATACAATAAAGCCTGTTTCAATTACTAAACTTTCTGGTGGCCGGTATATTTTGGATATGGGTCAAAACATGGTCGGTTGGCTGCAGATCAAGGTAAAAGGCATAAAGGGCAAACAAATCAAAATGCGTTTTGCAGAATCACTTCAAAATAGTGGCGAACTTTTTACAGCTAATCTTCGCAATGCGAAATGTACCGATTTATACGTTTTAAAAGGGGGCGAATTAGAAACCTGGGAGCCTACCTTTGCTTACCGCGGATTTAGATACGTAGAGCTTTCGGGATATACTTACCAACCATCAGTGAATGATTTTCTAGGCAAAATGATTTATGATAACATTAAAACGGTCGGAACCTTCGAAACTTCAGATGCTTTAACCAATCAGATCTTCAAAAATGCCTGGTGGGGAATTGCCGGAAGTTATAAGGGGATTCCGGTTGATTGCCCTCAACGCAACGAGCGGATGCCTTGGCTTGGCGATAGGGGCGCTGTAGCTTACGGAGAAAGTTTTCTTTTTGATAACGGACGCTTTTATACCAAATGGTTGCAGGATATAAGAAACTCGCAGAAAGAAGACGGCGCCATTCCTGATGTTGCACCTGCTTTCTGGAGGTATTACAGCGATAACATGACCTGGCCGGGTGCAATGCTTTTGGTGACCGAAATGTTATACAAACAAACAGGCGATGTTTCAGCCGTTCGGGATAATTATCCAGCGATGAAAAAGTGGTTGGCCTACATGCAAGATCGCTACATGAAAGATTACATTTTGACCAAAGATAGTTATGGCGATTGGTGTATGCCACCCATTACCATCGAGTTTGGTCGGGGTAAAAGTGCAGACAAGAAATATCCTTCCGAATTAATCTCAACGGCATATTATTATCATTTCACGCAGTTGATGATACAATTCGCTAAGGTAAGCGGTAACGATGAAGATGTAAAAACATATGAGCTTTTAGGGAACAAAGTCAAAGATGCTTTTAATCAAAAATATTATAACGATAAAGGTTATTATGCTTCTAATGCCTTAACGGATAACATCATTCCACTTTATTTCGGAATGGTTCCACAAAATAAAATAGATCAGGTTTTTAAGAATGTCACTTATACTGTTGAAGTGACAAATAAAGGCCATTTAAGTAATGGTCTGGTCGGAATCCAATGGTTAATGCGCTGTTTAAACGATTATGGCCGACCAGATTTAGCTTATACAGTTGCAACACAGAAAACCTACCCAAGTTGGGGTTACATGGTTGATAATGGTGCAACAACCATTTGGGAATTATGGAATGGCAATACGGCTGATCCGAAAATGAATTCACAGAACCACGTGATGATGCTAGGCGATCTGCTGATCTGGTATTACGAAAACCTGGCAGGTATAAAATCTGAAGAGGCTGCTTTTAAAAAGATTATCATGAAACCTGAAATGATCAATGGTTTAAACTCGGTAAATGCCAGTTACAATTCGGTTTACGGGTTAATCAAAAGCAGTTATAGCAAAACCGCTAACGAGTTTAACTGGAACATTACCATCCCAGCAAATACAACGGCGTTGATTTATATTCCTGCAAATAATAAAAATGAAGTTTCAGAAAAAAATAAGTCAATAAAGGATTTAAAATTTGTAAAAATGGAGCATAATAGCGCTGTTTATGAACTTGGTTCTGGCGATTATGCTTTTGTGGTGGAGCGGAAATAAAATAATGGTTCGTGGTGACACGTACCATGGCGAGAAAAGATTACTGTATATAAGCCTCGGTTTGTGCCTTCACGAACCGAAACAATAATTAAAACACAATTATGAGAAAGTTTTTTAAACCATTTATGCTGATAACCTTACTGATCGCCTCAGTAAATGCATTCAGCCAAACCAAAGATATTGCTGTACCAGAAGAAATCCTGGCAAAGGCAAAAGAATGGACTTTTGCATTAAATTTAACCGACGCAGCAAAAAAATCTGCTGTCGAAAATGTAATTGCGGTTCATTTAACCACCATTAGAGATTGGCATAACGACCACCCATCATCAACTGTTCCTGACGGAATAAACCCGGCTACCGGCAATAAACTAAGTGATTTAGATAAACAGATTATTGCCGATTCTGCTATGCCGTCAACCGTTCATCAATCGCTTATGGATGGATTGAAGAAGAATTTAACACCAGAGCAGGTAGAAATCATTTTAGACAAATACACTATTGGAAAAGTTGATTTCACGATGAAAGGTTACAAAGCAATTGTTCCTGATTTAACTGCCGATGAGGAAGCAAAGATTTTGGCTTTTTTGAAACAAGCCCGAGAACAAGCTGTCGATTACAAAAACATGAAACAGATTTCGGCCATTTTCGAGATTTACAAAACGAAATCAGAGCAGATGTTAAATAATAACGGTCGCAGTTGGAGAGCACTTTACAGTGCTTACACTAAAAAAATAAAAGAAGAGAAAGCAGCCAAACAAAAGCAGTAGGCAGTTCGCCGTTTGAAGTTTTCAGTTTTGAATGTAAAAATCAAATCGGTGAAATCCAATGATCTGTGTAATCACCTCGAAGAGAAAAAAGAATTATGATATCAAAAAAAATATATATCGCCATCAATCTAATTTTTGCGTCCACCATTTGTGCCAACGCCCAGGTTGAAAAATGGCAAAGCGGCATCGTAAAACAAGAATTCCTATACGACAAAGCACCATTCCCATCCTGTCACTCTGCAACAATCGCAGAAACGCCAACGGGTTTGGTGGCCTCATTTTTTGGAGGAACAAAAGAACGGAATCCTGATGTAGAAATCTACATCAGTCGCTTTGTAGATGGCAAATGGTTAGCGCCGTTTTCGGTTGCAAATGGTATCCAGCCTGATGGTAAAAGATTACCTACATGGAATCCGATTTTATATCAGGTTTCCGGTGGAGATTTACTGTTGTTTTATAAAATCGGTCCAAAACCATCAGAATGGTGGGGCATGATGAGAACCTCAAAAGATGGCGGTAAAACCTGGTCGGATGCTACAAAATTGCCCGATGGTTATATCGGCCCTGTAAAAAACAAACCAGTTTTGCTAAGCAATGGAAATCTTTTTGCACCATCAAGCAAAGAAGGCGACGGCTGGAAAATCCACTTCGAGGTAACCAAGGATAACGGTAAAACCTGGAGAACCGTAGGACCATTGCCTGAAAATGGAATTAAAGCCATTCAACCAAGCATTTTGCAACATGGAAATGGGAAATTGCAGCTATTGGCCAGAACAGCAAATCGTGCCATTGTAGAATCCTGGTCTGATGATAACGGCGAAACCTGGTCGGCATTAACCAAAACTTCATTACCCAATAACAACTCCGGTACAGATGCGGTAACCATGAAAGATGGTCGCCATGTATTGGTTTACAACCATGTTTTGCCACCAGGAGATTTAGCCAAAGGACCGCGTACCCCATTAAATGTTTCGGTTTCAAAAGACGGAAATAAATGGTCGGCCGCATTGATTTTAGAAGATTCACCCATCAGTCAGTATTCTTATCCTGCGGTGATTCAAACTTCTGATGGCATGTTACATTTCATTTATACCTGGAGAAGAGAGAAAATTAAACATGTTGTGGTTGATCCTTCGAAGCTAAAATTAAAGAAAATCAAAAATGGCATTTGGCCGAAATTAAAAGGTTATACAGCTCCGGTAATTACCGAAACTAAAAATGAGGAGGGTTAAGATGGTAAATTTAACTAGACACGCCATTTCGAGATTTTGGCAATCGTCATTGCGAGGAGACACACACTGTAGCCGAGAAATCTTAAGTAAGGGAACTCGTCCCCCTTTGGAGGGGGCAGGGGGAGGAATTTTGAGAAGTGGGTATTTACTAGCCATTTTTTTATTTGCATTTAATAATCTCTCCGCCCAAATCCAAAACAGCGATAACCTCTATAAAAAGCCGCTTGTAGAAGTTTTGAAAGAGATCCAAGCACGCTTCAGGGTACAGATCAAATATTCAGAACCACAGGTAAAAGATAAATGGGTGAACTATGCAGAATGGCGCTTTCGTGCAAACGTTGATGAAACGCTTGCAAACGTGCTTGCCCCTTTGGATATGAAAGTAAACAAAGAGAAACCTGGTGTTTACAAGTTGAAAGAATACGAATATTACCGTTGGGAGGTTCAAGATGGATGGGCCTATCTGGATAGTTTGGCAACAAAATACCACGACCAGGCCAGTTGGGAAAAACGTAAGGCACAAATAAAGCCCGAATTATACCAAGCCTTATTGTTATCGCCATTGCCTGCCAAACCAAATTCAAAACCGATTATCACGGCGAAAAGAATTTTTGACGGGTATTCGGTAGAAAACATTGCACTGGAGATTTTACCTGGGGTTTGGATTAACGGTTCACTATATAAACCGTTAAATTTTAAAGGGAAAATCCCATTGGTTTTAAGTCCTGACGGACACTGGGAAAAACAACGTTTTAGACCTGATTGCCAGATCCGCTGTGCAATGATTGCCAGAATGGGTGCTATGGCTTTTAGCTACGACTTATTTGCCTGGGGCGAATCGATGCTCCAGTTTAAATACGAAGATCACCGCAAAAGCTTGGCACAAACCGTTCAGGCTTTGGGCGGAATCAGGATTTTAGACTACTTCAGTGCGCTAAAAGAAACCGATACAGCCAGAATTGGTATCAGTGGAGGTTCGGGTGCAGGAAGTCATTCCATTTTAATGACTGCCATGGATGACAGGATTAAACTAAGTGCTCCTGTAGTGGCGATGTCGTCTTACTTTTATGGTGGCTGCCCTTGTGAAAGCGGAATGCCAATCCATCAATGTGGCGGCGGAACTGATAACGTTGAATTGGCTGCAATGGCAGCACCTCGTCCCCAGTTATTGGTGTCAGATGGTAGCGATTGGACGGCACACACACCCGAACACGATTTTCCTTATCTACAAAAAATGTACAGTTACTATGGTGTAAAAGATAAAGTCGAAAATGTTCACCTCCCGGATGAAAAACATGATTTTGGCATTAATAAGCGCATTGCACTTTACGATTTCCTAATCAAAAACTTCAAACTAAATGGTACTGCAGTTAAAGATAAAGCTGGTAAATACAATGAAAGTAAAGTAACCATCGAAAAGGAAAATGCCCTTTATGTTTTTGGTGATAAAGGTGAAAAACTCCCTAAAAATGCAGTAACGGGATTTGAAAATCTGGAAAAATTATTCCCGTTAAGCACAAGTAAATAGTGGATATGGAGCATCAAAACAGAAGGTCTTTTATTGGTCATGTAGCGCTGCTAACAGGCGCTTTAATGATCCCAAATCAATTGCTTTTGGCAGTGGAGAAAAAGAACAATTATAAAGTTGCCGTGATTGATTTAATGATTTTAAAACGTCAGAAAATCAGCGCTTTGCCACTCGCAAAAGAAATCGGTGCTGACGGATTGGAAATTGACATGGGCGGCCTGGGTGATCGCGTAACATTTGATAACAAATTAGCCGATCCAAAAATCAGGCAGGAGTATCTGGATAAAGCAAAAGAGCTGAACCTCGAAATCTGCTCGCTGGCGATGACCGGATTTTATGCGCAATCATTTGCCAAGCGACCAACTTATCAGAAAATGATCCAGGATTGTTTGGATACTGCCAAAGCAATGCATATTAAAGTAGTTTTTCTGCCTTTGGGCATTCAAGGTGATTTGGTTAAAAACCCTGAACTGCGCGAACCTATTGTTGAACGGTTAAAAGTTGCTGGAAAGATGGCCGCCAAAGCGGGAATTACAATTGGAATTGAAAGTGCTTTAGATGCAAAAGGAGAATTACAATTGTTAAAAGATATTGATTGCAAGCATGTTAAAAGTTATTTCAATTTCTCTAATGCCATTAAGAATGGAAGAGATTTACACCAAGAGCTGAGAATTTTAGGCAGGAAGAACATCGTTCAAATCCATGCCACTAATGAAGATGGTGTTTGGTTACAGAACGATCCAAAGATCGACCTCAATAAAGTAAAAGAAACACTTGATGATATGGGTTGGAAAGGATGGCTGGTTGTAGAAAGAAGTCGGGATGCCAAACAGCCCACCAATGTAAAATATAATTTCAGCGCTAATACCAGCTACCTGAAATCTGTGTTTCAAAGTGAGGGTCCGTCATTGCGAGGCACGAAGCAATCTCAATAGCAAAATTATAAAATGGTTTTAACTACAATAATCCAAACAATACAGCTGCCTTGGTTCGTGTCTCCACGAACCAAACAAACTAAACCATTTTTTAGTCTGCTGTTTTTTTTATCATTATTGTGTTTTAAAGTTAATGCAGCAGATATTTACGTATCCATAAATGGCAATGATACTAATGTAGGAACCAAGGAAAAGCCCTTGGCAACGCTACATTCTGCCATCAGAAAAGCCCGCGAATTGAGGCGTTTGAATGATGCTTCTACTAAGGATGGAATCCGGATTATAATCGGCAAAGGGTTTTATCAATTGCACGAACCCGTAGTTCTTCGCCCTGAAGACTCTGGCACAAAAGATAGTCCGACAACAATTACTTGCGCACCTAACGAAAAAGTTATTTTGAGTGGAGGCATTCAGATAAAAAACTGGAAAAAGTTGAATCACACCATTGCTGGTCTGCCAAAAGAATCTGTTGGGAAGGTTTGGGTAGCTGATATTCCAAATTTAGATGGGGGCGACCTACAGTTCAGACAGCTATGGGTAAATGGCAATAAGGCCGTTCGTGCAAAAAACTATAATGGAGAAGAAATGGGAAGGATTTTATCATGGGATAGCGAAAAGCAAACCTGTAAAATTCCACTTCAAAAGAATATCAGTTTAGCCAGTATCAAAGGAATGGAAATGCTGATCCACCAATGGTGGGCCATTGCAAATCTTCGTGTAAAGTCTGTTAAAATTGTAGGTAATGCTGCTGAACTTTCTTTTATGCAGCCCGAAAGCAGGATTCAATCCGAGCATCCCTGGCCAGCACCATGGATGTCAGACAAAACAGGGAATTCTGCTTTTTACCTTACAAATGCCATTCAGTTCTTGAACGAACCTGGTGAATGGTTTGAAGATTTACAGTACCACAAGCTTTATTATTGGCCTAAAGCATCAGAAAATATGCTAAATGCCGAGGTTATTGCTCCGGCTTTAGAAAACTTGGTTAAAATAGAGGGAACAATTGATCAACCGGTTTCTTACGTGAATTTCAAGGGTATTTCATTTCAGCACTCCACCTGGTTGAGACCATCAAAACAAGGTCATGTTCCTCATCAGGCCGGCATGTACATGCTTGATGCCTATAAACTCGAAAAAGCCGGGACACCAGACAAACCTACGCTAGAAAATCAGGCCTGGGTTGGTCGTCCGGCTGCTGCAGTCGAAGTGAGTTATGCAAACAACACAACCTTTCAATCTTGCCGGTTCGAACACCTGGCATCAACAGGTTTGGATTATAAAAAAGGAACTGCAGATAATGCAATCAATGGCAACTTATTTAAGGATATTGGTGGTTCAGCCATTCTAATCGGAACCTTCTCTGATGAAGCGACCGAAGTACATTTGCCTTACAATCCCACAGATCAAAGAGAAATTTCGACGAACAATAAAATTGAGAACAACCTGATTACCGATGTAACCAACGAAGATTGGGGCGCTGTTGGTATAGGCGCAGGATATGTTCGGGGCATTAAAATTCTGCATAACGAAATCAATGATGTGTCTTATTCCGGCATCAGCGTGGGTTGGGGATGGACGAAAATCCGAAATGCGATGGAAAACAATACCATCAGCGGCAATAAGATTCATCACTACGGAAAACACATGTACGATGTAGCCGGAATTTATACACTATCTGCTCAGCCCGGATCATTCATTACCGAAAATGTAGTCGATAGCATTTACAAAGCGCCATATTCGCATCTGCCTGATCATTGGTTTTATCTTTATACCGATGAAGGTTCTTCGTATTTTACCATCAAAAACAATTGGACGCCAACTGAAAAGTACCTTCAGAATGCCAACGGGCCAGACAATTTATGGGAAAGTAACGGACCAAAAGTTTCCGATCATATCAAACAAAGTGCGGGTTTAGAAAAGCCTTTCCAATATTTATTAAAAGACAAAGCCAATTATTCAAAAAGAGGCATCAATCAGGCTGTAGATCAATCTGTTGTATTCGAATTGGTTTTTAAAACGGGTAATCTGCCAGGTAACAATGCCTTAAAAACTTTCGCTAAAGAAAATAACCTCCTGCCAGGTTCAATCTATAAATGGAACAACCGATTGGTAATTTATACTTTAAGTTTAAAGGGGGAGAGCTTGCAGCAAACTTTAAAACGTTTAAATGCGACAGAAATTAAATTGTACGACAATCTGTTTTACGACTTTAACAGAGAAAAGAATTGTGGCGATAAACCAGTAGCAGAATGGGATAACATCATTTTATCAGCCAATTTGGTGAAAGATGAAAAACTCCAGAAAGAATATCTGGCTTACCATAAAACACAGTTCGAAAAATGGCCAGAAATTTCAAAAGGATTTTGTAAGGCCGAGTTTCAGCGGTTGGCCATCTTTAAAAACGATAGACAGTTAATGCTGATCATTAGTATTCCCAAAGGAAAAAGTTTAGATGAATTGAATCCAAAAACCACTGAGAACAATCCAAAAGTAAACGAATGGAATGCAATAATGAAAAAATACCAGGAAGGAATTGAAGGAACAAAGCCAGAAGAGGTTTGGGTTTTCTTTAAACCGATAGAATAGAAGACTTATTGTCCCCCTTTGGAGGGGGCAGGGGGAGGAAAACAATAACGCTTAAAAAATAATATCATGTTAAGATTAGGGATTTTAGGTTTAGGAGAAGGCAGAAGCACCATTTCTGCATCATTGGCAAGCAAAAAGTTTAAGCTTATCCAGATTTGCGATGCCAATAAAAAGCTTTGCGAAGAACGGGCTTTAGAATTTGATTTTCAAAACTGGACAACCAATTACGAGGATATGTTAACCAGCGACAAAATCGATATGATTGCGATTTACACACCAGATCATCTACATTTTGAGCACATTAAACTGGCGCTTGAACATGGGAAGCATGTGGTGTGTACCAAACCATTTATCGATGATTTAGCTCAGGCCAATGAGCTGTTGGAGTTAGCAAAGAAATCAAGAAAAAAGATTTTCGTAGGGCAAAGCTCCCGTTTTTTTGAGCCTGCCATGCGCCAGAAAAAAGATTTTGATAAGGGCTTAATCGGAGAACTGATCACTATCGAAAGTCATTACCACGCCGATCATCGCTGGTTTCTGGAAAAAGGCTGGTCGTTAAAACAATCATTTAAATGGTTGTATGGCGGTTTAAGTCACCCCGTTGATTTTATCAGGTGGTACATGCCAGATATTGAAGAAGTTATGGGTTATGGCATGTTGAGTAGCAACGGTTTAAAAGCCGGACTGAAAAATCAGGATACCATGCACTTTATTTTTAAAGCAAAAGATGGCAGAATTGCGCGGGTTAGCGGTGCTTATACTGGCCCAACACAGCCTGCAAGTCGCGATAGTGGCATGAGCTGTATCCTGCGCGGAACGGAAGGTGCTAGTCAGGCCGATTACCATGAACTGCGTTATTCTGTTACAACCAAAACCGGCGAAGAAAAGATCATCACCTGGGGCGATTCTACTTTAAAGCACTATTTCCGTTTCGAAGGACAAAGCCATCACGCCGGAGAATACCAGAATTATTTAGAATATTTTGCAGATAGCATCAACAATAATTTTACCGCATACCCTGATTTAAAAGAAGGCATCGGAACCGTTGCGCTATTACAAGCGATGGATCAATCGCTAGCAACAGGCTTGCCAGTAAAAGTTGATGAAATTTTGAAAGCAAATCACATTACCAGGGAATCGATAGGATTGTAATTGTTTGCCACGGAGACACAGAAAACACGGAACATAATGCGCCGTGGTTCGTGTCTCCACGAACCACTCGTGACAAATCATGAAGATCTGTGTCCATCTGTGGCTAAAAACTATCAAATAATACAACCGAACTAACCAAATAAACCAATGGGAAACATTGTAGAACGTTTAACCAATTTAGATTACATCATTGTCATCGCATACCTCGTTATCCTGATCATCATTGGTTATCGGGCCAGTTTTTCTAAAAAGAAAAACGACGATGAGACCTTATTTTTGGCCAATAAATCCTTAAACTGGAGCAGCATCGGTTTCAATATGTGGGGTACCAATGTTGGTCCGTCGATGTTATTGGCTTTTGCAAGTATTGGCTATAGTACCGGTATCGTAGCGGTTAATTTCGATTGGTATGCCTTTATCTTTTTATTCTTACTGGCCATTGTTTTCGCACCTAAATACCTTGCCGCCAAGGTAAGTACCATGCCTGAATTTATGGGCAACCGTTATGGCGATTCCACTCAAAACATCCTCGCCTGGTATGCGCTGGTTAAGATTTTAATCTCCTGGTTATCGCTCGGTTTGTTTGCCGGGGGCTTTTTGGTCCGCCAGATTTTGGGCATACCCATGTGGCAATCGGTTACCGTATTGGTCGCTTTTGCGGGACTGTTTACCTTTTTCGGTGGTTTAAAAGCCATTGCTAAAGTAAATGTTTTCCAAATGATTTTATTGATTGCCGTTTCATTATCGCTCATGCTTTTGGGACTGAATAAAGTTGGTGGACTTTCTGCTTTATATCAAAAAACACCACATCATTTCTGGAATTTAATCCAACCCGCCAGCGATCCAAAATATCCATGGTATGCCATTTTATTGGGTTATCCGGTTGCAGCTGTGGCCTTTTTCTGTACCGATCAATCGATGGTTCAATCTGTTCTGGGTGCTAAGAACTTAAAACAAGGGCAATTGGGCGTGAGTTTTATTGGCTGGCTAAAAATACTCTCATTACCGTTGTTTATCGGAACAGGAATCCTTTGTTATGTGTTATTTCCTGGCTTAAAAGATCCGAACGAAGCTTATATGACCATGGTAACCAATTTATTTCCTCCCGGTATGAATGGCCTGGTAATCGTTGTGCTGATTGCGGTTTTAGTAGGTACAATTGGCTCTTCTTTAAACTCTTTAAGTACCGTTTTTACGATGGATATTTATGTAAAGAAAATAAACCCACAGGCGAGTAATAAACAAATTATCCGCATTGGCCGCTGGGCAGTTGTTGCAGGATGTATTTTTGCGGTTGTAGTGGTTTTGGCCATCGATAACATTAAAGGATTGAATTTATTCGATGTTTTTCAATCGGTTTTGGGCTTTATTGCGCCGCCGCTGTCGGTCGTGTTTTTACTCACCGTTTTCTGGAAAAGAACCACAAGAAAAGCGGTGAATTTTACACTATCCATTGGCTCAATTTTAAGCTTGGGCGTTGGGGTAACTTATCTCTGGATTTTGCCATCAGATAAATATATCTGGCCACATTACCTGATGTTATCATTTTTCATTTTCGCAGGACTAATGATCATCGCGATTTTGATTTCTTTACTGGATAAATCACCAAGTATTTACACCGTTAATGAAGAACACCAGGCCAATATAGAAAAACCAGCAAGAACAGTTTGGATTTCGTGGATAGCGCTCGCAATCGTAATGGTTGCACTTTACATTTTCTTTAATGGGCATTAAAAAATAGAAGAATCGTCATTTCGACTGAAGTGTAACGGAATGGAGAAATCTATGAAGTTGTAATTGCTAAAGATTTCTCCACTACGGTCGAAATGACGATAAATATAAAAACTAAACGACATGAAAAACTTTCAAAAACTTATCCTCATTGCCATTTTTACCTGCTCGGCAGTACAGCTTTTCGCACAAAAAGCCTCCTGGATCTGGTATCCGGGCGATTTAGATATTTACATGAGCAATGTGATGCAGAACCGCAGAACCGAAAGAGGATCTTTTTTCCCCGTCTTCTGGAAAATGGATAGCCATTATGTTTTGGTAGATTTTCACAAAGAATTTAATCTTGCTCAATCTGAAGAGGTTAAATTGTTTGTAGAAGGTACTTACAATGTTAAAATCGATGGTCAAGCCATTACAGGTTTTCCAAAAAGCATTCAAATTCCGGCAGGAAAACACAAATTGAGTTTGAAGGTGTATAGCCAGGCACATGTTCCGGCAATTTTTGTTCAGGGTAAAACGGTAGTTTCTGATGATACCTGGCTCGCTACTTTCGAGGATAAAGAATGGATCGATGCGAGTGGAAAAACCTCTGATAAATCGGGAACTACCTTTGTTTCAGCAGGCTCATGGAATTTAACCGATCCAACTCAATTGCCATCGCAGTTTAAATTGCCTGTTGTTGCACAATCGGCTCTTAAAACAGAAAAAGTAAACAATGGTGCAGTTTCTGATTTCGGAAAGGAAACCTTTGGTTTTATAAAAGTACATGGTTTAAAAGGAAAAGGAAGGCTGAGTATCTATTACGGAGAATCGAAAGAAGAGGCCTTATCAACCGATAAATGTGAAACCTTAGATTATCTTGACATTGACCGTTCTCAGAAAAAAGATTCAATTATGCCACTTTCAAAGGCCTTCAGATATGTAAATTATCAATCTGAAGGTGCAGTATCTGTCGATTCTGTTTCTATGTTGTACGAATATGCACCTGTAACAGAAAGAGGGAGTTTTAAATCTTCGGACACTGAGCTAAACAAAATCTACGATGTAGCCAAATATACCTTTCATTTAAACACCCGCGAGTTCTTTATCGATGGGATAAAACGCGATCGGTGGGTATGGAGCGGCGATGCTTATCAAAGTTATTTGATGAACTATTATTCATTTTTTGATGCACCTACTGTAAAACGGACTTTATTGGCTCAGCGTGGAAAAGATCCTGTAACGGCGCACATCAATACCATTATGGATTACTCTTTTTATTGGTTTTTAGGGATTTATGATTACTATAAATTTACCGGCGACCAGAAGTTCGTACAGGATATTTACCCGCGGATGCAGTCGCTAATGACTTATATCGATGGAAGAAAGAATAAAAACGGCCTGTTAGAGTGGATGCCTGGTGACTGGATTTTTATCGATTGGGCAGATAAACTGAGTAAAGATGGTGAAGTAAGTTTCGAACAGTTGTTATATGCCAGGAGTTTAGAAACAATGGCTTTATGTGCCAAATTAGCCAATGACACAGAAGGCATTGCCAAATACGACAAACAGGCTAAAGAACTGAAAAACAAGATTTTTGAACTTTATTGGAATGAGCAAAAAAGTGCTTTAGTGCATAGCCGGATTGACGATAAACAAACGGATAATGTAACCCGTTATGCCAACATGTTCGGGATTTTCTTTGATTATTTTAGCCCGGAGCAAAAGCTAGCCGTTAAGAAAAATGTACTCTTAAACGATAAAATAGCCAAAATTACCACACCTTATATGCGTTTTTACGAGCTCGAAGCATTATGTGCCATGGGCGAACAACCTTATGTATTAAAGGAAATGAAAAATTATTGGGGTGGCATGTTAAAACTGGGTGCAACTTCTTTTTGGGAGGAATACAACCCGGATAAAAAGGGAACCGAACACTTGGCGATGTACGGCCGCCCGTTTGGAAAAAGCCTTTGCCACGCCTGGGGTGCAAGTCCGATTTATTTATTGGGAAAATATTATTTAGGTGTACAACCTACAACACCTGGTTATGAAACGTACACCATTGAACCTAATTTAGGTGGTTTGGAATGGATGGAAGGTAAAGTCCCAACAGCAAATGGTGATATTTCAGTGTTTTGTAGTAAAAAAGAAATCAAAGTTTCTTCTCCAACAGGTGCAGGTAAACTAAAGGTAAAAAGCAAAACCAAACCTGTTGTAAAAGGTGCTGAAGTTAAAGAATTATCGAAGGGGATTTATGAAGTAACAATCGAAAAAGGTAAGGATTATAACGTGAAGTATTCTGGTTAGTTTGGGCTAACGCTCGTTTCTAACGAGCGTTGAATAGCTTTTCGTTTACAAACGATAAAATCGTAAAGTTATTTATGCACTCGTTGGGAAACGAGCGCAAGCCATGCTGTACTGGGGGTGGTCAATATCATTTAGAAAAGCGGGGTTCGGTGCTTTTAGGTTATGAAAGCCCTGCTCTCCCTCCAAGTCCTCACTCATTCTTCGCTCCGGGCTTTCCGTTCTATCAGGTTTATTTAACCAAACTCAGTTGTTCTTGGCTACACATCAACCTGTCTATAGCTTATTGCCATAGATACCGCATTGGGGATTGCAAGGGTTCTGGGCTAACGCTCGTTTCTAACGAGCGTTGAATAGCTTTTCATTTACAAACGATAAAATCGTTTATCTATTTACGCACTCGTTGGGAAACGAGCGCAAGCCATGCTGTACTGGGGGTGGTCAATATCATTTAGAAAAGCGGGGTTCGGTGCTTTTAGGTTATGAAAGCCCTGCTCTCCCTCCAAGTCCTCACTCATTCTTCGCTCCGGGCTTTCCGTTCTATCAGGTTTATTTAACCAAACTCAGTTGTTCTTGGCTACACATCAACCTGTCTATGGCTTATTGCCATAGATACCGCATTGGGGATTGCAAGGGTTCTGGGCTAACGCTCGTTTCTAACGAGCGTTGAATAGCTCGTCGTTTACAAACGATAAAATCGTAAAGTTATTTATGCACTTGTTGAGAAACGAGCGCAAGCAATTAAGAGAAATGTCATAATAGAGGGTAGTTTACGCTCATATCAGTTAGCAGTTATATCAGCGATTAGAAAGTCAAAGCCCCCTTTTTGGAGGTTGGGGGTTAAACCCCAATCCGCTGTTCTATTTTTTTAACACATTTATAGGCCTCGGCAAGGATCACATCATTTTCAATCGCTTGATCTACATTTATCGCATTTAACATCGAAATGGTTAAACAGGCGATAATTCCATTATTGCCATTAATACCAATTGGTACCGAAAGATCGGTTACACCAGAAACAGAATCACTATTTTTGAAATAAGAGCCTGTTTGCTGAATATCTTCCAATGAAGTCAAAAAATCTTCTTGCTGGGCTTTAGCATATTTCTTAAAAATGGAATTGTTTTTTAATGTTGTGCTACGCTCAGCCTCAGGCATGTAAGCCAATAAAACCTTACCCGATGCGGTTAGTGGCAAAGGAAACAAATTTCCCTCTTCAATAGAAAGCGCAATCGGCCCAGGACTTTTCGCATGAATAATCACCATTACCTGGTTCATGTACAAAATACTCAAGTGGCAAGATTGACGGATACTGTTTGCCAGTTCCTCTAATGGAAACTGGGCAGCTTTACGCAGCTCATCAATAGGCGAGTGCCGGTGTGAGAGGTAAAAAAGCTTTAACGACAGCCTATACTTACCAGAAACTTCATCACGTAAAATATAACCACGACTTTCCAGACTCATCAACATCCTGTAAATTTCGTTTGGCGTTTTCTCAATACCAATAGCAATTTCAGTTTGAGACAATGGGATAGATTGTGCTGATAAATACTCCAATATATCAAGTCCTTTATCCAAAGCAGGGGCTTGGTACTTCGATTCTTTTTCGTTCATGCGGGTTTAAATTTGGCTGTATCGTATTTTTTACAATTTCAAACATACAAAATGCTTTCTTATTTATCCAAGAGAAGATTTTGTATAATTTAAATACGAATATATGTTTTCATATTTAAAAAAAACATTTATATTTGAATTAGAGATAGTATTTTAAAGTTACGGAATTTAAAAGGCTTAATTCTATAGAATTGAGAATTTATTTCTGAAAAAATTTATCACTGATGACCATTTATAAACCTAACCAAAACATCCGAAACGGTGTGCAATAGTGAATGAGCAAACTTGTAATATTTTCTTGGCTTTATCTGTTAAGCATTCCGCTTTTTGCGCAAGATATTAAGGTTGCTCAATTGAATTGTGCGTATCGTAATAATCCTATTGGCATTGATGTTCTTTCGCCGGCTTTGAGCTGGAAACTGCAATCTGCTAAACACAATATCATGCAAACAAGCTATCAAATCGTAGTTTCTAGCAGTTTAAGCAATTTAAATAAAAATATTGGGGATGTTTGGGATACTCAAAAAGTAAACTCAGGCCAATCATTACAGATTAAATATCAAGGTAAAAAGTTATTATCAAGTAAAACCTATTATTGGAAAGTCCGTGTTTGGGATAATTTCGGGCATGAATCTGGCTGGAGCGCTTCGGCCTTTTGGCAAATGGGATTGCTCAACACAGTCGATTGGAAAGGCGCAAAATGGATTGCCTACGAAAAGCTGGCGGATTCTAACGTAAATAGCCTGCCAACGGATGGTAAAAAAGACAAATACATAGGCAATAACATCTTGCCAATGTTCCGCAAAGGTTTTACGGTAACGAAGACAATTAAAAAAGCTACAGCTTTTATTTCTGGTTTAGGCCATTTTGAAATGAGTTTAAACGGAGCGAAAGTTGGCGATGACTTTTTAGCACCCGGCTGGACGAAGTATGATAAAGAGGTCTTGTACCTGACTTATGATTTAACTAAACTGCTTAAGAGAGGTGAAAATGCAATAGGAGTGATGCTGGGCAATGGTTTTTATTATATTCCTCCTGTTAAAGAAAGGTATAGAAAATTAAAGGTAGCCTATGGTTATCCGAAAATGATCTGCAGGTTGTTGATCGAATATACGGACGAAACTTCAGCGAATATCATCAGTAACCAAAGTTGGAAAACCGCACCATCGCCCATAACTTTTTCAAGCATTTATGGCGGTGAAGATTACAATGCCAACCTTGAGCAAAAAGGATGGAATTTAGCAGGTTTTAACGATAACAAATGGAAATCATCGTTATTGGTTGATGGTCCGAAGCTAAATGCACAGAAAGAAGAACCTGTAAAGATTTTCGAAAATTTTTCACCTCAAAATATTAATCCGGTTGCCAATGGCGAATGGGTTTATGATATGGGCCAGAACGCTTCTGCAATTATCGAATTGAAAGTACGGGGTAAAAAAGGAGATACTATCCGCATTACCCCAGCCGAATTATTAAAAGCAGATGGTTCGGTAACACAAAAGAATATCGGCAGCCCATCTTATTTTACCTACATTTTAAAAGGAGATGGTTTGGAAATCTGGCGACCTAAATTCTTTTATACAGGCTTTCGTTACCTCCAGGTTAAAGGAGCAGTTCCGAGTGGCAAAGAAAATCCATCTAACAAATCGGTAGTAGAAGATTTAAAAGCTTTACATATCCGAAATGCTGCTGAGCAGGTAGGTAAGTTCTCATCGTCTAACGAGTTGTTCAATAAAACTTTCAGCCTGATCGATTGGGCGGTTAAAAGCAACATGGTGAGTGT
Organism: Pedobacter sp. Bi27; assembly: GCF_918698255.1. Lineage (NCBI taxonomy): Bacteria > Pseudomonadati > Bacteroidota > Sphingobacteriia > Sphingobacteriales > Sphingobacteriaceae > Pedobacter > Pedobacter sp. Bi27. The sequence continues at coordinate 239,020 of NZ_CAKKMW010000004.1, forward strand.
TTTTACCGATTGTCCACACCGTGAAAAATTGGGCTGGTTAGAGGAACTGCACTTAATGGGCAGCTCTGTACGTTATAATTACAATGCTGCACCGCTTTTCAAAAAAGCCTTGCAAGACATGAAAAACTCGCAACTGGCCAGTGGTTTAATTCCTGAAATTGCACCTGAATATGTAAAATTTGAATGGGGTGGCGATATGTTCCGCGATTCGCCTGAATGGGGCAGCAGTGGCATTTTAATGCCATGGTATTTATATCAATGGTATGGGGATAAACAAGCTATGACTGATTATTACCCGATGATGCAACGCTACATCAATTATTTGGGCACTAAAGCAAATAACCACATTTTATCGCAAGGTTTAGGCGATTGGTATGATATTGGGCCAAAACCTCCCGGCGTTTCTCAGTTAACCCCAATGGGCATTACGGGTACAGCCATTTATTATTATGATTTAAAAATTTTAGAAAAAACGGCTACGCTGCTAGGCAAAAAAGCTGATGCAATGGCCTATGCAAAACTTGCCCTTGAAGTGAAAGATGCTTTCAACCATAAATTCTTTGATGCAAAAAGCAAACAATATGCAACGGGATCTCAAACTGCAAATGCAATGGCGGTTTATATGGAACTGGTTGAAGAAAAGCATAAAAACGCAGTGATCGAGAATTTGGTTAAAGATATCAGAGATCGCAAAAACAGTTTAACAGCAGGTGATATAGGTTATCGTTATGTGTTGCGTGTTTTAGAAGATGCCGACAAATCGGACGTGATTTTTGATATGAACAGCCGTTCGGATGTACCTGGTTATGGCATGCAGCTGGCCAAAGGCGCAACGGCTTTAACCGAATCGTGGGCCGCTTTGCCAACCGTATCCAACAATCATTTTATGCTCGGGCACTTAATGGAATGGCTGTATAGTGGTGTTGGCGGCATCCGTCAGGCAGAAAATTCAATCGCTTTTAACCATATTAAAATCGAACCGGAAGTGGTGGGCGATTTAACCTCAGCTGATGTGCATTACAATTCTCCTTATGGCAAAATTTCTAGCAAATGGAAAAAAACAGACCAAACTTTTACACTGGAGGTGAATATCCCGGTAAATACAAAAGCAACAATTTATTTTCCGGTTTTGCCGAAATATGAAATCTCCGAAGAAAACAATTCGACATTTACGGATGCAGGAATAGCAGACGGGAAAGCTAAGGTTGTTATAGGATCAGGTTATTATAAGTTTAATTTAAAGTACAAATGAAAAAGATAATCCTCGCATTTTTCCTTTTTGTAAGTGCATTAAAATTGAATGCGCAAACCATTAATCCTGTTTCAGCCGAAACCATGGAAAAGATTTATCAGGAAGTAAAAACGCCTTATAAATATGGCTTGGTAATGGTTCCTGAAGATAATCAACATAAAATGGATTGCCCAACAGTTTTCCGTAAGGGAAAGTTTTGGTACATGACCTATCTTATTTTTAGTGGTCGTGGTTACGAAACCTGGCTGGCAAAAAGTAAAGATTTATTGCACTGGGAAAATCAGGGCAAATTGATGTCGTTTGGCGATGCTGGCCATTGGGACGATAACCAAAAGGCAGGTTATAATGCCTTATTGGATACCAAATGGGGCGGAAGTTATACCGCAAATCAGTTCGATGGTAAATATTGGATGTCGTATTTCGGTGGTAAAGAAAAAGGTTACGAAGTAGAGCCTTTATCCATCGGGATAGCTTATACCACAAAAGATCCATCAATAGTTCAGGAATGGAATAGGCTCGATAAACCTGTTCTGGCTTCGGGTGATGCAGATGTACGTTGGTGGGAAAACCGGAACAAACTTTTTAAAAGTACAGTAATTGAAGATAAACAAAAATTAACCGGACATCGGTTTGTAATGTACTACAATGCTGTCGGCGATTCTTTAGCAAACAATAAAAAAACACGCTGGTACGAACGGATCGGCATGGCAGTTTCTGATGACATGGTTCATTGGCAGCGGTTCAATAAAAATCCAGTTGTTCATCACCCCGTGGGCATTACTGGAGATGCTGTAATTCAAAACATTAATGGAACCTGGGTAATGTTTTACTTTGGTGCTTTCTGGCAAGATCGAAAAGGTTCATTTAACCGCTTTGCCGCCTCAAATGACCTGGTAAACTGGACCGATTGGACAGGCAATAACTTAATAGAATCGTCAGAGAAATACGATGAATTATACGCGCATAAATCTTTCGTACTGAAATATAAAGGCACGGTGTACCATTTTTATTGTGCAGTAAATAAACTAGATCAGCGCGGCATTGCTGTGGCTACATCGAAAGATTTGGGTAAGAGTAAAGTGAATTTTGTAAGCGAAACAAAGAAATAACATGAGAAGGCTACCTAATTTTAAAGTTGTAATTTTTCTGACATTCGGTTTGTGGGCGTCCCATCATTGCGAGGCACGAAGCAATCCTAATGCGAAAGAACAGCCAACCCATAGTAGTAAGATTGCTTCGTGCCTCGCAATGACGACCAATCGAGATAAGATTAGGCCAGAACCCCGCACCAGAACCAGCTTTAACAAAGATTGGAAATTCTTTTTAGGGTACGAAGCAAATGCAAAATCTCCAGCATACAACGATCTTAAATGGAGAAAACTCACTTTACCGCATGATTGGAGTATTGAAGGCAAATTCGACGAGAAAAATCCTGCAAAACCTGAAGGTGGTGGTTTGCCTACAGGTATAGGCTGGTACAGAAAAGAATTTACAGCTCCTGCCAATTTTAAGGATAGATTAATCACCATCGAATTCGACGGCGTCTATAAAAATAGTGAGGTTTGGATCAATAGTCAATACCTGGGCAAAAGGCCTTACGGCTACAGCTCTTTTTCTTACGAGATCAGCAAATTCTTAAAAGCTGGGAAAAATATCATTGCAGTTAAAGTTGATAATTCAGCACAGCCTGATTCGCGTTGGTATTCTGGTTCAGGGATTTACAGAAATGTGTGGCTTACATCTGCAGCAAAAGTTTCAATCAAGCGCAATGGCACTTTTGTAAAAACCTTTATACTCAGTGGCGATAAAGGTCAGAGCAACGAAAGCAGAAAATTAAAACCCGGTGAAAGTATTGCTTCAGTAAATGCAGAAATCGAGATTGAAAATAAATTCAGCACAAAAGGTGCTTATAAAATGCTAACAACCATTTTGGATGATAAAAATATCCAACTGCAAAAAAAAGAATGGCCACTCAATACCAGCGAAAATTCTACAACAATGTCGATTAATGGTCTTGGAATAGCTAACCCCAAACTATGGTCTGTTGATCATCCGACCATGTACAAGTTGGTGGTAGAAATTGCACAAGCTGATGGAAAGATCATTGATCAATATGTAACACCTTTTGGCGTTCGTGAATTCAATTTCGATGCAGCTAAAGGCTTTTCATTAAACGGAAAACCTATGAAAATTTTAGGCGTTTGTTTGCATCACGATTTAGGTGCCCTGGGTGCTGCTGTGAATGTGAGGGCAATGGAACGCCAACTGGAAATAATGAAAGTAATGGGCGTGAACGCCATCCGTACAGCCCATAACCCACCTGCTCCTGAGTTTTTAGATCTATGTGATAAAATGGGCTTCTTGGTTATGGATGAGGCTTTCGATATGTGGGTGAAAAAGAAAACCAAAAACGATTACCACCTCGATTTTCCAGTCTGGCACAAAAGAGATTTGGAAGATATGATTAAACGCGATCGTAACCACCCATCCATTATCCTTTGGAGCATTGGCAACGAAATCCGCGAGCAGTTTGACAGTACAGGCATTGCTCTTACCAAAGAATTGGTTGGCATCGTTAAAAACTTAGATAAAACCCGGCCCGTAATCTCTGCTTTAACAGAAACAAAAGCCGAAAAAAACTTTATCTACCAAGCCAATGCATTAGATGTTTATGGATTAAACTACAACCACAAACTGTATAAAGATTTCCCTAAAAATTATCCTGGCGTTAAGTTTCTGGCTACAGAAACCACTTCCGCTTTAGAAACCAGGGGTTTTTACGACACAGCCGATACCATCCGTCGTTGGCCAAAAGATGGAAAAACGAAGTTTACGGAAGGAAATAATGAGTGGTCGGCATCGGCTTACGATAATGTTTCAGCTTATTGGGGTTCTACACACGAAGAAACCTGGGCAGCAGCAAAAAAATATGATCATGTTTCAGGTTTATTTGTTTGGACAGGTTTCGATTACCTGGGGGAGCCTTTACCTTATCCTTGGCCAGCAAGAAGCTCATACTTTGGAATTGTTGATTTGGCAGGTTTCCCGAAAGATTCGTATTACATGTACCAAAGCGAGTGGACAAATAAACCTGTGTTACACCTACTGCCGCATTGGAACTGGAAACAAGGAAAACCGGTAGAAGTTTGGGCGTATTACAACAATGCTGATGAAGTAGAATTGTACCTGAACGGAAAATCTTTAGGAAAAAAATCAAAACAGGGCGATGATTTACATGTGCTTTGGAATGTGTCTTTTGAACCTGGAACTTTAAAAGCAGTATCCCGTAAAAGTGGCAAAGATGTTTTAGTACGTGAAGTTAAAACCGCAGGAGATCCGGCAAAGATTGAATTAATCGCAGATAGAAAAAATATTAAAGCTGATGGTAAGGATTTATCGTTTGTAACCGTTCGCGTTTTAGACGCTGCTGGCAATGTAGTTCCCAATGCAGATAATCTGATTGATTTTCAGGTTGAAGGTGTTGGTTCTATAGCAGGTGTTGATAATGGGTTTCAGGCAAGTTTAGAGCCTTTTAAAGCCAATTACCGTAAAGCTTTCCATGGTTTATGTTTAGCCATTCTTCAATCAACAGAAAAAACCGGAACCATAAAATTAACAGCTTCATCAGCTGGTTTAACATCATCATCGATAATTATAAAAACGGGAAAATAGAATACAGAAATGAATCTTTGGCCGTGGTTCGTGTCATCAAGAACCACAAATTTAAAACCTATCGGTTGATGGCTCACCAACCGAAATAAGTAAAATAAGAACATTGGTCGGTGGAGACACCAACCATTAGAGAAACAGGTAAATAGAGTAAAAAGAAATGAATCTATCGGTTGGTGTCTCACCAACCGAAAAAATTAAAATAAAAACATGGTAGGTGGAGACAACAACCATTAGCTAAAAAGAAGAAATACAGTGGAGAAGACGATAAATTTAAAAGGAATAACCTGGAACCATAGCCGCGGGCTTTTGCCGATGGTGGCTACGGCACAGCGATTTTCTGAATTGTACCCAAATGTAAACATCACCTGGGAGAAAAGAAGCTTGCAGCAATTTGCCGATTTTTCAATCCAGGAGCTGGCAGAACGATTTGATCTGTTGGTAATCGATCATCCCTGGGCAGGTTTTGCCGCAAAAACAAAATCAATAGTACCCTTGGATCTTTATCTTTCTAAAGAATATTTGAAAGATCAGGAGGAAAATTCTGTTGGCCAATCATACGAGAGTTATTTTTATAATGAACACTTATGGGCTTTACCGATAGATGCGGCAACTCCTGTAGCAGCTTCAAGACCAGATTTATTTGCTCAAAAGGATTTGCAATTGCCTAAATCTTTTGAAGATCTATTGGCACTTGCCAATAAAGGTTTAGTTGCCTTTGCAGGTATTCCCATCGATGTTTTAATGAATTTTTATACCCTTTGCTGCTCTTTAGGGGAAGATCCTTGTCAAGGTGATGAGCAGGTGGTTTCTAAGGAAATTGGTGTTCGGGCATTGCAAATGTACCGGGAACTGGCTTCCAAAATAGATAAGGCAAACTTCGGTCGAAACCCGATCCAGGTATATGAAGCAATGACTTTAACAGACGAAATTGCGTATTGCCCGTTTGCTTATGGCTACTCAAACTATTCGCGTAATGGTTATGCCCGCAAAACCCTGCATTTTCACGATATGATTGCTTTAGATGGTAAAACCAATCTGAGAAGCACATTGGGTGGAACAGGTTTAGCCATTTCTGCCAAATGCAAACAATTGGAAATTGCCGCTAAATATGTAGAATTCGTAGGTTCACCGGCTTGTCAGTCTACTTTGTTTTTTGAGAGTGGTGGTCAGCCAGGGCATTTGGCGGCATGGAAAAATGAAGAAGTCAACCGCCAGAGCCAGCATTATTTCCTGAATACTTTACCGGCCTTGCAAAGAGCTTTTCTCCGTCCACGTTACCATGGTTCGATGTATTTTCAAGACCATGCAGGCGATGTGGTGCGCGATTATTTAATGAATGGAGGCGATGAAATCCAGGTTTTATCGGCTATGAACAAATTATATCAGCAATCTAAAAGTTTAGTGTTATCATGAACAGACCGCTTGAAGGACTTTTGGTTTTAGAGTTTTGTCAATTTTTGGCAGGACCATCGGCTGGTTTGAAACTGGCCGATTTAGGTGCCCGTGTGATTAAAATCGAACGACCAAAAACAGGCGATGCTTGCAGGTCTTTATCCATTAAGAATCTTTTTGTCGATGAAGACAGCCTGCTTTTTTATACCATCAACCGGAATAAAGAAAGTTATACCGCAGATTTAAAAAATCCAGAAGATTTAGAACGACTTAAAAAATTAATCAGCAAGGCGGATGTGATGACACATAATTTTAGACCAGGAGTAATGGAAAAAATTGGTCTGGATTATGAAAACGTTCAAAAAGTCAATCCAAAAATTGTTTACGGAATGGTAACCGGCTATGGGAGTGAAGGCCCTTGGAAAAACAAGCCAGGTCAGGATTTATTGGTACAATCCGTTTCTGGATTAACATTTTTATCGGGTGTTGATGTAGACGGACCAGTTCCTTTCGGACTTTCCGTTTCGGATATTATGTGCGGAAACCATTTGGCACAAGGTATTATGGCCGCTTTAATCAAAAAGGCAAAAACCAATAAAAGTGTTTTGGTTGAGGTGAGCTTGCTCGAATCCATTTTAGATGTACAGTTTGAAGTATTAACCACTTACTTAAACGATGGTGGTAAATTGCCCGATAGAAGCGGAGCAAAAGGCAGTGCACACGCTTATTTAAGCGCTCCTTACGGCATGTACCAAACCAACGATGGTTATATCGCCATGGCCATGGGCAACCTGCCAAATATCTGTACGATCATCAATTGCGATATTACCGATCTGTATGTGGAGGCAGGTTCAGCATTCGAAAACCGCGATAAATTAATTGTCCGCCTCGCCGAAACCTTTAAAAAAGAAGATACAAAACATTGGGTTGATCTTTTGGAAGGCCATGGTATTTGGTGTGCAGAAGTATTAAATTATCAAACGGCTACAGCATTGAATACCTATAAAAGCCTACAGATAGAACAGGAATTGGATTTAGATGAAGGTAAAAAAATAAAGACAACAGTAAGCCCGATTAGATTGGATAATGAAAAGTTATTTGCCAGTAAAGCAGCACCAAAACTTGGTTTTGATACAGCTGAGATTAATAAAGAGTTTGAATTAAGTTAATAAAATTGGTCGTCATTCCCGCGCAGGCGGGAATCTTAAAGCGCATTGCATTACGATTCCCAATCGACTCGATAGCTATCGGGTTGGGAATGACGACCCATAAAAGATTGTTTCGTGCCTCGCAATAACGTAGTACGAAATTAAAAATAAACAAAATTATGCTACCGCTTGAAGATTATTTAGTTATCGATTTCAGCCAGTTCCTATCGGGGCCATCAGCAAGCTTGCGCCTGGCCGATATGGGTGCGCGTGTAATCAAAATTGAGCGTTTGGGTGTAGGCGATATTTGCCGTACGCTTTATACCTCAAATCTGATTATGAACGGCGAATCATCTGTTTTTCATGCCATCAACCGGAATAAAGAAAGCTTTGAAGTTGATTTAAAACGCGAAGAAGATTGTGAAATGGTACGCGAACTGCTTAAAAAAGCAGATGTAATGATCCATAATTTCCGACCAGGGGTAATGGAGCGTTTAGGTTTCGATTATCAATCCGTTACCGCTTTAAATCCAACCCTAATTTATGGCGAAATTTCAGGCTATGGCAACAACACGGAATGGAAAAACAAACCCGGACAGGATTTACTTTTACAATCGGTTACCGGCCTAACCGCTTTAACCGGAAATGCCGGTAGTGGCCCTGTAGCCATGGGTTTATCCATTGTAGATATGTTGGCAGGCGCCCACTTGGCGCAGGGAATCCTGGCCTGTTTGTATAGAAAAGCGCTAAAAAACGTAGGTGGTTTTGTGCAGATCAGCATGATGGAATCCGCTTACGATTTCCAGTTTGAAACCATCACCACTTTTATGAATGATGGCGGATCTTTGCCCCAACGTTCTAAAAAGAACAATGCAAATGCATATTTAGGCGCTCCTTATGGGATTTATCAAACAGAAAACGGATATTTAGCCCTGGCGATGGGTTCAATTCCACAGTTGGGAAATTTACTTGGCTGCGAGAAATTGGAAGAATATGTGGAAGTGAGCGAAGCATTCGATAAACGTGATGAGATTAAGGCCATTTTGGCCGATCATCTTTTATCGGCGACTACCGAAAAATGGCTTTCCATTTTAGAACCTGCCGATATTTGGTGTGCCGATGTATTAAACTGGAATGCTTTAATGGCCCATGAGGGTTTTAAGGTGTTGAAGATGGTTCAGGAAGTGGAAATGATTGATGGGTATAAATATGAAACCACCAGATGCCCGATCCGCATTGATGGCGAATTATTGACTTCAGCAATTGGTTCGCCAAAATTAGGACAGGATAATGAAAAAATTATCAAAGAATTTATAACACAGCATAGCACTACAAATGCATAACCAAGTAGAAACTTTCAGGATAGCCGTTCGTAAATTTGCGCCATTTGAAGCTGCCATGCAGAAATTCTGGGAACAATATTGTACAAGTTCGGGCTGTACACTAAAGTTGGATATGGTGGTAATGGACCTGCACGAACTTTACGACAGCACCATCACTCAAAAAGGTTTGGCAAAAGGCGATTTTGATCTAGCGCACATCAGTACCGATTGGGTTTTAGAAGGCTATTCAGACAATGATTTCGAAGTATTAAATCCCTACATCAACAAAAACAAACCCGACGATTTCCCGAGGGGATGGAGCAAATCGCTTTTAGGGCTGCAGCGCTTCGGCTGGGAAGTGGTTGGCTTGCCATTTCATGATGGACCAGAATGTTTTATTTATAGAAGAGACTTATTCGAAAGTGAAACCGAAAAGGCTCAATATTTTGCTCAATTCGGCAAAACCTTAACTGCACCCAAAACCTGGGAAGATTTTCATCAGATTGCCCGTTTTTTTAACCGTCCTGAACAAAATTTATATGGCAGTATTTTCGCCTGTTATCCCGATGGCCACAATACCGTTTTTGATTTTGCTTTGCAATTATGGACGAGGGGCGGAACACTGGTCGATAAAAATGGTTTTATCCAGATTAATACCCAGGCAGCCGTTGATGGTTTAAACTTTTACCGTAAAATTGTTAACGATAGAACTGCTGTTCATCCAAAATCTGCAGCATTCGAATCTGTAGCTGCCGGAATAGCCTTTTCGCAAGGTGAAGCCGCCATGATGATCAATTGGTTCGGTTTTGCGGCCATGTGCGAAGTAGATTCGGACTCTAAAGTAAAAGGAAAAATTGATGTTGAACGATTGCCATGCGCTCCAGGTAAAAACTCAGCTTCGCTAAATGTTTATTGGCTTTACACCATTGCAAAGGGCAGTAAAAATAAAGACATCGCCTACGATTTTCTTCGCTTTGCACTGGCTGCAGAACAGGATAAACAGCTCACGTTAGCAGGAGGGATCGGCTGCAGGATTTCGACCTGGAAAGATGAAGAGATCAACCAGGCTATTCCTTATTATCATAAACTAGAACAGTTGCACGAGGTGGCCAATATGTTGCCACAGAAACAAAATTGGGCTGCTATTGCCGCTATCATCGACCAAATGGTTCTACAGGCCATCAATACGGATGATGCTACCGAAGCGCTTATCCAGCGTGCACAGAACCAGATTAATGAAATTGACAAATGAGTATTGATATCAAATATAAACCCGAACTACCACAGACCAAACAGCCCATCATTATTATTGGTGCGGGGGGAATAGTGTCAGATGCGCATCTACCAGCGTATAAAATGGCTGGTTTTGAAGTACATGGCATTGTTAACCGGACGAAAGAGCGGGCACAGAAATTGGCTGATGCTTTTGGAATTCCAAACGTATACAATTCAGTGGCCGAAGCAGTAAAATTGGCACCAACCAATGCAGTTTACGATTTAACCATCATGCCAGAACAGTATATTGAAACGCTACAACAGTTACCTGATGGAAGTGCTGTGCTGATTCAAAAACCGATGGGCGATGATTTTACACAGGCAAAAGAAATCCTCGAACTCTGCAGAACCAAGAATTTAAAAGCGGCTATAAACTTTCAGTTGCGTTTTGCGCCATTTGTAAGTGCAGCAAAATACATCATCGATAAAGGTTTAATCGGCCAATTATACGATATGGAAGTCCGCGTAACGATTAAAACGCCATGGGAGATTTTTCCGCATGTAATTATTCATCCACGTTTAGAAATTCAATACCACAGCATTCATTATGTTGATTTGATCCGTTCATTTTTGGGTAATCCTGAGAGTATTTTAGCAAAAACATTAAAACATCCGGCGAAAAGTTTGTCATCATCTCGTTCTACGATTTTATTCGATTATGGAGATACGATGCATGCAGTAATTAACACCAATCACGACCACGATTTCGGACCAAATCACCAGGAAAGTTATATTAAATGGGAGGGAACCAAAGGCGCAATAGTAGCTAAAATTGGCCTATTGATGGATTATCCCCATGGTGTACCTGATGTTTTTGAATACTGTATTGTAGAGGATGGAAAATCACCAGAATGGCAAACCGTTAAATTGGAGGGCTCTTGGTTTCCAGAGGCTTTTATTGGTACAATGGCCAATTTAATGCGTTATAATGAAGGTTCAAGCGATGTTTTATATACCAGTGTCGAGGATGTAATCCAAACCATGGCCGTGGTAGAAAGTGCCTACCAATCGAGTGATGTTGGTGGGGTAAAGATTAAAGAACAATTAAAAGGGTAAATTATTAATAAAATCGTCATTGCGAGGAGGCACGACAAAGCAATCTTTTTAAAAAGAAAGATTGCTTCGCCTCGATGAAAAAATCTAAGGCTCACAATGACGGAAACAGTATAAAAAGAGCAAAATGTATTTCAAATCAACATTTTTTGAAGATTATCAATTACAGGATAAACGTGTAACGCTAGGTCGTACCATAACAGAAACCGATTTTGTAGTTCATGCTGGCCATACAGGCGATTTTTTTCCGCACCATATGGATGCCGAATGGTGCGCAACACAACCGTTCAAACAACGAATAGCTCACGGAACCATGATTTTTAGCATTGGGATCGGTTTAACAGCTTCAGAAATCAATCCAGAAGCCATGAGCAAAGGATATGATAAATTGCGGTTCGTAAAACCTGTTTTTATTGGCGACACCATTCACTCCGAAATAACTATTTCTGAAAAAGGGGAAAGCAAAAGGCCAGAATATGGCACCGTAACCGAACATGTAGAAATCATCAACCAACACGGAGAAGTTGTTCTAGTCTGCGACCATCTTTTGGTGGTGAAAAAGGTTCATTAGTTCAATGGTCAGTAGTTCATTGGTATGGGCGCGTATAGCGACAGTTTACCAGACATGATTACAGCACCAATGAACCGCTGGCTAATGAACCAGTGACAAATAAACTAGTCAACTATCGAACCAAACAAATGAACCAATAACCTAACCAGTGAACCAATGACTAATGAACCAAAAACCACACAGCCAGAAATTGTAACTGAGGGCGATCCGTCATCAGGAAAGAAGTATTTATTACCTTTTATACTCGTAATCAGCTTGTTTTTCCTTTGGGGAATGGCACATAACCTCGATTCAATCCTAATTCCGCACCTAAAGAAAGCATGTAACCTCAATAACAGACAATCTACATTGATTGATACATCTGTTTTCTTTGCTTATTTTTTAATGGCTATTCCTGCCGGAATGATTTTGAAAAAGTGGGGCTATAAAGCAACCATGATCTCAGGTTTACTAGCTTTTGCTTTCGGTGCGTTTTTATTTGTGCCAGCTGCCAATAACCTGTCGTACATTACATTTTTGATTGCACTTTTTATTATCGGTTGTGGTTTAACCATGCTCGAAACTTCTGCTAATCCTTATGCTGCTGTATTGGGCGATCCTGCAAAAGCGACAAGCAGATTAAACCTTGCTGCATCTTTCAACGGACTGGCTGCTATGGTGGCACCCATGATTGGCGGATTGTTTATTCTTTCAGGCAAATCGCACAGCAAAGAAGAATTGGCAGCCATGACGGAGGCAGGTAGAAACAATTATTTCTTAGAAGAGGCAGCATCAGTTAAAACACCATACATTTCCCTTGGCATTGTTTTATTGATAATAGCCGCTGTATTTTACTTTATTCACCTTCCTGAAATTAAAACCAAAAGTATTGATGGTGAGGCTAAGGGAAGTTTTTTTTGCGCATTACGTCACAAACATTTAAAGTGGGCGGTTGTTGCTCAGTTCTTTTATGTTGGTGCGCAGGTTTGTGTAACCAGTTTTTTTATTAGAATGGCCCAACAAGGCGGAGGATTTGATGAAAAAACAGCCGCATCTTACTTAGCTATTTATGGCTTTTTATTTACGGTAGGCCGTTTCGCAGGAACTGCGATTTTACAGTTTGTATCATCGAATAAACTGCTCGCTATTTATGCGGTAATCTCTATTTTATTGTGCTTAGTTGCCATTTTAGGTAAAGGTTCGTATGTGGTTTATGCATTAGGTGCTGTCGGATTCTTTATGTCAATTATGTTTCCAACCATTTTTGCCCTGGGAATTGATGGCATAGGTGATGATACAAAACCAGGCTCTTCATGGTTGATCATGTCGATTGTGGGTGGCGCAATTTTACCATTCGGCATGGGTAGTTTAATCGATATGTATGGCGACAATATCCAAATTGGTTATAGTATCCCTTTGGTTTGTTTTGTTTTCGTCCTTTATTTCGGCTTGAGAGGTTATAAAATCGCACGCAAATAAAATTTAACGTCATCCGATAGCTATCGGATGCGAGGAGGAACGAGGTGGTAATCTATTCTTAAATAAAGATTGTTTCGCGGGTTGAAATCCACCTTTGATATTTATAAGAAAATAAAAAAAATGAAATTTAGGTTTAGCAAGATTTTAATATTCATGCTGTTGTTATGCTTTGGCTTTTCAACAAGCCTTTTTGCGCAACAGAACGAAAGTGCAAAACCTTGGGTATTTTGGTATTGGGTTAAAGGTGCGGTTTCAAAAGCTGGCATCACAGCCGATCTGGAAGCAATGAAATCAAACGGCATCGCGGGTGCTTATTTAATGAGCATCCAGGGCCCTGATAAAATGCCTGTTTATTCGCCGCCCGCCGTACAACTCACACCCGAATGGTGGAAAATGGTTGAGTTTGCCATGAGTGAGGCGAAACGGTTGGATCTGAAATTAGGCATGCATGTGAGCGATGGTTTCGCGCTGGCAGGTGGCCCATGGATAACCCCTGAATTATCGATGCAGAAAGTAGTTTGGTCTAAAATAAATATCAGTAATTCAGCTACAAAGATCAATTTACCTCAACCAGAATCAAAAGAAAATTATTATAAAGATATTGCCGTTTACGCTTACCCTTCACCAATTGGTGAAGGCATTTCAACAAGAACCCTTATCCCCAAAATTAAGGCAAGCAATGGTGCTGATGCTACCGGTTTAGTGCAACCAGAGAATAAGAAAAACTTTGCTTCAAATGAACCATGTTATATCCAATACGAATTTGAAAAACCTTTCACCTGCAGAACGATAACCATTAAAGTAAGTGGAAATAACTATCAGGCACAACGTTTGGCTATCGAGGTAAGTGATGATGGGAAAAATTTCCGATCAATAGGTAGATTGGAAGCGCCCCGTCATGGCTGGCAGGATACCGATGAAGATGTTACCCATTCCATTGTACCTACCACCGCTAAGTTTTTCAGGTTTATTTATGATAAAAAGGGATCCGAACCAGGTTCAGAAGATTTAGATGCAGCCAAATGGAAGCCATCATTAAAGCTCGTAAACCTCGAATTATCTTCAGAAGCACAGCTCAATCAGTCCGAAGGCAAAAATGGTTCAGTTTGGCGGATCAGTAAGAGAAGCACAGAAACAGAAATCGCCAAAAACCTGTGTGTGCCCTTGAATAAGATCATTAACCTAACGGATAAGTTAACTCCAGATGGAACCTTAAACTGGAAAGCGCCGAAGGGTAATTGGACAATCTTAAGAATTGGCCATACTTCTACAGGACATACCAATGCAACTGGTGGCGGTGGAAAAGGATTGGAATGTGATAAATTTAATCCCGAAGCGGTAAAACTACAATTCAACAATTGGTATGGCGAAGCTTTAAAACATGGCGGACCAGAGATAGCCAAAAAAGTATTAAGCATTTTCCATGTAGACAGTTGGGAATGTGGCAGCCAGAATTGGTCGCCGGTATTTAAAGCAGAATTTTTAAAGCGGAGAGGTTATGATTTAACGCCATATTTACCTATCATGACCGGATTACCTGTAGAGAATGTATCGGTGTCCGAAAATTTCCTTTACGATGTTAGAAAAACGATTTCGGAATTGGTTGTAGATCAGTTTTATAAAACGCTTGCAAAACTGGCAAAGGATCAGGGCGTAACTTTTACGGCAGAAAGTATTGCACCAACGATGATGAGTGACGGATTGATGCATTACAAAACGGTTGACATCCCCATGGGCGAGTTTTGGTTAAACAGCCCGACACACGATAAACCGAACGATATGTTGGATGCCATTTCGGGCGCTCATATTTATGGTAAAAACATCATCCAGGCCGAGGCTTTTACCACCGTTCGTATGGACTGGAACGAAAGTCCGGCCAATATGAAAACCCTACAGGATCGTAATTATGCTTTAGGGATTAATAAATTGGTGTATCACGTCTTTACACACAACCCCTGGACAGATCGGAAGCCTGGAATGACCTTAGATGGTGTTGGCCTATATTTCCAACGCGATCAAACCTGGTGGAAGGCTGGTAAAGTATGGATAGATTATGCAGAAAGAACGCAAAACCTGTTACAACAAGGAAAACCTGTTGTAGATATTGCCGTTTTTACCGGTGAAGAATTACCACGCCGTTCTGTTTTACCAGATAGGCTGGTCGAAACCTTGCCAGGTATTTTTGGTGCTGATGTTGTGGAGGCTGAAAGGAAACGCCTCGCAAATGTTGGTGAACCTTTAAGGCAAATGCCAGCCGGCGTAACACATTCAGCAAATATGGCCGATCCCGAAAATTGGGTAAATCCTTTACGCGGATATGCTTATGATAGTTTTAATCCCGATGTATTGCGTACAGCAACTGTTAAAGATGGCAATGTTGTTTTCGAAAGTGGGGCAACTTATAAAATTTTGGTAATACCGGGTAACATGAATATGAACCCGAATTATCAGTATATGAGTTATACAACTGTAAAAAAAATATTTGAGTTAATTATAGCGGGAGCTAATGTGATTGTAGCAAACAAACCTTTGTATCAAAATGGTTTACAACAAGTTAGTAAATCTGCGTTTAGCGCTGCAGTGGACGAAATTTGGAAGAATAATTTTCATGAGATAAATAATAATCATCATCCTGTTCTAATGAAAGTAATGGATAAAGGCAATCTGTTTAAAGCTCCTTTTAATGCCGATAATTTTAAACTTGTAGGAATTGAACCAGATCTTTATGTAACAGAAGCTAATCCGAACAATAAACCAATTGGTTATGCCAAAAAAGTTGCTTATAATCATAGGAAAACTGACAAAAAGGATATCTATTTTATTTCTAATCAAGAGGCTAAAGAAAGAAATTTTTGGTTTTCATTTCGTGTAACCAATAAAATGCCACAAGTTTATGATGCTGTTGCCGATAAGTTAACTGACATTAATAATTGGTCTAGTGAAGGGGGGCGAACAGGTTTTACTTATAAAATCGCTCCTAATCAAAGTTTGTTTTTTCTCTTCGAAAAGGAAACTCCTAAAACTCAATTTAATAGTGGCAACAACTGGTCTAACTTCAAAACCATCCAGGATATTTCCAAATCATGGCAAGCAAAATTTGATCCCACTTATGGAGGTCTATCAAAACCCATAATCTTTAACGATTTAACCGATTGGACACAAAACACAGATAGTTTGGTTAAATATTATTCAGGAACTGCAGTTTATACCAAAACCTTCAATTTTAACGAAAATATAAAGGGTAAAACATGGATTGATTTAGGCGAATTTTCGAGTATTGCCGAAGTAAAAATTAATGGAATAAACTGCGGCACTTTATGGACTGCTCCGCACCGTTTAGAAATCAGTAAAGCCATTAAAAACGGCGAGAACCAAATTACCATCGAAGTGACAAATACCTGGGCTAACCGTTTAATTGGCGATAGCAAAATACCAGAAAATAAGAGAATTACCAAAACAACTGCGCCTTTCCGATTGGAAGGTAAAGCTTTAAATCCTGCAGGATTATTAGGGCCAGTGGTGATACAAGTGGAAGAGTAAATGAGCGTTTAATATTTCAAAATATATGAAAAAAATAATTGTATTAATCCTGGCTTTTACCCAAACTATTGTTTACGCTCAACAAAAGAAGGTGAAGGATAATTTTAATGTCCAGATCAGATTAGAAAAGGGCGATTTAAATAAAGATGGTTTGATCGACAAAACCGTAATTATGATGGATACGACCGATACAGCGGTTCCATTACGGTTACAAATATTTTTTTTACAGCCAAATAAGAAATTTAAATTAGTTTTCTCTTCAACTGACCTAATTGAACCCCAATATGTAAACGGTGTACATACTAAAAATCAAATCCCTTATTTTTTTATTGAAAACGGATTTCTATTAATGAACACTGAAAAAAATGATGTTCGCTATGAGTATAAATTCATCTACAAAAATGGAGTTTTTCAATTGATTAAAGTCTCTAGCATAGTTTATGATGGGCGAAATGCGACAACAGAGACTACATTTAATCTTTTAACAGGAGTGAGAACAGAAACTACAACGTTATTGGGTTCCGAAAAAATCTTAAAGAAAAATACAAAGAAGATAATGATCAGGCCATTACCTACACTTCAGAATCTAAGGACTTTTGGCAATAAATTAGATTAATAACAACAAAACCCGAGACATTTTCAGGTTAAAAATTAAAAAAATAATGAAAAAGCTACCCCATATAACCAAAAATTTTGTCTTGCAGACTTTACGACTTCTGGTAATTGTTTGTGTAACGCTTTTTCTGACGTTAAGCGCTAAAGCACAAGACAAAGCTTTGGTTAATACGTCAAATTCGCCTTACGCGAAATTGCACAGTATCAATATGTCGGATGTAACCTGGACAAAAGGATTTTGGGCCGATCGGTTTAAAGTAGCTACCGAAACCATGGTACCTAACATGTGGGCCATTTATAACGATCCGAAGATCAGTCATGCTTTTGAAAATTTCAAAATTGCAGCAGGTTTAGATACGGGCTCGCATGCTGGTCCATCTTTCCATGATGGCGATTATTACAAAACGTTGGAGGCTGTAGCTGTTTTATACGCTTCAACCAAAAACCCAAAACTGAACGAAATGATGGATAAAGCCATTGTGGTAATCGGTAAATCACAACGCGATGATGGCTACATCTATACCAAAGCAATGATTGAGCAGCGCAAAACAGGCGCTAAAAACCAGTTTCAAGATCGGTTAAGCTTCGAATCGTACAATATTGGCCATTTAATGACGGCTGGCTGCATTCATTACCGTGCAACCGGAAAAACTACTTTGCTCAACATTGCTAAAAAAGCGACAGATTACCTGTACAATTTCTATAAATCTGCTTCACCGACATTGGCACGAAACGCCATTTGTCCTTCACATTACATGGGCGTGGTAGAAATGTACCGCACCACAAAAGATCCCCGGTATTTAGAACTGGCCCAACATTTAATCGCCATCAAAGGTAAAATTGATGACGGCACAGATGATAACCAGGATCGCATTCCTTTTTTACAGCAAACCAAAGCCATGGGCCACGCCGTTCGTGCCAACTACCTGTACGCAGGAGTAGCGGATTTATATGCCGAAACAGGTAAAGATTCGCTTTTAAAAACATTGAATTTAATGTGGGATGATGTCAATCAGCACAAAATGTACATCACGGGTGGCTGTGGCTCGCTTTACGATGGAACTTCGCCAGATGGCACTTCCTATAATCCGGCCGATGTGCAGAAAATCCACCAGGCTTTTGGTCGCGATTTTCAATTACCCAATTTTACCGCACATAACGAAACCTGTGCCAACATTGGTAACGTACTTTGGAACTGGCGCATGTTGCAGATTACAGGCGATGCAAAATATGCTGATGTAATGGAACTGGCCTTACACAATAGCGTTCTGTCTGGAATTAGTTTGGATGGAAAAAACTTTTTATACACCAATCCTTTGGCGCAATCTGATGATTTACCTTTTAAACAACGTTGGTCGAAAGATAGGGTACCTTATATCACATTATCCAATTGCTGCCCCCCAAACGTAGTCAGAACGATTGCAGAAGTTAGCGATTATGCCTACAGTACTTCAGATAAAGGCCTATGGTTTAATTTATATGGTGGCAATAACCTAAATACTACATTAACGAATGGTCAGAAAATTTCTTTATCTCAAGAAACCAATTATCCCTGGGATGGGAAAATCAAAATCAGCATTAAAGAAATAGGGACTAAAGTTTATTCCTTATTTTTGAGAATCCCGTCGTGGACACATAATGCACAGATCACAATCAATGGGAAAACTGAAAATCTTAAAGCCATTTCCGGAACTTATGCAGAAATCAGCCGCGTTTGGAAAAAGAGTGATGTAATAGAATTAAATCTCCCTATGGATGCCACTTTGATTGAAGCTAATCCTTTGGTCGAAGAAAACAGGAACCAGGTAGCTGTTAAACGCGGACCAATTGTTTACTGCCTGGAATCGACAGATTTATCTGGTAAAAGTATTTTTAATGCTATTATTCCGGCTTCAACCAAATTTGAGGTCAAACCCATTAATATCGATGGTGCTGCGATGATGAGTTTAGTAGGAAATGCAAAAATGGTAGTGCCAAACAACTGGGAAAATGTGTTGTACAGGCCGATTGAAGATAAAAACACAACAACAGAAATTAAACTGGTGCCATACTTTGCCTGGGGAAACCGCGGTCATTCAGAAATGTCGGTATGGCTGCCGGTGAGTAGATAATATGCGGTCGTCATTTCGAGCGGAGTGCAGCGCAGTCGAGAAATCTAACTAAATAGATCTCTCCACTTCGCGTTGCTCCGGTCGAGATGACGACTCTTTTACAAGATTCTATCAATTGATTGGATCAAATATTTAATGTTAAAAAAATGAAACTAAAACTCTTCATATTCTTAAACCTCACTTGTTGCCTCATTGCATCAGCCACCGTAAAACCTGCATCGATTTTTACCGATCACATGGTGTTACAACAACAAAGCAATGTTGCCATATGGGGCTGGGCCAAACCCGCTACCAGGGTAAAAATCAATACCTCCTGGAACAAACAGCAATACACCGTTATTACTGATCAGGCAGGTAAATGGAAAATAAAAGTTGCGACTCCATCAGCCGGTGGTCCATACAATATTGAATTAAATGATGGTGAAAAACTTGTCCTGACCGATATTCTAATTGGTGAAGTTTGGTTCTGTGGTGGCCAATCAAACATGGAAATGCCCATGAAAGGTTTTAAAAGTCAGCCGATAATTGGTTCCAATGAGGCCATTCTAAAATCTACCAATAAAAACATCAGGCTTTATACTGTTCCGCGTTCTTCCATCACCGAACGACAAGAAAACAGCAAAGCTTCGCAATGGAAATTAGCTGCCCCAGAAACCGTTGCCAATTTTAGCGCAACCGCTTACTACTTTGGTTCCTTATTAAGCGAAATGTTAAATGTTCCTATCGGGATCATCAACGATAGTTATGGTGGTTCTACAATTGAGGCCTGGATGTCGCCCGAGGATTTAAAAGCATTCCCCGAGGTTAAAATCCCCTCAAAAACCGACAGTATAAAAGAAGTAAGTAGAACGCCCACAACTTTATACAATGGCATGCTTTATCCTGTAATCGGATATGGCATAAAAGGCGCTATCTGGTATCAGGGCGAATCGAATTATGAACGTCCAGACCGCTACGAAGACTTATTCCCGGCGATGGTTTCTTCCTGGAGAAAAAATTGGGATAATGGTGATTTTCCTTTCTATTACGCGCAAATCGCGCCCTACAATTATGCCCAATTGCCGCCTTATCATGTTGGTGAGAAATTTAACTCGGCCTTTTTACGCGATGCACAACGTAAATCCCTTACTAAAATTCCAAATTCGGGGATGGCAGTTTTAATGGATATCGGCGAGGAAAAATCCATCCATCCCGCAAACAAAAAACAGGGTGGAACCCGTTTGGCTTACCTGGCCTTGTCTCAAACTTATGGTATAAAAGGTTTTGGTGCATTAAGTCCGAATTATGAATCATTTAATGTCGAAAAGAATACCGCTGTAATCAAGTTTCAAAATGTACCAAACGGGTTAACTGCTTTTGGTAAAGAACTTTCTTTATTCGAAATTGCAGGCGCCGATAAAAAATTTTATCCAGCAAAAGCAAGCATAAAAGGAAGTAGCATAACGGTTTCGGCTCCCGAAGTTAAAGCACCTATAGCTGTTCGCTACGCCTTCAAAGATTTTGTAACCGGCGATTTATTTGGGAACGATGGTTTGCCCGTTTCTTCATTCCGTACTGATGATTGGGAGAATTAGTAATATTAAAATGAATTTAACCACGAAGACACTAAAAGTACAAAGTATCTTATTTAGGAACTTAAATGCCCTGAAATGCCTTATATGGTTTAAATTTTTGAACCACGCCTCAGGTGTTCTCAGCTGTCTTAGGTGGTTCAATACCACAGGCCAAAAAACATTAACCACGAAGACACAAAGCACACCAAGTATTTCATTTGGGAACTTAAATGTTCTTATATGGTCAAAATTTTTGAACCATGCCTCAGGTGTTCTCAGGTGCCTTAGATGGTCAAATACCATATGCAAAAAAACATTAACCACAAAGACACCAAGCACGCTAGGTATTCCCTTTAGAACCTTAAATGCTCTTATATGTCTTATATGGTCAAAAAGAACCAACCTTTTCTTGGTGTGCTCCGTGTCTTTCTGCTTCCTCACCTCAAATGCTTTTTCGCAAGAAAAAGCCCCCAATAACGTGGTTTGGAATACCCAAAGCCTCAATTCATCAGCATCCATGCCCGTAGGTGGCGGCGATATCGGCCTTAACCTCTGGGTAGAAAATGGCAATGTTTACCTCTATCTATCCAAAAGCGGCACCTTCGATGAGAATAATACCTTACTCAAGCTTGGTCGTGTAAAACTCAAATTATCCCCAAACCCTTTCGAGGGGAAATCATTTGAACAAGAACTGATCTTAAAAGATGGTTATGCCCAGATTTCAGGTTCAAACGGTAAATTAAATATAAAAATAAATGTTTGGGTAGATGTTTTTAATCCGGTTATTCATTTAGACATTAAATCAAGCCAAAATACCACAACAGAAGCCAGTTACGAAAGCTGGCGCTTTGAAGACCGCATTACAAAAGGCAAAGAGAACAACCAAAATTCGTATAAATGGGCACCTCAGGGCATTGTAAAAACCCTTAAAGATGAAATTGCTTTTAAAAACAATACCATTCAATTTTACCATCAAAATAAACCTGAAACGGTATTTGATATTACAGTAAAACAGCAAGGCCTTGATGATAGAAAGGCCGAGTTGTTCAATCCGCTAAAAAAACTGATTTTTGGTGGCTCTATGCAGGGAGATAACCTAATTCCGGCAGGGAATGATGAAGGTATTTATTTAAGTACACCTTTTAAAGCCTGGATATTGAAAAGTAAAAAACCTTCGCGTTCAAACCACATTACCATTGCTTTACATACAGTTAAAACTGAATCAGTTTCTGATTGGGAAAAACAGTTAACTTCATTAAAAATCAATAACAGTCATAAATCCAGTATAAAATGGTGGAATGATTACTTTGAAAAGAGTTTCATTTATATCAATTCGAAAGATGAATCAGCCAATCAGTCGGCTAAAAATTATCAGTTATTCAGGTATATGTTGGGTTGCAATGCCTTTGGCAAATACCCCACAAAATTTAATGGCGGTTTATTTACCTTCGATCCACAACTTACTGATACCGCGCTGAAATACACACCCGATTTCAGGAATTGGGGAGGAGGTACCCACACCGCACAAAACCAACGTTTAGTCTATTGGCCGATGTTAAAAAGCGGTGATTTTGAAATGATGAAGCCTCAATTCGATTTCTATCTGAATTTGTTGAAAAATGCTGAAATCAGAACGCAGTCTGCCTGGGGACATAATGGCGCCAGTTTTACAGAGCAATTGGAAAATTTTGGATTACCAAACCCAGCAGAATACGGCTGGAAACGTCCTGCCGATTTTAACAAAGGCATGGAATACAATGCCTGGTTAGAACACCAGTGGGATACAGTTTTGGAATTCTGCATGATGATTTTGGAAACAGAAAGGTATAATGGCAATAACATCGAAAAGTATCTTCCATTGATTGAAAGTTCACTTAGCTTTTTCAAAGCGCACTACACTTATTTAGCCAAACAGCGCGGAGCAAAAGCTTTGGATGCCGATGGACATTTGGTTTTGTACCCTGGCTCTGGTGCTGAAACCTATAAAATGGCCTATAACTCCACCTCAACCATTGCTGCGCTAAAAACCGTTTTAGAACGACTTCTGGAGCGTCCCAATTTATCCGAAAAGCAAAAGTCGGAATGGACGGCCATGCTAAAAACCATTCCACCCATCAGTTTTAGAACATTTGACGGTCATACCACAATTGCTCCGGCAAAACTTTGGGAGCGCATTAACAATACCGAAAGTCCGCAGTTGTATCCCGTTTATCCCTGGGGCATTTATGGAATTGGTAAACCTGGTTTAGACACCGCCATCAATACTTTTAAATACGATACAGATGTGCTGAAATTCCGCAGTTTTGTAGGCTGGAAACAGGACAATATTTTTGCTGCCAGATTAGGTTTAACTGAAGATGCTGCAAAATTAACCACCGCAAAGTTAAAAGACTCGGGAAGGAGATTCCCGGCATTCTGGGGACCTGGCTTCGACTGGACACCAGACCATAATTGGGGCGGCTCTGGTATGATCGGTTTACAGGAAATGCTGATGCAGGTAGACGGAAAAAAGATTTATCTTTACCCTGCATGGCCTAAAGAGTGGGATGTACATTTCAAGCTCTATGCGCCTTACCAAACCACCGTTGAAGGGCAGTTAAAGAATGGAAAATTAATAGATTTAAAAGTATCGCCTGAATCAAGGAGATCGGATATAATTAATATGATTAACTAATCGGTATCGTCATCCTGAACTTGTTTCAGGATCTAATCAGTACTAAAGACCCTGAAATGAATTCAGGGGGACGCTACAAAAAAAATAAAAAACATGGATTTACAATTAAAAGAAAAAGTTATTATCATTACCGGTGCTGCTAAAGGCATTGGAAGAAGCATTGCAGAAGTATTTGCTAAAGAAAATGCAATTGCCGTAATCGTAGGTAGAAAAGCAGCAGATAACCAAAAAGTAGTTGATGAAATTATTGCTCAAGGCAAACAAGCGGAACAATTTGTTGCAGAACTTTCCAATCCGGATGATTGCGAAAAAGTAGTTAAAGAAATTGTCGCTAAATTTGGAAGGATTGATGGTTTAGTGAATAACGCCGGCGTTAACGATGGGGTGGGTTTAGAAAGTGGAAATTATAAAGACTTTATGGCTTCATTACATAAAAATGTAGTGCATTATTATTTGATGGCACACCATGCCTTGCCAGAATTAATTAAAAGCAAAGGTGCAATTGTAAACATCACTTCAAAAACGGCTGAAACGGGGCAAGGAAATACTTCAGCCTATGCTGCCGCAAATGGTGGTAGAAATGCATTAACCCGCGAGTGGGCTGTTGAATTACTAAAATACGACATCCGAGTAAATGCAGTAGTGGTTGCCGAATGCTGGACACCTGCTTACGAAACCTGGATAGAGACTTTGGATAATGCGGAAGAAAAACTAAAAGAAATCACTTCAAAAATTCCATTGGAAAACAGAATGACAACTGCAGAAGAAATTGCAAACATGACAGCCTTTTTAATGTCTAACAAATCAAGCCATACCACCGGACAGATTATCCATGTTGATGGCGGTTATGTTCATTTAGACAGAGCTTTGGCGAACGCTTAATCCACCGACGTCATTTCGAGCGGAGTGCAACGCAGCCGAGAAATCTATCTAAGCAGATCTCTCCATTCCACTGCGCTTCAGTCGAGATGACGATTTTTCTTATTCAATCATTAAATTACAATGAAAACCCTTACCTGTACTACACCTGGAACTTTCGAATATTCAGAAACAGAAAAACCTGAGCTTAAAAAAGACCATGCCATTATAAAAATTAAAAGAATCGGTATCTGCGGGACCGATTTACATGCCTTTGAAGGTACCCAACCTTTCTTTAATTACCCAAGAGTTTTAGGTCACGAGTTATCAGGCGAATTGGTTGAAGCCGATGGAGTCGATAACTTCAAAATAGGAGAGGCTGTTACTTTTATCCCATATTTTAATTGTGGCGAATGCATTGCCTGCCGAACGAACAAACCAAACTGCTGTGTTAAAATGCAGGTTTGTGGTGTACATGTTGATGGTGGTATGCGCGAATATTTGCAGGTTCCATCGAGGACACTTTTACATGGCGAGGGATTGAGTTATGATGAGCTCGCTTTAGTTGAACCTTTAGCTATAGGCGCGCACGGTGTTCGCAGGGCAGCTGTTCAGCCTGGAGAATTTGTCCTGGTTATTGGTGCCGGGCCAATTGGTTTAGGCACAATGGAATTCGCCAGAATTGCCGGGGCCAACGTAATCGCCTTAGATATTAATGAAGACCGCCTGGCTTTCTGTAAAGATAAATTAAAGGTAGCGCATGTAGTTAATGCGCTTTCGCCTGATGTTGCGCAACAATTGAGCGATATAACCAATGGTGATATGCCAACGGTTGTAATCGATGCAACGGGGAATCAGAAGGCCATTAACAACGCCATAAACTATATGGCACATGGCGCAAGGTTCGTTTTAATAGGGCTGCAAAAAGGAGATTTAATTTTTAACCACCCTGAGTTTCACAAGCGCGAATCGACATTAATGAGCAGCAGAAATGCCACCATTGAAGATTTTGAGCATGTAATCAAATCAATGAAAGCTGGTTTGGTTAATCCTACCAACTATATTACGCATCAGGTTAAATTTGAGGAAGTAAAAGATGAGTTTGAAAACTGGTTAGATCCAAAGAACGGGGTGATTAAAGCAATGGTTAGTGTAGGATTGTAGGTGGTATTTAAGTTACGCGTCCTCCTAAACTTGTTTCAGGATCTATCCTGCTTAGCGTTCCTAAAAAGATCCTGAACTAAATCTACTCAATTATCGTCATTGCGAGAAGGCTTTTTAAGCCGACGAAGCAATCTTACTCGCAGGAATAGCTATATATAAAAAGATTGCTTCGTCATTCCTCCTCGCAATGACGATTTTTTTATTGGAACCTCTCAATCGCACTTGTTTCAGGATCTATCCCGCTAGGCGCTCCTAAAAAGATCCTGAAACAAGTTCAGGAGGACGATCACGGGATGCGTTTACAGGAGGTGAAAATCACAAAATGAAAATCACATAAAAAAGCCGATAACCATAAGATTATCGGCTTTTATTGTACAGTGCTTTATTAAATTATTTATAAAAAACCTCATTCCAATGCAATTCATTTCTGAATTGATTGATTTTGGTATCGGCACCAATATTTACATATTCTAAGCCGGCAATATTCGCAAAATCCAATAAATGCTCGGTAGTTAAATTCTGACTATAAGCGGTATGGTGGGCACCACCAGCATAAATCCATGCTGCACAACCTGTTTTCATATCAGGCAATGGTTTCCAGAGTACACGGGCTACCGGTAAGTTTGGTAAATCATGTTCAGCTTCAACAGCTTTTACTTCGTTCACCAATAAACGGAAACGGTTGCCCATATCGATTAAAGATGCATTTAAAGCATCGCCACCAGCAACGTTAAAAACCAAACGCGCAGGATCTGCTTTGCCGCCAATACCCAGTGGATGAACTTCTAAACTAGCTTTACCACTTGCCAATGAAGCATCAACCTCGAGCATGTGCGAGCCTAAAACCATCGAGTTTGCCGGATCGAAATGATAGGTATAATCTTCCATAAATGCGTTTCCACCAGCTAAACCAGCACCCATTACTTTACAGGCACGTACCAATGCAGCCGTTTTCCAATCACCTTCACCCGCGAAACCGTAACCATCGGACATTAAACGTTGTGCTGCAATTCCTGGTAGCTGGATCATACCATGTAGATCTTCAAAAGTATCTGAGAAACCTTTAAAACCTCCATCTTCCAGGAATTTTCTTAAACCCAGTTCAATTTTAGCTGCTTCATAAACGGACGAATGCCTTGCACCGCCTACTTTTAAATCAGCAGTCATCTCGTAAGTCGATTCGTATTCTTTTAATAACGCCTGAATTGACTCCTCACTTATTCCATTAATTACCGCTACTAAATCACCTATACCATAGGTATTTACCGCGAAACCAAATTTCATTTCAGCTTCTACCTTATCGCCATCGGTAACCGCAACATAACGCATATTATCGCCAAAACGCGCAAATTTAGCACCTTGCCAATCGTGCCATCCGGCAGCAGCCCTGCACCAGGTATCAATCTGTTTAGCTACTTCTTCATCCTGCCAGTGCCCAACAACTACTTTACGGTCTTTGCGCATGCGTGATACCATAAAACCAAATTCACGGTCGCCATGCGCACTTTGATTCAGGTTCATGAAATCCATATCAATGGTATTCCATGGAATATCGCGGTTAAACTGCGTATGTAAGTGCAATAATGGTTTCTGCAAAACATTTAAGCCCCTGATCCACATTTTAGCAGGAGAGAAGGTATGCATCCAGGTAATTACGCCGATACAGTTCTCATCAATATTGGCTTGTTGCAAGGTTTCGAAAATCTCCTCTGTAGTTTTCACAATCGGCTTGTACACTACCGAAACAGAAATACTTCCGTTCTGGTTTAACGAATCGGCCACTTGTTGAGCGTGCTCCGCTACTTGTTTTAAGGTTTCTTCACCGTACAAATGTTGCGTACCCGTAATAAACCAAACTTGTAATTTTTTTAAATCAATCATTACTATTTATGTTATTTTTAATTTATTCAATGCCATGGTCTGTGTCCTCACAGACCATTATGTATCTCTTTTTTAAAGCGTACCACTCTTCATCGGTCTGTATCTTCACGGAACATTATCCCTAGTCTTTTTTTTGAAAAGCAAGGTTCCGTATTTCATCGGTTAGGGTAGTCCTGCTTTCCGTTTTATTCACCCACCTGCGCGGTTGCGTTCATGCTCACTCCAATCAGGTTTAAGTTACTTAGGTAGACCTTACCATGTTAAACCCGACCGTAGCGAGATGCCGATTTTTTCAATCGGCAGAAGCGGGGGCGGGGCTTTCGTTCCCCAAGCACCACTGCAATTGCTTTCCATAACCCTTAATTCACTTTATGAAACCAAACTCAAAACTCCGAACTCCCAACTCTAAACTCACTTCTGTCCATAATAGGCACCATCACCATGTTTCCGCTCATAATGCTTTTCAATCAGCGAATCTTTCAGCTTCGGTGCCTGCGGATTGATCTGTTCGGTTAACAAAGCCATTTGCGCCACAGTTTCTAAAACCGCACTGTTATAAACGGCTTTCTCGGCTGTTTTTCCCCAGGTAAAAGGAGCGTGGTTGCCCACCAAAATCATCTCAACTTCTTTATAACTTAGGCCTAAACTTTCAAAATGATTCATGATCTGAAACCCTGTTTCGTACTCATAATTTCCTTTGATCATTTCATCAGCCATTGGTGGGGCACATGGAATATCTACTGTTAAATGGTCGGCATGGGTAGTTCCGAAAATTGGAATTGCCCTTTGCGCCTGCGCCCAAGCCGTGCCATAAGTAGAATGGGTATGTACAATCCCGCCAATTTCTGCCCAGTGTTTATATAAAACCGCATGGGTTTTGGTATCTGATGAGGGACGTAAACTTCCTTCAACAGTATTTCCGTCAAAATCTACAATCACCATTTTCTCCGGCGACAGATCCTCGTAAGGCACGCCGCTTGGTTTAATGGCAAAAACACCTTTCGACCGATCTGCAGCACTCACATTGCCGAAGGTAAAAAGTACCAGTCCCAATTTGGGCAACTGCATGTTGGCCTGGTAAGCCTGCTCTTTTATATCTTGATAGTTGCTCATGATAAGTAAGGTTTTACATCTTTTTTATTGTATTTTTCCAGGTACCTACCTAATCCCAAATATTGTTGGTAATGCTGGCGGTAAAGTTTTTGTTTCTTAATATTCGGCTTGTATTCTTTCTCAAAGCCTGTTCCCATGGCCGCCATTGCTGCTTCGATATTTGGATAAATACCAGCTGCTACAGCAGCGAACATTGCTGCACCTAATGCACAGGTATGCTCAAAACGATGGATTCTAATGGGCATTTCCAATACATCTGCCATCATTTGCATAATATAGGCTGATTTTTTTGCTACACCGCCAATACCGATAATTCCTTTTACCGGAACACCCTGTTCTTTAAAGCGGTCTACAATAGCTTTCGCACCAAAACAGGTTGCTGCAGCTAAGGCACGGAAAAACCGTGGTGCATCGGTTCCTAAACCTAAACCCGTTATGGCACCTTTAAGTTCCTGATTTGCATCTGGCGTTCTACGGCCGTTCAACCAGTCTATTGCGAGTTCTGCATAATCTCCGTCTGGTAAAGCTGCAGCTTCGTTACTTAACTTAGCAATTATTTTCCCTTCAAGCTCCGCCTTTAATGCAGTAGCTGTAGCTTCATCAATTACATCAGATTCAGTAAGTAAATGGTTTAATGGCCAGCTGATTAAATTCTTGAACCAGGCATAAACATCTCCGAAAGCAGATTGACCGGCCTCTAAACCTGCCATACCCGGAATTACCGAGCCATTAACCTGTCCACAGATCCCGTTGATCAATTTTCCATGTAAATCCTGATTGGGTGCAACCAAAATATCGCAGGTACTCGTACCCATTACTTTACTCAGGTAGTAAGGTTCAATCTGTCCGCCAACCGCACCCATGTGCGCATCAAATGCGCCAACACCAACTACTACATCTGTACTTAAGCCCAGTTTAGTTGCCCATTCTTCACTCAATGTTCCCGCAGAAATATCAGAAGTATAGGTATCGGTGAATAATTTATCTCTAAAACCTGCTAAAAGCGGATCAAGACTACTAAAGAAATCTTCAGGAGGTAAACCGTTAAACTCTTCTGCCCAAAGTGCTTTATGCCCGGCGGCACAACGGCTACGTTTCATTGTTGTAATGTCGTTACCGCCACAAAGCAAAAACGGAACCCAGTCGCAATGTTCTACCCATGACGCAGCACCTTTTTTAATAGTCGAATCGACCCTTAATATGTGTAATAATTTAGACCAGAACCATTCTGATGAATAAATGCCACCTACATATTTGAGGTAATTGGTGCTAAATTTAGTAGCATGTTCATTAATTTCTGCGGCTTCTTTAACTGAGGTATGGTCTTTCCAAAGCACAAACATGGCATTTGGATTTTCTTCAAAACCTTTGGTCAGGGCAAGGGGCGTACCTGTCGCATCAACAGCCACCGGACTTGATCCCGTTGTATCAACCGAAATTCCCTTAACCAGGTGTGCAATATCGGCACCACCTGCTTTTGTTAAACAATCTTTTATAGTGTGTGTTAAACCTTCAATATAATCTAACGGATGCTGGCGGAACTGATTAACAGCCGGTTTACAATATAAACCTTTCTGCCATCTTGGGTAAAGAAAAACAGACGATGCTATTTCCTTTCCGTTTGCGGTATCAACTAGAACTGACCGGACAGAATCTGTCCCGTAATCCACTCCAATTACATAGTTTGCTGTGCTCATAACAATAAATAAATGTCTAATTAACGTTTATTTTTTTGAATTAAAAAATTTTATTGCTTTTTTAATCAAAAACCTTCATTTTAACGTTTTAGTAGCATGAATTTGTATATCATTATTTGTATCCACTAGTGTTGGATATTTTTTAAACCCTATTCTTTTTTCACTACCGGGTATAGGAATTTAAAAGAATTGGACACCGCCTGGTGCATTATCGTTGCATGGTTCTCCTGTGGCAAAAAATCAAAATATACTTTTACATTTTTGTTTTTGAACCCTTTTATTTTTTCGGTCAATAAATTTGCATCCACTTCCATCACCCTGGGTATTTCGGTTGGCGTAAGGCCTTCTTTACCTACACCAATGTAAACATCAGTTTGTTGCTTAAACATATTTTCCTTTATTTCGGAATCCTGATTTAACAACGAGCCATTATCCCACCATAAACTCGGACTAATAATAATGTATTTATTAAAAAGCGTAGGTTTTTTAATCAGGATTTCTGTAGCCAGCAAGCCGCCTAAAGATTGACCAATAAGGGTTTTGTTCTCGTTCGTTTTGTATTTCGACTGAATATAGGGTTGAAGCTCTTTTTCAATGAACGAAATAAATTGATCAGAATGGCCTGTTGTAGGATATTTTTTCTTGTCGCCCTCGATGGAGGTAGGGAAAGTAAAATCCCGTTTCCGATCTACAGTAGCAATGCCCACCACAATTGATTTAGGCACCTGATTTACCCATTCGAAACTGTTAAACTGTACTAGCCCTACAATATGGATGAAATCTTCATCTGCAGAACCATCGAGTAAATAAATTATCGGATATTTTGTGGTATCGTTTTGTGTATAACCTTCGGGAAGGTAAATGTTCAGGATTCTTTTCTCGGCCAGTTCTTTTGATTGGATTTCGTCTATTCGCCCCAAAACAAAGGGTTTACTTTTGTCGCTTTCATTTGGCCTGTTTTTTTGTCCAAAAACTACTGCTGTAAAAAAAGTTAAAAGAAGAATTAGAAATGTTTTGTTCATATGGTGCTTATAGGATGTTTGGTGCATTAAGCTGTGCTTAATTTATCTGCCGTTTTTTTGGAAAAATACAATTTTCATTTGGCCCGATAAAATTGGTCTCAATAAGATGATTTTCTCTTGGTCAATTTAGCTAAGACAAAGATAGATTTGCTTAGTCCCGTTCTTTTAAGATCATGAAACTTTGCACCGATAAAAATTGTTAGCCATTTAACCTAATCAGCAGCTCCCTTCAAGCGTTGCCTGTGGCTTTTGCCCCACCTGATCATTTCCAGAATGATACCACCAAAAGACTGGCAGTATTCAGTAGAAGTATATTCAATACTTACAGGAGTATCGTCTATCACTGTTCTTTTGATCAGCTGGTTTGCCGTCATTTCCTTTAATTCCTTACTTAGCATCCGCGTGGTAATTCCCGGAATGCTTCTTTCAATATCCCGGAATCTTTTATTGCCGTTACAGATGGAATTGATGATCGGCAGTTTCCATTTGCCCCCGAGCACATAGAGCGTATCCTGTAAAGCCTGCACCTCTTCTTTTTGGTTGCGCGGATTGGACAGCACCTCTGTCGCAATCTGGATTGTTTTTTCTGTTTCCATAACTGGTATACTCTGTTATACTGACTACAAAAGTATACCAATACAGCCGTATTTTTGGAGGTATAAAATTTATTTTTTTATCATGAACAATTTAACAGGAAAAAAAGCGCTGATAACCGGCGGAAATAGCGGCATCGGTTATGCCACGGCAAAAGAATTAAAAGCATTGGGTGCAGAGGTGATTATTACCGGAAGGAGAAAAGATGCCGTTGAAAAGGCTGCTTCAGACCTTGGCGCGATAGGATTGGTGGCAGATCAGAGCCAGATCACCGCAATTGAAGGGTTGGCGAGTGAGGTAGGAACAATCTTTGGTAAAATCGACATCCTGTTTATTAATGCGGGTGTAGTGGAGCAGAGCAGCATTGCGGATGCCACTGAAAAAAGTTTTGATAACATTTTTGGTGTTAATTTTAAAGGCGCTTATTTTACCTTGAGCAAATTTATCCCATTGCTGAATGATGGTGGTTCTGTGGTATTCCTTTCTTCGAATACGGCACATATGGACGGGGCAAACAGCTCAATTTACGCTTCAAGCAAAGCAGCACTGAACTCGGTGATGCGTATTGCAGCTGTAGAGCTTGCACCGCGCCAGATCCGGGTGAACAGTGTGAGTCCAGGCCCTATTGCTACAGAAATTATGAACAAAATAGGACTGAGCGAAGAACAATTAGCAGGCATTAACCAGTGGTTGATCGGCCGTATTCCGCTCGGCAAAATCGGAAAATCTGAGGATGTGGCCAAAATGGTTACCTTCTTTTGTGGTGATGACGCCACTTATATTACAGGGGCAGAAATCGTAATGGACGGGGGCATGAGCCTGAAAGCCTAAGACGGGATGGTTAAAGGTACAGGCGAAGGCTGTCTGTACCAGTGACTAGGAAAGCATCTTGAAACCAAAACAATATTTTTGGGAGGCAAGCCCATTTTAGGTATTTTTGCTTATCAAGCAAAAAAATTATGAGCAATACGCCGCAGAAGTTAAAGCACCAGCAGGTACAGTACCTTGAATTTCTTTCACGCGACCTTGAAAAGGTCAAAGCATTTTATACAGCGGCCTTTGGATGGGTTTTTACCGATTACGGGCCTGAATATACCGCTTTTGAAGGGGATTTTGTAGATGGAGGTTTTACCATCGGAGCGCCATTGAAAGGAAGCATCCTGGTTGTACTTTATTCGCAGGATTTAGAAGGGACAAGAACAAATGTGATTAATGCAGGTGGTGTGATTTCAAAAGAAATCTTCGCTTTCCCGGGCGGGCGTAGATTCCAGTTCCTTGATCCGGATGGATATGAACTTGCCGTGTGGTCGCTGTAAGGATGGACCCGATGCGCTTTCCTTTTAAAGAGGCCATGGGTTATCAATTTCGTCATTTTTTGTGAAGCTCCTGCGCAAGCCCGATTAAGAGACCTTCTGATCCCCTGATGTAGCAAAGTTTGTAAACGTCTTCATATTCAACAACTTCACCAACCAGTATGGCACCATGTTTTTCCAGCCTTGGCAACAACTCGTCGATATCTGAAACCGTAAACATTACACGCAGGTAGCCGAGGGAATTAACCGGTGCTTCGCGGTGGTCTGAAATGGTAAGCGGACTAAGAAACTGTGAAATTTCAAGGCGGCTATGGCCGTCGGGGGTAACCATCATAGCCACTTCCACGTGCTGGTTACCCAGCCCCGTAACCTTACCTGCCCATTCTCCCTCGATTGTTGCCCGGCCTTCAAGTTTCAGTCCGATTTCGCTGAAAAAAGAGATTGCATGGTCAAGCGATGCCACAACAATGCCCATGTTATCCATTCTGATCAATTGGTTCTGTTCCATAAGAATTTGCTTATAATTTAAAATTAAGGAATTTCACAAAGTTAACCGATGCTTTATAGAATAAATTGTATAAATCGGAACAGAAAGTATGATATTCATTATGGGCGCCAGGGGTCCCACCACCTTTCAGTCAGCGATGACTCGGGTACTAAAGATGTAATCACCTATTAATATGGTTTGAATTAGAAAATATGTAATTTTAAAAATGATCAGGACCATACCTCAGCTTATTGTGATTGATATTGAGCAGGAAACCGCCGGCGTAAGCAGCTACAAAAATATTCCGCTTTCGCTCTTTAATGACCATGTTGTAAGAGTTGGAGTAATGACAGAGCCCTTTTACTGGCACTACCATCCAAATAGTGATGAAACCTTTATGGGCATTGAAGGTACTTTATTAATTGATCTTGAGAACCGTACGGTTGAGTTGAAACCGGGACAGCTGTTCACCATTCCTGCAATGGTTAAGCACCGTACCAGACCGCTTGATGGACGTTCGGTGAACCTTACCTTCGAACTTGCTGAAATGGAAACGGTGAGATGCGATGCAGGTTGATCATTGTATTTTGGTTTATGCCAGCCTGATAAACATAGTAGCAAATAAAAGGCAACTTCCGATGATGAAGATGGTCCGCTACATTTTAACCTTACTTCAATCAATGAAGCGGAAGCATCTAGACGAGTGGGTAAAGATCCTTTAAGGTACAGTAAAAAGTCCGACGGAACCCAGTTCTCTGAAGCAGCTGCATTGGTCAGAACAATGGCGATGTTGAAGTTGGAACTTTGGGACAAGGCTGCTTTCCGCGTTAAAGATAATAAAGCGTATCTTGTGGCTAGGGCTATACCGAGTGCAAAGATCTTACTTAGCAGTAAACCCTAGGTTTGTTTTAAATAAAGCACAATGGATATTGGCTATTAATAGCCAATATCCATTGTGCGACAAAAATTTGCTAGTTAAATGTCGAATATATAATCCGCTTCTAGGTTAATGGTGATCCGTATAAAGTCATCATTATCGGATAGCCCGTACAATTGACCGATTAACTTCATAAGATCAACGAAATAACTTTCTTCACGAGTGAAATCGACGTAAACGACATCCTGAAGAAAAGGGGTAAAGGATTCGGCCTGTGTACCTTCTATCAATACAGGGATAACGGTATTCCCATGCACGGACTTTCGTCTTAGCCTTGTATTAATCAACAGTTGTTCTTGCTTGACCACAGAATCCAGTGTTGTAGACTCGTATTTTTTTGAAAGTAGCTTAGATCCAACGGGAATAACAAAATCGCTGGACATAATCTCATCGACATATTGGGAAATACTTGAACCTGGGAGATTGTTCCAACGGTCGAGTAGCACGTTGACTCCTGCACTTTTCAAATCCTTAGCAAAGCGCAGAACCCATGCTTCATGTTCCTTATTACCCCATGCATAACAGATAAAGCACTTCGGGGAGTTAATATTATTTTCGGTTTTAAGCAGGCTTTTTAATTTGATTAGAGAGGTTTCAAACAAAGTCCGCCTATCCGCAATACGTTTTTGATCATCTACCTTTTCATCAAATTCTTGTAACGTTAGGTTTTCTAATGCATTTTTTAATGAAATTTCCGTACCGCATTCATGACAAAATGTAGATTTTTTATCCTTGTTTACCCGGTCGATCACAACGGGTCTTTGGATTTGCTCTTGGCATTTTTGACAGACTACCGGCAGGTAACGTTTTATGGTAATGTTCCTTCGGATCAGAAACCTTTCAAATAGACTCTGAAAGAGCTGTTTAGTATGGGAAGGGATATCGTCAATGTGATAAAGCGTAAACTCAACTTCTGCCTCTTTATCATTGCGTTGGATAAAACCACAGACTTCGTTATCGGCGATCTGGTATTCAGCCTGGTTCTGCCACTGGTTATGTCTGATAAATGTATTGGTATATCCCAGAAGTACCACAAGTGAGGGATAGACATTTTCAATTGCCCCTCTTACAATATAGGAAGCACCTTCAATAACAGATTCTTGTGGCTTACTCGGCTTTTTCTCGTTAATAAGAGAGGGGAATACGAAAAAGTTTGATCCATTAAAGTTTTCCCTGAAACAGATTGCTTTTTTGAGGAAAAGCGAAACAGTGGCATCGATAATAATTTTTCGTTCGGTTACAGAGAGCGCGTCAAGTTCAGGAAAGGCATATTTGTCGTCCAACAGTCTGTTTTCTTCCAATACGCCTAGTCCTTTCGGATTTTTGCGGGCTTCCAAAATGACAGAAGATGCCAGGTTGATGATCAGGTCTGGAAAAAGCAGTATAAAATCTTCCCTTCGTGAATTTTGAATTACAGAAACATAACCATGGTTTTCCAGGTGCCTCACTACTGATACAAATTCATCCTGCTCAAACATCATTTCTGGTTTCGCTTTAAGGATGGCCCTTTCCAAATCCTCGTATGTGACTAGAACAGATTGCTGGCTAGTATTTTCTTTAAGGGCCAAAATGTACTCTTTGATTATCTTAAACGTCACGGTGGTAATGGTCATCGAAAAACTGTTCCATGGGATAAGTGACCTAATCTTGGTCATCAGATCATCAAGACCTTCGTTGGTACTCGCACTGGTGGGAAGGTAGCCGCCTGTAAAGCCCTTGTTTTTCGCAAAGTCAGAAAGTTCTGATTGGGTCAGCGTCGAGGTACCGCGGTCAACACGTGAGCCGACCAGTATCGCCGGACATTGACTTTCCCTATTCATCTGAAGTTGATTAAGCCAAAAAATGGCACTTGATAAAGGATTTTCTCTAATTGTAGGGTCAAACAGGATCAGCGCGAGATCGACTTTGTCCAAAAAGAGCGAATGGACCAATCGATAGTCCGGCTGCCCGGCAAGGTCCCAAAGCACAGCTTCGCACTCGGTTCCGTCTGTACGCGTTAGCGCAAGATCATCTACGACCCAAAACTGTTGCCCATGAGTAGATTCATGTTCCTTAAAATGTCCCTGTGAAATCCGCCAGCCAAGTCCTGTTTTTCCCACTCCGGAATCGCCTACCAAAACGATTTTCGCGGTTGTATAACGTACCTGTTTAACCCTTTTTTTGTTAAGTAAAAGTTGATTAAGGTCTATTTTCCAAATCCTCAGCGCAGTATCTTTGTGTGACCTGGTCACTAGATATTCTCCATCAAAAGAGAACTCAATATTTACAGGTATTATGTCGGCGGAAGTTTCCTTTATGGTTAATATGCATTGCCATTCTTCAGTCTCCCAAAATTTTACCGTTCCATCGAGTGATTTAGAGATTAAAAAACGTCCATCTGGACTAAAGGTCATGCCGTTTATTATATTGGTGTGGGCATGGATTTCAATCTCAACGTTATCCGAAAGGGCTTCATGGTTGATCAATATTTTGTCATCGCTAGCAATCGCGAAATGATTCTTGGAACGCGATAAACTAAACTGCGAATCCCGGATATGGTCATATATAAACCTTTCAACCTCTCCTCTTTCTTTAAGGTTATAATGAACGATTTCGTTTTGGTGGGATGCGATAGACAGTATGTTTTTATCGGGGGCAAGGGCAAGACTTATTATTATGCCATTACATTCGGTTAAAATTCTTCCTACATTTTTACTTTCTAAATCCCACAATCTCACTGTCCTGTCGGCCGAGCCGCTGATAAGGGTTTTGTTGTCCGGAAGATATAGTAATTCATTGATCCAGGATTTGTGACCAGTAAGATGTTCAATGACATGGCCGCTTGCTAGTTCAATAATTACAATAATTTTGCCATCGGCAATGGCGAGAAACTGATCATCTTTTGACCACTCGAGCGTTTTTACCCGATCTCTTCCTGAATATAAGCGCACTGGTCTTTCTAAGCCTATTCGAAAAATCCAAACGTCTTTTCCTGAGATGTAGGCAATACTATAGCCTTTGTTAGCATATTTTGCGCAAGAGATGAGTTCGTTTTCGGTATCTAATACACTAAATAGCCTTAAACCAGGATTTACATCTGATCCAACTGCTAAAAAATCATAGTTGATGGTCTTATTTTTTTTTGTTGTGTTTTTTTTGGCGAGAGTCTTCTTGGTATTCATTATTGCAATATCTATCTTTTTTTTAAACCCAGTACTTTGTTAAATTAATTGCTGCCAGTTGCAGTGTCTTGGTGAAAATATCAGTGTCCCAAAACAATCTAATGTTTGTTTAAGTCAATACCTTATCGGATATATAGAGATCAATTTCATGTAAAGTCCCGTTCAGCAAAAAACGTAAATGTTTGGAGGAACGTTCGATGATCTTTAGGTCACCAAAATCAAATGTTTTATGGCAATTTGGGCACAGTATAATGATGTTTTTCAGGCTCTCCTCACCATTGAACTTTTTAGCGGTAATATGGGCAGCCTCAATATAAAAAGAGCCATCTTTCTTGATGATCTGGCTCGGGCAAATCTGGCACTGATAACCCCTTAATTTCTTGATGAGCAGGATTATATATGCGTTCCTGCTATAAGCACTGTGCTTGAATTCGATTTTTTTGGCTTTATTTTCTTCAATATTGGCTAAAGCAACCCTGATATCAGCGTCACTCATGTCGATTACTAATTTTGATATTGACTCCTGTTCTTGCAACTCTTGGGAGCTTTCGATTCGCAGTTCGAGCGTTTCATAAACCTTTCCACCCAATTGTGGTTCAATAGCTATGGGTGGTTCAACACTGATTCTGCGTTGTTTTTCGGTTCTATGGTCGTCCCATGTGTTTACGACAAGTTCTCCTTGATCTCCAATTTCTATGTGTCCGTTGGCCAATTTCTCCCTTAACACAGCCGCTATTTGGGGGATATTCTTAGGATGAAGGGCCAGTTTTTTCTTGAATTCTTCAAATGGCAGGTTCTCAGAAGCCTTCATGCTTGACCAGGTAAAGCTGACAGATGGTACAGTTTCATAATCTTCCCAGTCTGATGGATATTCTTTACCATTTAAACCCCAATAGCCACCTTTGAATTCCTGAAACCGGTCATTTTTTCTCGATTCAAGATTGCTGTTCAGTGTTGTGATATCTGTGTCCCGAAAGGGTTGAATGTAATCAGCCAACTCCAGTTTATGGACGGGTGTTTGTTTGCTCCCCAGATATTCAATTACCATTTCCTGGATAGTACCGCCCTTGACTTTTCCGGTCTCTTCCCATTCTTTTAGACCAAAGCAACTGGTTTTGCCAAAATGGATAAAAAGTGGGTGTTTCATTGCCGACTGTAAAGAGGCAACGGTATAGTTCATACCTGGATATTGTTCTACAGCTTTTTTATAGATATCCTCTACCGGGTGACCTAATCTTTCTATTGGCATAGCCCGTAATGCATCTTCAACGTATTCCCATACCTGCATTTTTTTTGTTCTCGGGAAGATGACATTTCCTGAAATAAACCTGTTCGGCCCAAGCTCATGTGCCATCAGTTTTTCGCAGATTTGAATAACCCTATCTTGATAAGGGCTTAAATTTCCAATACTGAATTCGAAAAAAAAATCATTAAAGCTGATCTCGGTCCTTTTGGTTACGACTTTGCTGTTTTCCCTGATAAAATCGATGCATTCTTGGAATTTAAAGCGCTCGCTTAGTTCATTTTTGATAAGGTAAAGATTATTCCACCTCTTATTGCCAGGATAGGATTCTTCACCGATTAATTTATGGCTTTCTTTGAGTAAAAGAGCGGCGATTTTAGTAATAAAGATACCCGTAAATCTTGTGGCTGCCTGGCCGTTGATTATATGTATTTCGTCTGCGTTGTATTCCAAAAAGTCTGCTCGGGGGTTAGGTTCAAATTCATCATTGAGGTGAAGCAACCGTGTAAAGGCGAAATGGGAATTGAAATCCTGAAGGTTTATCTCGCGTAATTGTCGAAAACGTTCTCTATCACGCCCGAATTTGTCCTGGAGCTGTTTTAAGGTCATTAATATATTGCCCTCAAAATAGTT
Organism: Pedobacter sp. Bi27; assembly: GCF_918698255.1. Lineage (NCBI taxonomy): Bacteria > Pseudomonadati > Bacteroidota > Sphingobacteriia > Sphingobacteriales > Sphingobacteriaceae > Pedobacter > Pedobacter sp. Bi27. The sequence continues at coordinate 278,759 of NZ_CAKKMW010000004.1, forward strand.
AAAATGATTTTCGTAAAGGACCGAACGGAACTCCTTTTTTATAGTTTCCTTGGTAATCAGGATATCCAGGAATCGGAATAGCGAGATTTTTCCGTCAGTTGAAGTCTCAAAAAGGGACTCAATGTGAAAGGGAGATAATTTAGGGTTTAGCTCTCTCCGGTTGAAGTCTTCTGCAAGTGATCTAGAAGGCATTGTTTCATTGGTTTTCATTGAGGTCGTTTTTTATCGTAGAGTGCACCGTGTTTCAGATCCAGGTTAGTCAGCCATTAACTCTGCGTTCTCCTAATTTATGGGCTCAGATGTATTTATCAATATAGTGTTTGCGAGTTCCTTATTGGCCGATAGTATTATCTTAAATAGTTTCGGGTATCAGGTCAATGGTTGATTTGGCTTTTCGCCTGCCAGAGGCTGGCTCAAGAGAGGATTTATTAGTCATATTAAGAGAAATGTTTAGATAGACCAAAATACGTTTTTATTTGCATCTGCAAGTACTCCCGGTTCTTCTTCGGTCAAAATTGTCGGTATTTTTTATTCTTGGATTGATCATAATGATTTATGTCAACATGATTGGCCATGATAATCTGCTAATGCCTAGGTAATATTACACTGGCAACGCTTTTTTTTCTATTTTAGGTTCAAAATAACGCTCATGATCAATATCAAATTTATCCCGGCCCCAACCCATGAAATTCTTCTCTTTTATCGCAGATACTGTCAAATGGTTGGAATGCAAATCAATTCAAAATCATCAGGTTTCTCATGTAAGGCAAGCTTTAATCCTAATAGAAAAGACATATGAAACTCAATAAAGGTTCTGCATTGGCGCCGTTTTGGGGAAGGCCGGTAAACCTGATCACAGGCCTGGATCCACTCGGACTTCAGACTACATCTGAGGCGCTATATACCTGGTTATTACCGGGAGTGACCAACCTGACTAACAGGGCAAGGTATTATGGTTTTTATTGCTGGCTGATTGATCTTTATCACAAAAGGGAAAAGACAGGTAACTCATTCCATCAACGTGCTTTTATGCGAAGGGCAGAGCTGCTGGTTGCCATCATCATGCAGGATAATTATCCAGAGGTTCAACAGATCACTGGCAGCACTTTTGCTTCCGGGATGATCGAGTCTAATGAAGAAGGATTCTATGATCTTAAACTTGGGGCTGATCAGGACAAATCTGATTCGACCTACTGGAAATTTCACACAGGTGCCTTTGGGCAGTATTATTTTGGAGCAATGCGTGCGCTTGGTTTGGTTCAGAGGGCCAGTAATGCAGAAGGAGACACAATCTTTCGGCTGACAGAAAGGGAGGAGGGGACTTGTGGACAGCAATATGCGCGGTGTTTTGATATCGAACTTGACGATGCCTTTAGGAATCTATTTTATGAATCGGTAAAGAACGGAAGGTTATATAAAAAAGATATTGATGTTTTTATCCGTTTTCTGGCCATCTCTACGGTTGACAGTGATACGCTAGAATGGGGTGCCTATAGGACTGCTTTTCTTGGCCCCGATGATCCCTTTGGTGAAAATGAAGAGCTGGGCTACCATAGAAGGGATACGATTCTTTCCCTGATCCAATTAGCTAGGCAGCAAGAGGGCAAATTCGATCCGGCCTTGCTTTTATCTGCATGTTATGCTGGTAAGCTTTCTGAGGACGAGACAGCAATGGGATGGTATTGTTACCAGATCAATGAATATTGGCAGTTTGCTTGTGGACTTATCTTTTGGTCTATTTTACAGGACCTGGCCAATCGCTCCGTTGAACAGTATTTATCGTTCTATATCAAGGATATGTCCGATGATATTGCTGCTGAGATTTGTAAATTGTTGGATATTGGATATTCTGAAGCTGTATTATTGCAGGATATCCTGGATTTGATAGACGGCGAAGGATTGAGCGAAAACGGCTTGCTTTTTAGCTTCCCAGCAAAGGAGGGGACATCGACGGTATTGGCGGCAAGGGATGCTTTTCTGTCACTGATGGTTACCTTGAAGCACAACCGGAATGAACTTGATGAGCTGTACAATTTTATACAGGTGCGTAAATTGATCCGGGATGGGGATTTTCATCAGGGACTCAGCTACCTGTTGCGGTTTTCTGGAAAATCTTTAGCTGCTTTTATTGAACTTTTTCTGAACAACAAGATCATCAACCGCCATCAGTTTGTTGCACTGAGGAAAATGGGGAACGGACAACAGTCCACCCAGAAGTTCATTATAGATGAGGGATATATTAGGCTCGTGGAAATCTATCCCCCAAACTTTACTTCCCCGAGATTTACCGCAATCAGAAATATATTGGCTGATATGCAGGTGATTGACGCAAACAATGAATTAACCCAATTGTCTCATCAATTTTTTGGCGATGATCAATAAAGAAAGTGTGTTGGACCTTATTGGTTCGGGACGGTACCATTCCTGTATATTAACTACCTTTAGTTTTGACTTTTATTTTTTTGAGTCCAAGGTGCTAAGGACATTGCGCTCAGCCAGCATACGTAATATAAATGTACTCATCGATGGCAGGTATTATACAGATTTACTCGAACAGACACGTGATATCAACTTATCCCTGAACAGTGGTTATTCTTTACACCCTATTTTCGGCAAGGGGATATTTCATCCAAAGATTTGGATGCTAATGGGGGATAAAGAGGGGCTACTGTTAGTGGGGTCGGGAAACTTGACCAGTTCTGGGAACGGGAATAATGAAGAACTTTGGTCGGCTTTTCATTATGCTGCTGACCATCCTCAAAATGGTTCGCTGTTTGCCAGTGCATGGGAATATCTCAGCGGCATTGTGGCAGGGGAACGTGGAATCCTGAAAGAAAAATCGTTGGACTGGGTTAATCGTTATGCCTCATGGGTAGCTGGCCTGAATGGGGATAGACATGGAATGCTTTTACCGACAAGTTTAAATTATCAAGCAGCATTGCTGGTTAACCGACAAGACCGATCAATCTGGCAACAGCTTTTAACTATTCTTTCTGGACAAGAGATTTCCGAAATCCTGGCCTGCTCTCCGTATTATGACCAGCGCGGCTGTGTTGTCAGTGCATTGGGAGAGGAATTCCCCCGAGCAGCGATCCGGGTAGTGATTGATGAGAAAGGGGCTGTACCAGCAAAACTAAAAGCTACTAAAAATATAAGTTTTTACCATTGGAAAGATGTGAATGGTAATATTACCGGCAAAAGCGAGCGTGAGAAAAAACGGTTGCATGCCAAGTTATTGATATTCCGTGCAAAAACGGGAGGTGAATATGTCCTTATGGGGAGTGCGAACCTTACGCCGGAGGGAATGGGCCTTGATATCGGTGGCAGGACGAATCAGGAAGCCTCGATTATCCTGTTCGCTGAAAATGGCGGGATTGCAAAAGAAATCGGGATTTTTCCAAAAGCCAGCATGGCGGTGCCACTTGCGGCTTTTAAAACAGGACCTAGGGAACCGATATCAGAAATGCTGATCCATAAGGCTCATCCTATCAAGTTATCTTCGGCTGAGCTAAGTCATGGAACGCTTGAGGTATTTTTAAAGGGTGCGGAGGAAGGTCAGGAGCTTGTAATAGGTTTTTTGGACGCCGAACATGAACCGGTTTTTTCTACAGCGGGAGAGGTTTCTGGGGATAGGGTTATTACATCAAACCTGCCGCAGGTATTTTTTAAATTTATCCAGCTTTGTAACCAAGATAACGAACCTTTATCCAATAAAGTGCTTTTGAGCGATACCACCTTGCTCTCTAAAGGGAATCCAAATCCGATACACAAACGTATCGAACAAATATATGACCAGATGCAGGGTGGCGATTTCAGCAGGGTGTTCGATTTATTAAACTATGCGATGAATGAAGAGGCTGAAATGCCTATTAAAATAGCCAATGCAGCAAGGAATGATAAACCGGTACTTGAAAAGAACAATATCAAAGAGCGTTATGAATTGAGCTCTTATACCATAGTTCAGGCCGATAAGGCGGCTCAGCAGTTACTTTTAAATTCAAGCTCATTGCGCATACTGGAATTCCTGAAATTCTCAAAACCTAAGGGTGAAGCGGATTCGGATATCGATGTCAGTGAACAACTGGGGCCGGAACCCGATGGAGGAGATGTGACTGAATTGCCGCGGAAGATACGGCCTTGGTCGGCAATCGAACGTGAAAGGAGAAAATTGATCAGGTATCTGGATAAAGTTTCTGGCCAGTTATTCGTCCTACTTGAGGCCAGGAGAAATGGCGAAGACTGTCTAATGTCCATTCAGGATTTTAGCAGGTACCTGATTGCCCTTGAACTGTTGCAGGACTACGGTGGAAAGGTTGAAGATTTTTCAGGCAATGAAAGCGATGGTTTATTTGAATACCTGCCACTGGATAGCAAGAATAAAGTAAACAGTGTAAAGAATTATCTCATCGAAATTGTCGGACAATTTATCCTGTTGCTCGAGGCGGGAACCAAGCAGTACGACAATGCGGTCTTAGCTAAAAAATATGATGCGTTGAGGGAGGAGGCAATGATCGGGGGACTCGCATTGCTCATCAACACCTACTGGATTGGTAATAATTGGCATTATGGTGATGTTATGATACTCAATACTTTAAGGCTGCTTATTCCGAAGGACTTATATGAGTTGGAGGAGATACCTGGAGAAATTCTAACTAAACTTGATGTCAAGCTGTCCAGGATAGTAAAACCCGTATTAAAGCAACGTGAGCACTTGCTGCATTTTATGAAAACGCTATTCCCGGCACATCAACAGACAATGAAAAATGTGGTTAAGGGCAATCATCAAAGCCAGGCACAAAGGGGGAATGTGATTTACAGATCGCCTTTTGGATATTGTTATGTTGCAGGGGTAAGTAAAGAAAACTATAGGCTGGTAAGGCCGGGTTTCAAATGGGATGCGATACAAAAAGACCTTATCGGTTATTGCACCGGGAATGAATATCCTTTGCTACCTATTAAGACGCTTTTTATAGTGGAAAGTTAAATGGCCAGGAATAGCTGACTATCAATTTTGCTGTTGACATGAATCATTATTTTGATTATGGCATAGCGTTTTTGCTTCCAAATCTAGCTACATTAGAAATCAACGGTAACGCCCAATCAATATTACCAGGGCATACTCTGAATTAAATAATTATCGCTTAATATAAATTAATGACTCAAAATTTCAAACAAGAAATCCTTGACCTGATCGAGGTCTCCAGGAATACTTATGCCGGAATGCCTTTAAGGATTACCGCAGATTATGATAATGAAAAAGGCCTGATAAGCGCATATAACGGTAGGCAAATTTTAGAAATGCTCCAGAATGCGGATGATGCTGGTGCCAATAAGGTTCAGATCAAATTGGATATTGAAAAGACCGAACTGACCATATCAAATTCAGGAGAACCCTTTAACAAAGGTGGCGTTCAGTCGCTGATGCTTGCAGGGGCAAGCAAAAAAACAAAAAAGAGCTATATCGGAAACAAGGGACTGGGCTTCCGATCGGTACTCAACTGGTCGGACCTTGTAGAAATCGATACCAATGGCTGTGTTTTGAGCTTTTCCCAGGAAATCGCGAAAGAAGCATACCAAGCCTTGCCATTAACCGACAAGCAGTGGCAGGAACTCCGTACCGGTTGGAAATACCGCGATACCACAATTCCGTTTGCTATACTGGCCATACCAGATGTCAAGGATTCGAAAGCCACCGACCATACTTGGGCAACATCGATAAAGATTACCTACGGCAAATACTTTGAAAAAGACATTATAAAACAGATGGAACTGATCGGTGAAGAATGTCTATTGTTTTTGAACCATATAGAAGAGCTAAGTATCTTAGGTCTTGAATCGGGCGACCGGGTATTCAAAAAAGACAAACTGGAGAACGACCGTTCAGATCAGATCACCGTAAACGGCAAGCAATGGGAGGTGTACAAGGTTGAGGGGATGTATGAGGATGGCAAGGATAAAGGAGATCAGTACGAAGATGAATATTACTCGATCAAAGTGGCGGTCAACGAAAAACTCTCTGACGATATCGGTACATTATTCTCTTTCTTCCCTACGTTGGTGTCTTTTCCATTGCCTTGCGTGGTTCATGCCACTTTTGAGCTAGACCCATCTAGGAACGCAATTGTAAAAAGCGACAAAAATGTGTTCTTGCTTGATGAACTTAAAAAACTATTGATCTCAATCACTGAGGACATGGCAGCAGGTAAACACAAATGGAATGCATACCGACTGCTCACGCCTTTGAATGAAAACTCGGATAACCCGCAGGTAAAAACCTTCTATCAGGAGCTTAAATCAGCCAGAGATGCTGCACAAATCTTCCCAACAATTGGAGGAGGAATGCGCCTATTAAATCAAATCCGTTATTACGGGAATGATTTTACCCAATTTATACAAGGGCTAGAAACAGAATACTTTGATGAGCTATTGTGGCCATTTGATGAACGTGTGTCGTCCATACAGTTCAATGGCAAAAGGTATTCAGATTTCGAGCTTATGCAGCGTGTCAATCTGGTCAGCCCAGCTCTAAACATTGTCAACCGGGCATTGATGATCAAATTCTTAAGCAGTTACGAGTTCAATAACCATAAGCAGCAATATGCGCTTTTGGTAGATAAGGACGGGAATATCATACCTGTTGGCCATACCTGTTATACACCGATATTGGCCGATGGTGCAGAGTATGAATTGCCCAGCTTTTTGGAAATCGCTTTTATGAACACCAAACTCTATCTGGAGTTAACGGAATTATTTACAAAAAGAGAACTGCCGGCCTCATCAAGGGAGCTGCAGATCGAGATCAAGGAAGTAGTCAACGTGCAGCCGTATGATTCCAATCTGGTGACTGAAAGGATAATCAACCGGGCAAATGCGCTTATACTAAATAAATCCAATGAAGAAAAAAGGGCTGTAGTTTTTGAAATGGTACGGGCATTATGGTCTAATTTTAGCACCTCCCCCAAAAGTGGAAGGTATGGAGGCCCTGTGCCACTTGTGAACTTAAGCCTTGGGGTAAATTTATCTAATACCTTACTATATTCCCTAAGTTATCCGAAAGGGAAATTGATTGCCGATATCTATGGCGAGACATTGCAGGATTACCAGTATGTAGCACCCTTATCATTTTACTCGCTTAAGACCGCGCCGGAAGCTGGGCAGCACGATATTTTGGTGCAGGACTTTTTCAGGTGGCTGGGTGTGAATGATCTAAGCATTATTGAATCCCGAGACACCGTAGTCTCATCTGATCACGATTACTACCGATATGTAGACAAGAATCATGCTGGATTTGTGTGGGGTAGCAAGCTCCAGATCATTGACAGCGAAATCATGAACTTCGACAATATCCAACGTAAGATGAGCTTAGAACAGCTTATCCTATGGGCAATCAAGTGTGAACGCGTACAACAGGCACTTAAATCGAGTGCTAGTGATGTCCTCATCACTAAAAACAATAAAGCCGAACACTATCGTGAACTTCGAAGCTATATCCATCATCAGTTCCTTTACTCCGGAAAGATCAAAAACTACATAATAGAAAATTATGGTATCCCCAGCGTAAACAGGAACATGATCGACTATAAGAGTGAGCTTTTTACTACCTACGGTATCAGTAAACCAGATATTGATAGTACCTTGCTAAAACTCGGCGCTGTTGAAACCTTTGAGCAACTCAGCGCCGAGCGGGTATTTGAACTGCTATCGCTTTCCAAGAATGATGATCCTGAAGGCAGGTATACGCAGCGTCTTTATAAACTTGCGCTTAAATGGTATGATGATTTTCATGGTGAGCTACCAGGAAGGCCCTATATTGCATATTTTGCAAAGAAAGGAGATGAACAGGGCTATGGTTTGGGTAAGGTTTATTATTCTGATAACCAGGCATTGCCCAAGCATATTCTTAAGGATTTTGCTATACTGGACCTACCTAAGCGATCAGGGGAAGACAAGGTTGCGAAATTATTCCAGATCAGTAATTTCAAAGATATTTCCCTGTCAATCATCCCCGGAAGTATTTCGAGACACCCTCATGAACAAAAATTTCAGGCTTATTGGCTACAGATCAGGGATATGGTACTCGCATACAGGATAGAAAAACTTAATGCATCGGGCGAGAGAAGGGCAGCGGCCAGTCAGATCAAACAGTTTAAGATCAATCTGGTTTCTGCAGGCAGCTTCGATTTCGATGGCCAAAGGATGGAGATGCAAGAAAATAACATGATCAATATTGGCAATCAATTCTACCTGCAGGTGGGCGGCACTACAGGAGATTTGGGCCAATTGAAGAAAAGTCCCGAGTTCTGCGATGCTTTTGCTGAAAGCCTGTGTATATTATTTAAGGTTACCGAACAAAAGAATGATTTTAGAAGACTCTTTAAAAACGATATTGCGGACTCCCGTCACCTCATTACCCAAGATTTGGGCAACGGTACATGGGCAGATGCAAAGGTACTGTTAGGGGTATCTGACCTGGAGCAGCTTTTTTGGAAAAGGATATTCTCTTTAAAGGGAATTGACGTGGAAGGGGCCATGCTTGAAGAAGGGATTACAGATGAGGCTTTGATTGATATTTTCGGTGGGGGTAGCTTTGGTTATTTGCCCGGTCTAATGGACAACCTTTCCGCGCAGAAGACATTTGAGTTTTTAAAAGCCCTATGTACACGGTTGGAGCTTAATTTGAAAGTGTTGATTCAGGACCTGGATATTGGGGACGGGTTTAGGACGATTCATCTGGATAGAATTGAGGTTTTATTAAAGGACCTAAAACAGGATGTCAAAAAATCGCTCTGGAAAAAGCTTTCGAAAGGTACGCTCGAGGAAAAAATGCTTTATAAACATTGGTTTAAGCAATACCAGTATTTGAGGGAGAAATTAGTGCCCCTTGTTTCTGCCTATGACTATTCATTTGAGCTGCCGTATCGATCGGAAGTGCTAAAGTGTATTTTTAATGTTTTTTCAATTGATAACCTGGAAGGCTTGCATGATATCGACCCTGATAACCTGTACCCAGATTTATACAATGACCTCCAAGGCATTTCACTCTCGGATGAGCTACAGAGCTTGTTTTATTTTGCAGATATGGCACAAGAGATTCAAAATAGGGCGCCAAATAGAGATAGTGGCCCAGAGGATATTCTTCTGGATGCCGATCCTTCAGACTACCATTTGGAAATTCTGAATGGTTCGGACTTTTCTGCAGGAACATTTCTCGGCGACAGTGGAACTGAAGCAAAGAGAGCTTGGGTCGCCGATCCCGGTATAGATAATGCCAAACGGAATGCTGGTAAACGGTCGGAGGAAGCAGTTTTCAACCACCTCGTGAAGATATATGGAAAGGAAAACGTTGACTGGCGTTCAGGATATTCGCATGTTTTAGATAGGGATGACAGCATTCATTATGATATTGAGTACCGCAATGAGGAAGCGGTATGGAAGATGCTTGAAGTTAAAACTTTAAATATCAATACCTTTATAATAACTAGAAAAGAGGTTGAAAAAGGTTGCAAGCATTGGAAGGATTATGAACTTGCATTGGTAAGCCATGGCAAGATCAGTATTATAAAAGACTTTTTTAAAGATGCCGATCCTAGCCAATTTGATGGGAATAACAGTTATCTGGTAACGCCAAGAGACTATTATGTAACAATTAATCGAAAACAAAGCGAGGCGAAATCTACTGCTTTCAATGAGGTTCAGGATAAAGAAGATTAATTATCGAACAACCAAAAGCCGCACCTAGTGCGGCTTTTGGTTTTGTATTGTAGTAATGATTTACTTTATAACGAATTTAGCTTTCAGATGGTTAAAAAAGCCATATTAATACTGGCAACATACTAGTTTATTTTTATTTGGGACCGGTTTATATTTTGCTTGATTTTTTCAGACTCCGTTTTCTGTTTGAACTTTTCCGATTCCAGTTTTTGCTTGATTTTTTCCGATTCCAGTTTTTGCATGGCGTTACCATTATCCAATAGCAATTGTAGCCGTTCAAGATTTACCAGACTATTTTTATTGAGCTCTATAGCCTTACGTTGACTCTGAATAGCTTCAGTGAGATTTCCCAGATTCTGATCGGCAATAGATTTGTATTCCCATAGCTGAGCCTTGTCAGAGAAATCAGGATTCAATAACTGTTCGCTTGCGATCTGTTTTGCCTCATCGAACTGCCCCATGGACAGTTTGAAGTCGATCACATGGTAAATAGAGGACCTACCGTTCCTTTTCATCTGTACTTTGGCAACACTATCGATTTTTTTGAACATAGCTATAGTCAAAGGGTCTTTAGGATTTTTTGCAGCCTTAAAGCCTTCCTTTACTGCTGCGATGCGGTTCTGCAGGGTTGGATAAATGTTGAATTTTTCTTCTGCCTCATTCCGCGGCCGGTATGTTGCGGGGTCAAGTGTGAGAATTCCCTCAATAGCGTCCTGTTCTGTTGCCCCAGGAAAGCGACTGATGACGAATCCTGTAAAGAAGTCAGCCCGCCGTTCCCGCTTTCTCCGAATATTGCTATCCGCTCCAAATGCTGATGGAAGGGTATGCCCCATGAAATGATGACCGATCTCATGAGCAATGATGCAGCGCACTGCCCAGCGGACCTTTGTGTCCGATCCTTTGATCTTGTCCAAAAATGCCTGATTGTAATAGATCACCTCCCTAGAAGTCTGATCGAGGGTACTGGCCGCATTGCAGGTGGCCTCACATTGCCTGAATGTATAGCTCAACGGAAAGCTGTTAATAGCATCTTTTTTCAAGGTCGCAATAATCCCGTCGAATTCCGTGAATGGGTTGATGCTAATCAACGGATCAATTGCTATCTTACCTACAAGCGCCGGACTGCATCTTTTTTGAAGCTCCTGATAGGTATTGCTGCAATTGAATGAACAGACCATCGGTTCCTGTTTTTTTTGCACAGACCAGACTAGCTGAGCCATTGCGTCTGAAACAAGGCTTGATGCGAGAGCCGTTGTTCCAATAAAGATGATTAGTTTTTTCATTTTGCGCTTAGGTTATAGGTGAAGGCCCCAAAGAAACCGAATCGGCTGAAGGATGCTGTTGGAATCGCTTCTGGTGCACCGGCTTTATCGATCACCTGTCCGTCTTGATATTTATCTGTTATCAGTGTAGCCTTGGTCAACGTTGCACCTGCACTTAAGATGAAACGTTTGCTGGTTCCAAAGATCAGTGAGGCACCTGCATGGTAGTTGATCCGCTCCAGGTCACGGGTTGAAAGGCCAAAGGCGCCTGCTAGTTTGACATCACTGGCCGTGCGTCTGTAGATGTGCATTAATGCACCGACAGAAGGGAAGATCGCATTCTTCGAATCGTTTTTCACGATTTTTTGCTGGGTGGTATTGCCCTCAATGGGATCATAACGATATGTCTGGTCCTTGAAGTCATTTCCGCCATAGTTGATAAAGAGCCCAGTGCTGAAATCGATTTTCAGACCGCCTTTTGGACGTACCTTATAGATATAGCTTCTCATAAGCTGTGAGCAGGCAACGGCTTCTTTTGCTTTTATGTTTACGGTGATGACCGTTAGGTCGTCCTCGATAGGCTGAGGGTCTACTATGTAGGTCCAGTTACCTTCGTTGAAATATTTAAAATCATTAATCACATCGAATCTTGCGGTTGCATTGAAAGCTTCCATGTCGCTGTTGAGCTTGGGAATATCTGTTTTGTTATAGTTTTCCATGTTATCCTTATACAGTTGGGAAAGTTTGGAATCATCCCTTTGATCTTTAAGTGTTTTCAAGATGACTTTTGCAGTATCCGTAACTTTTTTTTCCTTTTCAATCAGACCAATAAGTTCAATGATGAGCGCATTGGCCTTTGTCACATTTTTACCAAGCTGGTCGCGTTTACTGAGTGCGAACGCAATAGTGAGCTCTTTGTATGGGATTCTCACATTAGTCTCGATGATTTTGTCGAAATACCGCTCCAACACTCCTGGTATAATAACATAATCAGGTGCGTCCAGTAGTAATCTGTCCTCAGGTGCCATGGTCGAGTTCGTGAAAGCATTTTTCGTTTCCTCAAATACTCTGCTGCGAATTTCTGTGAAAGGCCTATCGCAGTCATTCTGGAGGTCCTTCAATATCATCTGATAACGGAGGATGTTTTTGACCTCTTTATAGGTATTACCAAATTCGGTCAGCCTATTCTCGTTTTCAATCAAAGTATCTGCGGTATTAAAATAAAGATCGTTGAGATTGGAAAGTTTCTTGGTAACTGATGCCGGCAATTTAGCATCGGCGATCTGAGTGGCGGTGAAAAGTTTAAAGTCATCAGGGGTAAACCCGGCTGATTCCGCACTTGCCCCTGGGAGTTTAGCTTTACTGAATAATTCGAACAGGGCAGGTGCAGTTTCATTATAACTGGTTTGGGTAACAATATTGTCGATGGTATAGAGTTTTTTGTTGATGTTACTGATCTTAAGTCCCAGTCTTGAGCCAGTTTTGATCTTTAAAGTGTTGATCTGACTGGTATCTTTTTTGAAATCGATCAGTTTGTATTCTACACTTTGGGCCGCGGCAGAAAATACGGCAAGGCACAGTGTGCCCAATAAGATTAGGTGTTTCATGAATTGGAGATAATTTAAGATGATTGGTTTGGTCTATTAAATTTATTCTTAATGGTCGTGGTAATCAATACTGAGTATTGGGTATTTTACCTATTGTCGGTTTTGTAGGTTTCAGTAGTATGTTTGCAGGGTTTTTGTAAGGTTTGGCAAGACGGTTTGTACTCCTGTAATGGGGAATAAGCCGTTCTCTAGGTTCCAGGAGTTGACACTGAATTTGAGGTGTAATCTGGGCATTTCTATGTTTAATAGCGGCGCCATGAGGAGTCCTTTATGTGACTGGAATCACTTTTTAACTTCTGAACAACTAAACAATTGAGAGCCTCAAGGTCTATCGAGAGATAGGAGGCGATGATTCGCTGTGTCGTTTGTTGAGTGATTTCAGGGTGGCTGTGCTGTAGGCTGTCATAACACTCCATCGGAGTTTTGGAGCGCAGGAATATTGAGCGTTCTTCGCTCATCATGAAGTATTTTTCCATCATCACGCGGCCAATATGATTGCCTTTGCGGAAGTCGGCATAATAGCGCTGGAGTTGCAGGTAGGAAATGGACTTTAGGGGGCAGTCCTGGATTACTTCGATGTATTCGAAAGAAAGTTTTTGAGATAAACAAATCCAGATGCGATATGAAGCCGTGTCTTCAGCGCTCTATACAGCGATCAATAATGCCACTATTGCTGTAGTCAACTCTTAAAAAAAAGGACCAGAACCGAATTACATCAGCAGCTAACGGCCCAGGAATAGGGCGGAGCGTTGGAAAAATTCCTAGAATATTCCAGGGAAGAAATACCTCTAAAAACCAGCTTGTTTAAGACTACTATCTTTCATGATATCGTAATTTTATACAAGGGGCAGCATAAACCAAAATGTACTTCCTTTACCCACTACACTGTCTACACCAATTTTTCCATTGTGCTTTTTAATAATCTCTGCACAGATATATAACCCAAGCCCTAAACCGTTATAATTAGTTTCTCTGTCTTCTGCTCTAAAATAACGATCGAAAAGGTAAGGCATTTTTTCTTTTGCAATTCCTGCGCCCTGGTCAATAACCGAAACCTTAGCCATAACACCCTGCTTTTCAATTGAGATTGTGATGTGCTTTGAGTTTGATGCATATTTAATGGCATTATTTACAAAATTGACAATGATCTGTTCAATTCTAACGGGGTCTGCACTAACTTTTAAACTTAAATCGCCTATGGTAATAAGGTTATATTCTGCCTGTACACGTATATCTTGACATGATTCAGTAATTACATCAGCCAATAGAAATTGCTGTTGGTTAATGTGAAGCTGACCATTATTTGCCATGCTGGCATTTAATAAATCATCTATTAAAACATTTACTTTTTCCATGCTTTTATTAGCCTGTACTATTAATTTAGCCAACATTGGTGATGCTGATTTATCTTTTAAACGATCTAAAAGTTGTAGTGATGCTTTTAAGGAGGTAATTGGTGTTTTTAGTTCATGGCTGGCGATGTTAATAAAGTCATCTTTTTGTTGTTGTAAAATTCGCAGCTCTTCTATGTCGGTTGCGGTACCAATCCATAAATGCATCTCGCCACTTTCATCTATAATTGGCATTAAACGGACCAAATGCCACCTGTACAATCCATCAGCACCTTTGCCTCTGGTTTGAAACTCACCACCTTTTTTTGTCTTTAGTACTGCGCTAAATGAAACGATACTATTTTGAAGATCATCCGGATGGATTACGAAATTAAAACCTGCTAATTGTGTTTGTTTATTGTTTAAACCGGTATAATCGTACCAACGCTGATTATAAAAGATAACTTTTCCCTTTATTGTATTAGTCCAGGCAATCTGGGGAATGGTTTCAATCATGTTGCGAAACCTATATTCACTTTCGGCCAAGGCTTTGGTTCTATTGGTTACCCGTTCTTCCAGTTCGAGATTTAATTTAGAAAGTTCGAGGTTAATTGCTTTAACTTTGGCTTTTTGTTGAATTAATAATCCATTAGACTTTAATAATTCTTGTTGCTGAATTTTTAAATTACCATCAATTATATTTTTTTCATTTCTTATCGCCGTATCACTCAGTGCTCTATTAATTTTAGTAGATACTGTAAATAACTTAGTTTTAGAAACGTAGTCAGTAACACCATCCTTAATTAGTTCTACCGCATTTTCTTCGCCGATAATGCCAGAAACAATTATAAAAGGAATGTGCATATTTTTGTTCTGCTTAATTCTAAAAGCAGTTACTGCATCAAAAGATGGAAGTGAATAATCTGATAAAATTAGATCCGGATTAAAATTAACTAAGGCATGCTCAAAACTTACACGTGTTTGAACAATTTCAGTAATAAAATCCAATCCCGCTTTCTTTAGTTCACGTTTCAGTAAATCGGCATCACTTTGATTATCTTCAACAATAAGAATTTTAAGCTTAGTTAACATTTTAAGCAACTGTTAATTTGGTGATTGACTTGTTACCATCCAGTATAAGCCAATTTCTTTAATGGCCTTAAAAAAATTATCACTATCCACAGGCTTAACAATGTAACTGTTTACACCTAGTGAAAAGCATTTTTCAATATCAGGCCCTTCATTAGAAGAAGTGAGCATTACTATTGGAATTGACTTTGTTTCCGGGTCAGATTTAAGCTTTTCCAGTACCTGTATTCCTGATATCTTTGGCATTTTAAGATCCAATAGTATTAATTTTGGAAACTCTTTTGGTTTGCGGTTTTCAAAATCACCCCTACAATAAATAAAATCTAATGCAGCTGCACCATCTTTAACATGATAAAGTTTGTTGGTAGAACCACTTTTATTTAATGCCCTTATGGTTAATGCGGCATCATCTATACTGTCTTCTACAAATAAAATTTCAACGTTATCGTAATCGTAATCCATATTTTTATTTAATTGGTGGTATGATTTAAACTGAAGTAAAAACAACTGCCTATATTTAGTGTTGATTCTGCCCAAACGGTACCATTATGTTTGTTGATAATCTTTTGAACAATAGCTAAGCCTATTCCGGTACCTTCAAATTCTTCTTGAGAATGTAACCGCTGAAAAACACCAAAAAGCTTATCATAATATTGCATATCAAATCCAGCCCCCTCGTCTTTTACATAATAAACATTCAGCTTATCTTTTGTGTAGGAGTCTATAGTTATTGTTGTGTTTTTTTTATGGCTAGCGTATTTAATGGCATTAGAAATAAGGTTAACCCAAACTTGTTTAATTAATGATTTATCTCCTTTGGCAGCCGGTAAGGCAGCAATTTTAAAATCAGGAATATTTCCATCACCTTCAAATAATAGCTCTTCCCTTACGGTAGCAACTAGCTCAACCATATCTATATCGGCAAAAGCCACAGATTTTCTTCCCAGTTTTGAAAAAGCAAGCAGGTCGTCAATCAATTCGCCCATTTTTTTGGAGTTGTTCATTACCGATTGGAGAATTTTTATGCCATCGGCATCAAATTTATCACCATAATCTTCGGCTATTATTTTAGTGTAACCATTAATTGCCCTAATTGGTGCACGTAAATCATGAGATACAGAGTAGGAGAAAGATTCCAGTTCTTTATTAACCGCTTCTAATTGGGCAGTACGTTCAATTACCTTTTGCTCCAATTCATCATTAAGCTTACGGATATTATCTTGTGCAACTTTAAGCGCGCTATTAGCAATAAGTAACTCGTTTGCCCGTTTCTCTTTTTCTCTGTTCTGAAATGCCAATTCCTTATTGGCAATATTTAATTCTTCTGCTCTTTTGCCCTTTTCTTCGTTTTGAAAGGCAAGCTCTTTGTTTGCAATAATTAACTCACTGGCTCTTTTTTCTTTCTCCTCATTTTGAAAGATAAGTTCTTTGTTGGCAATAATCAGTTCAGCTGCTCTATGCGCTCTCTCCTCATTTTGAAAGGCAAGTTCTTTATTGGCAATAATCAGTTCAGCTGCTCGATTTTCTTTCTCTTCATTCTGAAAAATAAGTTCTTTGTTGGCTATGATCAATTCAGCAGCACGATTTTCTTTCTCTTCATTCCGAAAATCAAGTTCCTTATTGGCGATAACTAATTCGGCGGCAAGTGTTTCGTTTTCATTAAACTGAGAAGCACCTTCTTTATTTGCAATAATCAATTTGGCAGAATCTTCCTTTTTCATATACTTAAATGCATTATTTTAAATAGAATTAAGTATAAGCTTACTTTTTATAAGATTGAGTAATACCCGGTAGCAAGTTGCTAAAGCTAAGGTATTAAAAGCAGCAAAGCCCGATTTATAATTTTATTTTTAAAAATAGGTATAAGTGAATGGTATGAATTAGTGTTTTTATATATTTAACCAGCTGTTTTCTCTTTTACTACCCGCAAAATAACCGAATGGTGCAGCAGTAAAAACATAATTAGTCCATATACCGCAGGTAGTATTATTATAGCACTGTTGCCTATTACGCTTAATGCGATATAGATGGCAAGCATGTTATTATGAATGCCTGTCTCCATGCCAATAGCTATTATCGGATCAGAAAATCTGAGTGAATTAAATCTAATGTTTTATCGAAGGCGAAAATAAAATTTTAAACTTACCTTAGTGTTATTTTGATTGCACTGATGATGAAATACTCCTCTTTATTTACCTTGATTAAATCAGCGAAGTTGTTTTGCCTGATGGCTTTACAATTTATGGTCATGAATGGTTTTAGTCAGTTGGTGGGAACAGGAATTATTCCGAGGCACAAAAGCCTGGTTAATGGTTGATGAAATTATCGTAAATTAAATGACTATACTCATTGTTTTTATTTGCATTGCCTTATTAATCGTACTGATTTCTGTATTTAAGATTAATGCTTTTTTAGCCTTTTTAGCGGTATCTTTTATTGCGGGCCTGGCTTTAGGCTTGCCACCTTCAAAAATCCCATCGAGTATCGAAAAAGGCATGGGCGATGTTTTAGGCTCCTTAGCCATTATCATTACGGCAGGGGCAATGCTTGGTAAACTGGTGGCCGAAAGTGGTGCAGCGCAAAAAATCGCCCAGGTAAGCATGAGCATTTTCGGTGAAAAATATATTCAATGGGCTATGGTTTTAACCGGCTTTTTAATTGGCATTCCCCTGTATTACGGTATAGGTTTTGTGCTGATGGTTCCCTTAATATTCTCCGTGGTTTACCGTTATAAATTGCCTGCCTTGTATATTGGCTTACCCATGTTAGCCGCCTTATCCGTAACACATGGATTCTTGCCTCCGCATCCTTCTCCAGCGGCATTAGTGATTCAATTCCAGGCCGATATGGGTTTGACACTATTTTATGGTTTAGCTGTTGCCATTCCTGCAATCATATTAGGTGGTCCCATCTTCGCCCGTACGCTCAAAGCCATTCCTGCAAATCCATTGGCTTCTTTCAGCCCAAAAGAGTTAACTGAAGAACAACTTCCGGGTGGATTTAAAAGCTTTTTTACGGCTTTACTTCCTGTATTGTTACTTGCAGTTGCTTCCTTCGTTCCCATGCTTTTAAAGCCAGATGCTGTGATACTGCCCTACATTTTATTTGCCGGAAATCCATCTGTTGTGATGCTTATTGTATTGATTGTTGCCACATGGTTATTGGGCATAACACAGGGAAAAAAAATTACGGAGATCATGCATATTTATGGAGATGCCATTAAAGATATCGCCTTAATTCTTTTGATCATTGCGGGTTCAGGAGCTTTAAAGCAGGTTTTAACAGAGAGCGGTGTAAGCAATCAAATCGCAGCTTATTTGCAACATGTTAAAGCTGAACCATTGTTTCTGGCCTGGATGATTGCCGCAATCATCCGGTTTTGTGTGGGTTCGGCAACAGTTGCCGGTTTAACCACGGCGGGCATCATTGTTCCTTTAATGGAGCATACGCACACCAATCCCAACCTGATGGTTTTAGCGGTTGGTGCAGGGAGTTTAATGTTTTCTCATGTTAACGACGCCGGATTCTGGATGTTTAAAGAATATTTCGGTTTAACTTTGAATGATACCTTCAAATCCTGGGCATTAATGGAATCTATTGTTGGCATTGCAGGCCTTTTGGGTGTACTTTTGCTTAAAATAATCATCGCATAAAATAACAAATACATCATATGGAAAATTTAACTCCCGACGAACGCTTCGAACAACTGAAACTTAATTTACCGCCCGCACCTGCGCCACTTGGCGTTTACAAACCTTGTTTAGTTGATGGAAAATACCTTTACCTAAGCGGCCATGGCCCGGTTCAGGATGATAAATCATTAATCATTGGACGGATCGGTGCTGATTTATCTCAGGAAGAAGGTAAGACTGCTGCTTTGCAGGTGGGCTTAACCATGCTTTCTACTATAAAAACAAACATCGGTAGTTTAAACAAAGTTAAACGGGTAATTAAGGTTTTAGGCATGGTAAATTGTACGCCTGAGTTTGAAAAGCATCCTTATATCATTAACGGTTGCAGTGAGCTTTTTGCAAAAGTTTGGGGCGAGGAAAATGGCATTGGGGTAAGAAGCGCCGTTGGCTTTGGCTCTTTGCCAGATAATATTCCGGTAGAAATTGAAGCATTGTTCGAACTTTTTTAATGATGCAGCAAGACTGGTACATAATCCCGAATGAGGAGACGCTGGAAACACCTGCGCTTGTTTTTTACGAAACAAGAATCCGAGAAAACATTGGCATACTGAAAGGCATGATTAAGGATGTCGGCAGACTTCGGCCGCATGTTAAAACGCATAAATGTTTGGAAATTACCCACATGCTAATCGATGCGGGAATCAATAAATTCAAATGCGCCACCATCGCCGAAGCTGAAATGCTTGGCCTAGCTAAGGCCAAAGACGTTTTATTGGCTTACCAGCCGGTTGGCGAAAACATTAACCGTTTCTTTAAACTCATAGATCAATATTCAGGCACCAGTTTCAGCTGTTTGCTCGATAATATTGAAACCGCAAGCGCAATCTCTGATATGGCGGTTTCGAAAAATAAAGTTATTGAGGTATATATCGATTTAAACGTAGGGATGAATAGGACAGGAATTTTGCCTGAACTAGCTTTTGGTTTAGTTAAAGCATTACTTAACCTTCCTCACATTATTATCAAAGGCTTACATGCTTATGATGGCCACATTCATGATTCATCCATTGATGTTCGCTCCCAAAAAGCAGAACCTATTATTGCTCAGCTTCATCATTTAAAAGAAACTTTAGGGATTGAGCATTTAGCAGTTATCGCCGGTGGAACACCAACTTTTCCGGTATATGCCAAACATACAGATTTTGACTGCAGCCCCGGCACTTTTATTTTATGGGACAAAGGTTATCAGGATGCTTTTGCCGAACAGCAATTTAATACGGCTGCACTCGTGATCAGCCGCATCGTATCTAAACCTACAGAAGATTTAATCTGTACCGATTTGGGGCATAAAGCCGTTGCTGCCGAAAAGGACTTGAAAAACCGGGTATTCTTCCTGAATGCGCCGCAGTTCGACGTTCAAAGTCAGAGCGAAGAACATTTGGTTTTAAAAGCAGAAAATCCCGGAAACTATAAGGTGGGCGACATGCTTTACGGCTTGCCTTATCACATTTGCCCCACAGTTGCCCTGTATGAAAAAGCGCTTTGTGTGGGAGATAATCAATCACTAAAATACTGGGATATCATCTCCAGGAAAAGAAAAATCACCATTTAATCATAACCATGTTTATCATAGATGCCCATTTAGATTTAAGTATGAATGCCCTAGAGTGGAATCGCGATCTCACCAAAAATATCGCCGATATCAATAAAAGGGAGGTTGGCTTAACAGATAAGCCCGATCGCAGTAACGGAACAGTTTCACTCCCCGAATTGCGTAAGGGTAATATTGGTTTGGTTGTGGCTACGCAGATAGCCCGTTATGTTGCGCCTGATAATCACTTACCGGGCTGGCATTCGCCTGAACAAGCCTGGGCGCAAACGCAGGGGCAGCTGGCTTGGTATAAAGCGATGGAAAATGCCGGTGAAATGTTCCAGGTGAACAATCTGGAAAGCCTCGAGCAACACCTCGAATTATGGAGTGATGGACGTGTTAACGATAAAAAGCCTGTGGGTTATATTTTGAGTTTAGAAGGGGCTGATTCTCTTATAACGGTTGGCCATTTAGAAAAAGCCTGGCAAAATGGCCTGAGGGCCGTTGGTCCGGCGCATTACGGACCCGGACGTTATGCGCAGGGTACCAATGCAACAGGCAAAATGACTGCGATTGGTCGCGAATTATTGAAAGAAATGGAACGGTTAAATGTGATTCTCGATGCCACACACCTTTGCGATGACAGTTTTTGGGATGCATTGAGCCGCTTCGGTGGCCCTGTCTGGGCTTCGCATAACAACTGCCGGAGCCTGGTGAACCATAACCGCCAGTACAGTGATGAGCAGATAAAAGAACTGATCAAAAGAGACGCCGTAATTGGTGGCGCGCTGGATGCCTGGATGATGGTTCCGGGTTGGCAGCGGGGGATCTCCAAACCTGAAGCAATGAACTGTAACCTGGAGGTGATGATCGACCATATAGACCATATTTGCCAGCTGGCCGGAAATACCAAACATGTCGGAATCGGTTCTGATTTAGATGGTGCTTTTGGAAAAGAGCAATGTCCTTACGACCTGGAAACCATTGCAGACTTACAAAAAATACCGGCTTTATTTAAGAAAAGGGGCTATACCGATGCTGATGTGGAGGACATGATGCATGGCAACTGGCTACGTTTTTTAAGAAAAGCCTGGGCATAGATACAAAAAAATAAGGGATAAATTATAAAAGATGTCACCCTGAACGTTAATTAATTGTTTAAAATCAACATGAGTGACTTACAATTGTTTTCTCTTATCCTACGGCGCAGTCTTGCCTCGGCTCACCGCCGCCGAAGGGCTCTTTCTTTTTGGCATCAAAAAGAAGCAAAAAATGCCGGCTGAAAATTTTTCTTTCGAAGCTAGCAGGTAGGCTTGGGCAGTGCAGCCCGAAAAATTTGTTAGGCCGGATTTAAGTAGAACGGGGATACCGTGCCATGGCCTAGCTGGATGGAAATGCTAAAGCAATTAAATGTTGATTAATATTGATTTGCAAAATAAGGTCAATGATAGCTTGTCGAAGGACTTGGTTAAATACACTTTAAGGTGTTTCGACGACCTGTCCCGATTCATCGGGAAGTTCAACATCACAGCATCTGGGCTGAAATCGCCTTTAGGATACAACCTCTTTCTGTGAACCCTTTAGCACAAACCCGAAACATTTGATACAAGATTCAGCGTTGCTTGCGGGATTCAAAGCTGAGATGCATGGCTAAAATACTCGTTAAAGTAGTCATTATCAATTAACCTTTTCCATCCAATCGAGTATGAGATTAATAGAATAAATACGATGAGTCCTTATCAGCCTTAAGGATAACGGTACACTTTATCCGAATATGCTTAATTGAAAGAACGTCTGAAATCCAAGGGCGACATACTGGTTTTGAGCTTAAATAGTTTACTAAAGGATGGGGGATGTTCAAATCCCAATTCATAGGCGATCTCGCTGATCGAAGCCTGACTTGTCGATAATTGTTCCTTTGCTTTTTCGATCAGGTGATTATGAATGTGCTGTTGTGCATTTTGCCCGGTAAGTGATCGCAGCATATCACTTAAATAACTGGCACTGACGTTTAATTGCGCAGAAAGAAATTGAACAGTTGGAAGTCCTTGCTTTTGTGCCTGTGGCGACTGGAAGTAGGCGAGTAAAGTGTCTTCTACTCTTTGAAGCAAATCGTTGCTTACCGCCTTCCGGGTGATAAATTGCCGGCTATAGAACCGATTCGCATAATTCAGCAGCAATTCGATCTGAGAAATCACAACATCCTGGCTGAAATTATCAATTCTGCCTTTTAACTCTTCTTCGATACTTTCGAACACGGCGATAATCGTGGTTTTTTCTTTCTCTGATAGGTGCAACGCTTCATTGATCGAATAGGAAAAAAATCCATACGTCTTAATTTTTTTGGCGAGTTCGTAACCCTGTAAAAAATCGGGGTGGAAAAGTAAAGTATAACCAGATTGATCGCTTAATGGCGCGTGGCCTCCTGTGATTTGATTCGGTGAAACAAAAAACATTCCCCCTTCGTCAAAATCGTAGTAATGCTGTCCATATCTGAACTTTCCCTGGAAGTTCATCTTGTAAGAGATCTTGTAAAAACTTAAGATGTGCGGACTGGGAAGCTTTTCCAGGGGAATGGCGCCTTCGGCATTATTTATTAAACTTACCAATGGGTGCATAGGCGCCGGCATGTCCAGCGCCTTGTGCAACCTTGATAAAGAATTGAATCTGTGGTTAGACATTTCTTCCTTCATATTGTCTGTTTACGATTTGCTTTCAATACTGCCTAACGCACCTTGTACGCCGTTAAGGCTTTTCTTTGCTTGTTCCCAACTTGGATCGGTTGGATCGAATGCACTTCGAATGTACGCAAGAATACTTTCACATACAAAAGCAACACGCTCCGGATTTTCATCACTTGTTTCGCGGGCATCATATCCTGATATGCCACCAAAAATGTGTTCAGCGCCAAACACAGTCAGCAGGTCCTTCGGGCCAGGACTTTGATAATAAGCATCCGCACGCCAATCGTCAACATCAGAGAACATGAGGTTTTTGTCCTGGTCTCCATTTACAATAAGTGCTGGCAAAGTCATGGTGCTGAAATTGCCGGCCGCCAATACAGGATAGTGCTGTCTGGCGGCTCCGTTAAATCCTTCGGGTCCACCAGAAGCACCAATTAGCACCCGGGCTTTTAATCTTGGTTCTGCGGCATTCACTATTTTACCTGTTGCCGGGTCGGTTACTTCCATGCCAGCCAGCATGGCTAAGGTGTGGCCGCCCATCGAATGGCCGATAGCAGCAACTTTTGCTTTATCGACTCTTCCGGTTAAGCCAGGTACTGTGGCAATAATTTCGTCCAGGTGATCCATGATAAATTTCATATCCGCTGGCCGCGAACTCCAAAACAAGGGTGCTTCCGGAAGGGATGAGGAAAGTCCGAGCGCTTTGGAATTTTGATGAGTAGGTTGAATGATAACAAAGCCTTCTGCGGAAAAAAAATCTGCCATGGGGCCATATCCTTTGTACGAAGAAAGAAAGTTAGAGGGGCCATGTCCATGCGAAAGAAGAATAACCGGCAGGTTGTTTCCGCTCGCGGGAGCAGAAACTTTTATTTCCAGGTCTACGTGACGGCCCGCAACTGGTAACACAACCGGACTAAAGCTGATAATAGGTGTTTTTGACTGTTTCATTTTATTTTGATTTTGATACAGGCAAAGTTCATCAGCATTCAGCTCTCCGGCGTAGCCAAAACGGGGCATTGCATAGCCAAACTCAGGAAAAGGTACCCATCGCTTGATCAAGGAGTTAGCGGATAGTAAAGCGCATGACAAGACTAAAAAAAAGCGTGACACATTCTTTTAAAGAATTGTATCACGTTTCGTTATCGCGTCGGGATTTGCACCTAGCGTTAAAATCAGTGTTTGAATAGAATTTGAAGCTTTTTTGTAGTTCTACTCATTGAATTACTCACTAATTTTTTAATACGTTTTAGCTGCAATTGCGGCATCTAAATTTACGTGAAATAACTACTTTTGGCAAAAAAAACTAATATGTCATTTTTAATTTTTACGAATTTTTATTAATTATCGTACTAGTCCAGATAAGTTTTCCTATGAGCACAACTTAAACCGTTCTCAGTATGGTAAATATGAGGCAGGTAATACCAATATCACAATTGGCACATTGATCAACATCTTAAATTGTTTTGGCGTGAGTTTGAGCGACTTTTTTAATGAGGACTATGATGGAATTGAACAATCAAAATAATGGAGATAAATTATTTAAAAGGTGACGCTACTAATCCCACATCTAGTGGTAACAAGATAATTGTACACGTCTGCAATGATATCGGCGGTTGGGGAAAAGGTTTTGTGATGGCAATCTCAAAACGCTGGAAAGAACCAGAGCAGAGATATCGGGAGTGGTTCAAATCAAAGACTGGTTTCTCCCTTGGTGAGGTCCAGTTCGTGAAAGTTGAAGACGATCTTTGGATTGCGAACCTGATTGGCCAACATAAAATTAACAAAGACGAAATGGGAAATGCACCAATTCGATATGAGGCAATATCAAAGGGTCTAGAAAAAGTTGCCCAGTTTGCATCTGAAAATGATGCAACCGTGCACATGCCTAGGATTGGATGCGGCCTGGCTGGTGGTACATGGGATAAAATCGAGCCATTGATCAAATCGGCTTTGACTGAAAAAAATATTGAAGTAACAGTTTACGACTTTTAGCATGTGGACACCAATTTCATTAGCTGAATTAGAAAAATTGATCTCAAGGGGAGAATCAAAACTCGAAGGTGAGCCATTGAACTTTTGGAACCTGATTAAAATTGTGCCCCAGAAATGGCAGGAAACCGAATATGGAGACGAGGGCGGAGGATTTTGGGTGGTCGCAATTTTTGGTAATGCAGTAGTTTATTACAACGACATTGAGGAAGGCTTCAACGTCTCAACATACCAGACTTACGGACATATTAGTGAATATTGGTGTGAGCAGAGCGAACTTGATTGCATGGTTAAACTGCTTTACAGGAGGATCAAGGAGGAAAAGCAAAAGACCCCGTAACTAACAATAAAAACCTAATACGTTGAGTTTTTTAAACAAGTTTTTTGGAAACAAACCTCCTGTGGTTGACTGGGAGATGGTAAAATATTCGGATCAGATATATCCGAAACATTCTTTTACCCTCTTAAAGCTAACCATGCAAAATGGCAAGCTAGGCACTGGCTGGGTTGATAAATCATATAGAAAGTACGAGTTCAAAGAATTTTGCCCTTATCATATCGGGATAAGCATTGATCTCACTGATAAAGTTGCCGAGAATAATCCCGACTTGGATATGGGCACAATTGAGGATTTCTTTTCAGATGAATTGAAGAGGATATGCATTTGCCACTTTGTTTCCAGGCTGGTATCAGATAAAGGAATGGAAATCCAATGTTATTCAGAAGAGAATGAACCTATCGAGCAATTTTTAAGAAAAGTTAGTCTGGCAGAAAACAGATTGGTATCTTTCACTTACGAAATTAATTACGATCCAAAATGGCAGCGAGTAAATCGGTTGTTAAGTTTATAATGGATTATATTATGTTTCGCCGAATTAAATATCCTTATTTTCACACTAATGCGAAACAAAGTAACATGCCTTTTATTTGTGAATGAATGAAGTTAATTTTCCGACCATAACCGTGAACAGAAAAAAATGAGAATAGAAATTTTGATAATACTTTTTACTTTAAACATTCTAGGACATAAGGGCGAGATTAAATTTGAGAATCCAAATTTCGAAAGAATAGTATTAACCAAATATCCAGAAATTGACTTAAACAGTAACGGAAGGATTGAGGCAAATGAAGCTGATCAAATAAAAACGCTTGACCTAATGGGACAAAATCTTGTAAATGTTAATGACGTAAAATATTTCAAGAACTTAGAACAACTATTAATAACAAATAATAAAATTAGTGGATTGAAACTTGATAGTTTAAAGTTCCTGACAGACATCTATTGTGCTAAAAATGCTTTAAATGTATTTGAAATTTCAAATATGCCAGCTCTAAAACAAATTAGTTGTGGCTTAAATCAGCTAACTAACGTGAATATAAAAAATTGTCCAAATTTAGAGTCATTGAATATGATGGACAACCAACTTAATAAAATCGACCTAAGTCAATTTTATAGGCTTAAGTACTTGGTATTAGACAACAATAAATTGAAGACTCTTGAATTATCGAATAACCCCGAATTAATTCAAATAACAGTTAATGGAAATGGTATTAAAGTAATTGATATTACAAAAAACCAAAACCTTAAAATGAATATAATTTATGTTGACGAAGGTGTAAACATTGTTGGTACTGAAAGCCAAATGAAAAATTATAAGAAAGTTCCAACAATTATTCAAAGTCAGTAAATCCCCCTTTGTCCGTAGAGTTAAGCGCAGCGTCTCTACAGATATAAGAATAAAATTGAACTTATAAACTCAAATAAAAGCGTATCACAGACTCTTTTCTATTTACTATTCCGTAGATCCCTGCGGAAACTCTACGGACAGACATGAAATAGAATTGAAGGAGGAAATTATAAATTTAAGTATGCAAAATTTATTATGAATTTGGAAGATAACCTATTACCCGACTGGATAAAACGACAAGCATCAATGGGCCCAAATGTGGAAGTTGATGGCAATCGAACTCAAGAAAACTCCTTTTGGTACTATCTTACACTTTGTTGTCCGCTTATTTTCGATAGTTATGCTATAATGCTACATCCGTTTTGGATCGACGCAGATCAAAAAAAACTTGCAGACAGTGATGCAAGTCATGACGCTATAAACGCTAATAAAAGCCTGCAGCCCATTTCATGGTCTTCCTTTTTCGATCTATTCGGTGAAAAGTTTGATATCTCGACCGCTAATGAAATTCAGGACAAAATTAGAATGGGGCTCTTACCAAATTGGCCTGTGTACATTGGCTTACCCGAAGAAGGAGATTGTGGTGATGAGCAATTAGATTTTGTGCTCCAGAAGATAAAGCAGAAGTATGGCAACGAAATAGTTAACTACTATTACTGCCTTCTCAAAACTACAAGTTGGAATGAAGAGAAATTGTTTAAATCAAAGTTATCAGATAGTGAAACAATAAGGTCAAAAGATGAGATCAGGAATAATCCTACGGCAATATTTCCTGACAACAAAAGTTGGTGTATCGTAACGGATTACGACTTACAATTTACTTTTATAGGCGGATCTGCCAAGTTAATCGAAGAAATTACAGATAACGAAAACTTTGGTATCTATAATCTCTTGCCAGTATTTAAGGAAAAAAATATTTGATAATAGCTTCTCAACGATTTGGCAATCCTAAAGTAAAAGCCCTGCAATCGTGCGATTGCAAGGCTTTATATATTTTGATAGTCTTTGATGTGATCCCGGAGGGAAATGTACACATCTGATCTGTTTAAACTGTAGCGTTAAACTTTGGGTAAGCTGTAACCGTTGTGATACTGAGCCAACAGGTATTTATCGTTTAACTTCTGGTCTGTAAACTGATGTTTGGCATGGTCCCATGATAATTTTTGTCCGCTTCTGAAGGCAAGATTTCCCATTTGGGCAACGGTAGCTACATGCGCAGCATCTTGTATAGAACAATTCAGTTCTTCTTTTTTTCTGGACCTGATCACACTAAAGAAATTGACCATATGATTGTCCAGTCCATTATCTGAGGATTTAACAAAGGGCTTGCTCACTTTATTGCCGCTTACCTTTTCTTCAATAACTTCCCAGCCTTGCCTGTTGAGGATCAGTGTGCCGTTGTTACCGATATAGGCAATGCCATGGTTGCGGTTATAAGAGCCGTTATCGATGCCCATGGCAGAATCCCATACCATGTTGAACTTGTCAAACTCATATAGGGTAGTCAGCGTATCAGGCGTTTCTTCATACAGATCGGGATAGGCGAAGCGGCCACCTAATGCAGATATGGTTTTTGGTACAGGTGAATTCATACCCAGCAAGCCATAATCCAATAAATGCACGCCCCAGTCGGTCATTAAGCCACCGGCATAATCCCAGAACCAGCGGAAATTGAAGTGATATCTGCTGGCATTGAATGCTCTTTTGTTCGCAGGCCCAAGCCACATGGCATAATCAACGCCTGCAGGGGGTAGGGTATCAGGCACTATGGGAGCAGGTTTCATCCAGCCCTGGTAACACCATACTTTTACCGTTCTGATATTTCCTAGCTGGCCGCTCTTTACAAAATCGACAGCATCTTTAAAATGTTGCTGACTGCGCTGCCATTGACCTGCCTGCACCACCTTATTGTGTTTTTCCTGCGCTTTAACCATGGTACTGCATTCGACAATAGAGTTGCCGACTGGCTTTTCGACATATACATCTTTACCTGCCTGTACGGCATGGATCATCATCAGAGCATGCCAGTGATCGGGTGTGCCGATAATTACGGCGTCGACATCTTTATTATCGAGCAGCGCACGATAATCTTTATATCTTTTTACTTTTGCGGCATCAACATTCATCGACTTTAATTCGGCCATCCTTTCATCAAGCACATTGGCATCACTGTCGCACAGGGCCATCAGGTTTACGCCCGGTACTTTGAGGGCCGCTTTGAGGTCGGACCATCCCATGCCTTTGATTCCTATTACACCAATATTGATCTGGTCATTTGCGCCAATAGTCTTACTGAAAAGGGCATAGGCAGGATTGTCTAAGGCAGAAAGCAGGGCAGTGGTTCCTACTGCAGTTGCAGCGTAGTTGAGGAAATTTCTACGGTTTAACATTTAATTTAGGTTAGATTTATACTGAAAGTAAATTACAAAATAATTAGTAGAGCATGCAGGATATGGGTAAAATTAATAAGAATGTTACCCATATCTGTCGCCGGCATTTTTTCTATTTATCCCAAAAAATACGTGTGTCCATATTATCTGGCCCGCCATTGTCTGCAACCGCTGCCTGGTAATTCGTTGCATTTGCAGAAAGCTCAAGCGTTGGATAAACAAAGCGGCGAACAAAACCACCGGTTATATTTTGTCCTGCGATGGTATTGGGCGATAAGGCTGGGAAACCGCTCCTCCTGAAGTTAGCAAATGCCTCGGTACCATTGCCCCAGGAAGCCACCCAATATTGCGTATTAATCAGGTTGAGTGCATTTGCCGCTGTATAAGCATTAACAGGATTATTGATAAATGCATTTTGCGTAGCTAAAGGAATAATGGCTCCCGCGTTATAGGTTGTCCATTGGTCCATTGCCGCGCGGATACCATTAGCATAATAAACATCAGGTGTACTGCCACCAGTTATCCAGCCTCTAAAAGCGGCCTCTGCCAGCAGCAATTGCGTTTGAGCGTGAGTGATAAAAAATTGCGGAGCGGTTAAACTACCGAAAATACTATAATTAACCTGCGAATAATTAAAACCCGAGCCGTTAGCACCTCTAAATCCCGGAGCAGTTGATAAAGTAGCACTGCTATAGCCTATAGGGAGTCCGAACTGATTTGCAGATATGGTATCTGGTACGCTTGTAGGTGCCGCTAAAGGATTTGCGTATTTGCCGGATATAAACTTCAATCGCGGATCGCCACTGTTTTTGAGTTGATCTACAAAGGGAGCCGCTAAATAATAAGTATTCGCTATTGCAGTAATCGTCTGGCTCACGGGATTCACGTAAGTGGTATTGTATTTCAGGTAACAGTTGTCGGCATTTGATGTCATTACACCACCCGCTACTGCAGCTTGCACAATAGCTTGCGCTTTTCCCGGATCTAGTTTACTATACCTCATGCCCAATCGAAGTAATAAGGAATAACCCAATCTTTTCCATTGGGCGATATTGCCACCGTAAAACACATCAGCCTTTACAATATCCTTTGCCGGATCTAAAGCTGCCGTTGCCTCAGTAACTTCTTTAATCAGGTCGGTGTAAATCGCTGCCTGATTATCGTATTTAGGGGTAAGCACATTCGATAAATAGGCTTGTCCGGCTTCACTATAGGGTACGTTTCCATAACTGTCTACCAGCATCATAAATTGGTAGGCTTTCCAGATTCTGGCTTCGTTATATAAATTTGTTCTTGCTGCATTGCCTTTGAGCTGGCTTAAGATCTGGACCAGTAATTGAACAGGGCCTGAAGAGCTTGTTGCGCCACTATTTGTTCCTGTATATTCTGCATTCCAATTTTGCGAAGTATAGGTTTGATTCAGCTGATTAAAATTAAATGCCGAGGTGATTCCCGAAAACGGATTTACAAATTGTTGTACAATTGTTGGCTCAGTTTCCATCGTCGCTCCATGTGTTCCAAATTGCGCACTCGTAAACAAGAATGCCGCATCGAGTTCTGTCGGATTATTTGGATTAATATTCAATTTATCAAACCCTTTATTGCAACTGGAAATTACTGGAATCCAGATTGCGATGGCTATAATTCTGATTAAACTTTTCATATTGTATATAGAGTTAGAATTTTACGTTTAAGTTAAATCCGTAAGTACGTGTTGTTGGCAGTGATGCCTGCTCATAACCGGTTAGGTTATCTCCGCTTGAGGCTATTGCTTCGGGATCAATGTTGGGCGTGTATTTTTTGATGATCAATACATTGCGACATACCGCAGAAAGCACTAAGCCTTTCACATATTTTTTATTGATAAATTTAGACAGGTCGTACCCCAACGAAAGGCTTCTTAATTTAACAAAGCTCGAGCTGTAAATAAATGGATCCAGGATATTCGTCGAACGATAATTTGCGTAAAAATCTTCTGCATTTACAGCGGTGGTGTTTGGCAATCCGTCAGTAGCGTTTACGCCAGGAAAAATTACGCCACCCACACGGCCAGGTAAAGACTCTTTTGATAAACCTTCTCTTAATAAATTTAAACTTGTGCTCGATAGTACTTTACCACCTGCTTTATAATCAATATGGGCAATAAAGGTAAAGCCTTTGTAATTGAACGTATTTAGCCAGCCTCCTGTTGCTTTAGGAAGACCACTACCGAAATTTACCGGTTTATCACTTGCTACGGGTTTGCCTCCCGATAATACGATATTTCCGGAAGCATCGCGTTTGTAAGTTGAACCTACAATTTGGTTAAGGGGTAAACCTACTACGTGAACAATAGACCCAAAAAACTCAGGACTGCCTACTACAAGTTGCGATTGGTTATTAGCTAACGACAATACTTTTGAAGAGTTGAAAGCAGAATTAAAAGTTGTTTTCCAGGTAAAGTTCTTGTTTTGGATAGGTATTAATTCCAGGTTAAATTCTAATCCTTTATTGTTTAAACCACCTAAGTTAACCAGCGTGGTGCTGTATCCGCTTGCTGCAGAAAGGCTTATTGGAACGGCTTGATTAGTCGTTTTTTTATCGTAAGCAGCTACATCCAGGTTTACTCTGTTGTTGAACATGCGTAACTCGATACCGATTTCTTTTTCATTTACGCCAAAAGGCTTAATCTGGGTATTTGGTGAAGCTGTCCCGTTTATACTTCCTAAGGGAAGCCCGTTGAATGAATTTTGAGCAAGCGCAAATGTTAATGCATTGTAGGGCGCAACCCCCTGGGCGCTTCCCGTTTCTGCAACAGCAACTCTGATCTTTCCAAAATTTAACCATTTTGTTTTTGGAAGTAATTCCGAAAAAACGAAACTTCCGCTAATTGAAGGATAGAAATAATGATCGATATCTCTGGCCAGTACCGAATACCAGTCTGTACGGCCGGTAAGATTGAGGTACAATAAATTTTTGTAGGACAATTCTGCTGTACCATACAATGAATTTACGGTTTGTTTAGTCTGGTTGTAACTAGAATTTGCCGTAACACCGTTTCCAATTGTATATAAACCTCTGATGTAAAAGTTGGTTACCGCTTCACTGAATGTAGAAGTAGTTAAGGGAAAGTTATTACCGCCTACCGTTGCATTAAATGAAAAATCTTTCCACTTATGCCCACCGCCCAGCAAGAAGTCAAAATTATTTTGGCGGGTACTTGCTGTATTTATCCCATAGCTACCGTTGTACAGCCCTGCCGGTGCTGCAGATACAGCCAGTGTACCTGTCGGCGTGTTTGATTCATAGGTAGATTGCAAAAGGTCCATATTTGCCCTGCCCTGAAAATATAGCCAATCGAAAAACTGATAGCGTACCACAGCAGTACCTAACAAATGATCTTTTGTTTGTCGTTGAAATTGGTGCGCCAATATCCAGTAGGGGTTGGTAACGGTAGCAAACCTCGAAGTAGGTGTTTCATTTCCGTTGACATCTGTTGCGGCTGCCTCGAGTACATCAAAAGAAATGGAGTTAGCCAGCCTGTAAATTGATGTAGGAATTGCATTTCCCTGTACGCCGACAAGTGGCGGATTGTTATTAAATTGATGATCATAGTTAACGTAAAATTGTGCAGATAATTTATCGGTAAGTTTATAGTTAATGCCAACGTTAAAAATCTTTTTATGATAATCGTTGTTTGGTATGATGCCCTGAGCGTCTTGATTAGAAAGAGACACCCGAAAACTTCCTTTATCGTTACCGCCAGAAAGTGCAACGGTATTGCTCCATGATGGTGCAAGTCTAAAGAATGTACTGATCCGGTCTCTAACAGGCGCATAAGGACGCTGAACACCGTCGAATTGATACGTTGGTACATTATCAAATGGCACACCAAAACTCCAGGCCCCAGAACTCTGCGCAGTTCCTTGTGATGAGGGACGGATATTATTTTCACCTTGCCCGTACTCATATTGAAAATCTGTATAATCCAGCGCTTGGTTTATTGTAAAATTAGAGTTGAACTCAATACCTAATCCACTATTTTTGGATCCCGACTTTGTTGTAATAATGATTGCACCGTTAACGGCACGCGAGCCATACAAGGCTGCAGCGGTAGATCCTTTTAGCACAGTCATCGATTCGATGTCGTCCTGATTGATGCCTTGCAGATTATCTCCCTGGTCGACATTTTGTGTATAACCATTACTACTGCTTGCACCCTGCGACATTGGCAAGCCATTGATTACGATCAGCGGCGAATTGTCTGCGGTGAAAGAAGATTGTCCACGCAAACGGATCTTTGTACTTCCGCCTGGCCCTGCGGCGGGTGGAGAAACGTCCAATCCGGAGATTTGGCCCTCAAGCGCATTGGCAAGGTTAGTGGTGCGGTTAGTTTGTAATGCCTCTACATCGGCTTTTTGAGCCGAGTAGCCCAGGCTTTTGGCCTCCCGCTTTATACCGAGGGCAGTTACGATAACCTCATTCAAAGCATTCGTAACCGTTAGCATAGTAACATTGACAACGGTTTTTGTATTTATTGTTATCTCTACGGGCTTATAGCCAATGGATGTGAACACCAACACCGCATTGGTATTGGCAACATTTATAGTATAACTGCCAGATGAATTGGTTATAGTAGCGTTCCGTGTTCCCTTTTCAGCAACGCTAACGCCGGGTAAACCAACACCCTGTTCATCGGTAACTTTACCTGTAATTCCTATCGGCGCTAATTTTAACTTTTTGGTTGTTAAAGATTTGCTAAATATTACGGTTGTTAGCCCACCAGCTGATGCGCTTGCAGACTCGAAAAGCATGAATACCGTTAACACAGTACAAATAAATACTGGTGGAAGTAATTTTTTTTTCATAATTGTTGTTTGGTTAGAATTGTTTTTTTGTAATAAACCGCAGAAGGGGCGGCGCTGTCAGTTCGGAGCATACGCAGCGTTTAGCGCTTAAGTATTGTGGTCGAATGTTAAGTAAGTCTATCTCATATGATTATATTGGTTTGCTGGTTAATCAATCCCTGTTCTAATAACCTAAGGCTAAATGGTTTATTTGAAGAAAGCAGCTGCGAAGAATAGCAGCATCCACTTTCCTTTTATATTTGGTTTCGAAACAGTTATGTTACACAAGCAAATAAAGACAACTTTAATGAAAAGCAATTTCAGTATTACAGCAAAAAATTGTAACATATTAACATAGCTATTTCTTTGTGGTAGGAGTTACTGTCTGATAAAACATATAAAATATGTCTGTTTATCAATTACTTACAATTTTTATTCAACATGAAGCCAATCTGTTCCGCAAATCATAAAACCTGGCGTTGTTAATATAACTACCATTAATAGGTAATAGATATGCATTATATCGTACATAATTTATAAATTCATGCTATAGTTAACCAATTATAAACATGAAGGCTACTTTAAAAAAGGCTACTCCAAACCCGGAGCATTCCTTTAATATCCATAAGGATATAGGGCATGCGATATTAAGTGCATGGCACTATCATCCCGAATGCGAATTATTGGTAGTTAAAAGAACCTACGGTACCTGCCTGATAGGCGATCATGTTGGTCCTTTTAAAAATGGTGATGTATTTTTATTTGGATCAAACCTGCCACATACTTTCCGGTGTGAACAAAAATATCTGGAGAGCGATACCGAAAAAGTTGGAGAAACAATTGTGATTCTTTTTCAAAACAACATCTGGGGTGATGCATTTTTAAATCTTCCTGAAATTAGTCCGATTGTTAAACTGCTGAACACAAGTAAGCTGGGTTTGCGTTTAAAAGGCGTAACCAGACGAAAGGTTGGCAAAATAGCGGAGGAAATGCTCAACGAATCGCCTGCCCGTAAGTTGATCAATTTATTGTCTGCTTTAGAAATAATAGCTGCTTCGAAAGAATATGAAATTATATCATCCAATGGCTTTAACCCGGAAGTGAATAGCATCGATCAAAGCCGCATCAACACCATATTCGAATACACGTTTAATAATTACCACAAAAAAGTAGGGCTGGAAGATGTGGCTGCATTAATTAACATGGGGAAACACTCTTTTTGCAGGTACTTTAAATCCAAAACAAAGAAAACATATATCCAGTTTTTAATGGAAGTGAGAATTGGAAATGCATGCAGATTGTTATTAGAAGAAGAATTTAATATGACTGAGGTAGGCTATGCCTGTGGCTACAACAATATTTCTCACTTCTATCATCAATTTAAAGCGCTAACAAAAAAAAATCCAATGGACTACAGATACAATTATCTTAAAACCGAAGAGAGAAAATTTGCCTAGTAACCTCAGTTTGATTATTAATCTTCCTTTAAAGGTCTGCTACAGACATTTTTCGTTCATAGCCGTCCATTGACAGACTCCAATAGAAAAATCGTCATTGCGAGGAACGAAGCAATCTTAATGCGCACGCTAGTAGCGATCGTTGTAAGATTGCTTCGTCGGCTGAAAAAGCCTTCTCGCAATGACGATTCCTCACAGCCTACAGCTCGTTAAAAATTCTCCTGTCCATTCATATTGTTTTATACTATAAATTACCCCCAGGGTGACGGGTTAATTAATTGTTAGAATCAACATGAATGACAAATTTTTTAGAGTTATAAGCTTTGAGAGGAATCGTCATTCCCAACTTGATTGGGAACCACGGAGTGCTCATGAATGCCTATAAATAAAAGGAAAAACTTATGAATAATCGTAATGCAAGCGCTTTAAGATTCCCGCCTGCGCGAGAATGACGGCCGTACTGAGAGATTCTGTCAATGGTAGCTTATTTTACTGCGTAGCTTTCCCCTTTGCTACAGGTCAGGGTTCATTTAGCAGTAAAGATGCTGACCAGTTAGTAGTTACAAGACAATTGAAAAGACAATTTCTACTTTGCAAAATAAATCCGATAGCTATCCGATCAACATGATGATCGCGGTGGTTTCAGGGATTTAAAATTAGTCAGTGTAAATAAATATTAGTCGAACTGAGGTTTTACCAGGTTTTGACTTGCTTTTAAATGGGGTATTTCGTTTAAGATCTCGCCAGGTGATTTGCCTGATGTAAGCTCAAATCAAAAAGTATCTTAATTAATAATGATCAAATCCTGATCAAATTAGGCAACGCAAACCAGTAATTTTAGTATTGAAGCATTTTATTGTATTATATTAACATTATGCTGTAAATGTGCGCTAAAACGACTTATTTGGCTTTAGATTTTACCGCCTGGATACTTAAATAAAGTTCAAACTTAATTTAGTATCCAAAAAACTAAACCAAATAATTATGAGAATTTATAACACTTCTAGCGGGATTATTATACACCACAATAACCAATATTTTTTAACAGAAGAAAAAAGCTGGGATAGGTTCGTAAACAGGAGCAACCTCTTTAAATTGATCAGTAGCGAGCTGCAACATCTCCAACCTAACGAAGATTTACAAGCGCTTACCCATTCAGCTGTTTTAACGCCTATAGGCAGCCAGGAAGTATGGGCATCTGGCGTAACTTATTTTCGTAGCAGGGAAGCCAGAATAGAGGAATCAAAAGAAGCAAAAGGAGGGGATTTTTATGCCAGGGTATATGATGCAGACCGGCCAGAACTTTTTTTTAAGTCGCCGCCTTATCGCACAGTAGGTTCCGGAGGAAACATACGGATCAGGGCAGATTCTAAATGGAACGTGCCTGAACCGGAATTGACCTTATTTATCTGCTCAGAAGGCACTATTGAAGGTTATACAATAGGTAATGATGTATCTTCGAGAGATATCGAGGGCGAAAATCCGCTTTACCTCCCGCAGGCCAAATCATACAATGGTGCTAGCGCTTTAGGTCCCTGCCTTTTAGTTACCGACGGACCAATAGATCCGGATACCAATATCAGCATCGAAATATCCAGAGATTCTGAGGTCCTTTTTAAGGGGAAAATATCCATTAACCAAATGAAACGTAAGCACAAGGATCTAGTGGCCTACTTGTTCCGGGAATTGGATTTCCCTCATGGAACCTATTTAATGACAGGTACAGGAATAATCCCTGCCGATGATTTCACTTTACACAGCGGAGACATTGTAAAAATAACCATTTCAGCGATTGGTTCCCTTATCAATATCGTAGCATGATAACCATTGGCAAACAAATTATAGGTTTCGAAACCGCTGCCGAAACAAGTGAAACGATTTTTCGATAAACAGGTCCGCTGGCGAAAAATCTAAATAAGGAAGTAAAAAAATATAGCAACATAGTATATTCTAGATATGAAATCATATAGAAGTTCGACCTGGTTTGGGAAAAAAGATAAAATGGGCCTCATCTATCGCAGTTGGATGAAAAACCAAGGCATGCCCGAAGACATGTTTGACGGCAGACCGGTAATAGGCATTTGTAATACATGGTCTGAACTTACACCTTGCAATGCCCACCTGCGTGATATTGCCGAAAGTGTTCGTCGCGGGGTATTGGAGGCTGGTGGCTTTCCGCTGGAATTTCCCATCATGTCATTAGGTGAAACGCTCATGAAACCTACCGCCATGTTGTTCCGTAATCTCGCCAGTATGGATGCAGAGGAATCGATAAGAGGCAACCCTATTGATGGTGTAGTACTACTTACGGGCTGCGATAAAACTACGCCTTCTACGCTAATGGGAGCGGCAAGTGTAGATCTGCCAACCATTGTGGTTCCTGGCGGACCAATGTTAAACGGAAAATATCACGGACACGACATCGGCTCAGGAACAAGTGTATGGAAGCTGACAGAGGAATTAAAGAAAGGCGAAATTACTTATGATGAATATGCAGAAGTAGAAAGTTGCATGTCCCGTAGTCCGGGCCACTGTATGACAATGGGAACGGCTTCTACTATGGCTTGCATGGTAGAAGCGTTGGGCATGAGCCTTTCCGGCGGTGCAGCTATACCTGCCGTTGATTCCCGGCGGAAAAGGCTTGCTCAGCTATCCGGAAGGAGAATAGTTGAAATGGTTAAAGAAGACCTGAAAATTTCTAAAATACTAACACGCAATGCTTTTGAAAATGCAATTAAGGTAAATGCTGCAGTAGGAGGTTCCTCAAACTTTATTATTCACCTTACCGCTATTGCAGGGCGTATGGGTGTAGCGCTAAACTTAGACGATTTTGATGATATTGGCAGTAAAATGCCGCTTCTGGTAAATCTTATGCCTTCAGGGAAATTTTTGATGGAGGATTTTTACTATGCTGGTGGTGTACCCGCTGTTTTAAAACAAATGCAATCTGTTTTAAAAATGGATACCCTAACGGTAAGCGGGAAAACGCATGCCGAAAACATTGCTGTTACAGGAATAAATTACAATAAGGAAGTTATCTATGAATTTGAGCAGCCAATTATTCAGGAAGCCGGAATTACGGTACTAAAAGGTAATCTTGCAGTTAACGGAGCGGTTATAAAGCCATCGGCAGCTACGCCCAGTTTGATGCAGCACCGAGGTAGGGCAGTAGTGTTTGAAGACATTGAAGATTACCATGCGAGAGTAGATGATCCCGATTTGGATATCGATGAAACTTGTGTAATGGTCTTGAAAACGGTTGGTCCGGTCGGCTATCCGGGTATGCCTGAGGTAGGTAACATGACTTTGCCGAAAAAGCTACTTGACAAAGGCGTAACAGATATGGTAAGGATATCGGATGGCAGGATGAGCGGTACGGCATATGGTACAGTTATACTGCATGTATCGCCAGAGTCTGCTATTGGTGGAAATTTAGCGCTGGTAGAAAACGGCGACATGATTGAGTTGGATGTAGCCAATAAACGTATCCACCTTGAAGTGAGTGATGAAGTGTTAGCCCTGAGGCGAAGCAATTGGGTACCGTCAATTCCTGCTGCAACACGTGGTTATGTAAACTTATATGTCAACCATGTTCAGCAGGCAGATAAAGGTGCTGATCTGGACTTTTTAGTAGGCGGTTCAGGTTCAACAGTAACCAGAGACTCTCATTAAAGTAGGAACATGGATGTACTGATTCTTTTTGGCTGCATAGTTTTACTTGTATTATTAATTGCATGGGCGAAGGTTAATACCTTTCTTGCATTTTTAATCGTATCTGTAGGGGCAGCCTTATTGTTAGGTATGCCTGTCGCCAGTATTCCGCAAACTATTAATAAAGGATTAGGAGATACATTGGGATCACTGGCAATTATCATCGTTTTGGGCGCCATGCTCGGAAAACTCGTCGCTTCCAGTGGTGCCGCTCAAAAAATAGCCACGGTATTAAAAAAGACATTCGGCGCTAAATACGTCACCTGGGCCATGTCTTTAACAGGCTTTATAGTGGGCATTCCATTATTTTATAATGTTGGGTTTGTATTGCTTATTCCAATTATTTTTTCGGTAGCCTACAACTATAAGTTACCTCTGGTATATGTAGGCTTGCCTATGCTTGCATCGCTGTCCGTAATGCATGGTTTTTTGCCACCTCATCCATCGCCCATGGCTTTAGTTACTCA
This sequence comes from Pedobacter sp. Bi27, assembly GCF_918698255.1. NCBI lineage: Bacteria > Pseudomonadati > Bacteroidota > Sphingobacteriia > Sphingobacteriales > Sphingobacteriaceae > Pedobacter > Pedobacter sp. Bi27. The sequence continues at coordinate 318,194 of NZ_CAKKMW010000004.1, forward strand.
ATTTCATGCAGATTTGGTTAAAACCTTTATTTATGGTTTAATCGTGGCCATACCCGCTATAATTATTGCAGGTCCTCTTTTCGCAAGAATATTAATAAATATGCAATCTAGCCCAACAGTTACCCTGCAGGCTGATGAACTGCCCGATAATGAATTGCCAGGGATAACAAATAGTGTGGTTTCTGCCTTGTTACCCGTACTTATAATTTTATCTACCACACTGATAACCAGGATATGTAGCGACAATATGGCTGTCGTAAATCTTGTCAGATTTATCGGTGACCCCACTATTGCCATGATATTAACCATTTGTATTACAACATTTACTCTTGGGATTAGGTCAGGTAAAAAGCTGATTGACATTATGGTAATTTTTGTTGATGCGACAAAAGATATAGCGATGATCCTTTTAATCATCGGTAGCGCAGGTATTTTGAAACAGGTATTTGTAGAAACAGGGGTGAGCAACAGCCTTGCCGCAATATTGAAAGGATTAACCCTGCCACCTTTATTATTGGCCTGGTTAATAACGGCCGTGCTAAGGCTTTGCCTGGGTTCGGCTACCATAGCTGGCCTCACCGCTGCTGGTATCGTTTATCCGCTTGTTGGGCCTCATGGTGCCGATCCAAATTTAATGGTGCTCGCGGTTGGATCAGGGAGCCTATTTTGTTCTCACGTAAATGACTCCTCTTTCTGGCTATTCAAAGAGTATTTAGGATTATCTATAAAACAAACATTTTTGTCCTGGTCGCTGATGGAAACGCTGGTATCGGTTATCGGACTTATCGGAATACTGATCATGAACCAGGTACTGTTTAAATAGGTAATCGTCAGCCAAGATAATAACGTAATCGAGCATGAAGAAAATGGTTGGTTTATTTATCACGCTGGCAAGTTTTACAGTGTCAGCACAGCAATCGAATTTTGAGTAGGATGCACGGCAATTGGGGTGCTTGATAAATATCAAACAGTTCCCAAACCATACAGTTCACAAGTTCGATAAACCATTTAAAATCAATAAATAAGCCTGATAATTTTTTTCATATATTAGCAATATAAAGCCAGCAATCTATGGCTCCAATACAAACTTATGCTTCATTGGGGATTGTTTATGGCTGGTATAAGAAAGTTAGCGATCATTGTAACAAACGACACTGCAGAAGCCAATGAATTACAACAAAGTAAAACCTTGCAAAGAATTAGAGCCTTTTATTCATTTTTATTGGGAACTTAAAGGAAACGAGCAAGAAAGACAGTTGGAACGAGTTTTTCCGGATGGCTGTGCTGGTATAATAATGAATTTGGGAGACACTTGTTTGACTGATAACGGCTCAGTTTTAATAGAGTTTGAGAAAACTTACGTAGTTGGTGCAATGACTTCATATAAAGACAGCTTTATTGAAACCGATACACATTTAATAGGTGCGTGCCTAAAACCTGCAACTTTTGCAAATTTCTATAAATATGATTCACAAAATGAGTTGATTAATGACACTGTTGAATTTGAAAAATCCAATTCATTTAATGTTGATAGAACATTTGTCAATCCATTCAATTATTTTGACCATTTCTTTTTAGAGAGAATGAAAAGTAAAAACAATCCGCTACAATCAGTTATAATCGATATACACTCAACAAACGGGCAAATGAGCATTTCCGAGATATCAAAACGAAATTTTACTACGATAAGACAGTTGGAGCGAAATTTTAAAAAGTTGATTGGACTATCACCAAAAGAATATTCAAATATTATTCGTTTTCAGAATGCTTTAAATTTAATCAAAAATTCAAATCAAAACCGGAGCTTATTAGATATTGCATTTGAATGTGGTTATTATGATCACGCTCACCTTAGCAATGAAATTAAACAAAAAACTGGACTTTCACCTTCACTACTTTAATTTGTCGCATTTTTACAAAGTACAAATGGTTATCGAAAAGTAATTTTGTAGAAACATTTAAATTCAAAAAAAATGCGAAAAATATCACTTTTCATTGCAACAAGTTTAGACGGCTACATTGCAAAACCTAATGACGACCTTAGTTTCTTAAAACTCGTTGAAAAGGAAGGCGAAGACTATGGTTATGCAGAATTTACAAACACAATTGACACATTAATTGTTGGCAGAAAGACCTATGATTATGTACTTAAAGAAATCGGACCATCTCATTACGATAACGGACAACGAGATGTTTATGTCATAACAACAACTGAAAGACCTCAAGTTGGCAGAACAATATTCTATACAGGAGAAATAGCCCAATTAGTCGAACGACTAAAGTCTGAAAAAGGAAAAAACATTTATTGTGACGGTGGTGCAGAAGTGATAAATGAACTATTGAAGTACGAATTGATAGATGAGCTTATAATTTCGGTTATACCTGTTTTATTAGGCAGTGGGACACAGCTTTTTAAAGAGGGAAGACCTGAACAAGTACTTGAATTTATCGCAGTAAAAGCATTTGAAACAGGATTGGTACAACTGCATTACAACCGGAAAAAATAAACAACGAAATCAGCTGTTCGAGATGCTCTGTCTCCAAAGCACTGCTTTGAGTAAAGGCATCGGGATAAACTTCTCATCCCGCCGGGATTGGCTCAGCCCCACAAAATCCCGAACATTGCCCTGAGTCTTTTACAAATCGAACCCCGGCCGGTGCTTCTGTTCGAATCCCAACGGGAATAAAACAAAAAAACCTCACATTTCTGTGAGGTTTTCTGTGAACTTCACTGACATATTCTCGAACCACTTTTTGTCAGATTTAAAACGTATAATTAATTGGCGGGTAAATTAGAAGGGGGACAATGAGAATTTACTAGCAGCGTTTTTTGTGATTTCACTACTAGGGTAAAATTATTTAAATCAATATGTTGACTGGATAAACAAGATTTATTTAAGTATCTCTAATGCCTTTTCGAGGTACTCATCTCTACCTGCACTTACTCCAGAGATGGTTTGGTTTACGAACACATCTGGTTGTATACCAAGACTAAACATTTGTCCTCCATCATGCAGTTTTACCTTCATCCCTGTAAATCGTATGCTATAGTTTCCTGGCAAGGTAAAAGGGTTTACATTACCATTGGCACCTGCTGTGGGTTGGCCTACAATAGTGGCCAGTTTATAGTGTTTGATGAAACCCATGTAGCTTTCGGCGTAACTTATTGCGCCGCCTCCGGTGAGGAAGATTACTTTGGCCGAGATATGCGGGGTTTTAGGTTTCATTTCCCAACCCAAGCCTGTGTAACTAACATTTTCATAGTCTGGAGCGATAATTTTAGGCACAAACATCCATTTATCGTTGTCCTCTTTAGTTAATAGATGGGAGATTAAATCGTGATTACCTCGTGGATAACCTCTTAAGTCACAAATAATAGCTTTGGCAGTATTGATTTCGGGCATCATAGCAGTAATATCCTTCATCTCGGTGTTTCCAATATTGATGTAATATACACCGTCCTCTAGCTTTTTAATCTTAGGTTGTTCGGGTGTTTTTCTATAGTCAGTTCGAGTAAAACGGAATTCTTGTTCCTTCCCATCACGAGTTACCTTTAATAGCAATTCCGTGTCTTTGTAACCTTCTAGAAATTGCCTGGTTGCATTACTGTTTTTCCACTGATCTGATCCTGAAATTTCGCTTTTAATACTACTAAAATGCTCAAGAGCTGGTATGCCATTGATTGAGGTGATGATATCGCCCACTTTTAAGGGAAGCGAGTCGACTTTGCTAATTAACAGCTTACCCTCAACGTAGGCAATATCTGCCTGAATAGAGAAATAGTTTTGCTCTCCGAAAGATACGCTTACGTGTCCATCCTTTAATTTCTCTGTCATTACCCGCAATACCTTCCCAAATTCTTGACTAGTTTTAGCTTGATAAGCTGCATTTAGCGCTAAAGTAAGTTCTTTTTCCCACTCCAGTTTAATCTCCTCTTTATAAGGGAAAAAGTGTTGGAATACATTCCAAGCAATATTTATCGAAGTTAATCGCACATATACATCGCTTGCATTAAATAACTCGGGAGTTGTCTCGCCTATTCTTTTTTGCAGTGCTTTTAACTGAGTGGGATTAGCTGCAGGATATGTTTCTTGATCACTACCTAAGAGCACCTGGGGAATAATGCATTTAAGTCCGTTACCTATGTCTTTTGAAAAGTATGCGCCAAATTCAGGCTTTTCATCAAAAATACATTTGACCAACTGATCAGTGGAATTGTCAGAGATAAGCAATGCTTGTTGCCCGTCAACATTAGCATCCTTTACGTTAACATAGTTATAGCCTGCAGACTTTGTATACCATCCAAGGGTATCGGCTTGTTCAAAAGAGCTGTTTTGTAAAGGTATTTTCTTCCAAATACCGTTGTCTTCTATTTCCAGTATAAAGTTATCAATCCAAATTTTTCCTTCACCAAGTAGAAAAGCACCAAAAAACAAGTTACTAGCATCAATATCAATTGTTCCGGTTATTTCGTATGCTTTCCATTCCTTGGATTTTATAGGCCTGTCATCCATATTATTGAAGAAGCCATAATTCTTTCCTTCACGATCAACCCTGACCCAAAACTGGCCTTGGCCATTTGTTAAATCAGTCCTCATCCAACCTTTTAACCTAAATTTTTTCCCTCTATAGGCTTCGACATTAATATTACTAGTTGCTCCTCCGAATTCAGCCCGATTTGGATCTTTAATCTTGATTTTTCGATTCGTTCTCGCACTTTTATACAAGCCACCATTATTACCTAAGCCATAATGTTGCCAGGTAATTTCTTTCATGCCTACTTTGTTTGAAGGGGTGATTGACTTTACATCAAACGCCTTCGTATAGTTATCCTGAACAATCTGCACTGAAGGTGCAATAGGATTGAATAAGCCTTTAAGTTTTTCGGTGAGCTCTTTTTGGTTACCTGCATTCTCCACTTCTTTACTTCCATAGTAAATAAATTTTTCCCAGTTGAGGCTAGCTGCTTCATCAGAAGGGTGGAAATATCTAACATACCCACAAAGTTTGGTAAAAGTTTCAAGGTTGGAAACTTTTTGTCTTTGCGGAATTCCTTGAGCATTTGCTGTTAAAATAGAGATTAAACAAAACAGGGTTAAGAGCGGTTTCTTCATGGATGAATTGATTTAGGTTTATAGTAAAACTAAAGTAATCATAAAATCCAGTCCCTGATCATGGGTTTTATTAGATTAACAACTTTTAACATTGATTATGGCTATGAATGCGAAAATTATTATCCCCATCAGGTTGGCCTTACCGACATCGAATCTAAAATCTTCGTTTAATTAGTTTTTAAGCAACATTGTAAGTACCTTAAAAAACAAAAAACCATCTTTACGTTAAATAAAGATGGTTTTGTATTTCTGTAATCCCGCTGGGATTGGCTCAGCCCCGCAAAATCCCAAACTCGGCCCTGAACCTTTTATAAATCGAACCCATGCCGGCGCTTCTGTCCGAATCCCATTAGGACTAAAACAAAAAAACCTCACATTTCTGTGAGGTTTTCTGTGATCCCGCTGGGATAATGACTTATTAATCCAAACGGTACTAAATGAGCAAGTTGTGAAAATTATATCATCATCGTTTCAATGTGGGCACCAAATTGGGCACCAGTTATTTTGATATGAATTGACTAGTTTTGAAAGAACAATTTGTTATTTAATGCAATATACTGATTATTTTATTGTTAAAATTTATTTAAAAATAATATCAATAATAATAAGTTAGTTAGCCCATTAAGGATATGGTGAACAAGATACACCCCGCTATATAATTGGTTAGATAAAGGAACCCTCGGAGAGAAACTAAGTTGATCTAAATTGGTTCATGTTTTTACAAAACAAAATCTCCACAACTAACGACCTCACTCATATTAGCAAACTATTCACTGCCTATTGTTGATCTGTTATTTCGTGCCGTATCCATTATGAATTAAGCTACCTCTGTATTTGGTGTGCCAAGGAATAGGGCAGGGTCACGCAAAAAGGCTGTAATCCAAACCAGTGCCAATGGAATTCCTGGGTTTAGCATGGAACCGTCATGAGACAACTCTGTTGCCATGGCTCCTGCAAAATAGCAGCATAACAATATAAAACCGATGCGCATTGATCTGTTGAAAGCGAATAGTACTACAAATGCCATCTCCATCAGACCCAATACGGTTGCCGAGTTGGGCAGGTTGAATTTAACCAGTCCTTCCACCGACCAGGGCAAATGGAGCGCCTTCATTAGTCCGCTTGTGAAGACCATTATCACTACCAGGGTTGTGAGTGAAATCGTGATGATTTTTTTTATTTTCATGTTTTTTAACGCATTTAGTTATTGAATGGTCTTGCCTCCACGATTATGAAATGGCCAGTACGTTTCTTTATCAGCCATTTGCCATTTTGAAACACATATTTGTCATCATATCTTACACTGTAATCGGTAATGTTATCCTTTCCTTCAGCTTCCCTTACCATTTTAATCTGGGTAAATGAAATACCTGTTGCGGTGTCACCATCGATATTTACCGTGTGTTGGCCATTTAATGTGAAGTAGGTCTTAACCAGGGAGGCATGTCCGGTAAATTCCTTTTCTAGGTTTTCCGTTCCCGAGACGTTTGCCACGAGGTTTCCGCCCATGTAAACCTGATATATGGCATCAGTGGTAAATATCTCCATTTGTTCCGAAATTTTCTTTTCATCTCCCAAAGAGGCATACGCGTCTATAAGGCTTCTTAATTCTTCTTTGATTGTCAAATGTTCAAGTGTCATGATTTTTTATTTAAGTATTTGAAATGTTATCCTATATGTTATTTAATTAAAAGCAATGTCTAGGTTAGCTAGTAATCAGCTGCCAAAAATGATGGATCCAGATTGTAGATATCGAATAATTGGAACGTTGCCAGCTCTTTATTTTCGAAGCCCATATGCTTGTCCAATATGGAATGGTCAGTATCAATGGGTACCAGTTGCAGTCCCTTGTTTAATGCGGTCTTTATGACAAGTCCGATAGCCATACTTGTAATCCTATCGGTCCAATCCTGTAGGGTCTGCTCACTTTCTGCCAAATTGTTGTATTTATCCAGGAATTCCAATCTGAGCTGCGCTGGTATGGTTTGATATTCCTTAGATTTCATCGCGTAATCTATAAGATCCCCTCCATTAAAGTCTGTTCTTTTGAGCACCAGCAACTGGGAAGAGGCGAACACGGTTTTCTCCATTTTAAGCCCTATTAGTTCGTTGCGTTCTATGCTGGTCATCGTGAATGGCCAAGAACCAGATGAAGGCATAACTGGAAAGATATCCAATATTAATGAATCTATAGTTTGATCTAGTTTCATATGATGGTGATTTACTAATCTCATTTTTTTATTTGTTTTTCTGTTCAGCAAAATTAATGTATATTTGCTTACAATTTATTAGTGGTTACTTAAAGGTTAGTAGGTTATCGTATGGAGGATATTGAAACAAAGAAACTGATACCCGGAGAAGGTAAGGGGTTTACCGAAGAATGTACAAAGGTTTTGCTTGCGGTGAGCGATGCACTTTATGTAATCGGTGGAAAATGGAAGCTGATGATCATTATCGCCATGGCCCGTGGCAATAGTAGGTTTACCGAACTCCAGAAGCAGGTTACCGGCATTTCGGCCAGGGTTCTTTCCAGTGAACTGAAAGATCTGGAAGCCGATGGATTTATCATCAAAAGAGTAACAGCTGGATATCCTGTTACCATCGAGTACGAGCTTTTACCCTATAGCCAAACACTGGAAGAACTTGTTGAGGCAATGACCAGATGGGGCATGCAACACAGGGAGAAAATCAAGAAAGAAAGATCTATCAACAATTCATTACAAGATACATCGGTATAATATCCAAATCTCTGAATGATTATCTTTACCACAGATTAGCAATTATTATATCGTTTCATAGTATCCAAGAATTTATTCCTATCTAACAGGTATTTCTGTTATTTAACATTAGTAAAACTTGCATTTCTATTGAATTTGACAATAGCACACCAACATACACAGATTATAAACTATAACATGTTAGCTAGTAATGTACTGGTAAAGCAAGTTAGGATTTGCACAGGTTTTGCACAGCATCGGTACTAAAAGGGGATAGAACTAAAATCGTCCTTTATTCGCACTATGCAACGATTAGAAATAAAACAAAAATGCCCTTCAAGATATCGTGAAGGGCATTGGCTCACGATCCAATGTACTTTTCAAGAAATCCACTTGATGACCTTATCAAAAATTGCAAGATTTGATGCATATTCTTTAGAATAAGATATAGATTTATAATGCTTTAGGGTTGTTTCAAATTACATCGTAAATTTCATCCTTTTGCGAATAAAATTTGATGAATTGCAGCAGTAAAAGCCCCTCCGCGAGATATTTTTATTGGGATATTATCAAGCATACCACTGCTGTAAAACTAAGGAATCAATATGATTTTTCCAACTGCGTTTTTAGTCTGGATAATTCCATGCGCTTTTGCCATCTCCCCAAGGGGCAATAATTCAGAGATATGCGTTTTAATCTCACCAGCAGACAATAAACGAGCTATATTCTCCATATCTTGCAAATAATTCGGGTTTGGCTTTACACTTACCCTGCTAACCGTTATATTCCTTTCCGATTTAGCCTTATCGATAAAATGCTGATCTGGATAGACCACGATACTCGATAATATCCCTCCATCTTTGAGGGTTTTCAATGATCTGGCCAAATGGGTATCTTCTGTACTGCTTACCTCAACTTCAACCCAGACCGCATCATGCACAATATCAGCATCATTTATGATCTCTTCTACTGCTTGGGTTTGGTAGTCGAAAAATTCGTCCGCGCCCAGGCCAAGAACAAAATCCCTGTTAGCACCAGAAGCAACAGCAATCACATATGCACCGAAATGCTTGGCTAATTGTACTGCATAATGTCCAACGCCACCAGAGGCACCATATATAATCACTTTGTCTCCTTTTTTCACCTTGGCGAAATTTACCACAGATGCCCATGCTGTCAAGGCTGCCATGGTTGCGCCCGCCGCTTCTTCAAAGCTTACGTTAGCTGGCTTGATCACCATTTCGGATTCAGGCGCAGCCACGAATTCAGCGTAGGCATTTGCCTGTCCGATAAAGTTGAAGTTTCCAAAAACCTCATCACCAACCTTGAATTTTGTAACCCCTTTACCTGTTTCTACGACAATCCCTGCCACGTCCCACCCAAGGATAATATTCTTTTCATCCCCTTTACGGGCATAGATAATATCTAATGCCGCCTGGTTTCTACGCACGAACGCATCAACAGGATTAATGCTTACTGCCTTTACCTGAACCAAAATTTCTGTATCCGTGATTGATGGGACTGGAACTTCTGAGAGAACCAGGTTTTCAGGTCCACCAATTTCTTTTAATGTTATTGCTTTCATTATTATGATATTTTTATCAAAGGTAATTCCGATTTCAAATGTCTGTTTTGTTTAAAATGTCAATTTAACTTTGCTGAAAGTGTCATTTTTTCCTTCGGTATACATTAATTTATAGGCCATGACATTTTAAACAACTAAGAATTGACATTTTAAACAAAACATTTTACCTAGTTGGGCTTTAACTTTGACCATATATCTAAGGCTGTTGAAAGTACGGTCCCGATGTAATTAACGAATTTTTAAAATATACTTGCAATGTCAGAACATTCAACTTTGCGGCTTACGATGTCCGCCACTTTGGATCCCAATGAATGGGAAAAACTTGAACAACTAATGGCCGAAGCAAAAATCTTTGTGCCAACGGAAGGACCTGGGGTACTTATCCATGAGGGTCATTACGATCCTGAGACACACAATGTTTTGTTTTTGGAATCATACGCCGACGAACATGCACTGCTCAAACATGCCGAAGTCTTTGGACAGATAATGAACAAATACAAAGTGGACTGGAAAATAAAGAGAATAGATTTACTTGGAAATTACTCACCCGAGATTTTTGCGATGTTGAAAGGAATGGCCAATGGTGCGGAAGTCAACCTTTATAACCATGTATTTAAAAATAAATAGTTATTGCTGAAATGCATTCAATAGCTGCATTCCAAGGGAAAAAAAACATAGCTCAATAATTTACGGAAGCTCATTTTACAGACTATGTAAAATGAGCTATGGTTTTAACACTTCGATTTTAACAACTTGACCTTCGCGAATTAGCTAAGTAAGTTTTCCTAGAATTTCAGAAGGAGGATATCCAAAATGTTTCTTAAATGCAAAGGAAAAATGCGAAAGGTTCTCAAAACCCGTTTCCAGATAAATTTCTGTTGCCTTCTTCTCTTTCTTCGACAGTTGAAAATGCGCCAGTTCCAAACGCTTTATGGTCAGCCAACGCTGGGGTGTAATCTTGAAGGCCTTTTTAAAATCTCTGATAAAAGTGGAAAGACTACGTCCGGTTAGGTAAGCAAATTTTTCAAGTGGCATATTGAACTTAAAATGTTTCTCCATAAAATCAACCAGATTGATCTTTCCCGGTTCCGAGAAATCGGACAGCACACTATCGATATCTGGCTCGATAGATCTAAGGATAGATATTGCCTCATATAGCTTGAGCTCGGCAATTTTTTCCGGAAGAGGCTGTTCAAGGTTAAGATATGGAATTACCGAAGCAAAGAAACTCTCCAGTAATGGCTGTTTATTCAAGATCCTTACCGAACTATCGGGAGGCGCCGTCAGGTTGGGTCTTTCATTGGCATAGAATGCTTTCAGTTTATCGACGGTAAGACCAAAAACTACAGCTTGGTAGGGCAGGTTGTTCATTGGTTGTTTGATCACTGTCGAAATCTGGTTTCTTGGAAAAAGCAGCATGCTATCCGCTCCGAAGATATAAGTACGCTCTGCCTGTATGACCTTCATCTCACCAGAAATGATCAGTACAAAGGAGTGAAACTCAAAGCTGAGATCATCTTTGAAAATGCCTTCTTCCGTAACGGTCCATACAAGGTCGGTAAATCTGCTGTAGTTTCGTTTCGCCATTGCTAATCAATTCATATAACCTAGAAAATATGGATTATGTTAATAGTTCCGTACAATGCCTATCTGGCTTCCGATAATATTTCTTGGAGTTTCTTTGCTTGTGCATCCATTGCCTGCGGACCATTTCCAGTCAACAACTTGAACTTTGGATCGTACACTACCTGGATTGCAAGTGGATTAAATTTGGTTTCAACTTGGTAGTCTCCATTTCTGAGTGCGTCTTCAACAATAAATTCCAACCTGGTTTTCCTACCGGGTATTTTTGGATAAGCCATTCTCACTGCAATCATTTCAGCGAGCTTCGAAGATACGGTTATTTTGGCACCTTTGAAATTATGGTTATCCGTAGTAGATATCTTTCCATTAACTGAAACCCTGTATTTTGTTGATGTCAATGCCACCGGCGCATGGCAGATCAATGAAATTAAAGCTCCGTTTTCGCGGAGGATATTAAGAAGTTCCCCCAGATAAGGATTCTCATAAAAGTCTACCATAGGTCCATGCCCACCGGGCAAATGGACAAAGTCAAAGTCTTTCAGTTTTAAGGTATTTTCTGGATCACGATCTTTTTCCAATAGTTGATTGATAGAAAAGAACTTGTTTTCCAGTAACTTACCCATGCTTTTCAAAAGTTCTGGATAAAGAACCTTTACCTCTTTGTCTGTGTTAGGCAACAAGTCGGAGATCGGGATTTTGCCCAGATACTTATAAGCAGTGCTCAATTCTCCATCTCTTCTTGCCACCAGTTTCGTCCTTTTCTTGCGAAAGTTATCAGCATTAAAATTGAATAGCTGATCGACCATCGTACTTCCCATCTCAGCGCCCATTTTATCCATCGCATGGAGACTTAGTGACAGCCCATTGATGTCCAACTGTGGGGCCATACCGTCCGGGGTAGCAAATACAAATTCATGGGTATCGGCAAAAGTTTGTAATACCCTTGCCAATTCGATGAGGAAAAATCCGGTTGATAGTCCGATATGACTTTTTGGCTCGGCAAGGGGCAATATTCTTGCTGAAGAAATTATGATGAGCGCTTTGCGTCTTTTATGATGGATAGTCATTTATTATAATTATGGTATCGTAAAAATCTTATTCTAAGTCCAAAAGCGCAGTTAAAAATTAGGAAAAAACAGGCTTAGGAATGGAAAAGGCACAGTCCATCTACACGGTAAAACTATAGCTTGATTACTATCTTGCCCTTAGTGGAATGCGTTTCTATCTGCTGGTGCGCCTTGTAAGTATCTTCGATAGTGAATGTTTGTGAGATGTAGGATTTTATCGCTCCAGATTCCAATAGTGACCTGATGGCCTCTATGTCCCCGACATGGTCCTTCGTATCGGTGACATTCATCCTGGTAACGGTCACATCTTTCTCTTTTTTGGCATTTTCAATAAATTCAGCACTTGGATATACCATCACACTCAAAAGTGTTCCCCCTGGCTTTATTGCTAACAATGAACGGGCTATATGCGATTCGTCATTTTTCCACACTGCATCATGTACCATATCTGCATCTTTCACCAATTCCTCAAAATTTTGCGTTGAATAATCTACAAACTCATCGGCACCCAACCCGAGTACAAATTCTCTATTTGCCTCTGATGCAACCCCTATCACATATGCCCCAAAATACTTAGCGATCTGCACCGCATAGTGTCCAACACCGCCCGATGCCCCTGTAACGACAATTTTATCACCTTTTTTGATCTTGCCATAACCTACAAGTGAAACATAGGCTGTTTGTGCAGCCATTGTTGCGCCAGCAGCCTCTTCAAAACTTATGTTTGAAGGTTTCATTGCAAGGTCTACTTCAGGGGCACTCACATATTCTGCATACCCAGCGCCCAATCCAAGGAAATTGATCATTCCAAAAACTTCGTCCCCCTTTTTAAAATTGACAACATTTTGTCCAACTTCGGTAATGACACCAGCGATATCCCAGCCCAATATAACGTAAGGGGCCGCTGGCGTATTCAAACTTACCAGACTCCACCAATCTTTTACCTCACGAACATGTGCTTCCACAGGATTAACACTAAACGCCTTAACTTGCACCATTACTTCATTATCTCCGATTGAAGGTAGAGGAACCTCTTCCACGTAAAGGTTTTCTGCCGCACCAAACTCTTTTAAAACAACTGCTTTCATATTTTCTGTCATACTTAGGAAGCAAAGTTATTTGATAACGCTAAACCTAGTTTTGCTGAAAATGTCAATTTTAGTTTGTTCAAACTGTCAAAACCTTGTGGCGAACGCTTGGTTACGAACCAAAAAAACAAAAAGATTAGCTATCATAAAACAAGCATTTAAGAAAGGATAGGGCTAAATATCCTCCACTGATACCATTATCAATCCTCCTTATACCGGCTTCCATTCTCAAATCAGGGTGGACTTTTCATCGAGTATAAAACAAAAAAGACCTGCAACTTGCGTTGTAGGTCTTGCTCCAGAGGCTTTTTGCTTCTCCATAAAGCTAATTGATGACCTTAAGAGAGTTGGCCATATAGAAGAGAGAGATTCGACTAACACAATAAATTATATACAAAAATTAAGACATTAACAATTAACTAAAGATTTGTCATACCAATTGCCCACTCTCTTTTATACCCAATATCCAAACTGTGAATGTAAAATAACTTGATGCCAATTGGCTATTTAAGATTTTGCGTAAAGAATGATTCCAATCTGTCAAACGGAATCATATCCAGTTTATCATACAGGTCAACGTGCACACCATTTGGAATAATCATCAACTCTTTAGGTTCAGCGGCTGCCTTATAAATATCTTCACTGAAATAACGTGAATGTGCATTTTCTCCTGCGATCAAAAGCATAGGTCTTGGAGAGATTTCCTTCACGTACGTCAATATTGGCATATTCATAAATGACAACGGATTTGTGATCAACCAAGCTCCGTTTGAATTCACTGAATTCGGATGAAAACCGCGAGACGTTCTATAATAGTCAAAATATTCTTTTACAAATTGGGGTTCATCACCTTTTAGAGTTTCTGGCAGGTTTCTTGGACCATCTGCAGGTTTTCCATTTTCTGCATCTTTCCAACGTTGCAGGCTCAAACCCTCTAACGTTTTTGTACGTTGTTCAGGAGTTACAGAATCGTTGTATCCTTTCGAAATTACCCTTGTCATATCGTACATACTTGTCGTTGCAACGGCTTTTACCCTTTTGTCGACAGCAGTCGCATTCAGGGCAAAACCTCCAAAACCGCAAATCCCGATGATTCCGATTTTATCCCTGTCCACATTTTTTTGTAGTCCCAAAAAATCTATCGCTGCACTGAAATCTTCGGTATTGATCTCCGGGGAGGCAACATTTCTGGGTTCGCCACCACTTTCGCCTGTATAGGAAGGGTCTAATGCAATTACCACAAAACCACGTTCTGCCATCTGGTTGGCATACAATCCAGAAGATTGCTGCTTCACCGCACCAAAAGGTCCGCTTACTGCCAATGAAGCCAATTTTTCATTTCCTGCATTTTTTGGAATATACAGATCTCCGGATAAAGTAATACCGTAACGGTTTTTAAAAGTTACTTTTTCACGGGTTACTTTATCGCTCAATTTAAAAGTATAATGTGCTGCTTGCTCTGTTGTATTCATTTTTTTTGAATTTTTAGTTAATGATTGCTGTTTCTTCTGTGCTGATAACTGCCCTAAGGACAATAACGACACAGTGATAATTAATGTTAGTTTTTTCATTTTTGATTATTTACCTGATCAAATTCTTCATCTGTTACCGGTTTCAGCCAAGTTACCTGCACATCTTCCTTAAAATTTGTAATGGCAATATGCGTCATGGAAGTTTTGTTTGAAGCCCCGTGCCAATGCTCAATATTTTCAGGAATATTTACCACATCGCCCTTGTTGATGGCTTGGGCTGGCTTTCCTTTTTCCTGATAAAATCCCGAACCTTTCGTTACAATTAAAACCTGTCCTTTCGGATGTGTATGCCAATTGGTCCTGGCACCAATTTCAAACGTAACGGCTCCCGCAGAAAATTCGTTGTTTTTATCCTTTGCGACCAAAGGCGATAAAAAAGCTTCGCCGGTAAACCAATCATTGGGTAATCTGTCTCCTTTAGGGAAAAGAGATGTTGTGTTTTCATTTTCCATTTTTCCTGATTTTTTATTATCGTGACAGCTCACCAGTATTAAACCTATAAAAGCTATTGCCATTATTTTATTCCTATTCCCCTTCATATAAATTCTATTTCAAGGCATGTGATTTTGCAACTTATATTGTCTATCCAAAATAGCTCTCATTACCATTGTAATTATTGCGATTATTCCAAAACCAGCCCCAACCCAGGGAAGACCATCAATTCCTCTATTAGAAATAAACCATCCTCCGACAATAGTACCGACAGAGACACCCAGGTTACCGAAAGAAGACTGCAGGCTATTAGCAAATTCAGGAGCCTCCGGTGCAGCATCGATCATATATGAGATAGCTGTTAAAAAGGCCGGCCCATACATCATTCCCCAAAAACACACTACTAAGATCTGCACGTGGAAGTTGCTGCCGGAAAACTCCAAAATAACAGGCAATAATATCGTTCCCGTTAAGAAAAATGCTGTTGTCAGCACAACATTCCTGGATAATAACCTTCCGGCTATCCAATTGGCAATAACGCCCATTATCCCAAAGAGAAGCAGCATAGAACTTATCTCCTGTCCGGTCATCATTTTTACCTTTCCCAGATAATCGGCAATATAGCTGTAGGTTGAAAACCAGGCAGAGATCAGAAATATATTAAAGGCTACACTGATGATAAAGCGTGGTTTTTTCAGTATCTGCAACTGGCTTCCATATGATAGTTTTTCCTTTACGGGCATATCAGGGATAAAGGTCAAAATGCCTGCTAGAGCGACCAGGGTGATGACACCCTGTATCATAAAGCTGATTTGCCATCCAAACATACTGGACATATAAGTAGTTAACGGAATAATGGTTACCTGGGCCAAAGCAATACCGCCTATGACAATTCCCATCAATTTGTGCTGTTCATCTTTTGCCGCCGTTCTTATGATCGTTCCTACTGCCGCTGAAAAGAATACAGGTTGCAGAATGGCGGGAATAATCCTGAAAAGAACCAGAAGCCAAAAAGGTGGAGCGAATGCAGAAACAATATTAGAGGCCAAAAAAAGTGATAATGCCCATAACATCATCTTTTTTCTGTTAATGCCTGAGGTAAAAAGCACAAGAAATGGTCCAATAAGGAAAATAGTCAATGCGAACGCACTCAGCAATAATCCCGCTTTATCAATTCCGATATCATAATGGGAAGCTACCTGTGGAAGTACGCCTATTATCCCAAATTCAGTACTGATAATACCGACTGCCCCAAGACAACCTGCATAAGCTATCTTCTTTATACCGCCTTCTCCAATATGTTTCATCTAATCCATTAATTGAAACACAAAGGTAAGCCGGCGTCAGGCTTGGCTGCTAAAGATTATCAAACCAATGATTAAGAATTTCAAACCATAGTCTCTCGGAATGACGTTGGGGTGGTATCTGTCATCCTCTTAAAAAAGTTATTGAAATAGGTGGGATATTCAAAACCCAGGGCGTAGGCGATTTCAGCAACATTCCACGTAGTGTGTTGTAATAAAGCTTTTGCCTCGGTAATGATACGCTCTGTGATATGGGCGGTGGTAGGCTTGCCAGTATTTTCCTTTACTGCTCTATTAAGGTAATTCGCATGTACGTTCAACGCGACTGCATAATCCTGTGCGGTTCTAAACTGCAGGGGCCTTTCCACGGTCTCTACCGGGAATTGCCTTTCAAGTAATTCAAGAAATACAGCCGTAAGTCTGCCTGTGGCATTTTTATGCTGTTCGAAGGTTTCCGCTGGCTGTATCTTAAGTGCCTCGTGAATGATCAGGTTGATATAGTTCCTTATCAGGTCCCCCTTATAGGCATAATCACTTTTTTGTTCCTCGATCATTTTGATGAACATGGTGTTTAAAAAATCTCTCTTTGCCTCGTCAATCTTAAGTATTGGCGTGCCTCCTATCTTAAATAACGGGGAATGCTGCAGGCTCTCACTACGTTCCGAGGCACTAAAAAAATCTTCTGAAAAAAGCACTGTATAGCCTACATAAGTCGTAGAAAGTGTTTCCCAGGAATACGGAACATGGGGATTGCCGAAGAACAAGATCGTACCTTCATGTTCAAAACTCCTATCGGCATAATGAACAATGCTTTTACCTGTAGTTAGACAGATCTTATAAAAATCCTTTCGGTTGTATATCCGTGTAGCTTGGCTATCAGCCTCCAGCTGCCATACGTTAAAACCTTTAAGCTTAAGTTCACTGTTGAATTCAGATACCGGACGTTCGATTTTTTGAATCATCCCGCAAAGTTAATAAATTCAAAACAAATACAGGAAGGCTCGAAGCTACATACATATTTGGCCATAATTTATTTTTCATACAATGTATCAATTTCACCATAATGGAAAATCCGGTAACAAGATCTATTACCATTCAAAAGGTGATTGTAGACTTCAAAGCCCAGATATCCCTTCCATCATAACCGCAAGATTGACAGATTTAATCTAATGTGTCCCAATTCTTCTCGCGAAAAAGATAGGCAAGCAAATACCAATCGCTCAAATTCGTTCCCGCTACAATCCTCGAAATGGGTAGGGTGGACAGACTTTTCCATTTTGTGTGCACTCATTCTTCCTGAGCCAAGGACCTATGTTTTCGGTGAAGAAAGCATGCCGCTTCTTCTGTATATTTCGGTGAAAGTGACCCCTCTGTTTCGGGCCAAACTGGCCACCAATTTGATTACCGGATGATGCACATCTAAGTTCCTTTCCCTCTGAACAAATATACACTTCGGATCCAAATCCATTTTCCTCAGGACTTTTCGGTTTAATCTATCTTACTGCCGGATTTATCCTCAATTCAGACCTTTCTAGCGATCAAAATCCATTCGCAGGTAATGGAACGCGTAAAAAAACGTCATACCCCCTTCAAAACAGCGAAGCGACCGTAGTCCATCCCGAATAGTAGATATGCTCCCAGAAGCCTTTATTTTATGCAGAAATTGAAAAATTATTCCCGAAAGCCAGTTGCGAAAAAAGCTGATCAAAAGATCAGAACGGCCAGTTTGCCCCGAAACAGGTGGTCACTTTAAAGCGAAATGGGGTGACAGTTTAAATGCGGAACGGCTGGCCATTTTTGCCGAAATGCCCAATTATCGTTTTCCATTGGAAAATTCTGGAACACATTTTTCAGCATTATCGGTGTGACATCATCAAATTTGGTTTTGAGTACCGTAAAATTAATTTCCAAGGAACTCTCGATGTGATTGAGTGCTGAATTGATTTTTTTTGAATTGACAGATCCTATGACCTTTTTGGTTTTAACGTCCCATTCCGATAGATGTACTTTTTGTGAGGTAGAAAACTCTGCATCTTTTCCATCTATAGAAATTCTACAGATAATAGGTGCAAAGCCTTTTGAATCGGCCTTTGATTTACGGTGCCAGAAAAGGATTTTAAGGGTTTGGTTACTTTTCATTTCTCAATCTTTTGGTAAAACATTTTGTTTGTTTTCAGATTGTTTTTCAGTACTTTAGATCAATTCGATCAGGTATGATTGGTGCCCAAATTTACCAACTAAAATTGGGCACCAGTTAGGGCACCAGTTGTAGTGGTTTAAGATGGTTTGAAATGACTTATAATTTTTTCAGAATTGCGGTTTAAAATATCTTTTAAACAGAAAAGGCGCAATCTCTTGCGCCTTTCGTGATCCCGCTGGGATTCGAACCCAGGACCACTACATTAAAAGTGTAATGCTCTACCAGCTGAGCTACGGAATCTACTTTACTTAAAACGTTATCCGTTTCCTTTAAAGTGGTGCAAATATAGGGTTATGAAGCATTTCCTGCAAATAAAAAATTGCCAAATGCGTTAGTGTATTGATTTATAGGCGAATTAATTATTTAGCTTCTCTTTTTTAAACTTAATTGATATTTTTATCGCTCCAAATTTAATATCAATCATGCATAGATTTCTTTCTGCTTTGTTTTTTTTGCCGCTGCTCTTTATACTTTCTTGTCAATCTAACCAGGCTAAAGAAGAAGAACGAGCTAAACACAAGCAAGATTCTTTAGCCTCATGCGAAAAAAATATGCCAAGCCGTTTTGGTGCGGTGAAAGATGCCTCAAGTTTTGCTTCCAACAATAAAGTAAGCCATGAAGGCATGGTTTTAATTCCAGCAGGCGAGTTCGCCATGGGCGCTTCTGATAAAGAGGGTAGAGATGACGAATACCCGCAACATCGGGTTAAAGTCTCTTCTTTCTGGATAGATGCTACCGAAGTAACCAATGCCAGTTTTAAAAAGTTTGTAGATGCTACCGGGTATCTTACTACGGCCGAGCGTAAACCAGATTGGGAAGAAATGAAAAAACAACTTCCGGCAGGTACGCCAAAACCGCCCGACAGTGTTTTTGTTGCTGCATCTTTGGTCTTTTATCAGCCTAAAAGTGTTACCTCTTTAAACGATGCCTCGCAATGGTGGCGTTGGGTTAAAGGCGCCAATTGGAAACATCCTCACGGTCCCAACAGCAATATTAAAGGAAAAGAAAATTTTCCGGTGGTACATGTATCCTGGGATGATGCCATGGCCTATTGTAAATGGGCGGGTAAACGTTTACCAACAGAGGCAGAGTGGGAGTATGCCGCAAGAGGTGCTTTGAAAAATGAAAAATATCCCTGGGGAAATGAAGATATAGAAAAAGGTAAGGTAAAAGCCAACACCTGGCAGGGGAGCTTCCCAGTTAAAAACACCAATTGGGATGGTTTTAATGGTTTAGCTGCAGTGAAAAAATTTAAGCCGAATGGTTATGGACTTTATGATATGGCGGGCAACGTATGGGAGTGGTGCAGCGATTGGTACCGGCCTGATTATTATAGCAAGCTTTCAGCGTTGAGCACCAATCCTAAAGGTCCTTCAGACAGTTACGATCCTATGGAGCCGACTATACCTAAAAGAGTGGTAAGGGGTGGTTCTTTTATGTGCAACGCCTCTTATTGCAAAGGTTACCGGGTAACATCGAGAATGAAAACTTCTGTTGATACAGGCTTAGAGCATACCGGTTTTAGGTGCGTGAGCACTAACTAAAGCCCTTTTCTGTTTAAGTTAAAATTACGCAAACGTTTGATCCTTATTTTATTAAATATTATTGTTTAGTTTGGCCCAAACAAATTAAACCGAACCAAAACTTTATGCAACAAACAACTAAATCAGGTCAAACGCAAGGGCCAAAACCACTTATTATCATTTGTGCCCTATTCTTTATTTTTGGCTTTGTAACCTGGGCAAACGGAACATTAATTCCTTTCTTTAAATTATCTTTCGGATTATCAAACTTACAGGCATTCTTCGTAACCTTTGCATCGTACATGGCTTACTTCTTTTTAGCGCTGCCATCATCGTGGATACTTAAAAAAGTTGGCTTTAAAAATGGAATTGTTTTAGGCTTGGTTATTTTAGGCCTTGGTTCTTTGATATTTATACCTGCGGCACAAACCAGAACGTTTGGTTTGTTTTTAACTGGGATTTTTGTTCAGGGTGCAGCATTAGCTTTGTTGCAAACCGCATCAAACCCGTATTTAACCATTATCGGCCCTATTGAAAGTGCTGCAAAACGGATCAGTATTGCAGGCATCTGTAATAAATTTGCCGGAATGATTGTGCCTTTGATTATGGGCAGTCTGTTTTTGAAAAATGCCTCAGAGGTGGAGAAACAGATCAAAGCGGCTACCGGCGCTGTGCACGAGCAGTTATTGAACGATGTTTTAGGCCGTGTAAATATGCCTTATATTGTTTTGGCAATCGTTTTCTGTCTTTTTGCGGTTTTTATTAAATTCACCGACCTTCCAGAAGTTGAAGTAGAAGAAGATGTGATCGACGAAAGCAAAGGAGAAGTGGTAAAACATACCAGCATTTTTCAGTTCCCACACTTATTCCTGGGCGCACTTTGTATTTTTGTATATGTAGGCGCAGAGGTTATGGCTGGCGATATTATCGGTATTTACGGTCGCGAGTTAGGCATTAGTGCTGAAATTAGCGGAAAGTTAACCTCTATTACGCTTTTTAGTATGTTAATCGGTTATATTATTGGTATCGTTACCATTCCAAAATACATCTCTCAGCAAAAAGCCCTTAGAATCTGTGCTATTTTAGGCATCATATTTACCATTTTATCTTTTGCAATTTCCAGCTGGTTTGCCGTAATTTTTGTAGCCTTATTGGGTTTAGCCAATTCATTAATGTGGCCGGCAATTTTCCCGCTGGGCATTAGCCACTTGGGTAAATTTACAAAAATCGGTTCGGCGATTATGATTATGGGTATTGCAGGCGGTGCTTTAATGCCATTATTATATGCTTTCTTAAATGAAAAATTACATGTTAACTTTCAACTGGCCTATCTTTTAACTGTATTACCATGTTACTTATACATTCTGTATTTTGCTATAAAAGGTCATAAAGTAGGATTAAATTTAAAATAACCAAAACCAAATAAATTTTATGATTAAGCCCGATCTTTAATTAGATTGGGCTTTCTTTTGTCCTTAATTTTCAGTTATTTTGGCGAATTATAAACGAGGCCTGAATCTCAAATCTCCAATCACAATACTCATATCTCAAATCACAATAATGAATAAAGCTATTTTTCTCGACCGTGATGGTGTACTCAATCACGAAATATATGATTACATCTGCCGTGTTGAAGATTTTAAAATCCTGGATTACCAGATTCCAGTATTAAAAAAACTATTTGATGAAGGTTATCTTTTAATTGTAATTACCAATCAGGGCGGTATTGCTTTAAAACGTTATACCGAGCAAGAGCTGGCCATTATGCACCAAATGCTCCGAAATGCTTTTATAGCTCAGGGAGCCGATATTGCAGGTTTTTATTATTGTCCGCATCATCCAACTGTCGGTGGCGAATGCAAGTGCAGAAAACCTGCTTCGGGAATGATTTTAGATGCAATTGATATGTACAATATCGACCCGGCACAATCTATTATGATCGGCGATAAGCCAAGAGATGTTGAAGCTGCAAACGGGGCAGGAGTAAAGGGCATTCTAATCGAACCTGATGAGCAGATTAGTTATGAGAAAATAAAGGAAGTCCTTAGTCGGGAGTCTTTAGTCTAGGCGCGACTTACGAAGTTTAGGAGGGAAGGAGCGGTGAGTAACTTCGTAAGTCAGAAGCTTCAGAATTATATTACGATTTTCCCTGCCCATACTTACGAAATCCTTCTGTGCTTGTGCCCTTTAAGATTTCGTAAGATGTCTATAAATATCATTTGGGCGTTTTAACACGCTGTACACTGTATCTTTTTGGCTGTCCTTCCGGTAACGCCAGGGGCAATATTATTAAGTTAAGCAACGCGGCTGTCAGTCTGAGCGTAGTCGAAGACTTCTTGAGATAGATAAAACGCAAATAAATGCCCTTCGACTACGCTCTCCGTAGGAGTCCTTTGGACAGGGTGACATCTTTTTGCGGTTTATCCTTAACTCAATGACATTATCCTTCAAAAATGCCAGTCCAAAAGGACGCCGCTTCCATCGTTAACACATTATAAATCAATGACTTACGAAGTTTACAGAGGAAATTGCACGGGAAAGTTTCTTCAGTCAGAAGCCTGCAGATTTCTACTAATCTTTGATATACTTACGAAATCCTTCCACGCGCTGCCCATTGAGATTTCGTAAGATGCCATAAAACAAAAAATCCTAAGTCTTAAACCGGAAATCCGACTCAAGACTTAGGACTAAAGACTTTCGACTTTATAATTCTTATTTCCCAGCAGCTTTAGCGTGGTCAGCTAAAAATGTAGCTAAACCGCTATCTGTTAGTGGGTGTTTTAATAAACCAGCAATAGCAGCCAATGGTGCAGTAATTACATCAGCACCTAATTTAGCACAGTTAACGATGTGTAATGGTCCGCGGATTGATGCAGCTAAAATCTGAGTTTCGTAACCGTAGTTATCAAAAATAGTTCTGATATCTTCAATTAAAACCAAACCATCGCTAGAAATATCATCTAAACGGCCTAAGAACGGAGAAACATAAGTAGCTCCGGCTTTAGCAGCTAATAATGCCTGTCCGGCAGAAAAAATTAAAGTACAGTTGGTTTTAATTCCTTTTGACGAGAAATATTTAATGGCTTTAACACCATCTTTAATCATTGGTACTTTTACTACAATTTTCGGGTTTAAAGCGGCTAAAGCTTCACCTTCTTTAACAATCTCATCGAAAGTAGTAGCAATAACTTCTGCACTTACGTTATCATCAACAATATCGCAGATCGCTTTATAATGGTTAATTACATTTTGTTCGCCAGTAATACCTTCTTTCGCCATTAAGCTAGGGTTGGTGGTTACGCCATCTAAAATGCCAAGATCTTGCGCTTCTTTGATTTGATCAAGATTTGCTGTGTCAATAAAAAATTTCATGTTTATAAATTCTTAAATATTTGAGTTTCTATGATTGAACCCTGAAGAATTTAGTTCCCCCTTCAGGGGATTAAGGGAAAAGAAAAAAAAGGGCAAGCACCTTCTATCGCACCGCTACAACCTTCTACCCTTGCTGTGTTCCCACCCTGGGGGAGTTCAAAGGGAGCTGGTCGTAAAAGACTTGCCCGCCACAAAGGTAGAAAAAGATGTTGTTTCACAAAATGCATTTTTCTAATTTTTTAGTCATTTACGCTATGTAGCTGATTAGTAAATTAATAAAATTAAAATGTGTATTTTTAAACAAGCAAAATAAATAGCGAAACAAGAGGCTATCATATTATATATTCATTTGTAAATGATTTTTTTATATATAAATACGCAATTAAAACGTTTTAGCCTTATTTTTTACAGAAAAACAGGAATTATTGTACAATATTATCATTATAAATGTTGCAATTATAAAGCTTAATTATTATCAATATTTTAATTTTAAAGCCTTAAATTACTTAAGGACTAAAATTATTCAAAAAATCGTGTCAACTCTGTAATTTAAGATTTGTTTTTCGTATCTTAGTGTTTCCTATACACTAACAACTAACGAGCAAAGAATGGAACCAAACAGTGGATTGTACGATGCGCAATTTGAACACGATGCCTGCGGTATTGGGTTCGTTGCGCATGTGAAAGGGCGAAAATCGCATCAAATCATCTCTGATGCACTTACTATTTTAGAGAATCTAGATCATAGAGGGGCATGTGGAGCAGAACCAAATACAGGCGATGGTGCAGGTATTATGATTCAGATTCCTCACGAATTTTTTTACGACGAATGTTTAAAAGCTGGCTTTAGCCTACCAGAAACCAATAATTATGGTGTAGGTATGTTATTTATGCCAAAAGATATCAGATCGAGAGAAGAGTGCAGAGAATTGATTTACCGTGCCGCCGAAAAATTAGGCCTGGAAATTTTAGGCTTTAGAAAAGTTGATGTTGATACAACAGATATTGGCAATATGGCCCTTTCTGTTGAACCAGAAATTGAGCAGGTATTTATTGCCCGTCCTTATGCAGTAGCACCAGGGGCAGATTTCGAGCGTAAACTTTATATTTTTAAAAATTACCTGATTAAACTGATCGTAAACACCGTTCATGGTGGTAAAGATTTTTATATTGTTTCGCTTTCTGCACAAACCATTATATATAAAGGTCAGCTTACTTCTTTACAGGTACGTACATATTTTACCGATCTAACCGATAAGCGCATGGTTTCTGCTTTAGGTTTAGTTCACTCACGTTTTGCAACCAATACTTTCCCTTCATGGAGGTTGGCCCAGCCGTTCCGCTTTATTGCACATAATGGTGAAATCAATACTTTACAGGGAAATTTAAACTGGTTTAGAGCGGGCGTTAAGTCTTTTGCTTCTGCTTACTTTACGCCGGAAGAATTAGATATGTTACTACCTGTAATTGATGAAACGAATTCAGATTCAGGCTGTTTAGATAATGTTATTGAACTGTTGCTTCACTCTGGAAGAACCCTGCCTCATGTATTAATGATGTTGGTGCCGGAAGCCTGGGATGGTAACGAAGATATGGATCCTGTTAAAAGGGCATTTTACGAATTCCATGCTACTTTAATGGAGCCATGGGACGGACCTGCAGCCATTGCTTTTACCGATGGTAAATTAATCGGTGCTACTTTAGACCGTAATGGTCTTCGTCCTTCCCGTTATGCCATTACTTCTGATGACCGCGTAATTATGGGTTCTGAGGCCGGCGCATTAGCCATCGACCAAAGTACCGTAATTGAAAAAGGCCGTTTAACGCCAGGCAAAATGTTTGTGGTGGATATGGAGCAGGGTAGGATTATCAGCGATAACGAAATTAAAGAAGAAGTTTGTGGTAAAAGCCCTTATGCCGATTGGATTAATCAATACCAGATCCGTTTAGAGGAATTACCTGAGCCACGTGTAATGTTCACAGGCTTATCTACAGAATCTATTTTTAAATATCAACAGGTTTTTGGTTACAGCAGGGAAGATGTAGATCTTTTGCTTAAACCAATGGCCATTGAAGGTAAAGAACCAATCGGTTCGATGGGTACCGATACACCACTGGCTATTTTATCAAAACGTCCTCAGCATTTATCTTCTTATTTTAAGCAGTTATTTGCTCAGGTAACCAATCCGCCAATTGATCCGATCAGGGAGAAAGTGGTAATGAGTTTGGCCAGTTTTATGGGTAGCATGGGTAACTTATTGGAAGAAACTCCAAAACAAGCGCACTGTGTAGCCATTAAACACCCAATCTTGACCAATCAGGAATTAGAGAAGTTAAGAAGTATTGATACAGGTGTTTTCCAGGCGAAAACTTTACAGACTTATTTCAGGGCCGATGGTAAGCCGGGTGCTATGGCAAAAGCCTTAGACCGTTTATGCCGGTATGCGGTTGACGCGGTTGAAGATGGTTTCCAGGTAATTGTACTAACCGATAGGGCTATTGACTCTGAGCATGCTGCAATGCCTTCTTTATTGGCAGTTTCTGCTGTACACCATCACTTGATCCGCAAAGGATACCGTGGTGCTGTAGGTATTGTGATAGAGGCCGGCGATATTTGGGAAGTACATCATTTCGCCACCTTACTAGGCTTTGGTGTTACGGCGATTAACCCTTACCTGGCTTTAGAAACCATTAACGAGTTTAAAGCAGAATCGGGTTTATCAACAGAGCAGCTTACCAAAAACTATATCTACGCGGTAAATAGCGGTTTACTTAAAATTTTCTCTAAAATGGGAATCTCAACCTTACAATCATACCAGGGTGCGCAGATTTTCGAGATTTTAGGTTTAAATAAACAAGTAGTGAATACTTATTTCACCGGTGCAGTTTCACGTATTGGTGGTTTAGGGCTTGATGAAATTGCAAAAGAAACGTTAATTAAACATCACCGCAGTTTTGGTCCGTTAACAGAAACCGAAAACCTGTTACCAGCAGGTGGAACTTATAAATTCCGCCGTAAAGGTGAAGCGCATTTGTTTAACCCGCAAACCATTCACTTGTTGCAAAACGCAACCCGTAAAAACGATTACAATATTTTCAAACAGTACTCTAAACTGGTGAATGAGCAAACACAACAAGCTTATACCATCCGTGGATTGTTCGAATTTAATTATAGCCGCCCATCGGTGCCTTTAAATGAGGTAGAATCTACTGAAGCAATTTTAAAAAGATTTGCAACAGGGGCAATGTCCTTCGGTTCAATTTCTCATGAGGCGCACTCTACTTTAGCCATTGCCATGAACCGTATCGGTGGAAAGAGCAATACCGGAGAGGGTGGTGAAGATGAAATGCGCTATACTAAATTACCAAATGGCGATAGCATGCGTTCGGCAATTAAACAGGTTGCCTCTGCACGTTTTGGTGTAACCAGTTACTATTTAACCAATGCTGATGAGTTACAGATTAAAATGGCTCAGGGTGCTAAACCAGGAGAAGGTGGTCAATTACCAGGACACAAAGTAGATGACTGGATTGCAAAAGTTCGTCACTCTACACCAGGCGTTGGTTTAATTTCACCTCCACCTCACCACGATATTTATTCGATCGAAGATTTAGCACAGTTAATTTTTGATCTGAAAAATGCTAACCGTGCAGCAAGGATCAATGTGAAACTGGTTTCGAAAGCTGGCGTAGGTACTATTGCAGCGGGTGTTGCTAAAGCACATGCTGATGTGATTCTGGTATCTGGTTTTGATGGTGGAACGGGAGCATCTCCTTTAACTTCAATCCAACATGCTGGTTTACCATGGGAGTTAGGTTTAGCAGAAGCACACCAAACTTTGGTAAAAAACAAATTGCGTAACCGTATCGTGCTACAAACAGATGGTCAGCTTAAAACGGGTAGAGATATCGCTATCGCTGCATTATTAGGTGCCGAAGAATGGGGTGTTGCAACAGCAGCCTTGGTTACTTCGGGATGTATTATGATGCGTAAATGCCATTTAAATACTTGTCCGGTTGGCGTGGCAACACAAGATCCGGAATTAAGAAAATTATTTACCGGTGATGCTGATCATGTAGTGAACTTATTTTATTTCCTTGCGGAAGAGTTACGTGAGATTATGGCTGAATTAGGTTTCAGAACCATCCACGAAATGATCGGTCAGGCTGATATTTTAAAAGTACGCGAATTGCCTGCTGAAGACTGGAAATTGAAACACCTTGATTTATCAGCTATATTGTATAAAGCTGAAGAAAATGGTTTGCCTTTATTTAATACCGAAGGTCAGGATCATGGTTTAGATCATGTTTTAGATCATAAATTAATTGCCGCTGCACAACCTGCCATTGACCATAACGAACCTGTTTTTGCCAGTTTCGATGTAAAAAATACTGACCGTGCATTGGGTACCATGTTATCAAATGAAATTTCGAAAGTTCATTTAGGTGCTGGTTTACCTCCAGATACGATCAACTTTAAATTTGTTGGTTCGGCCGGACAGAGTTTCGGTGCTTTCAATACCCGTGGTGTAACCTTATCATTAGAAGGTGAAGCAAACGATTACGTGGGTAAAGGATTATCGGGCGCAAGATTGGCCATTTATCCTTTCTCAAACTCAACTTTTATCCCTGAGCAAAATATCATTATCGGTAACGTAGCCCTTTATGGTGCAACTTCTGGTGAGTTATTTGCCCGTGGTAAAGCAGGTGAGCGTTTCGCCGTACGTAACTCTGGTGCAACAGCTGTTGTTGAAGGAGTGGGCGATCACGGTTGTGAATACATGACAGGTGGTGAAGTGCTTATTCTTGGTGATACCGGAAGCAATTTCGCTGCTGGTATGAGTGGTGGTGTGGCCTGGATTTATGATGCCAACGGAACTTTTGCACGCAAATGCAATAAAGAAATGGTTGATCTTGATCCATTACAAGCTGAAGATGAAGAACGTATTTTAGCTTTACTTAAAACGCATATCCGCTTAACGGATAGTAGAGTAGCGGAGTTTATCTTAAGCGACTGGAAAACTCAATCTGCTCATTTCGTAAAAGTATTCCCTAAAGAATACAAAGCAGTTTTAAGCAAACGTAATCAACAAGTAAAAACACACTAGGCCATGGGAAAAGTAACAGGATTTCAAGAATACGATAGAGTTGCGCCCACCAGAGAAGAGGCTGCAACACGTGTAAAACACTATGGGGAATTTTTAAATGAATTACCCTCAAAAGAATTAAATAATCAAGCTGCCCGTTGTATGGATTGCGGCGTGCCTTTCTGCCAATCAGGCTGCCCATTGGGTAACGTAATACCAGAATTTAACGACGCTGTTTATCAAGGTAAATGGGAATTAGCTGCAAATATTTTATTAAGCACCAATAATTTCCCTGAGTTTACAGGTAGAATTTGCCCTGCACCATGCGAATCTGCATGTGTATTAGGCATTAACCGCCCGCCGGTTTCTATCGAGGAAATTGAAAAACACATCATCGAAATTGCTTTCGAAAAAGGATTTATCAAAGCAAAAGCACCATTAATCAGAACTGGTAAAAAAGTTGCTGTAATTGGTTCAGGTCCTGCGGGCTTAGCTGCTGCCGCTCAGTTAAATAAAGTTGGACATGAAGTTACCGTTTTCGAACGTGATGATGCTCCAGGTGGTTTATTGAGGTACGGTATTCCTGATTTTAAACTACAGAAAAATGTAGTAGATCGCCGTATCGATTTAATGAAGGAAGAAGGCATCATTTTTAAATGTAATGCCAATGTAGGCGAAAATGTTGAAATAGGTACTTTGTTACGCGATTTCAGCGCGATTGTATTGGCTGGTGGTTCAACTATTCCACGCGATTTACCAATTGACGGCCGTTCTGCCAAAGGGGTTCACTTTGCAATGGATTTCTTGAAACAACAAAATAAACGTGTAGCGAGCAGAGCCGTTGAAGCGGAAGATATTATGGCTACCGGTAAAAATGTAATCGTAATTGGTGGTGGCGATACCGGATCTGACTGTATTGGTACTTCAAACCGTCATGGTGCGAAATCGGTTACGCAATTCGAGATTATGCCGATGCCACCACAGGCACGTAACGAGCATATGCCTTGGCCAAATTACCCAATGTTGCTAAAAAACACCTCTTCTCACGAAGAAGGTGCACAAAGGGCCTGGTCGGTAAATACTAAAAACTTTATTGCTGATGAAAAAGGAAACCTTAAAGCATTAAAAGTAGTTGATGTAGAATGGGAAATTGATGCAAACGGACGTCCGGTTACTTTTAAAGAAGTGGCTGGTACCGAAAGAGATCTTCCATGCGAACTGGTGCTTTTGGCAATGGGCTTCTTACATCCTCAAAAAGAAGGTTTAATTGAGAAATTAGGTGTGGAATTGGATAACCGTGGAAACGTAAAAGCATCTGAACACACTTACCAAACCAATATTGCTAAGATTTTTGCCGCAGGTGATGTTCGCCGGGGACAATCATTAGTAGTTTGGGCCATTTCAGAAGGTAGAGAGGCTGCCCGTAAGGTAGACGAATACTTAATGGGAACAACTAAACTGGCATCGAAAGACGCAGTTGCATACGCATAGTAGGTTTTAAATTCTATATTTTTAGGGGTCGTGGTG
Source organism: Pedobacter sp. Bi27 (assembly GCF_918698255.1). NCBI lineage: Bacteria > Pseudomonadati > Bacteroidota > Sphingobacteriia > Sphingobacteriales > Sphingobacteriaceae > Pedobacter > Pedobacter sp. Bi27. Next base: position 348,326 of record NZ_CAKKMW010000004.1, read on the forward strand.
CAAACCACGACCTTTTTTGTTTTTATGCGGTCAGCCATACTGACCTTGTTTCATAACGAGCTTTTGTATAAAGGGTATGAGCATCTTTTACCAGACAGCCGGTTAAAACAATATGATAAACTGTTCATTGTGGATTCTTTGATCATCACACTTTTTCAACGGATACCGCTTAGCCCAGCCGGCAAGATAAACGGCGAAACAAGAGTGAGATCAAGAACGGGAGTGCCTTGGAAATAGATTTTAAAACATAAACAAATTAGTTAGCTAATAAGTCTATTTATTTCTAAATCAATTTCAACCAGACAATAGTGAAATAAATTCAGCATGAAGCAACGTATATAGAAAAAGCTCCTCAGAAATTAATCTGAGGAGCTTTCTGTTAACCTTTATTTACCATTAATATAAAGTAAACTCTACACGACGGTTTTGTTGACGGCCAGCTGCAGTTTTGTTTGTTGCAATTGGTTGGTCAGGTCCGTAACCTGTAGCTTCAATTCTTGATGCATTTGCACCTTGCGATACTAAATAAGCTTTTACCGATTCTGCTCTGTCTTTAGATAAACGTAAGTTTAATTCTCTACCGCCGGTATTATCAGTATGACCAGCTAATTTTAAGCTGAAGTTTTTCTCAACCAATAAACCAGCAACACGGTTTAAAGTAGCAAATGATTTAGAACGGATAGTTGATTTACCTAAATCGAACTCTAAGTTAGAAATCGCATCTTTAACAACTTTACGGTCAGCTTCAGTAATTACTTTAGTTTCTTTAATTACTTCACGTTGAACTTTGATCGGACAACCAGAACCATCAACAACAGTACCTGATGCGGTACCTGGACATTTATCGAATTTGTTTGCTACACCATCATTATCATCATCACCTAAATCTTTAGCATACTGCTCTCTATCGCGTTGTGCATTTTGCTCTGCGGTTGATAATGCTCTTCTTAATTCAGCACTTTCCTCAGCACTTTCTTTACGTAAGTTTGCTAACGAACTGTAATTTTGCAACTGAGGTTTGTCTTTACTACCTAATGCAAACTCTACACCAGCGTGTGCATAAGCGAATCTGCTTTTCGGTAAAGATTCTGGAGATTTAATAAAATTAACATCATAACCTAAATCAATATTGATTCCTTTTGCAACACCTAGTTTAACACCGGCACCTACTGGGATAAACCAGCCTTCTCTGTTATTGCTTTCGCTTACTACAGCACCACTCGTACTGTAATCAGACGACATATAACCAGCACCACCTTTTAAATAGGGGATTAAAACTGCATTTTCTTGATTAATGTTGATATTGGCAACGTTAAAAACAGCGGTTAATGCGCCAGACCATTCAACGCTTTGTTGAAAATCAGTAGTTCCGTTTGTCGATTTGATATCGCCTCTTAAAAAATCAGCCTGCAACCCTAAAGATGGTAAAATTTGCTTTCTAACATTTACGCCGTAACCGATACTTTTAAATTCTTTTGCGGTAACACTTCCCGAACCGAAAATAGTATTAGGAGAAAGTATGCCTCCATGTACACCTACGCTCCAGGTACGAAAAGATTTTTCTCCAAACCTAGAACCTGTTGTAGTGGTAGTTGGCGTTTCCTGTGCAAATAATTGTGATGATAAACCTAATAAAGCAATCAACATTGTTGATTTAGTAATTCTTGTATTCATGTTTTTCTATTTTGTAAATATTAGTCTCTTAACAGTTTTTACATCATACTGTTTTGCATGGACTAAGAAAAAACCCTGCCAAAAGCATTATTTTTCTTACAAATAGCATGTTATCAGAAGATTAGGAGGGTAAATAAATTTCGCAAAAATGTTACTACGTAACTGAAATCATGTTTATTTTTGTATAGTATTCTATACAAAAAATTAAAAAGAACCTTTAATGTAGTAGTTTAAATTCTACTTGTCTGACGGATTTTTCTTATTGTTCAGTAACATCTCCAGCGTTTTTTCGAGCCTGTTTGTACGCGTCTTTTCCTGTTTCGCAGATAAAAGCCAAAGTACGTATTCTTTCCGGTGGGAGTAAGCGAGCTGGTTAAAGTAATCTAATGCTTTAGGATGACTTTCTAAAAGGCTTTTTAAATCTTCTGGGAGTGTAACGGTTTTATTCACTGGATCTATATATCCGCCAAATTCATTGGTCTTAATATGATCATTTCTCAAGCCTGATGGCTTTACCTCAGTGATGAATTTTAAACGCAGGGCAGTCCATGTTTCATTTACTGCAACTGAAGCACAGGGTGTTAAACCAAACTTTTTAAGCTCTTCCCAGCTTTTCATCAGATCAAGATCAGATTTGATTTTTGAAGATTTTTTGGGATAGAACACCCAAAAAATAGTTTTTGCATCAATATGGCAAATATTACTTTCAATTTGCTGGTTAAGTTGATCTGTGCTTGTGGTAAAAATGATTAATACATTAAAATAAACTTCTTCAGTATATTTTATAGCAATATATGGATCGACCTCGCCAAAAATGGTAACCGCATCCTGGGGTGCATTTATTACCCTAACCGTGTAGTTAGGTTTAACCTGAAGTTTTTTTAATAATAAATTTTCCATTTTATAAGTCTGATCAACACTGTGTTCTTTGCGCCCTTTCTCTGTGTGCTTTGTGGTTAAAAAAATAGATGAATTACAGTCTCAATTTAGCGAAGAAATCCCAAAAAACAATACCGGCAGAGATTACGATGTTAAAGGAATGTTTGGTTCCAAATTGAGGAATTTCGATACATTCATCAATTTTTGCCATCACTTCTTCGCTCACACCATCAACCTCGTTTCCAAAAATCAGTGCATATTTTTTGCCCTGATCGGGCTGGAAAGTGTTCAGCATGGTACTGTTTTCGGCTTGTTCTATTGCAATGATCTCATAACCTAAGGCCCTTAAGGCATCAACTGCCTGTAAGGTATCGGTATAATGAATCCAATCTACAGATTGCGTAGCGCCTAGCGCTGTTTTCTCAATTTCGCGGTGTGGCGGTTGAGCCGTTATGCCACAAAGGATAACTTTTTCCAATGCAAATCCATCGGCTGTGCGGAATATCGAACCTACATTGTGCATGCTGCGCACATTATCCAACACCACCACAACAGGTAATTTTTCCTGCGCTTTAAACGCTACAATATCCGGACGATTAAGCTCGTCTAATTTTAATTTTCTCATTATTTTAATTGATTACACAGATTGAGGGATTACATCGATTGGATATAATTTCGGAAACTGTGCTTATTCATAGGTATCTGTTGTTAAATGTGGGCCATTGCCAATTTCGCTAATATAAATTGCGGCAGGGTAGCCAATCTTGTCTACGTAATAATCGGTTAAATGTTTGGCAAAGTCTTCTTCAAAGCCTTTCTCTAACAAAGCTATTGCGCATCCACCAAATCCGGCACCGGTCATTCGGGCACCAATAACTTGCTCATAGTCTATGCAAAAATCTACAACTGTATCCAATTCTTTTCCGCTTACTTCATATAATGTTTTTAATGACTCGTGCGAGGCATACATCAAGCGGCCAAATTCTTCCAGGTTTCCGCCGTTTAAGGCTTTAGCCGCTAAATGAACCCGATCATTTTCTTTAACCACATGTGTTGCACGGTTTAAAATAGTTTCATCTGTTATTAAATGGCTGTGTAATGCAAATTTCTCGGCAGTTAATTCGCAAAGATAATGAAGTGTTATTTCCTGGTTCAGCAATTTCACTGCGGTTTGGCATTCTGCTACACGTTCGTTGTATTTCGAATCTGCTAATTCTCTTGGTTTATTGGTATTGATGATGGCCAAAACATATTTGCCCAGGTCAACATCAACCATTTTGTATTTTAAAGTCTCACAGTCTAAAACAATCGCTTTGTTTTTTTCGCCAAAAGCAACTGCAAACTGATCCATAATACCAGAATTTAAGCCTATAAAATCATTTTCAACACGCTTGGCGATTTTAACCAGTTCCAGTTGATCATAACCAAGATTAAAATAAGTATTTAAAGCATAAGCAGTGGCAATTTCTATAGAAGCTGAAGAGGAGAGCCCTGATCCGATCGGAATATTTCCATAAAACAGAAAATCTACGCCATTAATTTCTTTTCCATCCTTAATAAATTCGTTGATCACACCTATAGGGTAATTGGCCCATAAGCTGCCATCTTTATCGTTTGTGGTATTACTTGTTACCTCAGTTTGAACTTCAAAGTTTAAGCTTTTAAACCTGAATTTATGATCATTATTTGAGGCAATGGCTACCCAGGTTCCCAGGGTAATGGCACAGGGCATAACCAAACCGCCATTATAATCGATGTGTTCGCCGATCAGGTTAACACGCCCGGGAGTAAAATAAACGGCATCAGCTTTTTTATGGTATTGCTCGGCAAATTTTTCCTCAAGGTTAATGTTCATTTGGCTAAAATATATTTATAAAAAGCATTAATAATAGTATGTTTGTTTAGGAAACAAAAGCCCTAAGTTACAATTTATGAGCGTTCAGCAAATACCTACCGGAAAAATTATTGATGGCGAAGAAGTTATCACAATCGAACTAACCAACAGTAAAGGCACTTATGTGAAAATATTCAATTATGGTGCGATTATTAACAAATTTGTAGTTAAAAACGCTAAAGGCGAAAAGCAGGATATCGTTCTTGGTTTCGACACTTTTGATGAATATCTTGATCCGGCTTATCTGGCAAATGGTGCCTATTTGGGCGCTGTAGTTGGCCGCTACGCAAACCGCATTAAAAATGGCAGGTTCACCATAGACGAAGAAACGTACCAATTGGCACAAAATGCAGGTACCGATACCTTACATGGCGGTATTGTGGGATTTGATAAAAAAGTTTGGGATGTCATTGAGCTAAGTGATGGACCACAATCGTCGGTTACGTTACAATATGAAAGTGTAGATGGCGAAGAAAATTTTCCAGGAAACCTGATCGTTGATTTAACTTTCGAGCTTACCGAAAATGATGAGTTGATTTTAAGCTATGAAGCGGAGACCGACAAAGCTACTGCAATTAATTTAACACACCATGGCTATTTTAATCTGGCTCCTGACGGCGGCAATATTAAACACCATAAACAGCAGATTTTTGCTTCGAATTACCTTGAGCAGGACAGCAACTATTCTGTAACGGGCAAATTGATTCCTGTTGAAGGTACACCTTTAGATTTTACCAAATCTAAAGAAATAGGGCAGGATTGGGATGAGGAAGAAGGGTATGACCAAACTTTCGTTCTGGATAAAATCTACGGCGATTTATCGTTAGCAAGTAAAACAATTGAAGAAGAAAGTGGTTTAGTTTTAAGCGTATATACCACGGAGCCGGTAGCGCATCTGTATACTGCAAAATATTTAGATGTTAAAAATGGCAAAGGTGGAAAAGATTATGGAAGTTACGGGGCATTTTGTGTAGAAACGCAACATCATCCAAATGCAGTTAATATTCCAGCGTTCCCGAGTACTATTTTGAGGCCAGAGGATCTGTATACACAAACAACGATTTACAAAGTTTCACTAATCAAATAATTATGTTCACCATCGAAGACATCCGGGCAGCAGAATCAAAAATTAAAACTGGTGCAGATTTCCCTCAGTTTATTAAAGAAATTAAGGAAATGGGTGTTAAGCGAAACGATGTATATGTATCCAACGGCCTGTCAATTTATTTCGATGATGAAGATAATGTACAGCAGATCAGTCCTGATGAATATCCGACTTTGACTATAAATGATGAACCCTCTGCTGGTAAGTTAAGCCATGCTTTGAAAGTACATCAGCAAGGAGAAACCGACTATATTACCTTTTGCAAGCAAGCCGCAGATGCAGGCGTAGAGAAATGGGTAACCGACCTCGAAGAAATGACATGTACTTATTTAGATGCTGAAGGCAATGAACTCGTAAAAGAAACAATACCTACAGTATAAAATATTAAGAAAAAAGGCCCGAAATTTCGGGCCTTTTTGTTCTTTTCGTGGTGTCAGATGTTGCCATCTGACACTTCTAGTTTTTTGCATGGATGCATGTTTAGAGGTTTGTGTGTGCGTTAGGCTTGTTTTTTACCATCTGAGACATCTTAGAACACTTAAGTTAATTAGTGATGACTCCGCCATAACTAAATCCTTTCAAGCACCATTTTTATCGCTTGCGCTACAATTTTATTTGGTTCTTTGCTAAATTCAAAGTTTACACGACTGGCTAAAATGGCATTTACTGAAATTGCGTTGTGACCTAAAACTTTGGCTAATGCATAAATCCCTGCGGTTTCCATTTCCAGATTGGTAATGCGGTGCTGATTGCTTTTAAAACTGTTAATCAAGCCAATAAAATCGGGAACCGCGTTTTTAGCACGTACAATTCTACCCTGTGGAGCATAAAAGCCAGGCGCTGTAATGGTTATGCCTTTCGCCATATCTTTTCCAATCGTATTCAATAATGTTTCACTCGCTGCCGTTAAATAAGGATTGATATTTTTAAGATGCCCAAAGTGTGTTTTGATATCATCCATTAAAATCTGTTCATCACCAGATAATTTTTGAAGGTAATAATTCATTAAGGCATCCATCCCTAGGCCGTAAGAGGAAGCTAAAATTGTTCCCATCGGAATATCCGGTTGAACAGCGCCAGAGGTACCTACTCTGATAATATTTAATGAAGTAAGCTCTTTTTTAATTTCACGGGTTTCAAAATCAACATTAACCAGGGCATCCAACTCATTAAAAACAATATCAATGTTATCCGTGCCAATGCCTGTTGAGAGTACAGTAATGCGCTTTTTGCCCAAATACCCAGTATGGGTGATAAATTCGCGTTTACCTTTTTTAAATTCTATTTTGTCGAAATATTTGCTTACCTCGCCAACGCGGTCGGGATCGCCAACGGTAATTACAGTATCAGCAATATCACCAGGTAAAAGGTTTAGGTGGTATATGCTGCCATCAGGATTGATGATTAAGTCGCTTTCGGATATTTTCATATTTGGTTTATTTTGCCCGCTGATTTCAATGATTCACGTAAATTTTATCTATGTTCACTATTTTAATATGTGGTTATTAAACGGTTTGCAGGTATTTTAACTTAACACCTTCAATTTTATCAAATTTACTTAAAACCTGATTGAGTTGTGCTTTTCTGACTTCAAATTTCAATATACAATTGGTATCAAACTGTTGCGCCAAAATCTGTAAGTTCTCCTCTTTGCTCAACTTCATTACATCGTTCATCTGAAGGTAATCGAAATGCGCTTCGTAAACATCATTCACGGTTTTACTGATAACCGAAGCTGCTTTAATTGCCTCAACACTAGCCGTTTTGTATGCATTAATTAAACCTGGAACACCCAGCAAGGTTCCACCGAAATAACGTACAACAACGATTAGAATATTAGTCAGGTCTTCCGATAATAAACAGTTCAGGATTGGCCTGCCTGCGGTGCCCGAAGGTTCGCCATCATCATTCATTCGATAAACAGATCGATCTGGTGTTAAACGATATGCATAACAAAAATGATTGGCCTTAACATGTTCTGCGCGAAGTTTGGTGATAACCGGCTTTAATTCTACTTCACTACGGATAGGATAGGCGTATGCAATAAATTTGCTCCCTTTATCTCGAAAGATACCCTCTGAGGCACTTTCGATGGTTTTATAAGAATCATCGAACAGCATTTTGCGATAGTGTAATGAAAATAATAGCAGCAATAGCGAAGATGATGCCTGCGTAATTTAACTTGCTCAGCTTTTCTTTAAAAGCAATAACACCAATTAAGGTACCTACTATGATTACGCCTAAATTCATCGCTGCAAAAACGGTAGATGGATTTTCTGCCAGCGCTTTATGGGCTTTCATGTAAAAAAGGATATTCCCAAAATTGAAGAAGCCTAAAATAAATCCACAAAGCACATTTACCAGTTGTATTTTTATTTTGCCAGCCACTACCATCGAAATTACAATAAGCAATGAAACCATAAATGCCAGGCAAAAAACAGTAAAAAGCGAGGTGGTATAGGGCAATTCTTTATATAATGCGATTTGTTTAAAAAGTACGTCGATTACCCCAAAACCGACGAAAACCATAATGGGGTAGAGCAGGCTTCCTTTATTGCCTTCTTCCTGATCAGATTTTCGAAGAAAAGTTAAGAAAATAGCCACAAAACCAATCACCAGGCTGATAATTCTCAGGTTATTAAAATCTTCTTTAAAGATAAAATAAGCCGCCAGTATTGGGATAAATAGCGATAAACGTTGTGCTATATCTGTTTTAACAATGCCAAGGTTCTTTACCGATGCTGCAAGGAATAAAAATATCGACGGCAATAGAATTGCCAGGGCAATATAAATAGGCCATGGTGCGGTAGGGGTGATCAGTTTAACATCGGGCTTAAAAAAAAGAAAACATAAGCTTAATGCAGTAAAATAATTAATAGTAACGGCTTGAATAATACTGATTTGGTACCGTTTTGCCAGCTTTAATAAAACGGCTACGGTGACACTACAGCAAATGCTTAAAATAATGTAAATCATTTATTTGATGTCGTTTAGATAGATAGAGAGTTTGTCATTTCCGATTTGTACTGTTTCCTGCAGATTTCCATTAATGTTTGGAGATGAAGCCCCATCACTCCAGCTGGCAGATGAAGTAAAAATACGTGCTTCATCCCATAGGTTGGTATTTAAAAATTGACTTAAAATATTGGCGCCGCCTTCAATAATTACCGATTGTATATCCATCAGGTAAAGTTGAAAGGTGATTTTTTGCGCTAAATAAAAGTGCATATCTTCCATCTGGATATAATGGATATTTTCAATTACATCAGTTTTAACCTCATTAAAGATGATGGTTTTGGCTGCTGTATTGAAGATATGGTTCGTTATTGGCACCTGAAGACTCTTGTCGATTACCAAACGGATAGGGTTTTTGCCAGGCCATTCACGAGAAGTTAACTGCGGATTATCCATAATGGCGGTTTGTTTGCCGATCAGGATTGCATCTTCTTCGCTACGCCATTGATGCGCCAAACGTTTGGCCAAAGTTCCACTGATCCATTTCTGGTGACCATCCTTCGTTGCAAAATAACCATTTGCGGTTTCGGCCCATTTTAAAATGATGTAGGGTCTTTGCTTTTCTATCCTGGTAAAAAATCTTCTATTGAAATAGCGGCATTTATCATCCAAAATCCCACTCACCACTTCAATTCCTGCATTTCTGAGTTTTTCGATGCCTTTACCATCAACACCTGAAAAAGGGTCTCTATTGCCAATCACCACTTTCTTTAGCTGATGTTTTACTAATAAATCAGCACAGGGAGGCGTTTTGCCAAAATGCGCACAGGGCTCTAGGTTAACGTATGCAGTAGCTTGTTTCAATAGATTTTCAGCCTCATCACCGTGTTTATCAAAAACAGCTTTAACGGCATTAGGTTCGGCGTGCGATTTTCCATATTCCTGATGATATCCTTCTCCAATAATTTTGCCGTCTACAACGATAACACAACCAACCATTGGGTTCGGACTAACATTCCCTAAAGCTATCGCTGCCAGGTCAAGACAACGCTTTATATAAAATTCATCGCTCATTATGGCAAAAGTAGTAAAAAAAGAGTCATGGCCTTATCAAAAGAGAGCTGTTATCATCCCAATTAAGTAATTTCGTAAATATGAAGATAAGAGAATTAGCGGCGCACTACGAACTCGAACTTGAGCCTTTATACGATAGTAATGAAGCAAAAGCATTATTTAGTGTTGCTGCCGAGCAAGTTTTGGCTTTATCTTCAGCTAAACTGATCATGCAAAAAGATATCGATATCAGCTTTATCCATATGCAGAAACTTTTGAGCATCCTTAACGATTTGCAGATCGGAAAACCCATTCAACATATTTTGGAAGAAGCCCATTTTTACGGTGCTGTGTTTAAAGTTAATGAACAGGTACTTATTCCGAGGCCAGAAACAGAAGAACTGGTAGATTGGATCATTTCAGATAACAGTTCGCAATTTTCAATTAATACTAACCATAAAATCAGTATTCTTGATATTGGAACCGGATCTGGATGCATTCCCATCACACTTAAAAAACATTTGTCAAAAGCTGAAGTATCAACACTGGATGTTTCTGCTAATGCCATCGCTGTAGCCAAAGAAAATGCGGAACAGATCAATGTAAGGATCAAATTTATTGAAGCAGACATTTTGACTTTCAAATCTGAAGAAAAATTTGATATCATCGTAAGTAATCCGCCCTATATAAGAGATTTAGAGAAAGCGGATATGCATAATAACGTGTTGGTGTACGAACCACATTTAGCATTATTTGTTCGTGACGAAAACCCCTTAATATTTTATAAAGCTATTGCTGATTTTGCAAGAACAAACTTAAAACCCAACGGGCAACTTTATTTCGAAATTAACGAATATTTAGGCAACGAAACGATTGAAATGCTAGCAGATAAAGGCTTTATTAATATTGAGTTAAGACAAGATATGCAAGGTAAAGACAGGATGGTGAGGGCAGGGATTTAAGCTATTTGAGGTCAGAGGCAGGAAGTTAGAAGATTTGTTGCTGAGGACTAAAATCCCTCGGCGTTCGTCCTCCTGAACTTGTTTCAGGATCTATAATTAAAGGTGCTTTAGTCTTTCTGCTCTTCAATTAAGCCCTCGGATGAAACTGTGTAATTACCTCTCTTAAATAATCTCTATCAATGTGCGTATAAATTTCTGTAGTGGTAATACTCGAATGGCCAAGCATTTCTTGTACGGCACGCAAATCGGCACCACCTTCAATTAAATGTGTGGCGAAAGAATGCCTTAACGTATGTGGACTGATTGTTTTCTTTAGTCCGGTAGATATAGCCAGGCTCTTAATTAGGTTAAAAATCGAAATACGCGAAAGTTTAGCGCCAAAACGGTTTAAAAAGATGAAATCTTCATGCCCCTTTTTAATATTAGCATGCACACGTACTTCGTTAATGTAAATATCGAGCAGTTTTAAGGCTACGCTTCCGATGGGCACTAAACGTTCTTTATTTCCTTTTCCAATTACTTTTATAAATTCGATCTGTGGGAACAGATTTGAGATCCTTAATTCGGTTAATTCAGTTACACGCAAGCCGCAGCCATATAACACTTCCATAATGACTTTATTGCGTATGCCCTCAGGCTTTGAAGCATCTATGGCAGAAATAAGTTCGTTAATCTCGTAAATGTTCAATGTATCGGGTAATTTTCTGCTGAGTTTTGGCGCCTCAAGCAATGCCGTAGGATCATTTGAAATTATATCTTCGAGCATTAAATAGGCAAAGAAAGCTTTTAATCCCGATATTACCCGGGCTTGTGTACTGGCTTGCATACCCAGTTCATTTAACCAAGAGATAAATGATTTTAGATGAATGATGGTAATATCAGTTAGTTTAGGCTCTTCGTTTAATGATTGAAAATACTGGATCAATTTATCAATATCACTCATGTAGGCATCAACAGAATTACCAGATAACGACCGTTCTAACTTTAAATACGATTTAAATCCTTTAATATATGATGGCCAAAGCATGCTTTTATTTGAGATTTTTTATAACATTGCAACGTTACAACATTATATTATGAAAATACAAATTATTAACGGCCCAAACTTAAACTTATTAGGTGTACGTGAGCCATCTATTTACGGAAACACCAGTATTGAAGATTATATTAAAGAATTAAAAACGGTTTATCCGGATATAGAAATTGAATACTACCAGAGTAATGTTGAGGGCGAAATTATTAATAAATTGCATGAAGTTGGTTTTAGTTATGATGGGGTAGTGCTTAATGCAGGAGGTTACACCCATACTTCCGTTGCTATTGCTGATGCGATTGCAGCTATTAAAACCCCTGTGGTTGAGGTGCACATATCTAATATTTATGCCCGCGAAGAATATCGTCATGTCTCTTTAACCGGTAAAAACTGTCAAGGTGTTTTAACTGGCTTTGGCATAAAAGGTTATCGTTTAGCTATTGAAAGTTTGTTGATTTAATCTATCATATTACTTCTGTCAGATGGCAACATCTGACAGCACTCCAATTAAAGTTTAAAAAGATTGATCGTCATTCCCGTGAAGACGGGAATCTTAAAGCGCATGCAATACGATTATTCATAAGTTTTCTTTTTTTTTAAGGCATTCATGAGCACTACGTGGTTCCCAATCGGGTTGGGAATGACGATTCGCAATTTTACTTCAAGTTTGAAAAATATTTAATTTTCTTAATAAAAAACGCCCAAACAACGCTATTGTTATATACTCCAGCATGTTGACTATATGCTTTTTGAACGGCCTTCCGCTTTTTATTCGTTTTTGAAAGCGATTTAAGAAAATGCCAATGGCCTTTGGTAACTGCGATTGTAAATTTAGGTTTTCCGGTTAGCAAAAAGTGCCACCATGCAATAAAATCTATAAACATCCTTATTGTTATTCTGAAAACGGCATCACTGGCAGGTAGGTTCTTCTGCATAATGATGAGGTTGTTTCTGAAATTGAGATAAGTTTTAAAAGGATTCTCCGTCTGCAAAGTCCCACCGCCTACATGGTAAACTTCGGCATCCGGACAGTATATTATTTTATAATTCAGGTTCTTTAAACGCCAGCACAGATCTATCTCCTCCATATGAGCAAAAAGATCAGCATCTAAACCGCCCGCTTCCTGCCAGCATTTACTTTTAATAAAAAATGCAGCTCCACTGGCCCAAAAAACTTCTGCTTTGTCATTGTACTGACCATTATCTAGCTCATAAACATTAAATAGCCTTCCTCGGCAGAAAGGGAAAGAATAGATATCCAGATACCCCCCAGCAGCGCCTGCATATTCAAACTGTTCTTTATTTAGCTGCCATTTAATTTTAGGCTGTGCTGCCGCAATCTGTGCATCGCTTTCCATTAAATCAATTACCGGCTTTATCCAATTGGGAGTTACCTCTACATCCGAATTGAGTAGGATAAAATAATCGGCCTCAACACGTTCTAAAACCTTGTTATAGCCTGCAGCAAAACCGTAATTCTGGTCGTTCTGGATTATTTTAACGCTGGGAAAATTTTCTTGTAAAAACAAAACTGAATCATCGGTGGAAGCATTATCGCCCACAACAATTTGCAGATTATCATATTCAGAAAGCAAAATTCCAGGTAAAAACTGCTGTAAATATGCTTTTCCATTCCAGTTTAAAATTACAACGGCTACTGATGGGTTCATTCTTCTTATTCGGGTTTAAATTTCCAGCGTTTATGGCTCCAAAGCCAATATTGAGGCTGTTCTTTGATAATATTTTCTAAAAACTTAAAGTGCAGATCAGTAATCCCGAATTCGTGCATTCGTTCCGGGTCGAGGCACATGGGCAAAACTTCTATATGGTAATAGCCTTTTTTAACTACGCTAACTTTAAAATAGTATATTGGTCTTTTAGTAGATTTTGCAATTTTTTCTACACCTAAAAGTGCGGCAGTGGGCTGGTGAAGAAAATCTACATAATATTTGGTTTCCTCTCTGGTTGGCGATTGGTCACTTGCAAAACATAAAAGTGTGGGTTCGTTTTTATAAGCGGCTATCCCACGCAAAGTTTGCCGCATGGCGATAAAAACATTCCCATATTTTGTTCTCGCACAATCAAACCACTTTCCAAAAACCTTATTGCCAATGGGTTTATAAATTACCATCGTTTTGGCAGAGATATTTAAACCTAAGGCTAACGTGCCCAATTCCCAGTTACCATAATGGCCTGTACAAGCCAGCACACTTTCTCCAGCCTTAAAATGAGTTTCTACTTGTTCCAAACCAGTAAATTTTACCCGTTTTAAAGTTTCAGCTCTTGAAATACTGGCCATTTTAATAATTTCGAAAATAAGTTCAGCCAAATAGAGGAAGAATTTTTTCTCAATAGCCTTAATTTCAGCTAAAGGTTTTTCGGGAAAAGAGTGGGTTAAATTCTGCCTGACAACTTTTTTTCTATAGCCTATTACGTAATAAAGCAGATAATATAGTAATCTTGCAAAAAAAAAGAGCAAAGATAAAGGCAGCAGCGATAACAGGTATAAAAAAAATACGCCAACGTGCGCAATCCCTCTTTTAATCATTATTTTTAAAACGTTTCAACTACAAACATAAATTTTCAAATGCAGAATACAGCTATACTTCCATTATTTTATCTTCCACCAGTAGGCTATTTTAGTTTATTACAAAAGCTAGAGGTAGATTTTTTAATCGAAAAACATGAACATTTAGCGAAGCAAACTTACCGCAACAGGGCCAGTATTTATTCTCCGAACGGAAAACTCGATATTACCGTTCCTGTGGTTAAAGGTTCAAAAACACACACGCAAATGAAAGATGTGCGGATTAGTTATGACTTTAAATGGCAACGTTTACATTGGTTGAGCTTAGAAAGTTGCTATAGAAGTTCAGCCTATTTTGAGTTTTATGAAGATGAGCTTTCACGGTTTTATAATCAAAAATTTGAATTTCTTTTCGATTATAACCTCGAATTGGTAGAATGGCTCTCCAAAAAGTTAAAGCTCAATAAAAGCTTCGAAGTTACTACCGAATATTTTGATAATATTGCTCCTGAGCTGGATTTTCGTACCATTATGAATCCTAAAAAGGAGGACGATATTGTAAAAAACAAGCCATATTATCAGGTTTTTGAAGATAGACATCAATTTTTGCCCAACTTAAGTATTGTTGATTTGTTGTTTAACCAGGGCCCGCAAGCCCGGCTATATTTATAAAGTATGGGAAAAAACAAGCCGCGTAACCGCCATAAGCACTATAAAGTTCCAACCCCAGGTACCAGCCCGGGTTTATACACTATTGATGAAGACGCATTAAAGCCAGTTATTGTACTTCATATTTATAACGATAAAAGTTATAAAAAAGTGGAATTGGAGAATATCAATAATATTGATAAACTGATTGAAAATAAAGATTTCTGCTATTGGTTTGACATTAAAGGATTAGCAGATCCCAATATATTCGAAACACTTTATTCAAAGTTGGGTATCAGCAGGCTTGTATTAGAAGATATTACCAGTTCTTACCAGCGCCCCAAGCTGGATGAATATGATAATGATAAGTACATTTTTGCAGTGAGCAGGCATCTGTTTTTAAATGAGGAGAATGTTTTAAATAATGATCAGGTTTCTTTTATCCTGTCAGAACGTACCTTGATTACCTTTCAGGAAACTTATTGCGATTGTTTTGAGCCCGTAAGAAAACGTTTGGAAATAGGGAAGGGAAACATTCGTATAGGTGGCATTAGCTACCTGATGTATGCCATTATGGATGTGATAGTGGATAATTATTTTTCCTTGTTAAATTTCTGGGGCGAAGAGCTGGATGCTATTGAAGACCGTTTATATGATCATCCTGACCGGAGAATCATGTACGATACACAGGCGATTAAAAGGTCGTTGATCATGATCCGAAAAGTAGCCTGGCCGGAGCGGGATAAACTGAATGATATTATCCGTACCGATAGTCCATTAATATCAGATCTCACTAAAACCTACATGAAGGATGCCTACGATCATTGTATCCAGATCATTGATTTTATCGAGTCATTAAAAGAGATCGCTTCAGCCAATATTGATATGAATTTATCCATTATCAGCAACCGGATGAACGAAATCATGAAGGTTTTGACCATCATTTCGTCCATATTTATTCCATTAACCTTTATTGCAGGGATTTACGGGATGAACTTTAGTAGGGAAGACCCTGCAACCGGAAAGATATTAGAAGACAATATGCCTGAATTATACGCCGAACATGGTTATTTGTACACCTGGATTGTAATGGCTGTGATTGCGATTTTGCAGGTAATTTACTTTTGGCGTAAAGGTTGGTTTAAATAGTGTTAACATTCAGACTAATACTGCCTTTAAGATAAAGAGAAGATTTTAATTTATAATCGTCACCCTGACCTGTAGCAAAGCGGAAAGCTCCGAAGTAAATTTATTTCAGGGTCTATTTTGTAAGAAAGATGCTGAAACAAGTTTAGCATGACGATCCCATCAAGAAAAGAGTTTATTTTTATTGGATTAAACGTCAGTTTAAACGGGATTTTACTTTTAGAATGTACCAATTTTTGGTAACTTTAAGAGTTAGATTAAAATTGATACAATGGGAAGAAATACATCTGTTGTTTTGGGACATCATTTTGAAAAATTTGTTGGCAAAAAGATATCTGAAGGAAGGTTTAAAAATGCAAGCGAAGTTATCCGTGCAGGATTAAGATTGTTGGAAGATGAAGAAAATAAAATCGAAATTTTGAGAGAGGCACTTAAAGTTGGAATTGATGGTGGGATGGTTGAAGACTTTGATCCAAAAAAACACCTTGAAATGTTGAAGAAAAAAAATACAGTCAACAACGACTAAATTCTACTAATAAGTTTGAAAAGATTAGACAGAATTTTAATAAAAATCAATTTTTAATATTTGTAGCTTTAGGGCGTTTTTGGTTAGGTTATAGATGCAGTCATTCGAAATAGATAAAAGCGACGTACTCAAGGTTAAAAATGCAATTTTAGCTGGTGATGAAACTTTAAAAGTAGTTTTAGAGGAGTATCATGCCTCAGAAATCGCGATTTTGTTTGAGCGTTTAGATAAATCTGAGCAGCGGCACATTATCAACCTGCTTCCCGCAGAAATAGCTTCTGAGATTATTTCTGAGATGGATGAAGAATCCCATCCGGAAGATTTACTTTTTGAGCTCCATCCCGATAAACGTACAGAGATTGTTGAAGAACTGGATTATGATGATGCGACCGACATCATTTCGCAACTGGAGGATCATGAGCAGAAAGAGATTTTAGAAGACCTTACCGAAGATCACGCCACAGAAATCCGGAATCTTTTAACTTACGACGAAAAAACTGCGGGTGGTTTGATGAATACGGAGCTGATCTGTGTAAACATCAACCTTACTAAAAAAGATGCAATTGACGAGATCATCCGGCAGAGTGAAGAAATGGAGGAGTTTTACACCATTTATGTGGTGGATGATGAGGAGATTTTTAAAGGTATTGTTTCTTTAAAAGACATTATTAAAGCAAAACACAATGCCAAAATAACTGAATTGGTTAAAATAGACGCAGTTTATGTGCACCCCGATACCGATCAGGAAGAAGTGGCGAACCTAATTTCTCAATATAACTTAACCAGTATTCCAGTAATAGATGATCACCAGAAATTACTCGGTAGGGTAACATTCGATGATGTGATCGATGTAATGGAGGCTGAAAGTACCGAAGATATCTTGAAAATCTCGGGGGTATCAGAAGATGAAGAATTGAGCGGTAACTGGGTAGAAGCGGTAAAATCACGTTTGCCATGGTTAATTATCAACCTTGGTACAGCATTTTTAGCTTCATCTGTAGTACGTTATTTCGATCCAACCATTAAGTTAATTCCTTCCTTAGCGGCCTACATGACCATTATTGCTGGGATGGGTGGAAATGCAGCTACCCAGGCACTTGCCGTAACCGTAAGGCGTATTTCACTTTATGACTTGACTGATAAACAGGCCTATCGTACGGTTTTAAAAGAATTTACCGTAGGTTTAATAAATGGTGCATCCAATGGATTAATCGTATTTATTTTTGCTTACTTTTTTGATGGAAACCCAATGCTTGGATTGGTTATCTTCTTGGCTATGACGGGCAACCTGATAATTGCAGGCATTACTGGCGCTGGTATTCCGTTAATTTTAAAACGGGTTGGTATCGATCCCGCCATTGCATCATCTATAATTATTACTACTTTTACCGACGTTTTTGGTTTCCTATTAATTTTAGGATTGGCCAGCAAACTTTTACTATAATCAGGATTTACTTGATTTTAGGATTTCAAGATTTAAAGCTTGCAAAACTAAATTGAGCGCCTGTTAATTTAACTTAGACTACAAACTTTAAATCTATAAAATCTGATCCCGATGCAAAAAACAAGACACGATTGGACAAAAGAAGAAATATACGAAATTTATAACAGACCATTTTTAGATCTGGTTTACGAAGCCGCAAGCATCCATAGAGAAAATAAAGATTACAATGAAGTTCAGGTAAGTTCATTAATCTCGATCAAAACTGGAGGTTGTGCTGAAGACTGTTCATATTGCCCACAGGCAGCCCGCTACCATACCGAATTAGAAGTTCAGCCATTGATGCAGGTTAGCCAGGTGGTTAGCGCCGCAGTTAAGGCAAAAGAGGGGGGCGCATCACGTTTGTGTATGGGCGCAGCATGGCGCGAAGTACGCGATAACCGCGATTTTGACCGTGTGATTGAAATGGTGAAAGCCGTGAATGATATGGATATGGAAGTTTGCTGTACTTTAGGCATGCTTACCGAAAACCAGGCACAACGTTTAGCTGATGCTGGTTTATATGCATATAACCATAATATCGATACTTCTGAAGATGATTACAAACGTATTATCTCGACCAGAACTTACGATGATCGCTTAAATACCATAAAAAATGTTCGTAAAGCCAAATTAACGGTATGTAGTGGTGGTATTATCGGTTTAGGTGAAACGGTAGAAGACCGTGTTTCAATGTTGCAGACTTTATCGAACATGGAAAAACATCCTGAATCAGTTCCTGTTAATGCTTTAGTACCCGTAAAAGGTACTCCTTTGGAAAATCAGCCACGTGTTCCAATCTGGGATATGGTAAGAATGATTGCTACGGCACGTATCGTAATGCCAAACTCTGTGGTGCGTTTATCAGCTGGTAGAAACGAAATGAGCACTTTAGAACAGGCTTTTTGCTTTATGGCTGGTGCAAGTTCTATTTTTGCAGGCGATAAATTATTAACTACGCCAAATCCTGCATTTGTTGATGATATGGCCATGTTTGAATTGCTGGGACTAAAAACCCGCGACGCCTTTAAAAATGGCAGACCAGCAAATACAAGAATTGAACAGGAAGCGGTTTAATCAAAAAATATAAACTGATATCTTTGTGTCAGTTGTTTCCAACAGACACAAAGATAGATTTCAACTCATAAATACTGTAAATGAAAAAGTCCCGACTAAAATCGGGACTTTTTGTTTTAGGGTAATTTCGATGTTGGATGTGGTGGTGGCAGATATCCGTGGTGTCGGTTGTTTCCAACTGACACTAAGTTCAATCTTATTTTGTAATTCTGCTTAAACAGTCAGATGGTAACATCTGACTTCACTTTACACAGCCGTTACCCTTACCTCAATATTTCCTCTGGTTGCTTTAGAATACGGACATGCCCTATGCGCTTTATCAGCGAGGGCCTGTGCTTCTTCATGCGAAATCCCTGGAATGTGTACATCAAGGTCTGCAGAGAGCGCAAATGCATTACCATCTTTATTAAATGAAACCAATACTTTCACATTTGCTTCACTTATATCAACACCTTCTCGCTCCGCTACACCACCTAAGGCTCCCAAATAACATGGCCCCCAGGCAGCAGCAAATAATTCTTCTGGGTTTGTGGCACCTCCTTGCCCGCCAAGCTCTTTTGGCTTTCTTAAATCGAAATCTAAAATTCCATCGCTCGATTTGATATGTCCGTCTCGTCCTCCAGTAGCTGTAACTTCAGCCGTATATAGCTTTTCCATAATGTTTTCTTAATATGGATACTTAACAATTTTTAATAGCCTTTGTTTTTAATACAAGGTATTTGATAATTTAAATCTTGAACCAATGCAGCATGATTACTTGCGTAATAAAATTCGATTTAAATCTTGATTTTCACTGATAGCTTATAAATATCGTAAGCTACCTTCTGGATAAGGTCGAATTGCTCAGGAACCAAATCTTCTCCTTTTTTAATAGCTAAACCGTTATCATTTAGTCTGATTAGCGGTACATTCTCAATTGTGCTGGCGCCTTTCTCCAGATTTTCAATAGACGTATCCAATAAATAATTGGTATTGTTGGCAATAGGCTTCAAGGAATCGAAACTTTCGAAGGTAAATTGATGTTCCTTATTGTAGAGCGAAAGTGTTGCAACATAAGAAGACAATAAATGGCTGAGCGCTGTAAACTGATGTACCTCTTTAATAAACAACTGTTTGCTTTTTGGTTCAGAAAACATTCTTTGAAACAGGGAGGCCAAGTTTGCCGTACTTACATAAACTTCTTTCCGAGCCAGTTTATATTCCGTTCTATTGTAATTTTTCTCAAAATACAATTTAATCACCTGTCCATAATAAGCCTTATTAGCCCTTAAAATATCGAGCATGGCCTCTTTGAGTTTTTCATGCTCCCAAGTCGGGAATAAAGAATAACTGGCCAATAGCGCAATACCAGAGCCTATAAAAGTATCATAAATCCTTTCACGCGCCAACGCTATCGATCCCATACCCAGAAAATCGAATAGGATTAAGATATATGGCGTCATAAAAAGTACACTCACTACGTAATTTTTCCTTTGGAAACTGTAACAGCCAATCATGCAGATTAATAGGATCACAAATAAAGTATTCCGATCGTGGATATAAGTAATCACCCCCATACCAATAAACGCCCCAATCGTGGTGCCGATTAAGCGTTGATAATTACGTTCTTTGGTTAAACTAAATCCCGGTTTCGAAATTACCAGAATGGTGAGGAGAATCCAGTAGCTATGTGAGAAATTGAGAATCTGCGCCACGATAAAACCCAAAAGCATCACCACAGTAACCCGTAACGAATGCCTGAAAGTAGAAGAAGTATAGGTCAAATTCTCTGTAAACAGTTTAAAATCGAATTTTTGCCTGGTGATAAATTTCTCTGTGTCTACCTCAGCTTGTCTGATATCTTTGCTGTTTCTGATTTTAAAATAACTAAAAATAGTTTTAACCCTTGATAGTATATTTTCGATGTTCACCTCAATATTTTTCAGGGCAATTATGCCTAAGGTATTGTATTCCTGATTTTGATTGTTCTTTTCCAGATCGTTGATTTTGATCTTTAACCTTTCAATCTCGATCAATAAACGTTTTGAAACAACGGGTATTCCACCACTTTTTAAGGCAAAAGCAATATCATCAAGGGCATACGAAATCCGCTTAATGGCCATTTCATAATCTGATAATATGCCTGCTTTATCAAACTGATAATGCAGCTGCTGATAATTATAATAGGTAGACATTACCTGCTCGAACAGATCGACCATATCTACAAATACCAATAACAAAAATCTGCCCTCAGGAGTAGAATCTCTTACAATTTCGCGGGTTCTAAAAAGTAATTCTCTTACCGCATCCTGTTTTTCATGAACAGAAACCTGAAGCTGCAACAGATCTGAATAGGTTTTATCGTAATTGTTATTTTGATGGTAAAACTTGGCTTTTTCGCGTAGAAACTCTGCAACTTCCAGGATAGAATCGCTTAACGATTGCTGCACCAAACGGAAGGGGCGTAAGCGGTACACAAAATAACTTAAGCCAGTATACCAAAGGCTACCTATCAGGATCATAACCGCATGTAGCAATACTTCTTGCCATGGGCGTACATCATCAATGCTTAATACCATAATCAGTAAAACCGCAGTACCAACCGATGCAGCTCTAATACCGTAGATGTAAAACATTGAAAATACAAAACTGGATACAGCCAATAAAAAGCCGATAAAATAATGGTTCTTGTTGGTTAACCCCGTTAGGATAGAGAAGGTAAAGATAAGTGCAGTGGTAATCAGCATTGCATTTCTTCGGTGTACCATTGGCCCCGGACTATCTACCACACTTACACATAAAGCGCCTAGCGATAAAGTCATACCGTACTTTAACATGCCAAACTGGGCAAGAATTAAAGAGGGGAGCAGTACACCAATGGTGATGCGAAGACCGTCGGCAAAATACGTACTCAATAAAAAGTCTTGTATATTTCTAATGGGTTGCCTAATCTGCATGATACAAAAATAACATAATAGCGAAGTTTTTTGTTGCGATTAAAATTAAGTTTTTTGCTTTTTTTAAACTTTTAAGCAGAAAATAGAT
Source organism: Pedobacter sp. Bi27 (assembly GCF_918698255.1). NCBI lineage: Bacteria > Pseudomonadati > Bacteroidota > Sphingobacteriia > Sphingobacteriales > Sphingobacteriaceae > Pedobacter > Pedobacter sp. Bi27. The sequence continues at coordinate 370,309 of NZ_CAKKMW010000004.1, forward strand.
AATAGATTGATTAACAAAATATTACGAATTGTTTATAAGTGTGTTTTTTAGAAATGTTAATAAACTAAGCGAAGCTTACAGAAAGCGCTCAAAAACGATATTTTTAGAATATTAAGTTGTTGATAACCAGCAAATTTAAGTGGATAACTTTGTTTATAAAAACACTCATTTTTCTCTTGACAAATATGTGTTTTCCTACTAAATTAGATGATATCAAATACGAAGTACTTTGAATTCTGATAAAACAATCCAAAAGAGATAAAGAACCGAAAGGGGAATTGTTTCGGAGTGTTTACAGGGAAAACGATTAATTTCTGAAAGGGTTAAACCGAGTAAGGATATATATAACCATCGTAAGATTGGATCATAAGAAAATCGCACAGGCCCAAACAGAGATTATTGAAAACTAGGAAGTTTACGGACAGAGGAGTTGGAAATAAATTTTCACGAATCGCAAAAGTTGCAAAACCTAACGATAACGGAAAAATCAAAGTAACAAGAATTAGATGCTTTAAAATGCGACTACGGTTGTTTTTAGAGTTAAAACGGGGAACTGAATCGAAAGAAGAAGAACCCCGTTTTTATTTTGCCTTAAATTTTGATCTTTCGATCAAAAAAAGAGCGAATCTTTCAGCATATTATCCCTAAAATATTAAATTTACCAAATGGCCAAAAAAGGTAAATCAATCTCCAATCCGTCAAAAAAGATATTCGTTTTAGATACCTCGGTTATTTTGTACGACCATGATGCGATAAATAACTTCCACGAGCACGATGTAGCTATCCCCATTCAGGTTTTAGAAGAGCTCGATAATTTTAAAAGCGGTAACGATACCCGGAATTTTGAGGCCAGAAGTTTTATCCGCCTTATTGATGAAACTTCAAAACAAAAACTTATCAGCGATTGGATTTCGTTAAAAAGCCCTGATTCAGGAAAATTTAAGGTGGTTTTAAATGAAAAGCCTTTAACTATAAATGCAGAAGAAGTGTATGGAAAAGGCAAAACAGACCATAAGATTTTAAATGCAGCATTAAGTTTAAAAGAAGAATATCCCGATAAGAAAGTAGTACTGGTATCGAAAGACATCTGCCTGAGGTTAAAAGCAAAAGCTCTGGATTTAAATGCAGAAGATTACGAAACTGGTAAAATTAAAAATGTAGATGAGCTTTATGCCGGAAAGACGGAAATAGCCAACTTTCCGGTGGAAATTATAGATGAAATAAAAAAACAACCTTTTATTGATGCGAATGAAGTAGAACTGCCACCTAAAAATGGTAATCACTTTTATATTTTAAGGAACAAGAGAAAAACAGCTAATGTATTTTATAACAACAGTTTAAAAACAATTTCAGCAGTTTCTACTGATCCTATATTTAAAATCAAACCTAAAAATATTGAACAGGCATTTGCCATTCATGCGCTTTTAGATCCAGAAATTAGGCTGGTGAGCATACAAGGGAATGCCGGAACAGGTAAAACACTATTGGCTTTGGCAAGCGCTTTAGAACAGCGTAAAAACTTTAGACAGATTTATGTTACGCGACCGATCGTTTCCCTGAGCAATAAAGACATCGGTTTCTTGCCAGGCGATGCAAAATCGAAAACTGATCCTTTTATGGCGCCAATTTGGGATAATCTGCGGTTTATTAAAGAGCAGTTTATCGGCGATGATAAAATGTCGGAAAAGATTGATGAACTGATTGCTACCGAAAAAATAGCGATTGCGCCATTGGCTTTTATCCGGGGAAGAACCCTCACTAAAATTTTCTTTATTATTGATGAGGCACAAAATCTAACGCCGCATGAAGTGAAAACGATAATTTCGAGGGCGGGCGAACATACCAAAATAGTTTTTACCGGCGATATTTACCAAATTGATACGCCATACCTAGATTCTGAAAGTAACGGACTTTCGTATCTGATAGAAAATGCTAAGAACCATCCGCTTTACGCACATATTACCTTACATAAAGGCGAGCGGAGCGAGTTGGCTAATTTGGCTAATGAGTTGCTTTAGACGTCCTAATGATATTTCTTCAAACTTCTTAAGCAAATAAACAACCCAATCAATGTTAACACCGCGCTCAATATAAACGGTGCCCCTGGAAAATAAACCGGAGCCTTGCCTTCGATAAAATAAGCAAAAATATGTGTCATTACCCAAGGAGCAAATATGGCCGCTAAACTTTGTAAACCGGTTAAAACACCCTGCATTTCGCCCTGTGCATTCGAAGGTACCTGATTCGAAATCAATCCTTGCATGGCCGGCCCGCAGATTCCGGCTAAACCATAAGGAAGCATAAAGGCAAACATCATCCAGCCCTTGCTTGCAAAAGCAAAAGCTATGAAGCCTATGATGTATAAAATGAGACCAAAGTAAACCGCTTTCTTTTCTCCGATTTTGGGAAGGATCACCCTTATTAAACCACCTTGAACAAGGCCCACAACCAAACCCACAAAACCTAACGAATAGCCTACCCATGCAGCATCCCATTTAAATTTCTCCATGGTATAAAATGTCCAGTTGGATTGAACTGCGTGACTGGCAAAATATAGTAAGAATAAGGTAGCCATTAAGCCCAATAATGCAGGGTATTTGCCAATGCTTAACAACGAGCCGATTGGATTTGCCCTTTTCCAGTCAAAAGCCCTCCGTTTTTCAACAGGTAAAGATTCTGGCAGTATAAAATAACCGTAAAGCCAGTTAATTAAAGATAAACCTGCAGCAATCATGAAAGGGACCCGCGTACCAAAATGGCTAAAAGCGCCACCTAAAACCGGACCTAAGATAAATCCAACACCAAATGCTGCACCAACCAGGCCAAAATTTTGCGCTCTTTTTTCTGGAGGCGAAACATCAGCGATATATGCCTGTGCGGTTGTAAAACTTGCACCTGTTATTCCTGCAATAATCCTTCCTACAAATAACCAAACAATAGAAGGGGCGAAAGCTAAAAAGATGTAATCGATACCTAAACCAAACAAAGAGCTTAATAACACGGGCCTTCGTCCGTACCGATCGCTCATTGCTCCGATAATTGGCGAAAATATAAATTGTACTGATGCATATGCAAGGGTGAGCCAGCCGCCATATTCTGCAGCTAAACCGAAGCCACCGCCAGTGAAATCCTGAATAAGTTTTGGTAAAACCGGAATGATCAGCCCAAAACCTGTAAAATCGATCAGGAGGGTAACCATAATAAAACTCATTGCAGATTTCTTTCCGTTTGCCATTATATGTAATTTGAAACGCAAAAGTATCAGAATTAGTTAAGATTGTAAATTTTAGTTCTCTACAAACTCAATTACAAACCTCGTATGTTTTTGAAACCTGCGAGGTTTAGATCCAAATATGAAATACTGTCCTTTGTTTATAAACCTGATATAGCGAATAGCCCACAATGAGGTACGAATGAGGACTTGTAGCGATAGCAGGACTGCAGACCGCCACTGAAACAGAACCTCACATTTACAAAAAAAACTCACAACCCATTTTTTTGTAAATGCTGTAAACTCGTTAAACTGGCCCTCAATAAATTAAAATCCCGTCGGGAATAAAAAACCTATAACAAAGGTCAAAACTTTTCAACAATGCCTTAATTCGGCTAAATTTTGTTAAATTCGCAAGGTTATAGTAATACCCTTTTTAATATCGTTTTAAGTAGCGAGAATAATAATTTATGGCAGAAGATTTAGAAAATCAGCAGAACGACAAAATCATTCAAATTAATATAGAGGAGCAGATGAAATCGGCCTACATTGATTACTCAATGTCGGTAATCGTATCGAGGGCTTTGCCTGATGTACGTGATGGATTGAAACCGGTACACCGCCGTGTTTTATATGGTATGCTCGATCTTGGTGTAACCAGTAATAAACCACATAAAAAATCTGCCCGTATTGTAGGGGAGGTTTTAGGTAAGTATCACCCACATGGTGATGCATCTGTATACTTTACTATGGTTCGTATGGCTCAGGATTGGAGCTTACGTTATCCAATGGTTGATGGACAAGGAAACTTTGGTCACATTGATGGTGACTCTCCGGCTGCAATGCGTTATACCGAGGCACGTTTTTCGAAAATAGCCGAAGAAATGCTTGCCGATATCAATAAAGATACTGTAGATTTTCAGTTAAACTTTGATGATACCTTACAAGAACCAACCGTTTTACCTGCAAAAATCCCGAACTTATTGGTTAACGGATCTTCTGGTATTGCGGTAGGTATGGCCACCAATATGGCACCTCACAACTTAACCGAAGTAATTGATGGTGTGGTAAGCTATATCGATAATAGAGATATTACGATCGAGGAATTGATGAAGTTTGTAAAAGCTCCAGATTTCCCTACCGGTGGTATTATTTATGGTTATACGGGGGTAAAAGAAGCTTTCGAAACAGGTCGTGGCCGTATTGTAATGCGTGCAAAAGCCGAAATCGAGAACATTAAAGACCGCGAGGTAATTATTGTTACCGAAATTCCTTACCAGGTTAACAAAGCACAGATGATTGAGCGTACTGCTGAATTGGTTGGCGAGAAAAAACTTGAAGGTATTTCGAACATTAAAGACGAATCGAACAAAGATGGTATCCGCATCGTTTACGAAATTAAACGTGATGCAAATGCTTCTATTGTTTTAAACAACTTATATAAGTATACCGCATTACAAACTTCTTTCAGTGTAAATAACATTGCATTGGTAAAAGGCCGTCCACAAATGTTAAATCTTAAAGATTTAATTGTGCATTTTGTGGATCACCGCCATGATGTAATTGTTCGCCGTACCCGTTACGAATTGGCAGAAGCCGAAAAACGTGCACACATTTTAGAAGGTTATTTAATTGCTTTAGATCATTTAGATGAGGTAATTAAATTAATCCGTGCTTCCGAAACCCCTGAAGATGCCCGTTTAGGCTTGATGGAAAAATTCGGACTTAGCGATCTTCAGGCACGTGCGATTTTGGATATGACGCTTCGTCGTTTAACAGGACTAGAGCGCGATAAGATCAAAGAAGAGTATGCAGAGTTAATGAAAACCATCGAGCATTTAAAATCTATCTTAGCAGATGAAGGTTTGCGTATGCAGATCATCAAAGATGAGTTAGCAGAAATCCGTCAGAAATTTGGTGATGAGCGTAGAACAACTATCGTTCACTCAGCCGAAGACATGAGCATGGAAGATTTCATCGATGATGAAGAAGTGGTAATCACTATCTCTCACGAAGGTTACGTAAAACGTACACCGGCAACCGAATTTAGAGCACAGGGTAGAGGCGGAAAAGGATCTAAAGGCAGTAACTCACGAAATGAAGATTTTATTGAGCACATGCTTGTGGCCACAAACCACAATTATATGCTGTTCTTTACCGAAGCCGGAAGGTGCTTCTGGTTGAGGGTTTACGAAATTCCAGAAGGTTCACGAACCAGTAAAGGAAGAGCGATCCAGAATATTATCAATATCCCGAAAGAGGAAAAAATTAAAGCCTACATTAAGGTTAAAAACCTGAAAGATCAGGAATATTTAGAGAACAATTTCATTATTATGTGTACTAAAAAAGGTACCATTAAGAAAACTTCTCTTGAAGCCTATTCACGTCCACGTGTAAATGGTATTAATGCCATCAATATTAATGATGGTGATGTATTACTGGAAGCTTGTTTAACTAACGGACAAAGCGAAATTGTAATGGCATTGCGTTCTGGTAGAGCGATCCGTTTCAACGAAAGTACGGTTCGTCCGATGGGTAGAACAGCTACCGGCGTACGCGGTGTTAGGCTTGCACACGATCAGGATGAAGTTGTTGGCATGATTGCTGTTAACAATCCTGAAGTTACAGTGTTAGTAGTGTCAGAAAAAGGATACGGTAAACGCACAGATATTGAAGATTACCGTGTAACTAACCGTGGTGGTAAAGGGGTAAAAACAATTAATGTTACTGAAAAAACTGGACAATTAGTTTCAATAAAAGACGTTACAGATAGCGAAGATTTGATGATCATTAACCGTTCAGGTATTGTAATCAGAATTCCGGTATCAGCATTAAGGGTAATGGGCCGTGCCACACAAGGGGTTCGTTTGATATCATTAAAAGGTGATGACGAAATTGCGTCGGTTACTAAAATTGATCACGAAGAAGATGAAGAAGAAACAGTAGATTTAACAGATGTTGTAGTTACTGACGGTGAAGAAGTGGAAGCAGATACTACTCCCGAGGCTGATGATACTGAAGAAGAAGGCGAAGCGGAAGAAGAAAATTAACTAAAAATAAGATTAGAATAAAAATTATGAAAAGAGTATTTCTAAGTATAGTTCTAGCAGGTGCGGTAAGCTCTGCATTTGCTCAGAAAAGTGAAGTAACCGCGGCAAAAAACGACTGGGGTTTATTCCAGCTAACTTCTTCAAGTGCATCAACGCCATTGGCAAAAAAGCTTGAAGCGTTAGCAAAAGGCTTGGCCCATACCGACAAAGCAATTGCTGATGAAAAATCTAAAGTAATGCCTGAAGCATGGTCGTACCGCGCTTTATTCGCTTCTTCTGCAGCTATTCTGGATTCAACAAGCACTGCAAATGCCGATGCAAACCTAAAAATTGCTCAGGATGCAGTTGTTGAAGCCAAGAAATTGGATACAAAAGGAAGTGAAAAAGATAATATTAATTTAGCTGAAACCAATATTAGCAACGCAGTTAGAAATGGTGGTGTAATTGCATACAATAAGAAAGATTACAAAACTGCGTATCAAAAATTCGTGGCAGCAACAGTAATCAATCCAAACGACACCGCTATGTATCTGAATGCGGGTATTGCGGCCAGACTTAGTGAGGATTATCCAAACATGATTAGCCAATTCAAAAAAGTAATCTCTTTGAATTCTCCACAGTCTAAAGATTTATATTCTGAGATTATCTCAACCACATTAGCAAAACAAAAAGATACAACAGCTGCTTTGGCTGTTATTAAAGAAGCTTCTGCTAAATTTCCTGAAAATACCGACTGGATTAAAACCGAAACCCAGATTTATATTGATAGGGGTGATGCTGCCAAATCTGAGCAAATGCTGGTTGCTTTAGCTGCAAAAGAACCTAACAACCCTAACTATCAGGTTCTTTTGGGCAACATCTATTTCAGTCAGGCTTTAAAATTACAAGCCGATAGAAATAAAATCGATCCTAAAAAAGTGAAAGAGTTTAACGAAGTAACAGGTAAAATGAATGCGCTGTTAGATAAATCTCTTCCTTTTTATAAAAAAGCACTTGAGGTTGATGCCAAAAATCAAGGTGCATTAGAGACCTTGAAAACGATCTATGCTTTTAGAAATGATACTAAAAATTACGAAGATATCAAGAAACGTTTAGACGCATTGCCTAAACAATAATTTATTGACCGATCCAAAAAAAGAGCTCTGAAATTTCGGGGCTCTTTTTTTTATGTTTATTTTTATGGTTTATTACGGTTTTACCACATTATTTATATTATGCAGAATTGCCTTAAAATATCATTAACCGCTTTAATTTTCGTTTCTTTTAATGCTGTAGCGCAAAAAAGTCAAATTCTTATCGCCAGAAATGCTGTCGGTAAACTACAAGCTTCAATTGCCAATAAAGAAGATGAAAAAAAACAGTTATCGATTATTACAGAAGGCTTAAAATCAATAGAATCAGCTGAGAAAGATAACAAAACTAAAAACTGGAGTGAAACCTGGTCTATTAAATCCTATCTTACTTCTTTCGCTTCAATAATTGATACAGATCCCAATAATGCGAATAAATTTTATGATTCAGCTGTTGAAGCTGTAGCCAAAGCCAAATCTTTAGATCGTTATGATGATAATGGCGGCCTTATTAAAGCCTCTAATCATAATATCCTCATCAAAAAACAGGAAAAAGGTAATGAAGCTTTTTTTAATAACGATTTTAAAGAAGCATTTGCTGATTTGAAAGAAGTATGTGATAATTTCCCTGCAGATACCACATTGGCGTTAAATACAGCAATTTGCGCATTAAATATCCAGTCTTACGACGAATCTTTAACCTATTTTAAACGTGCAAAAGAAAACGGAATCAGAAATCCATCGGTTTTTCAGAAAATGGCGCAGATGTATGTGGTGAAATCAGAAAATGAAACCGCTATCAAAACTTTGGAGGATGGACTTGTGCTTAATCCGTTCAATCGCTTTTTAACAAATGATTATATCAATCTATTACTTGATACCGAGAATTATAGTAAAGCTCAGGGATTAATCGAAAACAATTTAAAAGTAGAAAAAGGGAACAAGCTACTTTATTTTCTTTACGGTTATCTGCAACAGGTTGCTGGAAATAACGCCACCGCAATTTTGGCTTATGATAAAGCTTTGTCTACAGATCAAAATTATTTTGATGCATTATACCAGCTCAGTTTGGCTTACATCAATACAGCCAATGAAACCCTGAGCAAAAATGATGCTGATAAAACAGAAAAATATAAAGGCCTGATCAATCGTGCACAGTTTGCTTTGCAGCGCGCAAATGAAATTAACCCGAACGATAAAAAAACAGTACAGTTGCTGATCGATATCTACACTAAAAAGGGAGTAACGAACAAAGTACAAGAGCTTAACCGTAAACTTCAAGAACTATAATTTTATTAAGTAATTTATAAGAATAGGGTAGTATTAGGAAAACAAACTTAACATAATATTAATTATAAGACATAATATAAAAATGACTTATATGATAACGATTAATTAATATAATACAATAATAAAACAATAATCATTAAGCGTTTGTAATAATAACCATGTACGATCATTACAGCTTCGAAGATGCTACCGCTTACCAAATTGAATTAGCCAAACAGTTAAATTTTCAGTCACTCAACAAAATTGAAACTATTGCTGGCGCAGATATTTCATTTAATAAAAACAGTACAACCATGTACGCAGGAATTGCAATCTTAACTTATCCTGAAATGGTTTTAAAATCATTTGCATTAGAAACTTACGAAACCAGTTTTCCTTATAAAGCAGGGTTTTTAGGCTTTAAAGAAGTTCCGGCATTATTGAAAGTTTGGGAACTGATACCCAATAAACCGGATGTTGTAGTGCTTGATGGAAACGGAATTTTGCATCCACGCCGTATGGGTGTTGCTTCGCATTTTGGAATTCTCGCTAACCAAACCACAATTGGCTGTGCTAAGAGTCTTTTACATGGACAAAATCACCAGCCTCAAAATGTCAAATTTAGTACTGCAGAAATTAAAAATAATGCTGGCGAAATGCTTGGTTTTGCATTGAGAACAAAGCGCAATTGCGCACCTGTCTACGTTTCTGCCGGTCACTTAATTACGCAAGAAGAAAGTTTAAATACAATTAAAAAATCTGTTGGAAATTATCGTATCCCCGAACCAACACGCCTGGCTCATAACCTGGTAAACGATTTCAGGCTTGGCAAACTAGAAGCTGGCTTTCATGAGGTGGCGCCATCTTTAACATTGTTTTAAAATGACTATATTTACGTATGAACGCTTATTTTATAATTCTCGCTATTGTTGTAATGCTTATCATGTTGATAAACATTTACGTTATTTTAGACATTTCGAAATTTCCATACAATAAAAGACGACAAAAGTGGATGTGGACCAATGTTGTATTGTTCTTGCCTCTTTTTGGGTCTTTAATTTATTTTTTGGTTGGTAAAAAAATACTTGGCGAAAATTAACCCCGAATTAATTCAAACTACAATTCTCCAAATCACCGTTCCAATTTTCTTTTTCATTGGTTAAAATTTCTAGAGAATCTATTTTACAGTTCGTAACATCCAAACAATAAGTTAATTCATTTTTCAGGTTCGGAGCAGTTAGTTTTACTTCAGCACTGAGTAAACCGTTTTCAAATTTTTCTTCTTGAAATTCCTTTAGGTAGACAAAATTTATGTAAAGACCTGTACCGGTTATTTTAGTCGTGTCGATCCTTATAAAATCTAAGTGCCCAGACAAATAGCCGAATTTCTCTAAATTATCTTTTATTATTGTTTTAAGTAGCAGGAGCTCAAATTCTTTTAATTCGGTCATTTAGATCCAGTTAATTCCTTTTTTAAGCAGTTGTACCGTTTTGTATTCTTCAGAATTAATTTCCGGCTGAACATTATAGCCCCAGTTAGCCTGTGGTGGTAAACTCATTAAAATAGATTCTATCCGTCCGTTGGTTTCCAAGCCGAATTTTGTTCCAGAGTCGTAAACTAAATTAAACTCTACATAACGACTACGGCGCTGATATTGCCATTGTTTCTGGGCTTCGGTATATTCTTTATCGCGGTTACGATCAATCAGTTCAGTATAAATTGGCAAAAATGTTTCACCAATATTAATAGAGAAATCTAAGATCTGCTCCCATGATAAATTCGTGTTTTCAGGCTTTAGTCTATCATAAAAAATACCGCCAATACCACGGGTTTCTTCACGGTGTTTAATGAAGAAATAATCATCGGCATGTGCTTTAAATTTGGGATAAAACTCAGCGCTGAAGTCTTCGCAAGCCTGTTTTAATTTATGATGAAAAAAACGGGCATCGTTTTCGAACACGTAATGTGGTGTTAAATCTATACCACCGCCAAACCATCGCGTTTCTTCATTGAGTTCAAAGTAACGGATATTCATATGGATAATCGGAACCAGCGGATGATTTGGGTGAATCACAATTGAAACACCTGTGGCAAAAAAATCATCTTCGGTTACATTAAAGGCTTTTTTTACGGCTTCGGGCAATTTACCGTGTACCGCAGAGAAATTTACGCCACCTTTTTCGATAATTGCACCATTTTGCATAATCCGGGTACGTCCGCCTCCCCCACCGTTTCGCTCCCAGCGTTCTTCTTCAAATTTTCCTTTGCCATCGGCAATCTCTAATCCCCTGCAAATTTCATCCTGTATTTGCTTATACCGTTCTGCTACTTCTTCTTTAAACATGATGATTTTTTTCTATTTCCATACAAATTTAAAGGTATTCAAGCAGCTATATTGATTTATGTTTAGATAGTACATTTTATTGACATTGTTTTTAGTCAGAAGCCAGGAGATTATTACTCTTCTAAATAATCCAAATCTTTGTTGAAACTTTCTTTTAATTGGCTCAAACCAAACATCGCAATCAGGGTTAAGATCCCCATCACTAAATATCCGGCCGTAATTAATCCGTATTTATGGGTTAAAAATTCGAATAAGAATGTAATAGGGATTAATGCACCCCTTACAAAATTAGGTGCAGTTGTAGTTACAGTAGCCCTTATGTTTGTGCCGAATTGTTCTGATGCAATGGTAACAAATGTAGCCCAATAACCTACAGAAAAGCCCATAAATAGACAGATCCAGATGAAATTGCTACCCGTTAAGCCGAAACTGGTTAAATAAACAACCACACTCGCAACAGAAAGCAAGTGGAAAATAAAGACTGTTTTTTTTCTCGACTTTAATACCTGAGAGAGTAAACCTGTAACCACATCGCCTATTGCAATTCCAAAATAGGTAAACATAATGCCGGTACCAGCTTTTAGTGGTTCTGTCGCACCTAAAGCTTTACCAAATTCTGGCGCTAAGGTAACCAGGATTCCCACCACAAACCATAACGGAATACCGATTAAGATACAATAGAGATATTTCGAAAAACGTTTCCAGTTGTTAAACAGCATTAAGATATTTCCTTTTGATACTTCTGTTTGGTTAGCGGCGTGTTTAAACATGCCCGATTCGAAAGTGCCAACACGTAATAAAAGCAGTACCAAGCCCATTCCGCCGCCTACAAAGTAGGAGGTTTGCCAGGTAAATTCGGCAGCTACAGTTGCCGCAACAGCAGCACCTAATAAACCCACTGCACCAACAATCATGGTTCCATAACCGCGTTTTTCTTTATCCATGGTTTCAGCAACCAAAGTAATCCCTGCACCAAGCTCTCCAGCTAAACCTATACCGGCAATAAACCTGATGATGGCATAACTGTTAACCGATGTAACAAAACCATTGGCAATATTGGCCAATGAATATAAAAGGATTGAACCAAAAAGAACTTTGATCCTTCCCAGTTTATCGCCCAGTATGCCCCATAAAATTCCGCCTAAAAGTAGACCGAACATTTGAGAATTGATGATCAAAAAGCCATCAGATTGCATATTTACCTGAGAAACACCAATTTCAGTTAAACTTTGAACACGAACAACAGAGAATAAAACAAGATCGTAAATGTCTACGAAGTAACCCAGAGCAGCTACAATAACTAAGAAAATTACATTGCGGTTGTTTGCTTTTGCTTGAAGATCCATTTAATTATTTGGTTTAAACGCTGAAAGTACGCAATAACACAAATATTTAAAATAGATTTTTAAAATAAAAGCCACTCTTGTTTTAGAGTGGCTTTTATTTTCCTACATCGGAGGATTTTTTTTTGTAGTATCAGGTGGCATTTTAGTCGTGTCAGGCATTTTTTTAGAGGTTGTGTCTGGCATCTTTTTAGTCGTATCCATCATTTTTGTAGAATCCGTCGCAGTACTGTCTGAAGAACCAGCCATATTTTTAGACGAATTGCATGCTGATGTGGCTATCATAAGAGAACCCGCAAAAGCAAGACTTAAGATTATTTTTTTCATAGTTTTTATTGTTATCTATCAACCTAACAACCTTATAATCATTTGGTTTTATTTTTTTTTATTTCTTATTGCTTATTTTTCACCCATCGCATTGATTATTAATGTATTGTGAAACAAAATAAATGCATTATTCAGGGTGGATCTTTAACTTATTCAGCAATTCTGGCGATATGTTTTCAGCATATACACCATAACCATTTACCAAAACCCTTTTTAAATTTCCCGCATATGATGAAATGATATAAACAACCAAGCTATCAGCCGGGTCGGTCATTCCTTCGAAACGGTATTACTTATTTCAAATTCTTCAGGCTTCAGGAATAATATTACTAAAACAAGATCTTCAAAACTTTAAAAGGTGATAAAACTTTCTGATATTAGTGAATATGATTATTTCTCAAAACACCCTGAAATGGGTAATGCGTTTTTACCCACCCCTATTTTTTCAACGCATTTGGGTTCAGAAATTTGAAAATGAATTTAGAAGCTGTACGGTTAAGCTGAGCAAGAGTTTTTTGAATAAAAATTATAACGGTTCTATTTTTGGTGGTACTATTTATGCAGCTACAGATCCGTTTTATGCTTTATTGTTCGATCAGTTAATGCAGCGCAGAGGCTTTAAAGTCCGTGTTTGGCTAAAAAGTGCTTCTATACAATATTTAAAGCCTGGTCGTTCTACATTATACTTTACCATAACTGTAACTAACGAGATGTTGAACGAAGCAGAGCACGCACTAAAAACCGTTGGAAAGTTTGTAAAAGCCTACCCGATGGAAATTACCAATAAGGATGGCGAGCTGTGCGCTACCGTGATGAATGAAGTATATATCCGAAACCTGCATCAGGGCGAAACCCCTAGAGTTGCTTACTAATTTTTTAGATTATGCCGAGTATTAAGAGTTTAATTTTGCAGGGCGAAGGCGTTATGCTCGATTTTAAGAAAACCATTACCAATACCGAGAAAATTGCCAAGAGTCTGGTTGCTTTTGCCAATAACAAAGGGGGGAAACTATTGATTGGTGTTGCTGATGATGGATCTATTAAAGGGGTAAAATCAGAAGAAGAAGAAAAGTACATGATTTTAACTGCAGCGCATCAGTTCTGCAAACCGGCAATTGAGCCTTACTTCGAAGAAATTTATGTTGATGATAAATTGGTATTGGTAGTTAATATCCCTGAAAGTGATACGAAGCCACATTATGCACTCGATGATCAAAAAAAATGGTGGGCTTATATCCGTATAGATGATAAAAGCGTTCTAGCCAGTCGCATTATTCTTGAAGTGTTGAAACAGGAATATAAAAACAATGGTGTACTCATTTCCTATTCTGAAAATGAAAAAAAGCTGCTCGAATACTTGGAAGAGAACGAAAAGATTACGCTGAAAGAGTTTAGTAAATTGTTGCGCAGTTCTTACCGCAAGGCACAAAAAGTTTTGGTTAATTTAATTTTAACCAATGTAATCAAATCGCATACTTCAGAAAAAGAAGAATATTTTACGGCGGTGAGATAAGGTGCTTTTTCTCGATGGTCGTCATCCTGAACTTGTTTCAGGATCTATTTTACGCGGGTTTTAATTATGTAAAAACTAACAAGAAAGATGCTGACCACGTAGTAGCTGCAAGGCAATTGAAAACACTAAACCTACTTGTAAAATAAATTAAGCATGACGATCGCCTTTTTAAAATCGAACATTAACTTTTCTACACACCTACTTTTTGAGCTTTAAATACGCGACCTTTGTAACCCTATGTTTTCTAAAATTTACACCAAATATAAAGCCTATTACAAAGAAAATCTTCGTCTGGCACTGCCAATTGTAGGTTCTCAGGTTGGTCATACTTTGGTACACATGGCCGATAGTATTATTGTAGGTCATTTTACTGATACCATTCAATTGGCGGCTGTTTCGTTAGTGAACAGTATATTTATGCTTATCCTGGTAATTGGTTTGGGTATTTCGTATGGTTTAACGCCGCTTATCGCACAGGAAAACGGCCGTCAGAATTATGATGAATGTGGAAAGCTTTTATCAAACAGTTTAATTATTAATATCTGCGTGGGTATATTTTTATATATACTGGTTCAATTGGGGATTTTGTTTGTGATCGACCACCTCGAGCAAACACCCGAAGTAGTGCGTTATGCAAAACCTTATCTGAACCTTTTATCTGTTTCAATTATACCTTTACTGATTTTCCAGACTTTTAAACAGTTTGCTGAAGGTTTAGGATTTACCAAACAGGCCATGTTTGTTTCTATCTGGGGAAATGCGATCAACATCATTTTAGGAATCATTTTCGTAAAAGGCATGTTCGGTATTAAATCGATGGGTGTTAGTGGTGTGGGTTTAAGTACTTTAATCGACAGGATTTTAATGGCTACCGTAATGTGTTTTTATGTATTGCGTTCTCAGCATTTCAAAAAATACCTGATCAGTTTTAAAGCCACGTTTTTTGATAAAATAAGGGCGATTAAGATTGCTAAAATCGGGATGCCAGTTGCCATGCAATATTCATTCGAAATCAGTGCTTTTAGCGGCGCTGCAGTGCTTATCGGCACAATTGGAGCGGTAGAGCAAGCTGCGCATCAAATTGCAATTAGTTTAGCCGCCATGACCTATATGATTGCCAGCGGCGTAGCTTCGGCAGCTACTATTAAAACGGGAAATAACTTTGGTAAGAAAAATTTCGACGATTTACGTAAATCTGCCATAGCCAGCTACCATGTTATTTTGTTGTTTATGTCTGTTACCGCAGTGATTTTTGTTTTGGCAAATGACATCATGCCCTTCATTTATACGGAAGATGCTGCTGTTATTCCTATTGCAGCCCAATTATTGATTATCGCTGGCTTTTTTCAGCTGTTTGATGGCACACAGGTGGTTGGCCTAGGTGTTTTACGTGGTATTGGCGATGTTAATATTCCAACTTTTATTACCTTTTTAGCCTATTGGGTAGTTGGTATTCCAATTGGTTATGTTTTAGGATTTCATTTTAACTTAGGTGTTAATGGCATCTGGTATGGATTAACCCTGGGTTTATTAACGGCTTCTATTCTGTTGTTTCTAAGGTTTCAAAATAAAACTAAGGCTTTGAAGGTGGAGCAGATGCATCCTTAGATAAATTCGTCATTTCGACCGCAGTGGAGAAATCTATCGAACGGAATTTCTTATGGATAGATTTCTCCATTTCGCTTCGTTCCAGTCGAAATGACGCGACTAAGTAATAAAACGAGAAATTTGAAGATTATTTAATGACAGCAGGAATTACTTCCCCCCAACATTAACCACAACACCAATAGTGAAGATAGAATTGCCCGCAGACATATATTTACGGTTTTTTAAGCCAATATTACTACTGGTGGTATATTGTAGCTGAAAAGTTTTGCTGAGCGCCATACGCGTAAAGAAAACCGGTTCAAAGAAAATATTATCTTCTTTCGGCTGCACAATACCGTTTAAAAAGAACCTATCCATTTTAATATGGCTAATCCTTAATGCTGTACCGTAGTTAATTGGGAAATCTGTTCCGAATAGACGCAGGTTATTTTTCTTTTTAGAACTATAATTAACCTGTAAGAAGGTTTTGCGGTAATCAACTTCCTGCAATTCGCTACTAATAAGGATGTCGTTTTTATAATCGCGGAAGGTAATATCACTCCAACCTTTCCCTACACCTGCATAAACCTCAATAATCCGGTTGTTATCCGGGCCAAAAGTATCAAAGTATCCTCCTCCAATTTCAATAAGTTTATGCCCGAAATCTTTGCTTTTTCTTTCACTATTCATTCTCGAACCACTAAAAAGTACACCAATGTGATCAGAAACGGCATAAGCACCATTAACACTGGCATTGCCTTTTAATGAGATGTGCGCGCCGCCACTAAATTCACCCTGTTTACTTAACATGGGGGTATTTGGTACGTTTGGCATATAAACTGAAGAACAACTGGCTGCGAAAAGCGCTAAAACTGGAAGTGTAAAACGTAAGTATTTAATCATAGATGTTATATAAACAGATTTTGATGGCAAAAATTGTGCTAAGGTTCCATTTTCATAAAATCCATCACTCTTTTAAACTCATCGTGTAAACCGGCTTTTAAATGGATTTTTTCTTTTGTAATGGGATGAGTGAATGCTAACTCCGAGGCATGGAGCAACATGGTTGTCATATCCCATTGCGCTTTAAAGAATTTGTTTTGTTTGTTGCAACCATGTGTCCTATCGCCAATAATTGGATGTAGGATATGGCTAAAGTGTCTTCTCAATTGATGCATCCTCCCAGTTTTGGGTGTGGCCTCTACCAATGAATACCGTGAGGTTGGATGTTTACCGAAAGCTACGGCTACCTCTGCCCTTTGCAGTGTTCTAAACGAAGTGAAAGCATCTTGCATCGTTCCGTTTTCTTTGGCCAGAGGATAATCAATGTCCATTGTATCGGGTGTAAAACCACGCAAAATAGCCAGGTATTTTTTATCGGTTTCTGCATTCATAAATTGCTGATGCATAGCAATTTCAGATAATTTATCGAAAGCAAACAATAAGATTCCGCTTGTCTTCCTATCTAGCCTATGTACTGGACTAACATGTTTGCCAACCTGGTCTCTTAGCAACTGAAGCGCGAACTCCGTGGCATCTCTTGCAATGGAAGATTGATGCACCAATAACCCATGGGGTTTGTTAATTGCAATTAGATTTTCGTCCTGATAAATAATCTCCAACATATGGCCGCGAAGATAAGGATATTATGGTTTTGTGGATGAGCTTATCCAAATAAATCAAAAGCCAGGCGGTAGGTGTTGCAGTGCGCATCTACAATATCTCTGATATCAATGGAGTAGCCACCGCCCATACTCACCTGCACCGGCAGATTTTTATCTTTACAGGCCTGCAGCACCATTCTGTCGCGTTCTTTACATGCAGCCTTGCTTAATGCCAGTTTGCCGAGTTTGTCGGTAGAAAGCACATCAACCCCCGATAAATAAAATACAAAATCAGGTCTGGCCCTTTCGAATGCCTTTTTTAAATTGGCATTTAATGTTGACAGATATTCTTCATCCTGCACACCATCAGCTAAAGGAACATCCAGACTTGATATTTCTTTTCTAAAAGGAAAATTTTTATCACCATGCATCGAAAAAGTGAACACTCTTGGCTCCTTTTGAAAAATTTCTGCCGTGCCATTTCCCTGATGTACATCTAAATCGATAATTAAGATCCGCTTAGCTAAATTTTTATTTAACAAGTAATTAGCTGCAACAGCCTGATCGTTCAATAAACAAAAACCTTCGCCCCAATTGCTGCCTGCATGATGGGTGCCACCTGCTACATTAAAGGCAATTCCGTTACTCATTGCAAAACGGGCTGCATCGATTGTACCTTGAGTAATTCGCAGCTCGCGTTCTAATAGCTGCGCGTTTAATGGGAAACCTATTCTTCTTTGGTCTTTCGCTGAAAGTGTTAAATCTCTAAGCTGTTCCCAATATGTTTTTTCGTGAGTCAGGAGTATAATATCTTCCGAAACTGGTTCTGGGCTAAATAAATTCTGCTGTGCTATAGTCCCTTCATGCAAAAGTTGTTCGGGTATCAACTCATATTTCAGCATCGGAAAACGATGCCCTTCGGGTAAAGGATGCGCGTAAAGGGGATGCCAGGCAATCTTAATCATCAGCCTAAAATTTCCTCCACGTGTTTTTCAATGTTCGTGCAGATCTGATCCACAGGAAGATCATTCGCATCTTCTCCAAATGGGTTTTCTATTTCTTCAGCTATCAACTCCAAACTCGCTAATACATAGAGGATAAAGGGAACAATTGGCACCACAAAATAACCTAAACTGAATACCCACCCAAAAGGTAAAGTAATTACGTAAATAAAGATAAACTTCTTGATAAAAGCGCTGTAAGAATATGGGATCGGTGTGTTTTTAATACGCTCGCAAGCACCACAGATATCGGTAAATTGATTAAAATCGCCAGAAAGGACAATAAATTGTTCCTGCGAAATAGCGCCTTTTTCGAGTAGTTCGTATAACCTGTTAATTAAGCTTCCTGCAATCTGGTTTGGCACGTGCTTACCTTCTTCAACCTCTATTAAAAGACTATTTTTGCCAAAATACATTCTTTCACGTAAATGTTCTTTCAAGGCAAAAGCATATTTAGGAATACCGTATTCAAAAAAACGGACATCTTCCTCTGTCAATTTAAGTGCTTTTATTTTCAAGGCCAGGTTGCGGCTCACGTTGGTTAAAGATCCCAGAAGCTTTCTTCCTTCCCACCACCTGTCGTACGCTGTATTTGTTCTGAAAACCAGCAGCATGGACAAAACAAAGCCCAATAAGCTGTGCATCATGCCTATATTGGTCACATAGCTGCTTTTAGAAAGTTGAAAAAAATTGAGCTCGGCAAATGCAACCAGACCCGAAAAAACAGCTACTGCAAGCATTAATGGCCACAATTTTCTGAAAGTATCACTTTTGTGGATGTGAAAAATGAAAGTACTCCAGTCTTTAGGGTTGTAATTGATCATTTTCTTGCTTTTTTATTTGATGAGCCTTTGCTCTTCTTTATCGTAAAACCGCTTTACTTACTTTTAAAAGTGCTTGTCCGGCCAAATAAACATCTTCGAAAGAGTTATAAAGAGGGACTGCGCTTAAGCGGATCACATCAGGTTCGCGCCAATCGCCAAGTATGTGGTTAGCCATTAAGCCATCAAAAATCTGTTTACCATTACGTTGCGCGATAATGGATAGTTGCGCCCCTCTGTCTTTAGCTACTTTAGGTGTAATGATTTTATATTGCATTATACCTAGTTCCTTATTTACTTCATTTATAATAAATTCAAGATATGCAGTTAAACTAATACTTTTATTTCTTAACGGTTCAATGAAACCTGCTTCTTCAAAAATCTGAAGCGAAGCGTGGTATAAAGCCATTGGCATTACTTGTGTGCAGCTTACCTGCCAGCCGTCTGCCCCAGCTTCTGGAATAAAGCCTTTTTCCATTTTAAAACGTTTGCTTTCCTGATAACCCCACCATCCTGCAAAGCGGTTCAATTGGGTGTTTCTGAAATGTTTTTCGTGAACAAAGATTCCGCTTATCCCTCCCGGACCTGAATTTTGATATTTGTATGAGCACCAGCAGGCAAAATCAACATCCCAATCGTGAAGCTTTACGGGAACATTACCTGCGGCATGCGCCAGATCCCAGCCTACAATTGCACCGATTTCATGCCCTGCCTCTGTAATGGTTTCCATATCGTACCATTGACCGGTGTAATAGTTTATTCCACCAAATAAAACCAAAGCAATCTCATCTGCATTTTCTTTGATTTTAGCTAAGATATCTTCAGTATGGAGTATTTCTTCGCCTTCGTTGGGAAAAACCTCTATAATCGCTTCTTTTGGGTCGAAACCATGAAATCTTACCTGACTTTCTATTGCGTATTGATCAGATGGGAATGCGCCGCCCTCCATGATGATCTTAAATCGTTTACCTTTAGGCTGATAAAAGCTAACCATTAAGAAATGGAGGTTTACAGTTAAGGTATTCATCGGACAAACTTCCGATGGTAATGCGCCAACAATCGGGGCCATTAACTTTTTGAGAGCCTTGTGGTAGAACATCCAGGGTTCGTTTCCATCAAACCAGCCCTCTACTGCATAGTTGGCCCAGTTGTTAAGCTGGCCTTTTAAAACTTCGCTGGAAACTTTAGGTTGAAGCCCTAATGAGTTGCCACACAGGTAAATAAAATCTTTCCCTTTGTGGTTTGGAAATAAGAACTGAGACCTGAAATCATGCAGCTGATCGGCTTCGTCTTGTGTTTGCGCAAATAATAAGTTGTTTTCAAAATTCATTGCCTCAATAATACAAAAAAAGCAGATATTGTTTCCAAACCTGCATTTCAATTTATGTTATTTTATCAAACTTTGTTTGGCTTGCTCACATATTTATTGCCTTTAACAAAGAACCGCCATGGTAATAAAGCATGCTCTTTTGCGTATGCAATGCCTACGCGAGGTGTGGCGGCAATATCTTCATCTAAGTAGCGGATAGCATGATCCTCGATCCAGATCTCATCTCCGGTTAGATTTTTGGCGTTAAAAGTTTTATCTATTCCCAGTGCTTTTGCGGCAGAGCCTGGGCCAGCCGAAATAGCACCCTTTGTATGCGGCATATTTCTACGCTGCTCAATAATGTCGATCCCAACCAAAGGTTCTATCCCCCTGATTAAAACAGCATGCGGGTCGTTTTCTTTCGAACTTACAATATTGAAGAGGTTGTGCATGCCATAACAAAGATATACATAGGCAATGCCTCCATTGCTATACATCGTTTCTGTTCGGTTGGTTCTGCGGCCGCCGTAAGCATGCGAAGCTTTATCCTTTACACCAAAATAAGCTTCGGTTTCGACGATGATGCCTGCGGTGATTTCGTCGTCAATTTTGGTATAGAGTATTTTGCCTAACAGATCTTTAGCCAGGCTAACCACGTCTTCATTTAGATAATATTCTTCTTTTAGTTTCAATATCTTAATTAACTATCTGTTTAATATAATTGATATAACTTGCTCTAAATAAGTTTTATCTGTTTCATCAAATTTATTTAACACTTCGCTGTCTACATCTAAAACGCCTATCACTTCACCATTAACAATTAATGGCAAGACAATTTCTGATTTAGAAGCAGATGCACAGGCAATGTGACCAGGAAATTCTTCAACATCTGGAACGATAATGGTTTCTGCCTGTTGCCAAGAGGCCCCACATACTCCTTTTCCTTTTTTAATCCGCGTACAGGCTACCGGCCCTTGAAATGGGCCCAATACCAGTTCACCTTGCTTTACCAGATAGAAACCTACCCAAAACCAGTTAAACTGTTCTTTAAGTGCTGCTGCAACATTCGCCAAGTTTGCGATGAAATCGGTTTCGCCGTAAAGTAAAGCTTCTATCTGAGGGATAATCGATTGATATTGCTCTTCCTTTGATGTATTTCTGGTGATGGTTAAATCTTCTGCCATTTTTTTTATTTCTATAATCAAAGTTAATTATGATTTGTGAGATGTAAGGCAATAGTGAATTTTAATGACGAAAATTTGAATGACAACCTATCCTTAAAATCCTTAGTTTTGGCATCAATAACCGTGAGTTTATGATTGTAGCCTTAACCATTACCAAATTCCGTGGCCTTACCGTTCCTTTTGCATTTGTAGGGATGGCTATTTTACGGTTACCATTGTGGTTAAATAAAAGATGCAGGTTCTGGAAGTTAATGGGGAGCGGAAAAGATGCTCAGGTAGATTTAGTTCCTGATTATAAACATTGGGCCGTGCTTACCACCTGGGATAACCGGAGCGATTGTGATGTTTTTTATCGTAATTCTTTTGTGCTGAAATGGTTTGGTTTCTTTGGGATTGAAAGTTTTACCATCTTATTAAACCCTTTATCCAGTCATGGCTTATGGTCAGCAGTAGAGCCATTTAAGACTGATAAAATAGGCAATACCCATACAGGTAAGATTGCCGTAATTACAAGGGCGGCGATTAAATTTAATAAGTTAAAAGAATTTAGGCAGAATATTAAAAGAGCAGCTGATGCTATGCGAACTGCCCCAGGTTTTATCTTGTCGGCAGGTATTGGCGAAAATCCATTTTTCGATCAGGCTACCTTTTCGATCTGGGCCGATGCGGATAGTATGAAAAACTATGCTTATAAATCTTTTGATCATTCGGATGTAATTAAACTTACCAGGGAGCGCGAATGGTACAAGGAAGAGTTGTTTGCCCGGTTCTCGATTATAGATAGCTGGGGCACGCTTAATGGCGTATCTGTTGAATTATAAATAAAAATATAAAATAAATGAGAGTAGTAGCAGAACTTCCGCATCCGGAATGTAAGATTACCATTTTTTCGATGAATCAAAAATACATTGTAAAGTTTGAGCAGGGTACCTTTGAGCAAAGTTATAAACTTGCAGAGCTTGACCTGAGTGGAGGTGGTGTTAACGATGTGTTTGAAATTATTGATGAAGAATTTATCCAAGCCGTAGTGGCGCGATTCAAGCTAATGCGTTCTGATTTTACCGCTGCATATAACAGGCATCAGTATTAATAACTTAACCTATGTAAGTTGCTGATTACTAGTTAATTTAATAGTTTATCGAAATTATATTTTGATTTTAAAGCCACTATTCACTACTAGCAACGTACTTAATATCAGTTTTTATTTAAGTGATTTAAGATAACTTACTGATATACTTGTTGTTAAATTTATAAACAAAATATAATTCTGAGTACTTATTTTACCAAATAAATGGGAGGTTTGAACTTTATTCATCATATAATGAACAATATCTATTGTTTTGTAACCCTAAAATAAATTCATGGTGACAAACCTCTTTCTAGGCTACTTAACTTAAAATAGATTGCTCGGCTGCGCTCGAAATGACGGATCATGGGATTGATCCTTTCGTAAATGAATCTTTAATAAAAATGCGCATAAATGAAATAATATATTCATCTGTGCGCACTTATTGCTTAAGGGTGGAAAAATCCTGAAACATGTTCAGGATGACGAGTTATGGAACGTTCCGTGTATTCCGTGTTTCAGTGGCTAAAACTTATTAAGAAATCACTGTATCGTGTACCACCACCCGGTACCAGTTATTAGAGAATTTTTCTACAGCATCTAAATGTACTTTATCTTCCTGGTAGGCATTATGGTCTGCAATGTTGGCAAAGGTAATGGTTAACGAATAGGTAAAGGAGTTATCGGTAACAGGACGCACAGGCGTACCTGCTGCTAAGCCGTAACTTAATGTTTTAATATATTTTATAGGTTTTAAACTTTCGAAGAAGTTAGTGAAATCTGCGATCTCGGTTTTGGTTAGTTGAGGTTTTAACCAGAACATTACGAAGTGTTGGATCTGTCCTTTATCTACGGTTTGGGTTTCTATCATGGTTCTTTTTTCGTTAAATATATAAATCATTTTTTTTTGCACAAAAAAAGCCCCGATGTAAATCGGGACTTTAAATATCTTTAAAAACCTTTTTTAGTTTTTAGGCTGTACACGGCCAGATTTTCTGTCTTCACCTCTACCGATTAAATAACCACCACCAGCTCCAACTAATCCACCAATAATGGCACCTCTTCCTTTTTTCTTATCAATTAAAGCACCACCAACCGCTCCGGCCGCACCACCAATAACTGCCCCTTTGGCTGCATCGCTCCAACCTTTTTTCTTAGCTGTTGGTTGCGCGCCACCATAAGCACCGCTAGAACTACCGCCTGAGCTAGCATATGATCTAGATGAGCTTGCTCTTCTTGCTGCAGCTAATTCTGCCTGGTGTTTAGCTTCTTTTTCCTGCTCCGCTTTTGCAACCTCGGCTTTTTTAAAGCTATCTAACCTTAAACTATCTTTAACTGCCTTAATAGCCAGTTGTTTTTCAGCTTGTTGTTGTTTTAATGCCGCTTCTTCTTTTGCCTTGTTATTACAAGCAAATAAAACTGAAGAACTTAATGCGATTACTACCAATATCTTTTTCATAACTCTTAATTTAATATGACGCTTGTTTAGCTACCTAACCTCGCTAAACAGGTTTCAATGGATTGTGTGATTTAGTTAATTACCAATACTAAAGAAAAAATGATGCCAAAATGTTTTAATTGGATAAATTATTCTAATAAATCTATATACCAGAAGCCAGAAAGCGCTGTGGTTGAACAAGGTGAATCCTCATTAGCAGTTGTTTTACTTGGTGCGTTATAAGTTCTGAATACCTTCTCTCCAGTAGTGAAAGTGATTTTATTCCTGAAAATTGGTCCTTCAAATGCGAAGGTATGAAACTCTCCGTTTTCGCCGCAGGGATCAATATTTGCAGGTAATTGATCAATTAAATCATGACTAATTACTTTTCCACAGAAATTTTCGAGAATTTGCTGCGTACAAACAATGATGGTTTTATAGTTCAGGTTTAGGAATTCTTCAATTAAATGTTGTGTATCTTTTTTCCAAAGCGGAAAAATAGCCTTAAGCCCAATTTCTGCTAATTTATTTTCACGATAATTACGTAAGTCCTCTAAAAAAATATCACCAAAAATAGAATGGGTAATACCCTCCTCCTTAAATTTAGAAAGATGATGCTTCATAGTACTGTCGTAGGTTTCCATATCGGGCATTTCGCCCAAACGGATCTGATACAGTGGGATACCAATGCTTTCGGCCTGTTTAATCAGTAAAGCTTCTCTAACGCCATGCATCGAAACACGGTTGTATTTTTCGGTAACTGTAGTAATCAGGTAACGAATTTCGATAGTAGGATCTTGTAAGGCATAGTGTAAGGCCAATGTACTGTCTTTACCACCGCTCCAATTAAAAATGCAAAGCTTTTTATCTGGCATTGGCTAATATTTCTTTTAATTCCGTAATGCCTTCTACAGCGTTTTTCTCAATGTTGATCACGTTTTTATAACGTTTTACATCGGGCGTTCTTGGATCGATAATGTATTTGTCGACAAAGGAAGGCACAAAATCGATTAAGCCTGCCGCCGGATAAACGGCCAATGAAGTTCCGATCAGTACAAACAAGTCTGCCTGTTTGCAAAGTTTAGCGGCTACCTCTATCATGGGTACAGCTTCGCCAAACCAAACTACATGCGGCCGAAGTTGAGAGCCCAGCTCACAAAGCTCGCCCATTTTGATTTCCGAACCAACGATTGGATAAGTTAAATCAGCTTTTCTATCTGATTGAGACTTGGTAATAACGCCATGAAGATGGGTAACTTTGGTAGAACCTGCTCTTTCATGTAAATCATCAATGTTTTGGGTAATAATTTCAATGTCGAAGTCTTTTTCCAGCTCGGCAAGCACCTGATGAGCCAGATTGGGTTTTGCGGCTAAAACCTGCCTTCTTCTTTCATTATAAAATTCTTGTACCAATTCGGGATTTCTCTCCCAAGCCTCGGGGGTAGCTACATCATAAACATTATAGCCCTCCCATAATCCATCAGAATCCCTAAATGTTTTTAACCCACTTTCGGCACTGATCCCTGCTCCTGTTAAAACAACTAATTTCATATGTGATTACACAGATTTAAATGATTTCACCGATTGACTGTGGTTGATGAATTTTTTGGCTATGTTTTCGTCTGCCTTAAATATTTCCGGATGGAACATACAGGCTAAAGCTTCTATACCTTCAACCAGCGTACCTACGCTCGGTTGGGTGAACATATCAAAATCGGCAATATAAACCTGATTATTTTGTACTGCCTCAAGATTGATCCAGCCTGATTTTGACGTTAACAGCTCCATTTCTTCCATGCTTCGTTTCATATCAAAACCACACGGTGCAATAACCAAAACCTCTGGGTTATATTTCAGGATTTTATCCCACTGTGTTACAATAGAGTCGCCACCAGGATTAGACAACATATCAACGCCACCGGCTGCTGCAATCTGAAAAGGAATCCAATGTCCGCAATTGTATATCGGTTCGATCCATTCCATTAGCATAATCCTTTTTAACGGTGCACGGTTTGCCCTAAGCTGATCTAAAATATGATCCGTTTTCTTTTGCAGCCCTGCCAGATAGTTTAACGCTACCTCTTCCTTTCCCAAAGCCCTGGCAATAGTAATGGCGCAATCGAAAACATCCTGTAAGTTATTTGGCGATAAAGGTACCAGCGTTGGCTGTTTGCTAAGCTTCATTACTGCTGTTTCGGTACAAACAGTATCGATGTTGCACACCTCGCATATATCTTGTGTGAAAACCACATCGGGTGCGATGCTTTCCAACAGTGCATCATCTACCCAATACAAACTTTTGCCTTGCGCTTTTGATGCCGAAAAGATCCGGTCTATTTCGATACTCGAATAGTTTTTGCCTTCTAATATGCAACGTACAACTTTTGGTTGATCTGCGGCCTCTTTAGGGCATTCGAATGTTACGCCATGCAGGTATTCTTGCAGGCCCATATCGTAAATCATTTTAGTGGCAGCAGGTAAAAAGGAAACAACTTTCATTAGGATGTAAAAGGTAAAATGGAATTGATGTTCTAAGTTAAAAAAAAATCCTCTTTTGAATCGAATCAAAAGAGGATTTCTATCTTGTTTTTACTTGAGTGGTGTTATACCAAACAATGGATCTTTCTACAACTCTTGTGTTTGCAGTTTTAATACCGGATATTTTGCTTTTAAGATTTCAAAAGCGCCAAAAAGCAAAGCACCATAGATTATTGTTCCTTCTAAGAATCTGATCTCGAATGGAATGGCTTTTATTAAGCAATCTATAAAACCATTTAAGTTTTGCGTATACAATGGGTTTTTATACCATGAACCGATATCACTTACAATCCAATGGATGAATACAATTACGATTGTAGATAGGAATAAGCTGGCAATATTTACCTTCTTTAATAAGAAACGACCTGCTAAAACCATTAATGCAATTGCAAGGTATGTCCAAAGTTCTTGAACTAAAAACATATCTACATACTGTTTATAGATGGTTGTATAAAGTACTAAATCGCTTAAAAACAAACTCAATAGCGGAAAAGCGAATGCTTTAAGGTGATCTTTAAAATATGTTCCTCCAAATAAAGCTACTGCTCCTATTGATGAAAAATTAGCAAACTTTAATTCATCTGAGTTGAATGTTACCAGCAAACGTAAAGCCGTTATTGCCAATATCATTAACAGCAAAATTAAAGTGCGTGGATTAAATTTTAAATGAGACATGCTATTTCTGGTTAATATTTAAACAAAGTTAAATTTTTATTAGCGGATATTAAAACTTACACCTGTATTAAAGTTGAAGCCCAAACTATTGTAACCAATAATTTCGCTGTATCTTTCGTTCAGGATGTTTTTTGCATCAAAAAATATCTTTACGCGTTTTTTTGCCAATGCATATTCGGCATAAGCATTTAACAATTTATAAGCAGGTAGATTGTCGACTGTATACGTGTTAAAATTACCATCGGTACGTTTACCGAAATAACGGTAATTTGCACTTACATATAAATTGCTCGTAGCCTGTGCACCTGCAGTAATGCCAAATGTATGTTTTGGTCTGCGGAAAAGATAGTTGGCAACGGCATTATCAACAAAGTTGAACTCATTGCCTTCAACATAAGCGTAATAGCCATTAATGTTAAACGCACTGAATTTAACTGCTGGTTCAATTTCGAAACCTTTGGTTTTCTGACTTACCTGGTTAATATATCCGTTAGGGTAAGCATAAATAATGGCGTCAGTTAAATCGCGTTTGTAACCTGCTAAACGTAAGCTAAATTTGTCGCCAGCAAAGCTAAAATTAACACCAGCTTCGTAATTCTTCGATTTTTCCGGCTTTAAATCCAAATTAGCACCAAACTGACCAAAAAGCATGTTTAAGGTAGGAACTTTAAATGCTGTTGAAACAGTTCCAAATAATTTTATCTCTTTAATGACATTGATGCTTGGGGTAATTGAGTAGGTATAGTTTTCGCCATATTGTTCATGTTTATTGTAACGTCCGCCTACTTCAAGGTTAAACACACTTAAATCGTGTAAGAATAATGATCCGTAAGCGGCAAAAATGTTGGTTTCCGGTTTATTTGTTGCTGATGATAATTTCATCACACGGTTATCGATACCCACCAATAAATCGAGTTTGTTACCCAATTTTTGGTTGTAGAATAAATCCAATAGTGATACCCTTCCTTCGTTAATGCTTGGGTACTGGCTATGCGCATCGTTTCTGGTACTTTCGAAACTATAGTTTAACGTTACTTTACCGGTTGCAAATTCGTATTTGGCATTGGTACCTGCAGCAAAGTTTTTTAGGATAGAATAATTGTTTGCATCGGTAAAAGCGCCACCATCAAACTTGTAATTACCATAATAGTACCGTACAAATGGATTTACAGAGAAATGATTATCCAGTTTGATTCCGAAATTCGCATTTAAGGCATCAGTTTTAAAGCCGTCTTTATCAAATATGGCTGTACTTCCCACTGGTGTTGCCGCTTCTGAAATTCCATCGGTTTTGGTGTGGGTATAGTTAATATTATAAGAAAAACCTTCAACACCACCGTTTAAACCAATGGTTCCTTTGTAAGTTTCGTAACTGCCTGCACTGGCCACACCATAAATGGTATTGCCTTTTGGGCCACCTTTTTTAGTGATGATATTGATTACTCCTGCAACGGCATCAGAACCATAAATGGTAGACTGACCGCCTCTTAAAATTTCGATATGATCGATCTGATCGATAGAAATCAACCTTAAATCGAATGCACCTCCGTTTCCTGATGGATCGTTTTGCACAATACCATCAATTAAAACCACGGCATAAGCACTTCCTGCACCTCTAAAAAATACCGATTTGTTTAATCCCGGATTGCTGCTTGAACCTGCTACAATAATCCCTGCCTGCTCGCTAATAAGTTCTGGCAATGATTTCCCGTTACTGCGCTCCAATACTTCACGACTGATGATCGTAACCACTTTACCTGTCTGTGATTGTTTCTGGTCATTTTTTGTTGCAGAAATTACAACATCTTTGAGCTGCAAACTGTCTTGAGTTTGAGCATTAGCCACCTGGCTAATCATTAACTGCGCTAGCCCTAAACCGGCTACAGTTAGCATTCTTTTTTTGTTCATTTGATTGTGGTTTTGCCCACAGCCAACAGATAGAAAAGGAAATGAAAATACGAAAAACGTTAAGTATCTCAATCCTAGCTTCAATCCCCGAAAGCTATGAAATTAAACGCTAAAGGCAGGTCTTCTGACTTACTCCCGGGTTTCAGGCCTTCCCATCCCGACAAGTCGGAACAGTGGCAGATTGATTGGAAATCCGTTATAGAGCTTACAGCTGCGGGACAGTTACAGATTTACACTGTATTCCCTTTTAATTCCGGGTGTAAAGCCGGAAACCAAAAGCGCTGCAAAAGTAACAAAATTAAACAACATGTAAAATGCATGATGGAAAATGGTGGTTTTAATAGAAAAAGCTAAATTAGGAATCAAATTTTTATCCATGAAAAGAATATTAATTATTACATTTTCATTAATAAGCCTATCTGTTATGGCGCAAAAAACCGATACTGTTTTTTTGAAGAAACTGATGGAATCTAGGCCTGAGCTTTTTTCTGCTGTACTTCATCATCCTGATCAAAATCAGATCCAGATTCTCTATACCCAGGTTAACCGTGATGCGAAGAATAAACCCACTTTTAAAACCTCTAGCTACAATTTAGACCCCCACCATTATTTTTATCCTGCCAGTACAGTTAAACTAGCCGCTGTAATTTTTGCCCTGGAAAAAGTAAACCGCTTAAAAAACACAGGCTTAACGGCTAAGAGCACCATGATTACTGATAGTGCCTATAGAGGGCAAACAAAGGTTTTAACAGATACAAGTGCTAAAAATGGGCTTCCATCAATAGAACATTACGTTAAAAAGATTTTGCTTACCAGTGATAATGATGCTTTTAACCGTTTATTCGAGTTTATTGGTCGTGCCGAAATTAATGAAAAACTGAAAGCTAACGGCCTACACGATAGCCGCATTTTAAACCGCCTGGCTATTGGCGATGCAGGAGAATCGGCAAAACATACCAATCCCATCAAATTTTACAATGGCGAACAATTGGTGTATGATCAACCTGCACAGTATGATTCAAAAGAATATGAATTAAAATTAAGCAATTTGGTAATGGGTACTGGATACATGGATAGTACCGACAAGCTGGTAAAAAAACCTTTCAGTTTAGCGGGGAAAAACGCTTTTGCCATTAACGATCAACAGAAATTGATGCAGAAACTGATTTTTCCTGAGGCTTTTCCGGTTAAAGAACGGTTTAACCTTACTAAAGAGGATTATAAACTCATTTATACTTATATGAGTAAGTATCCATCCGAAAGCGATTTTCCTAAATACGATCCGAAAGAATTTTGGCCAACCTATGCCAAGATGTTGTATTATGGAAGAGAACAGGTAACACCAGATCCAAATATCCGCATCTTCAATAAATATGGCGATAGCTATGGCTACATCATTGATAACGCTTATTTCGTCGATTTTAAAAATGGAATTGAATATTTCCTAACCGCGGTTGTTCATAGTAATGAGGATGGCATATTTAACGATAATAAATACGAGTATGATGCAGTTTGTTTCCCTTTCATGAAAAATCTGGGCAGAACCATTTACGAATTGGAACTAAAAAGAGCTAAAAAACATAAGCCCGATTTAAGTAAGTTTAAAATGGATTACACTTATTAAAACCTTTCTCATCTTTTAAGGTTTATTGCGTATTAATTGTATAAAAAACTATACATTAATTAAAAAATAATATATTCGCATTTCAAAATTAAAGGATACATCTCTAATGGCTAAACTATTAATAATTGATGATGAGCGTGCGATAAGGAGTACCTTACGCGAAATTCTGGAGTACGAAAATTACGATGTTGAAGATATCGATAACGGTATTGATGGCCTCGAAATGATCAAAAAAGGAAATTTCGACCTGGTACTTTGCGATATCAAGATGAATAAGATGGATGGTATGGAAGTGCTGGAACAGGCACAGATCATTAAACCCGATTTACCATTCATTATGATATCTGGTCATGGAACAGTTGAAACTGCCATTGAAGCCAGTAAAAAAGGAGCTTTTGATTTTATTTCGAAACCACCTGACTTAAACAGGTTATTAATTACGGTCCGCAATGGTTTAGACCGTGGAACTTTAGTTACCGAAACCAAGGTTTTAAAACGTAAAGCAAGTAAAACCCGAGAGATTTTAGGCGAATCGGAAAGTATTTCTAAAATTAAGGAAACCATAGAACGTGTGGCTCCTACTGAAGCCCGTGTATTAATTACGGGTGCAAATGGTAGTGGTAAAGAATTGGTAGCGCGTTGGTTACATGAAAAATCGAACCGTGCCGACAGCCCTCTAATTGAGGTCAATTGTGCTGCTATCCCATCAGAACTGATTGAAAGTGAGTTGTTTGGCCACGAGAAAGGTTCATTTACCTCTGCTGTTAAACAACGTATTGGTAAATTTGAACTGGCTAATGGTGGTACGCTATTTTTGGATGAGATTGGCGATATGAGCCTTTCTGCCCAGGCAAAAGTTTTACGTGCCTTACAAGAGCATAAAATTTCGCGTGTAGGTGGCGAAAAGGAAATTGAAGTAAATGTTCGTGTTTTAGCGGCAACCAATAAAGATTTAATGAAAGAAATCGAAGATGGTAACTTCCGTATGGATTTATACCACCGGTTAAATGTAATCAATATCCATGTTCCGCATTTAACGGAGCGTACAGATGATATTCCGGTTATTGCGCAAAACTTTTTGGAAAATATTTGCAGCGATTATGGAATGCCTGTGAAGAAAATAAATGAAGCAGGTATGGCTGCTTTAAAGGCTTTACCGTGGACAGGTAACGTACGTGAATTACATAACATGATTGAGCGATTGATTATTTTGAGTGATAAGGTAATTACAGAAAATGATGTACGTGCATTCGCTAATCCAGGCGGCGGTACAAACATTGGTGCCGCAACCAGTGCACAGATTGCCGGTGCTGGCGGTTCGAGTCTGGCTTTTTCTTTCGATTCGTTCAATAACTTTCAGGATTATAAAGATCACGCAGAGCGCGAATTTATCAAATTCAAATTGGAGAAAAACAACTGGAATGTCTCAAAAACGGCCGATGAGATCGATATCCAAAGAAGTCATTTGTATAGTAAAATTGAGAAATTCGGCTTAAAAAGAGCTGAGTAACCCCCAGCCCCTAAAGGGAGATCGACTATACTTTTTGTTATAATTTAAAGTTGAAATGAGCAGATTATCTTAATCATTTCAACTTTTTTTATTAAAGATAATTATGTTGAACTAAATGATGTACGGATGGGAGTTTGAAGTCCCCTCAAGGGGATTTAGGAGTTAGCCCATGTAATCATTCTGCCTCATCAGCAACGCCCGGTATTTATTAAAAATAGCGGTTTTAGAAACGAAACCCAAATATTGGTTCTGCGCAGTTAATACGGGTAAAATCCATACATTATCTTGCTCCATCTTCTCTAATACCATTTTCAGATCATCATTTTCAGTGATGGCGTTCGGTGCAGGTTGTACCAAATAAGAAGCTAGCAAATTTTCCTTATCAGGGTGACTAATCATTTCGTTAAATAGCTCTTCTATATAAATGATGCCCTTAAAATCGCCCAGTTCGTCTGTTACAGCGCAAATGTTTTTATGGGATTGCATAATCTCGTTCATCTTGACTGAAATCAGATCATTCATATATAATTGAGGATAAGTTTTCTCGATCAAGTACTTTAGTTTCATCTGGTTTAAAACCGTTGTATCCTTATCCTCATGAGATAATAACTCACCCTTATCGGCAAGTGCTTTAGTATAAATAGAATGTTTTTGCGAGCTGCGGTTAATGGCATAAGAAATGGCAGTGGTAATCATTAACGGTACCATTAAGATATATCCACCAGTGATTTCGGCAATCAGGAAGATCCCAGTTAAGGGAGCGTGCATAATAGAGCCTAAAGCAGCCGCCATACCGGCCACAATAAAATTAGATACGTTTAATTGCGCCAAACCAGATAGATTTACTACATAGGCAAAGATAAACCCGATTAAACCGCCCATAATTAAACTGGGTGCAAACGTACCACCATTTCCACCAGCGCCCAAGGTAACCAAAGTCGCTATCGATTTCATGAAAATAGTTACTACTGTAAACAACACCACTAAAGCCGGAATGGTATTGTAATCGGCGAAAATACTATTATTGATTACTGTTTGGTAATCGCCTTTTAGTAAGCCCTTTATTGTGATATAACCTTCGCCGTAAAGCGTTGGGAATAGAAATACCAAAGCCCCAAGCATTAAACCACCTACAATAACTTTGGTATAAGGATGTTTTATTTTATAGAATAAGCCTTTTACAGCGTAATTGGCTTTTGTAAAATAAATGGAGAATAAGCCGATGAAACAAGCCAGTACCACATAATAAAACAATGCGTTCACCTTCCATCCTTCTGTAACCAAAAAGAAAAGTTGCTGTGTGTAGAATAATCTTGCTACTACTGCTGCTGTTGCAGCCGATAATAAAAGCGGGATAAACGCAGGAATGGTAAACTCTGGTAATAAAATTTCGATGGCGAAGACAATCCCAGCTACTGGGCTATTAAATGCTCCTGCAATACCTGCTGCTGCGCCACAGGCCACTAACATGGTAATTTCGCGATAAGATAAACCAAGTAAACGGCCAAGATTTGAGCCTATTGCAGACCCACTTGTAACAATTGGTGCTTCCAAACCTGTTGAACCACCAAAACCTACCGTAACGGCTGCGGTAATAATCTGCGAATAAATATTGTGTGCTTCTACCTTGCTCGATTTTTTCGAAATGGCATAAAGCAATGGGGTTAAACCCGTCTCGAATTTAGTTTTACGGATAAAATACTTGATGTATAGAACTGTTAAGAAAATACCGATCATCGGAAAAACAAAATACAGATAGTATTTATATTTCCAGTGCCAATCTGATTGAAGAAATTCTTCGATATGATGTGTTAGACTCTTTAGAACCGCGGCGGCTAATCCTGCTAAAACCCCAACAATTACAGCGAGGATAATTAAGAAATTACGGTTTGATATTTTAGATTTTCGGTACCGATTAACTTGATCAAGGTAATTTACAAATCTGATATACATCCTATTGTTTTTTAATAGAGGGCGAATGCCCAAAAGTAACAAAAACAACTGAGAAGCCAATTTAAAGACTTCCTTTATGCATCAAATTTATCCAATAACTTAATTAAGGTTGCGAAATCTTTTGGGTATGGTGCATCGATCACAATATCTTTGTCGTCTAATCCTTTAAAAACCAGATGCTTGGCGTGTAATGCGAAACGTTTCATAATGGGTTGCTCCTCTTCGCCTTTGGTTAATTTATAACCTCTCTTAATTGACGAAAGAAAAACAGGCTTCCCTTTGTACATATCATCGCCAACAATGGCGGCCCTTTGTGTTGCTAAATGAATACGGATCTGGTGCATACGGCCAGTTATTGGCTTGCACTCAACCAATGTATAATGTTTGTAGTATTTTAACGAATCGAAAATGGTTTCTGCTCTTTTGCCTTCTGCCCTATCAATGGTTACATTTTTATTGCCATCATTCAAGATCGGAAGATCAACGGTTAACTGGTCGAAAATGACATGCCCATCTACTACAGCATGATAGGTTTTATTCACCTTTCTTCTTTCAAACTGCATAGAAGCATGACGGTAACCTTCAGGATTTTTTGCGATAATTAAAGCGCCGGAAGTTTCTTTATCCAAACGGTGACAAACCTGTGCATCATCGCTATACTGTTTGGCCAGGCGTAACACATTGGTTTCTCCAGATCCACCACGTTCATCGAGCGAGGCTAAAAATGGAGGTTTATTGATAACAATAAAATCGTTGTCTTCGAAAAGAATAAGGTCTTTAAAATTTGGAAACTTCAAACTGTGCTGTAATTAATGAAGCGCAAAAATACGATTTTATTTTTATTGCTTGAGGAATTAACCACAGATAAAAAGGATGAACACAGATAAAGCGATAAAGAAAACGATAATTATTTACAAGGACGTCATCCTGAACTTGTTTCAGGATCTATTAACCATGCATAAAAAAACACAGATTAATCATCAGAAAAAATCTGTGCTAATCTGTGTCTATCTATGGTAAAGCTATTTAAGAAAGCTCAAACTTATAACCTACTCCTTTTACGGTTGATACATAAGTTTCGCCTAATTTTTCTCTTAGTTTGCGGATGTGAACATCAATAGTTCTATTGGTTACTACTACCGAATCCTCCCAGATATTTTTAAGGATCGATTCGCGGGTATAAACTTTTCCTGGTTTTGATGCCAACAAGTATAAAAGCTCAAATTCTTTTTTCGCCAATACCACTTTGTTACCGCCTTGAAAAACCAAATAAGCTTCACGATCGATTACTAAATCGCCAATTTCCAATTTGTTCTCAGATACTTCTTCTGTTCCTGTATTTCGTCTTAAAATCGCATTAATGCGGCTAACTAAAGCACGTGGTTTAATCGGTTTTGCAATATAATCATCAGCACCCACATTAAAACCTGCTATTTCTGAATACTCTTCACTTCTGGCGGTTAAAAAAACCATAAATGTATTCTTGAATTCGGGTATTGCACGCATTAAACGGCAAGCCTCAATTCCATCCATTTTAGGCATCATAATATCCAGAATAATCAAATCCGGATGTACCTTTTTCGCAACAGTAATTCCTTCTTGGCCATTGGTAGCTGTGAAAACCTGATAACCCTCTTTCTTAAGGTTATATTCAATAAGTTCCAGAATATCTGGTTCATCATCAACAATTAATATTTTCTGACCTGCGTTGTTCATAGTTAAATATTTGTTACGAAAGTAGTGTCTATGATGCAATATTTAGTTAAGCCTAAGTTAAGAAATTGTTAATTACTTAAATTAGTTTAACATGGATTTTGTTTTAAAGTAACGTTTTAGCTAAAAACGTCTCTAATTCGTCGCCACGCAGGTTTTTAGCGATTATTTTTCCAGAAGGATCAACTAAGTAAGAAGTTGGTATAGCCTGTACCTGGTATTTTTTTACCGTTGCACCATTAAAATCCTTTAATTCGGAAACGTGTGTCCAGGTTAATCCATCTGCTTTCACTGCACCTAACCATGCTGCCTTGTCGGTATCCAGCGAAATACCTATGATATCGAAGTTCTTATTTTTATATTTATTATAAACCTTAACCACGTTCGGATTTTCCTGGCGGCAAGGCTGGCACCATGATGCCCAAAAATCAATCAGTACGTATTTTCCTTTATAGTCTGATAAACTTACAGGTTTATCGTCAGCTGTATTAATGGTGAATGCCGGAGCAACCTGCCCTACCTGAACCGCTTTTAAAAGTGCCATCTGTTTGACAAAAGTATCAACTGTGGCATTGCCTTTAATTTCTTCTTTCACCTCATCCGCAAATTGTACCAGTTCTGCTTCAAATTCCTGCGGACTCAAAGTATTCATGGCATAAAAACTGGCAAGCGTACCTTTATTATCTTTAGCAAATTTTATAATCTGCGTGTTTAATTGATTGATATACGATTCGTACTGAGGTTTCATTGCTTCTAGCACAGCTGCCCTGTTTTGAGGTTGTGTTGCTACTTTTGCCTCGAAATCGGCCTGTAGTTTTTCTACCTGTTTGGCAAAATTGTTTCTAATCGTATTTAGTTCTGATAATTTTTCTACCTCATTTGCCCCTGAAATTTTATATGCCATTGTTTTATCAGCCAAATCAGCTTCTAATTTAATGTCATCGCCATTTTTTGCAATTAACATAAACTCATGGTTACCTACAGATACCCTAAAGAAATCAACCGATGGGGTTTTGCGGATGAATTTAAATTCACCTTTTTCTGATAGATTGGTAGAATCGATTGCAACCATATTGCTATTTTGCATCCCGTATAAAAATACTTTCTTCTCCGTGCCTGGGTTTTGGAAAGTTCCGTCAATCGTAAAGCTATCTTTTGGTTTACATGCAGTGAAGGCAATCGCGATCAGCATAATCAGGCTCAATTGTTTTAATTTCATTATTTCAGTTTTTCAAGTATTAATTCATTTAATTTTTTAGCATCGGCTTTTCCTTTGGCTAATTTCATTACATCACCAACAAACAAACCTAAAACGCCCTTTTTGCCTTTCTTGTACGCTTCTACCTGTTGCGGATATTTATTTAACACTTCATCAATAAAACTACTTAATTCGTCTCCGTTTTCAGAGATCAGTAAGTTTAATGACTGTGCCAAATCATTAACTTTTGCATTTTCTTCCAGCTCAACAGCTGGTAATAATTGTTGAATGGCAATTTGCTGTGTGATTTTTTTATCATCAACCAGATTGATAGCTTCTGCCAGTTGTTCCGGATTGACTTTAAAATCAGAGATCGTAATTCCTTTTTCATTTAAAACAGCTCTAATAGGGCCAATTAACCAATTAATTAAGCTTTTTTTATTGTGAACGGATGATTGTGCCTTGTTAAAGTAGTTCAACAGGTCTAAATCTTCGGCAAAAAGAGCTGCATCAGCTTTACTGATCCCAAAGTCAGTAACCATCTGCTGAGAAATTTCATTTGGTAAAGCCGGCATTAAAGATTTAATCTCTGCTAACCAATCATCAGAAATATAAATGGGTTGCAGATCAGGATCTGAAAAATAACGATAATCATTTGCCTCCTCTTTAGTGCGCATCGGTGATGTAGTGCCTTTATCAGCATCAAAATTCAATGTGCTCTGAATAATTCTTCCTCCATTGCTAATCACTTCTACCTGACGGCCAAATTCGAAATCCATTGCTCTACGTACGTTACGCATCGAGTTTAGGTTTTTTACTTCGCAACGTGTTCCAAATTCGGTAGTGCCCTGTGGACGTATAGAAATATTGGCATCGCAACGCAAACTACCTTCTTCCATATTGCCATCGCTTACATTTAAATGCCTCACCAGTTTCCTGATTTCGCTTAATAAAACAGATGCTTCTTCCGAACTGCGGATATCGGGTTCAGTTACAATCTCGATTAAAGGTACACCCGCACGGTTCAAATCAACCAGCGAATAGTTATCATCCTGATCATGGATACTTTTTCCGGCATCTTCTTCCAGGTGAATGCGATTGATTCCGATTTTCTTCGTAGGGCCATCAGCCAGTTGCAATTCCAGAAAACCATTTACACAGATGGGTTGATTATCCTGCGTAATCTGATAACCTTTTGGCAAGTCGGCATAGAAATAATTTTTCCTATCAAAATGGTTGGTCTGGTTAATGGTACAGTTTAAAGCCAGACCGATACGGATGGCTTTTGCTACTACCTCTTTATTTAACTTCGGTAGGGCTCCAGGCAATGCCAGCGAAACCGTAGATATATTTTGATTGGGTAAAGCCCCGAAAGATGCACTGTCAGCAGAAAATATTTTAGTGTTGGTGTTTAACTGAACGTGGATTTCTAGTCCTGAAACGAGTTCGTAATTGTTTTCGGATGTTCCTAAACTCATATTAAAATGATCCCTTTAAATGTATTATGGAGGCAAATATAGTTAAAGAATGTTAAATGAAATTGCTTTAATTAAACTACCGTGCTCAGCTATTGTCTATCTCAGCAAACACATAAAAGAAACCTTTAATTTAAAAACATTATGAAAAAGTTAGTTTTATTTGCTGCAGTTCTGATGGTTTCATTATTCAGCATAAACAATGCAAAAGCGCAGGTTAGCTTAAATATCAATATCGGCTCTCAACCAGTTTGGGGCCCGACAGGATACAATCATGTAGATTATTATTATTTTCCTGATATAGATGCCTATTATAATGTACCGTCTGCACAATACATTTACTCAAATGGCGGACGTTGGGTTTGGGTAAGCAGTTTGCCTGCCCGATACAGGAACTTTGATTTATACCGCGCCTATAAAGTCGTAATCAATGAGCCAAAACCGTATTTAAGAAACAGTATCTATGTAACCAAATACAGTAAATATAAAAATTATGGTGGTCGCCAAGGTATTATAAGAGATAGTCGTGAAACCAAATATTATATAGTAAAAGGACATCCAAACTATAATGGGAACAAAACTGTAGTGATTAATAATAACCGCCCTGTACGTAGGGAGAAAACTGTTGTAAGGGTAAATCAAAATTCAAGGTCTGCACGCAACAATGAACACAAAACCAATAACAGAGGAGGGAATGACCGTCCTGAAAGAAATAACAGTCAAGGCCATGGTAATGAGCGCCATTAATATTAATATTTAGTTGTAAATAAAGGAGCTTCGAAAGAGGCTCCTTTATTTGTTTACCTACTTTTGGCACGTGGTTTGGCTATAAATAGAAAACACTAAATGAATTGATTATGAAAAGATTATTTTTAGTTGCTGTAGCGATAATGGTTTCATTGTTCAGCATCCCCGCGAAAGCACAGTTAAATGTGAATGTTAACATTGGTTCGCAACCACTTTGGGGACCAACAGGCTATGACCATGTAGATTATTACTATCTCCCTGACGTAGAAAGTTATTATTATGTTCCACAAAAACAGTTTGTTTACTTAAATGGAAACGATTGGGTTTTTGCAAATTCTTTACCTGCAAGATATGGTAATTACAATTTATACAACGGTTATAAAGTTGTGATCAATTCGCCCAAGCCCTATTTGAATTTCAGGAATGATAAGGTAAAGTATGCAAAATATAAAGGTAATAAAGGCCAGCTGGTAATAAGAGATAGCCGCGATAGCAAATATTATGTTGTAAAGGGACATCCTCATGGTATGCCTCCAGGACAGGCTAAAAAGATTTATGGAAAACAGAATAATGGAAATAAGGGAAAGGGCCATGGAAATGGTAAAGGAAAACACTAATCTATAACCTCTACTGCTTTATTAAGGAGTTTCGAAAGAGACTCCTTTTTTTATATATCTGTTACAATAGAAGTTTTGGCACAGCGTTTGAATTATTGAAATACACACAAATAAAATGGATTATTATGAAAAAGTTATTTATCATCTCCGCGATTTTAGGTATCGTGGCTTTAACATCTAATCAATCTAACGCTCAGGTAAGTATTAATGTAAATATTGGCGCTCAACCTACCTGGGTTCCTGCTGGTTATCAAAGCGTTGATTATTACTACCTTCCTGAAGTTCAATCTTACTATTACGTTCCGCAAAGACAATTTGTTTATTTAAGCGGGAACAGATGGACCAGATCTAGGTATTTGCCTGCAAGATATAGGGGTTATAATTTGCACCATGGCAGAAAAGTGGTGGTTTATGGCAATACTCCATTTCGTAGTTACAACACGCACAGGGTAAGATATTCAAATCATGATAATTATTACCGTTCATCTTACGGTGGTGGAAACAGGGTACGTTATAGTTCGCCAAGAAATAATTACAGATCTTATCGTGGAGATAACAGATATCATGATAGAAATGTAAATTCAAGCTTATTCTCTAGAGGACACAGAGAAAAACATGGAAGACATTAAAATAAAAAAGAGGCTTTAGGGCCTCTTTTTTATTTTACATAGCGTCACCCTGAATTTATTTCAGGGTCTATTTTATTATTTCAATCAATGATGAGGAATAAAACTTTCTGCTTTTTCCAAAACAACTTTTAATCCCGATGGGTTTTTACCACCTGCGGTAGCATAAAACGGTTGTCCACCACCGCCACCTTGGATTTCTTTACCCAGCTCACGAACAATATTAGAAGCATTTAATCCTTTTTTCACCAGGTGATCAGAAAGCATTACGGTTATTCCCGGTTTGCCATCAATTTCCGTAGTAAAAACTAGAAACAGGTTATCAACCATATCTTTCAAAGAGAAAGCCAGGTTTTTAACTGCGTCAGCACTCTGCAGATCAATGTGTTTAGCAATCAGGTTAATACCGTTAATTCCTCTTACATGATGAACAATTTCATGTTTTAGGGTATTTACACGTTCTATTGTCGACTTTTCAATTTCCTTTTTCAGTTTTGCATTTTCATCCAATAAGGCTTGAACGGATGCCGATAGATCTTTACTTCCGTTCAATAATGCTTTTAAATGACCAAGTTCTTTTCTTTGGTCCAAGAAATATTGTTCAGCTTTATCAGCAGTGATAGCCTCGATACGGCGAACCCCAGCTGCTACAGCACTTTCAGAAACAATTTTGAATGAACCGATCTGCCCTGTTGCTTTTACGTGTGTACCACCGCAAAGTTCTTTAGAGAAATGGTCGTCAAAAGTAATCATGCGAACAAAATCGCCGTATTTTTCGCCAAATAAAGCCGTTACACCACTTTCAATGGCATCTTGATAGGGAACGTTGCGTTGCTCCTTTAACTTAATGTTCTGGCGGATTTTCTGATTCACAATTACCTCAATCTGTGCTAATTCCTCGTCAGTAACCTTAGCGAAGTGAGAAAAATCGAAACGTAAGTAGTCTGCATTCACCAACGAACCTTTCTGGTTAACATGTTTACCTAAAACTTGTTTTAAGGCCGCATGCAGTAAGTGTGTGGCAGAGTGATTATCTTCAGTTAAAACACGTTTATCTTCATCTACAACAGCCCAAAATTTACCTTCTAAATTATCTGGCAAAATATCGGTAAAATGAACGGTTAAGCCATTTTCTTTTTTAGTATCGGTAATGTCTACCCAAAACTGGCGACTGTGGTCTTCTAAACGGCCGGTATCTCCTACCTGACCACCACTTTCGGCGTAGAAAGGTGTTTGGCGAAGCACAATTTGATATTGCTCTTTACCCTTAGCCTTTACTTTACGGTATTTTAAAATTTCTGTTTCGATTTCTAAATCATCATAGCCTACAAATTCGCTTTGTTCTTCAGTGTTTACGACAATCCAATCGCCTGTATCAATGGCTGTTGCGGC
The DNA here is from genome assembly GCF_918698255.1 of Pedobacter sp. Bi27. Taxonomy (NCBI): domain Bacteria; kingdom Pseudomonadati; phylum Bacteroidota; class Sphingobacteriia; order Sphingobacteriales; family Sphingobacteriaceae; genus Pedobacter; species Pedobacter sp. Bi27. The sequence continues at coordinate 412,423 of NZ_CAKKMW010000004.1, forward strand.
ACGACTATCGTCTTTTTGCTTTTTCAAAGCCTGTTCGTATCCAACTAGATCAACGCTCCAACCCTTTTCTCGGGCCATTAATTCCGTTAAATCGATCGGAAAACCAAATGTATCTGATAATTCGAAAGCGAAATTACCCTCTACTACATCATTTGATGCCTGATATTTTTCGAAACGTTGAATTCCTGTTGATAAAGTTCTCAAGAAAGAAACTTCTTCTTCCAGCACTACTTTCTGAACGAAATCCTGTTGCGAAATCAGTTCATCAAATACACCTTTAAATTGCTCAGCCAATAAAGGAACCAATTGATTTAGGAAAGGCTCTTTAAAGTTTAAGAAAGTATAAGCATAACGTACTGCACGGCGTAAAATCCTGCGGATTACATAACCTGCTTTATTATTAGAAGGTAACTGGCCATCGGCAATAACAAAGGAAATGGCACGGATGTGATCGGCCATAACACGCATGGCGATATCGGTTTTCTCGTCAGCACCATATTTAATACCAGATTTTTCTGCAATAAACTGAATCATCGGCTGGAAAACATCGGTATCGTAGTTAGAGGTTTTTTCCTGTAAAACACGTACCAAACGCTCAAAGCCCATTCCTGTATCAACGTGTTTAGCTGGCAAACTTTGCAATGAACCATTTTTTAAACGGTTAAACTGCATAAATACATTATTCCAGATCTCGATAACCTGGGGATGATCCGCATTTACTAAAGTAGCACCATCAACTAAAGCTTTTTCTTCATCAGTACGGCAATCTACATGGATTTCAGAACATGGCCCGCATGGCCCAGTATCGCCCATTTCCCAGAAGTTGTCTTTTTTATTTCCAGGTAAAATGTGGCTTTCATCAACATATTGTTTCCAAAGATCGTAAGCTTCCTGATCTTTTTCCAGACCTTCTTTTTTATCGCCTTCAAAGTAGGTGACATATAATTTTTCTTTCGGGATTTTGTAAACTTCTGTCAATAGTTCCCAACTCCAGGCAATGGCTTCTTTTTTGAAATAATCGCCAAAACTCCAGTTACCCAACATTTCGAACATGGTGTGGTGGTAAGTATCAATACCTACTTCTTCAAGATCGTTATGTTTGCCCGAAACACGTAAACAACGTTGTGTGTCAGCAACACGAGAATATTTTATGGCTGCCTCTCCTAAAAACAGATCCTTAAACTGGTTCATACCCGCATTTGTAAACATTAAAGTGGGGTCGTTTTTAACCACAATCGGTGCGGAAGGAACAACATGATGTTGTTTCGATTCAAAAAAACTAAGGAATGCCTGTCTAATCTCTTTTGCTGTCATTTCAATATTATTGGAGGGAACAAAATTAAAATTTTATTGCGTTATTAAGGAAAAATCGAGCTACATTTGAATACTTTAATTAATCGATATAAGACACTCATAATCAAGCACAAAATATGCCGTATAAAGAAAGAGACATTAATAAAATGTATTATACCATGGGCGAAGTGACTGAAATGTTTAATGTTAACGCATCACAGATCCGTTTTTACGAGAAGGAATTCGATATCCTACAGCCCAAGAAAAATAAAAAAGGCAACCGTCTTTTTACTCCAGAAGACATCGAAAACCTAAAGATCATCTTCAATCTTGTTGATGAGAAAGGATTTACATTAAAAGGTGCCAAAGACTATTTAAAGAATAACAAAACAGGTGTTAGAGAGAATCAAAAGATTATCGATTCGTTAGAAAAACTGAAAGGCTTTTTGGTAAATCTGGCAGAAGAACTGTAGAAACTTTTTTCCCTTTATAATTGTCGACTTTCTTTGTATTACTCTTCTGTAATTTGAAAAATACATTTTTTGTAGTTTTTTTTTAATTATTTTCCTATATTAGCAAAACCAAAACATCAATCACCCCTATTTTTTTTAACTGGTATAACCCCTGCTTATGAAAATATGGTATGTATTGTTGCTTGTCTTTTTCCCCTATTTTTTATTTTCCCAAAACCATCTGGGTAGTCATTTATCTGCAAAAGTTAATCATTTCTTTCTGCGAGAAATTCCTTTTGGAATTACATTGCTATTTAACCTTTATGATATATTTCTAAATGGAGGTGGCTATGCGGTTTAAGTACTTAGTCGTTGCATTTGTAATGATTGGATTCACGGCGAATGCTCAAATCAATGCTGGGGAAACAGATACACGAGATATTTTGGAGAGTATGGCCGAAAACCTCCCCGATGATTACGATATGACCGAGCTGATTGATGTATTGGAAAAATATCGTAAACATCCAATTAATCTGAACCGTACTTCAGTTGAAGAATTAAAGACCTTGGTTTTCCTATCTCCCTTGCAGATCGCTAATTTCTTTACACATCTAAAGGAAAATGGTCAGCTTACAGATGTGCTGGAATTACAAAGTATTAACGGTTTTGATATTAAAACCGTGCATAACCTCCTCCCATTTGTAACATTGACCAATATCGCTGAATACCAGCAGCTCAATTTTAAAAGCATTATACGTACTGGTGAAAATGATTTGATGATGCGCTTTGCACAGACCTTACAAGAACAAAGAGGTTATACAGATTTACCCGGGAACCGATATTTAGGTTCTGCGGAAAGATTTCAAATGCGCTACAGATATCATTATAGTTCAATTCTATCAGCAGCCATTACCTTAGACAAAGATGCTGGTGAAAAATTTATAGGTAAACCTTTCGATTTTTATTCTGGCAATATCGCTCTATTTAAATTGGGTAAGCTAAAAAAACTGGTGGTTGGCGATTATACATTGCAATTTGGGCAGGGCTTAACATTATGGTCGGGTTTTTCTTTTGGCAAAGGCCCTGATGTAACCAGTGTAGCTAAAAAAGATTTAGGTTTAAGACCTTATAACTCTACGAATGAGTATTCTTTTTTCAGAGGAGGCGCTGCAACGATTAACTTATTTAAAAATGTAGACATTACTGCTTTTGTTTCGTTCCGAAATCTAGATGCTAGCCAAAAACTAGATTCAGCAGAAAATTTAGTTCAGTCCACCATTAATCAAACTGGTTTACATAGAACCCCTACTGAGATTAAGAATAAAGGCGTTTTAGCGCAAAGCGTATTTGGTACCACAGTTCAATATACCAAAAACGAATTTGCTGTTGGTGCAATTGCTTATCATACTCATTATAAGAACCGTTTTGTTACGCAAACAGCAGCTTACGATCGATATAGTTTCACAGGTACAGTATTAACCAATCTGGGGTTATTTTACAATTATACTTATAAAAATATGTACCTCTATGGCGAGGCAGCCAAAGGCTTAGGTGGTGGTATTGCCTATATTAACGGTATCCTCATTAGTTTGTCTCCAACCGTTTCTGCAGCCTTAACTTATCGCGATTATGCTAAAGATTATCATAGTTTCTTTAATCAGGCAGTATCCGAATCAAGCGAAGCGGTAAATGAAAAAGGATTGTATGCAGGCTTAAATATTAATCCCAATAAACATTGGGCCTTTTCTTTCTATGGCGATTATTTTCGGTTCCCGTGGTTAAAATACCGTGTTGATGAACCATCAAAAGGTTATGAGATTTTAACCCAGGCCGTTTATACACCTAGCAAAACCTTTAAAGTTTTAGTCCGATTTAAAACAGAATATAAACAACAAAATACGGATTTGGATGTGCCTGTTAACTTTTTAGACCATGTAAAAAGAGAAGGTTATCGGGCAGAGGCAAGCTGGCAATTGAATAATAATTGGCGCTTCCAAAACAGGCTAGAGATTTCTCAATATAAAAAAGGTAGTGCCAATAGAGAATTTGGTTATCTCGTTTATCAGGATGTAGACTATTCCCCAATGTTCGCTAAGCTGACAGGAAATGTAAGATTTGCCTATTTCAATACCCCAAGTTATAACAGCAGAATTTATGCCTATGAAGATGATGTTTTGTACAGTTTTGCTTTTGGAATGTATAATGGAAGAGGTTTTAGGACTTATTTTAACCTGAAATACAGTATAGTCAAGAAGCTAAATGTTTGGGTTCGATATGGGTTGTTTGTTTATAAGGACGTAGAAACAGTAGGTACTTACCTGGATGAAATTAAAGGCAATAAAAAATCGGAAGTTAAAGTTCAGGTACGCTATCAATTTTAAACAATGTTTAAGTCCGAATATGTTTTTGTCAGGATCCTGTTTCCTTTTCTTTTAGGTATCTGTATTTTTTATTTTTTTCCAAAAAGCATAGGAGTTCAATGGTGGGCCTCAGTCCTGCTTGTTGTTTTACTGTGCATTTTATTGTTGAATATTACTTATAAAAGATTAAATGTGTACCGTTACAAGGGTACTGTTGGTATTTTAATTTTTATACTTTTCTTCAGCCTTGGCGGTTTACTTTGCCTGAACCATAACGAAAGTTTAAACCAAAATTACTTTGCAAAAACGCAGTGCAGCTATTTAAAAGTTTGGGTAAACAATGAACCTCAGCAAAGTAGCAACATCGTACGTTTTAAAGCAAAGGTAGTATCGGGATATCAAAAAGACAAACAGATCAGATTGTCGGGGCAGATGCTTCTTGCCATAAAATTAGATAGTTTAAAACCTATTAAATTAAAGTATGGTGACGAAATCATAATCCCAGCTACATATGCCGAAATAGAACCTTCATATAATCCTGCAGAATTTGATTTTAAAGCCTGGTTAGGCAGTCAGAATATTTATCATCAGGCTTTTATAGATCAGGATCATATCGCTAGCAACAAAAATAACATTGGTAATCCCATTATAAAGATGGCTTTAAACTTAAGAGAAAAGCAGGTAGCAAAATACCGAAGCCTGATTAAAAGTGATGAAGCTTTTGCAGTGGCCTCTACCCTTATTTTAGGTTACCGTGCTGATTTAAGCAAAGAAACTCTATCGGCCTATTCCAAAACCGGAACCATTCATGCTTTATCTGTATCAGGAGCACATGTAGCCATTATTTATGTCGTTTTAGATTTTTTGTTCCTCTTCTTGAACAAGAATCGGGCGCTAAGGATTCTGAAACTGTTGTTAATCTGTACTTTGATTTGGGGATATGCTTTGTTAACAGGATTATCACCTTCTGTGGTTCGCTCGGCTATAATGATCAGCATTTTAATTACGGCTAAAGTTTTATCGAAGCAAACCAACAGTTATAATATTTTGGCATTTTCGGCATTTTGTCAGCTTGTTTATAATCCGTTTTTAATTTTAGATGTTGGGTTTCAGCTTTCCTATCTGGCCGTATTTGGACTAATTTATCTTCAGCCTAAAATTTATAACCTTCTGTATACTGAACGTGTTTGGCTAGATAAGTTATGGAATTTCACAGCTATGTCTTTAGCCGCACAAGTGGTTACGTTTCCGTTAAGCATTTATTATTTTCATCAATTCCCACTTTACTTTCTTTTTGCGAATCTTTTTATCACAATCCCATTGGCGTTAATGATGTATTTAGGAATTGCAGTATTAATTCCGGCATTCGAGTTTTTAGCGGCGATTTTCGAATGGGTAATAAATTTTACAAATGCCGTATTAAATTGGATTGCCAATTTACCATATGCTAGCTTTTCATCAATATGGATTAATTTGCCTGAATTTGCATTGTTGAGCCTATCGCTCGGGTTATTTATTTATGCCTTGGCGAAATTAAACAAACAACTTTTGTTCTCTTCTTTAATACTATTTGTTTGCTATCAACTTTTGATTGTACACGATGATCTAAACGCCTTTCATCAAAGGAAAATTATTTTCTTTTCTCTGAGAAAAAACTATGCTACTGCTTTTATTAATGGAAAGGAAGCTGTTTTGGTTTCAGATTTAAGTGCTGAAGATAAAAATTATAATTTTTCTATTGTGCCGGCACTAACGCAATTGCAGGTAAACAAAATACGTTTTATTAGTTTTAACAAAGATACCGTTTTAGGGCAGTTCGTATTAAAGAACAATCAAATTGCCTTTTTTAATTATAAGATGCTGTTGATCGATGAAAACCTGAATGGTAAAAATATAAACGGAAATGCTGCTTTTTCAAGTATCTGGTTAAGTGGAAATACTAAATTTAATTTAGCCAAAATGAACCTTGATATAAAATATAAAACTGCAATAATCGATGCTACCAATAAAGATTATAAAATTCAGATCTTAAGGAAGTATATGGATAATAATGATATAGATGTACATGTTTTAAAGAAAAATAAAGCATATTTGGTGCAACTAACCCAATAACATGGAAAATCTGGTTTTATATCAGGTTGCTGAAAGAATAGCAACGATAACTATCAATAGACCCGAAAAAAGGAATGCGCTAAACCCTAAACTTATTGCTGAATTAACTTCTGCATTTATAAAAGCATCTGAAGATGACCTTGTAAAAGTGGTCATATTGAATGCAAATGGCGATACTTTTAGTGCTGGTGCCGATTTAGCCTATCTTCAGCAATTGCAGCACAATACATTTGAAGAAAATGTGGCTGATTCCAATCATTTAAAAAAACTCTTTACAACCATTTATTATTTACCAAAAGTCGTTATTGCACAGGTAGAAGGTCATGCCATTGCCGGCGGCTGTGGTTTGGCCACGATATGTGATATTGTTTTTGCTACCCCTGAAAGTAATTTTGGGTATACTGAAGTGAAAATTGGTTTTGTACCAGCTATTGTTTCTTGTTTTTTAAAACAAAAGGTAAGCGAATCCATCGTAAAAGAAATTTTACTGACTGGAAAAATCTTTTCTGCTGAGCAGGCATTGAAATATAATTTGATAAATTTTGTAACAAATTCATCCGATATTCATCAAATAGTAAGAGAATTTGCATTAAGTTTGTGCAGCGGGAGTTCTGGTAATTCGTTAATGGTTACTAAACAATTGATTACGCAAACAACCAATCCCCTATTGGAAAAATGCTTGGAAACTGCGGTACAGATAAATGCCCGTATAAGAGAGAGTGAAGATTTTAAAAAAGGAATCTCTTCATTTTTAAACAAAGAAAAAATAAATTGGTAAAAAACTAAACTGAAATAAAAACATGTTCAAATCAATCAAAACTAGTGTTATAGCTTTAATCTTAGTAAGTACTGCTATAATTGCTCATGCACAAAAGAAAATTGCTGAAGGTACTTTGGTATTTGCAGTAACTGCTAACGGTACAACAACCGATGTTAAAACTAAATTTAATGGGAACTTAACCAAAATAGAAATTGAAAATGGCCCTGCAATGGTTAACATCATTTCAAATACAGCAGATAAAACCGGATTATTATTAATTGATGTTCCTGTAGCTCAAAAACAGTTTGCAGTAAAGGTGAGCAAAGCAGAAACAGAGGCACAAGAAGCTTTATTGCCAAAATATTCTGATTATAAAGCAACTGGTGAAAAACAGACAATTGCTGGATTTAGTGCTGAAAAATATACCTACAAAGATGACAAAGGTGGAGCGCATGAATTATGGGCAACAAAAGATGTTGATATTGCTTCAATTACCAATGGTGGTTTCTTTAAAGGTTTAGGTGCACTTCCTGTAAAATACTCGGCAGTAATTAATGGCGTAAATTCAGATCTGGTTCTAAAATCTCTTTCTGAAGCTAAAGTAGGTGCGATTAGCACTGAGATTCCTACGGGTTACGATATAGTAACGATGGAAGAATTGAAAGCCATGCAAGGTGGTGGTGAATAATTAATCAATTCCAGATAATTTACAGCTTTTTAACTGCAGGCTTTTTATTTAAATTAGCCCGAAAGTTGAAAGGCTTTTTTTATGTCCAAAAACTATATATGATTAAAAAATTTTTATTAAGATTATCAATTGCTTGTATAGCATTATGCACGCTAATTGATGCCAAAGCTCAAAATATCAATTGGGCAAAAGACGGCAACTCCTATTATCAGAATATTAGTGGCGAAATCGTTTCAATAACACTTCCTAAAAATGATCGTAAAACCGTTATATCAAGGGGATTATTAACGCCAGCCGGAAAAAATGATGCTATTACAGTAAGAAGTTTCCAGTTATCAGATGATGGTTCGAAAGCACTAATCTACACCAATAGTAAAAAAGTTTGGCGTTACGATACACGTGGAGATTATTGGTTGGCCGATTTAACTTCCAATAAAATCACTCAAATTGGAAAAGATAGACCAGCTTCATCACTAATGTTTGCTAAGTTATCGCCCGATGGCAGTAAGGTTGCTTATGTAAGCAAACATAACCTATATGTAGAAAACATTGATGGAACTGGTGCAAAAGCCTTAACCACAGATGGTACTGACCGAATGATTAACGGTACTTTCGATTGGGTTTATGAGGAAGAATTTGATTGCCGCGATGGTTTTAGATGGAGTCCGGATGGCAAATCTATTGCTTATTGGCAGCTTGATGCAACGAAGATCAAAAATTTCTTAATGATCAATAATACAGATTCCATTTATCCGTATACCATTCCTGTAGAATATCCAAAGGTGGGTGAAAATCCGTCGGCCTGTAAAGTTGGTGTGGTTGATATTGCAACTGCCAAAACTAACTGGTTAAACGTTCCTGGAGACAATATTCAGCACTATATTCCACGCATGCAGTGGGTACCTAACAGTAATGACATTATTTTACAACAGCTTAACCGCGAGCAGAACGAAAGTATCGTATTCGTTTGTAATGCAGGTACAGGATCGGCAAAAGCAGTTTATACCGAAAAAGCTAAAGCCTGGATTGATGCACAGGATGAGTGGAAATGGCTAAATGATAATAAAGAGTTTACCATTGTATCTGAAAAGGATGGTTGGAACCACCTGTATAGAATCAGTTTGGATGGAAAAAAAGAAACATTGGTTACGAAAGGCAATTATGATGTGATTGATGTAAAATTGATCGATGTAAAAAATAACATGGTCTATTTTCTGGCATCACCAATAAATGCCACTCAGAAATATCTTTTTAAAACCAAATTGGATGGAAAAGGAAAATTAGAACAGGTTACACCTTCGGTTTTACCAGGAACACACAATTACGATATTTCTCCAAATGCTGCTTTTGCGCGCCATTCATATAACAGTTCGCTTGTTGAACCAATTACAGAGTGGATGAACTTTACTACAGGGAATCCATTTACAATGGATGGGAGCATTACTACACAATTAGCCAAACAGGCGGCGACTAAAAACAAAGTTGAGTTTTTTAAAGTAACTACTGAAGATGGTATTGAAATGGACGGTTGGATGAAAAAACCTGATAATTTTAATCCAGATAAGAAATACCCGGTAGTATTTTATGTTTATGGTGAGCCTGCTTCGGCTACAGCATTAGATACTTATGGTGCAGGGAGAAACCGTTTATATGCCGGTGATATGGCCAAAGATGGTTATATCTATATTTCAATGGATAATAGAGGTGCCCCTCTTCCAAAAGGCAGTACATGGCGCAAAAGTATTTATAAAAACATTGGTGTAATCAATATCCGCGACCAGGCGATGGCCGCTAAAAAATTATTGGCTACTAATGCTTTTATGGATAAAGACCGTGTTGCCGTTTGGGGCTGGAGCGGAGGTGGTTCTTCTACGTTAAACCTGATGTTCCAATATCCTGAAATTTATAAAACAGGTATTGCAATTGCAGCGGTTGGTAATCAATTAACCTACGATAATGTTTATCAGGAGCGTTATATGGGCACTCCTTTCCCAAGTAAAGAGGCCTATATTAAGGGTTCTCCAATTACTTATGCTAAAAACTTAAAAGGCAATTTATTGTATATCCACGGTACAGGCGACGATAATGTACATTATCAGAATGCCGAAATGCTGATTAATGAGTTAATTAAAAACGGAAAGGTTTTTCAATTGATGAGTTATCCAAACCGCACCCACAGTATCTCTGAGGGCGAAGGAACTGGCAAACATTTATCCTTAACTTACACTAAGTTTTTAAAAGAAAACTGCCCTCCGGGAGCAAGATAGAAAAATTAAAAAGCAGCTTTCGGGCTGCTTTTTTTATGCAATAAACATTTGAATAAGCATAGCCGTTACAATGGCTATGCCAAAGCTTAACAAAGTTCCAATCAATACGTATTCAGTTAATTTAAGGTCGTGTGCTTCTTTCAAATCGCCAAACCGAAATATAGATTTGGCTGCAAGTAAAAAGCCAACAGCTTCGAAATGATTGGTTAAGATAAACAAGAAGATCAGCACTCTTTCCAGTATTCCGATATACTTACCTGCATTTTGTAATGACTGCGGGCTGTCTGGTTGGTTATCTGGAAGCCATTTGGCAATAATTACCCGCATTACAATAGATGTAGGCATTGTTAGAAATAAAGCTCCTGCAATTAAAACCCAGGTTTTGGTTTCATTAAAAAAACTGATGTTTAAACTTCCCTTATAAAAAAAGTGCCACACCACTACTATCGAAGTAAAATGTAACACCTGATCAACAAAAAACAGTATCCGTGCATTTTTTTTGGTCTGAAAAATCGCTTTTAAAGCGTCAATCACAAAATGAAGTACTCCTATTGACAGTGCTACCTTCCAAACGCCAAAGTTTAAGAAAATAAGAAATATCAAAGCGATGTGGATGGCCACATGCAAATAGAGCTTTATTGATCTTAATTTTTTCCTTTCTTTATCTTTTACCCAGGCATTTGGTTGTAAAAAGAAATCTCCAATTAAATGGACAAGGATAAGCTTGATTAAATAGATATCCATTATTTTAAAATCATTTGGTTCAATTTTTTACGGTAAAGCCTGTCCATTTCCATAATTTCTGTATAATGTGCACGCTTTAAAGCTTCGCTTACTGATGATTGCGTTCGGCCCGAAATAGCCGCCAGTTCGCTTTGTAACAGGTTATTGTTCTCTAAGGCAAGTTTTACCATTTCGGCAGCTACAACTCCCCAGCTATCCATTGATATTAGCGAAAGCTTTATTAAGACATTAATTTCATCATCAAAATCAGCTGAATCAGTTTTAATGGCTAAATTAACCTTAGCCTGTTTTAAACTGTCAAATGCCGCTCCTGAATTTACAAAAGCATCTCCGCTGGATTCTGAAAGTTTTTTCCGCTTGTTTTTGATATTTCCAATTCCAATGCCCATCCTTACATCTGCAGGTTTATTTACCCTGATAGATGCTTTTAAATAAGCAGCAGCCCTGATGGCATTTTCTGGCTCAACTTCTACCTGAAAACTATCCCCCCGGTAAATCTCCCACTTATTATTCTGATCGGAAACTACTTTTAAAGCAGTTTTCAAGCTTAATAACCAGCTATCTTTAATCTTTCTTGAGCCTACAATATCACCCGTTATAATGCAAATCATACTACAATATCGAACTTATTATTCATATTTCAAAACTAATATCGGGTAATTAGCCGATATTTCCATTTATCGGGTAATTAGCCGATATTTTAAATTATCGGGTATTTAGCCGATATTTTAAATTATCGGGTATTTAGCCGATATTGATCTAAAACTAATCAATAAATTTATTGTTTAGTAGCTATGGCATTAATAGAATTTACCAAAAGAGGAATTTACTGTAAGCAGGGCGATTTTTATATAGACCCTTGGTGGCCTGTAGATTATGCGGTTACAACGCATGGACATAGCGATCATGTGCGTTTTGGAAATAAATACTATCTCTGCCATACCTTAACCAAGCCCATTATCAAACGCAGGATCAGCGAAGATTTGAACGTAGAAACATTGGAATATGGAGAAAGCATTATCCGCAATGGAGTGAATATTTCATTTTTTCCTGCCGGACATATTATCGGATCTGCGCAGGTACGTTTAGCTTATAAAGGTGAAATTTGTGTAATCTCTGGTGATTATAAAATTGAAGATGATGGCATTACCACACCCTTCGAGCCTATTAAGTGCCATTCTTTTGTTTCTGAGAGTACTTTTGGTTTACCTATTTACAAATGGCAAAAACAGGAAGTTGTTTTTAATGGCATCAAGAGTTGGGTAAGCGATAATATTTTACAGCAAAAAACAAGTGTATTAATTGCCTATAGTTTGGGTAAAGCACAACGTTTAATTAAAAATTTGGCTGGTGATACTCCTATTTATGTGCATAACAGTATTGCTAATCTGAATGAAGTGATTATTGACGCAGGTGTAAAACTTCCAAAAACCATCAGAATTACTCCTGAAACCACTAAAGATGAATTGCAGAAAGGTATTGTAATTGTGCCACCAGCCATGAGGGATAGCCGCTGGATCAAAAATTTAGCTCAGCCCGTAACAGGTATTTGTTCTGGTTGGATGCAGGTGCGGGCACATCGCCGGTGGCAAAGTGCCGATGCAGGCTTTGCGCTGAGTGATCATGCTGATTGGCCCGGCTTAATGGAAGCTATTACTGCAACCGGAGCGGAAAAAGTATATGTTACGCATGGTTTTACGGCTGCCTTTAGTCGGTTTTTAAATGATGCAGGCATAGAAGCTGCTGAAGTATTAACAAAATTTGGGCAAGAAGATGATGAAGAAAATAAAGTAGATCTGGTTGATCAAAACGAAAATAAATAACGATGAAACGTTTTGCCCAATTGATCCAACAGCTTGAACTGAGCAATAAAACCAACGATAAAATCGCGGCATTGGTTAATTACTTTAACCATGCTGATGATAAAGACAAGGTGTGGGTTATCGCATTGTTTACAGGTAAAAAACCTAAAAGACCAATTAAATCAGCCCTGCTTAAATACTGGGCCATAAACATTACTGAAACGCCAGAATGGTTATTTGCCGAAAGTTATGCCAATGTTGGCGATTTAAGCGAAACCATCGCTTTGTTGTTGCCACCCGCCGAAAACACCTCAGATTTTCAATTGCATAAATGGGTTGAAGATTTGCACGATCTGGAAGGTAAAGATGATGAAACTAAAAAAGAATTTATTTTAAATGCATGGAATAAACTCGAAACACAGGAACGTTTTATTTTTAACAAATTGATTTCTGGAAATTTCAGGATTGGGGTTTCCAATAAAATGCTGGTGAATGCGCTGGCTAAACAAAGCAGTTTAGATAGCGCCCAGATTATGCATAGCATAATGGGGAAATGGAATCCTTATGAAATTACTTTTCACGAACTGATAAATGGTATCCACGTGAATACCGATAATTCCTGGCCTTACCCCTTTTGCCTCGCCTATGCCTTAGAGCAAGAACCAGAGAAATTGGGTGATATTTCAGAATGGCAGGCTGAATGGAAATGGGATGGTATCCGTGGGCAGATTGTAAAACGGAATGGAGAACTCTTTATTTGGAGCCGAGGCGAAGAATTGGTTACAGAACAGTTCCCCGAATTGCATTTTATGATTGATGTTTTACCTGATGGTGTGGTTTTAGATGGCGAAATACTGGCTGTGCAAGATAAACAGGTTTTATCATTTAGTACGCTGCAACAACGTTTAAACCGCAAAACGATTAGTAAAAAACAATTGGAAGATGCACCCATTGGCTTTTTTGTTTATGATATTTTAGAATATGAAGCCAAGGATTTTAGAGAAGAACCTCTAAGTATAAGACGAAAAACACTCGAAGGATTGATTGGTGGTTTAGCAGAAAGTCCGGTGATGATTTCTCCTGTAATCAATTGCCATTCGTGGGAAGATTTAGCCAAATTAAGACAAACATCCCGATCGATTAACAGCGAGGGAATTATGTTAAAGAAGTTAAGCTCTCATTATCATAGTGGACGAAAAAGGGGCGATTGGTGGAAATGGAAAATCAATCCGTATACGGTTGATGCGGTAATGATTTATGCGCAAAAAGGAAGTGGTAGAAGGACTAATTTCTTTACCGATTATACCTTTGCAGTTCGTGATGGAGAAAATTTAGTCACGATTGCAAAAGCCTATTCGGGTTTAACAGACAAAGAAATTAAAGAAGTGAATGCCTTTGTAACCCGTAATGCAATTGAGAAATTTGGCCCAGTACGTACCGTAAAACCTGAACTGGTTTTCGAAATTGCATTTGAGGGAATTGCTGAAAGTAAACGGCATAAAGCAGGTTTAGCGTTGCGTTTTCCACGTATATTGCGGTGGCGAAAAGGTAAAAAAGCCGATGAAATTAATACTTTGGAAGATTTGAGGCAGCTATTGCAATCGACTTTGTAATGAGATTCCATGGTCTGTGTCCCCACAGACCATGGCGATCATAATTCGAAAATTTCGGTCTGTGAGGACACAGACAGAGGAAATAGGTTTAGCTTAAGGGTTTGCCTCACTATTTTAAACCCGACAGCAGCGATACCCTTTTTTGTTATGGATAAATTAACATTTAACGGTAATTACAAAAAAGGTAAAGCGAATGGCAGCACTGCTCTAACCGAAGCATTACTGTTATTTGCTTTTCAAAAAAAATTAGAAAATCATCAAAAGCAGCGATATTTAAGCATGGACCAAACCAAAACCAAAGGTTATAAAAAGATAAAAGCCTGGCTAAAGGCCAATAAGCGCAAGCCTTTCCAGTTTCAGGAAGATGCCTGGCAGTATTATCTGGATGGTTACAGCGGTTTGGTAAATGCGCCTACAGGTTTCGGAAAAACATTTTCTTTATTTTTAGCCGTAGTGATTGAGGCCTTAAACGCAACTGAAGTCAACAATAAAAAAGCAAAAGACCGTTTACAGTTAATCTGGATTACGCCACTCCGCTCCTTAGCAAAAGATATTGCAAGGGCCATGCGCGAAACCTTATTGGAGCTGGAATTGGATTGGCACGTTGGTGTGCGTAATGGTGATACCTCTCAGGCAGAGAAATTGCAGCAGAAAAAATCAATGCCCGAAATTTTGTTGATTACGCCAGAAAGCCTGCACTTGTTACTGGCGCAAAAAGGTGCTTCAACTTTGTTCAAAAATCTTAAATGCATTGTTGCTGATGAATGGCATGAGCTTTTAGGAAGTAAGCGTGGCGTGTTGGTGGAGTTGGCGGTATCGCGCATTAAGGGTTTACAAAAGTTAGAGAAAAACCAGTTTTTAAGAATTTGGGCAATTTCTGCCACCATTGGTAATATTGAAGAGGCGTTAGATGTACTCGAACCCAATATGGAGGCCAAACGGATTATTGTTAAAGCCGATTTAGAAAAGAAAATTCTCATCAAATCAATTTTACCCGATGATATCGAAACATTGCCCTGGGCTGGGCACTTGGGTTTAAAACTTGCCTATAAACTTTTACCGATCATTGAAAAAAGTAAAACCACTTTAATTTTTATCAATACCCGCGGACAATCGGAAATGTGGTATCAGCATTTATTGAATATCGAACCCGAACTGGCTGGGCGGATTGCCATACATCACGGATCGATAGATTTCGAACTCCGTAACTGGATTGAAGATGCCTTGCATACCGGACAGCTTAAGGCAGTTATTGCCACCTCATCGTTAGATTTGGGGGTAGATTTCAAACCTGTTGATACCGTTGTCCAGGTAGGCTCGCCAAAGGGTGTTGCTAGGTTTTTGCAAAGGGCGGGCCGCTCGGGCCACTCCCCTCACGAAATCTCTAAAATATATTTTTTACCTACGCATGCATTAGAATTGGTAGAAGCAGCAGCAATTAAAGAAGCAGCCAAAACAAACAATATAGAGAGCCGTGAGCCCTTTATTATGGTATTTGATACCTTGGTTCAATATTTGGTTACACTGGCCATAGGCGACGGATTTGATGATAAAATCATTTACGAAGAGATTAAGAATACCCATGCTTTTAAGCTTATCCTTCCTGAAGAATGGACCTGGGTAATGCAATTTATTACCTCAGGTGGAGATAGTTTAAGTGCCTACACCGAATTTAAGAAAGTGGTTAAGGACGAAGATGGGCTTTGGAGAGTAAAGAGCAGACAATTAGCCATGCGACACCGCTTGCATATTGGAACAATTGTAAGTGATGCCATGTTAAAAGTTAAATTCCTCTCTGGTGGTTACATCGGCATGGTTGAAGAATATTTTGTTACCCGTTTAAAAGCTGGCGATAATTTCCGTTTGGCTGGCAGGGTGTTAGAATTTATTCAGGTGAAAGATATGACTGTTGTGGTGAGGGTAAGTAAACAAAAAAATGCGATCTCTCCGAGCTGGAATGGAGGCCGCTTACCTCTTTCTTCCAATTTGGGATCGGTTTTACGGAAAAAATACAATGAAGCATTGGATAAAACACATCAGGATGAAGAATTAGATGCCGTGTATCCGCTGTTTCTATTGCAGGAAAAACGTTCTCATGTACCCAAAAATGATGAATTACTGATCGAACTCATTAATAATAAAGAAGGTTTTCATCTCTTTGCCTATCCATTTGAAGGGCGTTTGGTACATGAGGTTTTAGCTGCCCTGGTTGCCTATCGTTTAAGTAAATTGTTGCCCATCAGCTTTTCTATTGCCATGAACGATTATGGTTTTGAACTTTTGAGTGAAACAGAAATTCCTATGGACGAATCGATTGCCTACGAGGTTTTTTCACCTGTAAATTTAACTGAAGACATTACGCTGAGTATCAATTCAACTGAAATGGCAAGACGGAAATTTAGGGATATTGCCTGCATTTCAGGGCTCGTTTTTCAGGGCTACCCTGGTAAATATGTAGCCAATAAGCACCTCCAGTCATCTGCTGGTTTGTTTTTTAATGTTTTTAGCGATTATGACAAACATAATTTACTTTTGCGACAGGCATACGATGAAGTTTTTTACCAACAACTGGAAGAGCCAAGGTTGGCGGCAGCATTGGATCGAATCCAGCATGGGGCAATTGTAATCACCAATCCTAAAAGTTTTACACCGCTGTCTTTCCCGATTAAGGTAGATAGCCTGCGTGAAAATATGAGCTCAGAAGAATTGGAGCAACGGATTATACGGATGAAAGCGGAATCAGAGAAAATTAAATAATGTATCTTCTTGGATCTGTCGGAATTTAAAGATGCTTTGACAGGTTCAGGATGACAATAAAGCGAAATAAATGAACATTACAAGCCAAGGTGAAGAAGTGATTTTAGATAAAGAAAGGGCTTTGTTTTTACCTAAACATCAGCTTTTAGCCATAAGCGATCTGCATCTGGGTAAATCTGCGCACTTCCGTCAGGCCGGTTTGCAAGTACCTTCTACCATTGCCCAAACAGATCTTCAACGATTGAGTTTGTTGATCAAACAATACAATCCTAAAACACTGCTGATTAATGGGGATATGTTTCATCATGGTTTAAATACCGATATTGATGAATTTTCAGTATGGAGAAAACAATACCAAGAGCTTAATTTTCTATTGGTAAAGGGGAACCACGATAGGCTTTCAGACGCCAATTATGCTGCAATGAATATCGAAATACATGAACCCAGTTTTTGCCTGGGGCCGTTTTGCTTTATTCACGATGCCCCAAATGGTATGGAAGAAGAATTATACCCCATCAGTGGCCATATCCATCCAGGTGTAACCATTGTGGGCAAAGCCAAACAAAGATTAAAATTTCCATGCTTCTATTTTGGTAAAGACTACGCCGTTTTGCCCGCTTTTAGTTTATTTACCGGACTTTATACGGTCTATCCGAAAGCAAACGAACGTATTTTTGCAGTAACGCCTAAAAGTGTAGTAGAAGTTTAGGCGTGAGCATCAATTACTTGTTTCAACTGCGATGCCTGTAAAACACCACTTTGTCTCCAAACCTGTTTTCCGTTTTTAAAGAGAATTAAAGTAGGTACACCTTGAATATTAAAAGAAGTAGCAGCTGGTTGATTTTTATCGATATCTACTTTAATGATAGAAACAGCATCGCCAACCTGAGATTTTAACTGCTCTAAAATCGGCTTCATCATTTTACAAGGACCGCACCACTCGGCAAAAAAATCAACAAGAACAGGTTTATCACCGTTAATTAAATCTGAAAACTTAGCCATGATATTTGTGTTTATTTAGAAACAACGATGAAACACTTTGGTTTTAAATGAAAGAAGTCAAGTTTAAAAACTTGACTTCTTAGTATATTTTCGCCATGACGATTAGCGATTATTTAAGCACTTATCGGCAGTTCTGCGGCTAAGGCAGCAACCCAATTTTCAAATAAAGCTTTTTCGATTTTGATTACCTCAGCTGCATGATTTTCCCAGTCATCAGAAAAACTAACCAATTGGTTCATCATTTCTTCTAAGTGGCCTTCTTCTTCTAAAATAATCGATTTTACGTTTACTTTGCTTTTAGCTTCATCTAAAACCGCTTGATAAATTGGATACAATTCATCGGCACGCACTTCAATCGCGTAGGTAACAAATAAATAGGCAGCGAATTTTAAATCGTAACCGGAAAGGTTGAATACAGCTTTTAAATAACGACAAACCGCAATATCTAAAGCATGCAAATAGTACTTTGTATGATTTGGAGATAACAACTCGGCATTGGTGTAAGTTTTACAAAGTGCCTCGTCGATCTTCGAAATCTGCTTTTTTAAATAATAAGCATGGCGGTGCTCTTCTGCAGCGTGTTTAAGAATAATCAGGTTTACATTTTCTTTATGCTCTGAAGCTGAAATCTTCTTTGCACCTGCATTTTCCATATAAGATAACGTATTTAACCATTTGGCATGCAATACGTTATCCGAAACTATCGATTTTAAATTTGAAGCTAACATTCTTGATTGTTAAACTGTAAATTGTTTAATTGTTGACCTTACATCAACTGAAAAAGTTAATTGTAAACTGACTAAATTTCTCTGTTCAGGTCCCAGCTTTCTAAATAATCTGCTACTCTACGTACAAACATACCGCCTAATGATCCATCTACAACCCTGTGGTCGTAAGATAAAGACAAGAACATCATGTGTCTGATCGCAATTACATCACCATGTTCGGTTTCTAAAACAGCTGGTTTCTTTTTAATGGCACCTACGGCTAAAATAGCCACCTGAGGCTGGTTAATAATTGGTGTACCCATTACATTGCCGAAGCTACCTACATTGGTTAAAGTAAAGGTGCCGCCTTGCGTTTCATCAGGTTTTAATTTAGAGTTTCTCGCTCTTGCAGCTAAATCATTAACTGCTTTTGTTAAGCCAACCAAATTTAACTGATCGGCATTTCTAATTACAGGAACGATTAGGTTTCCACTTGGTAAAGCGGCAGCCATACCAATATTGATATCACGTTTTTTGATAATCTGCGTGCCGTTAACCGAAACATTGATCATCGGGAAATCTTTTATGGCTTTAGCAACTGCCTCTACAAATATTGGTGTAAAGGTTATCTTTTCATTTTCACGCTTTTCGAAGCTGTTTTTTACTTTATTGCGCCATAAAACCATATTGGTTACGTCGGCTTCAACAAACGAAGTTACATGCGGTGAAGTTGTTTTGCTCATTACCATATGATCGGCAATCAGTTTACGCATTCTATCCATCTCTATAATTTCGTCGCCACCACTAACACTGGTTGTTGATGTTTTATTTACAACTGGTGCTGAACTTGTTTTATTTTCAACCGTTTGGTTTGTTGGAGGAATAGGCGCTGTTATACTAACTGTCTTAGTTAAGATTGGCCCTGCACCATTTTTATTGGCAATATAATCTAATAGATCATCTTTATTTAACCGTCCATCAGCACCGGAGCCTTTAATCGCATCAAGCTCGGCTAACGAAATATTTTCTTGCGCAGCAATACTTTTAACCAGAGGCGAATAAAAGCGGTCAGACGAACTGAAATCAGTTGCTACAGTAGTATTCTCTGATGGCAGTTGTGCAATTCCAGGAATAGTTTCAATTTTTTCTTCAGCTATTGGCTTTTCTGTCACTGGAGTTTCTGTTATAGCGGTTTCTCCACCTTCAGTTTCAATAATGGCAATTACATCGCCCACCTGGGCAACTTCATCTGCAGCAAATAACTGTTTTACCAATTTACCGGCAACCGGAGAAGGAACTTCAGAGTCTACCTTATCAGTAGCGATTTCCAGAATGGTATCATCTAAATCAATAGAATCACCTGGTTGTTTTACCCATTTAATCACCGTTGCTTCCGCAACACTTTCACCCATTTTTGGTAACAATAGTTCGTATTGAGCCATATTAAATTACAGTATTTTATATTGGTAATGCTACAAAAATACAGTTTTTATTCTTTCTAAACTGTTTCTTTAAGGAGATTTAATAACATAGCCAATGCCGATGCTGCAGAACGTTCGATGTTTTGAATGCGTTTGTTACTGAAATTAAACAACTTAGCTACAGTTTTGTGTTTTGAAGAAATTGCAATCCATACCGTACCAACTGGTTTGTCTTCTGTTCCACCATCTGGACCGGCAATGCCACTAACCGCAATAGCATAATCTGTTTTGAAATGTTTAATTGCACCTTCAGCCATTTCTGCAACGGTTTGTTCACTCACGGCGCCAAAGGTATTTAAAGTACTTTCTTTTACGCCAAGAATAGATTCTTTAAGTTCGTAGGCATAGGCTACTGCCCCGCCCCAATAAACCGAAGAAGAACCTGGGTGCTGCGTAATCAGGTGTGCTATGTATCCTCCGGTACAGCTTTCTGCTGTAGATAAAGTTAAACCCTTGCTCTTCATGAGATTCAGGATCGCTTTTTCCAAGGGAATATCTTCATCTGTTACGACAAACTTATTTACTTTTGAAATGATCTGTTTGGCGTAAAGCTCAACTTCTTTTTGTAACGCTGTTTCGTTATCGCCTTTGGCCGATAAGCGCAAACGTACTTGTCCTAATTTTGGCAGATAAGCCAATTTAATGTGTGCTGGCAAGCTGTCTTCAATTTCCTCGATCTCTTTGGCTAGGAATGATTCGCCTATATTTGCCGTAAGAATAGTTTTATGTACAATAAACGGCAGCTTAAATCTGCTCGTAATTCTCGGTAGAATTTCGTCATCCATCAGGTACATCATTTCGTAAGGCACACCTGGCATCGATACAAAAATGGTGTCATTTTGTTCAAACCACATGCAAGGCGCAGTACCATTTTTGTTTACAATAACCTCACAACCATCAGGAACATCAGCTTGTTGAATATTGATATCCAATAAAGGGCGTTTGTATTTTTCGAAAATCTGACGAACCATTTCCAATGCTCCGGGATCATTGCGAAAGCCCATATTGAAATACTTTGCCAAGGTTTTCTTGGTAATATCATCTTTGGTCGGGCCTAACCCACCAGTAATTAAAACAATATCTGCACGTTTTTCTGCAAGTCCGAGGGCTTCAATAATATGTTGTTCATCATCAGAAACTGAAGTAATCTGCTTAACGGAAACACCAATTAAATTTAACTGTTTAGCCATCCAGGCAGAATTGGTATCAACGATTTGGCCAATGAGAATCTCATCACCTATGGTAATAATTTCGGCTAGCATAATTTATTGGTATGTGCTGTAAAAACCTTGTCTTTTGCTCAATTTCAAATCCTGTAGTATTGATGCCTTAACTTTTATGGTAACAGAATAACTTTTGTAAGCACCGTATGGAACCCAGTTTACACTCATATCCCAGCAATGTAAATCGCGGTAAATAGCTAAATTCATTGGGGTTAAGCCATTGTTCTTAAAATCGTAACCTGAGTTAAAAGTAACTTTCCACTTTGGTGTTAAGTTAACATCTCCATTAAAGTTTAGTGTATTCGAAATTGTATTGTTGTTTCCGTCATTCGAATATTGAAAACTGTAAGAGAAAGAGAAATTCCAGGGAATGTTAAAATCAACAAAAGCATTTGGATCACGACTTATAGCGGCCAATTGTTCTGACTGTATATCGGTTAATCCTTTTTTATTGGCTGCTTCACCTAATTTATCATTAGCCTCGTTCTTACGCTTTAATGCCTCTGGATTTAAACTATAATCGAATGAGAAACCAAAGTTAGTTAAACGGGGTAAAAATTTACCTTTTTGAAAAAATAAACGATCCTCTCTTATTTTAGTGATCTGGCCGTTTACCGTTGTGTCTTTTAAAGCATATGGATCTAATGTTCCATTATAATTTATCCCCAATTTATCGGTAAACTGCGACCGGCCACTAAAACCAATAGTTGATAACTTATAAGAAGGGGCTAGGAAATTATATGAACCACTAAAACTCAAACCTTGAATAATCGGGATCTTTTTTGAGCCTGTTCCGGTCGTATCGTTTTTATTCCTCACCTTCAGTTCCACGGTATTGTCCAAACCGAAACCAATGGAAGCATTAGGGCCGCCAAAAGAGCCCGGCTGTGCCATACCATCAAAAATGGAATATTTTAAAGGTTGCCCACTGGTATAAATTTGATTACCATGCTGATCAATTGCAGGTCTAAAAGGCCCTGCTCCTGCTTTTGTGAAATCCGGAGAATAAGAGAAGGAAACATTTGGAGTCATTACATGCCTCAACGCCTGGATTTTGCCTGCTGGATTAAAATCTCTTCTTCCATAAATTTTAGTCGACATGCTGGTTGATAGGCTATAGCTGCCCGCTCTTTTAAACCCACTGAGGGTATCTTCTCTAAAAGTATAAGTATTATCGGCAAACTGGGTATATCTTCTATTTACACTCTGGAAATTCCAAACCTCATTGTAGGTGCCACCCAAACTAAAGTTTAAATATTTTAAGGCAGTAAAAGACATGTTTACCGGAATACTATGCGAAAATCCACTTCTTAATCGTTTTAAACCATCATTTTGAAACAATAAACTATCAAAAGTATCAATTCTGTTGGTTCCCTGTAGGCTGTAGCCAACCGTTATTTTTTCATACCATTTTTGTTCGCCGACTGCGTCTTTAGGTCGAAATGGGTTAAATGTAGGTACGTTGAATGTCATTTCTGGCAATCTTAACGATATCGCTCTTGTACTTAAAGTCTGATCACTTGATGCGGCCAAAGAGAAGTTCATCCCGTTCGAATAAGCCTTCGCATAACTGATACTACTACTTGTTGAGTTGGTTGCGATAGTGTTAATGTCGTAAGTAGTACCTGCTGCAGTATTTTTATAGTATCCTCTTTTTCCTGTCGATACCAATCTCACGCTGGCACTAAATGTGGTACCTGGATTGGCGTTGGCATTTTGACTATGGCTCCAATTGATACTAAAGTTTTTGGTCGGGTTTTTAAAAGCTTCAGTGCCTTCTAAACCATCTTTAAAACTAGAGTAAGCTAAGTTAATGTTACCGTTGTATTTATATCTTTTGGTGTAATTACTCAGTAAACTTGTTTCATAAGAGCCATTGGTATAAATAGATCCTAAAAGTTTGGCATCCCAGTAATCGTTCAATCCGAGGTAATAACCACCGTTTTGCAAGAAAAAGCCCCTGGTTGCATCCTCGCCCGGTGTGGGAAGGATCACACCCGATGTTCGTTTGTTAGGTTTTGGAAAAAAAGCAAAAGGTAGCCCCAGAAAAGTGGGGATATCTTCGATAATCATGTAAACCGGCCCGGTAATAATCTGTTTCTCTGTTACCACTCCTTTAGAAATCATTAATCCAAAATGCGGGTGTGGAAGATTACAGGTACTATACATTACATTTTTAATGTGCAGCTCATCATCTATCTGCTTTTTACTCTGCCCACCAGAGAAGAAACCTCCCTCTTGTTCAGAAAAAACACCATATACTTTGGCCCGGGTTGTTTCTGAATTGTAAAAAATAGAATCGGCTATGGCTGTTCCATCGGCACCCGATTTAAAGATTGGTTTTCCGGTATATCTACCAGTTTTCGGATCTTTAATACCTCGTGCAAATATGGAATTTTGCTTTTTATCGTATTTGATATAAGCCGCATCTAGCTCAAAATCACCATATACCACCCTTGCGTTACCGTATAAATACACAATGCTTTTATCGGCACTCATTTTTACCGAATCCTCTGCTTTGTATTCTACTTTCTGGTCGATACTGCTGTTATTTTTACCTGTCTTTTTAGTCGTATCCTTTTTGGTTGTGTCTTGCTGGATGATTTGTTGCAATGAAAAATGAGAAAATGCGTTAGCTTTACCAACAACAAGTGTTAATAAAATGACAGATATTAGTAAAATAGAGCTCTTAAGAAGTTTCAAATTCGTATTTGAATGTTATTTTTGCACAAATGTTTAATCAAAAACGTTCAAAATTAGTGAAAAATATACCATTGATGTATCTTAAATCCATTTTAACAATTATTATTTATTTAGTGTTATCAAATTCAATTGATAATCAGGTGTTTGCGCAAGAATATAAAATTAAAACAATTGTGATCGATGCCGGTCATGGTGGTAAAGATGGTGCAACCCACGGTGTGTACTCGAAGGAAAAAGATGTGGCGCTTAAAACGGCATTGAACCTTGGCCGCGCGCTTCAAGATAGTTTGAAAGATATCAAAGTTATTTATACCCGCGAGTCGGATGTATTTATTCCTTTATATGAGCGTATCAACATTGCAAATAATGCAAAGGCCGATTTATTTATTTCTATCCACTTAAATGATATGCCAGTTAGGGTATCGAGAGTGGTAGATTATTATAAAAAAGTAAGGGGCAGAAAAGTACCTGTTTATAGAACCGTTACTTCTAAAAGCACTTCAACGAGGGGAACAGAAACCTTCGTGTCGGGAACTCGCCGTTTAGGTGAGCAGGATGAGGTGATCAAACGAGAAAATGCATCGATGTTTTTGGAAGAAAATTATCAGAAAAACTATGAGGGATTTATTGCGAATACCCCTGAAAGTGACATCATGTTATCTTTAATGAAACAAACCAATAGAGATAGGAGTTTAAAGTTTGCTTCAATGCTTCAACAAGAATATGTTAATGCAGGCCGAATAAACAGAGGCGTTCAAGAGAAAAGCCTTGCGGTATTGGCCCGTGCAGCTATGCCTGCTGTGTTAACTGAAATTGGTTTTGTGAGTAATCCAGATGAAGAAGATTATATGAATTCTCCTGAAGGACAAAATGAAATTGTAAGTGGAATTATTAAAGCAATTAAAAATTATAAACATATAGCTGAAACATCATTTTAATATCCCTCCTGCATGAAGATTAAACTTCTGGTTACAATACTTTTATTTTCATTACTAGTTGCTGAAAAAGCACCTGCTCAGGGTTATAAGATCAAAACAATTGTTATTGATCCTGGTCATGGTGGCAGAAAACCCGGAGCCTCTGGTAATTTTTCGAAAGAAAAAGATGTTGCGTTGAAGGTTGCATTAAAATTGGGTGCCTTATTAAAGGAGGAAATGCCGGATATTAAAATAATTTTCACACGTAAAACAGATATAGATGTTGATTTATACAGACGGGCAGAAATAGCGAACGAAGCTAATGCAGATCTTTTTATATCGGTACACTGTAATTCGATGCCACCAGGTAATAAGCATATCAAAGGAGTAGAAACATTGGTTGCTGGATCGCACCGGTTAAAAGAACAGGATGCTGCCATACGTGAGAACGCCGATATTAAATTGGAAAAGAATTACAAAAGTAAATACGACGGGTATGATCCAAGTAACCCGAGTAGTTTCATTCTTTTATCGCTTTTAAAAAATGCCTTTCGGGACAAAAGCATTAATTTTGCTAAATTAATACAAAACAGTTATATCAAGCGGGATAAGCGATTAAGCCGTGGTGTTAAAGAACAGGGCGTTTTGGTATTGCAGCGCTGTGGTATGCCGGCCGTTTTAACAGAAGTAGGTTTTATCTCGAATACAGAGGAAGAAAAATATATTAATTCCCAAAATGGACAGAATGAAATTGCCAATTCTATTTTGGAAGCAATAAAAACATACAAAAAAAATATTGAGGTTAAATAAGTGGCATTATAAATGATGTTTATTTTACCTTTGGAAAAAATATAAAACAGATACCAAACAAATAGTGCAGCCTTTGTGTATTTATAGGGTTTAGCACAAGAATTAATTACGCTCTAACAAGTGAAGAAAAGATACCTTCAGCGCTTGTAGCCATTAAATAAAACACTCATGAAGATTAAGAACGAAACCAAAGTAGGTATTTTAGCTGCATTTGCCATTGCTTTATTAATAATTGGATATAATTTTTTAAAAGGAAATTCAATTTTCTCAAATGAAACTACATTATATGCAAAATATACAAGGGTTGATGGTTTAAGTGTTTCAAAACCTATCCTGATTAATGGTTATCAGATTGGCCGGGTGGCCAAATTGGAGTTACAGCCAGACGGTAGTATTATTGCAACCTTAAGTGTAAACAGCAAATATGAAATTCCCGAAAATAGTATTGCCCGCTTAGAAGGTACAGATCTTTTAGGCAGTAAGGCCATTGTAATGTCGTTAGGTAATTCAAAAAAGATGGCCGAAGATGGTTACACCTTAAACGC
The DNA here is from genome assembly GCF_918698255.1 of Pedobacter sp. Bi27. Classification (NCBI taxonomy): domain Bacteria; kingdom Pseudomonadati; phylum Bacteroidota; class Sphingobacteriia; order Sphingobacteriales; family Sphingobacteriaceae; genus Pedobacter; species Pedobacter sp. Bi27. The sequence continues at coordinate 438,659 of NZ_CAKKMW010000004.1, forward strand.
TAATGTAGAAAAGGGCTTAATGGAACAGGTACAACCGGTTCAAAAGAAAGCGGAATTAATTATCAGTAAAATGGATTCTATTCTGAGTAGTGTGAACTCTATTCTGAACCCTAACTTCCAGAAAAACGTTGATAAAAGCTTTAACAGTATTGCTGGTACATTGGCTTCGTTAGAAAACACATCGAAAAAAGTTGATGGTTTAGTAGGTTCAGAAAGCGCACGTATTGAAGCGATTTTTAAAAATGTTGAAGGGATAACGGCCAACCTTAATAATAATAATCAAAAAATCAGCGATATCTTAACTAACATTAATACCGTTACCGATAAGTTTGCAGCAGCTAACTTTAAACAAACTTTAGATAATGCAAACAATGCTATTGCTGATTTACAAAGTGTAATTTCAGGAATTAAAGATGGAAAAGGCAGTTTAGGATTATTGTTAAACGATGATAAAATGTATCAGAATTTAAATAATGCTTCAAAAAATCTTGATGAATTAATGATCGATCTGAAAGCTAATCCTAAACGTTATGTACACTTCTCGGTATTTGGAGGTGGCAACAAAAAAGACAAGTAATTAATTTTATAAAATCGAAAGCCTTACAGTTTTAAATTGTAAGGCTTTTTTTATGGTCATAGTTCTAATATGCCTATTTTTTTTGCCACGGAAGCACAAAAGGCACGGAAATTTGAATGGCTTATTCTTTTGTCATCCTAAATGCAATGAAAGATCTTTAAATGAGGTAAAATGGGTGGAATTAATTCTGCGATAATCTGCGTTATCAGTGGGAAAATTTCTGCTGGGGTTCCCGCAGATTTAGAAGATAGACGCAGATTCTATTTAACATTTGCTTTGCACCCAACGCTGCGAATCTTTGTGTATTCCTCTGTGTGTTCTGCGGTAAAAATGAAAAATGTAAGGCCGATAATGGAATTAGATCCGCGGTGATTTGCGTAATCCGCAGGAAAAACTTCTGCTATAGTTTCCGCAGATTTAAGAAGATAGACGCAGATTGTATTTAACATTTGCTTTGCGCCGACGCTGCAAATCTTTGTGTATTCCTCTGTGTACTCTTCGGTAAAAAATGAAAAATGTAAGCCCGATAATGGAATTAGATCCGCGGTGATTTGCGTAATCCGCGGGAAAAACTTCTGCTACAGGTTCCTACAGATTTAAGAGGATAGACGCAGATTGTATTTAACTTTTTCTTTGCCCCCAACGCTGCGATTCTTTGCGTATTCCAATGCGTGTTCGGCGGTAAAAAAGATAAAAATCCCTAAAGATGAAAAGTTCTCCCCTCTACAGCCAGCTCCGTATTTTCAAAAACAGATTGTGCTTCTTCTAAAAGCATTTGTAAAGTTTTGTAGCGCGAAGAAAAATGGCCGATAAGTAATTTCTTTACACCATTGATTTTGGCCACTTCTGCTGCCTGTAAAGCGGTTGTGTGATGTGTTTCTTTAGCCCTATCCAATAAATCGTGCATAAAGGTAGCTTCGTGGTATAAGGTATCACAACCTTTTATGGTAGCAAAGTAACGCTCATCAAACAAGGTATCAGAGCAATAGGCGTAACATCTTGGTGCATCTGCCTCGGTGGTATAATCTTCACTGCGTAAAATATCGCCATTTGGCAGTTCTACATCAATTCCTTTTTTTAAGGCCGTATAATATGCCATAGGCACTTCATCAGTCTTATCTTTAATGAGTTTCCGTTGTCGTTTCTTCTGCTGAAAAACAAAGCCCGTTGTAGGGATACGGTGATTTAAAACAATAGTTTTAACTGTTAAATCACTATTCTCGAATATCTGTCTAGACTCATCGGCTTCAATCGGAAAAAACTCAATCGGATATCTCAATACGGTATCAGAATATTTGAACTGAATCTCTAAAATTTCCAATAAAGCTTTGGGGCCAAATATCTGCATGGGTTTTATCCTGCCGTTTAAATGCAAACTGGAAAGCAAGCCTATTAAACCGAAATAATGATCGCCATGTAAGTGGCTGATAAAGATATAATCGATGCGGGCGGCTTTAAGGTTGTACTTGGTCAATTGTTGTTGTGTGCCTTCACCACAATCGATGAGGTAATATTTTTCATTACAATTTAAAAGCTGTGCCGATGGGTTCCTGTTAAATACAGGAGTTGCAGAACTGCTTCCTAAAATTGTAACTTCAAATTTCATCATGATAAGATATAAAAAGCCTCGTAGATTTTTAGAAACTACGAGGCCGGAATGTTATTTAAATATTTGTTATTTAGCGCCTCTAAATTCTTTCTCCAACTCATCCATGAAGATAAAATCGGTTGCTTCCTCTATTGTATTAACAAACGTTACAGATTGGAATATGTTTGATAATTCGATAATCGATGCCAATTCATCATTAATTCCGGTTACAATAAATAACCCACCTGCCGATTTGCAAAGCCTATCACCAACCAATAAGCAGCTTAAGTCCTGCGCATCGCTACACTCTGTAACATGACTTAAATCAACAATTATATTTTGAAATCCCTCTGCGTTGAGCAAATAGAACTCTGATTTCAACCCCGGAGCATTATCGTTTGTAAACTTAGGCTCTTCTAACTTTAAGGTTACATATTTATCGTGTTTATCTACTGAAAATTTCATCTCTCTAATCTTTATTTTACTAATGTATAAATTTCTTTCGAATTTAAAGTGTTTCTAAAGCCTTTAAAACATTGGTTTCAATGCGGCTAGAAATTGCATCAGCATCAGCTTTTATAAAGGTCTCTCCTACAATTTGTTCGTAAAGTTCGATGTAACGTTCTGAAATTGAATTTACAATTTCAGGTGTCATTTCTGGCACAACCTGTCCATCTTTTCCCTGAAAACCATTTTCGATTAACCATTTCCTTACAAATTCTTTTGAAAGTTGCTTTTGTGGCTCATCATTATTCTGGCGGTCCTGATATCCTTCTGCATAAAAATAGCGTGAAGAATCTGGCGTGTGTATTTCGTCGATCAAATAAATTACGCCATCAGCAGTGCCGAACTCGTATTTCGTATCCACTAAAATCAACCCGCTTTTTGCAGCAATCTCAGTTCCGCGTTGGTATAGTGCGTAAGTATATTCTTCTAATTTTTCGTAGTCTGTTATAGAAACAATGCCTTTTGCTAAAATATCTTCTTTTGAAATGTCTTCATCATGCCCTACTGAAGCTTTTGTGGTTGGAGTAATAATGGGCTGAGGTAGTTTATCGTTTTCTTTTAATCCATCAGGTAGAGAAACACCACACACCGAACGTTTTCCTGCGCTATATTCGCGCCATGCATGACCGGCCAAATAACCTCTAATTACCATTTCAACCTTAAAAGGCTCACAGATACGGCCAATCGTAACCATTGGATCTGGCACATCTAAAACCCAGTTAGGAACGATATCCTGAGTAGCTGCTAAAAATTTAGCTGCAATTTGATTTAATACCTGTCCTTTAAATGGAATAGCTTCAGGTAATACTACATCAAAAGCAGAGATACGGTCTGATACCACCATCACCATAAACTGGTCAGCTATAGTGTATACATCGCGAACTTTACCTTTGTAAAAATTACTTTGATTTGGAAAATTGAAATGAGTTTCTTTTAGTGCTTTCATGAGGGGATAAAAATAGGAAAAAAGTTGGGAAGTCAGAAAGTCTTTAGTCCATAGTCCATAGTCGATTTAGACTCAAGACTATAGACTACCGACTCAGGACTCAACTATTGAATATCGCCGTAAGCTTTCAGGATATCTTTCACCAATTTATGCCTTACCACATCTTCACCGCTTAAGTAAATAATATCGATACCTTTAATATCTTCTAAAATCCTTAAGCCGTTAAATAAACCAGACATCTGTTTTTTAGGCAAATCGATCTGTGTAACATCGCCAGTGACAATAAATTTAGCTGTTGGCCCCATACGGGTTAAAAACATTTTTAACTGCATATCGGTGGCGTTTTGCGCCTCATCTAAAATCACAAAACAGTTATCTAAAGTACGTCCGCGCATAAATGCCAGTGGCGCAATTTCTATCGTACGGTTTTCGATGTAGAATTTCAATTTCTCTGCAGGAATCATGTCATCCAAGGCATCGTAAAGTGGACGTAAATATGGATCGATTTTTTCCTTTAAATCGCCAGGTAAGAAACCAAGGTTCTCCCCTGCTTCGACCGCCGGGCGGGTTAAAATAATCCGTTTAATTTCTTTATTTTTTAATGCCCTAACAGCCAAAGCAACGGCGGTATATGTTTTTCCTGTTCCGGCGGGGCCAATGGCAAATAGGATGTCATTTTTAGCAATGCTGCTTACCATTTTGCGTTGATTAGCGGTTCTTGCCTTAACCAAAAGGCCGTTTGTGCCAAAAACAATTACCTCTCCACCGCCTCCGGTAGGTTGTTCTACATCTTTTTTTACTACACCGGCTGCTTTTGCACCCAGTATAGATTCTACGTCGTTATTGGTAAGTGAGCTATATTTCTCGAGGTGTGCAATAAGCTGGTTAAACTTATCCTCGAAAGCCTTAAGTTCCTGTTCATCACCGAGAACCTTAACATCACTACCTCTCGCTACCAGTTTCAACTTTGCGAAAGCACCTTTAATCATTTCGTAATTCTCGTTATTCGGCCCCCAAAAGTGAGCAGGATTTACGGTATCCAGAGTTAATTTTAATTCGTTCAAACTGTAGTATTTTAAAAAGTTATCGGGGTATATTAATTAAAATTTGAATATTTGCAGACGCTTAGGCCCGTACACAAGAATAAGCAATAATAATGAATTTTTAATGGGGATAATTACTTTAACAACAGATTTAGGTTCAAAAGATTTTTACCAGAGCGCCCTTAAAGGTAGTCTGTTGAGTCTTATGCCTAATGTTAATTTAGTTGATATTACCCACGAGGTTCCATCATTCAATATTTCGTACGCAGCCTTCGTGCTAAAAAACGCTTATCCTTACTTTCCGAAGAATACGGTGCACTTAATTGGCATCGATTCTGTATATAGTGAAAATACCAAATATATTGCTGTAAAGCACCGTGACCACTTTTTTGTAGGGGCTGATAATGGTATTTTTTCCCTTCTTTTTGATGATGTTCCGGAAGATGTGGTAGAGCTGAACATTATGCAGGATTTGAAATATCTACACTTTCCCCTGGTTGATATTTTTGTTAAAGCAGCGACGCATTTAGCCAAAGGTGGCAAACTGAAAGACATCGGTTTACCTGTAGCAGAAATTGAACAGAAGATGCTTTTACATCCTGTGATTGAACGAGATGTGATCCGTGGTAGTGTGGTGTATATTGATACTTTTTGCAATGTAATCACCAACATTACTAAAGATCTTTTCACCAGAATACAGAAGAACAGAGACTTTACTTTATACTTTAGAAAAAGCGAAACCATTACGCAATTGAGTTGGCATTATAATGAAGTACAGGAAGGTGAAAAACTTTGCCTGTTCGGGATTAGTAACCACTTGGAAATTGCGATTAATAAAGGTAAAGCAAGTGGTTTATTAGGTTTGCATTTAGGTGATATTGTACGGGTGGAGTTTCATCCTTAAGAAAGTTCAGTAGTTCATTGGCTCAATGGTTCATTTGGCATGTTGCCTAAACAAACTAATTGCAAACTATTTTTTTGTGCTCGCAACGATGAAACAGAATAACCACTTTGCTAACCAATGAACTAATGGCCAATGAACCAATAAACCAGCCAAAACAACTTTCACCTTTCCACGTTTATATCGCATGAAGAAATATTTTTATCTGTTCTCTTTTTTAATGCTGAACCTGCATGCCTTTGCACTGCAAGATACCACTGCCTATGCTGCTCAGCGTACTAAAGTAAATTCGTTACTTGTAGAAAGAAGTAGCAAGTTTGGTCAGTATGATGAAAGTTTAAATCAACGAACTGGAATATTCGGATGGCAAACCAAACGTGATATTAAAAATTCCAATGAAATTCTTCGCCAGGTAGTTTTAACCGACAACAATATTTTCAAAGAGCTGAAAGTATTAATGGATTATAAAGATTTGCAGAACCAGCAGAAAATCGCTGTGGCGGATAATTCTCAGGAGCGCATAGAAGGTTATATGCAAACCATTAAAAAACTACAGGATCAGAATGCGCAGCTCAAAGAAGATTTAGAGAAAAAGAATAAAGGAGGTTTATCAACCTACATCATCGCCTTTTTAATTCTAGTAATGGCAGGTGGATTTTATTTCTTTAGTAAAAAACTTCAGGGGTATAAAACTGCTAAAATTAGCTCTTAAAAGTACAATCGGATATTAGCAGCTTTGTAACCAGAAAAAGCAATAAACAAATTATGAAAAAAGGACTGTTTAAAATCTTGGTGAAGATAAATAAGGCGCTTTTACCAAGTTTGTATAAAAAAGATCCGAATAAGCTTACTACTTTTCAGAAGGCGATTTTGGGTTACCGCTATTGGGTGCTAACGAATGCGTTAGATTAATATAAAGACCTTACAGGTTTTAAAAACCTGTAAGGTCTTTATAAATTATTTCTTAAAATGCTCAATAATCAACGTAGCCAGTTCCGTACCAATACGTTCTTGTGCTTCGTTGGTTGATGCACCAATATGTGGTGTTAAAGAGATTTTTGGGTGGGTTAAAATTTCTGCCAATGGTGTAGGCTCGTTATCGAAAACATCCAAACCAGCGAAAGAAACTTTACCAGAATTTAATGCTTCAATTAAAGCTGGCTCATCAATTGTTCCACCGCGTGAACAGTTTACAATACCTACCCCGTCTTTCATTTTAGCAAACTCTTCTGCACCTAAAATAGGTTTATCTGCAAATGGAGTGTGTAAACTAAAGAAATCACTGCCTGTAATTACCTCGTCTAAAGAAACCGTTTTAATTGGAATACTTACTGATTTTCCGCCTTGGAATTCTAAAGTGATTTCAGATTCTGAAGGATATAAATCGTAAGCCAAAACATTCATACCTAAGCCTAAAGCCACTTTTGCAGTAGCGCGACCGATACGACCGAAACCGATAATGCCGATGGTTTTACCGCTTAATTCAGTTCCTTTAGCATAAGCTTTTTTCAAGTTATTGAATTGAGTAGAACCTTCTACAGGCATTTTACGGTTAGCATCCTGTAAAAACCTGATACCTGTAAATAAGTGAGAAAATACCAATTCAGCAACTGATAATGAAGATGCAGCTGGCGTGTTTACCACGTTAACACCTTGGCTACGTGCGTATTCAACATCGATATTATCCATGCCCACTCCACCTCTACCAATTAATTTGATATTGGGTACAGCATCAATTAATTCTTTTCTAACTTTTGTTGCACTACGTACAGTAATGGCATCATAGTTTTTTAATGCTTCAGCTAATTTATCCTGAGGAACGGTTTCAGTATCAACCTGGAAACCTGCTTTTTCTAATAATTCTTTTCCGATCGGATCAATCCCATCGTTTGCTAATATTTTAATCATTGTTATATATGATTGCACAGATTTAATTGATTACACCGATTAAATAATTGCAGTAATCATCTGTGGTTAAAATTTAAATTAATTTGCTTTTGCTTGTTGTTCTTCAAATACCTGCATGGCATCTACCAAGGCATGTACACTTGTAATTGGCAATGCATTATACATCGATGCACGGAAACCACCAACGCTTCTGTGCCCTTTAATACCCACAATACCTTGCTCTTCAGCGTATTTCAAGAATGGTTTTTCCAATTCTGGGCTTTCCATTACGAAACAGATGTTCATTCTAGAACGGTCTTCAACTGCACAAGTTCCTTTAAATAATGGATTACGGTCGATTTCTCTGTAAAGTGCCTCAGCTTTTTGTTTGTTTTCTTTTTCAATCTCAGCAACACCACCTTTCGATTTTAACCAACGTAGATTTAATAAAGCTACATAGATTGAGAAAACCGGAGGTGTATTGTACATCGAATCGTTATCAATATGCGATTGATAGTTCAACATAGATGGAATTTTACGGTCGATTTTGCCTAAAATTTCATTCTTAACAATAGCGATGGTTAAACCAGCAGGGCCTACATTTTTTTGAGCTCCGGCATAAATTAAATCGAATTTAGAAACATCGATTACACGGCTCATAATATCAGAAGACATATCGCAAACAACCGGAATGTTTGTTTTAGGTACTTCGAAAAGCTCAGTTCCGTAAATGGTATTGTTTGAAGTATAGTGGAAATAAGCACTATCAGCAGGAATTTCAAAATCCTTTGGAATGAAAGTATAGTTCGCATCTTTAGATGAGGCAACTACATTCACATTACCGATAAATTTAGCTTCTTTTAATGCTTTGGTTGCCCAAACACCAGTGTCTAAATAACTTGCTGTTTGTCCATCGCCCAATAAATTCATCGGAACCATTGCAAACTGTAAACTTGCACCACCTTGTAAAAATAAAACGGAATAACCCGACGGCACATTTAATAATTCCTTTACCAACTTATCAGCTTCAGCAACAACTGCCTCAAATTCGGTTGTTCTGTGCGAAATTTCTAAAATTGATAATCCATCGTTAAAATCTAAAACAGCCTGAGCTGCTTGTTTAAACACTTCTTGAGGTAAAATACAAGGGCCTGCGCCAAAATTATGCTTCATCTTATTATATAATGTTTTATGGGCGTAAATGTAAAATTTTTAAAGCAGTTATGCCCATAAAATCGTATCATAAAAAATTAAATTTTGTTAAAAATTTTAACAAAAATGAGCGTTTTGTTGCAGTTTTTGCAAAGAATTCGTTATTCAGATAGACGAAAAGATTAACGCCGATAGATTTAGTAGTTTATGGCTTATTCTTCAACTTCACAATCAATTTCAGGTTAAACTGCCTGCCTGTTAAATAATTTGGAATGGCATATTGCACATTATCTACATCCTTAAGCCATAGGTAGGAAACTGTATTGTCGATATTCAGCATATTAAAAACTTCAAAGAACAAAATAACCGAACTGAAATTTTTGTCCAAAAATTTAGGTTTGTGCAAAGCAGCATCATCAAGGAAATCTTTAGAGAAACCGATATCTACCCGCTTGTATGATGGGATAAAAAATTGATCTAAATACCGTGGTGTTTGTGATGGACCAATCGGTAGCCTTGAGCCATAAAGCGCGTTTAAGTGTACTTTATAAGTTGGACTATTTAATAATTTATCCTGGAAAAATATAGAGAAATTCAAACGCTGATCAGTTGGCCTTTTTAGATAACCAGGATAAATTGTAGTTCCATTCTGAATATAACTATCTCCGATAATATCTTCATTGGCATGCATAACCGACATTCTGAAATAAGAAACCAGGTCTTTAACAAATTCGCCGCCTATACTAAAATCGGCCCCATAAGCATAACCGCGCGAGACTTCATTCGCCAGGTATTTAATTCTCAGGTTATCTATTTTATACGGAATTAATCGGTCAGAATATTTAAAATAGGCCTCAGAAGTAAACTTTAGCCGTGTTCCAAAAGCATCAAAAGCGTATTCATAACCTAGAGAAGTGTTATAAGAACTCTGTGCCTTTTGATCAATATTTAATACTCCTGAAAAATCACGAATGGTCCTGTATGAGGGTGGCTGCTTATAAACACCAGCAGAAAACCTTAAAATTTTATTGTTTGAATTGGGCCTATAAGCAATCAACATCCTCGGACTGATTAATAGCTGTTTGCTTAATGAACTATATGTGGCGCGTGCTCCTAATTGTAACTCTGCAGAATTGGAAAGCGAATAGCTATCCTGAATATAAGTACTGTAGTTTTTAATATCGATATTGTTCTGTATGTTGATTACATTTTGTAACGTGATATTTTTCGAATTGTTTGGCAATATAAACCCGGCAGAATCGGTATAATTATACTCGTTCAATTGGTCGTTATATTTCGAATTGTCGAATTTTATCCCCCAGGAAAAAACATGATTATTAAAATTCTGATCTACTTTTATTTCAGAAGCGAAAATCTGGGTATTTAAACTATTTCTTCCATAATTATAATAACTGCCGATGCCTCTATTTTTATTGATCATCCCAAAATTTTCACCTGAAAAGTTATTATCCACCTCATCAAAAATATAGCTGCCATTAATATCGAAACGCTCTCTCTCAACCGTACTAAAATAACTGTTAATAAACTTGATGACCAGGTTTGGTTTGGGCGAATAAGTAGCAGTAACGGCGCTTCCAAAAGTTTGGTAATCGTCTATTTCTTGTCCTGTATAATCCACATTCAGCCTTAATGTAGTGCTCAACGTTCCGAATTGGGTTTCTCTATTGGTGGGCACCAATTTAAACTGACCGAGGTTAAAGCTCCCCAAAAAACTGATATTGAATTTTGATGAAAAATCATATTGATACAGCAATTGAGCATCGGCAAAATTTGGACTATAACTCCCCTTTTCATCTTGTTTAATCAGTACACTAGAGTTGTTTTTATAGCGTAAACCAGCCAAAAGGAAGCTGTTTTTGAATATCTTTTTGGTTGTTAATGAGGTGTTTAAAAGGCTGGTACTAAAAATAGTTTGATTACTGTCTGGTTTATCGTATCTAATATCTAAAATTGAAGATAGTTTGTCGCCATATTTTGCTTCAAAGCCACCCGCAGAGAATTTTGCTTTACTCACCAAATCTGAATTGATAAAACTTAGTCCCTCCTGTTGCCCATTGCGGATTAATACTGGCCGGTTAATTTCCACATCATTGATGTAAATCAGATTTTCGTCGAAGTTACCTCCTCTAACGCTATATTGGGCACTTAATTCGTTGTTTGTAGATACACCTGGCAGGGTTTTGAGCATGGTTTCAAAATTACCAGAAACCAATGGCATTGAAGAAACATCGGCAATATTAATAGTAGTGGTGTTACTTAACTGGTTCTGTTTGTTGGTTATATTAACCTGCTCTAATTCATTGATATTGGCAATTAAATTTATCTGTTTGATAATCCGAGCTCCCGAGCGCTCACTAAATTTTACGGTTTGTGGCTGATAGCCCAAAAGCGAATATTTAATGCTAAACGTTTTTGATTTTGAATAAATGGTATATACGCCAAATTCATCCGTAACTGTTGATTGTGCCTGCCCTAAAACGATTACCGTAACCTGTGCCAAGGGTAACTTTTCATCGCTATAAACTATCCCTGAAACCCTAACTAAAGGCTGTGCCACAGCAAAACCGCAACCAGCAATTAAAAGGAGAAGGATTAGCCGAAATTTGAGCATTTTTAGTATCAAGACAAAAGTATCAGGGATTAAGACTGTATGCGCCTTATCCTAAACAATTTAGCAATAAAACATTTAACAATTTAAATATTTATCGCGCTAGTTGTCAAGCTTTTCATTTTAGAAATGGTTTCCGTTGGATTATCTGTTGCGAAAATTGCATTTCCGGCCACAAAGGCATTGGCACCTGCAGATACTAATGTAGCAATATTCTGCAAACCAACACCACCATCGATTTCAATTATTAAGTCTTCATTTACACCTTGAATCAAGGCCTTTAAATCCTGTATTTTCTTGTAGGTATTATGGATAAAAGCTTGTCCACCGAAACCGGGATTAACCGACATAATGAGCACGAGATCAAGATCTTCAATTACATCCTGCAACAAGGTTACCGGAGTATGCGGGTTCAAAGCCACACCAGCCTTGCAGCCTGATGCTTTGATTAACTGAATGGTTCTATGCAGATGTGTGCAGGCTTCGTAATGTACCGTGATTCTATCCGCTCCTGCTTTGGCAAAATCCTGAACATATTTATCAGGCTCAACAATCATTAAATGTACATCTAAAGGTTTAGTAGCATATTTTTTTACAGCGGCCATGATGGGAAAACCAAAAGAAATATTTGGAACGAAAACACCATCCATCACATCAACGTGGAACCAATCGGCCTCGCTGTGGTTAATCATTTCAATATCTCGCTGTAAATTGCCGAAATCGGCAGAAAGTATGGATGGGGCAATAATGTATTTCATTTAATTTTTCTTGATTATTTAAGTCCAAATTTTGCTTTCGTTATTATATGCATTATAAATGAACGGCCGTCACCCTGAATTCATCTCAGGGTCTTAATACCAGAAAGATGCTGAAATAAATTCAGCATGACGAAATCGCTAGACCTTGCATAAACCAATTATCTTAGCTTAGATAGTGGCAATGCAAGTTACAAAATCATTTCAAACTTAATTATATCTCAACAAAAAACCCTTCCAGTAAAACTGAAAGGGTTGCTATATCTCCCGACTTCGGACTTCCGACCCCGGACTTTTTTACGCTTGTGGCGCTGCTGGTTTTTCTGGTCTTGGCAATAAAACTTTGCGAGAAAGTTTCATTTTACCTTGTTTATCGATGTCTAATAATTTAACCTCGATTTTATCACCTTCTTTTAATACACCATCCATGGTTTCTAAACGTTCCCATGAAATTTCAGAGATGTGCAATAAACCGTCTTTACCTGGCATCACCTCAACAAATGCACCGAATGGCATAATTGATTTTACTTTACCTTGGTAAACTTCACCGATTTCTGGCTTAGCTACGATATTACGGATACGGGTAACCGCTGCATCGATAGCTGCTTTGTTATCTGCAAATACTTCTACAATACCTTTGCCATCAACTTCTTCGATAGAGATTGAAGCACCGGTTTCGCGTTGCATTTCCTGGATAATTTTACCTCCAGGGCCGATAATTGCACCGATAAATTCTTTATCAATAGTTAAAGAAACAATACGTGGTGCGTGTGGTTTATAATCTTCGTTAGGTGAGCTGATGGTTTTCTTCATCTCGTTTAAGATGTGTAAACGACCTTCTTTAGCCTGTAACAAAGCTTTTGTTAAAACTTCGTAAGATAAACCATTGATTTTTAAGTCCATTTGACAAGCAACAATACCGTGTTCAGTACCAGTTACTTTAAAGTCCATATCACCTAAGTGATCTTCATCACCTAAAATATCAGAAAGGATTGCATATTTACCGGTTTTCTCATCGGTAATTAAACCCATTGCGATACCTGAAACTGGAGATTTGATTTTAATACCTGCATCCATTAATGCTAATGTACCAGCACAAACAGTTGCCATTGATGACGAACCATTAGATTCTAAGATATCAGAAACAATACGGATGGTATAAGGATTTGCTTCACCTTGAGGCAATACTTTTTTCAATGAACGTTGTGCTAAAGCACCGTGACCAATTTCGCGACGGCCAGCGCCTCTGTTTGGTCTAACCTCTCCGGTTGAGAAACCAGGGAAATTATAGTGCAATAAGAATTTGTTGTAACCATTAAAGAAAGCGCCATCAATCATTTGCTCATCATCTTTACTACCTAAAGTAACTGAAGTTAATGATTGTGTTTCGCCACGTGTAAATACAGCCGAACCGTGAGCAGCAGGTAAATAACCAACTTCACTCCAGATAGGACGAATTTCTGTAGTCTTACGCCCATCTAAACGGATACCTTCATCTAACAATAAGTTTCTGATTGCATCGTACTGAACATCATGATAATAATGTTTAGCCATTGCTTTAGTTAAATCTGCAGTATCTTCCGGCATTGCCTCGAAGAATTCGTTAATGATCGCAGTGAAACCTTCTTTACGGACATCTTTATTGCCACCAGCTTTTGCTACAGCATAAACTTTATCGTAAGTATCAGCATAAACCTTAGCTTTTAAATCAGCATCATGGTCTTCGTGGCTGTATTCGCGTTTAACGGTTTTGCCAGTAGCCTCAGTTAATTCAACCTGAATAGCGCATTGAACTTTAATTGCATCGTGTGCAAATTTTAAAGCCTCAACCATTTCGTCTTCCTGAATTTCATCACACTCACCTTCAACCATGCCTATATCGTTAGCCGAACCAGCTACCATAAACTCTAAAGTTGCACGCTCTAATTGGCTGGCTAATGGATTGATTACCAATTTACCATCAATTTTAGCAACACGTACTTCAGAAATCGGACCGTTGAAAGGAATATCAGATACTGATAATGCAGCTGATGCTGCTAAACCTGCCAAACAATCTGGCATAATATCTTTATCTGCAGAAATTAAAGAAATCATCACCTGTGTATCAGAGTGATAATCACTTGGGAACATTGGGCGTAAAGCTCTGTCAACCAAACGAGAGATTAAAACCTCGTAATCAGATAATCTTGCCTCACGACGTAAAAAGCCTCCTGGAATACGGCCTGTAGCCGCATATTTTTCCTGATAATCAACCGATAATGGTAAAAAATCAGTACCTGGTTTAGCACCAACAGTTGATACTACAGTTGCTAACAACATGGTATCGCCCATTTTTACTACAACCGAACCATCAGCTTGTTTAGCCAATTTACCAGTTTCAATTTCTACAATTCTGCCATCGCCCAAATCGAACGATTTTTTTATTACATTCATTTAAATAGAATTATGGTGTGTTTTCCTCTTTCTACACACCGTTGTTTATATATGTATTTGTTTTTGCAAACGAAGATAGGATTAAAAAAGCCTATCTATAATAAAACCCGTTAAAAAAATTAACAGGGAATTAAAAAGCCATTCCCTAAAGAATGGCTTTTATTGATAAACTTGCGCTTATTTTTGTTTGATGATATCACGAAGCGATAAAGCTTTGATGATAGCACGATAGCGCTCAATATCTTTTTTGTATAGGTAAGCCAAAATACCGCGGCGTTTACCTACCAATTTTTGAAGTGACAACTGAGTAGAGAAATCTTTACGATTTTTCTTTAAGTGTTCTGTTAAGTGCGCAATACGGTATGTAAATAACGCTACTTGACCTTCTGCAGAACCAGTGTTGGTTTCTACTTTGCCGTGTTCTTTAAAGATTACAGCTTTTTTCTCTGGACTTAAATACATTCTTGAATAATATTAAAGCAATAAAAAATTAATTAATTGTGGCGCAAAGCTAAAGTTATTTTTGCTTAAAAGCAAGAGGTGTTTTTTATTAACTTGAATTAGATAAGTCTGTCGAAAAGTCGTCATCTCGACTGAAGCGTAGTGAAATGGAGAGATCTATCTTGACAGATTTCTCGACTGCGTTGCACTCCGCTCGAAATGACGACTTGAGACTTATAATCTCTGATATTTAATGCTTTTGACTAAAACGCTAATCTCACTATATGACGATCGCACCAGGAAAGATTAAAATTAAATTATCAGAATAAAGATTAAACCGTTACTTCTTTATCAAAAGACTTAAAGCAATTATATGGCTGGCTTATGGATAAATAATACCCTTCCCTTGTGGCGATTTAAGGGGGCTGGCCCTCAGTCATTGTAACCGAGATATGGTTAAGCAAAACACCAAAGAAGTGCTGCTCTGGAGTATGCTTTAAATAAACATTTCACGCTCTTCTGCTATTGCTTCGCGTGGAATTTTAAATATCATATAAAGTAAGCTTTCCCATTTCATATCATAAATATGGAAAAAGATGACATATATTTACATCAAGACGTCTTTACATCATATATCAAAAGCTATTTATACTTTTGCAAAAACATTTACCCTTGGAAAAGAATCAATACAGCATTTTCGAAAGTGAATTACGTGTCCGCCCGGATGATATAGATATGTTTAACCATGTGCATAATAGTAAATACCTTGATTATGTACTGGCAGCTCGTTATGAGCAAATGGAAAAATTCTACGGTATGCCTTGGGAACATTTTACCAAACAGGGTCTGGGCTGGGTTGTAAGCCATGTTGATATTAATTTTAAACGGCCATTGTTGATGAATGACTTAATGCTGATCAGAACTGGAATCTTAACCATGAATGATAAAGGCTGCTCTGTTCAATTCGAAATCGTTAATCAAAAAACTGGCAAAGTAGCTTCAGATGGCATTTTTGATTACGTATTGATTGATTTAACTACTGGTCGTGGAACAAAGGTCTCAGAAGAAATGATTAAAGCCTACAGTATATAGCAGGTGATTACACCGATTTAAGGGATTATAGATCCCTGAGTTCCGTGTCTCCGTGAAAAAAACACTCGTAAATCCAACCTGAATGGTCTGTGAGACATAGATCATAGATCAACAATAAAAAACTAATCACTTCGATAAAAATTAGTCATCTAAATTTGACAATTCGAAATTTTATCTATCTTTGTTGCATCAAAAAGACCAGAGCCATGATAGTATCTGCAATCCGTTTGAGGTTCTAAATAACCGAGGATTCCCTCCCTTACAATTTTTAGATATGTACGCTTAAAGGCGTATCATTGGTTTATACATTACACTTTACTTTATTATTATATGTCACAGTCAACAAAGACACAGGGCAAACTTTCGTCTTTTTTCGATATCCTCGTTCAATCTTTAAAAGGTCATGAGGTTGATTTAACTTCAATTAGCATTAAACGCGCAATTATTTTATTGGCCATTCCGATGATGCTGGAAATGGCTATGGAGTCGGTTTTTGCCTTAGTCGATCTATATTTTGTTGGCCACTTAGAAAATAGTAGCCATGCTATACAAACCGTTGGTTTAACAGAATCGGTGTTAACCATTATTTACTCATTGGCCATTGGGTTGAGTATGGCTGCAACCGCGGTGGTTGCCAGGAGAATTGGCGAGAAAAATCCAGAAGCGGCATCAAAAGCCGGTATGCAGACGATTGTAATTGCGGTTTTCGTTAACATTATAATCAGTATCCTCGGGTTAATTTACGCCAGAGATATTCTATTGCTGATGGGTGCTTCAACTGAAACAGCTGATCAAGGCGTTCCATTTGTTCGGATTATGATGGGTGGAAGTATCATTATTGTACTCTTATTCTTAATCAATGGGATTTTTCGTGGTGCGGGTAATGCAGCAATCGCAATGCGGAGTTTGTGGATCGCCAATATTGCGAACATCATCCTCTGCCCTATTTTTATTAATGGGTTTGGGCCAGTACCGGCATTTGGTTTAACAGGTGCTGCAATTGCCACAACAATTGGTCGTGGTTTGGGCGTTACTTATCAGGTTTACAATTTGTTTAGTGGTAAAAATATATTAAAAATACGCATTAGTCACTTCTTGCCTGATTTTACCCAGATTAAAGCTATCGTTAAGATTGCTGCTCCGGCTATTTTCCAATTCGTAATTGCAAGTTGTAGCTGGGTATTTTTAGCAGAACTTGTTGCCACAACTGGTGGTGATACTGGGTCGGCAGGTTACCAAACAGCACTGCGACTGATGATGTTTTTTATGTTACCCGCCTGGGGACTAAGCAATGCAGCCGCTACTTTGGTTGGTCAGAATTTGGGCGCAGGCCATATAGATCGCGCTGAAAAATCAGTATTCCAGACCCTGAAATACATTATTATTTTCATGGCCATAGTAAGTGTACTGTTCTTAACCTGCGGGCATTTGTTCGCGGCATTTTTTACATCAGATGAAAATGTGATTGCCGTTGCAAGCGAAGCTTTAAAAATTCTAAGCATTGGTTTTGTGATTTATGGAGCTGCTATGGTATTCAGCAGTGCATTTAATGGTGCTGGCGATACCTGGACGCCTACCAAAATTAATGTTTTTGCCTTTTGGTTGTTCCAGATTCCTTTTGCTTACTTTTTAGCCAAATTTTTAGAAATGGGCCCAACTGGTGTTTTTATTGCCATCCCAACAGCCGAAGCAGGTATTGCGATAGCAGCCTATATCTTGTTTAAAAAGGGGAACTGGAAAAAAACGATGGTTTAGGTTAACCTGAAAACAGAATTTAACCCCAGGTCAATGATGAGCACAGATGAATTTATATTTGTATGTTCTCTGGGCATCTGTGGTTAAAATTCTTATTCTTCTATCCCCTTCAGATCGACTTTATTAAACATAAGCAAGTAGTATAAAATACAACTGACTAACAACACTAAACTGAACAAAAGATAATATTGCGCGAGGATTAACCACATGGCAATAAAAAAGAAAAACAGCAACCATTTGAGGTAATTGTCCATATTTAACCGAACGATATACACTAACGCCAATAGGAAAAATAGCCCGGATAAACTAAACAGAAGCCCATTGGCTATAGCATAGAGATTAAAGTGAGCGGCTGAAATCAAAAATATCCATTCGGGGATTAATATGATGGCGAAAATTAATAACCAATTGAATATTCTTTTATAGGTTGATAGCTGTAGACTCTTGCTGAAATTCATGTATTCAGTTTCAAACTTTAGCAAAGTAAAAACCAAAACTGCATGGCACAAAACAGACGCCAATAAAGCAACTAATAATATACGTATATCGTAGCCAACATCGGCAAACATCCACAGCATTGCTTTAAAGAAAACAAATGACAATAGCTTACACATCAATAACATTAAGGGTTGTTCTTTGAGTAAATGGAATAACGGCCAGCTGAAGAATGGTTTTTTAAATTTTATTCCAAAACGAACCGGTTCCCTTTCATTAATTAAAAAACTTAATGTTACCGATTGATAAGTTAGCCACGATAAGCCAAAAATTAAAGCCGAAAAAACAATCAGGATGCAAATGGCACTAATAAAAAGACTGTAATTGATGCTTAAACCGATGAGCAGAAAAACATAAATAATAACCGGTATGAGAATGGTAAAATATAATCTTAGCCACAATTTTAGCTGCATATTTTTTTTCAGAGCAGCTGTTTCTTTAATAAAATTATACTTGGTTGATGCTAATTTTTGTTTAATAAAGAAATGAACTTTTGTAGCGTATAAAAACCATGAAACAAATACAATAGCAATTCCAACAGGCGATGAAATACCTGCTAATAACAAGGCTTTTTGGTAGCCAATTAATTGCGAAGGCTCTACCACACCGAATAAAATATAAATGCCTACCAGAAAAAATCCTGCGTGTTGCTGGTAAAATTCTTTGGCTAAGCTATTGATCAGTAACTTCAGCATTATAGTTGAATGATTTGTTTGTCAACGATCTGAAATACGGTATCCAATTTTAGTTTATCTGTACTAACTTCCTGGTGCGATGATAAAAGAAAACTCCTTCCCTGTACTGCTTTTTCCTTGATCAATTGATACAATTTATCTGCCGAAGCCACATCAATGGTAATCAACGGTTCGTCTAAAATATACAAATCAGGGTTGCCAATAAATGCACAGATCAAAGAAAGCTTTTTGAGCATCCCACTCGAATAACCACCAATTTTATTGTCAAGAAAGGCTGCCATTTCGAAATAAGCTGCAAGGTCTTCGGCTTGTTTACCCTCTACTTTTCTTGTTTCAACATAAAAATTGATCAGTTCCTGCCCTGTTACAAATAATGGGTACTGTGGTTCGGCTTCGGCAAAACTAATTTTCGAACGGAATTTTATGGGTTCATTTTTAAGGTTTATTTCATTAAGTGTTACTTCACCTTTGAATGGAATCTGTCCTGATATAATCCGAAATAAGGTCGATTTACCGGTTCCGTTCCCTCCTTTTAACCAATGGATTCCGTTATCGATTTTCCATTCGCCAAAGTTTAATACTTCATGGCTGCCATATTTTTTATTGATGTTGGTTAAGCTGAGCAAGATGTTTGATTTTAGTTTTGTTTTAGATTTCGTTATGCCTGATTTGTTACTTGCTAAGGCACCTTGCCGGAAAAGTAACAAAAGCAAACCATCTCTGATAAAATAAACCTGATTGGAACGTACACAGAGTGCAACGGAGTAAAGTAGAAAGCAGGATTGCAGCAACAGAAAAGTCACTGTATTTGCTTTTCAAATCAATTGCTTGAAGTAGATATTTTCTAGATTAAAAATTACCTTAAAAAGCATATCTTTGCGCAAAGATGAAGCATATACGTAATTTTTGCATTATTGCACATATCGACCATGGTAAAAGTACTTTGGCTGATAGGTTATTAGAATACACCGAGACGATTTCTAAGCGTGAAGCGCAGGCACAATTGCTCGATAACATGGATTTAGAGCGTGAGAGAGGCATAACAATTAAAAGTCATGCCATACAAATGAACTACAAAGTTGGTGATATTGAATATAATTTCAACCTGATTGATACACCTGGACACGTAGATTTTTCGTACGAAGTTTCGCGTTCCATTGCTGCATGCGAGGGTGCATTGCTTATTGTTGATGCTTCGCAAGGTATTCAGGCACAGACCATTTCTAACTTATATTTAGCACTTGAACACGACCTTGAAATTATTCCGATTTTAAATAAAATGGATTTACCTGGGGCAATGCCTGAGGAAGTAAAAGACCAGATTATTGATTTAATCGGATGTAAACGAGAAGATATTATTCCTGCATCGGGTAAAACCGGTATGGGTATTCCTGATATTATCCAGGCCATTGTTGACCGTGTTCCTGCTCCGGTTGGTGATCCGGAAGCACCTTTGCAAGCTTTGATTTTCGACTCTGTTTTTAACTCATTCAGGGGAATTATTGCTTATTATAAAGTAGTAAACGGCGAAATTAAAAAAGGCGACAAAGTAAAGTTCATTAATACTGGCAAAGAATACCTGGCTGATGAGGTTGGGATTCTGAAACTGGATATGTCACCACGTAATGTGGTAAAAACCGGAGATGTGGGATACATTATTTCCGGTATTAAAGAAGCCAGAGAGGTGAAAGTTGGTGATACAATTACGACTACTGCAAGACCATCTTTAGATTCGATTCAAGGTTTTGAAGAGGTTAAACCAATGGTTTTTGCAGGTATTTATCCTGTTGATACGGAAGAGTTTGAAGAACTTCGCGAAGCCATGCACAAGTTGCAACTCAATGATGCATCTATTGTTTTCGA
The DNA here is from genome assembly GCF_918698255.1 of Pedobacter sp. Bi27. Taxonomy (NCBI): domain Bacteria; kingdom Pseudomonadati; phylum Bacteroidota; class Sphingobacteriia; order Sphingobacteriales; family Sphingobacteriaceae; genus Pedobacter; species Pedobacter sp. Bi27. Next base: position 459,418 of record NZ_CAKKMW010000004.1, read on the forward strand.
ACCGGAAAGCTCTGCGGCATTAGGCTTTGGTTTCCGTTGTGGATTCCTTGGTATGTTGCACATGGAGATTATCCAGGAGCGTTTGGAGCGTGAATTCGACATGACGGTTATCACAACCGTTCCCAACGTATCTTACATTGCCCACACTACTAAAGGGGATGAAATTTTTGTAAATAATCCATCCGATTTGCCAGATCCAAGTAAATTGGATTCAGTTGAAGAACCGTTTATTAAAGCAAACATCATTACCAAAGCTGATTTTGTTGGTCCTGTAATGTCACTTTGTATTCAGAAAAGAGGAACAATTGTAAATCAATCGTATTTAACATCTGATCGTGTTGAGCTGGTTTTTGAAATGCCAATGGGCGAAATTGTATTTGATTTTTATGATAAATTGAAAACGATCTCAAAAGGCTACGCATCTTTCGACTATCATCAGATTGGTTATCGTAAATCCGATTTGGTTCGTTTAGATATGTTAATAAACGATGAGCCCGTTGATGCATTATCATCTTTAATCCATAGAAGCAATGCTTACGATTTTGGAAAGAAAATCTGTGAGAAATTAAGAGAGTTAATCCCTCGTCAACAATTCGAGATTAAAATACAAGCTTCTATCGGTGCTAAAGTTATTGCCCGCGAAACACTGAGTGCTTTACGTAAAGATGTAACGGCTAAATGTTACGGTGGTGATATTTCCCGTAAACGTAAGTTATTGGAAAAGCAGAAAAAAGGTAAAAAACGTATGCGTCAGGTTGGAAACGTAGAAATTCCACAAAGTGCATTTATGGCGGTTTTGAAATTAGATTAATATAGTATCAAGATACCAGTATTAGGTATTAAGATAAAAATATAGTTAAAGCACAGTGATGATTGAGTTGACCATTGGTCTTGATACCTGATTCTCACTACTCGATACTTTTAGAATGAAATTATTAGACGGTAAATACGTATCAGAAAAAGTTAAAATTCAAATTGCAGAAGAAGCTGCCGAATTTTTAAATAAAAGTGGTCGCAAGCCACACCTAGTTGCTATTTTAGTTGGTAACGATGGAGGAAGCGAAACCTATGTGGCCAGTAAGATGAAAAACTGCGAAAAAGTTGGTTTTAAATCGTCACTGCATAGATATGATAATTCAGTAACTGAAGCTGAATTATTGGCGAAAATTGAAGAAATTAACCAGGATGATGATGTAGACGGATTAATTGTTCAATTGCCTTTGCCAAAACATATTGATCCGGAGAAAGTTACCGAAGAGATCGATCACCGTAAAGATGTGGATGGTTTCCACCCGGTAAATTTGGGTAGAATGATGCGCAACCTGCCTTGCTTTATCCCGGCTACACCTTATGGTATTTTATTGATGCTGCAGGAATATAATATCGATACTACCGGAATGCACTGTGTGGTTGTTGGTCGTAGTAACATTGTAGGTAGCCCAATGAGTATTTTAATGGCCCGCAATGCCAACCCTGGTAATTGTACGGTAACACTTACCCATTCTCGTACTAAAGATTTAAAAGAACAGGTTCTTCAAGCTGATATTGTGATTGCCGCTATTGGTAAAAAGAATTTTGTTACTGCCGATATGGTTAAACCTGGTGCCATTATTATCGATGTAGGTATTAACCGCGAAACTTCTGCTGAAACCAAATCCGGTTTTAAGCTATATGGTGATGTAGATTTCGAAAACGTAGCACCCAAAGCTTCTTACATTACGCCTGTTCCTGGTGGTGTGGGTTTAATGACTATTGTTGGTTTATTAAAAAACACGTTAGCATCAGCTAGAAAAGAGATATATTCTTAAGCCTAAAGGTGAAAGATTAAAGACTAAAGAAGGAAAAGCGGTTCAAGAAGATTGAATCGCTTTTTTTGTTAATTGAAAAGCGGTTAGCCAATACCCAGTTTACAATAGGCAATCTGCTTTACCAATGAACTAATGACTAATGAACCAGTATAATACATCTGTGTTCATCCTTTTATCTGTGGTTAAAAATCAACTCCAAAGTTTACTCCACCAGCTTTCTTCAAAACCGATATAGAGGCCATCCTCGCGCAACTCAGTTGGATAGATATTGATATAATCACCTTGCCCCTCTGCTCCCCTTCCCGTGGTTAAACTGTATTCGTACCGATGGATCGGACAAACCAGATGCCCGTTTTTACACCAGCCGCCACTAAAATGCCCCCCAGCATGCGGACAATGCGATTGGGTTGCGGTAATTTTCTCTTCATTGTTAATCAAACAAATCTGTTTTCCCGCAACTTCTATTGTTTTAATTGTATCAGGACGGGGAATTTGATTATTATTTAGCGCCTTAAACCACTTCATCCAGCTAAAATACAGCAAATAAATATCAGTCTTATTTCATCTTTACATTAAATTTCAAAAGAGGAACAGCATCACCATATTTTTTTAGGATATTTGCATCCTCAAAAATGAAACAAGACATACCAGAAGACGGCACATTACTTCCTTTAATGGAAGAATTTTATACCATACAGGGCGAAGGATTTAATACTGGTAAAGCAGCTTATTTTATCCGTTTAGGGGGCTGCGATGTAGGCTGCCATTGGTGCGATGTGAAAGAAAGCTGGGATGCCGAAATGCATCCACTTACGGCTTCTGATGTAATTGTTGAAAACGCCGATAAGTTTCCGGGTAAGGCTGTTGTAATTACCGGTGGCGAGCCCTTGATTTATAACCTCGATTATTTAACCAACAAACTAAAAGAAAGAGGCATTCTTACCTTTATCGAAACATCTGGTGCCTATCCACTTTCTGGAAATTGGGACTGGATCTGTTTATCACCAAAGAAATTTAAAGCACCAAGACCGGATATTACACCTTTTGCGCACGAATTAAAAGTGATCGTTTTTAATAAAAGTGATTTTAAATGGGCTGAAGAATACGCGGCTATGGTGTCTCCCACCTGTAAATTATATCTACAGCCAGAATGGTCTAAATCAAAAGAAATTACACCATTGATTATTGATTATGTAATGGCAAACCCAAAATGGGAAATTTCTTTGCAAACGCACAAATTTTTAAATATTCCTTAAAAACAATACATTAGCTTTATAACCAAATGTTAATGTAATGAAATTTCGCTTAGTCCTCTTCTTTAGCATACTGAGTATTTATTGTTTTGGGCAAAGTTCCCCGAATAAAAAAGCACAGTTTTTTTTTGAAAAATCCGGTCCATTTATTGATAAATTAGATTATGCTGCTGCCGAACAGATATTAAAAAGTGCTGTTGAAGCTGATCCGTTATTTCAGAATGCCTATATTGTGCTTGCTGGCGTTTATAAAGCACAAAAAAAGTATACTGAAGCCAAAGGTGCTTACGAAAAAGCCATATTGATCAATAAAACTGTAGCTCCGGCTGTAATTTATGGCTTGGCTGAAACCGAATTCGCAACTCAGGATTATTTAAAGTCGAAACAGCATTTTAGTGAATTTTTGATATTAGATTCTTTATCTGATAGAGCAAGAAGAGCAAAGAAATATCTTTTAGATTGTGATTTTGCTGCCATAGCAATCAAGAAACCCGTAAAATATAGTCCAACAAATTTAGGTGAAGGTGTAAATACAACAGATGCTGAGTACTTTCCTGCAATAACAGCTGATGGTGAAACTTTGGTTTTTACGCGTCAGCTAAATGGTAATGAAGATTTCTGGACATCACAGCTTAAAAGCAGTAAATGGGATGCTGCTACTCCTTTATCCAGCAAAATAAATACTACCCGATACAATGAAGGGGCCCAAACCATTTCACCTGATGGGAAGTACCTTTTTTTTACGGGATGCAACCGACCAGATGGCCTGGGTAGGTGTGATATTTATGTTTCACACCGCGAGGGAAAAGATTGGGGCGAACCTTACAACGTTGGGAAACCCGTTAATTCAGAATATTGGGAATCACAACCGGCAATCAGTCCTGATGGAAGAACTTTGTATTTTATAAGCAACAGACCCGGTGGATCTGGAGGTTATGATATCTGGAAAAGCAGCATTACCGATGAAGCCAAATGGGGACCGGCCATTAACATTGGACCTGATATCAACACGGCTTATGATGAAAATACACCGTTTTTGCATGCTGATGGAAGAACTTTGTATTTTTCTTCTGATGGTTGGCCAGGTTTTGGAAACAAAGATATTTATTATAGCAGAATGGATAATGATGGCAAGTGGCAAAAGCCAATTAATATCGGTTATCCAATCAATTCTTTCGAAGATGAAAGTGGCTTGGTCGTAAGTGCCGATGGAAATTTCGGCTTGTTTTCTTCAAATTTAAAAGGAGGTTTTGGCTTACAGGATATTTATAGTTTTGGAATTCCTGAAGTAGCTAAACCGCTGAAGGTTTCTTATGTGAAAGGAATTGTAAGGGACCGGGATACTAAAAAAACGATAGAAAGTAATGTTCAGGTGGTTGATCTGAAAAGCAATAAAACTGTTTTCGACGATTATACTGATCCAGAAACTGGTCAGTTTTTAGCGGTAATGCCTGTTGGGAGCAATTATTTGTTCAATGTAAATGCCGAAGGCTATATGTTTTACTCCGAAAACTTTGAGCTCAAGGCAGGAGATATCTATAAACCTTACCAGATTGAGGTTTACATCGAAAAAATAAAGCAAGGTGGAAATGTAACCTTAAGAAACATTTTCTTCGATACCAATAAGTTTAATCTTTTGCCCGCCTCTATCCGTGAACTGGATCTACTTATCGATTTTTTGCAAGAAAACGAAAACGTACAGATTGAGATTCAAGGTCATACCGATAATGTTGGCGATGATAAGTTGAATGAAAAGTTGTCTTTTAACCGTGCCAATGCAGTTTACGAGTACCTGATCAAAAATAGTATTGATGCCAAAAGGCTTACCTTTAAGGGCTTTGGAGCAAGTAAACCGATCGCTGATAATAAAACTGAATCAGGTAGGAAAAACAATCGTAGAACATCGTTTGTAATTACTAAAATATAATTGGCAGATTTTATGGAAATAGAAATTGATGACTACGATGTAGAAATTATTATGTTAGCGCAATACAAGCACCTCAATGTTATACTGGAAAGCTGCTATTGTACTGGATGTAAAAAGGTGTCTACCATCACGAATTATAAACCTTATTTAAATAAATTGAATGATATTATTTTAAAAGGCTTTTGTCTTAAATGTGGTGGGCCGGTAAATCGCTATATCGAAACTGGAGAAAATATTCAGAGCGCAGCGGTTGCGATGCACATTAAAAATGTGCTTCAAATTTCAAGGAATAAAAAGAAGTAATACAACTTAATCAAAAATAAAAATGTCTCAGCATTACGGAAACCATAAGAGATTTTATCCACCTTTTCATTTTTTCACAATACCATTAGCGGTTTTAGGATTAGGTTTTGCCATTTATTGTTGCATAGCCATACCTACTATAATTACGGGCTTGCTTGTGCTTGCATTTTTCCTGATTGGCATTATAGCTGTAATGGCACGGATGTTTGCACTTAAGGCACAGGACAGAGCTGCTAGGGCTGAAGAAAAATTACGTTATTATATCCTTGCGGGTAAAGCACTTCCGAGTGAGCTGAGAATGGGGCAAATTATGGCTTTGCGTTTTGCTGGTGATGAAGAATATTTAGCTTTGGTTGATAAAACCGTGGTTGATAAGTTATCTCCTGATGAGATCAAAAAAGCCATTAAAAATTGGCGCGGAGATTACCATAGGATATAATGGTAAATTTGTTGTTCTGAACTTAGTCAAGAAAGCACAGGACTGGAAAGGCTCAATAAAAGATCGTCATCTCGACTGAAGTGCAATCCCGAACTTGGGAGAGAGATCTTTCAGCAAAATTATTAATTGAATTAAAAAGATCTCTCCACTGCGGTCGAGATGACGATTTAGCTTGGCAATTAAAATTGCTTCCCTTTTAGTACCCTTATTTCAGATCCTTCAGCCAAGAATACAGAATCAGGCTTAGCATCATTTAAAAAAGAAAAATCATTTCCGTAGTTAATTCCAAAATCGGCATTAATTTTATAATCTTTTACAGGATAAGCTTGCCAACGTGGATGTTCTACACCATATTCTGATGTTTTATTGGTGCTGATTTTAGTATAACCCCAATAATGTTCTGTAATAAATTCTTCTTCGCTACCAATCTGTATTTCTTCTGCCTTTGAAGAAGCTATAACCGAAAAATTATGCCAGGTTCGGTTCTTCCAGTGATAATCTACCTCAAGCTGATGTTTTTGTTCAATCCAAACATGTTTCATCGGAAATGTTTGGTAATTCTCCTTATAAATGGTGTTGGCTACAAAGGTGATGGCAGGCTTTGGTACAAATTCTTTAATAAATACCACTCCTCTTTTCCACGTATCTCCATCCTTAAATTTAACATAAAACCTTAAATTAACCTCTTCAAAATTAGTGTGAAAAGGAATATTAAAGCCCCGTAGCCTAACATCAACAAACATAAAGCCAACTAAACTCACATAATACTTGCCCTGCCAATCATCCAGTACAGTATGTGCGGGCAAGTATTCCGAAAGTATTTCTTTATCCACAGCATACTGTGCCAAAGCCAGTTTGCGCCATTCGGCAGTGAGAAATACTTTCGGGCTAGTCAAAATTAAAGTATAGCTTGTCTGATTCTTATCAGTTTGGTCAATGTTTCTTCCAATAGGTCTAAATGTAACATATTGGCACCATCCGATTTTGCATTTGCAGGATCAGGGTGTGTTTCAATAAATAAGCCATCTGCTCCTACTGCAATTGCTGCTTTAGCAATAGTCGAAATCAATTCTGGCTTACCGCCGGTAACACCACTACTTTGATTAGGTTGTTGTAGAGAATGTGTGCAATCCATTACTACCGGAACACCGAAACTCTGCATTTCGGGTAAACCACGGTAATCAACAATCAGGTCCTGATAACCAAAAGTATTGCCTCTATCTGTTAAAATCACTTTGTTGTTTCCGGCTTCTTTTACCTTCTCAACGGCAAATTTCATAGAACCTGCAGAAAGGAACTGACCTTTTTTAACGTTTACTACTTTTCCGGTTTCGGCGGCAGCAATTAATAAATCAGTTTGGCGACATAAAAATGCAGGGATCTGCAGTACATCTACATAAGCAGCTGCCATTGCGGCCTCGCCACTTTCATGGATATCGGTAACTGTTGGCACACCAAATTCCCTACCAATCCTTTCTAAAATGCGCAAAGCTTTTTCATCGCCAATGCCTGTAAAAGAACTTCCTTTGCTCCTATTTGCTTTTCGGTACGAACCTTTAAAAATATATGGAATCTGAAGTTTATCAGTAATTGTAATAATCTTTTCGGCAATTCTCATGGCAATATCCTCGCCTTCAATAGCGCACGGACCAGCCATTAAAAAGAAATTTCCCGAATCTGTATTTTTTAATTTATCTAAATAGTTAAGCATAGTTGAGATGTGGGATGTGAGACATAAGATCTGAGTTTATCTCAAATCTAGCATCTCACATCTAATTTTTAATTTCCTAATTCTGACATGAATTTAATCCGCATCAATTGAATTTCTTCGCGGGTATAATCGGTTTCGCCTAATTCGTTAAGTGCTTCATCGATAGAATCGCTTTCGGCTGCTCTGAAATAATCAAATACTTCACCCTGTCTATCATCATCAATTACTTCATCAATGAAATAATTCAGGTTAAGTTTAGTACCAGAGTTTACAATCGATTCTACTTCTTTCAGAATTTCTTCGTAAGTGATGCCTTTCGAATCGGCAATATCTTCCAAACCAATCTGTCTGTCGATATTTTGAATGATCGAAACCTTCATCTGCGATTTATTGGCCTGAGTTTTAATAATCAAATCGATTGGACGTTCGATATCGTTATCCTCGACATATTTTTTGATCAATTCGATAAAAGGTGTCCCGAATTTCATTGCTTTACCCGAACCTACACCAGAAATCTGGCGAAGCTCTTCCGTCGTAATCGGGTAATGTGTACACATTTCCTCTAAAGAGGGATCCTGGAAAACTACGAATGGCGGAACACTTTTCTGCTTCGCAATTTTTTTACGTAGTTCTTTAAGCAATGATAAAAGATGGGTATCTAAAGCACCTGTACCTTGTTTTACATCATCGTCATCGTCATCAGCACCATTCTCTATTGGTTCGTTTAGTATGAATTTAAGGCTATAAGGGTTGATAATAAAATCTCTTCCCTGTTTGGTTAACTTTAATAAACCGTAATTGTCAATGTCTTTAAAAAGGTAATTATTTAAAACAGCCTGGCGGATAATCGATTTCCACATCAGCTCGCCTTCTTCTTTACCGATTCCAAATTCAGGAATCTTGCTGTGTTCGTAAGCAATGGTTTGAGCGGTTTCTAAACCTAAAAATACATTTAACAAATGTGCGTCGTCAAATTTTTCGCCTGATTTTTCGATAAATTTTAAAACGGTCAACAACTGACTTTCTGCATCAAATTGCTTTTTAGGCTTTTTACAGTTATCACACATGCAGTTACAGCCCGTTTCGTTAAAGTTTTCACCGAAATAATGAAGGATCTGCTTACGTCGGCATACGCCAGATTCAGCATAATCGATCACTTCTTTTAATATCTGCGTGCCAATTTCACGTTCCGAAACTGGTTTATCTTTCATAAATTTAGCCAGCTTGTCTACGTCTTTTTGAGCGTAGAAAGCAATACATACGCCTTCGCCACCATCACGCCCGGCCCTGCCAGTTTCCTGGTAATAACCCTCCATACTTTTAGGCACGTCATGGTGAATCACAAAGCGAACATCTGGTTTATCGATCCCCATACCAAAGGCAATGGTTGCAACAATAACCTCAGCATCTTCCATCAAAAATTTATCCTGCGTTTCGGCCCTAACCTTTGGGTCTAACCCCGCATGATACGGCAGGGCACTGATTCCGTTTAGATTTAATGCTTCTGCCACTTCTTCAACCTTTTTACGGCTAAGGCAGTAAATAATCCCAGATTTGCCCGGATTAGATTTGATATATTTAATAATTTCTTTGGTAATGTCTCTTTTAGGGCGGATTTCGTAAAATAAGTTGGGCCTGTTAAATGACGATTTAAACAATGTTGCTTCCGTCATTCCAAGATTCTTCATAATATCCTGCTGTACTTTTGGCGTAGCAGTTGCTGTTAATGCAATAATTGGAATATTATTTCCTAATCCGGCAATAACCTGTTTAATCTTACGGTATTCTGGCCTGAAATCGTGTCCCCATTCAGAGATACAATGTGCTTCATCCACGGCAACGAAAGAGATTTTAATCAGATTTAAAAATTCAATATTATCCTGCTTCGCCAGAGACTCTGGCGCAACATACAATAACTTAGTCTGACCACTTAAAAGATCAGATTTAACTTGAGTAATTTCAGATTTATTTAGGGATGAATTAAGAAAGTGAGCAATACTGTCATTTCCACCAAAAGCCCTTAATTGGTCAACCTGGTTTTTCATCAATGCAATTAGTGGAGAGATTACAATTGCTGTTCCCTCGCTCATTAAAGCAGGTAACTGATAGCAAATAGACTTCCCTCCGCCTGTTGGCATAATAACAAATGTGTTATTGCCTTCTAAAATATTTGTAATGATCGACTCCTGATCACCTTTGAAATTGTCAAACCCGAAGAAATTTTGTAGGTTATCAAATAACGACTTTTTCACGTCCATTTTGTGTAATAAAATATGCGATGCTATTTTTGTATCCAAAATAACATAATTTTACAAGAATTTCAAGTATTAACAGACAATTATTTTCTCTTTGAAAAGTAAAAAATCAATAATCCAATCCGCTGTAAGCACATTAGAGCTTGAGGCAGCAGCAATACTAAATGTTGCAAAGAATATTAACAGCGATTTTGAAAAAGTCGTATCAAGCATTTTACATGGCAAAGGGCGGGTAATTGTCACGGGTATAGGAAAGAGTGCAATCATTGCACAAAAAATGGTCGCAACTTTTAATTCAACAGGTACCCCTGCTATTTTTATGCATGCCGCAGATGCTATTCATGGCGATCTGGGGATGATCCAGGTAGACGATATTGTAATCTGCCTCTCTAAAAGTGGAAACACACCAGAAATAAAAGTGCTTACCCCCTTGTTAAAAACATCTGGCAATCTGCTCATCGGGATGGTTGGTGAATTGAATTCTTTTTTAGCCGAACAGGCCGATCTGATTTTGAACACTTCTTTCGAAAAAGAAGCCTGTCCACATAATTTGGCACCCACTACCAGTACAACGGCGCAGTTGGCATTGGGCGATGCCCTAGCTATTTGTTTATTGGAGTGCAGAGATTTTAATGAATCCGACTTTGCGAAATATCATCCAGGCGGATCATTAGGTAAAAAACTCTATTTAAAAGCCCGGGATTTGGCTTTGTCTAATGAGAAACCTTCCATACATCCATCCGCATCGGTTAAAGATGTGTTAATAGAAATTAGTAAAAACCGTTTGGGTGCAGTTGTTGTTGTTGATAGCGATGATAAAGTACTTGGCATTATTACCGATGGCGATATAAGACGGATGTTAGAAAATAACAATTCTATTGCAAACTTAAAAGCCGAAGATATCATGGGTAGAACACCAAAGAGCATACAATTTGATGCTTTAGCAGTTGATGCCTTAGCTATTATTAAGCAAAACAATATAACGCAGTTGTTAGTTCTAGAACAAAATACTTACTTTGGCATTATCCACTTACACGATCTTCTAAATGAAGGTATCGTGTAATTTTAATTTATAAGATGAATAAAAACTATTATGCATTGATTATGGCCGGTGGCGTCGGAAGTCGCTTTTGGCCAGTAAGCAGAACAGAATACCCAAAACAGTTTATCGATTTTTTCGGTGTAGGAAAAACTTTGATACAGAGCACCTATGATCGATTTTTAAAAATTTGTCTTCCTGAAAATATTTTTATTGTTACTAACGAAATTTATTCGGATTTAGTAAAAGAGCAGTTACCTCAGCTTAGCGCAAATCAGATCTTAGCCGAACCATTGTTAAGAAATACAGCACCTTGTGTTGCTTATGGAAGTTTAAAAATAGCCGAATTAAATCCCGATGCCACCATCGTTGTTGCCCCTTCTGATCATACCATTGCCAATATTGATGGTTTTATACAGTCTATTGAGCAATCATTGGATGCGGCTTCGAAAAACGATTGTTTAATCACATTAGGGATTAAACCAAACCGTCCAGATACCGGCTATGGTTATATTCAACATACTGATTACGTGCTTAATACGGATACCGACCTGCATAAGGTTAAAACATTTACTGAAAAGCCAAACTTAGAATTAGCAAAATCATTTATACAAAGCGGCGATTTCTTATGGAATGCCGGGATATTTATCTGGTCGGCTAAAGCGATTTTAAGTGCTTTCGAAAAACATCTGCCAGATATGTATGAAATATTTAATATCGGCAGGTCTGAATTGAATACTGAAGGAGAAAAGGCCTTTATCAATAATGCTTATTTCCAGTGCACCAATATTTCAATAGATTTTGGGATTATGGAAAAAGCAGAAAATGTTTACGTGCTTCCATCTGATTTCGGCTGGTCTGATTTAGGAACCTGGGCCTCTATTTATGAGATGGCAGAGAAAGATTATGTGGGTAATGCCGTTATCCCTTCACAACAGGTACTGATGTTTGATTCATCAAACTGTATGGTAAATGTTCCAGAAGATAAATTGGTTATCCTACAGGGGCTGCACGATTACATTGTAGTGGAAAATAATAATATGCTGATGATCTGCCCAAGAAATGAAGAGCAAAAGGTTAAAGAATTTGTGGCTGAAGTTAAATCGAGATTTGGAAATAAATTCATTTAATAGATACATGAAATGTAAAATGGATGATGTAGCATAGTCTTCATCATCCATTTTATATTTTCCGTCTTACCCCTTGTGTAAGATCCTGAAACAAGTTCAGGAAGACGCCACCATGGGACGTACTAATTGTTATTCATTTTCTCTTCCTCTTTATATCTGGCTTTAGATCGTTCGCTGTCTAACCGCCTCATATAATATTACGCCAGCAGCTACTGAAACATTTAACGATTCGATTTTTCCGGCCATGGGTATTTTAGCCAGGTGATCGGCTACCCTTAAAAGATCATTAGAAATTCCTTCGTCTTCAGATCCCATTACAATTGCCGTAGGCATAGTATAATCTGGTGCGTAAATAAAGTCACTGGTTTTTTCGGTGCAGGCTACAATTTGCAAACCACTTTCTTGTAGAAATAAACAGGTTTTATGTAGGTTAGCATGGCGACAAATCGGAATGCTGAATAAGGCGCCAGCAGAGGTTTTAATGGCATCAGCATTGATTTGTGCTGCATTTTTTAAGGGAACAACAATAGCATGAACACCTACGCAGGCGGCCGTACGGGCAATAGCCCCCATATTGCGAACATCGGTCACGCTATCTAAAACCAAAATTAATGGCACCTCACCTCTTTCGAAAACGGTTGGTATAATGTCTTCAATATTTTGATAAGTAATCGGCGAAATAACCGCAATTACCCCTTGATGGTTTTTTTGCGACATCCGGTTCAGTTTTTCAATAGGAACCGAGTTTAGAGGAATCAAAGTATCTTTTAAAAGGGCTTTTAATTCTAAAAAAAGATCGCCGCCCAGACTGCGCTGCTGATAAATGGTCTCAATGTCTCTTCCTGCTTTAACGGCCTCTATTACGGCTCTGATGCCGAATACAAACTCATTATTCTCTTTTGCGCGTTGCGGTCTTCTAAAATTATCCATGTTTTGAAATTGTTAGGCAAAAGTATTCAAATAAAATGTTTTAGGCCTAAACAATGTGCGCCTTATTAACATTTAATTGTTTAAAAATTTATACGGCATCATAAATCCAATAAAATTTAATCTGATTATGCTTCAATTTGTTAACAAACAGCTAGTAACTAATTCGAACAACCGCATCAAAATTTCATTACTTTTGTGGAATGAGTATCGATAACGAACAAGGCGGAAAGAACAGTATGACTGCTAGAAAAAGCAGGTTAAGTAATACGATAAGTTCACAGGGGAAAATTCCCCCTCAGGCATTAGATCTTGAGGAAGCAGTTCTTGGCGCATTAATGCTCGAAAAAGATGCACTTTCTGCTGTAATTGATGTTTTGAAACCAGAGGTTTTTTATAATATTGCGCACCAGAAAATTTTTGAAGCGATTCATATTCTATTTCAAAAATCGCGACCAGTTGATATTTTAACAGTAACAGCAGAACTGCGAACATTAGGCTCTTTAGAAATGGTTGGTGGCGCCTACTACATTACCAACTTAACCAATAGAGTTGCCTCAGCAGCGAATATAGAGTTTCACGCCCGTATTATTTCTCAGAAATATATTCAGCGTGAACTGATCAGAATCTCAACCGAAATCATTACAAATGCCTATGAAGATACCACTGATATTTTCGATCTCTTAGATCAGGCAGAAAAAGGACTTTTCGAAATTGCCCAGAATAACCTGCGTAGAGATACACAGAAAATGGACGATATCATTAAACAATCGTTAGCCACACTTGAAGAGCTTCGTACCAAAACTGATGGTTTAACTGGTGTGCCAACTGGTTTTACCGGACTAGATAGAATAACTGGTGGTTGGCAAAAGCAGGATTTAGTAATTATTGCTGCACGTCCGGCGATGGGAAAAACGGCTTTCGTACTAACCTGTGCAAGAAATGCCACTGTCGATTTTGCAAAGCCAACGGTAGTATTCTCGCTAGAGATGTCGTCAGTTCAGCTGGTTAATCGTTTGATTTCAGGAGAAGCAGAGATTGAACAGGAAAAAATCAGGAAAGGAAATTTACAGGAATGGGAATGGCAGCAGTTACACAGTAAAATTGGCCGTTTAACCGAAGCCCCCCTATTAATTGATGATACACCTGCACTAAATATTTTTGAATTCAGGGCAAAATGCAGAAGATTAAAATCACAATACGATATTCAATTGGTAATTGTCGATTACTTGCAGTTAATGCATGGTAAAGGCGAAGGAAAAGGCGGTGGTAACCGTGAGCAGGAAATTGGTAGTATTTCGAGAGCGCTAAAATCAGTTGCAAAAGAACTTGATGTTCCGGTGCTCGCACTATCGCAGTTAAGTCGTGCGGTAGAGAGTAGACCAGGTTTACAGGGAAAACGCCCAATGTTATCCGATTTACGTGAGTCGGGTTCAATTGAGCAGGATGCAGATATGGTATTGTTCTTGTACCGTCCTGAATACTATGGTATTACCGAGGATGAACAAGGAAGATCGCAAGCGGGTATTGGTGAGGTTATCATTGCAAAACACCGTAACGGTGAAACCGGAATTGTACCACTTAAATTCGTGGGTAAATTTGTGAAGTTTACGGATTTGGAAGAAGACTTCAATGCGCCGCCAAGTTCGTTTGCGGCTGATCCTTCAGCTGGAATGTACCCATCACAGGATTTTGAAAAACAAAGCAACGTGATTATCCGTCCTTCAAAAATGGACGATTATAATGATGATGATCCACCGTTTTAGGAAATCCCACACGACCTAAAATGCTCCAAAATCTTCATGTGATACATATGATTTTTGTGAGATAATTATTCCTCTTGAGGCGGCGGACTTCAATAGAATGATCGTCATTGCGAGGAACGAAGCAATCTTAATGCGCAGGCTAGTAGCGATCGTTGTAAGATTGCTTCGTCGGCTGAAAAAGCCTTCTCACAATGACGATAATCTGAGAAGATTTAATCTTTTAAACTCACCTGTCATTAATACAAAAGAGAGTCTCTGCTTCATTTGGAACTGAAAATTATACACTCGCACGGAAAACTGACGTAGTAGCAGGAAACCAGCCAGTCTAAACCCGATAGAACGAATGCTCCCGATCCTTCATCGGAGCAGCAGTGATAGCGGGACTACATTACCCTACAGCGTGCCGTAATTGCTTTCCAATTATATCTAGGCCTTTAACAGTCGCTATCAATAGGCTAAAAACTTACTATTAATGCGTTTCTAAACCAAATGGTCATCTGTTATTCTAATTTACTAAAATAAATATCCAATTAATATACCTGCCAATACAATAACAGGTGGACTAACTTTAGTAAAATTTAACAACAAAAATGTAGCGACCATAATCCCTAAAAATATCCAGTTAAAGCCCATTGGTATTAAGAGTAGCACAAAAGCGGCGATAATAAATCCAACGCTAACCGCATTGATTCCTGAAAGGCTATGACGGATCCGTGAGATCTTTTTCAGATCGTCCCAAAACGGTACAATAAATAAAACGAGGATTAGTCCGGGTAAGTTGATGCCGATCACCCCAATCAATCCTCCTAAAATTTGGCCCCATAACCCGTAACCAAAATTCTTCATGCTTAATGCGCCTAAGTAGCTCGTAAAAGAAAATGTTGGACCAGGTAAGGCCTGCTGTAATGCAAAACCTGATAAAAATCCAGATGAAGGCAAATAATGTTTCATCTCTACAAACTCGGTAAACATCAAAGGAACAAGCACTTGTCCGCCTCCAAAAACCAATATTCCGTTACGGTAAAAGTTTTCGAGCAAACGAATCGGTAAACTAAAGGGCGATGTTCTGTTTATAATTGCACCTACCAAGGCAAATAAAAGTAAAGCACCTAGAAAGTAGACCAGTTTTTTAGGATTGATATTTGAAAAAAGTTTAACCCTTAACTCTGCTTCCTCTTTTGGGGTTTCGATGGCTGAAGAGATCATTCCGCCTATCAATATCGACAATGGAAACACATAAGCATTTCTTAAAACTAATGTAGCAATAACCGAGGCAATGGCAAGGAATATAGAAACCTGAGAGGATAAAACCTTTTTACCAAGTTTCCATGCACCATAAGCCACAATACCCAATGCAATTGGCTGGATATATTCTAAAATATCGTTAAATTTTTGTTTTTGATCTAGTAAAGCATAACTAATTGCAGCAAAGGTCATTATGGTTGCTGTAGGTAAAATCCAGATCAGGAAAGTAATAATGGCCAGTTTAAGTTTTCCAACTTTCCAGGCTATCCCAACCAGGGTTTGGGTGGATGCGGGTCCGGGGAGTACCTGTGCCAGTGCATTTAACTCTAAAAGTTCTTCTTCAGAGATAAACTTAGTGCTCTGAACAAAGTATTTAAGCAACAAAGCAAGGTGTGCTTGTGCGCCTCCAAAAGAAGTAAATGTAAAAAAGATTACGTTTCTAATAAATAACCACTGTTTTTTTGCAGCTATAGGATTTGTTTGCATTAGCTCAGAACTGAAAATTGATAACTGTTAACTGAACTAGTCGTCTTCATAATCTAATCCGGCAGCTGTATTATATGCGCCCTGTAGTTCAGAAAAAGCGTGCATGTCTCTTTTGTTGCGTGCTACTTGCATTCCCTTCTGATAAATGGCTATTGCTTTCTCTTTTTGATCATCTTTTTCAAGCAATTTCCCCAAATGGTAATAAGTGCCAACATAATCGGGGTGTTTATCGGTTAACTGAAGGTAAAAAGAATAAGCTTTTTCCTTATCATTTTGTGCGTTATACTCTGTGGCTAAGGCATATAGTATGAAAGGATCGTTAGGATCGCTTTCTAAAAATTCCAATAACTTACTTAAACGGGTTGATGACATTTTATTTCCTTGCTTTTTTAATTAAATTTGCAGAAAGACCTTATATAATAAACATATAACATATGAAATTATCATGAGCTAAAAATTTCGGCTTGCGATAGCTTCATAGCAATAAAAACCACTATTAACATATGAAAATATTAGTTTGTATCAGTAATGTGCCAGACACAACGACAAAAATAACTTTTACTAATGATAATACCGAATTCAATACGTCAGGAGTGCAATATATTGTTAATCCATACGATGAAATCGCTTTATCAAGGGCAATTGAGCTAACCGAAGGTGGTAAAGGAACGGTAACGGTTATTAATGTAGGCGAAGCAGGCAACGATCCAACCATTAGAAAAGCGCTTGCAATTGGTGCAGATGATGCAGTTAGAGTTAATGCGGCACCGAGAGATGCCTATTTTGTGGCAAAACAGATTGCGGAATATGCAAAAGATAAAGATTTCAATATTATTCTAACCGGCCGTGAATCTATCGATTATAACGGTAATCAGGTTGCTGCTATGGTTGGCGAATTTTTAGACATTCCATCTGTATCAATTATAAAAAAATTAGATGTTGATGGTGATACAGCAACGATTGAAAGAGAAATTGAGGGCGGTAAAGAAGTGCTAACCGTTTCAGGTAAATTTATTGCAAGTTGTGCTGAAGGCGTAGCAGAGCCAAAAATCCCGAATATGCGTGGTATCATGAGTGCCAGAACAAAACCATTGGCTGTAGTAGATGCAGTTGCTATCGAAGAGGTAACCAAGGTTACAAAATATGAAACCCCTGCTCCTCGCGGAACGGTTAAGTTAATTCCTGCCGACCAAACGGAATCGTTAATTGGCTTACTTCATAGTGAAGCTAAAGTAATCTAGTTTTAAGTCATAATAAATCAAATCGTTTACACCATCCTGTTAAGGATAAAGAAATAAATATATGTCAGTATTAGTATATGTAGAACAAGCTGAGGGGAAATTTAAGAAATCTGTATTTGAAGCCGTATCTTATGCCAAAGCCATTGCCGATCAACAATCAACTAATTTAACCGCAATTTCTATTGGCGATGTAGCCGACAGCGAATTAAAGGAATTAGGTAAATACGGTGCATCAAAAGTACTAAACGTAAGTGCCGATCAGTTAAAAACCTTTGTAAATCAAGCCTATGCAAGTGTTATCGCTGCAGCAGCAGAAAAAGAAGGTGCTGATATTGTAGTTTTATCTAACTCTTTCTCTGGTAAAGGTTTAGCACCTCGTATTGCAGTAAAACTTAAAGCAGGTTTAGCTGATGGTGCAGTAGAATTACCGAGTACTGATGGTAAATTTTCGGTTAAGAAAACGGCTTTCTCAGGTAAAGCATTCGCCATTACCGAATTAACATCGGCCAATAAAGTAATTGCTTTAAATCCGAATGCTTTTGGCGTTAAAGAGAACGCTACAGATGCGACAATAGCGGCCTTTACTGCTGATGTTAAACAATCAGACTTAGGAACTGTTATTAAAGAGATTGTTAGGGCAACTGATAAAGTTTCATTACCTGATGCAGAATTGGTAGTTTCGGCTGGACGAGGTTTAAAAGGGCCAGAAAACTGGGGAATGATCGAAGAATTGGCTGGTTTGTTGGGTGCTGCTACAGCATGCTCTAAACCGGTATCGGATGCAGACTGGAGACCACATTCAGAGCACGTTGGTCAAACTGGTATTGCCATTAGTCCTAACCTTTATATTGCTATCGGTATTTCTGGTGCTATCCAACATTTGGCTGGTGTTAGTTCATCAAAAGTGATTGTAGTAATCAACAAAGATCCGGAAGCGCCTTTCTTCAAAGTGGCTGATTATGGTATTGTTGGCGATGCTTTTGAAGTTGTACCAAAGTTAATTGAAGCATTAAAAGCACATAAAGCATAAAAATAAACCTTTAAACCTCGCAGGTTTTAAATGCCTGTGAGGTTTGGAAAACAAATATGAAAAAAGTTAAATTAGATATTGTAGGTTTATCTTACAGCCAGACGCAATCTGGTGCTTATGCCCTTGTTTTAGGAGAAGTAAATGGACGCCGCCGCTTACCGATAATTATTGGTGCATTTGAAGCACAGGCCATTGCGATAGAAATTGAGAAAATGACTCCTAGTAGGCCATTAACACATGATTTATTTAAATCAATGGCTGACACTTTTCATATCAATATCCAGGAAATTATCATCTACAATCTGGTTGATGGTGTTTTTTACGCAAAGTTGATCTGCAGTGATGGTAAAAACACACATGAAGTTGATGCCAGAACATCTGATGCCATTGCTTTGGCCGTTCGCTTTAACGCCATGATTTATACCTACGAATTTATTTTGGCTTCTGCCGGAATCGTAATAGAAGGGAATGATTTTCTTTTTCTCGAAAATATGGATTCTATTGCAAAAGAGCCCGAAGCGGATAGCTTGCCTACCTCAACTACCCAACAAGGTTTTGGTGATTTAACATTAGAAGAACTTCAACAAAAATTACAGGAAGCCATTGCCGAAGAAGCCTATGAAAAGGCCGCAAGATTAAGAGATGAATTGAATAAACGCGGAACATCATAGAATTGTATCATAAAAAATGTTTCTACGTTCAAAAAATGTCTAAATTTTTTCTCAAATTCCCTCTATAAAAAGCTAAATTCTAAAATGAGCCAAATTGTTTAAAATAATTTAGGTTCATTTTGAATTATCATTCAAAATAGTTCTATATTCAGCTTTTACTTTCAATAATCAAACTAAACTATTATTATGAACGTTAAGTTTCGCTTAACTATAATGAGTTTCATGCAATTCTTTGTATGGGCTGCCTGGTTAATTACGATTGCAAATTATTGGTTCGGAACCAAACAATGGGACGGTGCAGATTTTGGAGTAATTTTCTCTACAATGGGCATTGCATCGCTATTTATGCCAACCATAACAGGCATTCTTGCAGATAAATGGATCAATGCAGAAAAGTTATATGCTATTTTACATATCCTGTACGCAGCCACCATGTTCTATCTGCCTCAAGTAGAAGATCCGCACACTTTCTTTTGGGTAATATTGGTGTCTATGTGTTTTTATATGCCAACCATTGCATTAAGTAACTCAATTAGCTACACAACATTAAAAAACGGCAACTTCGATGTGGTAAAAAACTTTCCCCCCATCCGTGTTTGGGGAACAGTTGGTTTTATTGCCGCCATGTGGCTTACCAATTTAACCGGGAATAAAGCAAGTGCAAATCAATTTTACATTGCTGGTATAAGTGCTTTATTTTTAGGTATATACTCTTTCACTTTACCTGCCTGTAAACCTTTAAATTTAATTAGTGAGAAAAAAACATTCGCACAGAAACTGGGCTTAGAATCATTCAAGCTGTTTGCTGATTATAAAATGGCATTGTTTTTCATCTTCTCTATGTTTTTAGGGGCTGCACTGCAATTAACCAATGCTTATGGCGATGTTTTTCTGGATGAATTTAAATTATTCCCTGTATTTGCCGAATCTTTTGTAATCCGCTATTCCACGATCATTTTATCCATCTCTCAAATATCAGAAACACTATTTATTCTTGCTATTCCATTCTTTTTGAAAAGATTTGGGATTAAATGGGTAATTGCAATTGCCATGTTTGCCTGGGTACTACGTTTCGGGTTATTTGCCTTTGGCGATCCTTCTACCAATTTATGGATGATCATTACCTCTTGTATTGTATACGGCATGGCATTCGATTTCTTTAATATTTCCGGTTCACTGTTCGTAGAAACATCAACCACACCAAAAACACGTTCATCTGCTCAAGGTTTATTTATGATGATGACTAACGGTTTTGGAGCTGTGTTTGGAAGTTTAGTGTCAGGTTGGATGATCAATAAATATTTTACTACCTATTATAGCAGCATTGATTCATTATCTAAATATGTAAAGAGCGAAGCAGACAATAAACATCTCCTTCAATTTTTGAAAAATAAAGGAATCAGTGTATTAGAAAATGGAAATTTAAGCAGGGCATTAGATGTGAAAGACTGGCACAACATCTGGTTATCTTTCACCATTTATGTGCTGGTTATTGCCATAGTTTTTGTAGTCATATTTAAACACAAACATACACGAGCAGAAGTAGAAGCCATTAACCATTTATAATTTCGATTTATCCCATGTCAGCTGGTAAATATAGAAAAGAACACAATTGCTTAAACTGTGGCGCTCATGTTGAGAAACATTATTGTAGCGATTGCGGTCAACCAAATTTAGAGTTAAAAGAAAGTTTCTGGGCTTTTATTAGTCATAGCATAGCCCATTATTTTCACTTCGACAATAAATTCTTTCAAACCCTCTCTCCTCTTTTAACAAAGCCCGGGCAGGTTACACTCGATTATTTAGCTGGTAAAAGAGCAAGGTATATTAATCCGGTGAGTATGTACATCTTCGTATCCATCGTATATTTTTTGGTTGTGTATTCGCCAAAACATGTAAAAAAAGATACTCATGACTCAACTAAAACCGAAAAACGAAGAGATGAAAGTGTTACCGACAGTGTAAATAAGGCGCTAAAGCTTTCAGGAATACCTAAAAACATTGCAAATAAGGCAACAACATCGATCAATAAAGCAATCAAGAAAAAAGAATTTATCAAACTTGGTTTTGCTGATCAGGAAAAGGAACTGAACAGGCTTAGAACTGAAAATGCTAAACTAGCGTCTGATTCTATTGCCGACATGATCGAAGATTATAACGATATCCATATCGAAAGAAACGATAGCACTTATGCTGCCTACTTAGGAAGGCAAAAGAAATTGCCACCCGCGGAGCAAGACAATTGGTATGAGCGGATGATCAAAAAAAGGGCAATTAATATCGGAGAAAAATCGGAAGTAATTCAAGAAACGCTAGAGCATAACCGACCAAAACAATACTTTTTGTTAATGCCTTTATTGGCACTTTTTATTATGTGGAATTTCAGGAAAAATCATATTTATTATTTAAATCACCTGATTTTTGCCATCCATGGAATGACTGCATATTTTATTGTGCAAATTTTTACTGATCCAATAATTAAGCATGTTTTTGATAAGAAAGGCATTATTACCACTATTATTGAACTAGGTGTTATAGTTTGGATCTGTTGGTATATGTACAGCGCTTTAAAAGTATTTTATCAAAGAAAACCTTGGAGTATAGTTTTTAAAATGTTCTGTATTTTTGTGATGTATTGGATAGCATTTAGTGTATCTGAAGTGATCATGGTAAACCTGATCTATTACGTAGCTACTTAAATTATGTCATAATTTCGACCGCGCATCGTTAAAAAAGTGCCGTCATCTCGACTGGAACGCAGTGAATGGAGAGATCTATCTCTGCAGATCTCTCGACTACGCTACACTTCGCTCGAGATGACGGTTAGTGGATAAAAGCAACGTCCATAAAAAAAACCACCCGATATTATCGGGTGGTTTTTTTTATGCTTAATGAAATTATTTTCTATCCTTAAGCTCAACAAATTCTCTATCTGTTTCACCTACATAAATCTGGCGAGGGCGACCTATCGGCTCTTTATTCTCGTGCATTTCTTTCCATTGTGCAATCCATCCTGGTAAACGGCCTAAAGCAAATAGAACGGTAAACATTTCAGATGGGAAGCCTAATGCGCGGTAAATAATACCTGAATAGAAATCTACATTTGGATATAACTTACGGTCAATGAAGTATTGATCAGTTAAAGCCGCTTCTTCTAATTTCTTAGCAATTTCTAAAATCGGATCATCAATACCTAGGTTTTCCAGAATATCATCACAAGCTTTTTTAATGATTTTAGCTCTTGGATCGAAGTTTTTGTAAACCCTATGTCCAAAGCCCATCATACGGAATGGATCGTTTTTGTCTTTCGCTTTTGCGATCCACTTCTCTGTATCACCTCCGTCGGCTTTAATCAACTCAAGCATATCGATCACAGCCTGGTTAGCACCACCATGTAGTGGGCCCCAAAGTGCAGCAATACCAGCAGCAATGGAAGCATATAAATTACAATCAGATGAACCTACGATACGAACGGTAGATGCGGAACAGTTTTGCTCGTGATCTGCATGCAGAATAAGCAATTTATTCATCGCATTAACCACAATCGGATTTACATCATAATCCTCTGTACGTTGTCCAAACGTCATCCAAAGGAAATTGGTTACATAATCATATTTATTTTTTGGATAAATAAGCGGATGACCTAATGATTTTTTATAAACGAAAGAAACAATGGTTGGGAATTTAGCCAAAAGTTTGATGATGGTTAAATCTTGTTCTTCTGCGGTTTGATTTGGTTTTAAACACTCAGGATAGAATGTAGACAATGAGAAGATCAGGGAACCTAATTGACCCATTGGATGAGATCTTGATGGGTAGCCATCAAAAAATTTCTTCATGTCCTCATGGATCAAAGTATGCTTGCTTATGTCAGCCTGTAGATCTTCAAGTTGTTTTTGTGTTGGCAGATCTCCATAAATGATCAGATAAATAACCTCTAAAAAACTCGATTTTGCGGCAAGCTCTTCGATTGAATAACCTCTATATTTTAAAATGCCTTTTTCACCATCTAAAAAAGTGATTTTACTCTTGGTAGAACCAGTATTTTTAAAACCAGTATCTAAAGTAACAAAACCTGTTAGATCTCTTAATTTTGAAATATCAATGGCCTTTTCATCTTCTGTTCCTGTAATTACTGGCAATTCTACTGTCTTACCATCAACTTTGATCTCTGCAATATCTGACATATTATTGTATTGTGTTTATAGCTTCTAAATTATATAAAATTAATATACATGCATAACAAATCTGTTAAATTAATATGAATAATTAGTCAAAATGACGTAACAATCGTGCTTAATTAAACAGGATCTGAAATCTTATTTTGCTTTGATTTCTTCGGCAACTCTTCCACACTCCAGCATTTCTTTGCCGTAATAAGGGTTTTTAATTTCCTTTTCGGTTGATAACCAGTCACCTCCATCTCCTTTATTCGCCATAGGGCAATGCTGAACATAAATTGTGCCTTTTTCTATTTCCGCATTTTTTAATAACGCAATTATATCTGCGCTTAAAACCGTGAAATCTTTTCTTTGCGAAACAAGATTATTGCTTGCCGCGATTTTGCCAGCAACAGCAGCAGTTGGCTCACAACCTTTATAAGCAGCTAAACTACTTTGTAACTGTGCTGCAGATTTTTGTGCATTAGCTGAATCTGATTTTACCAATGCATTTTTTAAATCTACATATTGGTTAAAGATTTCAGATTTCTGCCTGTCTTTTATAGAAACCTCATTTCTAACCGATGCTGAATCTGTTTTTGTTGAATCTTTAGTTTCTGTAGATTTTTTTTCTGCCTGGTTACAGGCCATTAAAGCGGTAAGTATTACTAATCCGAATATTCTTTTCATTGTATTTGGTTTTCGGCTCAAAATAGCAATTAAAATGGTAAATAAATAAAAAAGTCCCGATTTTCATCGGGACTTTAAATTAAATGATGTTCTAATTATAATTTGAAATTATATCCTAATCTCAGGTTAAATTGACCGGTTTTCATGAAATAGAGATCAGAAGCGCTATTGTTTACATAACCTTCGTATTTTATGCCCAGATCTAAACCATTTTTCCATTCGTAACCTAAACCACCTGTATAAATAAAGTTCATGTTAGCGCCATCTTTTATGGCCAAACCTGAACCTAACTCAGTACTTAAATACATTCTCTCGATCGGAAACACTCTAACGCCTCCTAATAAAGGGATAAATTCGAATTTTAGCGGGCTTCCCTTCCATTTTAATCTGGTATAACCACCCGAAGCAGTAAGGGCCACATAGGGGCTTAAATCATACTGAAGTCTTACATCTGCACCATAACCATAATCCATTTCAGACTTGTCTGGAAATAATCCACCGTTTACGCCTACGCCAATTTTAAAAGCCATGCCGCTTCCTGACGTCATTGGTTCAGAAGAACCCATCGTTTGTGCTTTTAGATTTGATGTGGTTAAAATTGCAAGGGCCGTTAATGTCGTTGCAAAAAGTTTAGTAACTGTTTTCATTTTAGATATTTTAAGTTATTAATTAAGGGTTTAGTTTATATACGTTAAAATACCAAAGGTGGATTTTCAAATTTTCATTTTTTTCAGAATGTTATGAAATAAAAAAGCCCCCTAAAAAAGGAGGCTTTCAATATTATCTGTGGTTAGCTTATAGGTTAAATCCGTATGCTAAACGTAGGCCAACATAACCGGTACTGTTACCATCTTTAGCTAAGCCTTCGTATTTCACACCTAAGTCTAATCCGTTACTCCATGCATAACCCAGAGCTGGTGAATACACAAATGATGTTCCGCTACCTTCGTTCGTACCGAAACCAGCACCAAGCTCTGCTAAACCATAAATACCAGAACCTGAATCATTAAAGAAATATTTAACACCAGCTTTTACAGGAATGTATCCAAAATCTGGAACATCTACGCCAGTATTGCCAATTTCTTTACCTAAGAAACGGGTATAACCAGCAGTAACAGGAATCGATAATTGTTTATCGATATCAAATTGATAACGTAAATCTGCACCAAGCGCCACGCTATATGCATCGCTTGTTGGTATACCGCCAAAAATTCCTATTCCTAATTTTTGAGAAGATTGCGCGTTAGCATTTGTAGTAAAGAATAAAGCCACGACAGCTGCTGAAGTAGCAATGATTTTAGTAATTGTTTTCATTTTAAGATATTGTTTTTGAGTTAAACTAATATGTTGCAATAAATACAAAGGTTGTGCCAAAAGGGCTTTTTTAATGCCATTTAGCCCTAAATCCAACATTCAAATGACCAATAAAAGTTAATTTTCGCTAAGTGAAACTTTTTCAATTACCAACTGTTGTAATAGGTTTGTAGGTGCTGATGCATCGAGCCAAATAACCTCAACATTGTCTTTTTCCATTTTCCTAAAAAAGGTGTTTTGCCGTTTTGCATATTGGCAAATGGCGATACCAAGTTTTAGTTTCAGTTCATCAAAAGTGAATAAGCCATCCAGGTAATTAACAATGAATTTATATTCTAACCCATAGAATACCAACATTTCTTTACTAATACCTTCTTTAAGCAATTGTACTACTTCCTCAATTAAGCCTGCCTTAAATCTTTGATCGAGCCTTGCCAGGATTTTGGCACGTGTTGTTTCGACTTCATTCTTTAATCCAAAAATAATAGGTTTGAGCGCAGGCCGATCGATTACTTCTAGTTGATTGTGTTGGAGGTAATGGGATATTTCCAGTGCCCTGATCAATCTCTTTTTTGAGGATAAGTCAACATGATCAATATTCTTGTTATTATCACTTTGTAATTTTAAAATCAACTCTTCTTTTGATAATAAATTTAGTTGATCTCTTAATTCTTGATTTATGGGAATAGCAGTAAAAGTTTGATTTTGCAAAAGGCTATGGATATACATTCCTGTTCCGCCACAGAGAATGGGTATTTTGTTTTTTTCTGTTATAGATGCAAATGCCTTATAGAAATCGTTTTTAAAGGCATCTACATGATAACGTTCACCAGGTTCTAAAATATCGATTAAATGATAAGGAATTGTTTTACCATTAATTTGATATTCCTGCAAATCTTTACCAGTACCAATATCCATCCGTTTAAATATCTGACGGCTATCGGCACTAATAATTTCGCCATTTAACGCATCAGCAACACTTACAGCAAGTTTCGTTTTGCCCGATGCCGTTGCCCCCAAAATGATGATGAGATTATGCTGATCCATTAAAATTTGAGGATAAACTTTAAACTTCCTGTATTAAACACTTCCTGTGCCAAAACCTGATTATTCTTTTTAAGCTGACGATTTAGATTTTTATCCAGAACATAAGTCTGTGACTCCAAAATTGACGTTTGCTTAAAACCCAATTTAATATAGGCTTCTCCTGCCGACCAATCACGATCTGCATAAGTCATCAGATCATTAGGTTTATACGTTTCAGCGAAAAAAGCAATCAACTTGCTAAGCCCTCCAGTAATAGAATAGCCAGCTTTAACGGCAAACCTGATCAATTCAGCTGATTTATAATTTTCAGTATGGTTCATTTTGCGTAGTGCCGAAAAAGTAGCAACTGCTACAAGGACTTCTTTTTCGAACAAACCAATTTTATAACGGCTACTTACTGAGCCCTGCAAGTGATTTTCAATTAAAAAAGAATCAGCCACGGGTTTAGTAATTTTGAATACTTTGGTTTTTCTACCGTGAATACGGATATTTTTTCCAAGCAAAGATTTAATTCTCGCTAAAACCTGATCTGGTTTTGATTGCCACAGATCTTCCCAAAGATGAATGAGTTTAATGCCTTCCTGCTGATATTTTTCCTGTAGCCCAATGAGATGTTGTGGGGTAAATTTATTGTTTAAACTTACCAGATGAATGATCAATTGAGGATCAATCTGTAATAATCGAAATTCATGTTCTATAAAAAAAAGGCACCAAATTTTGTTATTATCAAGTGCTAAGCTTAATTGATGATGCCAGTTAACGTCAGAAGTTAAATTATTCAATCAGTAGAAGGTTTTTTAGAAAAATTATCTACCGCAAATTTAACCATCAGATTGTTAAATCCATTCTTTTTCTTTAAAGTTAGTATGGATAATTTCTACCAGCGTTTCTACTTCTTTTAATTTAGAATCATCAAGTGCTGAAATTTTAAAACCTGCTTTATTTTTACCAAAATCGCTTAAATTATGATTTGTAGTAGAAAATTCATCTGTATTGATTTTAACTTCTACGGCATCCCCATTGATATAAACGCCAGAAAAAAATCGTTCGGTCACTTTTTCACCGTTTAATTCAATGTTTTTTTCACTATAAAGATCATACCCGTTTTCCGAATTTTCGTGTACCGTATATCCACGGGTGGCATAGGGCTGTATTCCGGCTCTAATGGTCTGGAAAATTTCAACAAGATCAGTTTTCATAATTGTATTTGATTTTAGAATTAAACACCATAGTACAATTATTGTTTAGTTTTTATTCGTCAAGCCACCAGTTTTCCGTCGGTAAATATTCATTTAAAATTATTGTTTCACCCAATTTTGGGGTAACCAAAGGAAACTGCTTTGCGGCTGCAGCTAAAACCACTCTTTTAACAGGCTCGTTCCAGGGGTGCATGGCTAAGCTAAATTTACCCCAATGCACCGGCATTAAAACTTTTGCTTTTAAATCGATAGCGGCCTGTACTGTTTCTTCGGGAAACATATGGATGTACGGCCAATAGGCATTGTACTGTCCACATTCGAGCAAGGCTAAATCAAAAGGGCCAAACTCCTCACCTATTTTGGCGAAGTGTGTATCATAGCCAGAATCGCCTCCCAAAAATAATTGGTAGTTTTCAGTTTTCAATACAAAGGCCGACCAAAGGGTTTGATTTCTTTTAAATTTTCTTCCGGTAAAATGTCTTGCCGGAACCGCTGTTAACTTCAGGCTATTAAATAATGTTAACGATTCGTTCCAGCACAATTCATTGATCTTATCAGCTTTAATCCCCCATTTTTCTAAGTGTTCTCCTACTCCCAACGAAGTAACTATGGTTTTAACTTGTGGTGCAATTTTTAAAATACTATTGTAATCGAGATGATCGTAATGATCGTGTGTGATGAGCAGGATATCGATATTCTTAAATTCTTCAGCTTTTACAACATCTGTACCTAAAAAAGCCTTACTCCCAATAAATGAAAATGGAGATGGGGTTTTGCTAAAAACTGGATCAACAAGAATTCTTAAACCCTCTACTTTGATGAGGTAAGATGAATGTCCAAACCATATAATTTCAGGAGCAACGCTTTTAGGGCTTCCATTTAGGTTAGGTGTAATAAAATGAAGCACTTTATCTGGAGCTTTATTGGGATGTTTTTCGAAAAAAAATGCCTTTAAAACCTTAAAAAAGCTAACGCCTTCGGGCTGCATTAATGTTATCGACTGATTTTGCAATGCACCATCACGATAGTTAGCCAAATGGTGGATTTTTTCCAATCGTAATCCCTTGGGTAAACGGCCAAAAACAGGAAGGTTCGTTATAATGAAGAGCGCGATTAAGATGAAAAGTAAAATGTATACAGCTATCATTTTTAAAATAATAAAACCAAAGTAGGAATATGATTTTAAAAAAGAAGGCTGAGTGAAATATATGACGAATGGATTACTTCTTAAGGATTTAAGTAGCAATGCCAGAACTGACTGCGCTATTAAAAACTTTAAAATAATTAGAATAAGGCACTACCTTATTTATAACATGCGTAAATTTTATACCTTTGAATAAGGGTTAAACATATAGCTTAGATAACTTTTGTGCCTGCTTGCAGGAAAATAACCCAATTTGGCGGGAAGTGGTACGAACACTTCTCGTCTTTTTTGTTTAAATACCCCTCCAAATTGAGGGGTACTATTGTTAATCGTTGGGATATAATTTATAACTGTATATCAATTTTGTTTTTTAAGGGACTAAAATTGCTTTCTATTTATAATTTTTCTATTATTATTTTTCAGAACGTATGGTCTTTAGCTTTTCCGAAAGTATTGATATTTATATAGCAGAGGAAAGAAATGAGAAAAAAAAACAGCGCAAACGTTTGATTAATTTTGTATTATTACATATTGAAGAAATTTAATGTAGTTTAGCACTCAGAATGCAGTCGAAACCAACAACCATCAAAGAAATAGCCAGAATCTTAAACATTTCTCCATCCAGTGTTTCCAGGGGATTGCACGATCATCCGAGCATTGGAGCGGTAACCAGAGAGAAAATTAAGCAGTTGGCAAAGTCTCTAAACTATGAGCCTAATAATGCGGCAATTCTTTTTCAAAAAGGAAAAACATATACTATTGGCGTAATTTTACCTGAGCTATCTGAACACTTTTTCTCTATTGCTATTTCTGCAATTGAAGATGAAGCCATTAAGAAAAACTATACGGTTATTTTTGCGCAGTCGCACGATAATTATGATCAGGAAGTAAAGCTCGTTGAAAAAATGAAAAATCAACGGGTAGATGGTTTATTGGTATCCATCAGTAAAGACACTTCAAAGTTTGATCATTTCGAAAAACTCAATTCATTCAATATACCTGTCGTATTTTTTGACCGGATACCTCCTTTTAAAAACGTGCATTATGTGGCGTGTAGCTTAGAAAGTGCAACAATTAAAGCAGTGAACTATCTTTTGAAAAAAGGGCATAGAAGTATTGGGATGATTAATGGGCCAAGTACCTTGTACGCAAGTGAGGAACGTAAAGATGGCTATATGCAGGCGATTACTTTTAACCGCTTAAAATTTGATCCATCGTTAGTGGTGAACTGTGATTTAACTGAGGAAGGTACCATCGATGCTGCCAATCAATTTTTGAATCATAAGCGTAAACCTACAGCAATTGTGGCCTTTAACGATTATGTAGCACTTTTCCTGATTAAATATTTCAAAAAACTGAATGTAATTAATGATTTCGACATAGTGAGTTATGCAAATCTGCCTATTATCAGCTACTTGGATAATTCGCCGGTAGCTTCAGTTGAGCAATACCCCTATTTACAAGGACAAAAAGCAGCTAATATTTTGTTAGATCTTATTCATAGTCCTAATTCTGAGAACCAAGCCTACTACAACACCATTGTAGAGTCTGATTTGATTGTAAACGAGGTAAAAGAATAAACAAACGTTTGCGCTAAATTTCTAGCTTTTGTTTAAACTTCCAGGTAAAACATTAAACTGTTTTTTAAAAGCAGTGATAAAATGTTGTGCATTTTTATAACCTACAAGAAAGGCAACTTCATTCACCGTTTTCTTTTCCTTGGATAGAAAATAGTGCGCTTTTTCCATCCTGATTTTATATAAATAGCCAAACACTGTATGTCCGGTAAGTTCTTTAAATCCTCTTTTAAGTTTATAGTCATTAATCCCAGCCTTACGCGAAAGTTCCATTAATGAATTAGGCCTTTGCAGATCATGCTCTACCAATTGTTTGGCCAACAGAATCTTTTCTATATCCTCCTTTTTTAAAACGTGTGTTTGTTTCTCTGGTTTTTGATTAACATAAGCAATAATCAACTCAAAGATCCTGGCTTCAAGGAACAGACGTTTTACCCTACCCTCGTGTTTAGGATAAATTATCTGCTGCAATATCGACCCGATTTCCGGACTGATCGACTTTTGGGTTCCGGTTTTAAGATCGCTACCAAGTTCTCCTCCTGTTACCTGCTTAAAATAATCTTCTGTGAGCTGTATATAAAGGCATCTGGTTTTCTCTGTGATATTAAATTTGATCGAATTAACGCCAACTGCATTAAAATCCTGCTCGTTTTTAGCTAATGATAATAAATTATCGTGCTGATGATTAAAATAATAGTTAATCGTACCGCTCAGACAAAATAAAAAGCCAATATGTTGCTGAGAAGATTCAAAGCAAAAATTCTCTTCCTGATTCGGATGGATCTCAATAATGCCAATGTGGATCCCCCTAAACCACATTTCCTTTATTTGGTACTTTACATCGTTCTCATCTAATGTTATAACTGCCTCATCTATGTCGTTTATGCTTTCAAAATTATCAGGATAGGCATTCTTGTAAATGATATTTCCTTTAGGATAGCTTGAGAGTTTAATTGTCATCTGTATAAAAGTTATTAATTTATTGCTCATTGTTTTCAATGGCATTTTTCACTTGCATTTATTTTCTCAATGGTGTTCAAGAGAACGCTTCGCTTAGTTAATGAGCTTGCAAAAGCTCGTTTTTTTTTAAAAGGTGCTGAAGCGATCATGATATTTCATCCCGTTGTGTGATTTGAAAAATCATGATGGCTCCATATTCACTTAATCCGTTTGGCGGTATTAATTATCCGTTTAGCGTTATCTGTTTTTTCTGATTATCTACAAATTTGCATAATTATTTATAATTAGTCTAAATAAATGAATATATATTTATCAATTGCTTTATCACTTTGTGGATTTGTTACTGTGGCTCAAGAAATTAAAGTTGATACTACAAAGGCAAATGATTTAAAAGATGTAGTGGTTACAGGGCAATACGGGCCGCAAACCCTGAAGAACTCCGTATACAATGTAAAAACAATAAGTGCAGATCGGATTAAGCTAAGAGCTGCCACCAATGTGCAGCAGATTTTAAATACCGAACTCGGTTTCCGTTTTAGCAACGATTTAACTTTAGGTACAACAGACGTTTCTTTAATGGGAATGACTGGCCGGAATATTAAAATTTTATTGGATGGTGTACCGATGGTAGACCGATCTGATGCCCGCGAAAGTTTAAACCAAATCGATATTAACACCATTGAAAGGATAGAAATTGTAGAAGGTCCGATGTCTGTTGTTTATGGCACCGATGCGCTGGCAGGAGTAATTAATATTATAACCAAAAATCCCGGAAAGCAATTGTTAAGCGTTAATGCACGTGTACAGGAAGAAAGCGCAGGAAAAGAATATAACCTACTCAATGGTGCAGGCCAGCATAATCAGAATTTAAGTATTAGTTGGCAGCAAAAAGGCTGGAGTGTTTTGCTTTGTGCATCGCATAACGATTTCGGTGGCTGGAATATGGCTCCTAAAACAGCATTTTTAGAAGAGTTTAACAACTATAAAAATCAATGGAAACCTAAGGAGCAATGGCTTGGTAATACTAAAATTGGGTACAGAAATCAAAACTTTAGTATATGGTATCGCCTAGACGGGCTAAACGAGGATATTGATTCTCGTTTTGGAATAAATCCATCGAGTTTCGAAGGGAAGCTGTCTACCTATACCACCAAACGTTATACGCAACAATTGCAGTCTGAATGGAGGATAAACAATAAATTACAGATAACGGCCATAGGAGGATATACCGATTTACAACGATCAACCCACACCGTTATCCATAATTTTACAAACAACACGGAACGATTAAGTGACGATAAGGGCGAACAGGATATAGCAAAATTCAACTCAGCTATTTTTAGGGCCACTGCAATTTACACCTTAAATAAATCAGTTTCATTTCAGCCAGGTATCGAATACAATAGAGATGCTGCTAGCGGGCAAAGGATTAACGGTGCGCCTGTAATTAATGATTATGCCGCCTTTATTTCTGCCGAAATTAAACTTGCTAGTGGAATAAGTGTAAGACCAGGATTGAGGTTTATTAAAAACTCCATTTACGATGCCCCTCCTGTAATTCCATCATTAAATACAAAATTTACTTTAACCAAAGATTTAGATCTTCGATTGGCTTACGCTAAAGGTTTTCGTTCTCCGGCACTGAGGGAACTATATTACGATTTTGTAGATGCGAGTCATAATATTTTGGGTAACCCCAATTTAAAAGCCGAAGAATCGAACAGTTTTAATGGCTCTTTGGCCTGGGCAGGCATACATCAAAAAGATCTGCAGTTCCGTTCTACGCTATCGGGTTTCTATAATTTGTTTAAAAACAGGATTAATTTTGCCCAGTCACCAACAGATAACTCCATAACCTCGCTATTTAATGTAGATAAGTATAAAACAACAGGTGCTACGTTAGACAATACATTGATTTATAAAGATATTCGGGCTACACTTGGCGTATCGTATATCGGCCGATATAATGATTTAAGCGTGAGCAATCCAGACTTGGAGACTCCTGAATTTGCATGGGCTACTGAAGTAAACTCCAATATAACTTATACGCTTCCGAAAATTAATGGGAGTATCAGCCTCTTTTATAAATATACGGGGAGCTTACCAAACTATAAACTTACAGCCGAAAACGATCCCAACTCAGTAAAACTGACGAAAATTGGCGATTTCCATACCGCAGATTTAATGCTGAACAAAAATCTATTTAAATCTTTAACCATTAATGCAGGTATTAAAAACCTATTTAATGTTACACAATTGAGCAACACTTCAACTGCAACTGGTGGAGCACATAGCACAGGTGGCGATGTTCCATATAGTTATGGCCGATCGTATGTGCTTGGGCTGACCTATAACTGGAATAAACTATAACAATAAACAACATTAATTATAATAACATGAATAAACTGAACTCATTAATCGCTATCGCGTTTTTAGCTGCAACACTTACGGCCTGTAAAAAGAATACAGAAGAGCCTATTTTTGTTGCTCCACCATCTAATGGAAGTACTTTAACACTTAACGGATTAATAGGTGCTGAAGCTGGAAGTGCTGCAGGAAATAGTGTTTATGTAGATTTCAGTACTGATAAACAAACTTCGATAGAACGGGATAGCTGGGATTTAGGCTTTTATTCTGGAACTGATTTTAAAGTAATCTTAAATTCGAGCAATGGAGCTTCTGCTTTAGTAATCAATAAAACAGATTTAAATACCGTGACAATCGCCGATTTTGATCCTAATGCATTAAAAGTTGGTCAAGGCCTGGGTAATTTTTCAATAGTTGATGATGGCAGGGAAGCTAATATCTTAAATAAAACTGCTATTGCAGCTATCTCTTCAACTGATGCTGAAAATAAGGTATATATCATCAATAGAAAAGGTGGTGCAGCAACCGTGCTTGCTAACGAAGAACTTTATAAAATCAGGATAATCAGAAAAGGTGCAACTGGCTACACTTTACAATATGCTAAAGTAACCGAAACTACATTTAAAACATTAGATGTGATTAAAAATGCTGAAGCCAATTTCCAATTCGCCTCCTTAGTTAAAGGAACAACTGTTACTGCCGAGCCTGCAAAAGCAAACTGGGATATTGTTTGGGGTTACAGTATGTATTGGACAAGCACGGTCCCATACGCCTTTTCAGACATGGTTTTCATTAACAATATAGCTGGGGCATCTGCGGCTTCTGTTGCGGTTACCGATACAAAAAATTATATAACATTTTCAGAATCTGACATTGCAAGTATAACTTTTTTAACTAATAGGGATGTGATTGGATCAAAATGGAGGACCTCGCCTAATTCACAAGGTGTAGGAGGTGCTGTTGAATCAAAAGTTTTTTATGTGATTAAAGATGGCTCCGGAAATGTGTACAAATTAAAATTTGTAAGCTATATTTCCGCAGATGGTGGTACACGCGGTAAACCAGTAATTGAATATAAATTGGTAAAAAAGGGATAATTTAAGCTAAGGCTTACTAAAAAAATATGTTTTGTTAGTTGGATATAGGCTCTCCGCGATGGGGAGCCTTATCTTTTTATAGGTGGCCAGACTTACGAAGTCTATAGGCCACTTGCAGATAGACTTCGTAAGTCTACCCAAAACGCAAAAAGGGCCCTGGCATACCAGAACCCTTTTTGTTTCTTACTCGCGAAATATTATTTTCCAGAGTTTTTCTTGTCAGTTACTTCTGCACGGATTTCTTGTGCTAAAACTTTAAGATCTTGCATTGCTTTA
The DNA here is from genome assembly GCF_918698255.1 of Pedobacter sp. Bi27. NCBI lineage: Bacteria > Pseudomonadati > Bacteroidota > Sphingobacteriia > Sphingobacteriales > Sphingobacteriaceae > Pedobacter > Pedobacter sp. Bi27. The sequence continues at coordinate 494,480 of NZ_CAKKMW010000004.1, forward strand.
CGCACACGAGTACCAGCAGCTGCATTGCCAGCATTATAAAATTTTTCTACATCTGCTTCAATAGCAGCAACAGCAGCTTTAACTTTTGAGAATTTTTCCATCGCTAATTGATGTTTTTAAGGTTTAAAAAATTTATTTTTTCAATAATACATATTTACCTTGAATTAACAACAGAAAGCAAATATTTATTTGAAAGAAGTTTTGCACATTTACACAATCAAAAAAATGCCCTGGCACTATTATAGAGGTATTTTTTTGGATTTTGAGATCAAAATCTGGCAACTTAATTCAGTTGTTTCGATAAGTTGATCAGGTTATTGAAGGTTAAATTGGCGCTATTTATACAGCGTTTATAATCTGCCTCAGCAACCGTCTGGTTTATTACAGAGACAAATATTTTCCATTTCGTACTCAGCTCATCGCCATAAACACCATAATAATTTAGGCCTCCTTCCTGGTCTTTAAAATTTGGATTGGCTAAAATATGCCTTTTAATTACGTTTCCGCCCAATGTAGCCCCTTCTAGCACATACAACGCACCTAAAACTTCGGCAGTATTTTTTTCTGGAACAAACAATTCAAAATCTAAACCTGGCAATGTTAAACTATCTATATTCCAATATTTTAAATCTTCTTCTAAAGCAGTGAGTTTCAATCTGCTTTTCATTTCCAATTGTTCGGCAATAGCTGCATCCAGCATATTCGCGAGCGTATTCTCTAATTTTTGGTGAATAATATAATTAATGGTTAACAGCTTTTTATACTGATCAATGCTTAAAGAATTGTTCATAATCTCGTTCACAAACATTAAGGATTCTAATGTTCTATGGTTTTCTGCTGTTTCAGCTCTCAATAAATTGGCAATCATATATGGATTTTAATTATTAAAAGAAAAGATCCGGTTAATACCCGAATCTCTCCATATGGTTTTATAAAATTTAATTTAACCTCAAATGTTGGTTAAACCAAAAATCGTGTACAGAATGTACACATTTAAGCAAGCTCTCGTAACCATCAGGTTTGGTAAGATAGGCGTTGGCACCAAACTCAATTGATGCTTTTACATCATCAGGATTATCAGATGTAGAGAACAAGATTACAGGTATCGTTTTGAGATAAGGAATATCCCGTATAAATTTTAACAGATCTAGTCCCGATAAGCCGGGCAAATTCAAATCAAGCAAAATTAATTTTGGTTTGGTTTTACTTTCAGCAAAATGCTGAAGTTTTTGTAATGCCTCTGTCCCATCTTCAATTATAGTTAAATTAAGTGTATCCTTAACCTCTTGTACAGCACTTTGCATAAAAAATGCATAGTCTATATCATCCTCAACATAAAATATATCTGGTGTTTTCATCTTATCTGTTTTTAAAAGCTACAAAAAAGGTAGATCCTACATTTAACTTACTCTCAAACCAAACCCTGCCATTGTGTTTTTCTACAACCCTTTTTACAATTGCTAGTCCCACTCCTGTTCCTTCTATTTCCTTAACATTATCCATGCGCTTAAAAAGCTCAAAAACCCTATCGTAATAACGGTTGTCGATTCCTATTCCATTATCTTTAACAGCGTAGATAGTCTCCCCTCCATCAATATACGCAGAAACCTCTACCTTCGGTTTGTCCACCATGGCAGAGTATTTTACCGCGTTACCAATCAAGTTTGTGAAAACCTGCGCTATCATGGTCTTATCTCCTTTTATATTTGGGAGTTCCCCCAAAACTAATTCGGTACGGTCTGCTTTAAAGGCCGACCACACTTCGCTTCTTATTTCTTTTAACAGCGATGCTACATCAACTGTTTCAAAATTTATTTCAGAACGGCCAACTCTTGCTAAATTTAGGATCTCTTTAATTAAGAAATTCATTTTATCAGCGCCTATTAAAATTCTACTCAACATTTTTTGGCCATTTTCATCAATGCTCTTATTTTTAAGCATAAGCTCAGCGTAAGTTTTTATCGAAGTTAATGGTGTTCTTAAATCGTGCGAAATCGTATAGCTAAAAGTATCTAATTCTTCGTAAGCGGCCTGTAGCTTTTCGTTAAGTAGCCTAATTTCGTTCGCCTTTTTATTGATGTCGGTAATTATAATTTCTCGGATCCTTAAAACCGAGGCAATTTCCTCAGCCATCCATTTTTCAGATGTATTATTTACAACCTGCGACCAAATTTCGAAAGATTTACGGGGAGATAGGCTCAATAAGCCATTTTCTGAAGGAACTACAGCTTTTTCAGGATTTCCAGCCCAATTTACAGTGGCAATGATTTCGGGTTTAAACCAGATGATCATTTCACCCATTTCTTTATTTAGCATACATGAAAGAATTCCAGCGGATATTGACTTGTATTTTTTAGCTGGAGAATGGATTTCAGGCAATCGATGGGTATAATATATCGATTCATCATTGGTTGTTTTTAACCATTCAACAAGTTCTTTTATTTCCTCTTCTGATGGTACATTTCCGATAGTTTTAAGCTCATTTTCGAAAATAATGGCCACTCCCGAAGCTTTGGTTGCATCTAAAATGGTTCTTTTATGGGAAGTTACGGCCTCAATTAAATATTTATCACGGTTTAAATGTTCTAAAAGAACATTCGCGGTACTTTTAAATTGTTCAATAATGGCTGCATCTTCTTCTTCCTGGCGGTATTCTAAAGCTGAAGAAAGAATCTGCCCGATTAATTTAGCGCCTTCTCTGGCTTTATAGTCTATAAACTTAGGACTATAGTTATGGCAGGCAATTAACCCCCATAATTCGCCATGAGCGATTAAGGATATGCTAAAACTCGAATGAACACCCATATTCTTCAGATATTGAATATGTATGGGCGATACGGCGCGTAAGCCACCATTGGTTAAATCGAGTGCCTCGTTTTCTTTAAAAGTTAGAATTGGCGAGTCAGTCATGTTTACATTGGCAATTAACCTGGTCAGATTGAGTTTATAAAGCACCCGAGCCTGTTTAGGAATATCAGATGCGGGGTAATGCAATCCAAAAAATGGTTCTAAATCTGGTTCTTTTTCTTCAGCTACAACTTCGCCATGACCATCCTCTAAAAATTTATAGATCATAATCCGATCGTAATTGATCAGTTTTTTTACCTCTTGAGCAGCACCTTTTAACAGCGCTGAAATGCTTTTCCCCTGAAGCATAGAGGAGGCAGAACGACCTATAGAACTTTGAATATCGAATTGTAAGGTTACCGGCTCAAATTCCAAAAGCCAATCACTTTCTGATGAAGAAATAATCAGATAAAAAGAAAGGCCATTAATTTCAACAGGATAGGGACTAATTGCATCAAAGCTTTTACGGATGATACCTAATTTAAGTAATTCTTCGATATTAAATGCTGGATCTTGTTGTTTGATAAATTGGTTTAAGACCGAAAGTTGTTTGTTTAATAGGCTCTTAGCTTCTTCCGCTAAAAAAACTTCTACATTTTCGCTAATATAGGTAATGGATAGGCTGTTCTTATCAACCGCTAATAGAAAGCCATGCGATTGAATTTTACCAGGAATATGAATGGGTTCTTTATCGCAATTGCTTAGGTCTACAGAAAATTTAGTCATATGTATTTTGATGTTGCGGCGTATTTAATTTCACGAATTAACAAATATTAAGCCTCTTTTTAGAATGTCTCTATTTTGCTAAATTCGGTTTTGAGATTTATTTTTTATTATATATTTGTTTGAAATTTAAAATCCATCTCAACCTTGGCAAAGAAGAATATTTTGGTTATCGAAGATAATCATGCAATCCTTGATGTTATAACCCTTATTTTAGAAAGCGAAGCTTTTAACGTTGAAGGACTAAACAAAGGTGCTGATTTTATTAACCATGTTCAGAAATTCAATCCAGATGTAATAATCATGGATATTATGCTCCCTGACACTGACGGAAGGCTGCTTTTAAAAGAACTTAAAGATACCGCAGCTACACAGCATATTCCCGTTTTAATGATTTCTGCCCGTTATAATGCTAACAATTATACTTTAGATGGAATAGAAGCAGATGACTTTATGGCCAAACCATTTAATATCGACGAATTGATGGATAAGATTTATGCATTATTAAGAAAGTAATTTTTTTATTCGGGCATACCAGGTAATTTTATTCCTCCCAGTTTTAAGTTTTTCATCAGCACTTCCAGAAAAGAAAGTTTAGTATCAGTAAAACCGTGTGCTTTAACCCAAACATTTAAACTTACTTTAAATCCACTATCTTCTAAAGCAGACACACCAATTCTTCTTTCTGGTGTTTTGAGACAATCTTTAAATTCATCGACAGTTTTATTGAAAACAGTTACGATCTGTTCATAATCGATACCATAGCTAAACTTCATTTCAATGTCCAACCTCCTGCTGCCTTCTCTGCTGATATTGATAATCACTTCATTTGATAATTTGCCATTTGGAATAACTACGGTTCTGTTATCGAATGTTTTAACAATAGTATAAAATATCTGGATAGATGTTACTGTCCCTTCCTGACTTTGTGCAATAATATTATCGCCCACAACGAAAGGTTTCAACAGTAAAATCAATACACCACTGGCAAAATTTTGCAGTGTACCGGATAAAGCCAGGCCTGCCGCAACTCCAATACCACCAATAAGTACCGTTAAAAAAGTAAGCTGAATGCCAATAATCTGCATTACGGTAAGTACCAATAAAACCCTTAAGGTAATGAGTATTAAACTGGTTAAAAATGGACGCAGTGACGGATTTATATCTTTACGGTGCATACCACCCTGCATCCATTTCCCTAGTAGCTTAATTAGCCATAAGCCTAAAATAAGCAGCACTATACCTAAAATTACCGATGGTCCTTTATCAATTATCCAATCGTAGGCTTTATTATAAAAATGCTCGATGTTATTGGCATCAATCTTCATAAACAAGGATTTTGCTTCTAATTATTAAGGTTTTTTATGTTTAACGGGCGCATCTTTAGTTACATTTACTTTCTTGGCATCTTTGGCTGATGTTACTTTATCATCAGCACCTTTAGCTTTTGCATTTTTCGGTGCGGTAGCCTTGCTACTTTCTGCCGGTGTTTTAGAATTTTTCATCATTTTTAATCGTTAGTCTTCAGCATTCAGCCAGGCCTTAGCTTCTTCTATCTCTTCTGGTTTAAAACCTTTTGATTTACCTGGCGTAGCCACCGTGAAAACATCAGTAAACCACTCTACTCCTTTTTCGGCGCTTACCACGGCTATTTTTTTCCATTTGGTAAAATTTTTCAAACCTGCTTTAACATCTTGTACCCAGGCACCAGCTGTAAAATTTTTCACATCAGTTTCTAAAACGAGCAGATACCTGATTTCCTTAAATCGCTCAGCGGTTCTTTTCAAACCGGCTAATAAAACATTCTTTACATCATCGCTTGTCACTTCTCCGGTAGCCCTTACGCCAAAAATATGATCTGGTAGTCCTGTTATTTCTGTTAGCATAATTATTTCATTTATTTAAGAACACACTAATTCATCAAGATGTTTGCCATTTAAATAAATTCTGAAAAGTTGAGTGCCAACAAAAACACTATCCTATTGATACTGTTATACAAACAACTTTTATAAAATAAAACAATCCTATGAAAACTAACTGGTTAAAACCTGCTTCATTTATTTGTGCTGTGGCTGTTTGTATTGCTGCTTGTACAGGCGGAACAAAAACGACTACAATTACAAATTCGACCATAACCGACTCTTCAGTAACTGCAGCATTAAAACCTGCAGGGCCTGCTCCTGAATGGGGAAAAACAATAAAACCAGAAATGCAGGCTGTAATAGAAAAATTAAATAGTTATGGAGATAAGCCTTTAGAAACTTTAAGTGCTGCCGATGCACGTAAAAATCATACACCAACTGATGCGGTAATGGATTTGGCAAAACAAAACAATATTACCATACCAACTACTAAGGTAGATACTATAGGGAAAGATATTGATGTTAGCGGAGGCAAAATCCATCTGCGTATTTATACGCCAAAAGCAGGCAACGGACCTTATCCGTTAATTGTTTATTACCATGGCGGTGGTTTCGTTATTGCCAATTTAGATGTTTATAATGCATCTGCACAGGCATTAGCAGAGCAGGTTGGTGCAGTTGTGGTTTCTGTTGCTTACCGCTTAGCACCCGAAAACAAGTTCCCTACTGCGCATAACGATGCTTTTACAGCTTATGAATGGGCTGTTAAAAATGCAGTAAATTTAAAAGCCGATCCGGCTAAGATTGCAATTGTTGGTGAAAGTGCGGGTGGAAATTTAGCAGCAAATGTATCTATTATGGCGAGGGACAAACACATTATGCTTCCTGTGCACCAGGTTTTGATTTATCCCATTGCTCAGGCAGATATGAACACCGAATCTTATAAAATGTATGAAAAAGCAAAACCGCTAAACAAAGCAATGATGGGGTGGTTTACAGAGAAATATCTGACTACAATGATTGAAGCACAGGACCCTAAAATATCATTGGTTAATGCCAATTTAAATGGGCTTCCATCAACAACTATTATTACAGCCGAAATAGATCCCTTACATGATGATGGTGTAATACTCGCTGATAAATTGAAAGCCGCTGGGATAAAAGTTGACAGTAAAAATTATGAGGGTGTAACACATGAATTTTTTGGTATGGCGCTGCTTGTACCAGAAGCGAAGGCTGCTCAGGCTTATGCCGCACATCAATTGAAGGCTGCCTTTAAATAAGCGTTTTAACCACAGATGAGCACAGGTAAACACGGATCTTGATATCTGTGTCCATCCTTCATATCTGTGGTTAAATTATTTTTAGAATTTGCCTAACTACTACATTGCCTCAAGCCCAAATGCATTTCTGATTGTAGTGCAACCCTAAACCCTTTACGCTAACCGATACCTAACTATGCGCCTTTCTTTGAGCCCAAACTCTGCATCAATTGATCATACAGGTCATCGCTTGTCGCTTTTTGTGGTTTCATCTTTTTAACCGTTGCGCGTTTGCCTTTAGACTTTGCTTTAATAATCTTCAAGAGTTCGCTACTGTAATCATCTTTAAAGGCGCTCAAGTCGAATTTAGAACTGTATTGTTTAATCAAGGCCAAGCCCACATCCATTTCTTTTTTGGTGATGGTAATATCATCAACCTTGTTAATTTCTGATAAACTCCTTATTTCCTGCTCAAACCTGATTTTAGTAATCACAATTACATGTTCCATGGGATGGATAACACAAAGATTTTCTGTATTCCGTAGTACAAATCTGGCCACTCCAGCCTTACCTGATTTTTCTAAGGCCTTTAGCAATAATCCATAAGCTTTTTTACCCTGCTTTTCAGGCTCGGTATAATAAGAAGTTTCATAATAAATAGGATTAATATCTTTTATATCAACAAAATTCTCTAATTCAATAATTTTAGTTTTTTCAGGCGCAGCCTCTTCAAAATCGTGCTTATCTAAAACAATGTATCTGTCTTTTAAGAAATAGCCTCTAACAATCTTCTCATAAGGCACTTCTTTATGGGTATTTTCATTCACCCTTAAAAATTTAATCTTTGCATGATCGCGTTCATCAAGCATATCTAAATCGATATTACTATTCTGGACAGCAGAAAACAACTTAATTGGAATGTTTACCAAACCAAATCCAATAGAACCTTTCCATATTGATCTCATAGTTAAATATTTACTTACTAACAAGCGTCTAAATCAGATTGTTTTGGCTTTATTAAGCGTAAATTGAGGAAATCACAAACTATTTAGATAATACAATGTTATTTAAGTATCAAACCTATTTGAATACATATGAAAATCGCCTACATTTCAACCTATCCTCCTCGTGAATGCGGTTTAGCTACATTTAATCAAAATTTGGTTAATGCCTTAAGTTTAAATCCTGCTTATAATTCACACAAAAGCTTTGTTGTTGCATTAAATGAATCGGATGATGTTAATGAACACGATTACCCAAGAGAAGTGAAATTCGTCATCCGTCAGCAAAATCAAAAAGATTATATTGATGCTGCAGATTTCATTAATAACAGTGATGTAGATAGTTGTATTATTGAACATGAATTCGGTATATATGGTGGCAACAGCGGCGTATTCTTATTGTCCCTAATCAATAGATTAAAAAAGCCATTCATTACCATTTTGCATACGGTTTTAAAAGAACCGAACTTCATGCAACAGACCATTATTAAAGAGATTGCAGTTAAATCTTCTAAAATAGTGGTGATGAGCAAAAAAGCAGTCATGTTTTTGACCAGTATTTACCAAATTCCAAAAGATTCAATTAAGTTAATAGAGCATGGTGTTCCAGACCTAGAACCTATACCCAATAACAAAATTGCACAAAGTGAGCTTTTTACCAATCGAAAAGTGCTTTTTACATTTGGCTTAATTAGCAGAAATAAAGGCTTAGAAACCGTAATTAAAGCTTTACCAGAAATTGTCGCTCAACATCCAGATGTTTTATATGTTATTCTGGGCAATACTCATCCTGGCGTTGTAAAACATAATGGCGAAGAATATCGCGATAGTTTGAAAGCGCTGGCAAAAGATTTAGGCGTAGAAAACAATATAACTTTTGTTAATAAATTTGTTTCTGAAGAAGAATTGCACCAGTATTTAACGGCCTGTTCTTTATACATCACGCCTTATTTGAACGAAGCACAGATTACCAGTGGTACTTTATCATATGCCATTGGTGCCGGTGCAGCGGTAGTTTCTACCCCATATTGGCATGCACAAGAACTTTTAGCTGACAATAGAGGCAAATTATTTGATTTTAAAAATAATGCGCAACTGGCAACCATTGTAAACGAACTTTTAAGCGATAAAGATAAATACCAGAAACTGAAGCAAAATGCCTACGAATATGGATTGAACCTTCGTTGGCCAGCCATTGGAAATGTTTATCTTAACGTATTAAATGAAGCTTTGGCTGTAGGAAAAAAGCCAGAAAGAGTTACCCCTCCTATTATTGATGTAGAAGGTATGCCGGCACTTAATTTAAACCATATTTCATTGCTTACAGATGATACCGGAATCATTCAACATGCCCGTTTTGGTATTCCAAATTTGAAGGAAGGCTATTGCATTGATGATAATGCCAGAGCGCTGATTATGGCATTAATGGCTATTGAGCGGGATAAAAACCCTAGAGCTTTAAAATTCATGCCGGTTTATCTCAGCTTTATCCAGTATATGCAAACAGATGATGGTAATTTTAGGAATTTCTTAAGTTTTAACCGTAATTATTTAGATGAAATAGGCTCAGAAGATTCGTTTGGCCGTACCATCTGGTCATTGGGTTATTTAGTTTGCAGTGCACCCAACAATTCTTATCGTGAATTTGGTAGGGAATTATTGTTCCATGCTATTCCACATTTTAAAGAATTAAAATATCTCCGTGGAAAAGCCAATACGATTATTGGTCTATCTTATTATCTGTGTGCACACCCTGGTGATGAGTTGATCACAAAAGAAATCAATATGTTGGCCAATTCGTTAACGGCATCATATCAAGACAATAAAGATGGCGATTGGCATTGGTTTGAAGATATTCTTACCTACGATAATGCAATCCTTCCATTGGCTTTGCTTCATCATTACGAAGCTACGGGGAATGCAACATCCTATAAAATTGCGATGGAGAGTATTGAGTTTTTGAATAGTTTCTCTTTCGAAAATGGATATCTAAATCCGGTTGGAAATGCAGGATGGATGAAAAAACATGGAAAAAATCCTATCTATGACCAACAGGCTATAGAAACGATGGCAATGGTTTTACTCTATGCTAAAACATTCGAGGTAACCAAAGATGACAAATATTTAAATTTAATGCATATCAGTTATGAGTGGTTTTTAGGAAGAAACAGCCTGCATATTCCTTTATACGATTTTGAAACACATGGATGTGCAGATGGACTACAGTTTAACAGTGTAAACAGGAATCAAGGTGCTGAGAGTACATTGGCCTATTTCATCTCCCATTTGGCTATATTAAAGGCGGCAGAAGCGGAATATGAAACACTGTCGTCTCCCCTGATGGAGGCAGATAAATGTAGCTAAAAATTAATTTGTCTTGGAAATATAAAAAGGCTGATTCACTTCTGAATCAGCCTTTTTATATTAATCGTCATTTGCGAGAAGGAACGACGAAGCAATCTTATTTTAGGAGAATAATATCTTCATTTCGACTGAAGCTTACCGATTTAAGTATTTGTTTTTATTTACGAATGGTATGCTTGCTTGTTTTACAGGTTTCATCGGTAGCGTATGCAGAACCCGAAGGCGCTGCGAAGCAAAATCTTTAAACTTTTCGGTAACCTAGTCCAAAGATCTCTCCACTCCGCCTTGCTTCGGTCGAGATGACGATTTTTCTACTGGGGTCTGTCAATCGTAGCTGTTGAAAGATCCGTTTTAATTATTCTCCAGTAATTTAGTCAGCAACAACTCCAGATTTACGGTTGCAAATGAAGAACTATAATCAGATAAACCATAAGGAATAATTAATTCGCCATTACTGATAATCGATCCACAGGAATATACCACATTGGGCACATAACCTTCACGTTCATCATTATTGGGAATAATCAATGGTTCTTTTAAATGGCCTATTTCTATACTTGGGTTTTCAAGATCCAATAAACTTGCCCCAATGCAGTACCGCCGCATTGGCCCCACCCCATGTGTAATGATAAGCCATCCTTTTTCCGTTTCTATCGGAGAACCACAATTGCCAATCTGTACCAGCTCCCAATCATACCGTGGTTGTTTTAAGAGAACCGGGTTTTCCCAAACATTAACTTTATCAGAAAACATCAGGTAGTTATTCCAGCCATCTATCCGGCTCATCATGACGTATTTCCCTCTAATTTTTCGTGGGAATAATGCCAGGTTCTTATTTTGTGCCCCATCTCCATAAAGTGGAATCACTTTGAACTCGTAAAAATCTTCCGTTTGTACTAGTTTAGGAATAATTAATGACCCATCAAATGCAGTATAAGTGGCATAATATAATACTTTACCATCGTCTTTAATAAATTTAACAAAGCGGGCGTCTTCAATCCCCTTACGTTCAAATTCTGAAATAGGAAAAATTACACGATCAGAAATATCGGTATCTTTTGAAAAAGTTATGGTATGATAAGTATCTGATAACCAAAGTATTTTATCATATTCGATTAAACGTGTTGGATTTTCTTTATGTAAACTTTTAGAATCTTTAATGATATTACTCAAACTGGTATATTCAAATTTATCATCCAGTTTTGATTCAATTTCTTCTAATACGGAAGGATCAATCTGCGCGTAGGCTGCTTTTTTTAAGAATAGTTTTTTTACGTAAATGGCATTCTTCACCACCTCAGCCTCATCAACATAATTTCCAACAGGTAAAACCTGGATATTATTGTCTTTATCAATTAAAGCTCGGCGGAAAACAATAGAAGAAATGTGACCTTCTCCGACAGCCCTAAAACTGATAATTACCCGTTTTTCGCCTTCTACAAGATCGGTTTGATCGGGATCGTCTACAATACTGGGATTGAAAAAAGCGGCAGATTCTATTGAATATTCATGTGTAAAGTAAGCACCGATCAGCAATCTGGTGTATTCATCAATATCTTCGAATTCGGTACCTAAGACCGCAAACTGTTTTTTTAATTTTTTACAGTGCCTGGTCAGGATTTTGGTAATATTCCGGTGTCTTTTAGAATATTCCTGTAAGATAGGCGATATCAACGAAAAAACTTTTTCATCAGAAAACTCTAAAACCTTCCTGATTACTTCTAATGCTCTCTCCTCTCCGTTAAAAAAAAAACGGGCAATAACTCTTTTAGTATCCGGGTTAACCTTAACAGGTTTACGTTCTATGTATAATCTCATTATTTATGCTGTTTTGTAGTAATTTAAAGCCTTCGTCACCATTTCTTCCAACTTTATATTAACGAAATTTACGACTTAATTGTTTATATTATCTACAGTATTTGCACATAATTTTTACCTTTAGTTATTCACCCTTAATGGTAATTAAACATTAAATGCATTACGAAAAAGCAGATAACATGATTCCATCAGATGAAACCTTGCGTTTAGGAAAATTAAGATACTACGAGATTTTAAGTACACCTGCAGAAAGTGCTTTTGATCAGATTGCACAATTGGCTGCTGAAATATTTGATGTTCCGAACGCAGGTATCACTTTTCAGACGGATGGGGAGATTTTTATGAAAGCTCAAGTGGGATCATCAATCGGGTTACCTATAAAAAGTGAAGCATTTACTTTTTTTGCCTCTACTCCAATCAGCTCGCCTGAAGGTTATCATATCGGCCTGATTTACGTTGCTGATACTAAATTTAAAACAGCCGAAGAACAACAGCTAAAAATGCTGAAGCATTTAGCGGGTATGGTAATGGAGAAACTGGAGTCTAGAATTGCAGCTAGAAAAGCTTTCAGGGCCTACGATGATCGTTTACATGTGCTTATTCATGATCTTAAAAACCCGATGACGACCATTTCACTTCAATCTGAATTGCTGGGACGAATTCCTGGGATTGATGACAAAGCAGCATTAATTGCCGGTAAGATTAATGCGCAATCGAAAAGAATGATTGATAATCTGAACGATATTTTAAGCGTTGCACGGAAAGAAGCGCACTCATTTAAGCCCCAAAAAACGAAAGTTGACCTTAAAGAAGTGCTCGACGAAGTAAAGTTTAATATGGATTTAACACTTAAACAGAAAAAACAAACCCTTTTGATCGATATTGAAGTTCCGGTAGAAATCTTTGGCGATGCGGATAAACTCAAGCTAGTTTTTAGTGAATTACTGGACAATGCCATTAAGTTTTCTCCAAAAGGAAAGGAAATTAAAATATCACATCAAACTGCAGAAAATGAAGTAACCATTGCAATAAAAGATAACGGTGTGGGTTTAATAGAAGAAGATCTTGATAAAATTTTCTTAAAATTCGCAACATTAACGGCTCTGGCTACAGATCATGAAAACACTTATGGTTTGGGGCTAATCACTGCAAATGCCTTAGTAGATATACATAAGGGAAAGTTGTGGGTAGAAAGCGAAGGGAAAGATTTAGGTACAACTTTTTACGTAACGCTACCCATTAAATAAATTTAAATCTAATAAATCACTGAGTTTCATTTCTTCAAGCAAAATTCTTTCAGGAATAGCATTTCTATGGTACGACCATTTTATTAATCTTATAAAGCCATTTTCGATTTCTATACCAGTCATGTCGCCATCACTAAAACAACAACATCCGCTATTAAAGTAACCCGGTTTATATTTGCCAAAACGTGGCGTTTTATCTCCTTTTTTTATCAGTTTATAAAGTTCTGCATTTAAAACAGCAAGATCATCAGCATTCTTTTCTTTTTTTGCTTTTTTAAGTTTTAAATAAATCCGTTCCAGGTGTGTTAATGATGCGAAAACTGGCTGATGTGTATGTCCGGTAATTAAAGCCAGGTTCTTTTTTGTAGCAACCCAGCTGTACATGAGTGCGTTATGCGCTGTTTTAAGTTGGTTGCTGTAGGCTGGTGTATTCGGGTTAATTTGAAGGTATGATTGCAGTGGTGCCCATATTGTACTCACAAACCATTTGCTAAACCAGTTTCCGTCACTCTGTAAATCGCCCTGATGGCCGTGGGTTAAGAAAATATCAAGCTTACTTTCCCCCACTGTCATCCGTAATATTGCACCTTCGTAAATATGGATTTTAGTTCCGTAAATTCTATTGAGGTTAAATCCCGCTAAAGGATCATTATCCCAGTACAAATCATGGTTACCAAATATTTTAGTGAAATGGTTTTTTGAAATAAAAGCTTTTTCGGCTTCGAAAGTAGCCTTATTGTGTTTAATTACAGATTCTAGCAAATTCTCCCAAAGTTCTTCGCTATCGCCCAAATTAATATAATGAAAATCTTGTTGGTTATAGTATTCGAGCGCCTTTAAATAATTCTTTTCAGCTAAAGTAAAATCATCGGCATAATCGCGTGCGCCCTTATGCTGGTCAGATAAAACGATAAATTTATCAGTATTGGTAACATCAAAAATAAGTCCACGCTTACCGGGTGTTGTGTTGATGGTTTTGTACAATTTATTTAAAGCCGCATGGATACGTTTACGGTTGGGCCTTGACCCAAACTTATTCGACATGCGAATAATCCAGGCACTAAGTAAACGTTGTAAGAATTTCCGCATGTATAAAATGAGCCTTCGCTATTGAATAGTTTCTCAAAATAACAAAAAATATCACCAATCGTTTTTTCTGAAAAGCAATAGTTGTAATTCTTAGGTTAGGTTCAGCCTTGCTTTCCGTTTTATGCCGATGAAAAATCGGCATGCTCACTCCAATTAAGTTTAGTTTACACCGGTTAATCGCTTTTATTAAAGTCAGGTCCTTTCTATCGCCAATAAAATAAAGTCTTTTTTTAAATAATATTTTACTAATTTTGTTAGTATTGAAAAGATCAGGAAGCGCAGATTTACCCCTACATTATGGCCATGTACCACCATGGCTGGCGCAGCGTATGGCAACACTTGGCCTGGCTATAACGGAAGCGATATTATTAGAATGTGGTAAAGCAGAAGTAATACGCCGCTTAAGCAATCCTTTTTGGTTTCAGAGTTTAGGTGCTGTAATGGGTATGGACTGGCATTCGTCTGGAATTACGACATCAGTAATGGGCGCTTTAAAGAAATCGATTAATCCCTTATCGAAAGAGTTGGGCATTTACATTTGCGGAGGCAAAGGAAAACACAGCAGAGAAACGCCAAATGAACTTTTAAAAATTGCCGACAAAACGGGTTTAAATGGGACGGCGTTGGTTCGGGCAAGTAAACTCAGTGCAAAAGTAGACAATACAGCCATTCAAGACGGTTTTCAATTGTATCTTCATAGTTTTATTTTAAGCAGCGAAGGCGATTGGGCAGTGGTGCAACAAGGCATGAGCGATAGTAGCTCGACAGCAAGAAGATACCACTGGCATTCTGAAAACCTAAAATCTTTTGTCGAAGAACCACATACCGGCATCTGTGGTATTAATCAAGGCAAGATCTTAAATCTAACGGCTAATGATGCTGATCAAACGAGGCAGAGTATGATGAGCATTACAACTGAATCACCAGTGAGAATGCTTAATGAAATACAAAAACTGGTCTTGCCCGATCATCATGACGTAAAATCAAAAGATGTAGATTTAAAACGTTTAGGAAGTATTCTATGGCTTGCACAGGAAAAGCAGCCAAGAGATTTTGAGGAACTATTATTACTCGAAGGCATGGGGCCAAGAACCTTACAATCGATGGCTTTAGTGAGTGAGGTGATTTATGGTACACCTTCCCGATTTAGCGACCCTGCCCGTTATTCTTTTGCACATGGCGGTAAAGATGGACATCCCTTCCCTGTTCCGGTAAATGTTTATGATGAGACCATAAGTGTTTTTCAGAAAGCCATTGAAAAAGCGAAGATTGGAAATACAGATAAACAGCAAGCCATTAAATCATTGCATCAAATTGCACGAAATGCAGAAAAAGACTTTGTTCCTAATATGGATTTTGAAAAGGTAATTCAAAAAGAACGTGCCGAAAGCTGGAAATATGGCGGCAGAACAGTTTTTGGGAAAGAAAAGCCACCAAAGAACGAGCAGTTGAAGTTATTTTAAATCGGATTTGTTTTGCCACGGAAATATGGCACGCACGGATCTATTTCCAGATTACAGAATGATGTAGCTTATAGGTGCAACCTGAAAATAAATCTCAGGTTGGAGAATGCACATTTTCTTTTAAGTTGCACCTATACGGCTTTTATTAGCAGATCTGATATAACAAGGCTAGCATATGTTATTAAGATAATCCTTTCTTATTCTTATAGGTCATTTTGGCTTTTGTGCCTGCACTATAATTGTAATTTTTTAAGTTACTGGCCTTTTTTTCGTGAAAAGCTGCACCACGGTCAGCATCCTCATCTTCTTCAGTTTTCTTTTTCTTTGGTTTAGCGGCTGCATCAACTACTTTCAAATCTTCCGGTAATTCCATTACCTCCAGTTTTTGCCCAATGGCCTGTTCAATTTTTTTCACCTCAATCAATTCGATATCAGTAGAAAAAGTAATTGCGACAACATCTTCATCACCATGTTTAACAATGCGCTGAATTAACGTTTCTTTCTGCTCTGGCAATTCAAAATGCAGGATAAAAGGAATTCCCTCAATATTAAGTTCGCCTAAATTCTCATTGGCAACAATTAAAACTCTTGCATCAGGGTTATCTTTAAAGTCTTCAATATCGTCATAACCTTTATCATCAAAAAACAGCGAGCGATAGATACTGATCTCGCCTTCTTTATGCTGATTAAAGTTTTTATAAACTGTTTGTGCGGTTAAACGTGTATTTACAAAAACCACAACTTTATCAAAAACCTCGGTATCGTTTAATAATAAGGTTAACAGGTTAAGCTTTGTTCTGAAATTAGGCACCTGATAAAGCATCTGCTGATAAACTTCTGCCTGCTTTTCGCCTATTTCATCTACCTCGATGGTTGTGGTAGAATCTTTCATGAAAGGAGAAATCATCAGATTTAATTTCTCATGTATTACTTCGGTAAACACCACATGTTGAGATTTATAGGCACTGTTTGCCAATTCTACAACGGGTAACTGCAGGCCTTTTTTAACAATAAGCTCTGCATTATCTACAATAAACAACTGTATTTTATTAGTATTTAGTGCTAGTTTTAAATATAAAGCACGAGCCCGATCGGGTACAGCAACAATAATATCGCAACCATCCGTTATTTCGTTCATCTGTGTATCAACAGCGCCACGGCTATCAATTCCCAAAATCCTGAAGGTATTGTTGCGGTTCAATAATTTAAATTGTTTCAGAACATGGTCAACATGTTCTGCATCAGGTACTAAAATTAAAGCCCTTGGTGCTTCCTCAAACGCGTATTTCAACTTCATTAAAGTAGCTAAAACATAAGTTGTTGTTTTTCCCGAACCCTCTGGTCCCACCGCTATAACATCTTGTCCACCTAAAATGCGCGACATTGTTCTGGCTTGGATTTCTTTTGGCGTTAAAAATCCTGCATCAGTCATGGCCGCTACAAGTGGTTTGCTAAGTTTTAATTTATCTAAAGACACAATTACTATTTTAATGTTTGAACTGCAAATATCCTTAAAATAATTAGCTTTTCTGAAATTGAATTTAATCGCTTGGAAATGAATGTTGCAAGTTCTTGCCTACTACAGTTCTACTGCCCACTATTAGCTGAAGAAAACAAGGCCTGTTTCTATTCAGTTTATTTAATTCAGGGCAGTACCTCCAATAAAACCGTGGCTCTTATAAAAATTATTTTACTGAAAATGAAACAGTTGTAATATTTCTTAAAATAAAAACTACTAAATCTATAGATATTATATACTTATTTCTATATTTGCTCAACATTAATCATTAACAAAAATATGTTGAACAATTAAAACACTAAAATCATGTCGATTTATTTTCAATACCCAGCTATAGATGAATATCCGAAACTGATTTATCCGTTACAAAAAGAAACAGATGAACCAGTGCTTGCAAAGGATGAAGATAGTTTAAATAAAGAACAGATTTTAGAACTAAGAGATTATTTGGCATTAAAGCAATTATAAAACAGGGCCAGTTGACCGATTGGAAGGTTGGAGTTTCATAAACTCTCTACAATGGTTCGAATCCATTACTAGGCCGCAAAGTGTATCTCATAGCACTTTACCCTGATTCTGCTCAATCAGGCAAGATTTGGTTATCTTATATTTGTTTTGTTGTTAGCAAAGGCTATCCGCGATGGGTAGCCTTTACCTCTTTACGTAAATGCTGTCATCCTGAGGGTTAATTAATTGTTTAAAATCAATATGAGTGACGTACAATTATTTTTTCTTGGCCTACGGCGCAGCCTTGCCTCGGCTCGCCGCCGCCGAAGGGCTCTTTCTTTTTGGCATCAAAAAGAAACAAAAAATGCCGGCTGAAAATTTTTCTTTCTAAGCGAGTACGTTGGCTTGGACAGTGCAGCCCGAAAAATTTGTTAGGCCGGATTTAAGTAGAACGGGGATACCGTGCTATGGCCTAGCTGGATGGAAATGTGAAAGAAATTAAAATGTTGATTAATAGCAACTTGTAGAATAACGTCAATGGTAGCAGCGAAGGTTCTTGATCAAATATCCTGTCTTTTTGATTATTTAGAAGCGCAGTTTCAGTGCTCATCGTACAGTTCTGCTCCTGTTGTGCACTCCAATCTTTTTGGAAAGCTTTCGAAAATACAATATAACGAATCCAAAAAGTATTTCCGTTTCCATCAGGGCTATTTAGCAGATATGGTAATTTAAAATTTAATTCGTAGTCGAATATGATATGATTTATTTTTTTTAAAAAATCTCAAAACTTTTTATTTCATTCTGGGTTATTTATATAATTCACATTATACTAATCTTTTACAGATTAATTTGTTTGGTTTAAAAAAGGGATTTATGGATATAAATCCCTTTTCTTTTATGCGAATATTTTAAATCCTATATTAGCCCAATCAACATCACATCCATATTTTAGATGAACAGAAAACATTTCCTTTCTTCATTTATTGCGACTGCAACTGTACTTCCAGCATTTAAAACACTCGCCAATACCGTTGAAAATGAAAGTTCATCATTTAAGATCCCTCCTTATTTAAAACCAGGCGATACCATCGGGATTACGAGTCCTGCGGGATATATTACACAAGAACAGATCCAGCCTTCAATTTTACAGATGCAAAGCTGGGGTTTTACGGTAAAAGTTGGTGATACCATTGGCAAACGCGATTTTACCTACGGCGGAACAGATGAGGAGAGACTAGCTGATTTTCAGCAAATGCTAGATGATCCAGCAATTAAAGCGATTATGTGCGCCCGTGGTGGTTATGGTTTTGTACGGATAATCGATAAACTCGATTTCTCTTTGTTCAAAAGAAATCCAAAATGGATTATTGGCTTTAGTGATATCACCGTTTTGCATTGCCATTTGGCCAGAAATTATGGTATTGCCTCTATCCATTCCAAAATGTGCAATAGTTTTCCTGATGACTGGAGTAAAGCCGAACCTATGCAGATTGAAACGATTTTATCTATTAAAAACGCTTTAATTGGTGAGCAAATGGGTTATACTGCTCCTATCAATATGAATAACAAACAAGGAAAAGTTGATGGCATTTTAGTGGGCGGAAACCTGAGTATTATCGAAACTTTGGCAGGTAGCTGTTCGGATTTAGACACAAAAGGTAAAATCCTTTTTATTGAAGATACTGGCGAATACCTTTATCGTATTGATAGAATGTTGTGGAATCTAAAACGCAGCGGCAAACTTAAAAACCTTAAGGGATTAATTGTTGGGGGCTTTAAAGTTAAACCTGATGATGTCGGCGAAGAATTCGGCAAAACCATTTATGATATTGTTTTGGAAAAAATAAAGGAATACAATTACCCTATAGCTTTCGATTTCCCCGTGGGGCACCAACGAAATAATTTTGCTTTAAAATGTGGTGTAAACCATACCTTAATCGTAAACGAAACCGGATCAACGCTTATAAGTATTTAATTTTTAATATTTTAAGAGAAATAATTTTAAGAAAATTGCAAGCTTACACTGCTTTAAAACTTAGACCTGCTTAAAATATCTCAAGTGGTTCAATCGATAAAATATTACGCTTGCTTGCCGATAACTTATCAATCACCTATGGCACCTGGGATCATCTTAGACGGTTACACAGTCTTCACTTCATCCTCACTATAATCCTTAATATCAGTAATATATCCATTTATCAAAAGGAAATCGAATAAAGGTTTTGCTTCTGGCGTAACTGGCATATTTTCCGTTGTAATTACCTGATTGGTCTTTTTATCCAGGAAAGGATAAGCAAATAACCGCACATTGGTGTTAAACATATCGTTCACATAGCTCAATAACTGACCTGAATAATTTTCTCCGGTAAAATTTTTAGAATTGAATACAAATTTTAAGTTGTTGATGTTTGTTGCCAAGCCAACACTTTTAGGTTTGCACCTTGCCAAATATTTCGCCAGGCGGTTGTGGCGGGTAAAGTTAGATACGATTACGATGTTACCCGTATCGCACATTTCCTGTGCTCTTTTAGCCACTGTTTCCAAATCGATATCATCAGGAGTCTCTTGTCCATCCGTTAAAACGTTGGTTAACAAAACCTCTATCATTACCGCTAGGTTCCCTTCCTCCACCTTGTTTGTACGTTTAAACTGATCGGTAGCTTTATTAAACAGATTAAAGTTAGGCAGTGATTTCTGACCATATTTGGTCCTTAAAATCATAATATCCTTTTTATACAAAAGATCTTTGGCCTGACGGGGATGTGCATCGGCATCGAAAATTGCTGCTGCCGAGAAATCCTTCATAATCATATACAGATTAAGCAGGATATTATCTACACCTGGAAAAGCTGGCCCTTTTACCGAAATCAAGTCGATTTCTACAGATCCGATGGTTAAGTTATCAGCTAAAGATTCTACCATCAATTTTGGATCCTGATAGTGGTAAAATGCAGCATAAAGCAGGTTAACACCAATTATCCCTAAAACACGCTGTTGCATGTTTACATCTGTATCCAGCAAACGTACGTGGAAAAATATTTCATTTGGTAAACCACCTGGCTCGCTTTGGAAACGAATACCAACCCAGCCATGAGGCTCGTTGGTGCGTTTATAATTCAGGGTAGTAACGGTATCAGCGAAGGCAAAAAACGTACGGCTTTCGTATTTTTCGCCAGATAAACGCTCATTAAGTAAACCGAATTCGTGATCGAGCATCTGCAAGAGGCGATTCTGACTTACATAACGGCCATTGGTTTCTGCTCCATAAATAGCGTCGCTAAAAGTCATGTCGTAAGCCGACATCGTTTTGGCAACTGTTCCAGATGCTGCGCCAGCATTAAAAAAGTTTCTCGAAACTTCCTGTCCTGCTCCTATCTCGGCAAAGGTGCCGTAAATTCTCGGGTCAAGGTTTATTTTAAGTGCTTTACGCTTTGTATCCAGAATTTCTCTCTCCATGCCGCAAAAGTACGAAAAATGAGATTAAGGTGATTTTAAGAATGTAACTTAAAATCAATCTAAATACCTAAGCGGCGGCAAGGCCTTAAGTCAACGTCATTTCGATCCGATTAGCTATCGGATGAAGCGCAGTCCCGAATTTTCGTGAGAGAAATCTAATATCTTTATTCAACTAAACAGATTTCTCCTCCAAAGGAGTTCCTTTGGAACACTACGGTCGAAATGACGACCACACTAAAAAATAAGGTTAATGCCATCCAGCATTAACCTTATAAAACCTAAACTTAAACTATTATGAAACCTGCATCAGTATCAATCACAATCCCTCAAACTCAGCTGATGCAAGATTCATAACCTTTGAAAAAACTAAACTATTATGAAAAATCCTCTCTCGAGAATATCTTTATTACGATACTACAATTTCTTTATGTTGTAATTTAGCATCGTCTTTTTTGCTGATATTGATCGATAAAATACCGTCTTTGTATTCAGCAGTAATATTATCACCATCGGCACTATCAGGTAAATTAAATGATCTAGCAAATGAGCTATAATCAAATTCTTTACGTGTAAAATCTTTAGCTACCTGGGTTTCGTCTTTTTTAACTTCTGCCCAAACAGAAAGCGTGTCTTTTTTTAAATTGATCTGAAAATCTTCTTTCTTTAAACCTGGAGCAGCCAACTCAATTACATACGCAGTTTCATTTTCGTAAATATTCACATTTGGTGATTTATCAACCATTTTGTTTTTAGTTACTGCATCACTAAACAATGAATCAAAAACATTGTTAAAGTAAGGAGCTGTGTTACGGGTTCTGTTGTTAAAATTTACTAGTGTCATATCGCTTATTCTTTATTTTTTTAATTTTTAAATTGATAATACACCATATTCAACTTACATACCAAAGCAAAAATTTATGATATTCAAGACATTTTGGCAAAATAAATTCAAATCAAAAGACAAATTGGCAGAAATAAAGGATTTTTCAGACAAATTCAACTACAAAACCAATATCCATTTGCGCTTTATTGATTTCGATATGATGGGTCATGTAAACAATTCAATTTACTTTACCTATTTAGAAATTGCCAGAACAAAGTATTGGGAAGAAATTATAAAATGGGATTGGAAGAAAACCGGGATCGTAATCGCCCATGCTGAACTGGATTACATTTTACCTATCGTAATGAACGATAAAATCGCTATCCATGTAAAAACATCGAGGATCGGCACTACAAGTTTCGACCTGGAATACCAGATCGTTAAGATAAAAGGAGCAGAAGAGATCATCTGCAGTAAAGGAAAAACGGTTTGCATTGCGGTTGATTACGCCACAAGCAGACCAACTGCTATCCCAGAAGAGGAAAAGCAAAAAATGCTGGGTTTTGAACAGCTGTAAAAAAACGCAGATCGTCATCTCGACTGAAGCGCAGCGGAATGGAGAGATCTAAATTAAAAGTACTCCTGAAAGAGATTTTGCTTCGCAGAGCCTTCGGGTTCTAGACTGCGTTGCACTCCGCTCGAAATGACGATAATTTTTTAGCGTTTCCTAATAACTAGAACCATCAGGCATAATTTTGCCAGGATTTAATATCCCATTTGGATCGAAAACTTTTTTAATACCCCGCATTAAATTAAGATGAATTTCAGAATACTTGATCGGCATAAATTCCTTTTGCACCAAACCAATTCCATGTTCACCAGATAACGTGCCACCTAAAGCAGTTGTTAATTCGAATATTTCGGCAATACCAAATTTGAGTTTGTTTTTCCAGTCTTCATCGCTCATTCCAGCTTTAATGATATTTACGTGCAGATTTCCATCACCGGCATGACCATAACAAACACTTTCGAAACCGTATTTAGCGCCAATTTCTTTGATACCATTGATTAATTTAGGTAAAGCCGCACGCGGAACAACGGTATCTTCTTCTTTGTATACGGAATTGGATTTTACTGATTCGGCCATCGTTCTTCTCATCCTCCATAGTTCTTCTTTTTGAGAAGCAGTATCTGCAAACAAAACTTCCGTACAGTGATGCGCTTCTAAAACAACATTGGTTTTCTCGCAGTTTTTAAAGATATCATCCAAATCATCTCCATCAAACTCAATCATCAATAACGCAGCAACATCATCTTTTAAATCGAACTTAATATCATCAAATTTAATTACCCATTCCACCCCTTTCCGCTCCATAAACTCTAAAGCCGATGGCGTTACCCCTGCCCTAAAAATTGCAGAAACCGCTGCGCATGCATCTTCATTCGTGCTAAATGAGCCCATCATTAAAACCGATTGACTAGGTTTAGGCAATAATTTGGTAACGATTTTAGTTACCACTGCCAAGGTACCTTCCGAACCGATCATCAGCTGGGTTAAATTATAACCTGATGCATATTTCAAAGTATTTGCACCTGTCCAAATGATATCACCGTTAGGCAAAACCAATTCGAGATTGAGAATGTATTCACGTATCGTTCCATACTTCACTACTCTTGGTCCACCAGAACCATGAGCTACATTCCCACCAATAAAACAAGATCCTTTACTACTTGGATCAACTGGGTACAGAAGTCCTTTTTCAGCAACAGCATTGATGAATTCTTCGGTAATTACGCCCGGTTCAACAGTTGCCTGTAAGTTTTCGGTATCAATATCTAAGATAGCTTTAAATTTTTCCATTGATAAAGAAACACCACCATAAATAGGCAGAGCGGCGCCGCTTAAACCAGTACCACCACCACGTGGCGTTACCGGAACATGATGCGCATTACAGATTTTAAGTAAAGCGGAGACTTCTTCTGGAGAAGTTGGTTTCACCACAATTTCAGGCTGATAGCGTAAGTCTTCCGTTTCATCGTGACTGTAATTATCTAAACTTTCTACATCAGTAAAAACTTTATCTACTCCTATTGCAGCCTTAATTTCTGCTAAAATTTCGGGATTGATCTTCGTAAAATTCATTTTATTTTGCTGATATATAAGATAATTTAACAAAAGAATGCCCAATTTGACCAGGCATAGGTGGATTTAGTTTTTTCATACTCACGTTAACCATTTCAACAAAAGGATACAATTCGATAACTTTCGAAATGATATTCTTCAAAACCGTTTCTAAAAGCTTTTGTGTATGCTTCATTTCTTCCATGATGATGTGATTCAGGTCTTCATAATTAACCGTCTGTGCCAGTTCATCATCAAAACCCTGCGGCGTAAATTCTGTTACTAAATCTACAACAAAATGATTTCCAATAAGTTGCTCCTCTGGATAATAACCATGTAGGGCAAAGCATTTAACATCTTTTAAGGCTACGGTTTGTTTAAAATGGCTCATGTATGTTCTGTAAGCTGCAAAATTAAATTTTTATTCATGAATATAATGCCCATTGCCGTAAATTGTTACCTTTGAAATGAACGCGATTTCTTAACCAGATAACACGAAATTACATGAGCAAATCAGCAAAAAAGGACCTTTACGAGGCACCAGACTATTATTTATTGGACGAATTGTTAACCGATGAGCATAAATTAATTCGTGCAACGGCCAGAGATTGGGTAAAAAAAGAAGTAAGTCCGATTATTGAAGATTATGCGCAAAAAGCAGAATTTCCAAAACACCTCATTAAAGGTTTGGCTGATATTGGTGCTTTCGGACCAACTATCCCTGTTGAATATGGTGGTGCTGGTTTAGATTATACCGCTTATGGGATTTTGATGCAGGAAATTGAACGCGGTGATTCTGGTATCCGTTCTACAGCTTCTGTGCAGGGTTCGTTGGTGATGTACCCTATTTATGCTTATGGTACTGAAGAACAACGTAAAAAATACCTACCAAAACTGGCGAGTGGCGAAATGATGGGCTGTTTTGGATTAACAGAACCTGATCACGGCTCTAACCCGGGCGGAATGGTAACCAACATCAAAGACGCAGGGAGCCACTACGTTTTAAACGGTGCCAAAATGTGGATCAGTAATGCACCTTTTGCAGACATTGCTGTGGTTTGGGCGAAAGACGAATCTGGAAAAATAAGAGGATTAGTTGTGGAACGCGGAATGGAAGGATTTTCTACCCCTGAAACACATAACAAATGGAGTTTACGTGCTTCAGCTACAGGCGAACTTGTTTTTGATAATGTAAAAGTGCCAAAAGAGAATATTTTTCCCGAAATCAGCGGATTAAAAGGTCCATTGGGTTGTTTAAACCAAGCTCGTTATGGCATTGCATGGGGCGCTTTGGGTGCAGCAATGGACTGTTATGATACCGCTTTGCGTTACTCAAAAGAGCGTGTACAATTTGGAAAACCTATTGGTGGTTTCCAATTACAGCAAAAGAAACTGGCAGAAATGGTAACCGAAATTACCAAGGGCCAGCTGTTGGTTTGGCGTTTGGGCGTATTAAAAAGTGAAAACAGGGCTTCTGCAGAACAAATATCGATGGCCAAGAGAAACAGTGTAGAAATTGCACTGGACATAGCCCGTAATGCCCGCCAAATGCTTGGCGGAATGGGAATTACCGGAGAATACTCCATTATGCGCCACATGATGAACTTAGAATCGGTAGTAACTTACGAAGGTACACACGATATACATTTACTGATCACCGGAATGGATGTAACCGGATTAAACGCATTTAAATAGATTCCTATATGTTTCAAAAGAACGTTCTCAAAATTTTCTTTCTGTTTGCGCTTATTGCTTTATTTTTAGATTCATCAGCACAGCGCAAAAATTTTTCGACATCTAAAACCGAGCCTACATGGCTTCGGAAAGTAGTAACGGTAAATAAAAACCTATCCAAAAACATTTATGGAATATGGCTTTAATACAATATTTATCTAAAAATTTCCACAACAATCATATTCCAAATAATACTTCTAATTTTGAGGCTCAACATAGAATAGAAGAAAATGAAAGATTTTAAAAAATATACCTATATACCTGCCCCACCTGAAGAAGTTTATTTAGCCCTTACGAAAGAAACCAGCATTAAACTATGGACTGGTGCTGAAGTAGAGTTTGAAGAATTGCCAGAAACAGAATTTTCTTTCTGGGATGGAGATATTACGGGCAAAAACATTGAATTTGTTTACGGTAAACAGATTGTTCAACAATGGTATTTTGGAGAAGAAAACGAACCTTCTATCGTAACCATAAAACTTCACGAAGATAAAAAAGGAACTTCACTGGAATTTAAACAAACCAATATCCCTGATGAAGATTATAAAGATTTTACCGAAGGTATTCAAGAATATTTCCTGGGAGGTTTGGTAGATTTCTTTGACGAATAAATCAACTTAACTTAAAAAAATGAAAACTAAAATTAATGCTCTCTTTTCTTTTTTGCTTGTGGTTACTTTAACCAGCTCTTGCAGAACGTACCTTACACCTGCCTTGCCAGGAAATAATATGGGCTATCTGCCTCGTCCGATGGAAGCCGACAGTGTTAAATCTTTAACACATGCATCAGCAAGTTTTGCCGGGGCCTCTTCTCCAGGAAATGGTAGCGTCTCATTTGAATTGGGTATGTTGAATATTAACCGTGCCCATACGTTTAAAGGATTTAACATTGCATACGGTGTTTTTGGTTATTTAGGGAGCGCAGAAAATACCTACCAAGATGATGCTAATAATGCCAAAGCAGATTACCCACCTTCTTTTAACAAAAAAATGTATGGCTTTGGCTTGAGAACTTCTATAGGCTTCCATAGCACGTCTGCTAATGGAAATACAGATTTTAGATTTATAAATTGGGAAAACGCTTTAAGTACCGAAAGTGGAGCGTATGCTGATTTTAGAGAAGAAGTTTATAATGGTAAAGTTTACAATTATGCAGGTGTTTCAAATAGGAAAAGATTTTGGACCACTGGTTTATCGACAGAAGTGATCTTTAGAGGAATGCGTAATCATGACATTAAACACGCTTTTAGGCTTTTCATTGGCGGAACACCAGGACTAGCTAACAGTTTTAAGTACGGAGATTTCGCAGACATTGATAAAATAATTAAAAGTTCCGGAGCATGGAATCTTAGCTACTTTTTAAATGTAAAAAAAATCACACTTTCATTTGAAATAGCCGAAAATATAAATTTAGCAAGTAAGATTTCTTTAGGTTATAAGTTCTAATAAAACTTATCGCAGCTATTACTGTTCTGATATAAATATAATATTATGAACAGAACATTAGGAATTATATTAATCGTTGTGGGTATTGCTATGCTCATCTGGACTGGCTTCTCTTACACTAAAAAAGAAAAAATTGTTGATGCAGGTCCCATTCAAATATCTGCCGATAAAGAAAAATCCGTCAATTGGCCTCCTTATGCAGGTGGCATTATTCTGGTGGCTGGTGTGATTGTATTCGTAGCGTCGAAGAAAAAATAATTGATTTGTCATTCTGAGCCTGTCGAAGAACTTTGAAGCATTTCGACAGGCTGAATGTGACAATTTATATCTCTGAACTATAAACCGATCTTATCGCATCCCTTAAGTTATACTTCGAAGCCATCACCTCTCCATAGGCACCAGCACTACGGATGGCAAAAATATCGCCCCTGAACGATTCAGGTTGCTCTACTTCTTTACCAAAACAATCGGTACTTTCACAGATTGGGCCTACAATATCGTATTTAACGACTTCGGACTTCGAACCCGTTACTCCAGACTGACTAAGATTTTCGATTTTGTGATAGGCTTGATATAAGGCTGGGCGCATCAATTCAGTCATACCGGCATCTAAAACCACGAAATTTTTCTTCTTTCCGTTTTTGATGTAAAGTACACGGGTAATCAATGAAGCCGATTGACCAACCAATGCCCTACCCAATTCAAAATGTACTTCCTGGCCAGGTTTAACAGTCAAAAATTCATTGAAAATCTTAAAATAAGATTCAAAGTCAGGAATCTGATTATCGGGATTGTAATAATCGATGCCTAAGCCGCCACCAACATTTAATACTTTTAGGTTAAAACCTTTATCTTCAAACCAGGCTGCAAATTCGTTTACACGCACACAAAGGTTTTTGTACACATCCAAATTGGTAATCTGCGAACCAATATGAAAATGGATACCGATAAATTTCAGGTTTGGAGATGCTTTTAAAGTTTCCGCGCACTCTGGCAAATCCCAGGAGTTGATCCCAAATTTATTTTCGTCTAAACCAGTGGTAATGTTGTGGTGTGTATGTGCATCCACATTAGGATTGATGCGGATAGCCACCTGAGCTGTTTTACCTTTTTTACCGGCAAGTTCATTCAGCACCTCTAATTCCTGGATAGATTCTACATTAAAGCAGAAAATGTCAAGATCAAGGGCTTCGTTGATTTCTTTATCCGATTTACCTACTCCGGCAAAAACGATTTTTTTGTGATCAAAACCTACTTCAACTGCTCTTCTCACCTCTCCTGCACTCACGCAATCTGCACCGAAACCAATTTCTTTAATCTGGTTTAACAGCACAGAATTAAAATTTGCCTTTAGTGCATAGTGAATGTGAAATTGGTACGGAGCCGCTGCATCTGCACAGGTGCGCAAGGTTTTTTGCAACAGATCGGTATCATAGTAGTAAAAAGGCGTTTCTATATTGTTAAACTTTGATATATCTTTATCGGCGAACATGTTCAAATTCCTTATTATAATTTTAATTTTATTCTTTGGGCTAATTTATTTGGGTAACTACCTGGATTTAAAGCATGGAAGAATTACCCAGAAACAATACAACGGAAAAGTCCGGTTTTTTATCGTGTTACTCTTCATTGTACTGTTCCTCTTATTTATCAAAAAATGAAGATAGCAGCCGCCATATTTATTATTCTCATTCTTTCTGCAGGATTGTATAACTCTTACAAAAAACATAAAAACGGGTTACTACCGGCAAGTTTCTTGGCTTTTCACTTCCTTATAGGCTTTCTAGTGGCGGTAGGTGCTTTTTTCCTCTTATTCGAATAGTCTATTGTGCAGGCTTCTTAAAGCTTCGGTTTTATACTCACTTAATATTAAAAGCGAAACGTTGTAGTTGCTTCCACCGTAAGAAATCATACGGATCGGAATGTGTTTTAAACCTTCTAAAACCCTGCTGGCGAAACCATGCTTCTCCGAACCGAAATCGCCCACTACACATACAATGCTGTGGTTGGTATCTACCTCTACCGTTCCGAAACTTTCCAATTCTTCGATAATCTGCGGCAAATGAGCTGTTTCATCAATTGTTAACGATACGGCAACCTCAGAAGTAGTAATCATATCGATAGGTGTTTTATACCGTTCAAAAACTTCAAAAACCCTGCGTAAGAAACCATAAGCCAACAACATACGGCTCGACTGGATACGGATTGCCGTGATGCCATCTTTGGCTGCTATTGATTTAATTTTTCCTTTTTCGCTATCGTGGGTAATCAAAGTACCTGCAGCTGAAGGTTCCATCGTGTTTAACAAACGAACCGGAATTTTATATTTCTGTGCTGGGAAAACTGATTGAGGGTGCAAAATCTTTGCGCCAAAATAAGCCAACTCAGCTGCTTCATCAAAAGATAACTGTGCAATTGGTTTAGTGCCTTTAACAATACGTGGATCGTTGTTGTGCATGCCGTCAATATCCGTCCAGATTTGAACTTCTTCCGCCATAATTGCTGCACCTAATAATGATGCAGTATAATCACTACCACCGCGACGTAGATTATCTACCTCGCCAAAACTGTTGCGGCAGATGTATCCTTGCGTAATGAACAGTTTATTGTCTTTATGCTGCTCCAAAAGGGGCATTAAATGTTTCGTTGTAAAAGGAATGTCAGGCTCATTATCTTCATCCGTTTTCATGAAATCTAAAGCCGGCAATAATACCGAGGGTACGCCGATAGACTTTAAATAAATATGGTATAAAGTTGTAGATAACAATTCTCCTTGAGCCAACACTACTTTCTCCTCAATAGGAGTAAAAATATCGTTCGCTAAGCCAGCTAAGAAACCAAAGTGATAATCGATCACTTCATTTCCCTGCTCTTGAAACTCGGAAGCAGGCAACAATTCAACAACAAAAGCTTTATATTTCTGGTATAAATTCTCGACGCACTCGCTTCCCTTCTTCTTATCTCCAGCTAAAAAATAATTTGCAATTTCCACTAAACTATTTGTAGTACCAGACACGGCTGATAATACTACAATCTGCTCTTCATTTGGATTAACGATATCCAACAACTTCGTCATGCGCTCAGGACTACCTACTGAAGTACCCCCAAATTTTAATATTTTCATTTAATGCTTATTGTTTTTAACGGTAATGAAGCTATCATAATTTATTTATTTACTTTTGGCTATGGAAAATTATGATGGTTTCACTTTTTAATACCAGAATATGTAATTTTCTTTATTATTGTATCGGGGCGTGAAATTAAACAAAAGCAGCTTAAAATCAACACCCTCAACAAAATAAAATTTGGACGGGCTGAAATAAATGCGTTTCAACCAAACATCATTCAATAAAATTTGTTCAACACCAGATATTAAATTTAAAAAACAGCTCAATGCAGGCAATTGACCAATCAACACAAGCCACAATTAATCAGTGGTTAAGTGGAAATTATGATGAAAATACCAAGGCAGAAATACAGGCCCTTGTGGATAAAGATGCAACTACCGAATTAACAGATGCATTTTATAGAAGTTTAGAATTTGGAACTGGTGGCCTACGTGGTATTATGGGTGCAGGTTCTAACCGGATCAACAAATACACTATTGGAACGGCTACGCAAGGATTGGCCAATTATTTAAACAACAAGTACCCTCACGAAAAAATCAAGGTTGCCATTGCACACGATAGTCGCAATAACTCTGATTATTTCGCTAAAATTACAGCAGATGTTTTTTCCGCAAACGGGATCCATGTTTATTTCTTCTCTGCATTAAGACCAACTCCAGAACTTTCTTTTGCTGTGCGCCATTTTGGTTGCAAAAGCGGTGTAATGCTAACGGCCTCGCATAATCCTAAAGAATATAACGGTTATAAGGCCTATGGTGCAGATGGTGGTCAATTTACTTCTCCTGATGATAAATTGGTGATCGATGAAGTAAATAAAATTAAAAGTATCGACGAAGTTAAATTCGACCGTGTTGAGGCGAATATCGAACTCATTGGAGAAGATGTAGACGAACTGTATTTAGACGGAATCACTGCACTTTCTATTTCTCCTGAAGCGATAAAAAGACAGCACGATTTAAAAATTGTATATTCTCCTATCCACGGAACTGGAATTACCCTGGTACCAAAAGCTTTGGCTCAGTTTGGTTTTACAAATGTAACCCTGGTTGAAGAACAAAGCACACCAGATGGAAATTTCCCAACAGTAGTGTATCCTAACCCAGAGGAAAAAGACGCATTGACTTTAGCAATGAACAAAGCAAAGGAAATTGATGCTGATTTAGTTTTGGCTACCGATCCTGATGCTGACCGCGTAGGTATTGCGGTAAAAGACAACAATGGCGAATGGGTATTGCTTAACGGTAACCAAACGGGCAGTTTATTAATCAATTA
The DNA here is from genome assembly GCF_918698255.1 of Pedobacter sp. Bi27. NCBI lineage: Bacteria > Pseudomonadati > Bacteroidota > Sphingobacteriia > Sphingobacteriales > Sphingobacteriaceae > Pedobacter > Pedobacter sp. Bi27. The sequence continues at coordinate 526,103 of NZ_CAKKMW010000004.1, forward strand.
CCTGTTATCAGCCTGGCAAGACAGCGGCAAATTAGATGGCAATCAGTTTATTGTGAAAACCATTGTAACCTCTAACCTGATCGAAGAAATTGCCAAAAAGAAAAATGTAACTTACTACAACACCTTAACCGGGTTTAAATACATCGGTCAGTTAATGACGGAATTAGAAGGTAAAAAATACTTTATCGGTGGTGGTGAAGAAAGTTATGGCTATTTAATCGGCGATTTAGTACGTGATAAAGATGCTGTAGTTTCTGCGGCTTTTATCTCTGAAATGACCGCTTATTATAAAGATAAAGGTGCAAGTTTATACAATGCATTGCTAGATATGTATGTAGAATATGGCCTTTACAAAGAAGATCTGGTTTCGATAACCAAAAAAGGCAAATCAGGTGCTGAAGAAATTAAAGCCATGATGGTTAAATTCAGGGAAAACCCTCCCGCAACATTGGGCGATTCGAAAGTTTCAGTACTTAAAGATTACGAATTAAGTCAGGAAACTGATTTGGCAACCGGAAAAGTAACTAAACTGGATTATCCTACTTCTGATGTTTTACAGTTTATTACCGAAGATGGCAGTATTGTTTCAGCCCGCCCGAGTGGAACGGAACCGAAAATTAAATTCTACTGCAGCGTAAATGCACCTTTAGCAGATAGAAAAGATTTTGACAAGGTTAATGCACAACTTGGAGAAAAAATCAAAGCGGTAATGACTGATTTGCAGGCTTAATTTTAACCACAGATAATAAGGATTAACACAGATGAATAGCTTTCATCTGTGTTTTTTTGTTTTTAACCATATTAGTGTTTAGCCAAGCCTGTCAGCTGTTCAGGCGGGGAAATTTGTGAATGATTAATCAATCAGTTGCTGTACATTTTTCTTAGAAATATAAATAATAGCAGCCTCACTTTTCTCAGCAGATAAGTATTTACCAGTTTTTTTATCATGAATGCCTCTTCCGGCTGAAACATAGAGTTTACCTGATTTATCTACATGCACATTATTGATCTGGTTCTCAAACGGAACCTTCAATATTTCTGAAAATCCGTTTTTAAAAACCTCAATATCACTTTTTAATACATAGCTCGACATAGAACTTCCAACTATGGGCTCTAAATTCTCTTTGAGTTTAACTTTCACTTGATCATCCAGGTAAACAGTGGCAAATTCCTGGAATCGTTGTTCTGAAATATTAAATTTGCTGCACCAATCCCACGTAAAACCTTTATCTAGACTAAAGTATTGGCTAAAAGTGGCCAACTGCAAATTTTCTTTAGTCCGTAAACTGTTTGACTGCAATGCGAAAATAGTATCCTTAACAGCGAGAAAACCATATATAGGCTGATGATTTACTTTGGTTTTTTGCCAGGTCTTGCCTTTATCCGTAGTTTGATAAATTTCTGTTAGGGTTGATACCATTAAAGTGTCATCAATACTGCCATAAACGGCATGGGCTTCTCTCCCATTTGCAATTTCAATTCTTGTCCAATTTGGATTGTTAAAAGTAGGTGGTACCTCTGGTACCTCTTTTTTGGCACATGAGGATAATACCATCATCAATGCGATAGTTTTAAATAATTTCATAGGTTTCATTTTTTGTGTAATGCAAGATAAATAAAAATCTGATTAACTAAAAACACAGGTGAAATTATAGGATTTAGTTGCTGAAGACGAGCGAATAATAAATTTTCTGTATCCTTTGTGATTCTGTGGCAAAAACAAAACATCAGATGCAAAATTCATCAATAAAAATAGATTGCGTATATTTACATATATTAAAGAATGGACTTATGACTGAGATAATTTTAAAAGATAATGTAGAACAAAGTAAAATTGACGCGTTGTTAGCTTTTCTAAAATCATCGGACATTGATGTTGAATTAAGAACCGTATCGCCAAAGAAATCAACTAAAACAATGAAATTTTCTTTATCTAAAGGCATTTGGAGTGACTATAATATTAACTCAACGGAACTTAGAGATAAAGCTTGGAAAAGGTAATGGTTTTATGTGATACAAACATTTTTATCGAAATTTACAAGGGCAATGATTTAATCATTGAAGCCTTTGAAAAAATTGGCCAAGATAATGTTGCTATTTCTGATGTTACTTGCGCAGAATTACTTTATGGAGCAAGAAATAAAAGAGAATTGAATCTAATCAGAAAAGATATAGATAAATTAATTGTTCTACCAATTTCTTCACCAATATCTAATCAAGCAGTAAGGCTGGTTGAGCAGTTTTCTTTGTCACATAACCTTAATCTTCCCGATGCTTTAATTGCATCTACATCGATATTTCATGATCTGGAACTTTACACATTAAATCTTAAGGATTTTAAATTTCTGGAAAATTTCAAACTGTACAAAGCTTAAACCTGCCCCTAAAAGTAAGAAATTGTGTCTTTCTTATTTTTTCTTTGCTGCAACCAATTTCTTTAATACTTTTGCAGCGCAATACCATGTTCAAAAAAATCTTAATATATCTTATCATTACATGTACCGTTTCTAACGGCGCCATGCAATTGGTAATCTATTCTGGTTATAAAATGAACAAAGAATACATTACAAGTGTATTTTGTATCAATAAAGAACATCCAGAATTACATTGTGATGGACAGTGCTTCCTGGCTAAAAAACTAAAAGAGCTTGAGGGTAAAAACAAACAGGCTCAGGAAAACTTGAAAAGAGTTGTAGAGGCCGAACCCAGATTTCAGACTATTGCATTGAATCACACTCTTCCTTATTTCATCATCACTTCAGAAAATCTTTATATCGAAAAACCGGTTAAGGATCTTTCCATTTCTATTTTTCATCCACCGAAAGCAGTTTAAGTCTTTTTTTATGGTTTTTTATGCGAAAGCTTATGCTATTGCAAAGTATGGCTATCTGTCATTTTGAGCGAAGCGAAGAATCTCATTTATAACAACCACAAGGCCTGCCATTTTCTGTAATGTCAATTTCTGCTTAAGTGCCAGAGATTCTTCATTGCATTCAGAATGACAGCAAATTAATTTTTACTTATCTAATTTTTCTTAAAATGAAATTATCACAATACTTTCTGGCATTGTTATGCCCTATTATATTATTATCTTCTTGTAAAAAAAATACCGACGAAGTTGCCGCAGATACCAAATCTACTTTTTCTATTGAATTCGAAAATCAGGTAAACGGAAGTCCCTTGGTTTTAAACACTACAACTTACAAAAATGCCAAAGGCGAAGATTTTAAGATCAATGTATTTAAATACTATGTAAGTAACATCAAATTAAGCAAAGCTGACGGAACCACTTATCTCATTCCTGAAAGTTATTTCTTAATCGATGCTTCGAAAGCAGAATCGACAAATATTACGCTAAAAGATGTACCAACGGGTGATTATATCAAAATAGAATACACCATTGGTGTAGATTATGCCCGTAATTTTGCCGGTGCACAAACTGGTGCGCTAGATCCGATCAACGGCATGTTCTGGACCTGGAACAGCGGTTACATATTCGTTAAACTAGAGGGAACTTCACCGCAATCAACAGCAACCGGAAATGCAATTACCTTTCACATTGGTGGAGTTACCGATCCAAACAATACCATTAGAACTTTTACCACGGAGATTAATGCGGCAAATCCACTTCGAATTAGAACCGATGGCAAACCGAATATGCACTTTATTGTAAATGCAGCTGCATTATTTACAGGTAAAACCGATGTGAGTTTTGCTACTTTGAATATGACAATGGGTGGAGCAAATTCTGTAATTGTAGCCAACAACTATGCAAATGGCTTATTTCGTTTAGATCACATCCATAATTAAATGTTAAGGAAAATAACCGTCTTCGTAATGCTTTTTTTAAGCATTGCGTTGATGTATGCCTGTAGCAAAAATGAAGATGAAGTAACGCCTGAGGAAAAGAAAATTACCTTTTCGGTTCCGGCCAACTTCCCTGCTCCGGTATACAGTTTCGAAGACAATAAATTAAGCAATGCAGGTTTTGCGCTTGGTAAGAAATTATTTTACGAAGCCCGCTTATCTGCAGATAAAAGTGTTTCATGCGGAAGCTGTCATCAGCAATTTGCTGCTTTTACACAACTTGATCATAAAGTAAGTCATGGTGTAAATAATTGCCAGGGAAAACGGAATACGCCTCCACTTTTTAATCTGGCCTGGCAAAAAGCGTTCTTTTGGGATGGCGGTGTAAAAAACATCGAAACGTCGCCACTAAACGCCATTACCGATGCATGCGAAATGGGTACTGATATACAAACAATCGTTGCGTTCCTGAAAAAAACGGCTCCATATCCCGATTTATTTAAACAGGCCTTTGGTTCAACAGAAATCAATTCGCAACTGATTTTAAAGTCGATTACACAATTTACGGCAGTACTGGTTTCAGGAAATTCGAAATACGATAAAGTAATGCGCAAAGAGAATGCTGTTTCCTTTACCTCTGCAGAATTGGCGGGTTACAATCTGTTCAAAGAAAAATGTACATCCTGCCATGCAGAACCATTTTTTACTGATTTTTCTTACAGAAGTAACGGATTAGATCTGGTAAGTATCGATGAAGGGCGTTCACACATTACGGGGGTAGCTTCAGATTTAGGAAAGTTCCGTGTGCCTACCTTACGCAATATCGAATATACGAGTCCATATATGCACGATGGTCGCTTTTATAGCTTAGATGAGGTCTTGGAACATTATAACTCTGGCGTAAAAGCCTCAGCAAATCTCGACGTTCAACTAAAAAATGGCATCCCTTTAAATACCACAGAAAAAGAGCAGATCAAGGCCTTTTTAAAAACATTAACAGACAATGAATTTATCAAAAACACACTATACAGCGAGTCGTAAATTATTGATTTTAATTTTCGTACTCATGAGCAGTCAGGTTTTCGCCTGCGATATCTGCGGTTGTTTTATGGGCATCACCCCCTACTACAACCGCAATAGCATCAGCGTTTTATACCGTTACCGTTCGTTTAGCGGCTATGAAGGGCAATCGCATTCATTATTCCCGAATGGAGGAAATTTCTTTATCCCAGCGCGAAGTCAAGATTCACCAATAACCAATCATGCTGGCAATGCAAATGATTATGAACTTTACCGTTCTTTAGAGGTTAGAGGTAAATATTTTATCAACAGTAAACTGGAAATCAATGCCATTTTACCTTATGTTTCCAATAGCGAGCGTTATAATGGATATACCTCCTCTATTTCGAGCGTGGGCGATATTAATTTGTATGCAGGTTACCATCTCGTGCAAAAGCTTGAAGATAATTTTAAACAACAGTTGATTGCCGGGGCCGGTATAAAATTGCCAACAGGTAAAAACGATTTTAAAAACACAGCTGGCATCCGTTATTCCTCATTGATGCAAGCCGGAACAGGAAGTACCGATGGTTTTGTATACCTAAACTACATGGTAGGCTTAGGAAAATTTGGGGCAAGCCTAAATACCTCTTACAAGGTTAATGGAACCAACAGCCGCGATGAAGGTATTGCTAATAGCACGACCAGTTTCCTTAATATTTTTTATACCCAAAGAGTTGGCAAAGATATTCAGGTTATGCCATCAGCACAGTTTTTTTATGAATATTCTGGCGGAGAAAAATACCAAGGACAAAAAACCGGCGAACACGTCATGAATAACCTGATGGGCGGTGCGGGTATAGATGTTTTTTATAAAAATGTAGCACTAAACGCTGGAGTACAAAAAAACATTTGGGAAGCTGAAACCGATCACCCAATGAGTGCCGGAAAGGTTTATATTGGAATTACTTATAATTTTTAAATCACAGCATATGAACAGATTAAACATTTTGTTGTTAAGCATAGCAACAGCATTTCTTTTTTCCTGTAAAACGGAACCTGATTCGAAAGCGATACGCCAGGAAGTACTTAACATCCACGATAAATTAATGATTGATGGGGAAAAAGTAGTAAAGAACAAAATGAAATTAGATAAACTATTGGTTTCAGATCAGATTAACCTTGCTCAGGATTCGGTACTACAAAAACAAAAAATAAGCGATTTAATTATACGGTTAAATGCAGCTGATGAAAAAATGATGGATTGGATGCACTTCTTTAAAGACGATTTTAAAGGAAAAACCGAACAGGAAGATCTTGATTATTATAAATCCGAAATGGTGAAAATTAGAGCTGTGGAAGATGGTTATATCAAGGTTACCAGAGAATCAGATTCGTTGATAAACGGATATCAAGTTAAATAAAACAGTCAGGAAGTCAGATGTCAGGAGTCCGAAGATGCAGAGCTTAACAATTTAAGTATCTAAACCTCGGTCTTCGAACATCCGGCCCTCGACATTAAACAATTCAAAATGAAAAAATTAAATTTCGCAATAATCCTAATTGGATTAATAACCTTGTCATTAAAATCAAATGCGACACCAATAATCAACGGATCAAAAACAAGGCCTATCGATTCTGCAAAGAAAGCAATGGTAGATCCGGTTTGTAAAATGAAAGTAAAAGCTCAGACAGCTAAAACTGCGGTTTATAATAAGGTTACCTATAGTTTCTGTTCCGAAAACTGTAAGCAAAAATTTGTGGCCGAACCAGCAAAGTATATAAAAAATAAGTCGAGAGACTAATATTCGTCAACCTGTCCCGATTTTTCGTATCGGGATCAGGATCTTGATTCTGGGTAGTAGATGCTGAAATAAATTCAGCATGACGATAACCCAAACAAATTACCTTGTATATTTACACTTTTAATATAAAATCATGAATAAAATTACTGCTTACATCGCAACCTGCCTGCTAGTTGTTTCCATATTTACCGCTTGTAAACAAGAAAGAAAACTTCCCTTTTATGGCGAACGTCATGCCGAAACCGTTAGAGATGCAGCAGGTATAGAGAAAATTGATACCGTTTACCAAACTATTCCAAACTGGTCTTTCTTAAACCAGGATAGCATAGTAACAACGAACAAGGCAACAGATGGTAAAATCTACATTGCTGATTTTTTCTTTACTTCTTGTACCACCATCTGTCCCACCATGCACCGCAACTTAATGTCGGTTTACAATGAATTTAAAACCAATCCAGATGTGATGTTTGTATCACATACCATTGATTTTAAATACGACAGACCAAATGTTTTGAAAAAATATGCTCAAAAACTAGGTGTAGACGGACCAAAATGGCAGTTTCTTTATGGAAGTAAAGACAGCGTATATACCCTGGCAGAAAAGAACTATTTAGTGGCTGTTGGCGAAGATAGTACCGCTAAAGATGGGTATATACATCAAGGATATTTGGTTTTAATCGATAAAGACAGACGGATCCGCGGTGCTTATGATGGTACTAAAAAAGAGCAGGTAGAACAATTGAAAAATGATATTCCGGTTTTATTGGCCGAGTACAAAAAATAAAAATTATTAGTCACGGAGACACGGATCTATACGGAATAAAAAGAATTTGTCTCCATGATTTGCTCTATAGCCAAACTAGTTTTACCACAGATATATAGGATAAAGACAGATAAATAACTAAATCTGTGTTTATCTTTCCTTATCTGTGGTTAATATTAACAAAACATCAATGCGCAAGTACATCATCAACTCCATCTTTTCCCTTTTCATTATAGGCATCATTGTATCTTGCCAAAATCAGGAAACAATCGATCTGCAGAACTACATGTCGAACGGAAAAGATATTTATAAAACCAAGTGCCAGAATTGTCACGGCGAAAATGGCGAAGGATTGGGTGAGCTTGCACCTCCATTAACCGATTCGGTATTTTTAAAAACAAACAAATACCGTTTAGCTTGTTTTATCAAAAACGGTGCGAATGAATCTTTGATCGTCCACGGAAAAGAATACAAAGAAAAAATGCCTGCTTTCCCTGAACTGGCTGATATTGATGTAGCGCAGGTAATGGTTTATGTCACCAATTCGTTTGGCAATAAGCAGGGTTTTGTGCCTTACTCGGAGGTTTCAAAAGATTTGCAGAATTGTAAATAGGCAGATTCTAATTATTTTCTATTTCGGCAATTTTTCATTTTACTGCGTACATCACCCTGAATTTATTTCAGGATCTTAAATATTAATACAGATGCTGAAATAAATTCAGCATGACGATAGCCAGAGATAAATCTTCGTGTTCTTTGTGCCTTTGTGGTCAAAAAACCCCATCTTTGCGCAAAATGCAGGTTGTTCTATCGCTGTCTCGGGTAAAATCGAGAGAGAGGAAAGTCCGGGCAACGCAGGGCATCTCGCTTTCTAACGGAAAGGGGTTCAGGAATGAAAACCTGAATTACGGATTAGTGCAACAGAAAATATACCGCTCTGGCTTATGTCGGAGTAAGGGTGAAAACGTGCGGTAAGAGCGCACGAGCATTACAGGCAACTGTAGTGGTTTGTAAACCCCGAGAGTTGAAAGACCAAATAGGCTAACGTATGTAGGGCTGCCCGTCCGATGTTAGTGGGTAGGTCGTTAGAGATAAACGGCAACGTTTATAGTGGATAAATGATAGGAATCCTGAGCAATCAGGAAACAGAACCCGGCTTATAGACCTGCATTTTTTTATTCACTTAATAAAATACTTTTTGTTTCGTCGAGTTTGGCCACTTCTGCTTCGCCCAAAACAGGAAACTTCAGATCCAGACTTTTTAATTTGTCTTCAATAATTTCACTTATTGCCAATCGGGCAAACCATTTTTTATCGGCAGGTATGATATGCCAAGGCGATTCTACTGTGCTTGTTTCGTTAATCGCGTCCTGATAGGCTTCCATATACTTATCCCATAACGCCCTTTCTTTAATATCGCCCGAAGAGAATTTCCAATTTTTAATAGGATCATCAATACGTTCTAAAAAGCGTTGTTTTTGTTCATCTCTGCTCACATTTAAAAAAAACTTTAAAATTACCGTTCCATTGGCCGTTAAATGCTCTTCAAAATTTCTGATACTCTTATAACGCTGCTGCCAAAAGCTTTTATTGATCTTTTTTACATCGTTAAAACCTGGGATGTTTTCGCTCAAAACATATTCGGGATGCACCTTACAAACCAAAACGTTTTCATAATGCGAACGGTTATGAATACCTATCCTGCCACGTTCTGGCAAAGCTTTATAATGTCTCCACAAAAAATCATGCTCATATTCTTCTGACGTTGGCACTTTAAAAGTATAAACCTGGCATCCCTGTGGATTTAGTCCGCTCATTACATGTTCGATTGCACTGTCTTTCCCTGCGGCATCCATTGCCTGAAAAATAATCAGAACGGAATGTTTTCCCGATGCATATAGTTTCTCCTGTAGATGATTAAGTTCTATTTTCGAATTCACCAATGCATCTTTAGCTTTTTCTTTATTATAACCGCCAATAAAATCAGTTTTGTGGTTTTTTAAAGAAAATTTCTTATCGCCTTGTACAATTAATCCTTTAAATTCGTTTTTCATAATCATGTATTGGTTTTAGATAAATCGATGCATCAATAATTTAAATATAGAACTAAAAAATAAGTAAATTAAATACGTTAATTTGCATATAGAGTTTTTTATATTTAACGCCACAGCTTTTACCTAAAGATCATCTTATCCAATATGTTTAAAGAGATAAAAAACAAGTACTTACGTTATTCTACAATATTTTTATTTTTTATAATAATTTTCTTTTCTGCCCTTCAATTAAACTTTTTGTGGCTATTTGGCTACTCACCAAGTATTCGAGATATTAAAGCGCCTACCCTTCGTGTAGGTTCGGAACTTTACACTGCCGATGGAAAACTGATTGGCAGATACTTTAAAGAAAACAGAACGCCTGTAAATTATAATGAAATTGCGCCAAGCGTAGTGCAGGCTTTGGTCGCTACCGAAGATGTTCGTTTCTACAAACATTGGGGTATCGATGTGCAAGCAGTTGGCCGTGCAGTTGTTGGTTTAGGAAAAGATGGCGGGGCCAGTACCATTACCCAACAATTGGCAAAAAACCTTTACCGTACGCGTTATAATAAATCGCAGGGATTATTGATCAAAATACCTTTGGTAAGAACTTTAATTGTAAAATTAAAGGAATGGATGACGGCTGTAAAGCTTGAAGCCAATTACTCTAAAAATGATATCATCACCATGTACCTGAATACCGTTTCTTTCGGTAACAATACTTATGGGATAAAAACAGCCAGCCGGATTTACTTTGATAAGGAAGCAAAAGATTTAGCCACTACAGATGCAGCCATGCTTGTGGGTATGCTAAAGGGCACAACATTATATAATCCAACCAAAAACCCGGCAAAAGCATTAGAAAGAAGAAATGTGGTGCTTGCACAAATGAACAAGTACAAGTACCTAAGCAAAGATAGTTTGACAGAATTATCAAAGGAGCCGATTAAACTAAAAGAAGGCAAAATGCAGGATGGCAGCGATGGTGACTCCTATTTAAGGGCTGCTGTGGCAAAATACTTGGAAAAATGGTGTACTGATAATGGTTACGACCTTTATGAAGATGGATTAAAAATTTACACTACTATAGATTCTAAACTTCAAAAATATGCTGAGGAAGCAGTTGCCGATCAGATGAGGATTTTGCAGCGCAGGTTCTATAATGTTTGGGGCAACGAAGATCCTTGGTACGATTCTGAAAAACAAAAGGTTAATTATCCCGATCGGGCGATGAAAAACTTGCCGATTTACGCACTTTTACAAAAGAAATTCCCTAACAATCCAGATTCTGTTACCGCTTATTTTAATAAAAAGAAGAGGATGCAGATCTTCACTTACAAAGGCGATCGTGATACTTCATTCTCTACTTTGGATTCTATCCGTTATTATGGTAAAATCATGAATACCGGAATGATGACCATGGAACCCGCAAGTGGTAAAATTAAAGTTTGGGTTGGTGGTATCGACCATAAATTTTTCAAATACGATCACGTTAATCAATCTAAACGCCAGGCAGGTTCTACTTTTAAACCTTTTGCTTATTTAACGGCATTAGAACAAGGCATGAGTCCATGTGATAAATTTACAGATAAACCTGTTAAAATTGCTTATCAGGACAAAGGTGAAACGAAATATTGGGAGCCAAAAAACGCTGATTACAGTGTTTCGTACCGCGAAATGAGTTTAAGGTGGGCAATGGCGAAATCAGTAAATACCATTACCGCTCAGGTAACCGAAAAGGTGGGCTGGGATAATGTTGTAAAATATGCGCACGAGTGCGGAATTGATAGCCATCTGGAATCTGTTCCGTCTGTAAGTTTGGGTTCAAACGATGTTACCGTTTATGAAATGGTAAAGGCTTATGCCACCTTCATGAATAAAGGCATCAAAACTGATCCCATTTTAGTTGAGAAAATTACCGATCAGGATAACAATGTAATTGATGAGTTTAAACCTAAAACAAAAAGGGTTTTAACAGAAGAAATTGCCTGGTTAATGACTTATATGTTCCGTGGCGGCATGGAAGAGCCGGAAGGTACATCGCAGGCATTATGGGAATGGCCGGATCTATTTAGAAAGAACAATCAAATTGGCGGTAAAACAGGTACATCTTCTGATTATGTAGACGCCTGGTATATGGGTTTAACCAAAGATCTGGTAACTGGTGTTTGGGTAGGTTGTGATGAAAGAACAGCACACTTTAAAAACGGCGAACAAGGAGAAGGCTCAAGAACGGCACTACCCATTTTCGCTAAGTTTATGGAGAAAGTTTACCTCGATCCAAAATCCGGATATACCTATGGTCCATTCCCTAAAGCAACAGTTGATATTACGAGAACCTACAACTGCCCCAGCCCACGGATTATAAGAGATACCACATCAACCGATAGCTTAGCAGTAGATTCAACAGATTTTACTGTTCCTGAAACACCAGAAACGGTTATTCCTGTAACCATTGAACCTGAAGTAAAAAAAGAAGAAAAGAAAGTTGAACCTGTTCAAACTCCTCCAGCAGCTACTGTTCCTTTAACCAGAAAGGAAGAAAGAGAACTGAGAAGAAAACAACGTCAGGAAGAAAAAGAAAAGAAAAAGACCGAGAATGAGAACAATCAACCTTAGTTTTTATTGCGATAAATAACCAGATACCTCAACTATCTGCGCTTTTGACTAGAAAAAAATCTAAAAAGTGTTAAAATTTTAATACTGTTTTAAACAATTGCTATTTTTATTTCCCAAATCTCGTACAATTTCATTTTCGCAAATTATTGAACTTCATTAAAAAACCACACATATGAAAATAGGCTCTACTTTATTAAAGCGATATTCTTCTTTATTGCTTCTGCTTATTCTTTCTTTTTCTGTTAAGGCCCAATATTTCGGACAAAACAAGGTAAGGTATAAAAAACTCGACTTTAAAGTTTTGCAAACACCCCATTTTGAGATTTATTATTATATCAAAAACGAGAAACTTTTAAAACGGTTTTCGCAAGACGCCGAAACCTGGTACAAAATGCATCAGGAAGTTTTTAGAGATACTTTTTTAAAGAAAAATCCTATTATTCTGTATAATAACCATCCTGATTTCCAGCAAACAACAGCCCTTAACGGAGAAATTGGAATTGGTACAGGTGGCGTTACAGAGGCACTAAAAAACAGGGTGATTATGCCTGTTATGGAGCTAAATAGCCAAACAAGACACGTTTTAGGTCATGAGCTAGTTCATGCTTTTCAATACCACCTTTTGCTCGAAAAAGATTCGATTAGCTTAGAAAATGTTGGGCAAACACCATTATGGATGGTTGAAGGTATGGCTGAATACTTGTCAATCGGAAAAAAGGATGCATTTACTTCCATGTGGATGCGCGATGCCATGTTGAACCGTGATATCCCTTCATTGAAAGATTTAACCAACTCTAATAAATATTTCCCTTACCGTTATGGCCAGGCATTTTGGACTTATATAGGTTCTCAGTATGGCGATACCACCATCGTTCCGTTGTTTAAGAATACTGCAAAATATGGTTATGAAAATGCCATCAGGTATACTTTTGGCTATGATGACAAAACACTGTCGGGTTTATGGAAAAATTCTATCGATGCGCATTATAAACCAATGTTAAAAGCAGATAGTTCGCAGATCAAAATTACGGGTACAAAAATCATCGATAATAAAAACGCAGGCAATATGAACGTTGCCCCTGCCCTTAGTCCAGATGGAAAATATTTGGCTTTCATGTCAGAAAAAGACCTTTTTGGCATTGATTTATTTCTTGCAGATGCCAAAACCGGCAGAATTATCAGGAAGCTGAGCAGTCAGATTTCTAACGGCCATATTGATGATTTCAACTTTATAGAGTCAGCTGGAGCATGGTCGCCTGATAGTAAACAGTTTGCCTTCAGTATATTCAGCCATGGTAAAAACCAGATGATGATTATCAATGTTTCAAACGGAACTACGGTTTCTCAAACAGCTATGGATCAGGTGCAACAATTTGGTAATTTAACCTGGTCGCCAAATGGAAAAGATGTGGCTTTTTCGGGCATGGTTGAAGGACAAAGCGATATCTTCTCTTACAATTTAGACACCAAAACAATTACTCAAATTACTAACGATGTATATTCTGATTATGCACCCAGTTACTCTCCAGATGGTAAAAAATTGGTGTTTTCATCAGATAGAGCGGCAATTCAGGCGAATGTAGTTAATGCAGTATTGCCTATAAACCTAGCTGTTTACGATATCGCTTCTAAAACGGTGAGCAATTTAAATGTTTTTCCAGGAGCAAATAACCTAAATGCACAGTTCTCTTCAAACAGTCAAAATATCTATTTCCTTTCTAACAGAGATGGATTTAGGAATTTATATAAATACAATTTCGCAGATAATACAGTAGATCAGCTAACTGATTATTTTACAGGAATTAGCGGGATTACCGAGTTTTCGCCTGCAATTTCAGTGTCTACAACTGATGATATTGTATACAGCTATTATCGCTACCAACGTTATACTTTGTATAATGCGAAGTTAAGCAGCTTTAAACCGAAACGAATTGGTAATCAGGAAGAAAATTTTGATGCTGCTATCCTTCCTCCGATGGAAAACATCGGTGTAAACATCATCAATTCTAATTTAAATAATTTTGATCGTTTCGAAAAAACCATAGCCGATTCGATGAAAACGGTACCATACAAACCGAAATTCAGGTTAGATTATTTAGCAAATAGTGGCGTTGGTGTTTCTACCAGCCGTTTCGGAACCGGTGTTTCAGGTGGCATTGTGGGTATGTTTAGCGATATATTAGGCACTAATCAAATCATAGCAAATCTATCCGTAAATGGAGAAATTTACGATTTTGGTGGACTAGTAGGTTACATTAATCAAAAAAGCAGAATAAACTGGGGTGCAGCTGTTTCCCATATCCCTTATGTATCAGGGTTTAGGTCTTACGGATACGAAAATATCCCTACAGGTGATAACCAAACTGTTAATGCCTTAGCAGACAGAACAGATATTATTAGAACTTTCGAAGATCAGATCCAGGTTTTTGGGGCTTATCCATTCAGTAAAATACATAGGTTTGAATTGGGTGGTGCATTTTCGCATTATAGTTATAGAGTTGATCGATATAGCAATTATTACAATTCGGCGGGTTACTACATTGGTTCAGACAAAAGCAGGATTTCTAACGACGTTGCTTCTCAAGACTACGGTATTCCATTTAATTCTTTTACACTTTATCAGTTAAACGCTGGCTTTATTGGTGATAACTCTATTTTTGGCCTTACTGGTCCGCTTGATGGTTTTAGATACCGTGTAAGTGGAGAAAAGTATTTTGGCTCTTATAATTTTGCTGGTGTAACTGCCGATCTTCGTAAATATTGGAGAGCTAAGCCAGTAACCTTTGCCGTAAGAAGTTATAACACCTTAAGGATTGGGAAAGATGCAGACAGGCTTTATCCAATGTATCTGGGTTATCCTTATTTAATTAGAGGTTACGAATCAAACTCAATTTACAAAAGTACATCGGCTCAATCGTCAGAATCTTTCGACATTAACCAGTTAACAGGAAGTAAAATAGCCGTTTTTAACTTCGAAGTACGCTTACCTTTTACAGGGCCTAAAAAGTTAGCTGCAATACCTTCTAAATTTTTATTCTCTGATCTGAATTTATTCTTTGATGCAGGATTGGCCTGGACAAATGACACTAAGGTAAAGTTTAAAGGTGAGCCAACTTACACGACAGAACCTGTGTTAGATAACAATGGTGTTCCTGCTAAAGATGATAAAGGAAATCCAGTTACCTATCAATCTACTACAGAACGTGTGCCGGCAATGAGCATTGGTATATCGTTACGGGTTAACGTTTTTGGCTATTTTGTATTGGAACCTTATTATGCTATTCCTTTCCAAAGGAAAGATGTTAAAACTGGAGTGTTTGGTTTAACATTCGCTCCAGGATGGTAGAAGGAAATTAATTGCGAAATTACATATGAAAAAAATATTTTTAATGGTTTTATTGTCTTGCGGTCTGTTGGGTTTTGCTCAAACAGTAACAGAGCCAGCTAATAATCCAAAAGAATGGTCTCAAGCTACAGCGCCATTTAGAATTGCAGG
This sequence comes from Pedobacter sp. Bi27, assembly GCF_918698255.1. Taxonomy (NCBI): domain Bacteria; kingdom Pseudomonadati; phylum Bacteroidota; class Sphingobacteriia; order Sphingobacteriales; family Sphingobacteriaceae; genus Pedobacter; species Pedobacter sp. Bi27. The sequence continues at coordinate 541,628 of NZ_CAKKMW010000004.1, forward strand.
TAATTTGTATTATGTTGGCACTTATGATTTGGCTTCTTATTTAATTGTAACAGAAAAAGGAAATATATTAATAAATACAGGTTTAGCTAATTCGCTTTCAATAATAAAAGAAAATATAAAAGCTTTGGGATTTGATTATAAATCAATCAAAATTTTGCTATTAACCCAGGCCCACTTTGATCATTTGGGCGCAATGGCTGAGATTAAAAAAGAAACCGGTGCAAAACTTTATGTAGATGAGAAAGATGCGGAGGCTCTTGAAACCGGCGGAAAATTGGATTATGAGCTTGGGAAATATGGCATAAGTTTCAAACCTGTAAAACCTGATTTCCTATTGAAGAATAATGATAAAATTAAGTTGGGCAGCACTACTTTAACAATGCTTCATCATCCTGGGCATACTAAAGGATCGTGTAGTTTTATATTTGATACAAAAGATAAAAATTCTAGCTACAAAGTTTTGATTGCCAATATGCCATCCATAATTGTTGACAGAAAATTCTCAGAAATAGCATCGTATAAAGATATCCAAAAAGATTATACTGAAACTTTTAAAGCAATGAAAAAGCTTGACTTTGATCTTTGGGTTGCCTCTCACGCAAGTCAATTTGATCTCCATGATAAACGTAAATCAGGAGACTCTTATAATCCAAAAGTCTTTATGGATAAAAGTAAATTTTTCAAGAATCTTCAAGATCTGGAAAATGTTTTCCTCGAAAAAATAAAAAATTAACCTTTTCCTAACTTGTTAAAAGCGATTAAAATATAAATAATCGCTTTTTTTATGGAGATAGTTTAATTTCTTTTAGTTTAATAAAAGTAACAATTAAGACAGACTCGTAAATGATAGTTTTACCTGATTGCTTATATTCCGATGTAAAAGAATATTTTCGAAATCGAGCCCTATAGTTAAATCAATCCAATCTGGATTACAAGATCTTACCAAACGTTCTTTTTGCATGCGTGTAAACCGACTAATTGATTTAAAACGCAGCAAAGCCTGTGCTTCTGTTTTAAATTCTTCAAAATAAACCAGACGGGTTAATTGCTGCCCGTTATCAAAAAATAAGTTTGGCATCTGTTTATAGAAATCCAGTGTCTTCATTAAATCAGAGCTCATGCCCACGTGCATACTTGTACGATTTCTGTCGGTAACGATATAAACAAACTTTTTCATGATCTTATGTTTAAAACTTAAAACTAAACTATTTAGTATACCCTCTTGCAATTCAAAATAATATTACTAACTTTATGAGCATAAAATTACTAACTATTTTAGTAATTCCAAATTTATTTTAAAATTTATTTTTATGTCAAATATTTCAAATAATTTAAAGTACCTCAGGAAGAAAAAAGGCCATACACAGCAAAATTTCGCTGATATAATGGAAATCAAGAGATCGCTCATCGGGGCTTACGAGGAAGACCGGGCGGAACCTAAATATGATTTGCTAAAAAAAATAGCCGAATACTTTGATCTTACCATCGATGAATTCATCAATGAGAAAATATCTGACAGCTGGAAACCGAAGCCAAAAAGCCAGGGATCTAACCTAAGGGTACTAAGTATTTCTGTTGATCAGAACGATCGCGAAAACATCGAATTGGTTCCGGTTAAAGCAAGCGCTGGTTATTTGAACGGTTTTTCTGATCCTCAATATATTAGCGACCTACCGAAATTTCAACTTCCCTTAGCTGCATTAAGACAAGGCACCTTTAGGGCTTTTGAAATTATGGGCGATAGTATGTTACCTGTTCAACCAGGCAGTGTGATTATTGGCGAATATCTGGATAACTGGAATGAAGTAAAAACTGGTGAAACCTATATCGTAATTAGTAAAAACGAAGGTGTAGTATATAAAAGAGCAGGTAACCGTTTCAGAGAGAATAAAGATTTAAAGCTGATATCGGATAATAAGGTATATGATGCCTATACAATTGCTGCCGACGACATTCTGGAAATCTGGAAAGCTAAGGCATATATATCTACCTCATTACCAGAACCTGCACCAGATCCAACAATGGAAACCTTAACACAGATGATGGCGCAAATGCAGAAGTCAATCTCTCAGTTAAATAAAAATTAACATTTTTTAACAAGGCCCAATTAAACCGTTTGCATTTTTATGTATCTATTGATTTAACGAACACATAAAAAACAAAACATGAAAAAGGCAATTTTAACAATAGCAATTGCAGTAATGGGATTAACCGCTGCATTTGCTCAAGACACTACAAAGAGAGTAAGACGGGCAATGCCTAAAATGACTGCCGAGCAAAGGGCAGAAAAGGTAACCGCCAGATTAGAGAAACAGCTAAGCTTAACCGCTGATCAAAAAACCAAAATTTACGCCATTGAATTGGAAAACGCAAAGAAAATGGAGGCTTGGAGATCTGCTGATCAAGGCGATATGAAAGGCAAAATGAAAGAACGTAAAGCCGCTTTTGATGAGCAAAAAGCTAAAATAGATGGCATTTTAACTGCTGAACAAAAAACCAAAATGGATGCTTTCCGTGCCGAAGCCAAAGAAAAAGGGGAGAAAATGAGAAAAGGAATGGGTGGAAGAGGTAAAAAAGACAAAGCACCTGTAGTTTCTAATCCTCCTGCACAAGGATAAATAGCTCAAACATTAATTAATTATATTTTTGAAAGCGTTCCGATTATTCGGGGCGCTTTTTTTACTTTTGATCGATGAGCAAAATTGAACAGTTTCTTAACGGCAAACTTCAGGAACGAAAAGATAACCTTTCGATCAGGAATTTATCGACGAACACCCCTCCTTTTGATTTTTGTTCTAATGATTATTTAGGTTTTGCCAGATCTAGTGAACTAAAAAAACTGATCGACGATACCATAGCCACACTCCCTAATTACCTGAATGGAGCTGGAGGTTCGCGACTGTTAAGCGGAAATACCGCACTTACCGAAGAAACAGAACAGTTTATTGCCGATTTTCACCTGGCTGAAAGTGGATTGATCTTTAATTCTGGTTATGATGCCAATGTAGGGCTCTTATCAAGCATCCCGCAGCGCGGCGATACCATTATTACTGACGAATTGATCCACGCCAGCATTATAGATGGCTGCAGGTTAAGCCACGCTACGCGTTATAAATTCCTTCATAACGATATAAACGATCTTGAAACCAAACTGAAATTGGCAAAAGGAAACGTATTTGTAGTCGTTGAAAGCGTTTATTCTATGGATGGAGATATTGCACCATTAATAGAAGTATCTAACCTTTGTGAGCGCTACCAGGCCAACCTGATTGTAGATGAAGCTCATGCTACGGGAGTTTTTGGTGCAAGTGGCAGCGGATTGATCAACCAGCTTAATCTGACCAGTAAAGTATTTGCACGAATTGTAACCTTTGGAAAAGCCTTGGGCGTACACGGAGCCATTATTTTAGCAAGTAAAAACTTACGACATTACCTTATTAATTTTGCAAGATCGTTCATTTACACCACAGCTGCTCCCATTCATAATATAGTTGCGGTTAGATCGGCATACCAACACTTAAATAAGATTAATCATCAGTTGATTCATCAAAAAATTGCATTGTTTAGAAAAATGTTAAAGGAGCAAAATATTAATGCACTTGATAGCGAAAGTGCTATTCAAGGTATTTTGTTTTCATCAAATGAAGCGACCAAATTAGCCGCTACGGCGCTGCAAAGCAAAGGTTTTGATGTACGGGCAATATTAAGCCCAACAGTAGCTTTGGGCAAAGAAAGGCTCAGAATCTGTCTTCACAACTTTAATACCGACGAAGAAATTATTTCGTTGGTTAACAATCTTAAAGAATTGAATTAAATGGCTAAATATTTTATCACAGGCATTGGAACAGGCATCGGAAAAACATTAATCAGTGCCATTTTAACCGAAAAACTAAAAGCCGATTATTGGAAACCGATCCAATCGGGAGATTTAGATACCAGCGATAGCATAACGTTAGGTAGTTTAATAAGCAATAATCAAACGGTTATCCAGCCGGAAAGCTACAGATTAACACGACCCCTATCACCGCATTTATCAGCAAGATTAGATGGCATGGACATTGATCTGAAAAAAATCAATATGCCTTTAACGGAGAACAATTTGATTATTGAAGGCGCTGGGGGTTTAATGGTACCCTTAAACGAAAAAGAGCTGATTATCGACCTGATTAAAAAGTTGAATGTTGAAGTGATACTGGTTTCACAAAATTATTTAGGCAGCATTAACCACACACTTTTATCTGTCAATCTGCTTAAGCAATATGAAATTCCGATTAAAGGCATTATTTTTAATGGCGATGAGAATGTGGAAACGGAAAGATATATCCAGCAATATACCAAAATAAAAAAGCTGGGCAATGTACCTAGCTTCAGCGATATCGATAAAGAAAAAGTGAAAGCAGCTGGACAAAACCTTTTTATTTAGTAAAGCCCATAAGCCAATTATAGTCTGTTTTTTTTGGAAAGCAGTTGCCGTACTGCTTTTAAAGTTCGTCCTGTTTTTTGCTTGTAGTCCCAATTTGAAGAAAATCGGCAGCTACCGCGTCAACCAGGTTTAGAGATGTAAAGTCTGTGCAACTATTAATGGTTTAATAGCATAATGCAGAATTTTATTTATTTCTTGAATCTCCACCTCAAATAGTAGTATTGTCACTGCCACCTAAACCCGATCAAAGCGGGATGCTCCCGATTTTTCCATCGGAGCAGAAGCGAGAGCGGGATTGCTGTTAACTAATGCCTCCATCTCTGCTTTCCAAACACATGGTCATCCAACAAGGCAGCAAACAACTATCGCTATAAAAGTTATCGCTCAGTTAAATAACCAGATTTTTTAAGAAAATCGGCCCAAACCTGGTATCCGGCTGGAATAAGGTGTAAACCATCTTTGGTAAGTTCTGCCCTTAAATGTTTGTCCTGATCGGTAAAATTTGGATATAAGTCAATAACTGTTACATTTTTAGCCGTAAATTTTCTGATTTCATCATTTAACCAAAGAATATGTTCGTCTTTGCCATAATGGTTTTTAAATTTTTCGAAAGCACTGTTCACTGGCAAAAGCGTATTGAAATAGATGTGTGTTTTCTTAGAACCTTTTCTGATTCTGGCAATCATTGTTTTATAATTTCTTAAGATCACACTATCTGGAATATTCCGGGAGATATCGTTTATACCAATCAGGATAAAAACCTTTGTCGGTTTGCCATCAATTACATCTTGTAAACGTTCTAAAACACCAAAAGTAATATCGCCTGAAATTCCCCGGTTTTTTGCCTGAGGCAGATCTAAAAGTTTAGCCCAATCCGTGCCAGCAGTAATGCTGTTACCCAAAAAGACAAAATCTGTCTTAGATGTTGGATCGGCTTTAAACTTCGCTACCTGCTCAACATATTTCCCAGGGCGATGGGTACTGTCCCATTTTACTACCTGAGCCGTAGCTGCTGTAAAACTCAACGTAAATACAACAACGGTTACCAATAACTTATTAAAAAGTGCTTTCATATTATACTTTTATAAAGGCCTAAAATACTATTTTGCCTGAACTAAAATATCCGGATAATCAGAAATAATACCATCCACATTTAAGGCTTTTAATTTCTGAATATCGGCTAAGGTATTGGCAGTCCAAGGGATTATTTTTACACCATCTGCATGTGCTTTTTTAACCAGTTCTTCGTTTACCATTTGCCAAACCGGGCTTAAAATAAAGGGGTTATAACCTAAATCGGCAATATTTTCTTCATATGTTTTTTTATTGGCAACCAAAAAAGAGGTTTTCATTTTAGGATACTTTTCGTGAATAATCTGGATCGTCCTTTTATCAAAAGATTGGATTACTACAAAATCAGCGATTTTTTTCTTCAAAATCACATCCATTAAAAGTTTAACAAACTCTTCGGGTTTAGGGTTGGTAATCCCATCTTCTTTTTCGTTACATTTGGTTTCGATGTTATAAAAAAACTGCTTGCGCTTATTTGCCTTAATATCGTGCTGAACAGCATCAATAAGTTCTGAAAGTAAGGGAAGGTATGTTTTTTCTTTTTTCTGCTGAGGAAATTGCTCATAATACTTGGTACCTAGATCAAACTGTTTAATTTCAGCGTAATTCATTCCAAAAATCGGATATTTTTTGGCATCTGTTATCGGAATATCTTTCCCTTCTGGTGTAAGCATAAATGCCGGACTTAGATAGTCATCGTGCGTTACTACTACTTTACGATCTTTAGAGATATGGGTATCCATTTCTAAAGTGGTAATTCCTTCTATTTTCATGGCATTTAACATCGCTAAAATGGTGTTTTCGGGCATAAGTCCTCTTCCGCCACGATGTGCTTCTGCGCTAAATACCGGAAATTTAACTTCCTGGCTAAATGATTTAACCGCAAACGCAGATAAGAAAATAAAAATTACTGTTGTATTAAGTTTCATATTTAGAAGGGATTTTATAGTGGCGTCAGGTGTTACCATCTGACGCTGTTAATCTATAATTAGTTTAGTTTATGAAATTATAATCTGTCAGATGGTAACATCTGACAGCACAAGATATGGTAACATCCGACAGCACGGAACAGGCATAAGGATGTTAAGCATTAATTTCCGCCTCAAATTTTTCTCCGAAGCGGTCGGTGGCCACAACCTTTACTTTTTTAACCGATGGTTCGAAATGTGCTAAAAACAAATGATCTGTTGATCTTGGCTCTACAAACGGCCTTGGATTTGGAAGCTTATCGCCTTTATACAGCTTTACTGCCAGTGGATCATAACCATCTTGTTGAGCTAATACACCCATTGCTTTTCCATCCAGAAAATATTCTACCTTCCATTCAGGATCATAATTCCAAACGTTGGCAATTAACCTTTTCTGATTGGTTAAGGTATCTACATAAATATCAAGTTGTTCTTTCCTATCTCTTCCGGTAGATTTGTAATACCATTTCAGATTGGTTCCATCTACCTCGTAAACGCCGTAGCCACGAGGTGTACCATCTTCACAAATGGGACCTGTCCACCAGCCACCACAAACGGTACCATGGTTATGTTCGTAAATGCCGTTTTTGATTACATTTTTATTAAAATGGGTATGACCCGACATGATATGAACGTTTTCGAAATCTTTTAATACGGCATAAAAATCATTGTTATTTTTAACTGCATTATGTACCGGAATATGAAGGCAGATAATCAGTAATGCATCTTTAGGCACCAGTTGCAGATCTTTGGCCAGCCATTCCAACTGCGTTGGTGTAATATATCCGTCGTAAGTTCTTTCTACCCCTAAATAACGTACATCATCTAAAACTACGTAATGCGCCTTACCCCTGTTAAAAGAATAATATGTTGGGCCGTAATGTGCTTGAAAAGTCCGGTCAGAGGTATCATCACCTCCTTGCCTGTAATCCTGATCATGATTTCCTAATGCCTGAAAAAATGGAATCCCGATTTTGGCAATCGCCTCATCATATGCAGGAAAAAGATCAAAATTATCCCAAACTAAATCGCCTACGCCGATGCCATGAACAGGAGTTTTCCCCATTGTTTTTACAACTTCTCTTGTATCAGGAACTGAAGTTTCCATCATTTGCTGAACATCCTTTTTATTCTTCACCTGAGGATCTGCCCAAATAATAAAATTATGTCTGTTATCATTTTGTTTTAGCGGTTTAAGATCAAAGTTTAATTTACCAGCTGTGTCTGGTTTATAATAATGGCGGGCAATACTGCTTTCTGTTTTAAACTCATAACCCGAAGGTGTGCTGATCCAAACAAAACGGGCAAGCTCGTGGAGTTGGATCTGATAATTACCCATTTTATCGGTCTGTACCACGCTGTAGCCATCTGAAATCACTACTCCTGAAACAGATTTACCTTTGCTGGTTACCGTTCCGCTCACCAATCCATCAACAGCGAATAAGGAAGATGGAAAGGATTTTAAACTAACAAATAAGGTTGTGGTTAATAAAGTTGATTTTTGTATAAATGATCTTCTATTCATTTTTGCTGAGTACCTATTTTAACTAACAAAGGATAGCATGCTACTATTCTTTGTTATATTCATTTATTTTTAATTAATTTTTTAAAACAGTAACGCCTGCTCCGGTTTGCAAATCAGAAATAGTAGCAGTTGTAGACATTACAATATTAGTGAGTAATCTACCTTTTTCCCATCTTCCTGTACTTGTTATATATACACCGCCAAGTTGGATAAAACCACCTCCACTTGTGCCGGTCTGCTCAACTTGAAAACCTAAGCGGTTGGTGTTGCTGCCAGCGGCAAAGAAGTTTTGCTGTAAGCGAGAAGAAGGATTTATTGTAGTGTAATAATCTGTATTTGTAATTCTATAACCAAGTTCTGGTGGGCCTGCAGCATATACATTTCCAGAATTTGGATTTCCTCCGCCATACATAATCACATCTACCGGCATCGTACTTGCATTAACTGTGGTACCTTCAAAAAGAGCTATACCTGCTACATTACCGCTATTTGCTAATAAATTCGTGTTTTTAGTTCCAAAGTTTGCACCATCATTATTTGCGTAATCTACTGCGGCCACCCAGTTTGCTGATGAAATATTTGTTGAGCCAAAACCCCATATCAATTTACTGTAACCACCAACATAAATAAAATCACCTTTTTTAGCAGTACCAGATGTAATGTTAATTTTATAGGTACGTACGCCACCAGTTGCCCATCCATTTGCAGGAGCCGGATTTGCAGAACCTGCATTATTAGTAGTAACCAAAGAGTATGGAGTAACTGAAAAGTCGATATCTTTTGTTACCAATAATTGTACATATTCATATGCTCCCTTTTGAGTTCCGCTAGTTACAGCTTCACTACCTCCCGGATTGGTTAAGTAGCCAGAAATAATTATAGGAGAAGGCTTTACTAACGGCAATGCAAATATATCATTCGCATTACGCACCCATAAAGAAAGCTGGGGCTGGTTGTTTTGTGTTTTAAAATATGCAACTCCAGTAAAATTTGCAGCAGAAGGTAATTGATTACCAGAAAAATTGGCTGTAGCTTCGGTATGTAGTTTTGCTTTACCAAAACCGTCGTTAATGGTTTTATCGCCAGAAAAAGTATCGCCCTGTACCGGCTCGGGTTCTACTACGGCATTACTTACGGTAACCAATGTGTTTTCGTACACTAAAGGTTGAGCAATTAAATTAGCAATATTTACAATTGGCACTTTAATGTTTTTACCAGAAGCAATTTTGTTAACTGCGGTGCTATTTACACCTTCAATTTGAAGCACACCATCTACACGCTTTAAAATTCCACCTTCTACTTTAATGTGCACCGAATCGCCTACTGTATATTTAGCTGCATCTGCACCAATATTTATGGCTATTCCTCGTACCGAGTCAATACCATTACCAACAATTCTTGAGTTTTGAACAACTAATAAATTTTTTGGTGTATTCCCCGCCACAAAATCAGATATTACTACTCCTTTTATAGAGTTGGCACCTTTCATAACAGTTGTATTAAGTACCAAATCGGTTTCCTTATAAGATTTCTTTAAATCAAAATTAGAGATAAAAGGACTTATTGTACCTAACACAAATTCATCTTTTTGTTTATCACATCCTACGATTAATATACATGCAATAACAGCGAAAGCATTTATATATTTTAATGTATTTTTCATCTGTATATAATTTGTTTTTTAATGGTGATGAAGCTATCATGATTTATTCATGTCACTATGTGCTTTTGAAAATCATGATGGTTTCATATTAATTTAACTTAAATTAAGGTTTTTGCCACCAAACTTGTGTACTGATTGCATCGGCACCTTGCGACGCTACCGCATTTTTATAATTGGTAGGATTTGCTGATTGAGTAACCACTGGATAAAATAACCGGGCTGGCATTATCCCATTGTTAAGCAAACCTAAACCTTTTGGCAAAATTGGGTATGCACTACGACGGTATTCGAACCATTGCTGAAAATCTACCAAAAACAATGCATAATATTTTTGTTGATGGATTAACAACATTTTACTCATTGTGTTAGGCGATGCGCTGTTTAATGGTAATGCATTATTCCATTCAATATCAGCCGCATTAACATAAGCTGTTACTGCTGGATCGGTTGCACCGCCAGCCATTACTGTAGGTAACCAATAATTTATCGCATCTGCAATTCCTTTGTAATAATAAGTTTGGGCACTTCCACTTATCCATCCTTTGGCGGCTGCTTCTGCTAAAATAAAATCTACTTCGGCAGCATTCATAATTATACCTGTATAAGGATCGGTTTGAAGAGATAAAACGGCATTATCACTTGCCGAATAAAAACTAGATTGTTTTGCAGGCTCGTTACCTGGTACATAACCACTTGGCACACCTGCATATCCATTAGTACCCGGCCTAATACGGAAACGATTAATACCACTTGTGCCGTAAGATTGAAGTATGCGGGGGTCATTCCATACTACCAGATTATTTATAAAAAACTCACCAAGTGCAGGCACGTAAAAATCATTAACGCGTACATTTGCCATAAAGGGCGATGTAAGTAATGCATTGCTTACATTTGAACCTGTCCATTGTAATTTAGCTGTATGCTGATTATTGACCATGATTGGATAATTAGCAGAATTAACATCAACGATATCCTTTATTTTAGCAATAACAGTTGGTGAAACTTCGGCTTTGCCCGATACGCGAAGCAATAATCTTAAATACAATGAATTACCTAATCTCCGCCATTTACTTACATCTCCGTAAAAAACCGGATCGCTGGTAACAACAATTGGTGTTCCATCTTTCAATAAATTATTAGCTTGTTCAAGTTTCTCGAACATTCCTAAATAAATATCTTTTTGCTTATCAAAAACCGGTTGGTAATTACCTTCTTTTCCTTTATTAGCTTCAGTAAAAGGTACATCGCCATAAGTATCTGTAAGTAAAGAATATATCCAGGATTGCAGGATAAGAGAAATACCTTGATATGATTTATTTAATTTTTCTGGTTTACTCGCAATATCCTGAATATCAACAACATTGGTTAAATTTAAATACCAATTGTTCCATGTGTTATCAGCAGCGCTTCGTCTAATATCATATCTAAACGTTTTTCCTTCGGCATCGCCTAAATCAACAGTAACCTGCATTAACTCGTTATTAAAGTTACGGTTACGCAACATATTGGTCGACATTAGGTTTACTAATGTTGGCGCTAATAGCTGATCGGCATTTACTTCTGTTTTTCCAAGCGGATCGGTATTAACTTCATTAAAATCTTTTGTGCAAGAGGGTGTTGATAAACTCAATCCTGCCAAGATGATATATATAATAATGTTTTTATTCTTTTTCATAACTATAATTTTTATAAACCGACAACTAAGCGCACTCCATAATTTCTTGTAGAAGGGAGTTGACCGGTTTCAAACCCTTGTTGAATATCTGAGCCAGCTAAAGTTCCAAACTCTGGATCGAATGCAGGCCAAGGTGACCAAATGAACAGATTACGACCGTAAGCACCTACTGTTAGTTTACTAAAGCCAATTCTGCTCAGGAATTTTTTATTAAAAGCATAAGTAATATTTGCTTCTCTAAATTTTAAATAATCTGTACTAAAAATACTTCCTTCTGCCTGGTTGTAATATAAAGAATTGTAATATCCCTCTATGTCTGTAGCAATAATATCGTTTTTACGATAGGTACCTCCACCGTTATCTACAACTCCATCACCAATTATACCATTATATCTACCAGGTAAAGTAATTGTTGACTTACCCAATGAAGCCATACGGGCAAAAGTAAACGAGTGACCAACAGCACCTAATTGTGCATCGAATAAAACACTCATACTTACTTGTTGATAGGTCACACCAGTACCAAAACTAAACCTAAACTTAGGTAAAGTATTACCTAAATATTTTACTTCTGCAGTTGGTTTAGCATAGCCTGTTACTGAATCAAAAATTATTTGACCATCAGGCGAGCGTAAAAAGCCAGTTCCATACAAATCTCCCATACTGCCGCCAACTGCCGCAACCACTTGCCCCGAGTTGCCAAAACCACCTGTACGCAAAATCACCGAGCTATCTGCTAATTCTTTAATTTCGTTACGGTTAGCGCTAAATGTACCATTCAATGTCCATGTAAATTTCTTAGTTTTTAATGGCGTAGCATTAACTGACATTTCTAAACCTTTGTTATTTACCCTACCAACATTAAAAATACCAATATCATAACCCGATGATTTATCGAGTACACGACTAAGTATTTGATTTTTTGTATTACCACTATAAACGGCAACATCAAAATTTAACCTGTTTTTAAATAATTTCAAATCCAATCCCAATTCAATGGTTGTCGTCATTAATGGTTTTAAATCTGGATTAGGTAAAATCCTTGGGTTCGTCATTGCATTACCTGGGTAAACACCATTGGCAGCTATTAAGTAGTTGTAAGCAGTACGATAAGGAGTTGTGCTACCACTTCCTACTTGTGCATAAGATGCCCTTAACTTTGCAAAACTTATTGCTTTTGGCATTTTCCAAAAATCTGACGCTACAAAAGCTAAACTTGCCGATGGATAAGAAAAACCAACATTATCTTTTCTTGTTAAAGTAGCCAATGTACTGTTCCAATCCTGACGGATAGTTAAATCTAAAAATAAATAGTTTTTGTAAGCCAGTGATGTCATGGCATAAAGACTGTTAATTCTATAACGGGCGGTATCTGGCACATAAACTAATTTGTTAATGTTATTGGTTAAGCTATAATACCCTGGTATTTTTAAACCATCTGCACGGGTTTCTAACTTACTATATTCGTTACGCATTTGGCTACCACCAACACTCGCTGATAAATTAAAATCTTTTGTAAGTTTTTTATCGTACTTCAACATAAAATCGGCATTAATTTCATACGATTTAATATCAGCTACGCGATATGATCCTTGTGCAAACATACCGCCTGACGAAGTATCCCAAGGGCGCATGGTTTCGCGTATATCTTTATTATAATCTCCAGATGCACGCACCATTAAACTCAATTCATCAGTAAATTTATAGGTAGCTTGTATATTTCCTAACCAGCCGTTACGTTTTTGTCCATTTAAATACTGTTCTGAAATAGCATAAGGGCCTTCTGGAAAAGAGGTTGTTAAATTTGAAAACTGTTGTAGTTCTTTACCTGGAGCCCAATAATCCCGGTACCAATCTGGATTAATGTTAGGCTGTGCAAACATAAACCAATACATTAACGATTGATTGCCATAACCCGTGGCAGGCAAATTATCACTGTTCCTGTTACTATATTGTACTTTTAAATTTAAGCTTAATCTTTTGGTAATATTCGTATTCGCGTTTAGCGAAACATTTGTTCTTTCCATGCCGGTATTCGGTACAATCCACTCATTATTACCGTGGCTTGCCGAAAAACGAAGACCTACATTTTTAAGTGTTCCATCTAAACTAACCGAATTGGTAGATTCGAAACCTGTGGTAAAAAAACCATCAACAGGGTCTCCATAGCCTACCCATGGTGTTTTGGTTAAGCCTTTTGCCTTAGTTGCAGGATCATATTGGAAAAACATATATCCATCAGCGAAAGCGGGGCCATAAGTTGAACTTGTATTACCTGTACCAAATTGATAACTTGTTGTACCATCTGTACCAGCTCCAAATTCATTTTGTCTGGCAGGACCACGATTAACATCCTCCCAAGAGCTATTGGAAGTAAAAGAAATTCCTAACTTCTTTTTATTTTTATTAGCTGATTTAGTGGTAATCATAACCGCTCCATTGGCGCCCCGTTGCCCATAAAGTGCAGAAGCTGCCGGACCTTTTAACACCGTTACACTCTCTATATCATCAGGATTTAAATCATTAATACCACTACCAAAATCTACCGGCATAATATCACCCGATGTACCATAAACTCCCCCTCCGGTAGCTGCCGAACGTTTAGAACTACTGCTGGCTACTACACCATCAATAACAATTAGCGCTTCATTATCTCCGGTTAAATTGTTTTCGCCACGCAAAATGATTTTGTTTGAACCAGCAGGGCCACTATTTCTTACTAAATTTAAACCAGCTACTTTACCAGATAAAGCATCTGTCCAGTTACTTGAAACCGCGTTTGTAAGTTGTGTGCTATCAACCTTTGTTACGGCATAACCCAATGCTTTCTCTTCGCGTTTTATTCCCAGCGCCGTAACCACTACTTCACTTAACTGGCTGGTAGATGAGGCCAGTCTTATCGTTGCATTGTTTTCGCTATTATTAAACGTTTTCCGCAAGGTTGCATAGCCCACCATATTATAAAGAACAGTAGTTCCTTTAGCAATAGTGATGGTATAATTTCCCTTCTCATTTGTTACCCCCAAAAACTTCTTATTGTTATCCGTTATCGTTGTTCCAATTAATATTTGCCCATCCTGATCATCTAACACCGTACCTTTAATTACAATATTTGGTGCCGGAGTTTGTGCAAAACTTTCATTAATACAAATTAATTGTATCAGCATAACACAAACGAAAAAACTAAAGCGTTTTAGTCTACCCTTAAAAAAAGTTCGATTTTCCTTTTGGTGATTATCAGGACTGCTTTGCTTTACATGCAGAACGCATTGATGCCACGAAATCTGTTGAGTAAAATTTTTGATCATAATTATTATAGTATATCCGGTTAGTAATAGGGTTCATATCTGCGATTTATTTTGTCCGGATTTGCGGGCAAAATAAGCCTGTTTATGTTAAAAATATATTAAGCAAACATTAACCTATTGAAAAGCAACCTAAACAGATTGCGATTTATTTAGTTTCACTTACTATATATTTCGTTAATTAAAATTAGCAAAACAAATCGAAACTAAAAACAATAAAATAAATTAGCAGGAAATATTTTTTAATTGAATGTTTAAGCAGACAGAAATATCGATGATCGTAAGAAGAATGGGATAAACAAGTTATACCTAAACATAGCAAAAAATGGCTCTACTAATAGAATATAGAGAAAAAATAAGGTACCAATGAATTAACTCATCAACACAAATGCATTACGTAATAATTTTATTACAAGGCAGGGTAATAGGAAAATAAATAGAGCAACAAAACGAAACATCGCGTTGTAACATTTATATATCAACCTAAACCGAAAGATAAAGAAACATAGCTAACCTACCTTTGCATACTCAAATACATGCTTCATGTAAAGTTTGCGTAAAGAGAATGTCCGTTCAAGTGCAATTAAGATAATCACCGGAAATATTAAAAAACCGAGCAGGTTAAAAGTGTAGAAAAAATAGCCAAAAATTAATATGAACCTGAAACATTCGAGGTAATAGATCCATTTACGTTGTTCCAAAAGCGCACCGATATTGATTAAAGTAAGCAAGATAAAGACAAGTATTGCAGCTTTATTGAATGGTGTTAAAAAACTGTAAAATAAGGTCGTCCCGGTAAGCATTGCAACTACTGTTATCAACTGTATATTTAAATAGGTTTTAAACTTAGGTTTAGCAACACGTTGTATTTTATTCTGAAAGTAACGCTCTTCTAAAATGGGTCGGATGTTTTGATCCATCAACGCCGGACTCCCGAATATGGCATTCCATTTAGCCTTAAATCCATTTGCACGCTTGTATGCCTCTCCTATTTCTAAATAGTAGTGAAAATGCTGCCAAAGGAAACTATAACTTTTAATAGGATGTGTTAAACCATATTTAGGTGCCTCTTCTTCGGCCTGAAAAGTACCGAATAGTTTATCCCAGAATACAAAAACATCGCCATAGTTTTTATCCAGGTATTTTTCATCAGAAGCATGATGAACGCCATGCAAAGAAGGCGTGATGAATATATGTTCCAGCCAGCCCAGCTTACCGATTAATTGTGTATGCGTAAAAAATGAATAGGCTCCATGAGCCAAAAGTATGGTAATAATCATATTGGGATGAAAACCAATTAATGGTAATATACACCAAAACACATTGCGGAAAATGGCTTGAATGGTCGTAATCCGCGCAGCAGCGGATAAATTAAACTCTTCGCTCTGGTGATGAACGATATGTGCAGCCCACAAAAAATTAATTTCATGGCCTAGCCTATGGTACCAGTACCAAACAAGATCTGTCGACAAAAGCAATAATATCCATACATACCATTTTGTAGAAATATTAAAAATTGCATAATTTAAATACACCCAATCGTACACCTGATAAAAACTCGCCGCAATAAATAAGTTCAATAACCTTTCGGCAATACCTACGCTAAAATTTGCAACCGTACTTTCATATTTAAATATTTTCGCCTTTTTTTGGTACTGAGCGATCCTAAACTCAATAAATACAAAAATAAAAAATGCTGGAATAGCAAATGCAAGGTAGTTTACCGTCATAACTTTTGTGGTCGTTTTTAGTTTAACGGAACAAACTTAAATATATTCTATTAAATACATAGATTTTATAGAATATATTATTACACCTAAATTACTCCGATCTTCATTTAATGTTTGTTGTTTTAATTTATTTGTAGAACTTCGAAATTATAAATACACAATTATGGCTACAGATAAAAAAGCTGAAAACAACAATATATTATCTATTGATATAGGCGGTACAAGCATTAAAACGGTTCTTTTGGATGAAAGCGGAAACATGCTTACCGAATATCTAAAAAGCAAAACCCCGCCCGAAGCTACTCCAAAGGATATTGTTTCTGGAATTATAGAGTTGATCAAGCCTTTTCCTGTTAGCTATAACCGCGTATCGATCGGTTTTCCAGGATATGTTAAAAACGGAATTGTTAAAACCGCCCCTAACCTGGCAAAAAACAAATGGACAGATGTTGATCTCGCGCAGCGTGTTGCTAACGAGTTAGGTAAATCGGTACGTTTGGTAAATGATGCCGATCAACAAGGCTTAGGTGTGGTTGAGGGCAAAGGCTTTGAAATTGTTTTCACAGTAGGTACGGGTTTTGGAACAGCTTTATTATTCGATGGAGAATTACTACCGCATTTAGAACTCGCCCATTTCCCCATCAGCAAGGAAGAAGACTATGACGATTATATCGGAAATAAGGCTTTCGAAAAAATTGGATCTGAACGCTGGAATAAAAGGCTCAAAAAAGTAATCGAAATCTACAAAACGGTTTTCAATTATGATACCTTATATATTGGTGGTGGCAATTCTAAACAAATAGACTTTAAACTCGAAAGCAATATCAAAATTGTAACCAACAGAGACGGGATTAAAGGTGGTGCTAAACTCTGGAAACTGGCCGACAAGTACAACATCTTTACTGTTGAGCCTAAAAAATAATAATCTTTATTACAATCTTTTAACAACAATAGCTGCAATATTAATTTGTAAATCCTAATTTTGGGTGCATTAGAAAAAATAAAAAATGGCAAATAACGATTCGAAAAAATATAAATTGGGAATGATCGGTTTAGGCACAATGGGCCGGAACTTATTATTAAACATGGCTGACAAAGGCTTCTCTGTAACAGGTTACGATAAAGACAGAAAAATGATCTCGAAACTTGAAGAAGAAGGCAAGAAACACAACTTAGAAGGATTTGACGATATTGAAAGCTTTATTTCTAGCTTACAAACACCACGTACATTAATCTTATTAGTACCAGCCGGACCAATTGTAGATAGCGTTATTGCAGAACTAAAACCACTTTTAAGCAAGGGCGATATTATTATCGATAGTGGCAACTCACATTTTACCGATACCAACCGCCGTGTTGACGAACTGGAGAAAGATGGTTTACATTTCTTCGGAATGGGTATTTCTGGTGGCGAAGAAGGCGCACGTTTTGGTCCGAGTATGATGCCGGGTGGCGATAAACAAGCTTATAACGTAGTTAAAGATGTTTTTGATGCCGTAGCTGCAAAAGTTGGAACCGATCCATGCGTTACTTACATTGGCCCAGGTGCTTCCGGCCACTTTGTTAAGATGGTACATAATGGAATCGAATATGCCATCATGGAGCTTATAGCTGAGGTTTATGGCATTCTTAAAAATGGCTTAGGCTATTCAAACGATGATATATATAAGGTATTCAAAAAATGGAACGAAGGCAGGTTACAATCTTTCTTATTAGAGATTACTGCCGAAATTTTTGTTTTTAAAGATGCTGAAACTCAAAACGATCTTTTAGATCAGATCAAAGATGAAGCACGTTCAAAAGGTACCGGAAAATGGACTTCGGAGGTTTCAATGGAACTTCAGTTACCCGTACCAACCATTAATGAAGCTGTTTCTAACCGTGATTTATCTAAATTCAAAAAACTAAGGGTTTCTTTAGAAGAGGCTTTTGGCAAAAAAGACACCAAAATTGCTGTTACTATTGAGGAACTGGAAGATGCATTTTACTTCTCTATGATCAGTGCTTATGCACAGGGTATGCATTTACTGGTTCAGGCTTCAAAAGAATACCAATACGATTTACAGTTACAGGAAATTGCTAAAATCTGGCGCGGTGGCTGTATCATCAGGGCTAAATTTTTAGAAGATATTTATCAGGCATACGATAAAAACAACGCTTTAGAGCATTTATTTGGCGATGCCGGTATCCAGAACATTATCAAAGGTACTTTAGCCGGTACACGCAAAACAATTAGTGCATGTATCAATTCTGGTTTGGGTATCCCCGCATTTGCGTCTACCTTAACCTATTTCGATACCATTACCACAGCCAGGATGCCTTCTAACTTAATCCAGGCACAAAGAGATTTCTTTGGAGCACACACCTTCGAGCGTATCGATAAAGATGGTGTTTTCCATGCTGATTGGAATAAATTATCATAACCTATTAGACTTACGAACAAGAACATAAAATGAAAACCAAAACCGCATTAAACCCTACCATTTTTGTAATATTTGGTGGAACAGGTGATTTAAACAAAAGAAAATTAGCACCTGCCCTATATAATTTATTTATTGAGGGTTACATGCCAGATAAATTTGCCATTATTGGTACAGGTAGAACCGAATTTACCGACGATAGCTACAAAGCTGCTTTAGAAGATGCTGTAAACCAGTTTTCGCGCAGCGGAAAAGTAAAAAAAGATAAATGGGACGATTTTGCAAAGACGATGAACTACTGTCCTACCGATTTTGCCCAGCCAAAAACTTTCGAAAACCTAAAAGGAGCTGTAGAAAAATACCAAAAAGAATTTGGAGCCGGAACACAGGTAATTTTCTATCTGGCAGTTGCACCTAATTTCTTCCCGATTATTGCTGAATGTTTGCAAAAATATAAACTAACGCAAGATGAAGACAATAGCCGTATCGTTATCGAAAAACCTTTCGGCCATGATTTAGAATCAGCAAAAGAGCTGAACACATTATTGAGCACCATTTTTACCGAAAAGCAGATCTATCGCATCGATCATTATTTGGGTAAAGAAACCGTACAAAACATGATGGCTTTCCGTTTTGCCAATGCATTGTTCGAGCCGTTATGGAACAGGTCTTATATCGATCACGTTCAAATTTCGGTAACCGAGCAGTTAGGCGTGGGCGATCGTGGAGGTTATTATGAAGGTTCTGGTGCTTTAAGAGATATGATTCAGAATCACCTGTTGCAATTGCTTTGTTTGGTTGGAATGGAAGCGCCAATTAATTTTGATGCCGATGAAATCAGGAACCGTAAGGTGGAGGTTTTAAGAGCAATGCGTCCTTTTTCTGCTGAAGATATCCGTTTCCATACTGTTCGGGGTCAATATAGTAAAGGTTGGGTTGAAGGTAAGGAAGTGCCTGGATACCGTCAGGAAAAAGGTGTTGATGCACATTCTAATACTGAAACTTTTGCTGCTGTTAAATTCCATATCGATAACTGGAGATGGCAAGGTATTCCTTTCTATTTAAGAACTGGAAAACGTTTGAACCAAACTTCATCTTTAATTACCATTCAATTTAGAGATGTTCCGCATCAGATTTTCTCATCAGGTGTAACCGAAAACTGGCAGCAAAACAGGTTAGTAATCAGCATACAGCCAGAAATGAGTATCCGTATGCAGGTACAGGCCAAAAGACCTGGATTGGATATGGTATTGAATCCTGTTGATATGGTTTTCGATTATAAAGGAACTTACGAGGGTGATACCCCTGAGGCTTACGAAACCTTATTATTAGATGCCATGATGGGCGATCAAACCTTGTTTATGCGTGGCGATCAGGTGGAAGCAGCATGGGAACTTGTTATGCCGATTTTAAATACTTGGGAAAGCAAAAAATCAATCAACTTCCCTAATTACCCTGCCGATAGCTGGGGACCAGAAGAAGCTGAAGCACTTATTGCAAGAGATGGTTTCCACTGGTTTAACTTGCCATTGAAGAATAAGGAATAAATTTTTACTCAGGTCGTCACCCTGAATTTATTTCAGGGTCTTGTTCGAGATAGATCCTGATCCCAAATATTCGGGACAGCATGACGGCTCTTATTAGTTACAAAAATGAATCTACTCATATACAAAACATTAGAAGAACTGAATCAGGATCTGGCAGATTATGTAATTAAAATTGCAGAAATGTCTATCGAAGAAAACGACCGCTTTAATTTCGTATTAACTGGCGGCAGTTCTCCTAAAGCACTTTATCATCTTCTGGCAACAGAAGGTCAGCACAGACTTGATTGGGAAAAAGTATACTTCTTCTTTGGCGATGAGCGCAACGTTCCTGCCAATGATGATAACTACAACGGACTAATGGCCAAGAAAACCATTTTAGATCCACTAGGCATTAAAGAAGATCATATTTTTTACGTTGATACCACTTTGGCTCCAGAAAAGGCCGCTATCGAATATAAAAAAGCAATCGACAAGCATTTTAATGGTGAAGATCTGATTTTCGATTTAATCCTTTTGGGTATGGGCGATGATGCACATACGGCTTCGATTTTCCCGCATACTACTTTGGTCAAAGATGAAGAAGTAAATGTGGCTTCGGTTTATGTAGAGAAATTAGATACTTATCGCATCAGTTTTACAGCACCGTTAATCAACAAAGCCGATAATGTAGCATTTTTGGTTTTTGGAGAGAATAAAGCCGAAGCGCTGAAACATGTTATAGGCGATACCGAAAAAAATGTCGATTTATATCCTTCCCAATTAATTGATCCGATTGATGGAAAATTAACCTGGTTTACCGATGAGGCTGCAACAAAATTATTAGAAGATTAAAAAATTATGATGTCTGAAGAAAAACATTTATCAGACTTTTTAAACGGAAAAACGGAATATACCTTAGGGTTATTCCGTTTTTTTGTTGAGCAATTGACCGGATTAGGAGAGATAAATCTCAACCCTACAAAATCCATGATTGCGATCGAATCAAAAAACAGTTTTGCATATATTACGCAATTGGGGAAAAATTTTATTCATGTGGTTATTCCTTTCAATCAACCTTATGAAAACAATCTTTGCTTCACTAAGATTGCGCAGGTGCCAGGAACGGATCAATTTAACCACCATTTGAGGATTTATTTCGAAGAAGATGTTAATGATGAGGTGAAAGGTTTTTTAAAAATGGCTATGAAACAAAATACGTCATCCTGAACTTGTTCCAGAGTCTATAATGTGCTGCGGTAATTTTCAAGGTATAGGTGCTGTTGGATGTTACCATCCGACAGTTTAATAAAAATAAATTTTAGTGTCAGATGGAAACATCTGACACCACACCAAAATCGATTAAACTAGGTGCGTCACCCTGAACTTGTTTCAATGTAGCAACTCCATTGATAGATTTCTCCGCTTCGGTCGAAATGACGACCAGTCACATCTTTAATCCAATTTCTCTTCAATCAACAGCTTAATAATCCCATCGGCCATTCCCACTTTAGGTACGTAAATCTGTTTTATACCAGTCCACTTCATTAAGGTTAGGTAAATTTCGCATGCTGGAATAATTACGTCTGCACGATCGGGATTTAAGCCCAGCGTATTAATTCTTTCTTTCAATGAATAACTGGTTAATTTATTATACATCGAATTTAGCTTCTGCAACGATAAAGGCGCGTTTTCCTTCTCATCCGACATGCGGAACAATTTATTGATGTTACCACCGGTGCCAATACCTGCCAAATGTTTATAGGCTTTTGTATGCTCTTTTACCCAATCTTTCATTTCATCCCAGGTTTCTTCCTTGTCCTGGTTATCGAGCATCCTGATTGTACCAATATTGAAGGATCTTGATGCTTCCGGAGCACCTTTTACAAAAACTGACAGTTCGGTACTACCTCCACCCACATCAATATATAAGTAATTTTTATTTTCGTCTAACTCTTCTTCAATATGGTTAGCATAAATAATATTTGCTTCCCGCTGCCCCTCAATAATCTCTAAAGTAACGTCTGCTTCCTTTTTAATCAGCTTAACAATATCTTCTCCATTACGGGCCTCACGCATGGCAGATGTTGCACAGGCTAAATATTCCGAAACATGATAAACATCCATCAGATTTTTAAAAGCAGTCATGGTTTTTACCAGATCTGCAGATTTTTTTTCCGAAATATGTTGATCTAAGAATGCGTCATCTCCCAACCGGAGCGGCACACGTATAAGGGTGTTCTTTTTATACTTATATTTTCCGTCTTGTTTGCTAATATCAGCAATGAGTAACCTCACCGCATTCGAACCGATATCTATAGCTGCGTATCTTAACATTATGATTGATGCTTGGTTTTTAAATAGTTGTAGATGTCTACCTGCGCCCTTATCTTTTTACTTAATCTGTTTTTATGGTATTTATTATTGTTCAAAGCATTGATCTGCCTCGATTTGGTATTGTCCTGCAATTGCAGATCGATAATATCCTGTATCTCCTGTTTCACATCATGATCTAAAACCGGGAATCCTACCTCTACACGGTGTTCGAAATTCCTGCTCATTAAATCTGCAGATGATAAATACATATCGTTTTTACCGTTATTACCAAAAATATAAACCCTGGCATGTTCCAAAAACTTATCGATAATACTGATGGCGGTAATATTTTCACTAAAACCCTTTACTCCAGGTACCAGACAGCAGATGCCACGGATAATCAGCTGAACTTTAACCCCGGCATTGCTCGCATCGTAAAGTTTGGCAATAATCCCTTCATCTGCTAAACTATTTACCTTTAACATGATGTAGGCGAGTTTGCCCTGTTTAGCATTCCTGATTTCACGGTTAATAAAATTGACCAATTTCGAACGGCTCTCCAACGGCGAAACAATCAGGTGTTTAAATCCCTTCGTTACGGTACGTTTGCTCAAAGCATCAAAAAGTTTTACCAGATCGTTGGTAATCTCTTTCTTTGCGGTAAAAATACTATGGTCGCAATATAAACCTGCGGTTTTCTCGTTAAAGTTTCCTGTTGCTAAGTTTGCGTAGTAAACCGGCTTGTCTTTTTCAATCCGTTTAACCAAACAAATTTTGGAGTGTACTTTGTAGTCGGTTAAACCATAATTTACCTTAACACCCTCCTCCATTAAGCGGCTAGTCCAGTAAATATTAGCCTGTTCATCAAAACGGGCTTTAAGTTCTAATAAAACGGAAACTGCTTTACCATTTTTAGCAGCGTTGATTAATGCATTGATTACTTTTGAGTTTTCGGCTAATCGGTATAAAGTAATCTGTATTTCGGTTACTTTCGGATCAATTGCAGCTTCACGCAAGAACAAAATAATATAGTCATACGATTGGTAGGGTAAATTCACCAAATAATCGCGCTGGGCAACTTTATTAAACATACTTTGGGTTCTGTGCAAGTCGTGAACCTTCAGTGGCACATTCGGCGCATATTCCAATTCTTTTTTACCTACATTCGGGAAGGCAATAAAATCGCCAAACTTATGGTAACGGTTACCCGGAATTAAACTTTCGGCCTCAAGCTTAAGTTTATTCACCAGTACAGTAAGCATATTTAAAGGCATCGCCGAATCATAAAGCAAACGCATTGGTTTCCCTTTTTTACGTTTTTCTAAACTGCTTTTTAAATCTTCGATAAATTTATCATTAATGTTTTTATCAATATCTAATTCGGCATCCCGTGTGAGCTGGATCGAATAAGCCTCTAAATTATCGTAAGTAAAAACATAAAATATATCGTCTAAACAATACCTGATAATGTCTTCGGCAAGAATAATAAATTTTAGATCGTTTGTTTCAGGCAGTACCAAAAACCGCGGCAAATTAGGCGGAATTTCAATGAGTGCATATTTCTCTTTAATTTTTGTATCCTTTTTCGAAAGTTTAACAAAAAAGTAAAGGTACCGGTCTTTCAGTTCTGGAAAAGGTTTATCCATATCCAGCATAATGGGAACCAGATTGGATAAAATCTTATCCCTGAAATGATTTTTAACAAATTCACCTCTACTTACATTCAGTTGGGTATCATTTAAGATAAAAATCCTGTTTTGAGCAAGTTCGTTTATTAGGGTAGCCTGAAAAAGCTGGTCGAATTTTCTTTCTTGTTTTACAACGATGTTTTTAATCTCATTCAGAATTTTCTTTGGATTAAACCCCAAAAGCGCTTTAGCCTTATCATTAAGATTGGTTAGCCGGGTCATGGTGGCCACTCGCACACGGTAAAATTCCTCTAAATTTGAAGAAAATATAGATAGAAATTTAATCCGTTCAATCAGCGGAACCGTTTCATCGGCAGCTTCTTGCAATACACGTTCGTTAAAGTAAAGCCAACTGATTTCGCGGTTTAAAAAAGGGATCTTCTTATTGCTCATTTAAAAAAATAAAAAATCCCTGCCAAAACAGGGATGCTCAAAACTGCACATTAATTTGTTAAATTGATGTTAATTCATTTACACGTTAACGTTAACAAATTTATTTTTTAGTAGGTGTTTTCGTCTCTTTATTAACCGATGTAGCAGTTTTAGCAACCGTTTTTTTAACAACAGGAGATGCTTTTGCAGAAGTAGCGGCCGGCGTTGTTACTTTTTTAACTGCTGTAGCAGCTTTTGCTGGTGCTTTACCTGCGGTACTTGCCGCTTTTTTGGCAACTGTTGTAGCATCTTTTACTGCTTCTTTTGCTTTTATAACTGGTTTTGCCAATACCTTTTCTGCCTTTTCTTCTGTTTCTATTGCAGCAACCTTAATGCTTTGTACTACTGGTTTAGCCTTTGCAACGGCTTTTTTAACCACTTTTTGAGCAGTTTTTTCAGATTTACTTACAGCTTTGGCAACTGGTTTCTTCGCTGCTTTTGCTTTCTCTTTTGATGCATGTAACAAATCATCAATTTTCTGTCCCACATCTGCCTTTACGATGGTGAACTTCTTAGTTAATTTTTTAGCCACACGCTTACTCGCTTTCCCTACCTCCGTACTAATTTCCGATACATCATGACCTAAACTTTTGATCACATCCAAGAACTTATCCGTAATCGACTGCTCCAACTGTTTCTTCACTTCTTTTTTTGTGATCTTTTTTTGAGACTTCGGTTTAGTGGTTTTCATATTATTTTTCGTTTTTTTGTGAGGATGGATTAATTTCTATTAAATCTACTTATTTTTTTACTTTAAAGCTAAAACCATGCCTTCTTTTGATATTGTAAGTAAAGTTGATGCGCAAACATTGGACAACGCAATTAACAATGCTAAAAAAGAAATCCTTAACCGATTCGACTTTAACGGATCGAAAAGCACCATCGATCTCGATAAAAAAACAAACGTAGTAACCATTGTTACTGAAGATGATATGCGATTAAAAGCAATCGAAGGTTCCATTATCTCGCGGATGATGAAGCAGAATTTAGATCCGAAAAGTTTAGATTTTGGCGATGAGCATCAGGCCTCCGGCAACATGATCAGAAAAGAAATCAGTATTAAAGAAGGATTAGATAAGGAAGCAGCAAAAAAGGTTGTGGCAAAGATCAAAGCCAGTGGATTAAAAGTTCAGCCTGCCATTATGGACGATCAGGTTAGAGTAACCGCAAAAAAAATCGATGATCTGCAAGCTGTGATGAATCTTTGTAGAAATGAAGATTTTGGCCAGCCATTGCAGTTTATTAATATGCGCAATTAGAAAACTTAACTGTTTAAACTGGTTAATCGGTTAACTGTGGAAAGGCTTAGAAAACTTAGCTAATTCTTTAAGTGGATTTTGAAAGAATTCACTCATTTAATCATTCAAAATTCAATCATTAATCAAAATGGAAATCAGCGAAAACGGTTTTATATTTTCCGATAAAAAAGAGCTTTTAGATCTCGAAGCCGTACATCATTATTTGAGTGTAGAATCTTATTGGGCAAAAGGCATCCCTTTTGATACCGTAAAACGTTCTATTGAAAACTCGCTTTGTTTTGGCATTTACAAAGGACCAGAACAGGTAGGTTTTGCCCGTTGGGTAACCGATAAGGCCACCTTTGCATGGCTTTGCGATGTGTACGTTAAAGAAAGTTACCGTGGTTTGGGCTTATCAAAAAAACTGATGTCGTTTATGGTCTTCCACCCTGATTTACAGGGATTAAGAACTTATCGGCTCGGTACCTTAGATGCACACGGATTGTACAAACAATTTGGTTTCGAACCAATTGAAAATCCGGAGCGTTTAATGGCTATTGTTGTTAAAAATCCATACGGAGCGGAATAATCGACATTCAGCAGCTAAAACCTTTTTTCAACTCTCTTGTTTTTCATACACATCAAAATTAGAGAAAACATGAAAAAGATATTTTTATTATCCACTGCTTTTGCCCTGGTGCTTTCATTTCAGGCTTGTCAAACTGCAGATAAGAAATCGGCAACCACAAAAGACAGTGTTGCTGGCGACACCAATATGGTAAATGGCAACCATGCTACAGGAGCCGAAAGTACAGAATCGGGTGTTGATGAAGCGGGTGCAACTTTTTTAAGAAAAGCTGCAATTGGAGGTATCATGGAAGTTGAAGCCGCTAAGATTGCGCAAAAAAATGCAAAAAGTGCTGAGGTGAAAGATTTCGCCGCTAAAATGTTGACTGATCACACAAAAGCCAATACAGAGCTGAAAGCTTTGGCTGTAAACAAAAAAGTAATCACCCCAGACGCATTGCCGGCCGAAGATCAGATTCATTTGGATGAAATGAAGAAAATGACGGGTACGGCTTTTGATAAACATTATATGGCTATGATGGTTGCCGATCATAAAAAAACTGTAGCCTTATTTAAACAGGGGACGCAAAACCGCGATCAGGCAATTAAAAGCTGGGCTGGCAACACTTTAAGTGTAATTGAATCTCATGATGAAATGGCTAAAAAAATCGTTATCAACATGAAATAAACAGCGGCGAATTTTGCTTTAAAGATCAAAATCCTGAATAATGAATTTCAGGATTTTTTTGTTACTAAAATGTGTGAAAAACATCATTTTTAATACAATTTCGTCCAATAAAAAAATTAAAATTAACTTTCGGCGTTTAATACAAAAATACATAAATGAATAAGAGTAGAATTTTTAGCGCGCTGTTAAGTGTTGCGCTTGTGAGTGCGGTACCAACTTTGGCCAATGCGCAAAAAGCAAATTGGCAAAATCTTGATCTTAAAAGTGATAGTACATTCGGAATCAGTACCGAAAAAGCATATAAAGAACTTTTAAAAGGTAAAAAATCTGTTAAAGTTATCGTAGCGGTTAATGATGGCGGTGTAGAAGCTACCCATGAAGACTTAAAACGAATTATGTGGGTAAATACCAAAGAGATAGCCGGCAATGGCAAGGACGATGATAAGAATGGTTATATCGACGATATAAATGGCTGGAACTTTATTGGCGGGCCTAAAGAATCTGTAAACTTCGAAACTTTAGAATTAACCCGTTTGGTTCGTCGCGATCAGGCCCGTTTTGCCAATACTACAGATGCAAATGTAGCAGAAAAAGATAAAAAAGATTTCGAAATTTTTAAAGCTGAAAGAGCCGATTTAGAAAAACAATTGGCAGAAGCCAGGGAAAATCTGGCAGGTATTACCGGTTTTAAAACAGCTTTAGACGCTGTGGTGAAGAAAATCGGTAAAGAGAACCCAACCGTTGAAGATTTTAAAAACTTCAAACCTTCTACAGAGGTTGAAGGCAGGATCCAAAATGTACTGAGCCAGCAATTGGAAAAAGGCAGCTTCAAAGATTTTTACGAAGATCAGATTGTAGAAGGACTGGATTACTATACGCGCCAGGTCAATTACAACTTAAACCTTGATTACGACCCACGCTCAATAGTTGGCGATGATCCAAACAACGTTAAGGAGAAATTTTATGGCAATAACGACGTTGCAGGTCCTGATGCGACGCACGGCACACACGTAGCCGGTATCATTGCGGCTGATAGAACCAACAAACTTGGTATTTTAGGTGTAGCGGATAACGTTGCCATTATGGGTGTTCGTTGTACGCCAAATGGTGATGAAAGGGATAAAGATGTTGCCAATGCTATTCGTTACGCTGTTGATAACGGTGCAAAAGTAATCAACATGAGTTTTGGCAAGGCTTATAGCTGGAACAAAGCCATCGTTAATGAGGCTATGAAATATGCGGTATCTAAAGATGTATTGATCGTTCAGGCAGCGGGTAACGAAAACAAAAATATCGATGTAGAAAATAATTTTCCTAACCACAAAGATTTAGATGAGAAGACTATTGCATCGTGGATTACCGTCGGTGCTTCAGGTCCTAAAGATGATGAAACATTAAAAGCCAGTTTTTCTAATTTCGGCAAAACCCAGGTAGATGTTTTTGCTCCAGGCGTTCAGATTTATTCTACCGTACCGGGTTCTAAATACAAAAATTTAGACGGAACCAGTATGGCCTCTCCTGTTGTAGCTGGCTTAGCAGGATTAATCCGTTCTTATTATCCAAAATTAACTGCAGCACAGGTAAAAGAAATCATCGTTAAATCAGTTACCAAAGTTAACCATAACGTAGAATACGCTAAAGGTGAAGAACCAGGCGCAGAAAAAGTTTCTGTCCCATTCTCTGATCTTTGTATCAGTGGCGGAATTGTTAATACTTACAATGCATTAAAGTTAGCAGCAACCTACTCGGGTAAAGCGGTTGCGAAATAATTTTTCTGCTTGTCATTCTGAGCGAAAACGAAGAATCTTCACAAAAAATGCGTCCTGATATAAAATCGGAACGCATTTTTGTTTAGAATATTTAGAGAAGTCAAGTTTTAAAAACTTGACTTCTCTGGATTTGAACGGAATAATTATGCCAGTATCTTATCCGGCGTAATCGGCAATGTTCTGATCCTTTTTCCTGTAGCATTAAAAACAGCATTGGCTACAGCGGCAGAAAAACCGATCAATGCAATTTCTCCCATTCCTTTTGCACCCATTGGATTAATATAAGGATCGGGTTTATTGATAAAATTAACATCAATTTCTGGTACATCGGCATTTACCGGAACATGGTAATCGGCAAAATTATTATTGATATATCTTCCATAACGGTGGTCGATAATAGATTCTTCGGTTAAAGCCATGCCAATACCGCCAACAGCACCACCAAGCATCTGGCTTCGGGCCGTTTTTGGACTTACAATGGCACCGGAATCGCCTACAGAAACGATTTTACTCACTTTTACTACGCCTGTAAGCGCATGAACCTTTACCTGTACAAAGTGAATCGAGAATGAATACATAGAGTAATTATCCCTTTCCTTCCCCCCCTGGCTTTCTTTGGTTACTTCTATTTGCGGAAGATTATTCTTATTTAAAACATCAACAAAATTAGCCGTTGCATCCATATTAGAATTTGCAGCCAGTTCCGCAATCGCAGATTTTAATGCCACACAAACATCATTCACTGCCGAACCTACTGTAGATAATGTAGCTGAACCGCCCTGACTAGGCGCGGGCGGCAAAGAAGAATCACCCAATTCGAATGTAATTTTATTTACAGGGATCTTCATCAGTTTATTGGCGATTAAAGTCATGCCAGTTCCTGTTCCCGGGCCAATATCGCTGGTTGCACTTTGTAAAAGCAGCGATCCATCAGCCTTTAAAACGCCCTTCACACTGGCTTTACCTCTATTAGCATTAAAAACGCCAACACTTACACCATAACCTATTTGCCATGGCCCTTCAATCAAACTGCCAGGCTTATTTTTCCGGTTGCTCCACCCTATTTTTTCTGCCCCGATTTTATAAGCTTCTCTTATATTTTTGCTCGAAAAGGGTTTGTTTTTTTGCTGATCGGTTTCAGGATCGTTTTTGATTCTGAAATCCAATGGGTCCATATCCAAAGCATGTGCCATTTCATCAATAGCACTTTCAAGGGCAAAAGCTCCTGTAGCCTCCCCCGGACCACGCATCCATATTGGAACGCCAAGATCTACCGGAACAATGGCATAAGCCGTATTTACGTTATCGCATTGGTACATAAACTTCGCCATGTTCACCACGCCTTCGGTAAAGTTCTCGTAAGTAGAAGTTTCGCCGTAAGCCCTGTGTGTAATCCCCGTTAATTTACCATCTTTATTTGCGCCCAAACCAATGGTTTGTATCGCGGCCGGCCGATTGCCGACCATGGTAAACATCTGCATCCTGGTAATCACTACTTTTACAGGTTTACCAATATGTTTAGAGGCCATCACCGTTGCAATTTCCAACGGCCAGGTACGTAAAGCCATACCAAAACCACCCCCAACAAACTCCGAATTTACCTGAATATTCTCCATCGGAATTTTAAAGACATTTGCAATGGTGCCCTGAGTAGCTTTTACACCTTGTGTTTTGGCATAAACAGTAAGCTGGTTATTTGGCCTCCAATCGGCGATAATTCCGTGCAGTTCCATCGGGTTATGCGTTTCGATAGGCAGAAAATATCTTTCTTCGAGCTTCACCTCTGCTGTTTTATAAGCGTTTTCTGTACCGCGTTTATAGTCGGCCTGACCTTGAAGTTTCTTTGCTTTGGGATCTTTTAAAGCTTTTTCAAAATCGGTGTTAAAATCCTCTTTAGCATAAGTTGCTTTAACCAATGAAGCCGCATGAGTTGCCCTTTCGAAGGTATTGGCAACTACAATTGCGATTGGCTGTCCATTGTAGAAAATTTTGTCGGTATAAAAAATCTTCATCTGCGGACCACCTTCCTGCTCGTAAGCAGCTGCTGATGGCTTATTTAAATGCGAAATCACAGCAATTACACCTGGTGCTTTTTCAGCCGCTTTGGTATCGAGCGCTGTAATTTTTCCTTTGGTAATGGTACTGGTTACCAAAACACCATAGGTTAAACCCGGCAGTTCGTATTCCGCAAAATATTTAGCTTGCCCCGTAACTTTTAAAATTCCATCTACGCGGTCGTTGTCATCTTTTAAAATTCTCTTTTCCATAACTAAGCTTTAGATTTTGCAAGATTCAACGCCTCGATTATTGTATTGGGTGCCAGTTTAAGTTTAAAGTCATTTCCTCCAAAACCTTTCGCATCTTTCATGGCCAGTTGGGCTGCCTGTTCAAAATTCGATAAGGTGGCTTCTTTTCCTTTTAAGAAATTTTCGGATGCCGTTAAACGCCAGGGTTTATGCGCTACTCCACCCATTGCCAAACGAATATCCGTAATTTTATTATTGCTGAGCTCAAATGCTGCAGCTACAGAAACGAGAGCAAAAGCATAAGAAGCCCGATCCCTAACTTTAAGATAATGATAGTTTTTGGCCAGGTTATTTACCGGAATTTCCAAGCGGATAATCATTTCGTCTGCTTTTAAGTTATTGTCTAACTGCGGAGTATCTCCTGCCAGGCGATGAAAATCTTTAAATGGCATTTTACGTCCTCCTTTGGCATTGGCTACCACCACCTCAGCATCTAAAGCCGTTAATGCTACACACATATCGCTTGGATGAACGGCAATACATTTCTCTGAAGTCCCGAAAATGGCATGCATGCGGTTAAAACCTTCCATGGCACCACAGCCTGTACCGGGCTGGCGTTTATTACAAGGCATTTCGGTATCGTAAAAATAACCACAACGTGTACGCTGCATCATATTACCACCAACAGTAGCTACGTTTCTCAGCTGGGCAGATGCGCCCGCCTGTAAAGCCCAGGAAAGTAACGGTAGTTTCTCTTTAATCAGCGCATTGTCTGCAACTGCCGAATTAGAAGCCAAAGCACCAATATGGATTTTATTTCCAATCTGCTCGATCTGTTTTAGCGGAACATGATTGATATCGATGAGTTTTTCTGGTGCTGTAACACCTCTTTTCATTAGATCGATCAGGTTTGTTCCACCTGCCAGAAATTTTGCGTTTTTATCTTTTACCAATAAAGCAATTGCTGATTTTGCCGTGGTTGTTCTTAAGTATTGGAAATTGATCATACCTTTTCGCCTCCTTCCTTAACTTCAATAATCGCATCAACTATATTAGGATAAGCACCACATCTACAGATATTTCCACTCATATATTCACTTATTTCTGCTCTCGAACCGGTATGCCCTTCGCGTACACAGGCTACGGCCGACATAATCTGTCCTGGCGTACAATAACCACATTGAAAACCATCATGCTTGATAAATGCAGCCTGCATGGGATGCAAAGTTTCGCCGTTGGCCAATCCTTCAATCGTGGTAATTTTCTTTCCCTCATTCATCACAGCTAAACTGAGGCATGAATTTACCCTTTGTCCATCAACATGAACGGTGCAAGCGCCACACTGGCCATGGTCGCATCCTTTTTTAGTCCCTGTTAGGTGTAATTCTTCACGCAAATAATCCAAAAGCGTTACCCTGGGCTCAACCGTAGTTTGATATGCTTTATTATTTACCGTAAGTTTTAATGGGATTTTCTCAAAAAGTTGAGCGAAACGTTCATCGGCATTGCTTTCTGCTGCTTTAACCGCAACGCCAGGCGTTAGTGCAATGGCTGTAATTACCGAACTTTTTTTGAGGAAATCGCGCCTGCTATCACCCTGATTTGGTTTCTGATCGGAAGATTTCATAATTGGATATTTAGATATTGGATGTAGTCCTAAGTTCGTAATTCTAAAGCACAGAATGTAGCAATTCGGAAATTTAGAATTATTCTATCGTTAATATTTTTACATAACTCACTAGAAATAAATCATTAACAAAATAATTTTCAAAATGTTCAACCAATTTATACTTTTATAAAATGGACAATGTAAAACCACTACCCGATTTATCAGCAGAAGAACAACGCGTTTTAGGCGCATTAATAGAAAAAAGCCGCACAACACCCGATTATTACCCAATGACTCTGAATAGTTTAACAGCTGCATGTAATCAAAAAAGCTCAAGAAATCCGGTGGTAAATTACGATGAGGAAACCATAACTTTAACACTAAACCAACTTAAAATAAAAGGTTTAATTTCCACTGCTACAGGAGGATCAAGCCGTGCAACTAAATATAAACATAATCTAGCTATTGTTTATCCGCTAGTACCTTCGGAGCTGGCCATTATCTGCTTATTGCTTTTACGCGGACCACTAACACCTGGTGAAATCAATAGCAATTCGGGAAGATTATATGAATTTGAAAGTATAGAAGAAGTTTTAGAACAACTTCAGAAATTATCAGATGAAGAACCTGCATTTGTAAAACAACTGGCAAAAAAAGCTGGACAAAAAGAGGCCCGTTTTGTTCATCTTTTAGGCGAACAGGCCGAAACCACTTCAGAACCTGAAACCGAAACAATAAGCACACCACAATTTGATCCTACTGAACTGGAAAACAGAATAGAGAAACTAGAAATGGAAATTGAAGAATTGAAAGAACTGGTTAATTTATTAATGGATAAGTAATGGGTTCATTTGTTCAATTAGGCATTGGTTCATTGGTTTCTAACCCATCGCATAACCCAAAGCGATTGTCGTCTGAGCGTAGTCGAAGACCGTGGTTACTGGCATAGCTTTTCAGGCGGTCGTCATTCCCACGCAGGTGGGAATCTTAAACTTATTGCATTACAATTCCCAATCAGTCCAGATAGCACCGATCACAACCATACTAAAACAAAAAAGTGTTTGGTGAGCACCAAACACTGAATAATAATCAAGTATGAAACTGACTAAGCCTCATACTTTTTAAAAATAGTACTTGCGGTGTGGCCACCGAAACCAAATGTATTATTTAAAACATAATTGATCTCCTTTTTAATACTTTCTCCCAACACAAAATTCAATCCTTTTGGAATGTTTTCGTCAAGATTTTTGGTATTAATAGTAGGCGGCACCACATTATCTCTGATCGATAAAACACTGATTACACTTTCTACCGCTCCTGCAGCACCAAGTAAATGACCCGTCATTGATTTAGTTGCACCAATTACGACTGGCAAACCATTGAATACAGTGTTAATCGCCTGTAATTCACTTAAATCACCCAACCCAGTTGAAGTGGCGTGTGCATTAATATAATCTATTTTATCAGCTGTAATTCCAGCATCTTTTAGCGCTTTTGTCATACCCAAAGCCGCACCAATCCCATCAGGAGGAGTTCCCGTTAAGTGATATGCATCAGCGGCCATTCCACCACCAATAATTTCGGCATAAATGTGGGCACCACGTTGTAAAGCGTGTTCTAAATCTTCCAACACCAATGCCCCTGCACCTTCGCTCATCACAAAACCATCTCTGTCGGCATCAAAGGGTTTAGAAGCCCCTTGTGGATCCTCGTTGTTTTTAGATAAAGCCTGAGCGGCATTAAAGCCACCTACTGAAGACTTGGTTAACGCCGCTTCAGAACCACCAGCAATCATTACACTTGCTTTCCCTAAACGGATGGTATCGAAGGCATTGATAATGGCAGTATTAGATGATGCACAAGCAGATACGGTACAATAATTTGGTCCGCGCAATTTATGACGGATGGAAATTGCTCCTGCAGCAATATCGACAATCATCTTTGGAATGAAATAAGGATTAAATCTTGGTGTTCCATCACCCGCATGAAATTCTTCCAACTGTGCTTCAAAAGTACCAATTCCACCATTTCCGGTTGCCCAGATTACGCCAATTTCAGCCAATTGATCATCGGTCATTGCAGTAAAATCTAGTCCTGCATCCTTTATCGCCTGATCGCTCGATCCGATTGCATATTGGGTAAAAAGATCGTACTTTTTAATTTCTTTTTTCTCCAGGTATTCTTCAGGATTAAAATCCTTTACCTCACCCGCAAAGCAGGTTTTGAATTTACTGGCATCAAATTTTGTAATGGGACCAATGCCACTTTTTCCAGCCAAGATCTGTTGCCAGAATTGCTCAACGGTATTACCAAGTGGTGTTATAGCACCTAAACCTGTTACTACTACTCTTTTCATTTTAATAATTTTTAGTCAATATTCTTGAATAAATAATCGACCAACGATTGTACCCTTGGAGCAATAATTAATATAGCAGGAATGGCTACGATATAAGAAATGCCCCATGATTTCAACCAAACTGTGATAAAGGTCGATGTAAATCCAAGATTTACACTTATTGCTGCGAAAGTAACTATTCCTGTAGTGAAAACCGCCATAATAGATGCAAAAGCTACCTTCTTTTTCATTCCGGTTATCTGATTAATTTTGAACAGAATCGATCCAGGCTTTTCTATTTGCATTCATCACATTTAAAGCATCAACCGGCGATTGTCTGAACAGCTCATAAATCTTTGCGGTATCGCCTACCCTGATTTCAAACTCATCACTGGCTAAAGCCGCCAACAGATCATCCGCAACAACCGAAGGTTTAATACCATTATGGCCACCTATTTCCTTTGAAAATTCTGTATCCACCAATGGCGGCATCAATTCGAAAACCTTAACAGCAGTTTCTTCTAAACTTAACCTTAACGAAGTGCTGTAAGAATGTAATGCTGCTTTACTGGCCGCGTAAGTTGGCAAAGTAACCCCAGGAACATAAGCCACAATAGATGAAACATTTACGATAGCTGATTCGCGCTGTGCTTTTAAAACAGGCAGCAATTTTTGATTGATCCTGATAATCGATAAATAATTGGTTAGCATTTCATCTTCTGCATTGGCAAAAGCATCCTGATTGGGGTCAGCTAAATTGTACAGGATTGCTCTTCCTGCATTATTAATCACGATATTCAATTGAGGGAAATCGACTTTGATACGGGCTACCAATTGATCTACATCCTCAGCCTTGCTTACATCAGAAAGAATGGTGGTTACATTTTGTAATGATGCAGCAGCTGCATCCAGTCGCTCCTGATTTCTACCAGTAATAATTACATGATTATCTAAAGCAGTTAACTGTTTTGCAATTTCTAAACCGATACCAGCTGTTCCGCCGATCAATAAAACGGTATTTTGTGAAGTTTTCATTATATGTTTTTTTTTAAAATTTTAAGATTAAACAAGTGCTCACCGCGTGAGCATAAACGCTATTATTTTCATCAACTAATTGCGCTTCTACCAGGGCGGTACGTCCACCAAGGTTGATCACCTTCCCTACGGTTTTTAGTTTCCCGGTTTGGATGGTAACGGCTTTCAGGAAATTTACCTTCAGCTCTAAAGTGGTATATCCTTTTCCGGCAGGTAAAAGTGAATGGACCGAACAGCCCATGGCCGAATCTAAAATAGCAGTGATTACCCCGCCATGCACAGTGCCAATTGGGTTGTAATGAAACTCCTGAGGTGTAAATTCAAAAACCACATTGCCCTTTTCGATCAGACTTACACTAAAATCCAAGGTATGCAACAATGGCGGCAGCGGAAATTTATGATCGCTCATGGCCTGCAGATAATCAACACCATCCATCTGCATAGCTTCCTTCGCTCCTTTCATTGGGTCTTCCCAAGTTATTGTTCTGGTCCTTTTCATAATAAAATACCAATCGGTATATTTTAGTTTAAAAATTTTTAGCTGAGGCTATTGATATATTTTTTTAACGAATCCATAATTAAATTCCAATGTGCAGGTTTTGCAGTCAACCTCGAAATCATGATGCCACCTTCTATTATAGCAATAATTGTTAATGCAACCTGCTCTGGATTGTGATCTGCATTGATTTCTTTGGCAGAAATACCTGATTCAATCAGTTTAGCAATTTTATTTTTCCAGCCTAAAACTGCTTTCAAAACTTTTTCCCGCAATTCGGGATGGGTATCATCAGCGTCAACTGCAGTATTTAAAACAGGGCAACCTCCTTCTGATACTGAACCATCGATAAATTTTTGGTAAATATTGATGTACACCAAAAGCTTATCCTTTATGCTGACCTGTTTGTTCATGTCAGCATCTATCCTCGATGAAACATTTTTCAGGTTATAATCAAAAGCCGCCAGCGCTACTTCATCCTTATTGGCGAAGTTACCGTAAATACTGCCTTTGGTTAAACCCGTGGCAGCAGTAATATCATTTAAAGAAGTGCCTGCATAACCCTTCATATTAAAAATAGGTGCCGTTTTCTCTACAATGAAATTTCTTGTTTTTTCTGCCTTGGTCATGTTCTTTTAAATTGACGATGCAAATATATACCAATCGGTATATTTAATGCAAATATTTTTATCATCGAAATCTCCTTTTAATTACAACAATTTATTTTAGGTTTGAATTTTGTAACTTTGATTTTATGAACAAGCCAGAAACCATTGAAGATTTTTACCAGAACAAATTTAGTTTCTTACCAGACAACCTACGGAACGGTGTAGGGCATTTTAACGTTTTCAAGTTAGAAGATTGTTTGAGGGATGATCATAAGCCAATGAGTTATAACCGAAGGGATTATTACAAAATCTGCCTTACCCGCGGACATAACGTTTACCACTATGCTGACAAAAGCATTGAGATTAATGGCACCGCTTTAATCTTCTTCAATCCACTTGTACCTTATACCTGGGAGCTGGCCAGTGGTAAACAAAGTGAGGTAACAGGTTATTTCTGTATTTTTACGGAAGCTTTTTTTACCGAAAAGATCCGCGGAAACATTGGTGATTTACCCATGTTCGTACCTGGCGGGAAACCAGCGTATATTTTAAATGAAAAACAAGATGCTCAAATAGAAAGCATTTTCGATAAAATGTTCGAGGAAATCAATACAGATTATATCTATAAATACGACCTGCTCAGAAACTATATTACTGAGATTACACACTTTGCACTAAAAACACAGCCATCTGAAACGCTATTTAAACATACCGATGCCAATACAAGGATCACTTCTGTTTTTACAGAGTTATTAGAGCGTCAATTCCCCATCGAAACAACTACGCAAAGGCTTACCATGCGCTCAGCCAAAGATTATGCTTCGCAACTTTCGGTACATGTAAACCACTTAAACCGTGCAATTAAAGAAACCACTGGCAAAACCACCACACATTATATTACCGAGCGTTTATTAAGTGAAGCTAAAGCTTTACTCAAGCATACCGACTGGAATATATCAGAAATAGGTTATTGCCTTGGTTTTGAAGAGCCTACCCATTTTAATAACTTTTTTAAAAAACTAACTAACCACACCCCTACTTCTTACCGAATTGTTTGAATTTCGTAATCATAAGTTTGATTAACGTAATAAAGCGAATTCATTTGCACTGTAATTTTGTCTTAACAAAAAGGAAAAAACTATGGGCAAGAAAAAAGTTTGGTTTATTACCGGAGCTTCAAAGGGCTTAGGATTAAGTTTGGTTCATCAGTTGCTAAATGCTGGCCAATATGTTGCGGCCACATCAAGAAATGTCAGTGAACTTAAAAAAGCAGTAAATAATGATAGCGGAAAATTCCTTCCTCTAGCCGTTAACCTGGCCGATGAGCAAAGCGTCGAGGATGCGATAAAGACGACTATTACAAAATTCGAAAGAATCGATGTGGTCATCAATAATGCAGGTTATGGAATTGGAGGCAGTATAGAAGAGCTTAGCGATGCAGAAACACGCAACAGTTTTGATGTTAACGTTTTCGGAACACTGAATGTCATCAGAAAAGCTTCACCTTATTTAAGGGCACAACGAGCCGGACATATCATCAACATTGCATCAATTGCAGGTATTGCAGGCGCAACAGGCTGGGCAGTATATGCAGCGGCAAAATCGGCTGTGATTGCATTGTCAGAAGTATCGGCAGAAGACCTAAAAGAATTTGGCATAAAAGTTACTGTTGTGGCTCCTGGCGCATTCAGAACCAGTTTTTTAACGACTGATTCGCTGATTTTGGCTGCCAATCCAATTGCAGAATACGAAGAAGTGCGGGCAATACACAGCAAATACCTAAAAATGGACGGTCAGCAGATTGGCGACCCCGAGAAAGCTGCCGCTGCAATGATCTCATTGGCAAGTATGCCTAATCCACCCCTTCATTTACTTTTAGGAAACGACGCTTTTCAAAGAGCAAACAACAAGTTAGAATCACTACAAAAGGAATTTAGAGACTGGAAAGCCATTACAATTTCAACAGATTTCGACGAAAATTAATTCAAACAAAAACATTATGGAAAATCAAAAAGTATGGTTTGTAACAGGCGCATCAAAAGGCCTGGGACTTATATTAGTAAAAACATTATTAAGCAATGGTCTTAGCGTTGCTGCAACTTCAAGAAACCTGAATGATTTAATTAACGCAGTTGGTGAACACCAAAACTTTTTACCACTAGCTGTTGATTTGATCGACGAAAGCAGTGTAGAAGCAGCAATTAGCCAAACGATCAGCAAATTCGGTCAGGTAAATGTGGTGGTAAACAATGCAGGCTATGGCATGCTTGGTGCTTTAGAAGAATTGAGCGACAAAGAATCACGTCAAAATTTCGATGTGAACGTTTTTGGTTCGTTAAACGTCATCAGAAAAGTACTTCCTCAATTGCGAAAACAACAATCAGGTCACATTTTTAATATTTCTTCAATCGGTGGCTTTTCAGGTAACTTCCCTGGTTTCGGAATATATTGCGCTACAAAATTTGCAGTGGTTGGTTTTACCGAATCGTTAGCGGCTGAAGTAAAATCGATGGGAATCAAAGCAACGATTGTAGAGCCGGGTTATTTCAGAACAGCATTCCTAACTGAAGGATCATTAGCGGTACCGAATAAACCAATTGATGCCTACAAAGAGGTACGCGACTCGCAAGCGGCACACCAAAACGACATCAATAATCAACAACCAGGCGATCCGGCCAAAGCAGTTGAGGTGATTATTGAAGCTTCGAAAAGTGAAAATCCACCACTTCATTTATTCTTAGGCCCTGATGCCTATCAGGTAGCTGATGCAAAAATTGCAGATGTACAAAGGGATATGGCCAATTGGAAATTTCTGGCAACTGCTACTAATTTCGATGAGGTTGGCGCATAGTAACTAGGGCAATCGTCATTTCGAGTTTTATTTATAACACAAAGCTCAATATAAATGACAGAAGGTTTTTAGCAGGGTTTATTGCTGCGAGAAATCGTCATTGCGAGAAGGCTTTTCAGCCGACGAAGCAATCCTACAACAATCGCTAGTAGCGTGAGCTTTAAGATTGCTTCGTGCCTCGCAATGACGATTTTTCTATAAAAATCTGTCAATAGTAAAGGTTGATCTTATGTTCTAAAATATCTCCTTCTAAACCATTGCGCCAAGTTAACCAATGCAATTAATGCGGGCACCTCAACCAACGGACCGATTACACCGGCAAATGCTTGCCCTGAATGAATACCAAATACACCTATAGCCACAGCGATAGCCAATTCGAAGTTATTACCAGTTGCCGTAAACGCAATAGCGGTACTTTTGCCATAATCCGCACCGAAATACCTGCCTGCAAAAAAACTGATCACAAACATGATCACGAAATAAATCATTAAGGGCAAAGCAATTCGCAGTACATCAAACGGAATCTGCACAATCAATTCTCCTTTCAGACTAAACATCACTACGATGGTAAATAATAAGGCAACTAAGGTTATGGGAGAAATCATCGGTACAAAAGCGGAATAAAACCATTCTTCGCCTTTCCACTTGATCAGTACTTTTTGACTTAAAATACCGAGCACAAACGGAATCCCAAGATAAATCCCTACACTCTTTGCAATTTCTGCAATGGAAATTGATACAGAAAGGCCTTTTAAACCAAAAACGGGTGGTAAAACCGTAATAAAAAAATATGCAAATACACTGTAAAGCAATACCTGAAAAATACTGTTCAGGGCAATTAAGCCCGCGGCATACTCTCGGTTTCCATCAGCAAGCTCATTCCATACCACCACCATGGCAATACACCTGGCCAGGCCGATCATAATTAAGCCAACCATGTATTCGGGATAGTCGTGTAAAAATGCAATGGCCAGAAAAAACATCAGAATCGGGCCAATTATCCAGTTTAAAAAGAGCGAAGCGCTCAATATTTTTACATTTTTAAATAATCTGCCTAAATTCTGGTATTTAACTTTTGCCAAAGGTGGATACATCATCAGGATCAATCCGATAGCCAAAGGGATGTTTGTACTCCCGCTCGAAAATGAATTGATCAAGACCGCTGATGAAGGGAATAAAAAGCCTAAGCCCACCCCCAATAACATGGCTAAAAAAATCCACAGCGTTAAATAACGATCTAAAAAACCGAGGTTTTTTCTTTGAGCTGCCGGGGCACAAATATCTGCTGACATATTAGCGTTTTAGGTTTTTGTTTACAAAATCTTCCATGTAAACCTTCACCAGATCTCTTGTCTTTCTAAACTCGGCCATGATTTCTTCATCGGTACCTACGGCTTTTGCAGGATCGGGAAAGTTATGGTGCAGTTTTATAGCCTGCGTTGGGAAATATGGACAGCTTTCTTTTGCGTGATCGCAAACGGTAATCACATAATTGAATGGAACATCAAAGTACTCCTCGATATTGTTAGAGGTTTGTCCTGAAATATCAATTCCATCTTCGGCCATTACTTTTATTGCCCTTGGGTTAACGCCATGAACTTCGATACCAGCACTGTATATTTTGGCTTTGTTTTGAGCAAAATGTTTCAAATAACCTTCTGCCAGTTGACTTCTGCAACTATTTCCGGTGCATAACACCAATACATTTTTCATTACTATAAATTTTGAATCATTAACAACATCCACTTCCTGGAGAACAACTATTTTGATTAGCTACTAGATTAACCAGTTCGACTTTTTGCTTTATCGGCTGAGCAGGCGCACAACATTCTTCGCCGGCTTCGGTGGTACCACAGCTTCCGCCACGATTAATTGCTTTACATTGGGTAGCATCAGGTGTAAGATCCAAAACCAGGTTCTCCCCATCAATTTTAAATTCACCTGGAAACATCTGCCTTGTATCGAACGCCGAATTGCCAAATTCAATTTTCACAATTCCATTGGGGTTCAACGGCAGTTTACTTTCTACCAGATTGATAATGGATAGTGCTTTTTTCACTTGCATCGCCCTACCCGTTTCTTGTTCGGTAGGTTCCCATAACTGTACAATAATTTCAGTCCAGGCGTTCATCACACCTCCACAGTCTACCGAAACAATCGGTGCCTGTTTAATTTCGGTGATGTGATAATTGGCTTTTACCCATTTACCTGGGGAATATTGAAACTGTAATACCAATTCTGGATATTGCTGAAGCTCAGCCTTAAAGCTGCTCCATTCTGTAGAAGATGTATTGATCATAATATTGCAATTTAACGATTGATTTAAGTAAAAAATTTTAACAGCAGTTCTGCCCGCCTTTATATGAGGCAAAGAAATTGCCCAGCTGTGTTTGTAATAACTTCCAGGTTTTAGGTTCTATACAATAGCAAATACTCACCCCCTCGATAGTGCCTTGTATAATACCTGCATTTTTAAGTTCTTTTAAATGCTGAGAAATGGTCGCCTGAGCTAAGCCGAGTTCTTCAACCAAATCGCCACAGATACAGGTATTCGATTTAAGGATGCGCTGAAGAATCGCAATCCGTGCAGGATGTGCCATCGCTTTTAATAAAGCTGCCATCTGGTTCTGTTCTTCGGTGAAGATTTCTGTTTTGGTAAGTCCCATAGTTTTATATCGCAATATTACGATAGATAATTAAGATATCAAAATTTATTTTAATTTTCTGTTTTCATCAGAAACAGATTATCTACAGAATTGGATAGTTTATTAGCCTTTTTGATTTTAAAAGAACCAATCGACACGAAAACACTTATTTGTGGAGATTTGATATTGCAGGGAGTTTGTTGATTTTACTTTAGTCATATTTCGCGACTGCATTATTTATCATTATTTCTTTAAGGGATGCTTTAATTCAAATTTGGTCCCTGCTTCCTGATTTCCGTTAAGCCAGCCGTAATATTCATCTAAAATGATACTGGATATTCCATCTGGTTCAGAAAACCCCCTTTGCGCAAAGTAACTTTGTAACCTGGAACCTCCCCATAGTCCCCAATTATTTCTGATCCACATACCCAATCCATGATGTAAGCTCAATACGTCGCTTCTTTCTTTAAAGTTTTTAATCGTCTCCCTGTCAATTGGTTTT
This sequence comes from Pedobacter sp. Bi27, assembly GCF_918698255.1. NCBI lineage: Bacteria > Pseudomonadati > Bacteroidota > Sphingobacteriia > Sphingobacteriales > Sphingobacteriaceae > Pedobacter > Pedobacter sp. Bi27. Next base: position 584,956 of record NZ_CAKKMW010000004.1, read on the forward strand.
AAAGTTTTATTTAACTGTAGAAAGCAATCGTTAAGATTAACGGGGATATAAACATGATTAATAGAATCTAATGTTAACCGCCTGGCACGTTCCTTCTTTTGCTCTTCTTTCTCTACCAAAAGTTCCTGTTTAGCTAGAGAATCAACAGGGTTTCTGAAACCGCCCAAAAAGAATTTGAAATATTGTTTTTCTGTTTTTTCAGACAAAAAACTGGCATCGAAAGTATTGGCCGTCATTATTGCCCTAATTTTATTTTCATCAATTTCTTTGGCACAGCTTAATGTGTCGATTTCAAAATTACCGCTTCTTGTAAGGTAGCCCGCTAAAACGATCCGATGTATTTTATAATTATAAAAGTCGCTGGTGTTTATCCCCACATACTTTAACCCAGTCTTATTTTCTATCTCAACTGCAAGTTTTTTATTGGTTTTCTTGATAACAAAATCTGGAATGTATTTATAGGCATATTCGAAAAAATCGGTTTTTGGCATCTCGCGTTTAAGGTTTTTGAGCTTCCCATAAACTGATCCGAACGGAACTTTTTTTATAATCTCACGCTTTCTAAGATCGTATAGCGTTACCATCTTCTTTGTATCTACACAGTAAACAACATCATTATAATTAAGCACATACTGCTCGTTTAAAAACTTCTCTTCATCGCTTGTACCTTCTTTAAATACGACAAGCTCTGGCTTACTTTTTTGATAATCGATTACCATAGGCGAATTATCGTAAAACAGATTACATTTCTCTACATCAGAATTACAGCTTGAAAATTCCTTTGTACTATAAGTTTCTTCCCTTTTTCCATCCTTGTAGATAATAACATTCTTAAAACCATCATCACGATTAGTCGCGTTTGCCAGATAAGCTATCGTGGAGCCATCATTCGAAATGGTTAAGAAATACCGGTCAAAAGTATATACATCAAATGAACGGTTGATTTCGTACATTACTTTATCGGCCTTGTATACTATAGATCTGCCTCTGGTTGTTGGAAATTCATCATCGTATGAATAAGATTTAACCGAAAATTTTCCGTTGGAAGAAAAAACTTCTGTGATTGGAACACGAGAGGTTGAGAACTGGCTAAAAGTAGGAGTGCCTAGTAGTAGAAGAAATGCGAATGTGAGCGTTATTTTTGTCATACTATTAAAATAAATAAAAATAGTTAATTGGTTAGATTATAGATGTTAAAAGACCTTAAATTCCACAGGTATTAAACATAGTTTTCATTTAAAATAAAAAACCGTTAACTAAAATTAATCAACGGTTTAATTTGTACAGGGATGAGAAAAATTATTTCTTAGGTTTTGCACTCATGTAAAAAGTAAGCTTTCCACCGTTGGTGATATCGGCATGTTTGATTTTATGATCGGTAATTTCTTTGCCGTTCAATAAAACTTTCTCTACGTAAACATTTTTATCGCTTTGTTTAATGGCCTCAACAGTAAAGGTTTTACCGTTTTCCAAATTAATTACTGCGTTGTTAACCAGTGGACTGCCTAATGAATATACATCAGAACCTGGTGCTACCGGATAAAAACCTAACGAAGAGAACATATACCAGGCACTCATCTGCCCGCAGTCGTCATTTCCACCCAAACCATCAGCAGTAGGTTTGTACTGCATGTTTAAGATGTGACGGATCTGCGCCTGAGTTTTCCATGGCTGATCGGTCCAGTTGTAAAGGTAAGCGATATGGTGTGCAGGTTCGTTACCATGTACATATCCACCAATAATACCTTCGCGGGTAATGTCTTCTGTATGCGCAAAAAACTCGTCAGGTAAATGCATGGTAAACAAAGTATCTAAACGGGTTGCAAATTTCTTTTTACCGCCCATCATTTCAATCAGCGAAGCCGGATCCTGCGGAACAAAGAAACTGTAGTTCCAGCTGTTTCCTTCAATAAAACCTTGTCCTTCGGTATCTTTTGGATCGAATTGCTTTTTAAAAGAGCCATCCGCCAATTTAGGGCGCATAAAACCAGAAGCACTATCGTAGTTGTTTTTCCAGTTATTAGAACGTTTGATAAATTCGTCGTAAACATCCATGCGGTTTAATTTCTTAGCCAGTTGCGCAATCGACCAGTCATCGTAAGAATACTCTAAGTTATTGGAAACTGAAATGCCTGATTTTTCTGCAGGGATATAACCTTTATCCATATAATAGCCAATTCCTTCATAATCGCGGTGTTTAGCTGTTGCAATGCAGGCATCCAATGCTTTGTTCGCATCGCCATTGTAGGTACCTTTTATAATCGCATCAGAGATTACAGAAACACTGTGGTAACCACTCATGCACCAGTTATCATTGGCATAATGCGACCAGATCGGCAACATGTGCAAACTACTCTGATCGTAATGCGCCATCATCGATTTCACCATATCATTACTGCGGCCTGGCTGCATGATATTAAAGAATGGATGTAAGGCCCTGTAAGTATCCCAAAGCGAGAATGTGGTGTAATTGGTAAAGCCTTCGGCTTTATGTACCCCTTGATCTAAACCTTTATACTCGCCATTAATATCGGTATAGGTTGTTGGATTGATAAAAGCATGATATAAAGCGGTGTAAAAATTGATTTTATTATCGTTAGAAGTAGTTACCTGTATTTTATTCAATTCTTTATTCCAGGTAGCCTGCGCCTGAGCCTTCACTTTTTCGAAGTCCCAGCCCGAAATTTCTGCACGCATATTTTGCAAAGCATTTTCCTGGCTAACCGGCGATAAAGCAAATTTAATTTTAATCTTCTCTCCTTCCTGGGTATCGAAATCGAAGAACATTTTCAGTTTTTTACCAGCAATTTCAGGAAAGTTCTGTTCCTGGTTAAACTTGCCCCAAAAACCTCTATAAGCCTGTTTAGCATCGTAACTTTTACGTCCGTAGCTTTTAAAAGGTTTAGAAAAGCTCATGGCAAAGTAAACGGTTCTGGTTCTGGCCCATCCGTTGGTTTGGCGGTAACCGGTAATCAGGGTATCGTTCACTACGCGAACGTAAGTCCACACGGTTTTTTCTTCATAATTGTAAATACCGGCCATCAGATCCAAAATAATGTGCGATTGATCTGATTTAGGAAAAGTATATTGGTGCATCCCTACCCTTGTTGTTGAGGTTAATTCGGCGGTAATGTTATCATCATCTAATTTTACTTTGTAATAACCTGCCTCTGCAACTTCATTGGTATGCGAAAATGCCGAACGGTAACCACTTTTCGGATCTGATGCAGTACCAGGATTCAATTGTAATTTACCTTGTGTAGGCATAATGAGAAAATCACCCAAATCGGAGTGACCAGTGCCGCTAAAATGGGTATGACTAAAGCCGGTAATGGTTTTATCCTCATATTTATAACCCGCACAGTATTTATAAACATCGCCATTGTATTTTCCATTTACTTCGTACGATAAAGTATCCGTTTCGGGACTTAACTGTACCGAACCAAATGGGACTGTTGCGCCAGGATAGGTATGCCCCATTTTAGATGTACCAATAATGGGCTTAACATACTGCACAAGATTCTGCTGCGCCGATGTAAGCAGGGCTGATAGCAAAAGACAAGGCAGGATAATTTTTTTAATCATATCTTTTTAAAATTTAGCTTGTTTCGTTGAAAATTCTAAGGTATTAATTTATCTTCAAATATGCATAAATCAGAACACTAAAACGTTTAAGTAAAACAAAAAATACATTTTATAAGCTTGAAGATACAATTTATTGTAATTCGAACCTTGCGGGTTTTAAAAACCTGCGAGATTATGCGTGCTTTTGTAGTTGCCACTGGCCACAGACTTTATGATGTAAACCTGATAGAGCGGAAAGCCCGGAGGTGAGGTATCCGATTCATCGGGCAGGACTTGAAGGGATAGCAGGACTGCTGACAGCCACTAATACCGGACCAGCCATTTTCAGAATAAAATATTAATGACCACCTGAGTCACTTTAGCCCACCTAAGTGATAAGCAGAAGCAATTTAACAACCGCTTTTTACAAGTAACTGACTTGCTTTAAATAATTTCAGCTAAATAAACCTTATTTTTGCATCCAATATTTTTAAGATGAGTAAACACGGTAGAATTCTGGTTGCCATGAGTGGCGGGGTTGATAGTTCGGTAGCGGCTGTAATGTTGCATGAGCAGGGTTATGAGGTTATTGGCTTAACCATGAAGACCTGGGATTATGCTACTTCTGGTGGAAGCAGTAAGGAAACTGGCTGTTGCTCATTAGATAGTATCAATGATGCCCGTACACTTGCCGTAAACTATGGTTTTCCCCATTATATCCTTGATATCAGGGATGAATTTGGTGATTATGTGATCGATAATTTTGTTGATGAATACCTTGCCGGAAGAACTCCAAATCCATGTGTTTTGTGCAATACGCATATTAAATGGGAAGCACTGTTAAAACGTGCCAATAAACTCGATTGCGAATTTATCGCAACAGGGCATTATGCCAATATCCGCCAGCAAGACAGCGGCCGTTATGTAATTTCAAAAGGAAAAGACGAAAATAAAGATCAATCTTATGTGCTGTGGGGCGTTTCGCAAGAAAACCTTTCGCGTACCAAATTCCCTTTGGGCAGTTTCGCAAAATCTGAAATCAGACAGATGGCTTTGGATATGGGACAGGAAGAACTGGCAAAAAAATCGGAGAGTTACGAAATCTGTTTTGTTCCGGATAACGATTACAGGGCTTTCCTAAAACATAAAGTAGAAGATTTAGAAGACAGAGTAGCCGGCGGAAATTTCATTTTAAGTAATGGGATGGTTGTTGGGCAACATAAAGGTTATCCTTTTTACACCATTGGTCAACGTAAAGGTTTAGGCGTTGCCTTTGGCGAGCCCATGTTTGTAACGCAGATCCTCCCAGAAAGCAATACTGTAGTTTTGGGTAAAGCTGATGAGCTTGAACGCCGCGAAGCCATGGTACGCAATATTAACCTGATAAAATATGCAAGCATTGAAGAACCAATGAATGATGTGATTACCAAAATCCGCTACAAAGATGCGGGTATGTTAAGTACAATTGTTCAGGAAAAAGATAAAATGCGTGTGGTGTTCGATCATAATGTTTCAGCAATTGCACCAGGACAATCGGCGGTATTTTACGAAGGAAATGATTTATTGGGCGGAGGATTTTTAGTTTAACGTCCCCTACCTTGTAATAAAAAACGAGTTGCCAATGGTAACTCGTTTTTTATTTGATTATCAGGTTATAACTAGACAATTAGTCATGCTGAATTTAGTTCAGCATCTTTCATACCATCTACTTATTTTTAACATCTATACTTCTATTCATCATAATAGTAAATTTATCTAATTAAGATTCCCACTTACACGACGACCGCGATAAAATACACGATAGAAGTCTTTTTTTTATTCACTCCCTTTAAAAACATTAATAGAAGCTGTTTTCCAGTGGATATAACCTAAATTACCACAGGTTTGGGCTACAAAGTTTTCTACATCCTCTGGCACATCGTTAACAACACGCCATCTTATTTTATATTTTGGATTATAACTTATATATACCACTAAATCATCACTACGTTGCCCAATGGCTTGTAAATGTTGTAAATGAATATCCTGCAGATCTGCAGCAGCAATCCTCAGTCTTTCATTCATGATTTTACCTAATGAAAGATCTGGTCTAAAATCTGTTTCGAATATGGCTAAAACGGTAACGGTCATAGAAAATAAATATATCAGCAAACAAACCAAGCAAGTAGCTTTTTGTTTAAAATCATCAATTAAATACATCAGATTATCTTAAGGATGTATCCTGTCTCTTCAAAAGCAAATCTATACTAAAAAAATTAGTATCAAAATTTATTTTTATATTTTTTTTAGTCAGCACAAAAATTATAGAAACGCATGACACGGCGTACTAAAAGGTTAATAACTCCAGTATTGTGCATAACTATCTTAAACATCTGATAGCTAGACTAGTTATCTATATAATAAAAATAGAGCTTATGAAAAAGTGCATCTATGTAGTGGAAGACAATCCGAGTATCAGGGAAACCATCGAATTTTTGTTAATCGAAGAACTTTACGAGGTAAAGACCTGCCCTAACACCAACGATTTTTGGTTTCAAATGAGTAAACACCGGCCAGATATGGTAATTCTTGACATTATGTTACCAGATGGAAACGGGTTGGACATCTGCAATACCCTAAAGCGAAATATTAAAACACATGATATTCCGGTCATGATGATGTCGGCTAATAACCACTTGAACACAGTTAAGGCCAAATGTGATGCTGAAGATTTCATCAACAAACCATTCGATCTGAATGATTTTGCAAGTAGGGTTGAGAAATATTTAGTAGCATAATTTTTTAGTCCAAAGTCATTAGCCCCCAGCCCTTAGTCGATTTGAACAATCAACCAATTTGCCAAAGAACTAATGACCAATGAACTAATAAACCACTTAAATGGCTATACTTTCGATTGCTTTATCCAAAGCCACATCCTTTAAATCTGGGATGCTTAGGCCTTCTGCGCGATATGCGGTAATATCAGTCATACCCATAAAACCAAGAACCGATCTTAGATAAGATTCTGTAAAATCATAAGGTTTCATCGGTCCTTCTGAATACACACCTCCGGAAGAAATCGCCAGATATACTTTTTTGTTTTTTACCAAACCTTCGGGGCCTTTTTCTGAGTAGCTAAAGGTTTGACCGGCACGTGCAATATGATCGATCCATGCTTTTAAAGTAGAAGGAATACCGAAATTATACAACGGCGCACCGATTACAATCACATCAGCATCTTTTAGTTCGGCAATGGCCTCATTTGAATGTTTTATTGCTTCCGAAAATTCTGCCGTGTGATTTTCTTGCGGTGTAAAAAAAGAATTGATGTGTACCTCTTCCAAATGTGGAAATGGGGTATTGGTAAGATCATGTGTAGTTAAAGTGCTTCCGGGGTTTGCACCCTGTAATTTTTCTACGATGGCATTTCCCAATTTAATACTGAAAGATGCTTCACCCCTTGGGCTTGATATAAGATGTAATATTTTCATTTTTTTGCCTTTTTTATGTCTGGCAAAATTATAGATACGAAGTATCAAAAAGCTATTACTATACCAGAGGATAGTGCTATCCTTTGGTATAGTTGCTACTTCATCTCAATAAAAAAGGAGCTTATTTAACTGATAAGCTCCTTCAACAAAAACATTAATTTTGTTATTTAACCTGCTCTATTACAGCAACAAAACCACCATCTTTTACCATATTGATACCGATCGTTTCTCCTGCTTTAATTGGTTTTACGATGCGTTTAAAATCCATTGCCTGAAAATCGGCATTGATGCCATCTTTGATCAGGGTGATCTGGTAATTTGCATTTGGTTTCAAAAAACCGGTTTCAACTTTCAAGTCGTGTTTTTGATCGTTGCCCATAGCACCAATAAACCATTTGTCGCCTTTACGTTTAGCTGTAACGATATATTCGCCAACGCTTGCATCCAGGATTTTGGTTTCATCCCAGGTTACGGGAACGCTGGTTATAAACGAAGTGGTTTCGGGCTCTCTTAAATAGTTAAAAGGATTATCGGCCAGCATTTGAAAACCACTTTCAAAAACAATATACATAGCCAGCTGATGCGCCCTGGTACCAATGCTCATGGTATTTACCCAACTAGGTTTATAATCCTCTTTATGTGCCGAACGCATGGCCCCAGGCGTGTAATCCATCGGCCCCACTGCATTACGCAAAAATGGAAGGAATAAGTTGTTGTTTGGCGTGGCCAAACCGCCTCCAATATTTTGTTCCATACCTATAACGCCTTCATAAGAGAGCACATTGGGATATGCTACTTCCAAACCAGCTGGTTTAAATGCACCATGAAAATCGACCAATATATGGTGTTTAGCCGCCTCTTTAGCTACACGGGTATAGTAATTTACCATCCATTGATCGCTTCTATCCATGAAATCGATTTTCACCCCTGCAATTCCCCATTTTTCCAGGGTTTCGAAAATGTTAAAGTTATTTTCGACTGCCAGCCAGGTAAACCAAAGTACAATTTTTACATTTTTCTGTTTGCCATAAGCAATTAGCTCTTGCAGGTTAATCGTTGGATTAGGTTCAAAAGGGTTAAGTGTTGTTTTTGCCCATCCTTCGTCCATAATGATGTAAGGAATGCCAAACTTTGAAGCGAAATCGATATAATATTTATAAGTATCCTGGTTATAGCCAGATTTAAAATCCACGCCATATACATAGGCATTATGCCACCACTCCCAGGTTACCTGGCCAGGTTTTATCCATTTGGTATCTTGTAACTGGTTAGGTGTACTTAACTTATAAACCATTTCGTTAGCAGCCAATTGTGTATCCTTATCGGTAATAACTAAAAAACGCCATGGAAATGATCTTTTGCCAGCTGTTTTAGCAATATAACCGGCTTCTTTTAAAATTTTCTGACTTCTGTCTCCATCTTCTCCAAAAGCCAATGGTACCTTTGGAAAAATAGCATCAACAGTTTTATCATCTGTTGCTTTTATAAACAAACAAGGATAATCGTATAGATCTGCTTCTGATAAAAGTGCTTTATATTTTCCTGTGTTAAACAAGATTGGTAATACACTCATCTTCTCTTTATTCACTTTTTCCAACTCGTTTTGGCGGTATAAAATCTCATATGAAGTTTTAAAACCACCTGTTTCTAAATAAGCTGCTTTAACCGGATCGTTAAAATTAAGATGCACATCCTCGCTGTTTACAATGATCGAATCTTTTTTATTGGTAATAAACCGGTAAGCTATCCCATCGTTATAAGCTCGAAATTCTACACTAAAATCGCCTTTAAAATCTAACCTTAACAAGTTATAATGGTTAATCACTGTGGCATTTTTAAGCGGCACAACAGGATTTGAACTGGTGTTTATGGATGAAAATGTTTTTTTGATCAATTTTGCATGCTCACCAAGCTTTGCCTGAGCCAGATTTAACTGCAAATAGGAATCGGCTAATAAAGGATCACCATTAAATGTAACCGTGTAGCCAATTTTTTCTTTAATGGCTACCGATATTTTGATCCGCTTATCTGGAGATAGGAGCTCTATAGGGGCACTAAAGAGTTTTATTGTAAAAACCAGCATTAAGGCGGCAAGCGACAGATATTTTTTCATTTTAAAGTTTGTTTGTTTAATAAAAATTTTTGGTTCTTACATTTTAAGGTTAATAAATCGTTTTAGTTTGCTAAAGTTAAACACTGCTTTTGATTTAACAACAAGTTTTTTAATTCATTATAGTTTACATCCTGAATGTTGATTTTATGATCGATAGCCAAAGATGCAGCAGTGGCAGCTGATTCCCCCAGGATCATAAATACAGGCTCCATGCGTACAGATCCGTACGCAATATGAGATGATGACAAACAAACGGGAACCAATAAATTTTTGCATTCGGTTTTCTTAGGCACGATGGCCTGATAGGAGATACTGTAAGGTCTTGGTGCTTTAACCCCGACATCACCTTCATTTTGCACATAACCTTCAGGCGTAACATAACGTTGCACATTATGAGAATCTAAAGCATAAGACCCCATCCCTATCGGATTTGGCACTTCTTTTTTGCCAAGAACTTCATGCTCGGTCATTACGAAATCTCCTATCATTCTCCTCGCCTCCCGTACATAAAGCTGATATGGCCAGTTTCCGTTATCCTTAAATTCATCTTTCGCCAAACCCCATTTTTTAACCTGCTGCTGAATTTTTTCTGGCATCCTCGGATCGTTGGCCATAAAGTACATTAATCCTTTTTGATAATTTTCGTGAGCTTTGATAATTTCTTTCCGTTTTGTGTAATCTGCTTCAGGATAGGCATAATTCATTCCGATAAAATCGGTACTAAACGGTCCATGGTTATTAGTATCTGTTTTATGGTTCGGAATAGGATCATATTTATTAAAAAGTTCATCCCAACCGGCATTAAACACCCTTAACAACAATTCGTAATCCATGGCATTGTAGCGGTCTGGTTTTGGAAACGCTATTTTGTTTTCGGCTTTATTGGTCAGGCACATCCTATAGCAATAGGCCTGAAGTTTATGGTCTGCCGTTCCGTTCGGTCCAGGTTGATCAGTAGAAATACCTGTCAACAGGCCGCTTTTTTTATCTCCTGGAATTTTATACGGATCGATATTATTTTTAAAATAATGCGCATGCTGAAAAACCAAGGCCTGTACCCCATTCCACTGTTCGTTATAGGTATGGTTTGCTTCTCTGCCCACATGGTAGCTTACTTTAGCAGCAGCCATTAAATCGCCTTCATAAGTAGCATCGATATACATTTTTGCACTAAAAATTTTGCCAGATAAGGTTTTGATACTGATAATCTTCCCATCTTTCATCTTTACGCCCTGTTTTCGCTCCAACCATTCATCACGGTAAATTTTTAATTTATTCTCTTTGACAAAATCTTCCATAACCTGTTCTGCAACATGAGGTTCAAAAATCCACATGGTTCGGTCCGTTCCATCAATAGCAGGTGTACCTTGTCCTTTGTTACCGTACTGCTCTTTTTTCTGCCATTTCCAGGCACTAGCTTGCTGGTAATGCTGATAAACCTTTTGATAAAATTTTCTGGCGAGGCCACCAATTACGGACTTGTCTCCCGTATCGGTAAAGCCCAATCCTGAAGATGATAAACCACCTAAATGCCTGTCGGGTGAAACTACAATAACGCTTTTACCCATTTTTGTGGCTTGTACGGCTGCCATTATACCGGCTGATGTTCCGCCGTAAACAATAATATCTGCCTTATACAACTGGCCAAGTACCGTTAACCGTGTTAGGAGGAGCATTATTACACACATCGAGGTTTTCTTAATTGAGACTTCCATATTATGGTGCAGTTAAAAGTTTAATTAAATAAGCAGGGTAACTATCTTTATCTATTGTTCCATCGCCTTTGGTAATGCTATCTCCAAAACAAACAATATTTGTTTTTGGCAACCGATGGTCAATTATATAATCGTAAACAGTGACTGCAATAAACCGGTAACCATTGGCTGTAGGGTGTATGCCATCTGTTTTATTGCTGTTGGCTATATTTTGAATCAACGAATCTTTATCCGTTCCGATTTTGCCTATCGCTGAAAACCGATGCCCAAGATCGAGAAAGTGTGTCTTTTGTTGTTCAGCAATTTTTCTGATTACATTGTTTATCTGCATTCTTCGACCTGCTACACCTTCGGGTTGGTAAAACTGAGCTGGGTGGCGGGTAAGCAAATGCACTTCGTAAACGGGCAGTATTGTCATTAACAATACTTTACACCCCTTTGATTTTATGTTTTTTACCAGGGTATCCAAATTACGTTCATATTCATCAATAGGAATATGTTTAACGCTATTCATATCATTGGTGCCCACCATCAAAATAGTCAGTTTAGGATGTAGACGTAAACAATCTTCTTCTACCCTGTTTAAAAGATCGGCGGTATTGTTACCTCCTACGCCTGCATTTATAACTAAATATGCCGATTCTTGTTCTTCTGCAGTATAATTTATAGCGTAAGTAGGTGCTGCTCTAAAGAGGGATGTTGAGAGCAAGGCTATGCTGCCTTTTATCACCTGTCTTCTATTAATTTTCATAAAACACTTATTTCTATATTTGCACTCATAATAAAGTTTTTATCGCAATCTCTTCTGTTAAATTATTTGATTAACAAAGCAAAACTACACCATAAAACCGGGGCCTGGCCATGCATATCTCCGGTAATTCTCTGCCTATCTAAATAATATTGCCTGCTGTTTTCCTTATTTGTACCCTGACAAACTTCTCTCACATCCCCATCAGTATTGATGTACTTAGTTAACGCAATCCAGGCTTTGCGTGCCAATGGACCAAATTCTTCTTCATTCAGCCAGCCGTTTTTTACTCCGGTAATAAAGGCAAAGGTAAACATGGCGCTTCCGGAAGTTTCGGGCCAGCTAGCCTGATCATCAACCAACTGTAACCACATTCCTTCTTTGGTTTGATACCGTTTTAAACTTGCCATCATGTTTTGGTAAGCCTTTAATATCTTCGGCCGGTCGGCATTATCTTTGGGCAAAGCACTAAGCAATTCGGTCATTCCTGCCGCCATCCAGCCGTTTCCTCTTCCCCAAAAAAATGGTACATCCGGTGCATGGTAAAACAATCCGTTAGGGCGCTGTATAGAATCGAGGTAAACGGTCATCTGATGCGCTGCACGATCAATATATTTCCGATCGCCTGTTGCGCGATAAGCCTGCGCCTGAATGTTGGTAACCATATACATATCATCAATCCACATCCGGGTTTGCCAAGTTAAACCTTTATCCAAAAGCACTTTATAAGCTTGCTTTGCTTTTGAAGGCATTGTCCACTGCTGATCTGCAAACCATTTTCCCATATCCAAATAAACAGGGTTTTTAAATTGCATGTAAAGTTCTAAAGGAAGGGTTCCAAAAATATTCGGATCAACATGATCTGGCCTGGGCTGAAGATTTTTTTTCTCATACAACAAAGGCCGAAAACGCTGCTCCAGCAAATCTGACAGTAATTTATTACGGGTAAAAGATGCAAACTTTAGTGCGCCATACCAGGCACAAACTTCGGAATAGGTAATCGAGCTTGGTGGGGTCGAAAAACCAAAATTAGTGTGTGGTGTTTCCAGGTAATGTTTACTTAATTTATTTCCTATTTCTAATGGAGAAGTACCATTTGGCCAATTTTTAAAATATTTGTTTTGGGCAAAAGTTTGCGTACAAATTGAAACAGTAACAGTGATTAGAAATATTAGATTAATATTTTTCATTGGTTTAAATTCGTTATGTATTACCGGGCTGATACTTTGATGTCATCAGCAAAAGCAATATCTGTCATTTTTAATTCTTTTAAATTCTGCGCAGGTGAACCCAGAACTGGCATTTGTATGTTTGTGAATGTTAGGCGACTGAAACTATTCACTTCACTTACTCCTTTAATTTTACCCGGAGATTTACCTGCATCTCTAACCAGAATATTTTTAACCATAATGTTCGAAATTGGCGCACTTCCTTTCTTATCGCCATTTTGCATAAAAAATATGGCCCAGGTGCGGTGGTCATCATTTTGATAACTTAATCTCTCGATATCAATGCCATCAAAAACTACGTTTTTAACAAAAGCAGTTCCCCATTTGTGGTGTATTCCAATGCCAACGGCAGCATCGTAAACCACACAATTTTTAAATTTAATGTTCGTTTGTGGCTGCATCACCCCTTGCCCTATTTTAAATCCGTAACAGTAAGTCCAGGAGATGCAATCATCAAAAACAATATTCTTTTGTGCTTTAGGCTTGCCGGGCCATTTTCTGCATAAATCTGTATTCTGATCCCAGGTTTTGGTAGAGAAAGGATCATCAAGCGCAATGCCGATGGCATGTTTAACCAACACATTTTCTGATTCGATTACATCTACACCATCATTTTCGCCCATGTCGAATCTATTAAACAACTTAAAGTTTTGGAGCAGCACGTTTTTAGAACGGGTTGGGATAATTGCCCAGGCACCAGAATTGCGGATGATCAATCCATCAAGTTCAAAATTCTCGGCACCCATAATGGCAAGAATATGGTTCCCGATATTCTGTTGTTCTGTGGCGTACTTTCCATTTCCATCAAGGGTTCCGTTTCCAAACAATCTGATATTTTTGGCGCCCATACTGGTAAAAAACCACCAGGTAATGTTTCTTTTCTGAGATTCTTTTCTAGCATTTATGGTATAATCTTCGGTTTTATCAGAAAAAAGCAGTACTGCGCCTGCTTCCAGATAAATGGCTGTATTGCTCTTAAGTTCGATATTAGCTACCTTATATACTCCCACAGGAATGTAAACTGTTCCATTTTTATATCGAGAAGCATCATTTATTGCGTTTTGTAAAGCTTTGGTGCTTATCGTTTTCCCTGTCGAATCGGCTTTATAAACCTGATCCATTACGTTAAAAATACCCTTCCCTACGGGTTTAGGTCTATTTTTTATTTCTGCATCGGCTGTAATAACCAGTTCTTTATTGTTATTGATTTTTACGATGAGGTAACTACCTTTTCTGATTGAAAAAACAAGTTGTTTCCCTTTGCTTGTTGCTGCAATATTTAATTTTTTAGGACTGATATTAAAACTTACCACATCTTCTTTTAGCAAAGCCACAGTTATAAGCAGTTGTTCTTCATCCATTACAAAGTGCGCATAATCATACTTATCGTTATAGCTTATAACTGGTATATTAACCGCAGCTGATGACAATGTGTATACCATCGATTTTGTATAAATTGATGGCAAAGGATAGGTTGATAACGCATTTGATTTAATGCTGCCTGCAACAAGTGCAAACAACATTAAAAGCATTATATTTAATTTCGATTTATTCAAGATATTTTTATTTAAGAATTCCTGCTCTTTTCAATTCATCAAGGGTTTCGAAAAGCATTACCCCACTTAATTGCACCGAACAATCGCCAACTTTGGTATTTGGTTTAGTGGCCCAGTCTGAACCAAAAATATTCTCAGGCGTTCTTATCGCTTTCGTATATAGGCTTTGTCCATTTTGCTTCAGGTATTTCAGGTATAACTCTTTAGTATAATCATCAACCACGTTTTTTAAAAGTAGTTGTGCCATATAACGGATATAGATACCCTTAAATAATCCGCCATCTCCAGAGTTTTCACCTTTTAAAATCCCATTTGGAGAAAATTTGACAGCATCATTCATTACATAATTGGCATTGCGCACAGCATCGTCCAAATAGCTTTGCTCCTTTGTAATAAGGTATAATTCTAAACCGGCACCAAGCCAGGTGCCTTGATTGTAAGTATAAAGGGCACCCTCACTGGTGTTCCCGTAGGCATCCCAAACCACTCCACGGGCAGGTTCAACTACGTAAGTTTTCATCCAGTTGTAAATCTTTTTTGCCCAAATCAGATCATCGGCTTTTTTATCTAACTGGTACATTCTTGCTGCAATTATTGCCGCTGGAGCATTGGAACAGGCGTTTTTAGAATCAGGAGATCCCGATGCCCACATAATGCCCCCATTTTTAACAGTAGTCCATCCTACCTTAATCCAACCCCAAAGTTGATCTGCAGCCTGCTTATATTCGATATCACCAGTTTCATCATACGCTCTTAAACAGGCTAATGCCCACCATTCCATGTCATCGTAAAAAGTATTTTTAAAGGTATTGCCATTTTTAACATAACATCCATTTAGTAAAGCTTTCATTTTGGTGAGGTACCTGGAATCTTTGGTTCTTTTATAGGCGTCGATATGTACATCTAAAGCATGTGCATTCCACCAATAGTTAAATCCAAGGTGTCCATCATTGTTTTGGTTATAATAATTTTGGGTATTGTTGTAAAATTGAACATCAAGTGCAACTTGTGCATCATCGGCCGCTTTTCCCCAATTAACCACTACCGGCGGAGCAACAGGTTCAGGTGGTGTTACCGAAATTTTATCTTTTTTACAGGCAAAAAAGCACATTGCAATGAGGAGCGCACCAAGTATTTTGTATTTTGAAAATAATTTCATGGTATAAAAAGTTATAACGGTTAACCGCATGGAAAACCGCCGTTAATTTTATTTAAAAGTTACTTTGTGTGTATAATCTGCGGTTGATTGCAACCTAAATTCTATATCGGTTTTTTGTGCTTCTGCAGCAAATTTGTAGGTATAATCGTATTGAGAATTATCGACTTCTTTAAGCAGAAAATAACTCGCCGGACTAGTAGATGTCGCCCTCACATTATCTTTAACAGCAGATCCCCAGTTCTTTATGGTAATATTACCAGCAGCATCTTTTTCGGTCACCCTAAATTTGTAACGCTCATCTTTACCCCAGGGTTCTACTTTCCAGGCAATGGGTACGTCAACTCCTTTCCAAATGCCCGCTGCATCGTAGGTTAAAGTGGCCTGAATTTTATTATAACCCGAAAACCACAAACCTACCGATTGGATTTCTGTAAAGGTTGCTGTTGATTTATTGAAATCTAAATTAATACGGTAAGTGGTTTTGGTAGTAGCCGGACTACTTACTTCAGTACCCTGTTTAATTATACCTGCATCAATTACAAAGTTTAGGGGCGTTCCAGTCGTTTTATCAACCATTTTATATGTTCCTGCATTAAGGGAAGTATAAAGTTCGAATACACCATCTGAAAGTTTCTTGAAAGATTGAGCCTTGAGTAAGTCAGCGCCTCCCTCAGTTGCTGAACCCGTTATAAAAACGGCTGCAGGGTTTTCTGCAAAGCCAGCCGGACGCTTAAGCTCGAGTATCCCGGAGCCAGAAGTTGCTGTAATAACACCATTTGAAGCGATAACCTGCCATTTCACCTTACCACTGCCGAGTTCGGTGATACCAGCCGCAGCAGCAATTTTGTTCATTTCCTTATGAGATAGCGACAATTTATTATCGATACCGACCTTAGCAGGAATCCCGGTGTAAACGGGTTTTGAAAAATCGCCATTTTCTTTGTCGAAAATAACTTTATAAAATGGCAAGGTATAATTTCCTGTTGTTGCAGGGTTCCATTCAAACGTAACTACTGCATTGCTTGATGGACTTAGATTTACCAAAGTATTATTTGATGGGGCACTAAGTGTTGGCTGGGATATGGTTGTGGTTACATTATCTATCCGATCCTTTTTACAAGAGAATAAGAATAACAGGCAAAGCATGCCCACAGCATATTTATTTTTAAATATTCTTTTCATAACTTTCTTTTAGAAGCTGTTACCAGCCGGGGTTACCTACAAGGTTTTTATCTTTGTTCAATTCTGACTGAGTGATGTTCCACAGGTAGTTTTTCTTTAAGAAAACCCTATTCTCGAACACTACCCTCTTTTGAAAATCGGCTGAAGTGGTCGCATTGATATCCATTCCATAAAAAGGCCCGCCATCGGTCTGATCGGCTATTTTCCATCTACGGGTATCGAAATATCTAAAACTCTCGAATGCAAGTTCTACCCTTCTTTCTTTACGTATGGCTTCGCGCCAGGCGGCCTGATTTGTAGGTTCGGGTACCTGATTAGCCGCAGAACCATATTGCGGAATTCCTGCACGCTCCCTGATCAGGTTAATGTACTTTTTAATATCGGCGTTTCCTGGTGCATATTCGTTCAGTGCCTCTGCATAATTGAGGTAAATTTCACCCAATCTGAAAATGATTTCTGCCCTGTCTGCAATTTGATCGGGCCCTACTTTACTGTTTGGATTAACCATTTTACGAACAACATAACCTGTTCTAGACCAGTTTCGACCTGTGTATTGCCCACTATTTCCACCTTTATACAGTTGAATCGTTATTGGAGAAGATCCGGTTCCACTGTTGTTGTTACTGGCGTTATTGATCCATTTGCTCAGATTGAAAGTAATGTTCACATAAAAACGCGGTTCCCTGTTCACATACATATTTGAGGTACCGGCTGCATAATAGTTATTCGCAGTGGAAGTAGTTCCAACTTCGGTATAACCTGAGGCGGGATCATCTATCGATCTTCCGTTAGCTGTAAAAAATGCATCAACGGCTTGTTGTGTAGCTCCCCACGATGACCAACCGCCAAGAATATAAGGCGAACCGTTTTTATCAATGGAATACAGTTTATCATCTACCAAACGGCACAGGATAACTTCAGAATTCCAATCTTTTAACCAAAGATTTTTAAGCGATTCATAAGGCTTTATATTCCCATTTGCATCCAGCTCTTTGTACAAGCTATAATCGGGCATATCTATCAATTCTTTAGCTGCATCGGCAGCTCTTTTCCATTTGTTTACATCAATTGTTTGATTGATTAGCACCTTTCCATCTAGATTTTTAAAACCAGCATAATCAGTATTTCCATTGTACAAAGGACTTGCCGCATACAGCAATGTGCGCGATTTAACAGCAAGCGCCATTCCTTTTTTCCACCTTCCAAACTCGCGTGTATTGCCTTGCGAAGCTGGTAAATCAGCAATAGCCTTATCTAGTTCAGAAACGATAAAATTAACGCATTCATCGTAGCTATTTCTTGGAAAACTAAAATCATCTATAGAAGCGTCTGGTGGAATAGGCAGATCTGGCAATATGATTACAGGCCCGTATTGAGCTATAAGACAAGCATAAAAATACGCTCTTAATGCCCTTGCTTCTGCGACATATTGTTTGATTAACTGTGGTTCGATTTCGGGATTCTCTGGCACACGTTGCATAAAATAAGACGCCCTGCGGATTCCCTGATAATAATAGCCCCAATAATTATAATCGCCACGGTTTTTATCCCAGTTACCCAAATTCATCGAATAAGTTGGGTAATCGTTATAGGTTACATCAGCCTCATCAGATAAACCTTCCCATGGAGTCCCTAGATTCCAATCGCTATTTGACCGGATATAGGTATAAACTCCGGCCAGATATTTTTCCGATTCGATTTTCTTTTTGAAAACATCGTCAATGGTCTGTTTGTCATCAGGAACCTGATCGAGGAACTTTTTACAGGCAGTTAAAGAGCAGATCAACACTAAAATGAGCGCTGCTTTAAAAAAAATATTTCTTTTCATATCCTAAGGATTTTAAAATTAAAAAGTAGCACTTACACCTAAACTGTAAGTTTTAATATTGGGATAGGAAGTTCCTGAACTTCGAGCTCCGGAACCTGTACCCCCTCCTAACTCTGGATCCCAGTATTTAAATGGGCTTATGGTGAAGAGGTTGTAGCCTATGAAATAAAGTCTGAGCCTTTGCAAACCCATAAATGCAATCGTTTCCTTTTTAAAGGTATAGCCGAAATCAAGGGTTTTAAGTCTTAGAAAACGTCCATTGATTAAAAAATGACTATTTGTATTATAGTTTTGGTTGATATCGGCACCGTACGAAAGACGCGGATAAAAAGCATTTTGCCTTGGGTTTTGGGGAGTCCATCGATCTAAAACATTGGCATATAAACTTCCTTTCGCCGAACCGTTTCTAAAAGGCATAAACTCATTAGCGAAATAGAAATCAACTGATCCTGTCCCTTGAAAAAATGCACCTAATGAAAAACCTTTATAGCCAAATGTTCCACCAAAACCATATAAAATCTGCGGTACCTGATCTTTACCAATGAAAGTTATATCATCGGCGTTGATGATACCATCCCCACTTAAATCTCTAAATTTTAAATCTCCTGCTTGCACTACGCCAGTTGTTCGGGCTATGGCAGGATTATCTATTTCTGCTTGTGTATAAAATCCATCAGCAATATACCCGCTTCTTGTAAAAACAGACTGGCCTCTCGATTCCTGCCATGGAAAGGCCGGAGCAGGAGAATCATCTTCGATCACTTTATTTTTATTATAGGTGAACGTACCTTGCAGAGACATTGAAAAAGCACCGAAATTTTTATCAAAATTCCCTGTAAAATCAATTCCTTTTGCCTCTGTTTTGCCTAAATTCCCCAAGAGGTTATTTCTAACACCTACAAAATCAGGAACACCCTTTCTTACCGTAAAAATATTCTCCCGTTTGCGGCTAAACACATCAAATTGGAGACTCAGCGCATTGTTCCAGGTTTTAAGCTCTAAGCCCAGGTTTAAATCTTTTTCAGTTTCCCAGGTGGCATCAACAGGGTAATCAGCAATATCTATCCCTTGAAGCACATTATCTCCTCTAACCTGACCATATTGATATGCACCGTTTGTATTACCTACAGTTCCGATATAAGAAAAACGCCTTCCACCAATGTTACTGCTGCCTACCGTTCCATACGAAGCTCTTAATTTTATTAACTGGAAAATCTGGTTAGCATTACCATAAAACTTTTCGTTAGAAACTACCCATCCAACAGCATAAGAAGGAAAGAAACCATAACGTTTATCAGGTGCAAAATTTTCGGCGCCGTTATATCCAAAAGTAACTTCGGCTAAATAACGGTCATCATAAGAATAAGTGGCACGCCCAACTCCACCTAAACTCCGGTAAGGGATAGAGCCTATTAAATCTCCAGCTGTTGCACTTACCTTATCACTTTGGTAGTACAAGGCAAGTCCGCCCAACTTATGTTTCCCAAAAGTACGGGCATAGTTTATAGCGCCTTCTAAATAAAACTGGCGACTCCCTCCGTTTGATCTTGAAAAGGAAAGATAATCCTGACCAGGGTTAATGCTGCTGTAAACCAGGTTACCGGCAGCATCTCTTGATGTAGCGTAGTAAGTTGTCGGCGTCTTTCCCCTGGTAAGCGTATTGGTGTTGGTTGCATCAAATGAGTATAGCAAATGCGACGACAAGCCTTTGACCAGGCTGCCCAAATCTTGCGTAACCCTGATATCAGACATGATCTGGTTTTCATAAGTTGTAGAATAGCCCCTGTTGGTAAGCAATCCGTAAGAACTATATAAACCACCACCTGTAGATAAAAAGGGCTCTCTATTATCCGGATACATTACCGGATACAAAATTGGATATGTTCTTAGCGAATTCGCAAAAATATCACTCGTACCGGTGCCAGGATAATTTCCGTTAGATATCCAGCCTTTAATCCCTAAATCAATCGTGGTACTTTTCGTTGCTTTTAACGTTAGAGCTGAACTGAAATTCACCCTCGAATATTTAATAGAAGAGTTATATTGCTGTAATCCATCGGTTTTAAATAAACCTGTTTCATCATAATAACCTGCAGAAACATAATAGGTAGATTTTTCGCCACCACCTCTGATGCTTAAGTTTGCTTTGCGGTTGTGGCCAAAATCATTAAAAATTTCGTTAAACCAGTTTACATTTGGATATAAATAAGGATCTGCCTGTGTAAACGTTTTATTGATGAGGTCTTCAGAATAAATGGGATTTCCACCCCTGGTGGTATTGGCCTCATTAGCCATTTGCATATAGGTTACACCATCTGCTGTTTCAGGTACACGTGTAAACTGGGTAAGCCCCTGGTAGTAATCTAAATTAATATCGGTACGTCCGGCTTTACCTCTTTTGGTGGTAATTAAAATTACACCGTTTGCACCTCTAACGCCATAAACTGAAGTAGAAGATGCATCTTTCAAAATAGAGAAGCTCTCTATATCATTTGGATCGATGTTACTAAAAGCCCTTTCTACCCCATCGACCAAAATTAAAGGTGTGTTATTGCCCGTTGTGATTACGCCCCTGATCCATAAATCGGCCCCATCTCTACCTGGTTCCCCACTTCTTTGAATACCTACCAAACCCGAAACACGGCCTGCCAAAACCGTAGAAATATTAGCTACAGGCTGTTTTAACGATTCTACATCTAAAGTAGCCTGGGCACCCAAGGTTTCAATCTTTCTCTGTTTTTGCCCGAACGCCACAACCACAACCTCATTTAGAGAATTGTTTACAGGCTTTAAGATAATGGTTAAATTTGTTCTTTTCTCGATCGGCACTTCCTGTGGATCGTAACCGATAAAACTGATGAGCAAGGCTGCATCTTCCGGTGCTTTAATGGTAAATTCTCCATTCGGATTGGTTGCAACAGTTAATGTTCCGCCTTTAATTTTTACCGTTGCACCCGGAATGGCCTGGTTGGTTTCATCAAGTACCCTACCTTTTATGATAATTTCATCTTTTTGGGCAGATGGATTTGTCTTTCTTTTACGCAATACGATTGTTTTCTGTTCGATTACATAAGTAAAGGGCTGTCCTTCAAAACATTTCTCCAAAACACTTAAAAAAGGTTCGTTTATGGCCGTTAAGGTAATGGGATGGGCCGATTTAATCAGCGCATCTTCGTAATAAAAATTGTAATTGCTCTGCAAACGCAAGGCCTTTAAAACTTTATCGATAGATGCATTATTTACGCTTAAATTGATGTTTTGAGCATGGGTACTGGCATTGAGCTGTACCACAAAAGCAAACATTAAAATCAATATAAATTTCATGCGGATGAGAAATTTAAATGACATGAGGGGTTGCCCACAGCATGTAGTTGTGTTAAAAAATTTATACATTTGGTTAGTAAGTTAAATGTAACTTGTGTCGAAATAGGTTTATTTGATTTGCATTTTGGCTTGTCCAATCGACCTGAAGTGGCTCAAAACACTTCGGGTCATTTTTAAGCCGGATGGGTAGCTGTTATTTCATAACAATGATCCTCCTTCCTACAATTTTAAATTTTACCGAGCCGGTTAGTTCCATTGTTTTCAGTACATCGGTAACTTTTCCAAATTTGGAAATCGTTCCGCTATAATATTGTTTTCTAAAATCACCCTCATAATCCACCTCAACATCGTACCACCTCGAAATCTGGTGCATGATTGTATGTAAATCGTTATGATTGAATAAGAAAAGGCCGTTTTTCCAGGCGATACTTTCAGTAGCATCTGTCATTGTTCGGAGTTCTAAAACCCGCGATTGATTAGCATTGATTACCTGCTCTCCAGGTTTCATCATTTTACTTTCAGCACCTTTACTCACCAATACCTTTCCTTCTAATAAAGTGGTTTTGGTTTCTGTTTCATCGGGATAAGCATTGATATTGAAATGCGTACCCAAGACCTGCACATCTTGTGTTTGGGTGTGTACCACAAAAGGCATTTCCTTATTTTTAGCGACTTCGAAATAAGCTTCGCCAGCCAGTTCTACATTTCTTTTGTTGCCATTAAATATTACAGGGTATTTTAAAGATGACGATGCATTTAACCAAACATTTGATCCATCGGGCAAAATAACCTTGTACTGGCTGCCGCGAGGGGTTTCTATCGTATTAAAAGCATTTAAATTAGCCGCAGTTTCTTTAACATCAAGCACCTCGTAAACCAGTTCTCCTTTTGCAGTTTTTTTTATGCGGATTCCGGCAAGGCTATCTAAAAGCAAAGTTGATGTATTTTTATCTAGCGTAATCTTACGGCCATCGGCCAAGGTTAAAATGGCTTTATCCGTACCTGGCAAAATCTTTTCTGCCGGGTTCGCTATTTTCGCAGTAAATTCTTTCTTTGGGCGAATCGTAAAATAAATTGCGATTGATGCCACAATGACCAATACTGCCGCTGCAGCAATCATCTTTTTAAATAATGGAAATACTTTGGGTTGCTTCTCTTTTGGCAGGTTGGCTGCTATCGCCGCTAAATCATCAGCTATTTCATTTTCTGTTAAAGGAACGGCATCAGTATGATAATCCAGATAAGAACTTTCTACCAAAGCTTTTTCTTCTTCAGTACATTCTCCAGCCAGGTATCTTTTTAGTAAATCTTTAATTTGGTTATTTTGCATGGTTTAACAGCATTAATTTCTTATGCTCATTAAACTATAGACGGGCGACTAAACCTTATGGGGTAGAAAAAAAATTATTTTTCGAATAAAAAAACCAAAACGAATAAAACGCTCAATTTAGGACGCATAATTTTAAGTGCATTCTGAATTTGTTTCCTTACTGTTTGCTCTGAAATACCCAGTTCGACAGCAATTTCTTTATGGCTTAAATGTTCTTTCCTACTAAGTTCGAAAACCTGACGCATTTTTTCGGGCAAGGCGGCAATTTCTTGTTCGATAAACTGCATCAATTGTTTATGCCTGATTAAATGATCGGTTAAATCATTTGTGCCCTGTGTGTAGTTTTCAAGATAGGCTGCATATCCCAAAGATACATTTTGATGTGCAATATGATCTAAAATCCTGTTTCTGAGCGCTGTATATAAGTATGCTGATGGAACCGTTTTTATGATAATTTCTTGTCGTTTTACCCAAAGTGTAGTAAATAAATCCTGCACTAAATCTCTCGACAACTCTCTATCACCTACCTTTTTGTAGGCATGAGTAAATAATAACCTGCTGTACTTACCATAAATCTCTGTATATGCGGCATGATCATCCTGTTGTAAACGGGCGAACAGTTCTACATCTGCATCATGGCTTATTGAGGACATATATTTGGTTAGGACTAAACAAATATATTAAATATTTAAAATTATCAAATTAATATAAATCGATTTAGAAGAATATAAAAGCAAGTTTAACCCCACTAAATAACTTAAAGCTATTATTTAGCCAGGGCTTGAATATGTTTTAAATGTTTTTTCAATACAGGTAAATATTTATTGGCATATGCCTTAACATCATTATCGGTAGATTTCGATGCTTTCTCAAATAGTGCAACTGCATTTTGATGATCAACAACCATCATCTCTACATAAGCTTTATCAAATGAAGCCCCGTTTAAATTATTTAATTTTTCAATCGCATTGGTCACCTCAGCTTCAGTAGCACCATTAGCGTTTTTTTTCGCTAGTCCGGTATTACCTGCCTCGCCTTCCGCATTTTTGGTTCGCGAGGTGTCTTTCATGTTTTCAGGTGATGAATCTACCCTGCCATCTGGTCGTAGTTCACCTTTTGGCCTACTCATTGGCAAATTTACTTTCTTAAGTTTCGCCAACGATCTCAATTCTTCATTGGCCTTAGTGTGATCATCAACCATCATCTGGCCAAATGCCTTTATCTTTTGATCTGTTGCTTTCTCTGCCGCAAGTTTCCCGGTCGATACCTCTTTCATTCCGGCAATAGCCGCCTGTTGCAAAAATTGCGCGGTGGTTAAACTATCTTGTTGATTAATGTATTCAAATGATCTTGCATAATGCCAGTCAGCTTTTGCAACCGCATTAAATGAAGTAGCTGAAATAATCATTCCCACTACTGCTATTTTCCTGGTATTGAAATGGTTTTTCATGGTTAAGTAATTAAGGTAATGCATAAATAAAACCCCGTTAACATTTAAAAAGTTTGAGCAAATCATATCCATCTGTTAAAAACTTTACAACATCAGTGGTTTAAGATTTTAAATTTTCTATAAACTTAATCTGATCTATATCTGTTCTACTATAAAAGACTTTTACTATGGAAAATCTAGAAAACAATCAACCAGAAGAAGAAATTCAGAATATCGAACAGTTCCAGATCAACCGTTCGGAAGGAAATGCAGCCGATGGTCACCTCACGCCTGAGCCGTCCGAAGACAATGAATATACAGATGATGAAGTGCAATATGCTGATGGCGAAGGCACACAATTAAATGAAGAAATTGAAGGTCCGGAAGACGAAGAAGATGAGGATGACGAAACAGAAACGGATGACTATAACGAATCGGATATAGAAGAGCTGGATAAAGATCCGAATGCATACGATGATGAAGACAGCGAAATGTTATAAGCCAATTTATTCCGTTATAAAAGATGCCAGGTTAACCATTATCTGGCATTTTTATTTATACAAAGAAGAGCCACAATATTTGCAAAACAAGGCATCGTTATCATGCCCTTCCCTACTACAACTCGGACAAGATTCGGGTAATTCTTTTTTCTGTCTGGCCGCAACAGCAATATCATGGGTAATGATCCCTGTAGGCACAGCAATAATGGCATAACCAATCAACATCACTACAGAGGCCACAAATTTACCCAGTGGCGTAATGGGCGAAATATCGCCATAACCAACAGTTGTGATGGTTACAATGGCCCAATAAATACTTTCGGGGATATTCGAAAATCCATTTTCGCGCTTTTCTACCAAATACATAATAGAACCAAGAATTACAGTGATGGTTAAAACGGTTAACAGGAATATGCTGATTTTCCTCACACTGTTTTTCAGTGCCTGGGTTAAAAAATTAATCTCTGTTAAAAAATGCCCAAGTTTGAATATCCTGAAAACACGAAGTAGCCTTAGTGCCCTAAAAACCAGTAAAGATTGTGCGCCAATAAAAAAGATACTCAAATAAGAAGGTAACAATGCAATCAGATCGATAATACCTAATGGACTGACCACATAACTGATCGGTTTTCTGATACTCACCAATCTCAAAATGTATTCGACTGTGAAAAGTGCAGCGAAAATCCATTCCATAATATTAAACAGTTTGCCGTATTGCTGATGGATACCAATAACGCTATCTAGCATAACCACAATGATACTCGAAAATATGGCAATCAATAAACCAACATCAAATGCTTTACCTGCAGGTGTATTCGATTCGTAAATAACTTCATGAAGCTTAAAACGCCAATCATTAGGTGGATCTGATGCCATGGAAATGGTTTAAATTTCATTAAAGGTAAAGAAATTAACCGTTTACCACTTCACCGCCATTTACATGGATTACCTGTCCGGTGATAAATGAAGCATCGTCTGATGCCAGGAAGACATAGGATGGCCCAAGTTCTGAGGGTTGACCAGCCCTTTCCATGGCTGTTTCAGATCCAAATGACTTAATCTTTTCTTCATCAAAAGTAGATACAATGAGTGGTGTCCATACAGGTCCCGGTGCCACAGCGTTCACCCGGATACCTGCTTTGGCTAAATTAGTTGCTAGTGAACGTGTAAAAGAAGTTATTGCGCCTTTTGTTGAAGAGTAATCGATCAGATTTGGCGAAGAACGATAAGCCGTTACCGAGGTGGTATTGATAATGGTATCACCTGCCTGAAAATATTCCAATACCTCGTGCGCAAAGTAAAAATAGCCAAATATGTTAGTACGGAAGGTATCTTCCAACTGTTTATCATCGATTTTTTTGGGATCTTTCTGCGGAACCTGCATGCCCGCATTATTGACCAAAATATTGATCTTTCCAAACTCTTTAACTGTTGTTTCTACTGCTTTTCTACAAAATGAAGGATTTTTGACATCTCCTTTAATCAACAAACAATTTTTGCCTTCAGCTTCAACCATTTTTTGAGTTTCTATCGCATCAACGTCTTCGTCCAGATAAACTATAGCAACGTTGGCACCTTCCCTTGCAAAATGAACGGCTACCGAACGACCAATGCCACTATCTCCACCGGTAATTAGGGCAACCTTATCATCCAGTTTCCCTGCTCCCTTATAGTTTGCTTTAATTACTTCAGGTTTTGGATCCATCTTTGCCTCTATTCCTGGTTGTTTGTTTTGTTTGGCAGGTGTTTTTTGAGTTTTCATCGTTTCTTTTGTCAAATTAAGTTCCACAATACTGCCAATTAAACAAGAATGGCATCTTCAAAGTTTTAAGAAATTCAACCATCTCCGTTAAAACTTAAACCAATTTAACTTAATATTTTGCTCATATTCCATCATTTTGAAAGGATATACCTCAGTAAATTAGACCTTTAAATGCTAACCAAAAGAAACCGAAAATGAGAAAAACAATTTTATCAGCTTTGTTCATAGTGGGCTTAACCTTGCCTGGCTTTGCTCAAAAACGATTAGGCAATGAAACCGCTGCCCAAAAAACCAAAAGAATGGAATGGTGGACCGATGCACGCTTCGGCATGTTTATCCACTGGGGCCTCTATGCATTACCAGCCCGTCATGAGTGGGTAAGAAATTATGAGCACATTACCAACGAAAACTATCAGAAATACTTCGATCAGTTTAATCCTGATTTATTTAACCCTAAAAAATGGGCCAGAGAAGCTAAAGAAGCAGGCATGAAATATGCCGTTTTAACCACCAAACACCATGAAGGTTTTATTTTATTTGATAGTAAATTTACTGATTATAAGGCCACCAAAACACAAGCCAAAAGAGATTTGGTTAAAGAATTTGTTGAGGCTTTCCGTGCCGAGGGTATAAAAGTAGGCTTTTATTATTCGCTGATTGATTGGCATCACCCCGATTTTCCTGTTGATAGGTACCATCCTTTGAGGCCTGATAAAGATCATGAAGATCAATATGCAGTATTAAATAAAAACAGGGATATAGCAAAATACCGCAAGTACCTGTACGATCAGGTAACCGAGCTACTTACTAAGTACGGCAAAATCGACATTCTTTGGGCAGATTTCTCTTACCCTGGTAAAAACGGTAAAGGTCGTGATGATTGGGGTTCGATAGCACTACTTAAGCAGATTAGAAAACTGCAGCCACAAATTATTGTTGATAACCGCCTGGATCTTAATGACTATGAAGATGGTACGGATTTCGAAACACCAGAACAGGTTAGTCCGAAGGAATTGGAAAAATACCGCGGTAAAGTTTGGGAAACCTGCCAAACCTTTTCAGGCTCATGGGGATATCACCGTGATGAAAACACCTGGAAAAGCAACAG
Source organism: Pedobacter sp. Bi27 (assembly GCF_918698255.1). NCBI lineage: Bacteria > Pseudomonadati > Bacteroidota > Sphingobacteriia > Sphingobacteriales > Sphingobacteriaceae > Pedobacter > Pedobacter sp. Bi27. The sequence goes on from NZ_CAKKMW010000004.1 coordinate 612,973, forward strand.
GAAATTATTAGATCTATTGATTACTTCAGTAGCCAATGGAGGAAATTTATTGTTAAATGTTGGGCCTACTGCGCGTGGTGAGTTTGATAACAGAGCAAACATTGCTTTAGATAGCCTAGGCCTTTGGATGCACGCCAATTCGAAATCTATTTACCATTGTACTTTCGCCCCAACCGAATTTAAAGCACCCGAAGGCGTAAAACTCACTTACAATAACGACACCAAAAAACTGTATGTGCATTTGTTCGAATATCCTAATACAGGCTACATTACACTGGATGGATATAAAGACAAGGCAAAATATGCGCAGTTTTTACATGACAACTCTGAAATACAGATTGATACTGAAAAATCGACCGGGAATACCTTGGTATTAAAACTACCAAAGAAAAAACCCGACTTCGAAATCCCGGTAATCGAATTGACCTTAAATTAATCTACCCATATTAATTATTGGCCTGCAAGTTAAACCTTGCAGGCTTTTTTTGTAGAATAATGATGAGTGTTCAAAGCCGAATAAAACATATTCCGATTCTCATTTGTATAAAACTTAAACAAGAGAAATGAGAATAAAAGGCAGCTTTATTTACACGCTTAAAACGGGCGAAAATGCGTTAATCTTGCTAACAGAAAATAAAATTGATCAGGATAAACTTTACCATTATTTAACGGTAGATGCTTATCGGTTTAAAAAAGAGATTGTGCAAGAAGAACCCGGGATCGAACTGATATCTGCAGGTTATAAAAATGAAAAGGATGAAGTAATCTGGAACCATGAATATATTCCTGTACCCAAATGGTACGATCAGAATTAAATCAGACTAAACATATTAGGGGCAGCCGATGTTAAAATAGCTATGAAGCTTTTTGTGCCTTTACTTTTACTCTGTTCTTGTTATGCGAAATCCTTTGCTCAATATAGCGATAGCACCAATTACCATATATTGCTCACTTCAACAGGATCAATTAACCGAACGAATGAAGACCGTGCCTATTTGTTGAATAATGCGTTCAATTTTGGCCTTAAAAAGAAAAGTTTCGTATTAAATTCTACTTCTGCCTGGTTTTACGGCAAACAGAACAACAATTTAACCAATAACGATTTTTCTACCACGTTAAATTTTAACCTGTATAAAACCTTTTCTCATTTTAATTATTGGGGTTTGGTGAATTATAATACCAGTTATTCCTTAAAATTAAAAAATCAGCTGCTAGCTGGTGGTGGAATTGCCTATAGCATATTAGATAAAGAAAATGCATACATAAACATCAGCAATGGGGTACTTTTCGATCAGAGCAGTTTAATTGTTGGTGATAGTTACCATACTTATAGAAATTCGTTACGGTTACAATATCATTTTATAATCAAAAACCTGATTACTATTGATGGAAATCATTTTTTGCAGAATTCCTTCTCTAGAAAAGGCGATTACATTATCCGTTCATCAGCAACCATTGGATTAAAACTTCGCAAATGGATCAGTTTAACTACAGCATTAAACTACAACAAACTGAACATTACCAGTAGCGAAAACCTAAACCTTACTTATGGGTTAACACTTGATAAATATTTTTAGACAAGTCTGGAGTCCGAAATTTGATCTCAATATCATAGTCCAAAGATCCCTCCTCCGAAGGAGTTCCTTCGGAACACTCCGCGGCTCTTCGGTCGGGATGACGATCTTTCTATGGGTTCTTTCAATAGAGGAATATTATAATTCTTTTTTTCTGGAAAGCAGAAGCAGCAGCATTTGGGTTTATACAGTCCTGCTCTGCGTTCTTTCCGATGAAGGATCGGAACCACTGCGATCAGGTTTAAGTGGGACAGTCAGCAGAACGATTAATGGTTGAAGTGAGCAGGAACAAATTTTTTTTCGGAATTATACTAATTTAACCCTCAATAGCAGTAAAAGCCTTCCGATTTTAAACCTGATTGACGCGGAAATCCTTTTTTGTCACCTGAGCGAGCTTGTACTGAGCGCAGTTGAGGTGAGGGGCAAAAAAAGATTGAAGCAAAAAGCAGGACGAACATTAAAAACAGCTACAACAATTGCTTTCCAAACAATACCAGGAGTATTATAATTCTTTTTTTTTATAAAGTCGGAGGACTATTTAAATGGAGTCAATTAACAAATTAAACCAATGACCATTGAACTAATGAACTATCTATGCCGACAACAACTCTCCCTGATTTAAGTTCGCATAAGCTTTAGCCTGCACCACATTGCCTATAATAATAATAGCAGGATAAGTTAAGCCCGCCTGTTCAGCAGATTCCTGTAAATTTTGCACTGAACATACCACTTGTTTTTGATTGGGCAAGGTAGCATGCTGAATAACAGCCGCAGGCATATTACCTAAGCCCGCATCACAATAAGCTTTAGAGATTTCGCCAACTTTTTTCATACCCATATATATAACAACTGTAGCCGAACTTTTCATGGCACACTTTAAATCGTTGGTTAAACTTCCGTCCTTCTTGGTTCCGGTAAGGATCCAAACACTTTCACTAATGCCACGGTGTGTTAAAGGAACATCAATAAAGCCTGCGCCCTGCATACTACTTATACCTGGAATGTAATGACATTTGATGCCCCTGGCCTCCGCATAAATCAATTCTTCGAAGCCTCTGCCAAAAATAAAAGGATCTCCACCCTTTAAACGCACCACTACTTGATAATTTTGGGCATTTTCAACAATTAATTCATTTATTTTCTCTTGTGGTGTGTATTTTCCATAAGGTTGTTTGCCAACATAGATCATTTTGCAATTTTTCGGCGCAATTTCTAGCAATTTTTCATTACTTAAGTTATCATAGAGAATAACTTCTGCTCTTTTTAGCACATTATAAGCTTTCATAGTGATCAATTCAGGATCTCCAGGACCTCCACCCATTATAAAAAGTCCAAAATCGTTAGTTTTTTGATTCATAATTTTAATGATTTAACTATTTAAACATAAAAGTGATGAAAATTTATTAAAAAATTAAATTTTTTATGATAAAAATCACACAGAAGCAACTTTTAATTGAATTTTAACCTATATTTGAATATCAAAAATCATATAAATATTAAAACATGAATTTTTGAATCGATTATTATCAATAAAAAACAACAAAACAAATAATTCGAAACAAAAAACAACCAACAGAAACCAACAAACACAAAATACCTTTAAGATTTATGAAAGAACCACAAATAATCGTAATAGGAAATGGAATGGCGGGATATAAATTCTGCGAAAAGCTAAGATCAAAAACCTCTTCTTTTAATCTTATCGTTTTTGGCGAAGAACCCCGCAGGGCTTATGACCGTGTTCATCTAAGTGAATATTTTAACGGAAAAACTGCTGATGATCTTTCTCTTTCTACTGAAAACTGGTATCAAGAGCAAAATATTACCCTTTTCTTAAATAATCCAATCGTTAAAATAGATCGCGAACTTCAAAAAGTTTATACGGCCAGTGGCCTTGATTATCATTACGATATTCTTGTTTTTGCTACCGGCTCGGGGGCTTTCGTTCCCAATATCCCTGGTATTGAGAAAGAAGGTGTTTTTGTTTACCGTACCATTGAAGATCTTGACCTGATTAGCGGTTATGCCAAAAAGGCCAAAACAGCTTCGGTTATCGGTGGTGGTTTACTGGGATTGGAAGCTGCTAAAGCATTAATAGATCTGGGCATCGAAAAAACGAGCATTATCGAATTTGCACCGCGCTTAATGCCAAGACAAATTGATGCTGCAGGTAGCGATATGCTTAAATCTAAACTCGCCGATCTTGGTTTACAGATCCACTTAAATAAAAACACAACAAGTATTGAAGGCGATGGCCGTATTACCGCATTAAAGTTTAGCGATGATACTGCTTTAGATGTAGATATGCTTGTCATCTCTGCTGGTATAAAACCACGTGATGAACTGGCAAAGGCATGCGGTATCGAGGTTGGTCCACGCGGTGGGATTGTTGTGGACCAAAAAATGCAGACCAATGATCCGGCTATTTTTGCCATTGGCGAATGCGCTTTGTACGATGGAATGATTTATGGCTTAATTGCTCCTGGTTATGAAATGGCCGAAGTGCTGGCTGCAAACCTTTGCGAAGGTGAAAAAACCTTCACAGGGTTTGATATGAGTACTAAACTGAAACTGATCGGTATCGATGTGGCCAGTTTTGGCGATAATTTTATTACCGAACCCGATTGCCGCACCATCATCTTCGAAAACAAACACAAAGGCGTTTATAAAAGAATAAATGTTAGTAATGACGGGCAATACCTTTTAGGAGGTATATTGATTGGAGATGCAACAGCTTACAACCTGCTGTTGCAGACCTCTAATAACCGGATTGTATTACCAGAAAACCCTGAAGAACTGATTCTGGGTGCGCGTGGCGGAAGCGAACCTGCCGGCGGAGCCGGAATTACAGGTTTACCAGACGGTGCATTGATCTGTAGCTGCGAGGGCGTGAGCAAAGGTGATATCTGCGCTGCAGTTGCCGATGGCTCTTGCGAAAACATTGATGACTTAAAAAAATGCACCAAAGCAGGCACAGGCTGTGGTGGATGCTTGCCAATGGTTAAAGACTTGATGACTTATACCTTAAAATCACAAGGTAAGTATATCAAAAATGTAATTTGCGAACACTTTAACTATAGCCGACAAGAACTTTTTGACCTTATTCATATCCACGAACTAAAAAGTTATGATGAAGTATTGGATGCTTTAGGTAAAAATGACGGTTGCGAGGTATGTAAACCATTAGTGTCATCGCTCCTCGCCAGTCTTTGGAACGAAATGATCCTTAAAAAAGGAAATGATGTAGCCCAAGATAGCAACGATCGTTTTCTGGCCAACATTCAAAAAGGCGGCTCATACTCAGTGGTACCAAGGGTTCCGGGTGGCGAAATTACACCCGATAAATTGATCGTAATTGGCGAAGTAGCTAAAAAATATAACCTCTACACCAAAATTACCGGAGGTCAGCGTATTGATATGTTCGGCGCACACCTTAACGATCTTCCTATTATCTGGGAGGAATTAATCGCTGCAGGTTTTGAAAGCGGACATGCTTACGGAAAAGGCTTAAGAACGGTTAAAAGCTGCGTAGGTAGTACCTGGTGCAGATTTGGCTTGCATGACAGTGTAAGTTTCGCCATCCGGATCGAAGAAAGATACAGGGGTATCCGTGCACCGCATAAGTTTAAATCAGCTGTAAGTGGCTGTATCAGAGAATGTGCAGAAGCACAGAGCAAAGACTTCGGCATTATTGCTACCGAAAAAGGCTGGAACTTATATGTATGTGGTAATGGAGGTAGCAAACCTCAACATGCCCTTTTACTGGCAACAGATTTAGATAGTGAAACCTGCATTAAATACATTGATAGATTTTTGATGTTTTACATCCGCACTGCCGATCCACTTACCAGAACAGCAACCTGGCTGAACAAAATGGAAGGTGGAATAGATTATCTGCGGAATGTAATCATTAACGATAGTTTAGGAATGGCCGCCCAATGGGAAAATGAAATTGAAAACTTAATTGCCTCTTACAAATGCGAATGGAAAGAAGCTGTAGAAAATCCTGCGATCAGAAAACGCTTCTCTCATTTTGTAAATGCACCGGAAGACAAAGATCCAACTATAGAATTTGTTGAGATGCGCGGACAAAAAAGAACCGCCGAATGGAAAACAGTTTAATAATAATCTTTACAAACCTTATAAAACCCAAAATTATGAATGAACAATCAAATTGGCTAGCAGCCTGCCGAGTCGAGGATGCCATTGAGAACGGTGGCGTTTGCGTAAAACATGGTGAAGATCAGATTGCACTTTTCTATTTCACCAGAAGAAATGAGTGGTACGCCACACAAAATGAGTGCCCGCATAAAAAACAGATGGCATTAAGCCGTGGAATGATTGGATCTACTACCGATGAACCTAAGGTAGCCTGCCCATTCCACAAAAAAACATTCTCATTGAGCACTGGCGAATGTTTAAGCGGCGATGAATGCGCAATAAAAACCTATCCTGTAAAGATAGAAAACGGAACCGTTTACATTGGTACAACACCAAAATCTTAACCTGACCCAGTAAGATTAACTATATTCGGTATAAACTTAAACCAAACAAACATGAAAATTCAAAATTATGCTGCAGTATCCTGCTGCCTTGCACTTACCTTGTTCTTTTTTTCGGCTAAATCACAAACTAAAGCTGTTTTATTCGATGGTACTATCGTTGCCGGATATGTTGATCATGGTGCTTTTATAAACTGTACAGGCCCGGGCATCAAATTCAGCAAAAAACCTTATACCGTTTTATTGGGATTGTTACCCAGCTTAAGAATCAAAGAAGATAAAGTTGCCGCCGGAGCGCCAAAAAATGCAGTCCTCACTCCTAGCCTTGGTTTTGGCTTAACAACGGTATTTCGCCATGTAGCCTTACAAGTACCACTATACTATAACCCTAAAACCGCAGTTAAAAATGGCGAATGGAACGTTGGCGTAGGCTTAGGCTATAAATTTTAAAAGAACCCATTTATTTATTTACGCTTAAACAGATCGTTATGACACTAAACTCCATTACTAAACCGCTAGATAAATTAAATATATTTTCGTTCAAAGGTGTTCAGATGAAAACCTTTCACATCACCTGGCTAACTTTCTTCTTTTGTTTTTTCGCTTGGTTCGGCATGGCCCCCCTAATGAAAATTGCAAGAGAGCAATTACACCTTACCAAAGATCAGGTGGGCAACATTCAGATTGCTTCAGTATCAGCTACTATTATTGCCCGTTTACTGATCGGACGGCTAATCGATAAATTTGGCCCCAAACTTATTTACACCTGGCTTTTGGTACTGTGTGCCATTCCGGTACTGTTAATCGGAACCAGTCATTCTTATACTTCATTTTTGCTTTTCCGCTTGGCCATTGGCGTAATCGGCGCTTCATTTGTAATTACCCAATTTCACACCTCCATTATGTTTGCTCCGAACATTAAAGGAACCGCAAATGCAACTGCAGGTGGCTTCGGTAATGCAGGTGGTGGTGCTGCGAATTTATTTATGCCATTAATCGCATCTGGCATTACCGCTCTGGGCTTTTGTAGCACTGAAGACAGCTGGCGTTATGCTATGATTTTCCCTGGTGTAATGCTTTTAGTATGTGCATTTTTATATCACCGTTATACTTTAGATACCCCACAGGGAGATTTTAAGGATTTAAAAGACGAAACCATAAAAAGCACCAAAAACACATTTTTAATCGCCGCAAAAGATTACCGCACTTGGATTTTAACCATTGCCTACGCTGCCTGTTTTGGTGTAGAAATAACGGTTGATAACTTCGCACCGATCTTTTTTACTGATTCATTCGGCGCAACAATCGCCATAGCCGGAATGGTTGCAGGTATTTTTGGCTGGATCAATGTTTTTGCCAGACCATTGGGTGGAATTGTTGCTGATAAAATCGGTAAAACCTGGGGATTTGATGGCAAAACACTTTTACTTGCACTATTGCTTCTGATAGAAGGAATCGGCCTGATCTGGTTCGCAAAATCGGGCAATATTGGAATGGCTATTTTTATGATGTTCGTTTTTGGTCTAAGCTTAAAAATGGCCAACGGAGCAACCTATAGCCTTGTTCCTTTCATTAATCCACTTGCAGTTGGTAGTGTAGCAGGTATTGTAGGTGCTGGCGGAAATATCGGCGCTATGCTTATTGCATTTATGTTTAAAGCCAAAGCTGGTCATGCGACTAAAAATGTAATCGAAAACGGGCATTCTATTCAAAAAGACCTGATCGATTATACCAGTGCATTTACCTTTCTAGGCTTTATCATTCTCGGAATTGGCATTGCTGTATTTATTTTCAGAACCATTATGGCACAGAAAAGCGCAGTAATAGAAGATCTTGTACTTACACCAAGCAAGTAGTCATACCAAAAGTAAAAATCTACCTACAATACCGTTGATCATTTGAAAGAAGAAAAGAATATATCGCTAAATAATACAACAACATGCTGCTACTGCGGAGTGGGCTGTGGTATTGTGGTAAATAAAGATATCCATGAGCGGATAACAGTTGAAGGAGATAAAAACCACCCTGTAAATAAAGGCATGTTGTGCAGTAAAGGCATGAATCTGCATTACACCGCGAATGACAAAAGCGACAGACTGCTTTACCCCGAAATGCGTTACAACAAAAACATGCCCCTCCAAAGGGTAAGCTGGGATACCGCACTAGAAAGAACAGCAGCCGTTTTCAAAGCATTGATTAAAAAACATGGACCCGATAGTGTGGCTTTTTATGCAAGCGGACAATGTTTAACGGAAGAATATTATGTAGTAAACAAATTGATTAAAGGTTTTATCGGTAGCAATAATATCGATACCAACAGCCGCTTATGTATGAGCAGTGCGGTTGTTGGTTATAAAATGAGCTTAGGTGAAGATACTGTGCCCATTAGTTACGATGATATTGAAATTGCCGATTGCATTTTTGTTGCGGGCGCAAATCCAGCATGGTGCCATCCTATCCTTTGGCGCCGTGTTGAAGCCGCAAAGCAAAAAAATCCAGACCTAAAGATCATTGTAAGCGACCCGCGAAAAACGCAGACCTGCTCGCTTGCCAATGTCCATTTGCAACTCAATCCAGGCACCGATATTACCCTTCACCACGCCATCGGCCGATGTTTAATTGAAGATGGAAAAATCGACGCTGATTTTATCATCAACAGTACCAATGGTTATGAAAAATACCATGCTACCGTTTTCCAAACCTCACTGGCCGAAGCAGCAGTTATTTGTGGAATAAAAGAAAGTGATATCCGCCTGGCTGCATCGTACATCGGCAATGCAAAAGGTTTCATCAGCATGTGGACGATGGGACTTAACCAAAGTGTGGTGGGCACTAATAAAAACCTTTCGTTAATCAACCTAAACCTGATTACCGGCCATATTGGCAAACCTGGAAGCGGACCTTTTTCACTCACCGGACAACCAAATGCCATGGGCGGACGAGAAGTTGGTGGTTTAAGCAATTTATTGCCGGCACATCGCGTTTTAGCCAACGAAAGTCACCGCAATGAGGTCGAAAAATTTTGGCAGATCCCATTGGGCACCATACAATCTAAACCGGGCTTAACTGCAACCGAAATGTTTGATGAACTGAATACAGGAAAGCTCAAAGCGGTTTGGATTTTATGCACCAATCCATTGATTAGTCTACCTGATGTTCGTGTAGCCGAAGAAGGATTAAAAAAAGCGAAATTTGTAGTTGTTCAAGACATTAGCAATAAAGTAGAAACCTTAAAATACGCTGATGTGGTTTTACCTGCAGCTGCCTGGGTAGAAAAAGAGGGCACCATGACCAATGCAGGCCGCTATATTTCTTATCTCAGTAAAGTAACCGAAGCACCTGGAGAAGCCTTACCAGATTCGGAAATTATCTGCCGGTTTGCAAAAAAAATGGGCTACCACGGTTTCGATTTCAAAAGTGCTTCCGAAATATACAACGAGCATGCAGCCCTTACGGAAGGAACCAACATTGATATCAGCGGACTTAATTATGAGATTTTAAGGGAAAAAAGAGCCGTTCAATGGCCTTATCCGAAGCAAGAAAAGGCCTTCGGAACAGCCAGGTTATTTACCGATCACCAGTTTTACACACCAGATAAAAAAGCTAATATTTTATCATTTGATGACCAAAACCAATCCGAAGCTTTAACACCGGAACATCCATTGATTTTAACCACCGGAAGGATCAGAGATCAATGGCATACCCGAAGCAAAACAGGCAAGGTAAATAAATTGAACCAGCATATCAGCGAATCTTTTTTAGAGATCAACCCAATTGATGCCGAGATTCGGCATATTAAAGACAATGATATTATCGAAATTTCCAGTTTACGTGGAAATGTTCGTGTAAAAGCAAAATTTTCGGAAGATATTAAACCCGGAGTGGTTTTTATGCCCATGCACTGGGGAAAAATCTTAAAAAGTGACCTAAACCGGGTGAACAACCTCACCAATAACCTGGTTGACCCACTAAGCAAAGAACCCGATTTTAAATTTAGCGCTGTAGAAGTAAAATTATATCAAAAAGCCCGGCAAAAGATCATTGTTATTGGAGCTGGCGCTGGTGCCTGTGGTTTTGTTAAAAGTTACAGGGCTTTAAATACCGAAGATGAAATTGAGATCTTTAGCAAAGAGAATTTCCCTTTTTACAACAGGGTACTTCTCCCCGATTATATTATTGGCACTTTACCCTGGCATAACCTCATTAAAATGAGCGATAGTGAGGAAACCGATTACAGAATTAAACTGCACCGGGGACTAGGTATCGAAAAAATCAACAAGGAAAATAAAACTGTTATCGATAGTAATGGAGAAACCCACCATTACGACGTTCTGCTCCTGGCTACTGGAAGCAGGGCTTTTGTGCTTAAAGATATCCCAAAACTAAACGGCATATTTACCATGCGCAGCCGCAATGATGCTGACAGTTTTAAAAAACATGTGGATACCACAAATGGAAAAGTAGTAATTGTTGGTGGCGGTTTATTGGGAATCGAATTGGCCACATCTTTGGCTGAAACAGGATCAAAAGTGACGATTATCCAACGGATATCGAGATTAATGGGTCGCCAGTTGGATGCATTAGGCAGTCAGTTACTACATGAAGAACTGACCAGCAAAAGCATTGAGATTTTTTATAATGATGAAGTAGACCGGATTATCGGAGAAAAAAATATTTCAGGCATCCGTTTAAAAAGTGGTTTATTGATCGATTGCGAATCTTTAGTAATTGCCATAGGTACTGTTCCGAATACTGAACTGATTAAAGAAGCAGGCATAGAGTGTAAAAGAGGTGTTGTGGTTGATGAATACCTGAGAACCACCGAAAAAGACATTTATGCCATTGGTGAAATTGCCGAATTTAAAGGCCAGATGTACGGCATTACCGCAGCAGCAGAACAACAGGCAGAAATAGTGGCACGATTTCTTTGCGGAGATATTGCTAAATTTTACCAGGGCAGCCTGCTCATGAATATCCTTAAAATGCACAGTTTAGAACTCTGTTCATTAGGTTTGGCCGAAATACCAAACAACGACCCTACTTATGAGGAAATTGTTTTTATTGATAAAGCCAAACGTTACTATAAAAAATGTATTGTACACAACGATAAATTGGTTGGGGCGATATTAATCGGCGATAAAAGCGAGTTTTTGGAGTTCCGCAACCTGATCGAAAATAAAATGGAGTTGAGCGAAAAGCGGCTTCAATTATTAAGAAGTGGTAAAACAACCGAACCTATTATAGGCAAAACCGTATGCAGCTGCAACAATGTTGGCGAAGGTAACCTGATCAACAAAATTAAAGATGGCTGTAAAGATCATGTGCAGCTTTGCCAGTTAACTGGCGCCGGAATGGGCTGTGGCAGTTGCAGGCCCGAGGTAAAAGCCATATTAGATTCTTTTGTAAATGTATTAAAAACGGAAGCTAAGCAGGTTTTAGTAGAGAAATGATAGATTTTCGTGATTCTTCATAAGCTTGTATCATAGTACGAATTGTCATCCTGTCCAAAGGAATCCTGCAGAGAGCTTGTCGAAGGACCATACTTAAATACACTTTGATGTGTTTCGACAAGCTCAACATGACAGAATAAGAAGAGTAAGTTCTCTATCTTTAATGTAAGGTTCAGAGTATAATATTTAAAATTAAAGAAAGTGATGAAAGTAAAAATAGGTCCTTCAGAATTTAAAAACCTAAAAGGGATTGAATATTTTAAGTTCGAAGAAGATTTTATTGAAGAAAATGTGCGCTGTATCCCGATGATCGTGCGTTTTAAAATGGATGCCGCAGGAATAAAACTAAAATTGGCTGAATGGAGCAAATTTCATCCATCGGAACGGATCCAACTGGCATTACTACCCGTTTCAACTCAGGAACAAACAGATAAGTACCATCAATTTCTGATTGGCCTGATTACCAAATATACTGGAAATCAAGCCACCACGCTAGCTATCGACCCGCTACCCGATTGGGGAAACCTACATCAAATCCCTACGATGCTAAAAGAAAAGGCGACAGAATTAGCTTTGCAGCTTTCCTTAAACCAATGGCGAAAACTCACTAATATCCAAAGGTTTGCGCTTTTAAAATTATGCAGACCAGGACACGAAAACAAAAACTTCCCAAAGGCAGTAGTAGAATTTGGACTTTTAAATAGCTAAGCCATGTATCAAACCATCATCATCAACTTTCCAGGCGGCATCATATCACCGGGCAATTTGTATAATATCCTGGTTGCGGCAACAAAAGCGCGGATCCAATATGTTCGTTTTGGCCTACGCCAGCAGTTATTGATTGATACTACAACCTACAATATTACCATATTTACGTGTGAAATGGATAAACTTGGAATCGATTATGAAGTAGACACCAATAATTTCCCGAATATTATCAGTTCTTATCCTGCTGAAGAGATTTTTATCCGCAAAACCTGGCTTACCGAAGGTGTATATAAGGATGTTTTAGACGATATCGACTTTAGACCTTCCGTTAAAGTCAATATCTGTGATAGCGACCAAAGTTTTACCCCCATGTTAACGGGTAATATCAACTGGATTGCCTCTTCACAATCCGAACATTATTGGCATTTGATCATCCGGTTTCCAAAAACCAATGTAACTTATGAATGGAATCAGCTTTGTTACACCAACCATATTGCACAGGTTACCAAAGCGTTGGAGGGTATTATCAAAAACAATCAGTCACAGTTTGTAGATAATCCACAAGCCAATGGCGAAGCGCTCTTTGCACTTTTGGATCAGGACAATTTCATTCTTAAACAAGCCGAAAACACCGTATCGCTATCTTCATTTAACCTACCTTATTACGAGGGCTTAAACCGGTATAACAATAAATATTGGTTGGGTATCTACAGGCGTGATGAATTGTTCAGCATTCCATTCTTAAAGAAACTCTGCCAGCTTTGTTTAGATACCAAACTCGGTCAGTTGTGCTGTACCTCCTGGAAAACCATTATTATAAAAGGAATTGATGAAAAAGACAAAAACCTTTGGAATGGCTTGCTCGAAGAATTTGAGATCAATATGCGGCATGCGGCCAACGAACTTAACTTTCAGGTGGAAGACAATTGTAACGAAGGCTTAGCATTAAAAAATTTTCTTGTTAAACATTTAAGCATTGATGATACCAGGACGTTTGGAATATGCTTTGGCATTAAAACACGCAAAAAAAGTGAGGTTTTCAGTAGTATCCTCATCCAAAAACGCCACTTGATTAATGTATTGGGTTTAAAACTACTCCCCGTTTACGATATCCTTTGCGCTAAAGATTTTAACCCCAACGAGCGTACCGGCGAAATTTTTAGCAGGAGTAATCCTAGTTTTTTATTACCAGAACAAGTAAGGCGTTCGATATTTAAGTTTTACAAATACCGTTTAAATGCGATAAAAACCGGTAATCAAAAACAGAGCTTTCAAACTGAAGAAGCGATAAAAAAAGATGGCGAGTTTTTATACCAGTGTAACAATTGCTTTACAGTGTACAACGAGCGCATTGGCGAAATTGAAAACAACATTAACCCAGGTACGGCATTTAAAGATTTACCGGAAGGTTATTGTTGCATGCTTTGCGAAGGAGAGAAAGACAATTTCACTAAAATTGATCAATCGGCCTTGCAATTGTTATAAGCCGTTTATTTCTGCATGCGAGTTAAAATTACTGAAATAACGATAATCTTGGTCCTCAATGGCAATTTCGCAAACTCGCAAATAACTTAAAACGTATTTCATGCTGTGTTTGGCCAAACCATTGGCTTGAAGCAGGTGTACAATTTTTTTCAAACCCTCAAATTTATAAATCCCGCATAAAGGTTCTTGCTGACCATCTTTGGTGAAAATATAAGCCTCGAAAGAATCATCAGCTTTAAGTGAATGGATTAGCTTTTCCAACAACCTGATTTCCATCAACAACATATCGCAGGCCAATAGGAACAGATCTTCCTCTGGATTTGACAAATGCGCAGAAAGCACCCCCAATAATGGTCCCTTGATATCAAGCAAAGAATGATCAACTATCAGGCATTCATCCCCAAAATACCCTGCATAGGTTTCTTGCTGCAATGGATTAACTGAAAATTTTACAGGGAGATCAAGCGCACTTAAGCTATCAGCTGCCATCTGTGCCCATAATTTATCCTGATGGCTGAGCAAACCTTTATCAGTGCCCATCCGTAAGCTCTGCCCGCCACATAAAACGATTCCTAGCATATAATGTTAATCATTTAAAAACTGGTTATTAATTAAGCTGAGCGAAATAAATATTTGAAAAGATACTTCGACTACACTACCATTGACAGACTCCAATAGAATGGCCGTCATCTCGACTGTAGCGCAGCGAAATGGAGAGATCTTTGTACCAAGTTATTTAAATCAAATTTAAAAGATTTCTCCACTGCGGTCGAAATGACGATATTTCAAGACCATTCGCCTGTTTTATCCATCTGTCATTTATATTGATTTATATAATTAATTATCCCTCAGCAACAACAATAAATTTTAAAAAATTAAAAGCATGAACATTAATTACTTATTACTCAAATCTGTTAGTCCAGCCTCGTTTAAAATACCAATTTGCTTTCCTTTCACTATTATTGACTTTTCTGCTAACAGCTCGTTCATGGTCCTAAAAACGGTTTCGTAAGTGGCACCGGTAAAAGCAGCCAGATCCTGACGGCTTAGTGCTAAATTTAAAAATCCTTCGGCATCTAATCCAAATTGATCTCTCAATCCTAAAATAGCCACAGCAAGCCTTCCTTTAACCGACATTAAAGCTAAATTACGCATTTTCTTTTCTGAAGCGTGTAATTCATCGGCATAAAACATCAACAAACCATAGGCAAATTCCTGGTTTACTTTTATGGTAGTTTTAAAAAAATCGATATCTACAAAACAAAGTTTAGTGGTTTCTAACGCAGTTGCCGATATGGGATAAGTAGAAATACTGCTGCTGATTCCCCTATGTCCAATTATGGCTCCATCGTTTGCAAAACGTAAAATCAGTTCTTTGTCGCCCCATTGTTTATGCACTTTTACATTACCCGAAGTAACAAAATAAACACCACTAACCGGATCGCCCTCTTTGATAATTACTTCCCCTTTTTTAGCGATAAAATTTCGTTTATGGCTCTCGATAGCAGGATGCCACTCTTTTAATGTGAGTTGGCACATAAAACAGGTTTTAAGATCGCAGTTATTATTTTTCTTCATATTTTATTGGGGATGTTGGGTAAAAATAGCAAATCATTGCTCAATTATTGGGTATCGTAAGCAAATTCGATGATTCTTCACTATTGTTGAAAATTTTATAAGAATAAAACTCATTGAAAGAGAACACTTAGCATTTTTTACAGGCATCCTTACCACAAAGAAGTTTAAAGATATGCCATCAAATCATAATTTTGTGTTATGGCAAATACAAACGTTAGAAAATCAATTCAGAATAAGATCGAATCATTGGGTAAGGAAATCGAAAGCTTACAGGCAGAACTAAAAAGATGGGAAAAAATTGCAGCCGATTATGAAACCAACTCGGAAAGCATTGATTTGATTTTATCGATACAATTACCTGAAAAACCAGAACCAAAAACTAAAAAGGTAAAATTGTAAGACATTAAAACAAGAAAACCCGGACAATGTCTGGGTTTTCAATTAATCATATCCTGAATATTAATCCTGTTCTATAACTTCTTCCACTTTTTTTACCGGAATTTTAACTCTCGGCTTAAAATCAGTAGGCTTATTATCACCTTCGGTTAAAACGGGCGATTTCTTTACAGCTTTCTTTTTGAATTTCCTACCATACCAGATCAGAAAGCCGGTTATAGGTAAACTTGCCCCTATTAGTGATGCTAAAAAAGCCATTACTTTACCTGGGAAACCCAAAATACTCCCCACATGGATATCGTAATTCATTTTGCGAAGTTTACCGCCAAAACCAGCTTCTTCGTAAGCAATAGCATAAACACCTTCGCGTTTAAATTCTTTTAAAGTATGCTGATCGAAGGTATAGCCCTGGTTATTGTAAAACTGACCTGTATTAGGATAAACCGTAATATTAATCGTGGCTTTTGCTTTTGAAGTATCGGGAAAATTATAGAAAAAACCCTGTGATTTTGGATGACGGCGAATTACTTTTTGCCAGACCAGATCCATCGCTTTTTGAGGTGTGTAAAATTTCCCAACGGCTAATGAATCTGATTCCAGGCGTTGGAAATCGCCTAATTTATCACCTCCAGAGGTTACCCAATACAAACCTTCGCTGTACCATTTAATGCCATAAACCATTCCTGTCAAGGCAATAAAAAGCAAAAAGATTAAAGAATAAAAGCCAAGTACATTGTGTAAATCGAGGTTTATCCTTTTAAATGAGGCTCCCCATTTAATTTTGAAACTCTTATCGCGGGTTGATTTGTTCCATTTTTTAGGATACCACCAGATTAATCCCGTAATTAACAAAACCACAAATATCATGGTTCCGTAGTTTACAATCGGTCTTCCGATGGCATAAGGCAACCACAAGAAACGGTGACCGTTGAGGATAAACCTAAAAAAATCGACCTCTCCTTTTTTATGTACCACTTTGCTGATTACCTCTCCTGTATAAGGATTAATTTTTAAACTGGTTCCTCCTCCGCGCCGTCCTTCATCCTTTTTTCCCCTTAAATTTAAACTTATCGCCCTTCCCTGTTGATATTGTGCATACGAAGGAATCTTTTCAGGGTAAAGCTTAAACGCAATGGCACTCAGTTGCGATGGTGTAATCACAGGCTTATCCTGCTTTTCAATTTTGGTTTCAGGTTCCAATAAACCTGTAATTTCTTCATTAAAAACCCAGATACAGCCTGTTATACAAACAATGAGAACAATGACACCCGATATTAGGCCAAGCCAGAGGTGAAGCCATTTATTGATCCTGTTAAATAACGAATCTTTATTTTTTTTCTTTGCCAGAGTAGTTTTATTTACCGTTGCCATTGTTCTGTTTTTAGTTTTTGAGATAATAATTTGTTGTTATTTCAAATGCTGAACGGCAGTGATTACCCCACCTTCTACTTTTAAGCCTCTTGTAGCTGTTGCTGTAGCTGCATCAATTTTATACACATAGCTTGTACCATCACTTAAATTGAAGCCCAGGTAAGCCAGTTTTCCATCTTTTGGCGTATAGTTATTTGTAGTGATGCTAGAGATAGCGGTTTCGGCGGGAAGCCCCGTAACTTTTTTGAAGGTTTTATCAACTACATTTAATACACCTATAGTCTTACCTACTGTATAAGCGCCTTTGTTGGCTTTTAATATCGCATTTACAATGAAATTATTACCACCGATATAAATCCAATTGGTAATTACATAACCACCAGATACAGATTCAAAATCTAGAAAATAAGTTAAATCGAACGCTGTTGTGCCTGCTTTGATTTTGGTAATTGCTGAAGGTTTGGTAGAGGTTATTTTCGAATCTGTAAGCACATCAGTAGTTTCAGTATTATCGTCAACAGCCACTGAGCTCGAAAATGCATAAACATCTCCATTTTCTACTACGCCCAATCCATCAGTAAAATATCTTCCGATAAAACTTGTACGGTCATCTTCAATTACTTTCTCTAATTTCATTTCCGGATAAGAATAAACGGCTATCCAGGCTGTGTTAGGGTATTTTGTCCAGAACCTGCTGCCGTTGATACAGAAAAACGGCGCATACACTTTATTTCCTACCTGTTTAATCCAGCTAAAATGCGCGATTTCTCCGTTGTTTGCAGGAGCTGTGGCATCTAATGTTCCTTCTCCAGAGATTAAAAGGCTATTGGTATTTACTTTATACCAGCTTGCTGTTGGAGCGGTTAAATTTCTTGGGATTTTAATCAATAACAGATCGTCGTTAACTGGCGCAAAAGCCTGAACGGTTTCAGTCTGAAAATTAGAAACCTTATTTAGTTTGCCTGCTAAAATATTGTAGGTAGTTACCGCACCCGGATTTCCCTGACCGTAAAGCATACTGAAAAACTTATTGTTATGCGTAACATAATAGCGATAAGTTCCATCTTGTTCTACTCCGTTTCCAGCGGTAGAGATTGTGCCTTTATCCAGATCACTGGCAGTAAGCAAATAATCGGCAACACCTGTAGAAGCCACTGGTGTAACGGCGAGGATAAAGTTTCCTGGATTTTCCGGAACACTTTCGCTCTCTTCTTTTTTTGAACACGAGGTAAGTACAGCAGCGAAAGCTAAAGCGATAAACGCTTTGGTAAAGTTTGTTTTCATATTACTTTTTTTATGTATTAATTATTGATTTTAATTGATGAAATACCTCAGGTTTAGGTAGAACGCCCTACCTGGTTTTTGAAGACTAAAATTATCGAAGAGGTCGGCATTGGTGATATTTTTGGCTTCCAATCCAATATTATAGCGGCCTTGTTTTAAGCTGTACACGAAGTTTAAATCATGATTGAACTGCTGTGGAATCACTTTTTTATCGCCAGCTGCGCCCTGACTTGGCCAGTACAGCCAAAAAGCATGCACATATAACAAGTTATAACCAATAGATAAATTATTGCCTTTACGGCCCAGATCTTTTAATGCAACCGAAACATCTCCATTGCCATATAGGTATGGAATATTGGGCATCTGATCCAGGTACACATTGCTTACATTGGTGAATTTTTCGCCCGTACTTGGATTAACTTCGTATTTCTGAAGATTTTTAAGGTTCTGATAGGTAATTGTGGTACCAACACTTAACCAGTTTTTATACGAATACCTGATTTCGGCATCACCACCTATTGTTCTTACCCCGTCGCGGTTATCGGCAACGAGTTTTGATTGATTTTGATTCAATCTGTTATAGATAAAATTGGTCGCATTGCGGTAAATACCATTGACCGTAAAAGAGAAATTATGTTCCCGGTCAATAGCGAAACTGTAACCAAGGCCCAAATTAAAATTGTCGCTTTTTTCGGGCTTTAAACTTGGGTTGGCATCCTGGTTTTCTACATCACCAAAAATCTCCTGAGCCTCAGGCATACGGTTGGTAAGCTCGTAGGAAGCTTTTAACTGCGTGTTCCGGTTAATAAAATAAGTAGCTGCAGCGCCATAACCTAACCTATCGGTACTATTTTTACCAGCAGTGCTGCCGCTTCCGTTAACATTGCCCTGATTGATATATTTCCCGAAAACTGTTGCGCTCCATCGGTCTTGTACATCGAAATTATAACCTAACCCCAGAACATTTTTATTGGTTTTCTTTGGCCTTTCGTAATCTGCATTGGCAGGATTTAATTCATCGCTACCTTTTCGGTTAAAAGTGGTAAATACATTGCTTACCGCGACCGATTGATTGTCGTCTATTTTGTAATTCAACATGGTTGTTGCCAAGCCATTGTTGTTTTTGTATTTGTACAAACTCCTGGAGCGTTCGCCATTCGTTCCATTCGGTTTACTGTTTCCGTACCAGTCGTACCTAACATTTAAAGTATCAATATTCTGTTCGTTACCTAAATTGTAGTTGGCATTAATGGTTACATCTAAACCTTTGATCAGGTTTTCTTTCTTATATTTTAAGGTGGGCATCAATATGTTACCCCTACGGTGCCAGCCTCCGAAAACCGAAACCATCCTGGCACCGGTTTGTATTTCTTTATAATTCTGACCAACTGTAATCCCAAACAAAAGTTTATCCGCATAACTTTTATCCACCACACCCACATTTGCGATTAAAGTTTCATTGTGATATTTATCGTTAAACCTCTTCAAAGATGCAATTGGTGCATAAGCTCCGGTGTAAATATCAGAGGCCTCTACATTTACCCTATAATCATTGTCCGAATAATTCTGAAAGGCATTTAATTGAAAAGTTAGCCCATTTGCTGAGGTAGCCGCTGCATTGATTACACTTCTATGCGTATTAAATGATCCGAATGAGTAAGAAACGTCAACATAATTGCGGTAACGATCGCCAGTTACAATATTGATGGCGCCGCCTAAGGCATCAGCGCCCAGCCACATTGGTACCACACCTTTATATACTTCGATCCTATCTGCAATGTTGATGGGAATATTGTTGATCTGGAAAGATGATCCAAAATTATCCATCGGGATACCATCAATAAAATACCTCACATGATTACCCGAAAAACCATTTAAAGAAAGGTTAAAGTTTGAGCCAACCCCTCCCGATTCCCTTACCCTAATGCCCGCTACCCGATCTAAAGCACCAGAAATATCAAGCGTAGTATTGTAAAGTTTTTTGGCATCAACTGAAGTTACATTAAAAGCCTGCCGGTTAATTTCCTGATTGGCCGTTCTCCCAATTACATTAACGGTTTCCATTTGCTCGGTAGATTCTGACAAGCTAAAATTGAAACCACCTGACTGACCATCAGCTACACTGATCTCTTTTTTTTGTGTTTTAAAACCAACTGCAGATACCTGTATGGTGTACTTACCCAGAGGAATATTGGAGAGTTTAAAATTCCCACTTTGGTCTGTTAATGTACCATAATTGGTTTTGTGGATTTTAATGGTAGCCCCGGGAAGCGGATTACCATCATTGGATTTGATTTGCCCCGAGATACTCAACAGTTGGTTTTGGGCAGAAGTAAAAATTACACAGGCACATAGCATGCCCAATAGCAAAATTTTCTTAATTTGCATGGCTTTTAATGGAGATTAAAGGTGAGCCGGATTTCCGGTTTAGCCACATGGGTCTGAACCGTGTGGCATTTTTGTTTTCGGCAAATATAACCGCTATTTAGATCAAGTCCAAATAAGAATTATTAAATCATAACCCTTCTCCGTCACTCCTGCTAAAAAAACCGGCTTACTCAGTTGAGCATCTGACATTTACCCTACCCGATTATTTTAAAAGCTTAAAACCGTTTTAGTTTAAAACATGTTTATGTAGATACAACAAAAAACAAAGCATATGAAAAAGTTAATTTATGTATTCGCCATTTCTGTATTAGCATTTCAGGCCTGCAATGGAGGAAACAAGGATGCCAAAGAAAGTGCCGATAGTTTAAACATGGCTAAAGACAGTTCAACCAATGCAGTTGCCACCGGAGGAATTGCAGTAGATGAAGCTGACGCGAAATTTACTACACAGGCAGCGGTTGGCGGTATGGCTGAAGTAGAACTTGGAAAACTGGCCCTCGAAAAAAGCAGCAATTCACAGGTTAAAGAATTTGCAACCATGATGGTAAAAGACCACGGCATGGCAAACACCGAATTAATGGCCATTGCGAAACAAAAAAACATTACACTGCCTAGTACTGTAGATGATGAGCACAAGAAAAAAATGGATGACCTAAGTAAAAAAACAGGTGCAGATTTTGATAAAGCTTATGTTGATGCAATGGTGAGTGGACATAAATCTACCTTAAAATTAATGGAAGATGAATCAAGAGATGGAAAAGACGCAGATCTTAAATCTTTTGCAACGAAAACAGCACCAATTGTTCAAAGCCATTTGGTAATGATCAATAAAATTAACGACAGTATGAAATAATGCGGTTTAGCGTATTAAATTTCTTAGGTAAAGGGATTTAATACGCTACTTTCCCTTACTTATGCGCGCTCCTAATTTTATCATTAATTGCTGAATTTATTTTTCGAAGTTATACTTAAAGCTCTGGCGGGGTATGCCAATTGATAAAGGTTTTCCTACTTAACATTTTCAGGTAAGGATAATTTCCATTTAATTGGTTACGCTGTTTTAGCTCATATAAAAAATGCCCACCTAAGTCTACAATTATTTTTGCTGTAGCTAAATACCATACACTATGTGGCTGTTTCCAACAAAAAGAATATAGGTTTGAGGTGAGTTTAATACCTTGAAGTTCGGGATGGTAAAAATTAAGTATTTTTGGATTGGGCAGCCCCTGCATTACCTCCGATTTCCTGACCATCGAAAGGTGATCGGAATGGCAAAACTCGTAATCCTTTAGCCTTGGGTCATCTACATCAGGCAAGTGTTTTAATATTTTAAATCCCTTAAATTTTTTGCCATTCAATACCCATATTAAATTTGGATAAAACGCCTCTCTGCTATTAAGCTCGGCCAATGTGATCGGAGAATTTTGAAACTCAATGGTATAACCGGATGGAGTAAATACATCAGCACGGTGAATATCAGCATTGGCTGCATCATAAAAAGCAACTTCTCTAAATGACGGCGGGAAGGCCAATTTCCAATCTCGGTGCCAAGCGGTCTCCTTTCGGCAATATTCTTTTTTAAGTGATGAAATATCCTGAATCATATCTGAACGGAGGATATCCTTTTTCATTTCACTATTGTTCATTCTCTTTCAATGTGATTAGAACACTAAAACAATTAATTAGGGAAAACAAATTTAAACTAAAATTTTTAGTACATACAAAATTTAAAAATAATTATGACTGAGCATTAGCCAGATACCACCTGTTAAAAAAAAATATTTCAATCAGCTCAAAATAGAATGATAACTTTGCAGTATGACCATTCAAGAAATACAGCAGCTAGAAGATTTTTTTACCCAGGCAGGAAAGCAAGAGGTCCCAATTTATCTTAATCAGGCTACTGTAATTACCGATTATGCCCATTTTCTAGAAAGTCATTTTATGCCTTTAAAGCTTAATCCTGATGCAAAAGTGAACCTACCACTTATACACAGGCTGAAAATGTTAAAGTTATTGATTGAATCAAATGCATAAAAACGATTTAATTTAGCTGTTACAGCTCAACCATTGATAAGAAGGGGCCAATTTGAATCGCAATACAAATAAGCAATAAATTACTTCTCCGGATGATATTCTATATTTGTCATACAGCTACTTCCTGCCTTTGCTATTTATGTTTACGACTGTCAGAATAGCTGACTCCGGTTTTCTAATCATTCTAATCATGCAATTAAAAACTTAACCTCTTTTAGTTTTTAAAATAGATATTTCCAACTATATTGGCCGTGATTGGTTATTCCTATACATTGACCCTTATTTATGACTAAAAATATATTTATTGCTTCGGCCGAACCCTATACCGGAAAATCAGTAATTGCTTTCGGAATGATCAATATGTTATTGGCTAAAACACAAAAAGTAGGTTACTTTAAACCCATTATTGCGCAAGACGATCAGAATAAAAAAGATGAACATGTAGAAGCCATGTTGGATTATTTCTCACTCCCTGTTAAATATGAGGATGCTTTTGCCTTTACCCGCCAAGAAATGCTGCATCAAGCAGAAGATAGTGGAGCAATTATTAATACCATTATCAGTAAATATAAAAAGCTAGAAGACAACTATGATTTCACAGTAATCGAAGGCAGCGACTTTTTAGGCGAAGGCATGGCATTTGAGTTCGAATCGAATGCCTTAATGGCCAAAAACTTAGGTGCACCAGTTTTAATAGTGGTATCGGGAAAGAACAAAACTGCAAGTCAGCTTTTTAAATCGGCCATCAACATTTACCGTAACTTCCTGTTGCGAGATGTGCAGGTATTAGGCGTAGTGGCCAACATGGTGAACCCAGAGGAGGCAGACCGTATTAAACAGGCTTTAACCAATCAATTGCCAGCCGAATTACTTATCGCCGTTATTCCCACTGAAACAGGCCTGCAAAGTCCAACCATGAAAGAAATTACATTGGCACTGGGTGGTGAGGTCCTTTTTGGATCTGAATTATTGGATAACCAGGTTGATAATTTTGTGACCGGTGCCATGATGCTGCCCAATTTTTTAAGGCATATAAAAGATAACCTGCTTATCGTTACTCCCGGCGATCGTGGCGATATCATTATTGGTGCACTTCAGGCCAACTTATCAGCCAACTACCCAAAAATTGCGGGCATTGTTTTAACCGCAGGCAGTTTACCGGATGAGCCCATTATTAAATTGGTTGAAGGTTTACAAACCATTATTCCAATAATAGCGGTTAAAAAGGGAACGTTCGAAACCACTACAACCATTGGCGGTATCCACTCCAAAATCACAATCGAAAACAAGAAGAAAATTGCAGTCGCGATAGAGCTTTTCGAAAAATATGTCGACATTAAAGCGCTTGATGATAAAATTATCACTTTCAGCTATCAGGGAATTACACCACATATGTTTCAATATCAACTGGTTAAATGGGCTAAACGCGATAAAAAACATATTGTTTTACCAGAAGGAAATGACGAACGCATTTTAAAAGCAGTGGAGAAACTCATTACCCAGGACATTGTAGACATCACGCTCTTGGGCGATCCAGCCGAAATTACCAACACGATTAAAAGACTTGGATTAAATCTGGATCCCAATGCTATAAAAATACATAATCCTGGCCAATCGGCTCATTATAACGATTATGTAGATACCTTGCACGAACTACGTAAAGCCAAGAATGTAAACCTCGAAATGGCCAGGGATATGATGACCGATGTTTCTTATTTCGGAACCATGATGGTTTACAAGGGTGATGCCGATGGGATGGTTTCGGGTGCGGTTCATACCACGCAGCACACCATCAGGCCTGCTTTACAGTTTGTTAAAACCAAGCCAGGCGTATCGGTGGTTTCATCCATTTTCTTTATGTGCCTGCCAGAAAGGGTGGCCATATTTGGAGATTGTGCGGTTAACCCCAATCCTACTGCCCAACAGCTGGCAGAAATAGCAATTTCTTCAGCAGAAAGCAGTGCCAAATTCGGCATTGAGCCACGCATTGCCATGTTATCTTATTCTTCTGGCACATCAGGAGAAGGTGAAGATGTAGAACGCGTGAGAGAAGCCACTGCCATAGTTAAAGTAAGGCATCCGGAATTAAAAATTGAAGGTCCGATACAATATGATGCTGCTGTAGACCCCTTGGTAGGCAAACAAAAATTACCAGGCTCTGAGGTAGCAGGTAGAGCAAGTGTATTAATCTTCCCCGATTTAAATACCGGAAACAACACCTATAAAGCGGTACAGCGCGAAACCGGTGCACTGGCTATTGGCCCAATGTTACAGGGCTTAAATAAACCAATAAACGATTTAAGCCGTGGTTGTACGGTAGATGATATTTTTAATACCGTTGTAATTACAGCGATCCAATGCCAAGATATTTAATATGAACATTTTAGTAATCAACTCCGGAAGCAGTTCCTTAAAATACCAACTTTTTAACATGCCAGAAAAAGCTCCGGTTTGCAGCGGTCTGGTAGAGCGTATTGGCATTGAAGGCTCATTTGTTAAACACACAGTTTATCACAACAACGAAAAGCATAGCATAGAACAATCAGGTTTTATTGCTAACCACGGCGAAGGCTTAAAACAGGTTTTAGCTTTACTCACTGAGGGAGAATACGCGGTAATAGCCAGCCCTGATGATATTGCAGCCGTTGGCCATAGAGTAGTGCATGGAGGTGAGCACTTTACAGGTGCAACCCTTATTACAGACGAGGTAAAACATCAGATCAAAAAGCTGTTTTCTCTTGCGCCGCTGCATAATCCGGTTAATTATAAATGTATTGAAGTAGCCGAACAGACTTTTGTAAACGCGAAACAAATTGCCGTTTTCGACACAGCATTTCATCAAACCATACCAGAACAGGCTTATCGTTATGCCATTCCAGAATGGTATTACAAAGAACATGGCATCCGGGTATATGGATTTCATGGCACCAGCCATAAATATGTAAGTGAGCAGGCCATTAAATGGTTAAATAAAGTTGATACAAAAATTATCAGCATCCACTTGGGCAACGGCTGCAGTATTACGGCCATTAGAAATGGTAAATCGATAGATACCAGTATGGGATTTGGCCCATTAAGCGGTTTAATGATGGGCACACGCTCTGGAGACATCGATCCATCGGTTATTTTTCATTTAATGGAGCATTCTGGATATACTTTAGAGCAGTTGAGCACCCTGGTTAACAAACAATCGGGACTGTTAGGTGTAGGTGGTTCGAGCGATATGCGCGACATTAGAAAAATGGTAAGCGAAGGCAATGTAGCTGCAATTTTGGCGCTAAAACTTTATGCTTATAGGATCAAGAAATTTATTGGAGCTTATGCAGCTATTTTAAACGGTATAGATGCGATTGTATTTACCGCTGGTGTAGGCGAAAACGACAGTAACATGCGTGAGTCTGTATGTTCGGAGCTGAATTATTTGGGTATTGAATTAGATCCAGCTCAAAATACAGCCTATAATGGAGAATTGAAAGAAATTAACAAGGCAAGCGCCAAAGTAAAAATCCTGGTTATTCCAACCAACGAAGAATATGAAATTGCTCACCAATGTTTTGAGCTTATAGGTTAATAGTAAGATTATCTTTGGATGGTAAGCCACCAGCCATGGAATTTCACTTTTAGTGATAAAAACTTTTGAAGTTTGGCTGGGAAAAGACTTCCGAAGTTTGCGCCAATGGCAATGCTCATGGCCAACTTCGGAAGTCCAGTCAGGCCTAATCGGTTTCCAAAATAGACAAAATATTGCCGGCAGGATCTCTAAACCAGGCAATGTTTGGCCCTCCGTTTCCTCGGGAAATGCCTTTACTGTCCGTTTTGAGATACTCTTCATTATAAATCTCGAACTTTATTCCTTTAGCAATAAGTTCGTCGGCCGCTTGATCTATATTTCCGACAGGAAAATTAAGTACCGTAAAAGTTGCCGGAACATGATTTGGTTTTGGATAAAGTAATACATTTGCTGATCCGGGAATAACCAGTTCAATTACGCCCATCGGGTTATCTTTCACTTCGATACCCAATACGCCTTGATAAAAATCTTTTGCTTTCTGTATATCGTCTACAGAAAATGAGCTGAATGCTTTTGAGTTTTGTAACATAATCTTTTTTTTATTCAATTTTCACGAGAACGAACAGTTAAATTTAACGGATTAAAACAATAGTAAAAGGCTGCATAAGCGGCAAAGTACGGGCCTAAACAAGACAACTTCCTTTAGCTTTTCCAGGCACCCAATAAACGCCTGATAACTACAATTTCGGCAACGTGGTAGGCATTATGATCGGCAATCTGTAGGGCTTCGCGTAATACACTTTGTCCATCGCCATGCGGGATTGGCACATATAAATCTGAAGAATCTAACAAAGCAATAAATTCTTTCAGATCGGCATCAATCTGTTTTAGTGTATTGTTCCAGGCATGTTCATCTTTAGGCGCCAGTTCTTTAGGCCAGTATTCGTCTGGCCATTTAGGCGATCGATGCGATCCATCTTTACTGAATTCGAGCATATCCCACTGAGCGATTCTAATGTGTTCGACCAATTGCCAAATGCTGTAAGGTAAGTTGTAAGGCTTTTCGCCCAATAGATTAAAAGGCAAATTGGCAACAGCATCTTTAAACCCTACATGCGCTCCACCCCCATTTAATAATATTTTAAGTTCCGTAACCAGTATTGATGTTTGATTTTCCATATAACATTAGCAGATTGTATAAATCTAACAAACGTGATTCTCATAGGTTTGTATAAAAATCAATTTCGGTGGCAGCATCTATTTTTTTAACGCACAATTCTTTTAAATTTGGGCATGAACCTATCTTTTCCGATCCTCACCGCATATACCTATCTCAACACCGCTAATTCTGGCATTTTATCTACCAATCTGGCAGAATGGAGAACTAAACATGATCAAGACTTTATAACCGGAGGAAGTATTTTCAGAACGGAAAGCCTGCCCATCATTACCGACCTCAGAAATAACATTGCTAAACTTTTCAGCTCAAAATCCGAGAACACCTATCTTGTTCAGAATTTTTCAGTAGGTTTTAATACTTTATTGAGTGGGTTGAACAAAAACCATCGTTTTCTATTGTTGGAAGAGGAATATCCATCTGTGAGTTATCCTGTAATCAGTATGGGTTTTGAGTACCATAGCATAGCCATTGATGAAAAGCTAGAAGAAAAGATCATCATTGCCATTGAAAAATTTAAGCCTACTGTGCTGGCATTTAGCATGGTACAATACATTAGCGGATTAAGGATGGATGATGAATTTAT
Organism: Pedobacter sp. Bi27; assembly: GCF_918698255.1. Classification (NCBI taxonomy): domain Bacteria; kingdom Pseudomonadati; phylum Bacteroidota; class Sphingobacteriia; order Sphingobacteriales; family Sphingobacteriaceae; genus Pedobacter; species Pedobacter sp. Bi27. The sequence goes on from NZ_CAKKMW010000004.1 coordinate 641,020, forward strand.
CCAGAAATTAAAAGTTACATATCCTGATCTTTTGTTGATCGGTGACGGCACTCAATTTTTAGGTACAACAAATTTTAACTTTGAAAAGTCAGGCCTGGATGCTTTGATTGGAAGTGGCTATAAGTGGCTTTTAGCCGGATACGGAAACGGTTATGCATTTCTTTCCGATCGGATGAAAGATGCGATTTACAGCAAAAACAAACTGGCCGAATTGCCTAAAGCACCTTTCTTAAAAGGTAAAGACCACCTATCTATGTGTTTCGAACCAGGCCATTTAGACACTTTAAATTTCGGCACATTAAACGAAAGCTTAAATGAACTTGGCTCAATTGGTTTCGATTGGATTGAAAAAACTGCACAGGCAATTTCCAACAAAGCCAGGCTAGCATTAAATTCAAGGGGATTAATTCCAGATTGGACATTGGAGCGAAAACATCAATCTACCATCATGAGTATGCCATTGGATCCAAAAACAGTTGACAAAATCGCTGCAGCCAAAATCCTTTGCTCACCACGAGGGGCAGGCACAAGGATTTCATTTCACTTTTATAATACAGAAGAGGATTTAAATCAACTGTTACAGGTTCTGGATAATCGTAACTAGTCTACCTTCCAGATGGCATCTACAAAATACTGATGTTGATCGAAGAAACGTTGAAGCGGTTTAAATCCGGTTTTTTCTGCAAGCTGATCGATATCATTAAGCGAATACTTTTGTGATATTTCCATAAAAATATGCTCATTTTCTGCAAAATGAATGGCATTTTGACCAATATTCACAATCTGTTTCTTTAAACTGATGAGGTAACTTTTACAGGCACCAGATGCCGGATCGTAACAAGCATAATGCTCAAAATTGTTCAGGTCGAAATTGCCCTCTAATTCTTTATTGATCCGTTGAAGCAGATTGAGGTTAAATGACCGGGTAATTCCGCCTTTATCATTATAGGCAGAAAGAATCTGCTGGGGATTTTTTTTTAGGTCAAATCCAATGATCAACAAATCCTTAGGAGAAAGCAGTTTTTTTAATGACGAGCAGAATTTTCCGGCATCGGCTATGCTCATGTTTCCGATATTTGCCCCCATAAAAAGCACTACTTTTCTGCGGCCAGATTGTTCTGTAGCACTTTTGAGCATATTAAAATAATCACCATTTAAACCTTTCATGTTTAACCCGGGAAGTTTTTTAGGCAAACTTTCTTCCAGATCTGAAATTACATGCGCGGAAATATCAATCGGGAAGTAACTAAATTCCAACTGATTATGCAACAATGATTTGAGCAGGTGAATGGATTTTGTGGCATCGCCAGCACCCAGTTCGATTAAATCAAAAGCGCTCCCATCGGCTGATATTGCCTGAGAAATCTGGTTGGCCTGATATTGCAGAATTTCCATTTCTGCTTTGGTTAAATAATATTCCTCCATTTCCATAATCTGCTGAAAAATGCGGTCTCCGCTAGCATCGTAAAAATACTTAGAGCGCATAAATTTTGGCTCGGAGTGTAAGCCAGCCAAGGTTTCTTGGAGGAACTGTGTTTTGTTGTCTGTTGCTGTTTCGATAGTGGTGGTGGTCATATCTATACTATTTTACTAATCGGATGCCTGTATATTGCCACCTTAAATGTGGGTGGAAGAAATTTCTATAAGTAATACGTGAATGATTTTCAGGCGTGGCAATTGATGCACCGCGAAGCACTTTCTGGTTAACCATAAACTTTCCGTTGTACTCGCCAATGGCGCCCGGTGCTTTACTAAAACCGGGATAAGGCAAATAGGCACTTTCGGTCCACTCCCATCGTTCGCCCCAATTAAAGTGTTTGGCTGCTATTTCCCACTCAAATTCAGTGGGTAAACGCATGCCTTTCCAGCTTGCAAAAGCATAAGCCTCGTAATAGCTGATATGGCTTACCGGTGCGGTTAAATCGATAGGTAAAAGACCAGCTAAAGTATAATTAAACCATTTTCCGTTAATTAAATGCCAGTACATGGGTGCACTAATGTTGTTGTTTTTCACCCAATCCCATCCTTCAGCATGCCAGAAATTAAAATTTTCATAACCGCCTGCACCAATGAATTCGATAAATCCTGCATTGTTGACCAATGTTTTACTGATTGAAAAATCGTGCAGGTAAACTTTATGCCTGTTTAATTCATTATCAAAGCTGAAATCCTTTCCATCATAACCGATCTCATAAATTCCTTCTGAAATTTTGATAAAGCCAGGTTCTATTTCACTTACGGTTAAAACTTCTTTTTGGTTTTTCGAATAAGTTGGAAAAAGCGGGTTGTTTCCTAAAATGTATTTAATATCGGTTAGTAAAAGTTCCTGGTGCTGCTGCTCGTGGTTAAAACCCAAAATCAACAGCTCTTTTACTTCATCTGTTGGTGTCGTCGCCAGGAATTTCACCATGGCTTCATCTACATAAGCCCTGTACTGGTAAATTTCATTTACGCTCGGTCTACTTAAATTACCACGATCTGTCCGGATTACCCGATTACCAACCGTTTCATAATAACTGTTAAAAACGAAATTATATTCATCGTTATATACCTGATAATTAGCAGAAAACGGCTTTAATATAAAGGTTTCGAAGAACCAGGTGGTATGTCCCAAATGCCATTTTGGAGGACTAACATCCACAATTGGTTGTACCACATAATCTTCTGTTTGCAGCGGTTCGCAAATTTGTTCTGAGTATTTCCTGATCTGCAAGTATTCTTCTACCAGTGTCATTAATTTTTATCTAAATAGTTTTTAAGATCTGTGATGGTATTAACATTCAGATCTTTTGATTGTTTTTGCCGCATCATTAAAGCATAAGAATTATTGAAACCTATAGGTTTAAGCCATTTGATCTTAAACTTTTTTTCAAATTCTGTGGAGACATAATCATAAGTTTTGTCTTTATCATGCGCCATTTCCTTAGCAATTTTTGGATCGGGCTGAAGCAAAACCAACAGGCCTGTTCCTGTATATTCTGGATAAAAATCGATCTGATCATTCATCAGTGCATCAAAACAGATTTTTGTTCCACCAAGTCCTGTTTTGGTAGATACCTCATAATCTGTATTTCCTCTAATCAGCATGCTGTACATTTCGGCCAGAATATATTGTTCCCCAAAAATCTTGGATCCTATCCTCACTACACCCTTATGTCCGTTTTTTGGTGCTCTATACAAACCGATACTGATAAGGAAATCTTTTGCTACGCGTTCTGGTGTTTGATGCAAATAATCTGTTCTGTAATTAAGATCGGTCATAACCGAATCCGTAATTTCACCAGCAAGTAGATTCAAAGTTTCTGCTAATTGGGGAAATTGCTTCAATGCTTCATCCCGAACAATTGGCGCAGCATAGTAGGGTGGAAAAATACTTTTATCGTCTTTTAAAATCTTTAGATCAAAGGCTTTCAAACGGCCATCAGTAGAGTAACCGCTAATTACATCCAATTCTTTTGAAAAAGCGGCCTTGTACATAACCGCATCGCTGATTACAATGGTATGAATTTTTAAGCCGTAGGTAGATTTCAATCCAAGATCACCGTCTTGCCTACCCATAAATTCAGGGGTAAATCCAGCGGTTAAGGTAGAACCATAAGCCGACGGAAGTGCATAAAAACCACCTAAAATTAAAATCACAACTGGCAAAATGTACAATGCTTTTCTCAGCTTTTTAAAATTCATTTTCTGAACGAGAGAAAGCAAGGCATCGAGAATAATGGCCAATAAGGCAGCAGGAATAGCTCCAGCTAAAATCATGTTGGTATTGTTGAGCGAAATGCCTCCAAAAATAAACTCTCCTAATCCACCCGCTGCAATAAAAGAGGCCAATGTGGCTACGCCTACATTAATTACCGTTGCAGTACGGATACCTGCCAAAATAACGGGCATAGCTAAAGGTAATTCTACTTTTAACAGTATCTGGCTCTTGCTCATCCCCATTGCCCTGGCGGCTTCTTTCACATGCTGATCGATGCCAATAATGCCTGTATAGGTATTGCGGATAATCGGTAACAAGGCATAAATAAGCAGCGCCACAATTGCAGGTTTTGCACCAATTCCTAAAATGGGGATCATAAATCCCAATAAGGCAATGCTCGGAACCGTTTGCAATACGCCGGCAATTCCTAAAACTGTCCCTGATAGTTTTCTTTTTCTGGCAATCAATACACCAAGTGGTAAGCCAATGGCGATGGCAAAAAGTAAGGAAATAAACGTTAATCCAACATGCTGCAGGGTTTGGGAAAACAATTTATCAGATTGCTCATGCATAAACTGCCATAAAGTTTGCTGATGCTCATTCATGCGCCTGCGCGTTTTGAAATTGGTTAAATCCTTTGGTTAACTGTTCGAAATTAACGGCTTTGCTTTCTTTATCGGCACCAGAAACAAGAAGTTCGCTCCGATCAGAACTCCGCAACAACTCCATCGCATCCCATACATTCAAATCAGCAGATAGGCTTCTCCCATCTTGTAGTGCCCCTTTAGGTAAATAAGTCCAAATATCCTGTATTTTAACTACTTTAAATTCGAGGGCTAACCTTTGTCCGGCTAAAAATTTCCTTGCAAAATCATTTACCGGTTGATAAAGCAATTCTTTGGGTGTTCCGATCTGGATGATTTTCCCCTTATCCATTAAACAAATGCGATCTGCCAATTCAAAAGCTTCCTGAACATCATGTGTAACCATTACAATGGTTTTCCTTTTTAGTTCTTCTAATCCCTTAAATTCTTTTTGGATACTGGTTCGGGTAACGTTATCTAAAGCGCCGAAAGGTTCGTCCATTAACAATACAGAAGGGTCTGTAACCAAAGCACGGGCAAGGCCTACACGCTGCTGTTGTCCACCACTCAACTCATGTGGAAACATAGATAAACTATTTTCAGGAAGATGGAGTTTTTTGATCAGCTCCTGCGTTCGGACTTTAATTTTTTCTTTATCCCATTTTAAAAGTTTCGGTACAACTGCAATATTCTCAGCGACGGTATAGTGTGGAAAAAGCCCAATATTCTGCATCACATAACCAATTCCCGTTCGTAAAACATCAGGATCTTGATTGGTTATATTTTCGTCATTGATAAAAACCTGGCCTGCATCGGGTTCAATTAACCGGTTGATCATTTTTAGCGTGGTGGTTTTACCACAGCCACTTGTGCCCAACAATACCAGCGTTTCCTTTTCTTCTACCTTAAAAGAGATTTTATTTACCGCTTGGGTATCTCCAAATTTCTTACTTATCTCTTTTAATTGGATCATAATTCGCTATCGATTTTCATAAATAGATTATTTAACGATTCGGAATAAGTAGGATGTGCAAATACACAATATCTGATCCTATCGTAAGTAATCCCACCTTCCATCGCCATTTGAAGAACAGACATGATTTCTCCACCTTCTGAGGCCAGGATAGCAGCTCCCAGTATCTTTTTGCTATCTGCATCTACAATTGCTTTCATCAGCCCTAAAGTTTCGTTTGTTTCAATACCGCGCGCAACATTCGACATGGGCAGAACGGCAACTTTATAATTCAATTTCTTTTCTTTTGCTTCTTTTTCAGAAATACCTATCCGCCCAAGTTGAGGGTCGGTAAACATGCAATATGGCACCGGCCGATCTTGAATAGAGTAATTTGTGCCCTCCATGAGGTTCCGATAAATAATGGTATAATCGTTATAAGCAATATGTGTAAATGAAGGGCCACCTTTTACATCACCGAGTGCATAAATCCCTTTTATATTGGTTTCGAGTTTTTCATTAACAAGAATATGCCCTTTGTCATCCAATTTTACGCCACATTTTCCAAGATCTAAACCTGCAGTCTGAGCAGTACGGCCTGCAGCTACCAATACGTGACTCGCTGTTATTTCTTTTTTGATTTTCCCAGATTCCAGCGTAATGCTAATCTGTTTTTTATCCTGCGCTATCTTCTTGATTTTAACATCAGTGATCAGTTCGATGTTTTCGTCGGTTAAAATTTCAGTAAGTGCTGATGAGATATCCTGATCTTCTCTCGCTAATATGCCTGATGATTTTTCCAAAACGGTTACTTTACTGCCAAATCGATTAAACATTTGTCCAAACTCAAGCCCGATGTAATTTCCGCCAATAACCACTAGGTGTTCGGGAACAGTTTTAAGATCTAAAATTGTTGTCGATGTAAGATAGTTAATTTCACCTAATCCTTCAATATCCGGTATGGTAGTTTTTGCACCAGTATTGATAAAAATCCATTCGGCAGTTACTTTTTCTTCACCGCCATCGTTGAGTGCAATGGACAGTTCTTTTTCACTATTAAATCTGGCTGTTCCAAATATAAGCTCAAGTCCCTTAGTGTTTTTAAGGCCTTTTTCAGATGACGACCTGAACTCGTTTACTATATCGTCCTTCCGTTGCTTTATCTTTTTAAAATCAATTTTGATCGCTCCAACTTCTACGCCCAGTTCAGTTGCTCTTTTGGCTTAATACACTGCCCTTGCAGAAGCGATCATTGCTTTTGTTGGTGTACAACCATCATTAATACATGTGCCGCCAACATATCTTTTTTCTATAATCGCTGTTTTTTTACCTGCTTCGGCAAGCCTTTTGGCCAAAGGCGTTCCGGCCTGCCCTGCACCTATAATTATTGCATCGTAGTGTTTCATCGCTTTCCAGATTAATAGAATTTGTTTTGTTCTGAAAGACATAACCTAAATACTAGCCCAATGTTTGGTCTATATTAATTTATACTATGCCCAATTGAGACATTACAAGTTCGAATAAAAAAGTTACAAACTATATTCTAAAATCGACGTTAGATAATTGTAGACATTTAATTGACAAACATAAACCGCAGCCTGATATGCAACCTCAAACAACAGAAAATACGAACCTTACCGTTTTTATCCAGGATGATTCTTCAATTGAAGATAAAAGAGATATTTTATTAAACAGTTTGTTAGACGATCTGAACAGTCAAACAGAAGCTTTTAATTAATAAGTAATAAGACTTCAAATCTTGATCGCTAAACTCAGGTGATCTCACATTTCTCAGGTGGTAAAAAATGAGCAGATTCAATTTGAACATTAAGAAATTAAGCGCATTAAGAACTTAAGTTTAAGTCCTTAGCAATAAATATGTTTTATAAATAAACATAAAAAAAAGAAAAGGGCAAACAAATTCATGTTTACCCCTTTCAATCTAAATTAACGCTCTCGCGACAAAAGTATAAATTCTTCTTAGACCTGTATGTAACAAATTTATTTACATTAAAGTTAATGTAAAATGATCTGTGAACGGCGAAGATTATCTGTAGTCTGCAAAATTTTATCCTTTAGTTTCGGATTGTAAGCAGGATGTGTTTTTAAGAAATCCTGTACCACTGCATTTGCTTCTTTTTTGTTATAACCCGAAAATGTAGCCGCCAACCACGATTGTGGAAAAAATATATCTCCTGTTTTCTGTATTTCTTCCAACAAATCTAAACTTTCTTTCAGATAGCGAATAGAACTTGTTTGCCTGATGGGATGGTGCAGGTAAGATAAAGCTGTAGTTACCCAGGCCTCTTTCTGTCGGTTTTTCCGGTCTTTTAAGCCGTTAAAAAAATTATCTCTTTCCTTAACATCTAAAGATAATGCGGGCATTAAATAAATAAGCCGGTTTTTACGATCTTCATTTTTGGTCCGTGCCAATTGATCTTTTAAGATGGTATTTGCAGTATCTGTTTTAAGGGCTAGCGTTAATGCTAATGCGCTATAATCATCTTCTAACAATTTAACTCCATTTGGTGCGGTTTGCTTGAGCCAGATATTATACATGCGTTTTCCTGCATCCGCACTCAGGTATACATTTTGATAAGCATTGAACAGAATCTTTTTGTTATTTTGTGTTTGCTGTTGCTCCATTGCATTCCATATTGTTTTCTCCATACTTTCATACATCGCATTCCGTGCTTCAGCAGTAAGAAATGTCCAGTAAATATTGGTTAGGTATCCCGTAATCAGCCTGAGGTTCATCTCGTTTTTCTCGACCGACAATCCTTGTAAAAACACAGCCAGAAGTTCTTTAGGCTTAGTGCTTTTTCCCGAAAGCATATTTTCGTAAGCATTGATATAGGCCGATGCCCGTTCTAACGGGTCAACAAGATCATAAAGATTTGCCATCATCTCTTTGTCTATCGGGAAAAGGCCATAGCCCGCACCGTTTGCATTAAATAAAATATACAGTGGTTTTGGAAGACCTTTTGCTTCAATTAAATCGGTCTTAGCAAGCTTAGCATCTACAACTAAAATCTTACTCGCTGTTGGGTAAACCAGCTTAACTGTAAAAGATTGCGGCCATACCCGTGGCTGCCCCATCTCACTACTTTGATTTAAGCTTAAATCGCTTATTTTATCTCCATTGTATTTAATATCGTAACTAAAAACCGGTCTGCCAGGTTCGTTTACCCAAACTTTGTTCCAACTCTGGAGATCACTTTTACTATATTTACTTAAAATGGCAATCAAATCATTCCATGTAGCGTTGCTGTAACTGTACTTTTTTAGATACTCCCTTATACCCTGTTGAAAATTCTGTTTTCCCATCAATAATTCCAATTGACGCATCATGATCGGTGCTTTATGGTAAATAATATTTCCATACATCGACCCAGCCTCTTGTAAGTTATCCAGTTGCTGGCGAATGGGATTGGCGCCCAGTGTTCTATCTACTCCGTAAGCTGCCGGATAATGGTCTTGCAAAAACTTAAGGTCGAAAGTACTTTTACCCATTAACTTTTCAGTCACCTTATCAGCCATAAAATTGGCAAAAACCTCTTTCATCCAAACATCGTTAAACCATTTCATGGTTACCAGATCGCCAAACCACATGTGTGCGGTTTCATGCGAAATCAGGTTAGAACGCGAAATGAACTGATCTTTGGTTGCACCTTGATCTAAAAACAATGCTGATGCTTTATACTGTACCTCCCCAGGATGTTCCATACCGCCAAACTGGAAATCTGGAATACTAACAAAACCCACTTTTTGAAAAGGATATTTTATAGCTGTCCAGTCTTCCAAAAAATCGAGCGCATCACGATGTGCTACAAAAACAGAATCTACACTGAGCTTAATTTTGGCTGAATCAGTTTCGCGGTGCAAAAATTCCATTTTATTATTTTTCATTTCCCTATTTATCAGGGTGTATTTACCCGCAGTGAAGGAAAATAAATAAGTGGGTAGTTTATCCGAATTATTGAAATGATAGGTAGTAGAATTTCCTTGAGCAAACGAATATTTTTTAATGGCATTAGCCATTACCTGCCAATCAGTTGGAACGGTTAATGAAAGTAAAAATTTAGATTTTAAATCGGGTTGATCAAAGCACGGGAATACCGTTCTGGCATGATCAGGAACAAAAAGTGCATACAAAAAGTCCTTGTTTCGGTTTAATGATTCGTTGCCTGCAATAAACCCAATCTCGATATGGTTATCGCCTACTTTTAAATACTCCTGTTTTACTAAGATATGTTCGGCTTTAAAATCAATCGGTATCGTTTTGCCATTAACCGATACTCGCTTTATATGATCTGCACTCTGCTTAAAGTCAACCTGCAGATAAATTAACCTATTTAACTTAAAATCAATATTTTCAGTTGATTGAATTGGCGCTGTTTGTTCTGCTGGAATGATAAAGTGAAGCTTATATTGAATATTACTTATGGCTGCACTTCTGGAACTTGCCAGTGCAAGAGAAACTCCAGGTTCAACGGCTACGGGATTAGTAACCTGTTGCGCAAAACCGGTAGCACTTAATAGGAAGAAAAAGCAAAAATATTTGGCAATCGTATTCATTGTATAAAGATTTATTCTCCTTTTATCATTTGTATAATGGTACCATAACTCATCCAAACCATGGTTAATACCACAGCTAAACCTGTTAAGGTTAACCAAAACGGTTGTTTGTAATTTGCAATAATTTTGGTTTTATAAGCGGCAATAAGCATAATACCTAGTGCAATGGGTAAAATAAAACCATTAATGGCACCTACTGTAAGCAGTATTTTAACGGGTTTACCGATGAGGATAAATATAATGCAGGAGATGGTTATAAAGGCTATGATAATCTCTCTGTTAAACTTTAATATCAGTGGGTGAAAACTCTTAATAAATGAAATGGAAGTATATGCTGAGCCCACAACAGAAGAAATCCCTGCAGCCCATATTACCACACCAAAAATCTTATAACCGATTTCGCCGCTGGCCAATTTAAAAACTGAAGCAGCTGGATTCGATGGGTCTAAGGTAAAACCTTTGCTTACCACCCCTAAAGCTGCAATAAACAACAATAAGCGCATAATAGACGCCAAACCAATGGCACTTAATGCACCTTTATTTACGGCACCTAAATTATGGATCCCCGTTTGCCTGGCATCCAATAAACGATGAGCGCCCGAAAAGGTGATATAACCACCCACTGTCCCACCAACTATGGTTAATACTGCCGTAAAACTAAACTGCGTAGGATTTACAGCCCTTAATGCGGCTTCTGCCAATGGTGGCGAACTGGTGTAGGCAATAATTAAGGCGAGTACAATTTTAATCAGTCCCATAGTTTTGGCAAAAACATCCATTGCCTTGCCGGCTTCTTTGTAAATAAAGATACCTATTGCCATAATTGCGCTTATTACAGCACCCTGCCCTACACTAATGCCGAATAATACATTGAGTCCTAAGCCAGCGCCAGCAATATTACCGATATTAAAAGCCAAACCACCTAAAAAAACCAGGAAAGAAATAAAGTATCCCAAACCTGGAAATACCTTATTGGCTATATCTTGAGCAGGTTTATCGGCAACAGCAATAATCCGCCAGATGTTTAACTGTGCAATGGCATCTAATATGATGGATAGCAATATCACAAACGCAAAACTTGCGCCTAATTGCTGGGTAAAAACTGCGGTTTGGGTTAAAAATCCAGGACCAATGGCTGATGAAGCCATTAAAAAAGCTGCCCCTAAAAGTACACTCCAATTGTATTTTGGCTTCATATAGTCGGGGCTTTTATAGCTATACCTTCTTTTTTTAACCTTTCGGCTATCAATTTAGCAAAAGCAACAGCGTGTTCACCATCGCCATGCAAACAAACCGTTTCGGCTTTAACCACAATGCGATTTCCATTTATGCTATTTACTTCCTGGTTTAAAGCAAATCCCAATACCTGATTGATGGCATCTTCTTCATTGGTAATTAAAGCATTGTCTGCTGACCGAGGGGTAAGTAAACCATCATCCTGATAACTACGATCGGCAAAAACTTCTGATGCGGTTACAATCCCCCTTTTTTCAGCTTCATCAATCATCTTACTTCCTGCTAAAGCATATAAGATCAGACCAGGGTCGAAATCGTAAACGGCCTGCACAATGGCTTTTGCCAAAGCAGCATCCTTTGCAGCCATATTATACAATGCGCCATGTGCTTTAACATGATGTAATTTGCTCCCTGCGGCTTTGACAAAACCACTTAATGCACCCATTTGGTATAAAGTAAGTTGATAGGCCTCATTCGGGCTAATCTTCATTTCTCTACGACCAAAGCCCTGCAGATCGGGCAAACCAGGGTGCGCACCAATGGCTACTCCTTTTTTTAAGGCTAAAGCTACAGTTTGCTGCATTACAGCCGGATCGCCGGCATGGAAACCGCAGGCAATATTTGCCGATGAAATATAATCCATCAGTTTTTCATCATTGGGCATGGTATAATTCCCAAATGCTTCTCCCATGTCGCAATTAAGATCGATCATTTTCATGTTTTAATATATTTAAGGCCTATTGCCATGGTAATCAACGATAAATCGTGTTCACGTTCAAGGTAAAGTGCTTCTGCCTCATCTCTCGAAATTTCGGAAAAATGAATAGTATCGCCAGGTTTTAACTGGGCACATAAAGGTAAATCGACCGCTGCAACGTGGGCGATACGCGGATAGCCACCTGTTGTTTGACAGTCGGCCATGAGTATCACCAAATCGCCACTTCCGGTTACCTGAATAACGCCAGGTGTTACTGCCGTACTAAGCAATTCTTTTTTAACTTTCCTCACCAATGGCTTTCCCGACAAATGATAACCCATACGATTACTCCTTCTATCAATAGTATAAGAATTGGTTAAAAATGAAATAATGGATGTTGCGTCAAACCAGCTGATTTCATTGGCAAGTACAACTCTAATGGTTTGTCTGTTCTCTGGCAGTAAGCTTTCGCGCGAAATGCGCCAATTTGGATAGGTTAACGATCTTTCAATCAAATGATTCAATATTTCATCTGATACTTCGCTAAGTAAAGTACCGCTAACCAAAACATCTGCCTTTTGCAATGCTCTCCCCTTAAAGCCCCCAAAAGCAGCAGTAAGATAGGTGCTTTTACTTTCCATTACATCAGGTACATCCCATCCACCAGCAATAGCCAAATAGCTACGCACCCCAATCGCATTATGGATCAGCTTTATAACTGAACCTGCCGGAAAAAACAATGGCTTTTCTGCAGGCATTATTTCATTATTGCAAACTAAAGTTGCACCATCACCAGAATAAGAAATTAGAACAGGTGTTTCAGCTTTAAATGAAGCATCGGCATAGGTAAACTCAATGGTAGCATTATGATCATCGTTACCAACAGCTTTATTCGCTAACCGGTGGGCCAGCTCATCCATTGCGCCCGAAACAGGTACAGCTTGCGAAAGGTATCGGTATCGTCCCATATCCTGAATGGTGCTTAATAAACCTGGCTTAATGATGCTGATCTTCATACTCATATTTCAGCATAAGCATTAAACTCCTTTATACCAATGGCTTTAAAAGTAACCATATCGCCTCCCTTTAAAAGTGATGGTTGTAAGCGGTTTACATCAAACATTTTTAATGGAGTTCTTCCAATAATCTGCCACCCGCCGGGTGTTTCCATAGGATAAATACCGGTCTGATTGCCTGCAATACCCACAGATCCGGTGGGTATTTTAGCATTGGGAACCTCTTTTCTAGGGGTGGATAATCTGGGATCCATTCCGCCCATATAGGCGAAACCCGGCACAAAGCCGATCATGAAAACAGTATATTGCCCGGCAGTATGTACATCTATTACCTCAGTTTCGCTAAGCTTGTTTGTGCGGGCTACCGTTGAGAGATCCTGTCCGAAATCGCCCCCATAATATACAGGAATAATCAATTTATCAGGTATTGTGCTAGATTTTTCTCTTTTTATCTGTACAATTTTATTTAAATGTGCTGATATTTTTTCGAAACAAACCTGCCCCGGAAGATCTGATAACATCACAATTAAGGGATCAAAAAAAACAGTTAATGTAGTATAAGCCTGGACTGTGGTTATTAAACCAGAAAAAGGGTTTTGCAGCAGCAATTGGTTAAAATCGGTGATCAGGGCCAGCAAATCGTGATCGATTGTCGTTCCGAATCCTACAGTAACCGATTTTTCACTCAACCCGTAAATTTTTATGGGAATATTTGTTCCACAATACCCTAGCTGCTCGTTCATAGAAAAACAGTAAGATTTAACAATGATTGATCTTCATAAACTGGGCTTAACAACTAAACTGCTGCTATAAAAATGATTATATAATATTAAAATCACAAGTTTTGTGAATAATCATAGTTAATTATGCGCAAAAAACCATATAGAAGGTATTTTCAAATAGTAATCCATTAAAATGAATCACCAGGCAAGGCTTAAAAATTCTTTTTCACTATCCGTTTAATCGCTTTGCCCCAAAATTCGCCTAAAGATGCGGCGCCTAATTTATTTGGATGCAGGTAAAAAGTACCAGCCTGCCCTTTCTCAGGAATCAACTCGGTAAGGTGGTGTTTTTTAAAATAACCGAATGCTTTTTTATCTCCTACAAAAACATGTTTTGGATTAGTTAAACCATAATTTACCACAAGACTATCAATTTTTGGAATATAAGCCTGTAACCTCAACAAGCCCTCTTCCATATATTTTGAGCTATTATAGGTGTTTGTGCTATACCAGATAGGATGATGCAACACCACAATGGCCGTAGGAAAATCGGCCAATAGCTTATCCACAATAGTTTTTACATTTTCAATATATTGATCAGGCGAAACCGGAGCTCCACGCGGTCCTTTTATAGCGCTATCGTTGGTACCAAGCTTTAACGAAAAAACCAGTAATGCTTCTTTATTGGTGAATGCGTTGGCTGCTTCTTCAACTTTGTTAAAAGTACGGCCAGCACTGGGTAAAAAATCAAGAGTGGTATAACCGCTATGGCCTTGATTGCTGAATTTAACTTCGTTTATTCCTTTTTGCTTAAGCAAATAAGCTACGGCTATAGCAGGCGGAGCATCAGCAGCATTGGCAATCTGGACGCCTTGCGTGATACTATTACCGATAAAAACAATATTGAGATTACGCTTTTTATGTTGTGCAGATAATAGTGTGATGTTAATTAGTAAAATGCCAATCAATAATAGGTATCTTTTCATCTAAAGCTGTTTTTATCGGCAACAAATTACTAAAATTACTTATTATAAATCTAATTTTTCGCTGGTTCAAGGCCTTTTATCGATTTCAATAGCTCATCTTGCTCTTCGGCTTCCAATTCGATCATGCCATTGAACATTTCAAAAATCTCATCACGCAAGTTAGCGCGCATTAAAAGATCAATCAAGCGTACAAAAGTTTTCTTCTGATCGGTATTTAAACTACTAAACAATTTAGGTTCTACTTCATATAATCCCTTAATTAAATTAACCAGCGCTGGCTTCCTTAATTCTTTTTCTCTTTCGGTAGCATAAACGGGAAATATATCATCTTGCTCGTAACTTTCAATCAGGCGGTTCGCATATTCTTTTAAAAAAGGTTTACGTTTACTTTTAAGATATTCTGTTAACGCTTTAATTAGAAACCGGTACTCCGCCGAAGATTTAGCGGCTCCAAATATGGCCACCTGTCCTTCATTTTCAAAACTCTTAAAATCGAAATCACGAAAAAAATCACTATCGATATAAACACTGTGGAAATAATCGTCGCTCTTTTTATTTAGGGTGGTGTAATCTTTATAAATTTCTTCACCACCTGCCAAAAAATAGTATTTAGACAGTTCTTTATGCAGGTTTTCTTTCCAATGAACGTATTTAATCTTAAAAGTAACGGCTGTATCGGGGTAAAAAAGATTAAACTCTTCTAAAGTTTTAACATTGCTACTAAAATCCAATGTTTTGCCATTTACAATGACCGAATAATTTTTATCCCTGTTCAATTCAATAAACCAACAGAATTCGTTTATCAGAAAAGGAAGTACCGTTTCTTCTACATCTTGCTGACTGATCCTTAGATTAGTAAATGAAACCGTGGTTCCAGTCTCACCAGAACTGCTTGGAGCGGTGGTAAAATCGTGACTATAGCTGTTTAAACCACCGGTACTAATGTGTATTTCGCCATAACGAAACCCTTGTTCTGATTGGTAAGTGGTGTGCCAAACGGCATCATGTGCAAAAGTAAAAAAAGTAAGCCTCCCTACTCCATTACGGCCATGCATTTTTGAGGTATGCTTCGGCGCTACAATCTGAATGGATTTTTCAGATTCGAAGAAAGGATCGAATTTTTGTTGTAAGCGATCAAAATTAATACCATAACCGTTATCAGCAATAGTTAACTGCTCTAAAAGGCCAAGTGAATTTGCTTCGTAATCTACCCGTATGGTGTTCGCATTGGCATCAAAACCATTCCAAATGTACTCCGCAATAGCCTGCCTTTCATTATAATTTTTAAGAACCTTTTGTATTCCCTTTGAAGTAATATTAACCTTTACCGACATACTTACTAAATTAATTAGCAAATATATGATTATATTTCAATCATTGCAGTTGTTTAACATCCCATTTATACACATGCAAAATCCAATAAGTCGCATTAAAATGTTACGAGTGTAGTATCGGCCAGCCATTTATCATTAATTACAAAGCTAAACCCAACTTTACCAATAGGTTCCAATAATTTGCCCTTTACTACTGTCCTTTTATTTTTATAAACAGGTACAGAAAGCGATCGCCTTTTTCCACCTCCGCTTACTTCAATTTCTAAAGGCTTATCTGTGCGGAGAATATAAATACTAATAGGACCTTTTGTGTTATTTACGATATAACCGAAATCATTTTCAATACTGCCAAATGACGTTTTTGCAGCAAATAGATAACCTGTTGCTTCGTTATTTACATCAACTTCATAATTCGCCACATCCTCTACAATTACTTCCAATTTACCTACAATCCTATCCATGTTTAAATTAATAGTCTGGTTGGCATTTATAGTATTCATAATGGTTGCCACAAATGTATCATCTGTTTTATACAATTTTTCGGATGGGGACTGATTGGGCTGCCAATATTGCATGTTTCCATCATTAAAGGGCAAAATAACGGTATTGGTAGCACCTTGATAAAACTGATTGATTCCAAATAACGACCGTGAACCGATGGCTACAAAATTATAGGTATTGAGCGGGAGATCTAAACTAAGCTCACCAAAATTAGGATCGGTAGCAAGTTGGGTAATCCGGGTATACTCTTGTCCGGTAAAAGATTGATAGACTACAATGGTTAATTGCTTAATCAGATTCTTAAGCGGCACATTTGCCTCAGTGCCCAATGCTCCAAGGTCATCATTAGCTCCCTTAACCATAAATTTCACGGTTTGTTTTTTACCGCTATCTTCTGGATGCTCGTTGATATTTTTCTTACAAGAAGCCATTGTCAGGCCCAAGAACATCAATAAAATGATTCTTTTTAAAAAGTAGTTTATTTTCATAGCTTTATTTCATCAGGTGAACGACCTCCGAAATTACAGCTATGTAGTGTAAACATGTATGTATAACGCCGCACAATGTGGATACATCACTCCATTATTATTATACATTTAATTGCATAAACTGAGAAATTGTATAGTAAAAGAAGTCTGATGATTATATATCCCGATGACTAAAATGCCTGCGAAGTTTTTCTTCTTCCAGATCAAGCAGCTCTAATTGTTCTCTAATCAGCTCATCATTAATCTGCTCTTTTTTATTTAGTCCTTTCAACAAAATACGCTGTTCAGCCATAATATCTTCAAGTGCAATGCGATAGTCGTGATAAAAGCCGTCAGACCTTGAAATGTTTTCTTCTTTTTCCCAATCTCTCAATAATTCCATTTCTGCCTCAATGCGAATTTTTATCGATCTGATCATATCGTTATGCAATAAGGCATCGTGATACTTTTCATCCAGGATTTTAAGTGACAACATGGATAATTTCTTTCTCACCATTTGTTTTTGTTGCTCGAAAGGAACGGTATAATCGGGATCGGGCATATCTACCCATTTTATCAATGCGGGTAAGGTTAAACCTTGCAAAACTAAAGTAACCAATATTACACTAAAAGTGATAAACAAGATTAAGTTACGCTGAGGGAAAGCTTCGCCTGATTTTAATGCTACCGGAATAGAAAGCGCTGCAGCCAAAGAAACCACTCCTCTCATTCCTGCCCAGCCAAAAAGCAAGGGTGCCTTCATGCTTGGATTGGGATCGGCAGTGGTAATATAACGACTAATGAATCGCGTAAAGTATAAAGCGCCATAGGTACTGGCCAACCTCGTAACAATTAAAACTGCACAAATAATGGCACTGTAACGGATGGCTGGTAAAAGCCCATCGTTGCCCAAACCACGAATAATTACTGGAAATTCTAAACCAATTAACAAGAAAACAAAGCCATTCAGCACAAAAGCTACCGCTTCCCAAACATTTATCCCCTGCAACCTGCTTCGGTGGGTAAGAATCTGGTCTCTGCGGGCCGAAAGAAACAAACCGCCACTCACTACAGCCAATACACCAGAAAAGCCAAACTCCTCTGCGGTTATATACATTACATATGGCGTTAAAAAAGTAAGGATAATATCAATATTTGTAGTGGTTGGCAACCATCTGTGCAAAGCGTAAAAAACTAAGGCTACTGCAATTCCGACCAAAATTCCCATTACAATAACAATTACAAAATTACCAGCAGCCTTACTAAACACGAAACTTCCGGTCATTACTGCGGCTAAAGCAAAGCGGAACACCACTAAACTGGACGCATCGTTTAATAAACTTTCGCCTTCCAATATTGTAGTGAGCCTTTTAGGCACTTTAACATTTTTAAGTATGGCTGATGCTGATACCGCATCTGGCGGAGAAATAATACCACCCAACAAAAAA
This sequence comes from Pedobacter sp. Bi27, assembly GCF_918698255.1. NCBI lineage: Bacteria > Pseudomonadati > Bacteroidota > Sphingobacteriia > Sphingobacteriales > Sphingobacteriaceae > Pedobacter > Pedobacter sp. Bi27. The sequence continues at coordinate 659,241 of NZ_CAKKMW010000004.1, forward strand.
CCCAGGGCCCATGTAAAACCCGGAATCAGGCTTTGAGAAATTAGCGCAACAATACTTGAGGTAAGAATAACAATTGGAAAAGCAAAACTGCTGATTACCCTACGCCACTTCCAGAAATCTTTCCATGAAGTATTCCAAGCAGCTTCATACAACAATGGAGGTAAAAAGATTACAAAAATGAGTTCTGGTTCGATCTCGATATTACGAAGTACGGGTAAAAAACTTAAGGCTAAACCTGCAATTACCAATAAAATAGGATATGCTATACGGATTTTTTGTGCGAGCATTACCACAAACAGAATAATTGCAAGCAAGAAAGCGTATTGTATAATCAGCTGGTGCATATAATTTGGGGCTTGGTCTAAAATACAAATTTGAAGCGAATGCCAAACCATTAACATGATGTTCTTTTTTCAGATAAAATTTGGAATTTCTATTATAAAGCTATAATTTCTCCCCTGTAATAAGTCATCCCAGCTTTTTTACATTGGTTTAATTAATGAAGACCATTTTTATTCTTATTGCTTTTTTGATAGAAAGCAGTCTTTGCATAGCTCAACCGGTGATCCCGGTGGAGAAACAAACTTTTGTTAACATTGGCAAAGCGGGATACTTTTGGCAGGACACGCTCGAAACAACATCTGTTGAAGAGGTAGCGCAATTTAAGCCAAAACGTTTTTCAAAAGGTAAATCAGCAATTTTTAACGGTGGCACCAGCGGTAAAGTATGGTGGATGAAGCTCCGTTTTAACAATAATAATCAAACCACTCCTTATCTGTTTATCGATTATGCAAACATCGATTCTATTACGGTATTTTATCACGATGAACGCGGGATGATAAACCAGATAAGCGCTGGCATGTTCAGCCTGAAACAAAATGATAACATTCTGGGTACCGGCTATGTATTCCCCTTAAAACAGGTAAAAACACCAATTGGCGAAGTGTACGTAAGGATGCGGGCGATGAATACTTTACTTGTACCCGTTAAACTTGTTACCGAATCGGTATTAAACCATGCTTTATTTAAAGCACATAGCGTGCAACCTATTTATATGGGTATTGCATTGATGATTCTCATTTTTCATGTTTTTATGTTCGTTGTTACACGGAGTAAACTCTTTGCGCTATATATAGCAAGGATCATTTTGCTTTATTTCATTGTAATGGTCTGTTATCTGCAAGGTTATAGCTTATTGCTTGGCCCTTCGATAGCCAGGTTTATTTTAGTGCACGCCCACTTTTTTATTGCGGCTGGTTACATTGCTACGATTTTGTTTAACAGTTATTTTTTAAAACTTAAACGCCAACTTCCGCAACTCAATAAATTCTTCAAAGTATTAATGTTTGGATGGGGTTTAATCCTAATCTGCTCTTTATGGGATGCCAGAAGCATCACCAATTTACTTACACATCTTTTATTTTTATTAACCTCATTACTTTTTCTGTTCAGTAGCGTTAAAGTGATTATCATCCGCGGCTATGCTAAAAAAAATCCTCTTATCTGGTGTTACGTACTGGGATGGATCCCCGTTGCCTTAGCTTCTATTTACCTTGTTTTTTGTTTATCTGAATTAATACCCTTTCAATCTTACAGTTATAATTTACTCACTTTAGCGGGAATAATTGAAGGAATACTCATCAGCCTCGGTCTTTATGGCCAACGATTAAGGTTATTGACGCGACATAATGCGCATTTTCGGAGGCAACGTATTATGCTTCAAGAACAGGTGGAGGGTTACCGTAAACAGCTCGATGCAAAAACAGAAAAACCTGTTGAACATTTTTCTTTAAAAGCACTTATTGAACTTGCACACGCCAGAGACCCTTCATTTATGAAACGGTTTAGTGAGGCTGAATCTACCTTTATCGAAAGATTACTTCAGATTTCGCCACAACTACTACCGGCTGAATTAACTCTTTGTGCTTACATCATGTTAAATTTTGATACTAAAGAAATTGCCCGAACCTGCAAACTTAGTGTACGTGCTGTAGAAAGCCGCAAATATAGAATTCGTAAAAAACTGGGGATAGATGGCGAAATGAATATGCATGCCTGGATGTTAGATCTCACCAAATCGTCCTAAATAATATACGAAAATAACTTACTTTTTCTTCGCCTTTATTTCAAAACTAAACTAGCACAAACCAGTTAACATACTTTATTACAACAACTTGAATACCTGTGCGTAGAAATGCGTATTGCGAAGATCCACATGCCGCACCCTCTTTGCATATAGCTGTATAGAGTACAAGCGGTGCGATACCGTTTTTTTAACAATCAGGCTTAATGCATTTTGTCTGTATTGTACTCATATTTTAACCATGCCGACAGAAACGGTCTTTTCCGGGATGATTTGTTACACGCCTGGCGGCATGGTTTATTTAAAACGCTAATTCATCAAAAACTATATATAATGAACCGAATACCAATTACATTTTATTTTACTACCTGAAATCCAAATATTTAAAGTTTGTGCGTATTAATGCGTAGACAAAAATTTTGATAATCTTTAAACGCTCTATTTCTTTGTCCCTGTTCCCTTAACGAAAACTTTTAAAAATAAAATGCTGTGCCGCAGGAGGTTTAGACAGGGGACGGTTTAGTCTTCCGCACAAACAGCATCTGGAACCAACCATGAAACCGAATAACACCCCTACTAAAATTATCGAGAGCATCCAAGAATTTTACAACGGCCGAGATCCTGAAGAAATTTATAATGCATTAGCAATTGACAAAAACTGTTTTGAAAGCTGGATTAGAGATTTTGGGGGCATAGCCAATGAGCTTTTGGAGCTACGAGATGAAAACGATAGCCTAAGAACGATGTTTACCAATTTAAGCCTGGTAAACCAGAGCCTGCGCAATTCTCTTGATAGCCTCACCAGAACAGACTCGAAAATATTTGAGTTATTGCTTAAAAAGCGAGGTACTGGTAATCTTAGCTTTCCTTAATTCATAAACCAAAGAAATGTTCTCTTTATCCCAACCGAAAATATTAATTATTGAAGATCACCCTGCAACACTTGATGCCATAAGGATGATCTTCGAATTTGAAGGATACATTACGATGAATCTTTCCAGTACGATGGATTTACATGCCAAAGTAGCTTCGTTCCAACCTGATGTTATTGTAATAGATATCTTGCTTGGTCTGACCGATGGAAGGGCAATATGTACAGAACTAAAACTATCCATTCATGGATCCATTCCTATCCTGCTCATGTCATCAAGAAATGGCATACATGACAGTGTTTACTACAAAACGCATTGGGATGATTACATAGAAAAACCATTTGACATGGAAATCATTATTCAAAGGGTTGGTATGCTTTTATCAAAAAAAGCCCAACAAGATTAGTGATTTATGCTCAACCAAAAAGATCGCTGCTCAGGTAGCGGTCTCCCCGATCACAGGCGATAAAAACAATGGTTCCTTTATCTAGTTCACCAGCAAGTTTCAAAGCAGCTGCGCAGGCACCACCAGAGCTCATGCCTGCAAACAAACCTTCTTCTTTAGCCATTCTTCTCGACATTAAGGTTGCTTCTTCCTGCGCAATATCCATTACCCGATCTACCCGTAGCGGATCGAATATTTTTGGTAAATATTCTTCAGGCCAACGCCTGATACCTGGAATAGAAGAACCCTCAGTAGGTTGACAGCCTACAATCTGAATATTATGATCTTTTTCCTTAAAAAATCGGGAGCAGCCCATAATGGTCCCCGTTGTTCCCATAGAACTTACAAAATGCGTAATCTGCCCTTCTGTATCTCTCCATATTTCGGGTCCGGTTGTTTTATAATGGGCCATGTAATTATCAGGGTTTGCAAATTGATTTAATAAAAAATATCCCTTTGAAACGCCTTTTTCTTCTGCATAATCCCTGCATTCTTCTATACTTTCTAATAAGGTTACTTTTGCACCAAAGGCCTCCATCGTTACCTTACGTTCGCGCGTAGAATTGGCTGGCATAACCAGTTCAATTTCCAAGTTATATAAACTTGCAATCATAGCCAATGCAATTCCGGTGTTACCACTTGTGGCCTCTACCAGTTTAGTTCCAGGAGTTATATCGCCACGTTCTATCGCACTTCTGATCATATTAAGCGACGCTCTATCTTTAACACTCCCCCCAGGATTGTTTCCTTCTAATTTGGCAAATACCCTTACCGCCGGGTTAATATTCAGCTTTTGAAGTTCAGCCATTGGCGTATTTCCAATCAGATCGATTATTCCTGCCATATTTTAATATATTAATTGGTTTCTTTATGGTTTCTAATGGTAATTATTGGAGAATGATAAGCCGTAGAAAAAGCTGGGATACTTTCAGTAAGCCATACGTTCCCCCCGATAATGCTATCGTGCCCAATGGTGGTTTCACCGCCCAGTATGGTTGCCCCAGAATAGATTACTACCCTATCTTCTACTGTTGGGTGGCGTTTGCTGCCCGCTAATGTTTTTTTAACACTCAAAGCGCCAAGTGTTACCCCTTGATAAAGTTTCACATAACGGCCTATTGTACTGGTTTCGCCAATAACAATCCCAGTTCCATGATCGATATGGAAGTATTCGCCAATACTGGCTGCCGGATGGATATCAATGCCGGTTTTAGAATGGGCATATTCGGTAAGAATTCTCGGAACCAGTGGTATACCGAAATTATAAAGCATATGGGCAATTCTGTAGAAACAAATGGCATAAAAACCGGGATAAGTTCTGATTACCTCAAACCTGCTCTGTGCAGCCGGATCGCCTTCATAAATGGCTACTATATCGGTGTTCAATACACGGTAAAGTTCTGGCAGTTCTTCAAAAAACTGACCTGCTGCATTTTTACATTCGCTATTTTTAAGCTTACAACTCGCCGATATGATATCATAAAGTTCAAGCTCCAAAACAGCAACATATTCCTTTACATCTATAATTGTTGAAAATACTTTAGGAGAATTTTCAGGAAAAAGCACTTGAATTAGCTTTTCTGCCCAAAGGGATATTACTTCATTGGGTGGAATATTTGGTTGTTCAAGAGGGTTCTTAATAATTTGTTCAAAAAAATGGTCTTCCATAACTGGTGGTAATACCTGCCCGATCTGCTCATCGACTAGGTATATAGATTTAATCGCTAAATGTAAGTTTTGTTTTTTTAAACCAAAACAACTGATGCATTTTTATGATAAAAATTGCTCGGTAATAACAATAAAATTCAGGAGTATAGCTTTTAGAAAGAATTATCAATAAAATCAAGCCTTAGGAGGTAAAGCTGAAAACACAATAGCAACCAAGCTTATTTATTTTTTAGGCCAGCTGGCTATCGGTTTAGCAGAAAATTTCTTTTGTGATGGTTTTGCGGCATCTAGAAAAACTGATATGGCTTGTTCGCTATCAGCTTTGAGCCTTACTTCGAATCCTATAATAGAAGTCCCCGGATTTTTAGCATCATAATCGGTTCCCGGATCTGTTGACCAGGTTTTCATTTTAATTTCACTTTTGGTATCTACAAAGAGATAACATTTTTTGTTTTTATAACTTAATTCGACGGTATGCTTATCAATAATGTGTACCGTAGCAGGTGTAACCATCGACCACCGAAGGGTTACATCGTTGTTTCCTACGGTTATTTCATCGCGGATCTGCACCGTTTTTTTATTGATCAAAGCCACTCCTCTAATTGATTTTTTTAGTTTATCAGCATATAAGCTGCTCAGATCGGCAACAGCATTCATAAACAGGCTGTTATCAGCGCTACTGATGAAGGCAGCATTGCCCTTAACAAGCTGAAAAGTACTATCAATTGAAAGGGTATTGTGTGCGAGATTATTGTAGCGGAATATTTTCCAGCGCTCTGCATTTTGTTTACTGTCCCACAGGTTAATGCCCTTCGATTCGAGCGATTCGTATTCCTGCATTCCAAAATCCATTGCCCAACGCAGCCCTTGCGATTCCACGATGAAAGCGCCTACATCCATATGACCATGGCTAACACCGGGTGAGCCACCTTTAAAGCCCACAAAAGTAGCCAGCGGATCTGTCCATGAACTCCGCATCAAAGCAACGGGGTTAGGGCCATTTCCGATCCAAAAGTGTGCAGTTTTAGGCTGAATGTTATTAAGCGATAGTTTTGCTCCCCACAACATTGCCGATGGCAGTAACCTATTCTCTAATGGCATTTGCTCATCGAGCTGTTTTTTAGTTACCCAAAGCAAACCACGATCATTCAGTTTCGATGCAAACCAAAAAAGTGCGGGATTAAATTCTGCCACCGCCCTGCTATCCGAATAATTAAAAGGTTTGCCCGAAGGAGCTGTCATATTAACCAGATAATCAGCTGTTTTAAGGAAACCTGGCTGAGCACTTAAATTAAAATCCTGATAAAAAACACCTTCCAAAGCACTGATTAACATCACATTAAAAGAAGTGCCGTATTCCCAATATCCATAACCTTCCGGATAAGCACCATCGGGAGCATATTGTTGCATGGGTAGGATTACACTTTTTATTGCCCGGTTAATCAGTTTAGCAGACAAGGCCGGATGCTCTTCAAAAGTAGCTATTGCACCAAACGAGATGCCTGCATTACAAACCTGATTCCAGTTATTGGTAACATTTAACCAGTTATTGTATTTATTATTTGTTGAAGGCTGTATTCCCTTTTCGAGAATGGCAAGGGCAACTATACTTCTGGTTGATTGGGGTAAATCCTGATATAACCAATCATATCCTATTGATAAAGCCATTGTCATTTCACCAACATCAAGAAAATGACTTGGATTCCAATCTTTAAAACCAGAAACTGCCAACATTTCTTTTTCTGCTCTGGCTACATACTTTTTATCATGGTTAAGCCTAAAAGCATAAGAGAGGTAATAAATCCTTTTAAGTGCCTCTCTAGATACATCAAGCAAACGTTTACCGATCATCACCCGCTCTAATACGGGTTTATTTAAAACATGATCTGCTTCTGATAGTATGGCTTGGTGGATTTGTTTAAACTTCGCATCGCGCTTTACATTTTTTAAGATCTGTTCTTCAAGCTCATGGCTTATCAATAACCTTGGATGCGAAGGCATCTTAAAAGTCGAATCAATTTCCTTGTTCTGCCCTACTGCAAACGTTGAGCAAAACAAGGTTATGATGGTACATATAATTGTGATAAGCTTATTTTTTTTCATGGGCTATGGATCACCATTCTCAAATTTTATATGAGAAACTATTTCTTTTGTTCAGATAAAAAAGAAACTAACGAAGCCAGTTCTTCATATGACAATGAATTGGCCAAACCTTCTGGCATCATCGAAGTTTCCATTTCTTTCCTCGACAGGATATCGCCGGCCTTAATGGTAAAAACCTCTCCCGCAATATTACGAACCACCACTTTGGCAGCTGTTTCTTCTGTAATAAAGCCCATATAAGTACGGTCGCCCTTGGCAGTAATCATTACCGAAGCAAATCCCTGAGAAATGGAAGCATTAGGTTTTAATATCGATTCTGCAATCTGCTCACGGTTCATAATAGAGCCAATCTGTCCCATAAAAGGACCTTTCATTTTCTCACTTTTACTTAAACTATGGCAGGCTACACAACCCTGACTATTGAAAATATTTTTTCCTTTCAACGGATTGCCCTGTAACTTATTGATAGCCAACAGTACATCTTCGATAGATGATTTGCCCACCTGGCCTTTTTTATTTTTGATTTTATCCAGATCAATTTTTGGTTCTTCCGCTGCAGCTACTTTTTCTTCTTCGGCAAATTCAGGGATATCCATCCTTTGACGCGCATTTAAATCAACGTAAAACTGTTTTCCCTGTGCTCCGGCTTTCGTAGCCTCTTCTTTCAGGAATTTTTCGATAATAGGAGAACCTTCCCATGAAACTGCTTTAAAATATGGGCCATGTGAATCGGGACGTGTACCCCACCACCAAGAAGCATCGTAGACAGTTTCTTTTTTATACAAACGGCCCAAGGTAACCAGGATCTGCTGTTTTAATTTTTCATCTGTCGATTGTTTGTAGTTTTCGATCAGCCCGTTAACCGCTTTTTCGGTATGTATATAACGTAATGCCCAAAGCGCAAGGGTAGAATTTTCAGTTTTAACTGCAGCAAGCAAAGCATCTACCGCCTGAAGATCAACTAAAGCCCTCACAGCTAAGTGAGGCAAAATAATGGCTGAATTTGGTGTTGCGTGAGGACCTTCGGTACCTTTGGCAGGTGCAGTAAATGAAGCAGGTACCTTGGTTTGTAAAAGCACATTGGCAACTTCTGCCCTGCCCAAACGGTTCAAACCAATTATCGAAGCAGCCTGAACACGAAGAGAAGGATCCTTTAAACCCTCTAAGAATGGCTCAACTGGTACTTTGTCTATATTGGCTTTACGATCTGCAAGTGCTTTTAAGGCAAATTCCTTAACTGCTTTATCTTTAGTAAATTCAACTAAAGTTGCAATACCGTTTTCTTTGGTGAGTTGTGCATAGGTATAAATACCGGCTATACGGACATCAAGCGCTAAACTTTGATCGGAAGCCACTTTTAAGGCCGTTGCAATAGCTTGTTTATTGTTGCGCAAAACCAATTCCTGCGAAGCGGTTAAACGGCCTACTGCACTATTCGATTTAAGCAGTTCGGTTAGTTTTTTAATTGAAGCTTTTTTAACATCAGGAAAAGCTTTGTATGTCCAGTTATTTGGCACTGCACGAACAATATAGCCTTTATTAGGGCTGCCAGAATAACCAGCGCCATCCCAAGCCGATAGATAAAGTCTTCCTGAACCGTCTACATCAAGGTCAGTAATCTGAGGAAGTTTAATAAACTCTTCATCTTTCTGCGTAAAGGTTGGGCCATCAGTGGTAACTCTATGAATATAAAGCATGCTTCTGCCCCAATCGGCCATCATTGGTACATGGTTATATTGTTCAGGCCAGTTTGGTTCATCCATAAATAATGCACCGGTACCCGATCCTCCACCTAAATCTGCAAGTGCAGGAATAATTTCGTCGGTAAAATTCTGAAATAACACAGGGTAACCATATTCTCCAGATTGTATGTGGTGCGAGAAACGAACGTTCCATCCACCGCCATCATTAGTATTTTCTCTGGTAAAAACGTTCATGTAAGGATCGATAGCAACATCATAAACATTACGTGTACCATGTGTATATACTTCCATTTCAGTTCCATCAGGACGAACACGCATAATTCCACCCCCTAACATGGTTAGTTTTTTACCTGAACGGTCTACCGCATCATGGAATCCAAAATCTCCAACGGAAATGTAAATCCATCCATCAATTCCCATTCTGATACCGTTAGTAGCATGGTCGGTACCACGTTCGCGGATATATTTCGCATTACTGATATGCTCTATAAGCGGTTTTTCAGGTCCATCGGCTTTTCCATCGCCATCTTTATCTTCGAAAACAACTAAATTCATGCCCGTAGCCTGTTTTGTTTCTTTAGAAAAAGTGGTATGTAATACATAAACCTGGCTGCCTTGAACAATAATACCGCGTGGATTATCCACTTCGGCAAAATCTACATGTTCGTCCATTTTGCCATCGTTATCCTTATCTATTAATTTAAGAATATGGCCTTTACCAGGATCTTTACCTAAAGAGCCGATCATATCAACACCAACATATACTTCTCCGGTTGGTGCTACGGCTAAACAAGCTGGGCTGGGTGTAACATCAGGTCCTGCGAAATTGGTTATCGTTAAATCAGGGGGTGATACGCGTTGTACTTTTGGTTCGCTAAAGAAGTTTCTTAATCCAAAAAAAACTAGTGTAAAAGAAATTAAGCTTAAAGAAAATTTAATCATTTGTGTGTTATTGGTTTCTTGGTGGTTGTGCCGCGTAAACTTACAAAAAAATATAAATTCTCTTGTGCCACAATTTTGTGCATTTCAAGTTAATTCTTAACCATTTGACACTTTTACTTACTAGGCCGCTAAACTTATTTACTTCATTTTAAAGTAAAACAACTCCACACACGTTATCCTGATAAAGATCCGCATTAATTAAAGCAACAATTCAAACTAATTACTGTGGATAACTAAATAAGCTTCAAACCGCTATAATTACGCACAAAAACAAGTAAAACACAAATTAAATGAAGAAAAAACACCTTATAAATAAGATAAAAAAGCGTTTTCATCAGAATCAGGTAAATTATTTCGTAAAACACTTGCCCCAAAGGAGATATTTTATTATATTTACTAAATCCAACATTCATTAAATCAGTACGTTATGAAAAATATTCTTTATTTCTTCCTGACTGCCCTGATCTCCTCCATTGCGCTGTTAATTACCAGGGATTCATTTGAACCCGAATTGGTTTATAGCACAGTGGTATTAATATGGAGTTTTTACATTTGGTACCATATTTATGCTGCTAGTAAGAGGAACTACAGTGAGTAGTCTGTATCTTAATTAAATTGAATTCTCCGATTGAATATAGTCTGGAGCTAAAATATTAGTGTCCAATATTTTATCCTTACTTTTTGCTTTCACCTCATTATTAATTTGTTGATACAACCATTGTCTGTAAATTAATTTACTTTCTTGTTAAGAAAGTTGTAATTATTTAAGATGATTGCCAGATGCTTCACGGTTAATTTATTATCTTCGCCGAAAACTAAAACACAGTAGTTTACGTTTATAACAAAGCTTGGCCAATTGGCCAGGTTATACATAAAGCTTAATGAACTTGGAGTTATCGACCTCGTACATGGGGTAGATTAGCGCACAGGATCATGAAATCAAAAGCAAAATTCCCATGTTTAGCAGGGAATACATTTTACTCGGAAGTTCGCCGCAGAGTAAACAACGACTTTAAAGAAAACAATAGAAGTATCAATGCTAATGTGCTGATGTGGTTCAAAGCCTTTCTTTTCCTTACTATATTTCTGGCACTTTACTTTTGCATACTCCTTTTAAACGTGCATAGCACTATACTTTTGGGACTTACCGTTTTACTTGGTGCAACTTGTGCATTTATTGGTTTTAATATCTGCCACGATGCCATTCACGGTTCGTTTTCGAGTTCTAAACGCATCAATTCTTTTTTCAGTTTTCTTTTTAATATGGTTGGCGCCAATCCGTATGTGTGGAACATTACCCACAATGTGGTACACCATACCTATACCAATATACCGGGCCATGACGAAGATATAGAAGTGGCACCAGGCCTTATACGCATCTGTACAGAAGATGAATTAAAACCACACCAGCGTTTCCAGCAATGGTATGCTTTCCCTTTATACAGCCTGGCTTCGCTTTCCTGGGTGTTTCGTAAAGATTATAAAAAGTTTTTTCAAAAAAGTGTAGGTGCCTGCCAGAACAAGCATCCGAAGGTTGAATACTTTAACCTCTTTTTCTATAAGTTTCTGTACTATTTTATTTTTATTGGTTTACCGATACTGGTTATGCCGCTTGCCTGGTGGCAGATTGCAATAGGTTTTGTGGTGTTACATATGGCTCAGGGCTTAACTATGGGATTGGTTTTCCAACTTGCTCATGTGGTAGAAGGAACCACTTTCCCAATAACCAATGCAGAAGGCAATATGGAAGAAGCCTGGGCCGAGCACCAAATGCGTACTACAGCTAATTTTGCAACTCAATCGCCTATATCAGCATTTTTTCTTGGTGGATTGAACCGACAGATAGAACACCATCTTTTCCCTAAAATATGTCATGTGCATTATGGACGGATCTCCACAATTGTAAAACAAACTGCGTTAGAATTTGGATTGCCTTACCATGAAAACACTACCTTCTTATCGGCACTTCGCTCCCACTACCGCATCCTAAAAAAAATGGGGCAACCGGAAACAATTTAGCGGCTATTAAGTTAAGGGCGATAATTCAAACTTAATATTCTTGTTGCCTTAATGGTAAAACCCTTAAAGTCTTATTTACTTCATCATCAAGAAGTTGGTGACATTAAGTTTTGAGCGCCTGTAAAATTGAGCGATGCGCATGAACAAATGACCAATGAACAAATGACTAATGAACCAATAAACCAACACCTAATAACATAAACTTAACATACAATACATTCCTTCAACAGGCAGATCTTTTTATCTTTAACCATATGTACTGGTACGAAGAAGAAGTTAAACAATTGGAAAGGGCACATCGCTTAGATCGGGAGCATCCTGGTATTATTTTCTATGGCAGTTCATCTATCCGATTATGGAATAGTCTCGAAGATGATTTTGATGACATGAAAGTAACCAATTTAGGCTTTGGCGGCTCTACGTTAGCAGCATGTGTATGGTTTTTTGAGCGGATTATGATGGACTACAGACCAAAGGCGCTTGTGGTATATGCAGGCGATAACGATCTTGGCGATGGCAGAAACCCTGAGGAGATATTTATCTTTTTCCAGCAGCTCATGGTTAAAGTTAACCAACGGTTTGGCATATTGCCCTGTTATTTTATATCGCTAAAACCCAGTCTCACCCGCTGGCAAATGGCCGATCAGTTTAGATATACCAATAACCTTATCGAAAGCGAAATCATTAAACTCAATAGCAATTGGAAATTTATTGATGTATTTAAGAAAATGCTCAACAAAGAAGGCAACCCAGACCCTGCACTTTACGATCACGATGGATTGCATCTGAGTGAAGAAGGTTATCGTTTATGGGCAGCTACTGTTAAAGAGAAATTAGGTTAATCATTACGCTTAATTAATATCCCGATAACATACATGCCTTAATTTTCCGCAAAAGAATTGAAGTCAATGAACAGGGAATATCATAAATGGTTCAGCAGTAATCTTCAACGGGATATGGAACTATTGGTTTTCGGCCATGCCGGAAGAGCAGTTATCTTTTTCCCCACCCGTATGGCCAGGTTTTACGATTACGAAAACTGGGGAATTATAGCTTCATTAAGTACACAGATTGAAAATGGTGAACTCCAAATTTTCTGCGTGGATAGTATAGATGGAGAAAGCTTTTATAACGATGAGGTATTTCCATCTGTACGCATAGACCGGCATTTACAATATGAAAAATATCTCCTCGAAGAAGTATTATCGCTTATCTATCAGAAAAATGATGGCGATTACGTAGAAACCGCAGGCTGTAGCATGGGCGCTTACCATGCCATAAACCTGGCCATGAAATATCCCTGGTTATTTAAAAAAGCCGTTGGTATAAGTGGTAGATATGACCTTACAGACAATATCGGCGATTTTAGAGACCTACTGAACGGGTTTCACGACGAAAAAGTTTATTTTAATATGCCAGCGCAGTATATTGCTAACTTAAACGATGATCGATTGCTGTCAGCAGTTAGAAATATGGAAATTATTCTTGCTGTGGGCGAAACTGATCCGTTTTTGAGTGGAAATCAACATCTAAGCAGCCTGTTATGGGAGAAAGGTATACCCAATCAGTTTCATACCTGGGAGAGCAATGCACACCGCCCCCATTATTGGCGAAAAATGGCGCCTATGTACATTTAATTATTACATAAGCGCCTCATCTTATTTTACTGCTAAATTAAAATATTGTTTAATGTGGATGGTATCTAAAGGTATTTTAGATTTTTCGGCTGCTACAACAATATAAGCATCCAGCAACCATCTTTCGCCTGAATTATTAGCGTTAGCCAATTTAATTCCTTTAACTGTACCTGCAATTGGAGTTAAGTTGAAATAATCACATGAAGCGCAAGAAAACAGATGTTTTACCTTTCCAGCCAGAATATCAGCATCCGTTAATAAAAATTTATCACCTTGCATAGGCGCTTGGATATATACCCGTGTGGTGCTGAAACTATTACTCCTGGTAGCCAGAAAAATCCGGTATTGGCCAGTGGTAAGTGCCATCTGCTGATCGGCCATTGCTGCATAATTTACATACTCAAACAGGCAGCTTCCTTCTGTACAAGGCGTTAGATTCTGTGCATCAATAGTAAAATCCATTGGGTTATCCGTTTTCTTTTTGCATGCACTCAGGATGGTTAATATCATCAACAAGCCGGCGGTTAATTTAAAAGCGTTTTTCATAATTTAATTTTCTATGAATACGGTAGAAATTGAGGATATGCTACAATTCGAACATTATTTTTTTATTAAATAAATAAACAAGAAAAAAATACTATTTAAACACAAAGGGATTAATTTAGGCAAAAAACTGACTGTTCAAAAGACTTTATTTAACATTGGTTGAACAAGAAAATATTAAGTTTGCACGTAAACAGATTAAATCTACAAAAACATGAAACAAGGATTATTAATAGATATGGATGGGGTGATTTATAGCGGGGAAGAATTGATATTTGGTGCTGATAAATTCATTAAAAACTTAATTGATGAAGATATTCCTTTTGCATTTATGACCAACAATAGCCAGAGAACAGCTTTGGAGGTGGTACGTAAACTTAAAGGATTAGGTATAAAGGTAGAAGAAAGCCATGTATACACCAGTGCGATGGCTACAGGTAAATTCCTTTCCGACCAAAGCCCAAATGGTACCGCTTATGTATTGGGAGAAGGTGGTTTATTAAGCAGTTTACACGATCATGGTATTACTTTGGTAAACACCGATCCAGAATTTGTGGTACTGGGAGAAGGTAGAAACTTTACGCTCGAAATGGTGCAGCGTGCTGTTGATATGATTCTTGCAGGCGCTAAATTTATCACGACCAACAGAGATCCATCGCCAAAAAAACCAGGATGGAATAATTTAGGCATTGCCGCAACCACGGCCATGATTGAGGAAGCAACCGGCAGAAAAGCGTTTGTTACAGGCAAACCAAGTCCGGTGATGATGCGCTCGGCACGTAAATTTTTAGGATTAGAAACCAGCGAAACTACAGTTATTGGCGATACCATGGAAACGGATATACAAGGAGGTGTACAAATGGGCTATAAAACCATTCTGGTACTTTCGGGCATCTCAAGCAAAGATACTTTAGGGCATTATGCTTTTAAACCCGATATGATTGCAAGCTCCGTTGATGAGATTAAGTTTCCTTTGGCCTGGTGGGAAGGTAAGTAATTTGATTTTCGAACTTAAACGTGCCGCCAGATGTTACCATCTGGCAGTGAGAACCATTTAGAAACTGGAATAAAGGATCAAACAAAGTGTCAGATAGAAATATCTGACACCATATGATCTGTCTCCTTTTCAGACATGAAAGCGACTAATGAACAAGGGAACTAATAAGCCAAGTCTAGTTATAATAGCGACCTCCTTTTAATATTTTTCTTAGCGCAGCTGCGTTACTTTATTTTATGAACTGTAAATAAGGGAGCTGAGTTGAGATATATAGGCTTAAAAAAACTCAACCGATAATCAGTTGTAAATACAACAGGTGCACCCTCAAATTTAGCAGCCGTATCAACATGATTAAACAATTTTAATGAGGCTGAATCATTTACAATATACTCATCCAGCTGAATATCAGGCCTTTTATCTTCAGTAAATTTATCGGCTTTGGTTAAAAGTCCAATTGCTGGTATAACCATTAATAGTGCTACGCAAGAAATCAGTCTCATATCATTGTGCTTAAATTATCCTATTATTTGATTAGGGTCTTTTAACAAAGATGAACCGATGTTATTAGTAAGATAGTTAGCTAGCGTTATGAAATTGTTAAAGTTACGATGCAGTTTTAATTCAATATTAAATGTATCAGGCCAATAGCGCGTTTTATGTTACTGCACTCGTGATTTATATTACCGTACCCGTGATTTATATTACCGCACCCGCGATTTATATTACCGCACCCGTGATTTATATTATTGCACCCGCGATTTATATTATTGGACCCGCGATTTATATTACCGCACCCGTGATTTATATTACCGCACCCGCGACTTACATTATTACACCTGTGTTTATATTAAGATATGGGGCTTAAGGATTGTTTGATTTGATAATTATGATATGGATGTATTACCATTAGGTTAAAATTAAGATTGCGTAGAAACATCCATCGCTACGCAATCATTAACTAACCAAATAAATGTATTTACCAGGCGCAACATCAGATAACCAGTCTAATGCACGATTAGTATAGAAGGTAAAATTCGGGCACTAATCAACCGATTCATTACCATGTCGTTTACATTTAAATCTTAAATCAAAACCGGTTATAGACTTTCGGCTAATGCCTCCTTTTATCGTGAAGCTCGGTTTGATCGCTAACAACAGCATAGTTTGCTTAAACCTTTGGAGTAAAAATTTAACGAGAGGCCAATCTGACTACATTTTTGCATCCATTAACTTTGCTGCTTTTCCTTTTGGCGCCACCAGTTTCATTTTAATTACAAATGCTTTGTTCGATTGAAAATCTTTTGGCAGTATTACATCGTAATAGGTATTTTTATCAAGATCCAAACCAAGGTCTGCTTGTTTTAAGGCTAATTTCTTACTGTTCACTAAAAGTGCAGCTGTACCTGGAACCTGTTTGGCATTTTTAGGCACCGCAATGCGCACAATACCATTTACGGGTTGGTTAAAAACAGTTAAATAAAGATTATCATCTTTTTGAGTAAAGTAGCCTAATTTAGAAGGACTTAATGCAGCGTGGCGCACCCCATATACCGCCTCGGCATTTATTTTTATCCATTCGCCAATTTCCTTTGCAATTTTATCCTCTTCGGGATGCATATTTCCATTGCCATCGGGCCCAAAGTTTAGTACAAAATTGCCATTCATTGATACCGAACGCATCAGCATATCCAATAAATCGTCGGTGGTTTTGGTATAAATCCCGGACCAATCTTTCATATATCCCCAACCGTTTGGCGGGATAGTCATTACCGCATCCCAATCGTTACCGTTTAACCACTCAAATTCTACAGGCAACTTACGCTCCCAGCCTTGTTCGTAATCTCCTAAAATATTACCATTCGAATCGAAATGTCTTGAGCCATGTTCATCGTTACGGAAACGCGAGCCGATAATTAATCCAGGATGTTTTTCCCGGAGTTCTTTTTCTAAATTGTAGGTAAATTCGTAGGCACTTTTCCACGAGGCATCCCAGGTACCATCAAACCAGAAACCTTTAATTTTCGGATAGTTATCCAATTGCTCTAAAAGCTGGTTTCGGGTATAAGCTAAAAATTTACCGAATTTTTCTTTCTCTTCGTCTGTTTTTGGAGCTTTCCCCATATAATTTGGGTTATTCCATTCTAAAATCGAGAAATAGAGATATACATCAATACCTTCGGCGGTATAAGCATCTACAATCTGTTTTACAATATCTTTTTTATGCGGCGATGCAGAAACATTATAATCAGAATATTTGGTTGGCCAAAGTGCAAAGCCATCATGATGTTTGGTGGTAAAAATCACATATTTCGCGCCCATATCCTTAGCTTGTTTAGCCCAGCGTTTGGCATCGAAGTTTTTCGGGTTAAACTGTTTGTACAGATTATCGTAAGTTTTGGCCCAATCTTTTGGTGCTGTAGGCCCGCCCCAAGAGCGGATCCATTCTGATGCTGCTGCACCTCCCCTTGCACTTACCCCATTCCATTCGTTACCCGCGATAGAATAAATTCCCCAATGGATAAACTGCCCTAAACCATAACTGCGAAAGGCTTCCATGTCAGCATCGGTACGGTGTGGCGGTGTTAGGGTTCCGTATTTAACTTCAACTTCTTTTGTAGGTTTGCTCTTCGGCCCTGTCCACTGCGCATCTGCAGGGTGTTCTACAACTATAACAGCAAGGGTAACCAAGGCAAACTTTAATATATTCTTCATATTCAAATTTTATTCGTGTGCGTGTTAATCTTTATAATTTAATGGCTTCTTTCTCTTAACCGGTATTTCTGGGTTTTGTACAGGTTTTGAGGGATGATAATAATAAAGTCCTGCTTTGCCATAAAGCGCCAGATGTTGGATTAGATTATTACTGAAGGTTTTAAAATCTTTGTGATTTTGCGGCGTCCATGCAGCTTCTGCCAGGGCAGCAATCCGCGGAAAAAGTAAATAATCTAAACGGTTGTCATTATCTACTGTTTCTGTCCAAAGGTTCGCCTGAATACCTAAAATAAGTTGCTTTTCTTTTTTATTTTCGGTAAAAGACTGCGCATCGAACTGGTATACCTGCTCAATCGGACTATATAATTTATTCCATTTTCTACCATATTGATGGGTACTATCCTGAACAAAATCGAAATACAATGGCAAGCGTGGGCATAAAACTGTTTGATAACCTTTGCTTAAAGCAGTGCGAAGCTGAGCAGGTTTTTCCTGACGCCACCAAAACATAATGGTTTTCTCTTTGGGTAGGTCGGCTTCGGCCATTTCATCCCAAAAAATAGCCCTGGCATTTAATTGGTAGAGCGAATCGGCCATACGTTTCATAAAATAGTGTTCTACCGCAGCATCGTCCTTAAGCTTTTCGCGTTCGCGGAGTTTTAAAATATCTGGATTGCTTTTCCATTTTTCATTTCCGTAACTCACTTCATCTCCCCCTAAATGAATTAATCCGGCAGGGAAAAGCACATTGGTTTCTTTTAGAATATCGGTTAAATAAACGTAAGTTTTTTCCAGGCCAGGGTTAAAGGTAAACGCTGGATGCCCTATTGAACCGCCTCCTGAATATTCTGGATAGGCTTTATTGGCCGCAGTAGCATGTCCGGGCATATCAATTTCCGGTATAACTTTAATGTAGCGCTTGGCAGCGTAGGCCACAATTTCCCTAATATCGGCATGTGTATAAAACTGTGCTGGCAAATTGGGGTTAAAATAATCACCAATGCCGCCAATAAGGGCCAAATTTGGATATTTTTTGATTTCCAACCGCCAGGCAGGTTCATCGGTTAAATGCCAGTGAAAGGTATTCAGTTTATAAAAGGCCATCCAGTTTAAAATGGATTTTACTTTTTGTTTGCCAAAAAAATGACGCGATTCGTCGAGCATAAAGCCGCGCCAGCCATAAGCCGGTGCGTCACTTATTTCTGCAGCAGGAAGCAGGCTGTTTTTATTGGTTAGCGCCAATTGCAACAGTGAAACCACTCCATAAAAAATGCCATTGGGATGTGTACCAGAAACGATAATCTGGCCAGGTTTGATACTGATCTGATAAGCACATGAATCTGCATGTTTCTTTCCTGCTTTTAACACCAGCATAATATTTGCCGATTTTCCTTTCTGTTGAATGGTAATTCCTTTTTGGCTTAATAATTCGTTCTGAAAATAATAGGCTATTGTTTTTAATTGTTCATTATTGTAACCAATACTACTGTAATTGTTAAGGGCAAAGTAGCCACTACCTTTTACAAATTGCGCTGGCATAGGAATAATTCCTGGTTGCTGCGCAAATGCAGTTGAGTAAATAATTAGTATAGATAAAATATATAGTAATCTCATTAATTGGCTGTTATTTTTAATACATAAACAGGAATTTGATTTCCTTTGTTATAATCGCTTGGCAAATCAAGGCTAAGCCCCTCATTATTTACTGTCCATTTAATTTTTTTATTGTTTCCCAGGAGTTCAATATTTTTAACAGACAGTATGCTTTTGTTTATCTGCTTTAACAGTACATCTGGCTTTTGCCAGCTTCTTAAAAAAGCGTATACAGCCTTATCATTTGCGGTATAGTAAACATCTGGTGTTAAAGATTTTGGTGTACCATCAAAAACGGCATCTTTAATGGCGTTTTTGCTTTCTTCGATGGAAATATTGTCGGTCTTTTCACTCCTATTTTCTTTTATAGCTAACCATGGATGGCTGGCGTAAATGGCCTCATGATTAATATCCATCCATTTACCTATTGCTTTTAATCGGGCAGTTGCCCAATCCGGAAATGCACCATCGCCTTTAGGGCCAATATTTAACAACAGGTTGCCACCATTAGCTACTACTTCTACCAAGTGCCGTACCAGCATTTCTGGCGATTTCCAAAGGCTATCGTGTTTGTTGTAACCCCAGTTTTGGCCAATGGTTAAACAAGACTCCCATGCTTTTTTAGATGATGGTGACAAAGACTGTTCTGAAATTGAAAAATCGCCATAACCATTCCCGATTCTATTGTTAACCAAGCAGTTTGGCTGTAATTTATTAACTAACGCTTTAAGTTCTGCGCTCTCTGTTTTACTGATAAGTTCAGGCGTATCGAACCAAAGTGCGCCAATTGGGCCATAGTTACTTAAAAGTTCCGTGATCTGTGGTTTAACCTTTCGTTCGAAATAGCGGTTAAAAACCTTTGCGTCTTCATTCGGATAATCCCAGGTGTTGCTTCTGCCAGCTTTTACAGGCCAATTGGTTGGCACATCCGGATCTTGCCAATCTCTCCCTAAGGAATAATAAAGGCAAAGTGTGATTTTGTATTTTTTGCAGGCTTTTGCCAGCGCTGCAATTGGATCGCGCTTAAAAGGGCTTCTTTTTACGATATTATAATCGCTGCTGGCTGAGTTGTACATGGCAAATCCATCATGATGTTTGGCCGTAAAAACGATATACTTCATCCCTGTTTCTTTTGTTTGTTTAACCCAGGCATCTGCATCGAACTTTATGGGATTAAATTGATCCGCAATGGTTCCGTACTCTTGTACCGGAATACGTTCGTAAAGCATAAAATGCTCTCCTCCTTTAACCTTATGGCCTTTCCAATCGCCAGCAGTTTGGGCATACAAGCCCCAATGTAAAAACATGCCGAATTTTTCTGTCCTAAACTGTTCTAATGCATTATTTTGTACTGTTTGCCCAACCAATAGCTGGACAAACAGTACAAATAACAGACTTAAAAAAAGCGGTTTTCTCATTTTTGATTTGGTTTGAAACATTAAAGATAAGCCTGTTTATAACAAATAATAATTAAAGGGCAATCACTTTTATGGATGATGCCTTATCGTTAAAAGTAGAAACGTAAGTACTTGACGAAGTTAATTCAATGCTACTTCCTGTAAAGTTATCTCCATCATACATAATTACTTTAACACCAAGACCTAAATTAACAGATGATACATCGTTATTGCTAATACCGCGGCTTATTAAATCGGCGGTGGTATACTGGCCAACAGGTAATGATACGCCATAGCCACCATAACTGGAATTCTGGTGAAATTTAGCAGAACCATTTGCACCGATTTGTGGCACACCATTTAAAAATGAGAATGAATAAGTTTTGCTCACATTACCGCCATTTTTCAATAGCAATTTCAACCTGATGTTGTAAGCTTCGTTATTTTTATAATAAAGCTCGCTAAAGGGAATAGTTGCCGAAATTGTATTTCCAGTACCTGGGTTCGATCTCCATGCCACAGCATTATAATCAGCATCGCTACCACCCAAATCTGGGTCCATGTAAATCAGGATATCATTTACTTCTTTATTACTTGTAAATGAACCTGTAACATTGAAAGCCTGTGTTGTTGCATTGTAGGCAAACTGCGCATTAATCGTGGTGGTGGCTGCTTCGTAAGGTATTTCTGTAGGCAAAGGATTCTGGAACACTTCGTTACGGTTTAAAATGGCGGCATCAACCTCGGTTAAGAATGTTGGTTGACCTTTGCTGAAAGTTACATTTCCTGATCCCATTAAAGAAGTACCTAAGATCGGTTGTTCTGAAGCATATTTAGCATGATCGTGTGGCAAATTTAAGCCATGTCCCAGCTCGTGCAGCATACCACCAAGTAAATTTGATGTTGCATTAGGGATTTTATCAACTGCCATGTTCGAATTGTCAGTAGCGAAGCAATTTTTACCGTAGCCGTAAAAAGGCTGATCAAAACTACCATCGGTACGCTGGGGTAATAAGATCAGCGTATGGCTTGAATTTGAAAACTCTGAAGCGTGTGTGGCTTTGTAGGCCGCAATTTCGTTCAGGATTTTAGTTGCAGAAATACTGGCATCGTAAGGATAGGCCGATTGTGCAAACTGTGCTGGTATTTCGATAAAACGCACCAATCCGGTTGAATCGATTTTGGGCAATCCCATGTATTTATCATAGCCATACCTTAACATTTCGGTATGGAACCAGCCCTGAAAATGAACCAATAAAGAGGTTAAGCGGGTTTTGTAATCAGCAAGCGCCGGATTATCGGTAGGCACAAACATTACAATATTCAGGTTTTTGGTATTGGTAACAAAACTCGGCGGAGTGGTTCCGGAGCTTAGTGCCAATGTAGTTGGTTTTGTGCCAAGTGTTTCTGGTTCTGAAACAGGTGCTTTTTTACAGGCAGTCATTAAAAGACCGCTTGAAATCATCAAAAGCAGTGCAAAGCAAAGTTGTTTTTTGTTTTTCATTGTTTAATGGTTAAAGGTTTATGGTTAATTGATTTTTATTGGTTTATTAGTCCACTTGTCATTAGTTCATTAGTTGATGCTCCATTGCCCAATCCGTCATTGCGAGGCCAGATAAGCGGGAGCCGAAGCAATCTTTATTGGTTAATTAACTTCAAACTATTCCTTTCGACTCCGAGGGCTTTTATCAGTAATTGACTCTGAACTGCCGACTCAAGACTCAAAAAGTAACTTTCAACACACGCCCCATATCCCCACCACTTTTTTGTAATCCTTCGGGTACCGAAATCCTCAGTCCTTTATGATCCTGTTTCCACTCGAGTTTTTCATTTGTTTCTTCTAACAATACCTCTTTCACTAAAAACTGATCATTAGAAAGTGAAATAATAATCAGTTCTCCATATTCGGTTTCGTTTAAAAAAACCTGTAGTTCATCATCCTTCCCCGAATAAAACATAATGGGCTCAAGTGTTCTGATATCAATTGAGTTTTTGAGTTTAGCTAAAACCGGGCTTTCTTGTTGATCGGTAGGCATAAGTAGATGTTTAAGATGATCGTATTGATATTGTAACGGTGTATAGAAGGTTTAAGGTTTTTACCCGACCATGATGTTGCCTACCTTGTTTTGGCAGGCAACTGGTCTGGGACTAACTCAACTAAAAAAATTGTTTAAGCTTATGATTACCAACCTGGGTTTTGCATTAATGTTGCCGATTTATCAATCTCTGTTTGAGGAATTGGTGCGAGATAAGCGCGCTGTTGCCAATTAACCGATAATGCCAGCTTTGTTCTATCGTAAGTAAAAGCTCCATTAGCTTCCTTTGAGATGTATGTCTGCATAATATTCTTGCTTTCGGTTAGCTCTGCTGTTCTCCACCTGCGGGTATCGTACCAGAAATGCCCCTCTGAGAAAAACTCGGCAACAGATTCTTTTTGCAACAATGTTCTAAATGCAGCTTGCGGTATGCCTGCAACAATGCCATAACGGTTATCCGTTCCTGCGGTGATCCCGGCGCGTTTTCTGATTTTGACAAGCCATGAAACAGCCTGTTCTGTTTGACCCAATTCGTTTAATGCCTCTGCATAACCCATATACATTTCTGCCAGGCGGATCACCGGCAAACATCTTTCAATACTGGCTGAAGTACCGGTAGAATCGTTAGCCATTTTCCTCGAATAGTATCCCGTTTTGGTATAATAAGCTTGTATCCCATCAGCAGCCAGTGCATTTGTGGCCTTGTTAAAATAGATATCAACCGGAACCAATGTAGTGCCCGAACCACTTTTCCATAAAGGCGCCTGGTTGTAAATGATAGAGAAATAAAAACGTGGATCGCGGTTTATATAAGGATTATTGGGATTGTAGCCCGAAGCAGGATCATCAATGGCCTTTCCCTCTTTAGTTCCAAAATTTTCTACCGCAGATTCGGTCGGGTTACAAAAGGTATAAGTGGTAGATTGTCTGCTTCTTGGAAAACGGTAAGATTCAAAATTTGTTCCGCCCAAAAAGCTCACTGCGCCCGAAGAAACCACGAAAGGTGTAATTACTTCGGTATTTTTTCTGCCTTTGATAAACATTTTCCAAAAACCATGGCCAGGACGGGTTATATTATCTTCTACCAATGCATAATCAGGCAGATCAACCACTGCTTTCAATGCATCAGCTGCTTTCTGCCAAAGTATTGCATTATAAGTTGCCGAATAGGTAATATAAGGCAATAAGGAAGCATCTGTACTATGCGATTTACCATTAAAAAGCGGACTCGCTGCTGTAAGTAAAATCCTTGCCTTAAGGGCCAATGCAGCACCTCTCGTCGCATGTCCGTATTCTGCGGCTTCTTGCGCCAATGCACTAGGCAAACCTTTTGCTGCTTCATCAAGTTCTGCAACAGCATAATCAACACATTCTTTGTAGGTATTGCGTTTGGATATTAAAATTTCATCTGCATTGAGTGGAACATCGGGCATTAACTGTACACCGCCATAAAAGCGGATCAAACCGATATAAAAGAATGCCCTAAGGTAACGCGCTTCAGCAATCAACCTATTCTTACGAACAGCTGAAATCGGCGTTTTACCTATATTCTGCAAAAACAGCGATGCCTGTCTGATTTTTTTATAATAAGTTGTCCAGTAATTGTTCAGCGAGTAATTGCTAGCGGTATAGGTACCCTGAATTACCCCAGTTTGTGGTGTACTATAGTAACTTAGTGCCAAACTTGTCTGTTCATCAAAACAGGCCCAATCGTTACCATTGGGACTGGTAATATAACCCGCCCGCTGCAAAACAATGTCTTGTCCGGTATAGGCATACATATCATTTACAAAGCCGATGGTAAGCGCGCTATCTGCAAAAACCTTTTCCTCTGTTAAAGTTTCTGTTTTCCTATCCAAAAAACTAGATTTTTTACATGCAGCCAGACTAAAAAGTGCTACTGCAATGATATTGATGATATAAAATTTCTTTCTCATTTCTTTATCTTTTTTGAATTATAGCCCAAACTGGATCCCAAAATTGAATATGCTCTGTTGCGGGTATTCGTTTACATCGCCAAGGTTTGTGGTGCTGGCCGTTCCGGTTACCGATTCTGGATCTATAAACACAGGCAACGCCGTGTAAAGCAAGCCAAGATTGTAACCATTGGCATATACTCTGATGTTGTTCATGTGGAGTTTTTTAGCAAACGAAGTGGGTAAACGGTAACCTATTTCTACGTTTTTCCACCGGATGTAATCACCACGTTTTGTCCAGTAAGTAGAAAACACGCCACTTTGCGAACCACTGCCTGCCAATACAGGGAATGTAGCTTCCTGACGGGTAACAGGTGTCCAACGGCCCAGGTTATAAGGAATAGATTGATTTTCAGGGCGACTATAACCGATTACACCACGGTTGATATTGATGAAATATTTAAATGAACTTTGGAATAAGGTACTGAAATCGAAGTTTTTGTAAGAGAAGCCAAAACTTAAACCCGCAATATACTCGGGCTGATTGGTTCCGACATAACCTAAATCGTATTGATCGATAATACCATCGCCATTTAAATCAACCAGTTTAACACCACCGAGCGATAAATTGCTTAAAGGGGTGGCGGTGATCAATTTCGGACTGTTATATAAATCAGCCAGTGATTGGTAAAGCCCTGCATCCTGGTAAGCAAACAGGGCACCAACAGGTTTTCCGGTTAAACCTAACCAAGGGTAGCGCACGGCACCTTCATCACGGAAAATTACTTTGTTTTCTGAATGACTGATCTGCGTATTAACAAAATACGATAGTTTGTTAGCGAAAAGATTGTCTTTATAGGTTAACTCTACTTCATACCCTTTGTTATCAACAATGCCCAGGTTTACGAAAGGCAGCGAGGCGCCAAATGCAGTAGCAACTGATGCACGCTGCGTTAAAATATCTTCACGGCGTTTTTTGTAAAAATCAACATTTAAACCCAATCGGCCTTTAAACATCCTAAGCTCAAGCCCAATATTGGCATCACGCTGGGTTTCCCAGGTAATTTCGGTATTGGCCAAAGTGGGTTCAATTAAACCACCATAGGTTGTATTACCTGTTTCTCCAAAAATATAGCCTTTACCACTTCCACCAACATAGGTTTTCTCGTAAGAATATACAGATGATCCGATACCATCGTTACCCACCATACCATAAGATCCCCTGATTTTTAAATTATCGATAAAATTGATATTGTTTTTAAAAAAAGGTTCTTCACTGATGTTGTAAGCCACACTTAGCGCTGGGAAAAACTGGTACTTTTTGCTCGACTGAAATTTATCCGATCCATTGTATGCACCTTTAAAATCGAGCAGGTATTTCTGTTTGTAGTTATAGCTGAAAGATGTAACAATCCCCCTTACATTGTAGGGATCATAAGCAATAGCACTCGTTTCTTCAGTTTTTGTAGTTTGGTTAAGCAACACAAAAGCATTTATATTATGGCTGGCAAAACTTCTGTTGTATTTTAATGAGGCCTGTAAATTGGTTAAACGGTTCGATCCGGTATAACCGCCGCTCCTTGTTAACTTACCCAAACGGTAGAGGTTGTTTACAACTGGCAGGTAACTGCTGGTATTGGCATCATAGTAATAAGTAGGTATTTCGGAGGAGCTTCTTTTTAAAGAGCGGTTGAAACTATAATCGCTGGCATACGATAACAATGCGTTTGCGGTAAGTCCTTCCGTAATGAAATTCAATTTTTGATCTACCTGTGTTACAAACCCAAGGTTATTGGTGTAATCGCGGCTATAACCCGACCATCTTAAATTGGCTATTGGGTTTATTTTTGTCGACCCGCTGGTAGAACCACCGTAAGTGCCGTTTGCATTGTAAGCGGGAAAGCCAAAAGCCGATAATTGCCCGTTCCATAAATATTGCAGGGTTGGTGCACCACCGTTCCCGGGCGAATCATTTGGTGAATTGGTTACCCCGAATCTTCCTGATAAATCGAAACGGATATGCAAATTTTTATTGGGATCTAAATCTACATTTGAGCGGAAATTGTAACGGTCGAACTGATAATCGCCATTATAACCTTCATCTTTGGTAAAATCTTTGTACATCCCACCCTGACTGAAATAACCAAGCGAAACAAAGTATTTCGTTTTTTGAGTACCACCGCTGATATCAAAGTTACTACGGTTTTGTATGCTGTAATCTTTTGTCAGTTCATCCCACCAATCTACAAATGGATAATTGTAAGGGTCATCCTGCAGGCGGTAATGCTCGAGGTTATTCCCGCCAAAAAATTTAGGGTATTGCGTGGCCGGATCCATGTACTGCTCGGTGGTGTACTCGTTCAGCATTTTTAAGGTGGTATAACCGTTGTTGGTTTTAAAATTCACAGCCGATCGGGTTAAACCGGTTTCCTGTCTAAAGGTTAACTGTGGCTTGCCTGATTCTCCCCTGCGCGTACGCACCACCACAACACCATTGGCACCACGCACGCCATAAACGGCTGTTGTAGAAGCATCTTTTAAGATGGTTAAACTTTCGATCTCATTCTGATCGAGCATATTGATCTGATCAGCAGTTACCTCAATATCATCCACAATAATTAAAGGAGTGGTTGTTCCCTGGTAGGTGCTGATCCCGCGGATCTGAAAAGCTGCACCATCTTTACCTGGCTGACCGCTTCTTTGCTGGGAGAAAAACCCTGGTAAACGACCTGCCAATGAGTTTTGAATGCTCGCTGTAGGACTTTGTCTTATTTCTTTACCCGAAATAGAACTCACCGCCCCAGTATTGGTAATTTTTTTCGCTTTTTCGCCGAAACCCAATACAACCACTTCTTCCAGCCCTTTGGCGTCTTCCTCGAGGGTAACATTTATACTGGTTCTGCTGCCTGTGCCGATTTCTCTGGTTAAATAACCTATTGATTTAATGATCAGTACGCCACTGGAACCTTTAAGGCGCAAGGTAAATTTACCATCCTGACCGGAAGTGGTACCATTGGCCGTGGCTTCTTTTTCGTAAATGCTGGCACCGGGTATCGGGCCGCGGTTATCGGAAATTACACCCGAAACCGTTTTTCCTACCTGCCCATACACGGTTTGTACCAAAAGGGCTGATAGTAATATAATATATGTTAAAAATCTTTTCATCATGTTGTTGATTAGCTACCAGTTTGGATTTTGAACCATGTTGCCGTTAGATGCCATTTCTTTGAATGGTATTGGGTAGAGGTACATTTTAGCTGCCTCGAACTTGGTAGGTGCTGCCGTTACAATAGAATAACTTACCGTGGTACCACTTAGCGTTCCCTTAATCCCGTGTAACGTTCCGTTTAAAACATTTTCGGCAATTTTCCAGCGGCGGATATCCCAGAAACGCTGTTCTTCGAAAGCCATTTCTACCCTGCGCTCGTGGCGGATCCTATCGCGCATCTGTTGTTGGGTTAAACCCGTTGGTAAAGCCGGCATATTTACCCTTGCCCTAATGGCGTTGATACTTTTATATACATCGGCATCCGGCCCTACAGCTTCATTTTGAGCCTCAGCAAAGTTGAGGAGGATTTCAGCATACCTGAAAATGGGGAAATTATGGTTCTGCGCAGTGTAGGCACTTTCACTGGTGGTACCTGTCATAAATTTACGCAGGTAGTAACCTGTTCTGGTTTCATCCGATACGGCATTACCATATCCTTTAGGTCTGTCTTTACCTCCATCGTAAGTTTGAACATTACGGTTAAGCCAAAATAAGCCATCAAATGAAACCGTTCCGGCCAATCGTGGATCGCGGTTGTAGTATGGTGCAGCAAGTGTATAACCGGAGCTACTTTCCTGGATGGTTTTGCCGGTAAAAGTTTCAAACTCATCAACCAGTTCCTGAGTGGGGTTAGTTAGGCCCTGTCCCTGCCGGGTATAACCCACGGGTTCATTGTTCTGCTCTATATCGGTAGTGGTAGCCCTTAAATAAGGCAATATGATTTCGGCATTATATCTTGAAGAAAACACATTTAAAAATTTATTCACCCCAGCCACGTAATTACTTAAGGAAGCAGATGGCGCCAGTGCACTCATATTCGTGGTGCTGTAATGTGCCGTTGCTGTTGAGGTTGATAAGGCATAAACAAATTTGCCCGCAGCAACACTATCCATCACTGCTTTGGCAGCCAATGCGGCCGCCGTCCACTTTGAGACGTCATTACCCGCATTATTTAAAGGGCTTGCTGCATACAATAGTAACCTCGATTTTAATGCCATGGCGGCACCGCGTGTAAAACGTCCGAAATAGATGGTGGTATAACCACTTGTTGCATTTGGACCCAACAGATCGGGCATAACAGCATCAAGTTCGCTATTGATGTAGTTTACACAGTCCTGATAGCTATTGCGCGGAAGGTTTATCTGATCGTTCAGCTCGAAAATTTTATTACCGATTAATGGAACACCACCCCAGCGTTTAACCAGTTCGAAATAAAACATGGCCCTTAATGCCCGTGCCTCTGCTTTAAAGCGTTTTTTAAATCCTGTGGTTTTAATGGGCACCTGATCGATGTTCGCCAGAAAAATATTT
Organism: Pedobacter sp. Bi27; assembly: GCF_918698255.1. Classification (NCBI taxonomy): domain Bacteria; kingdom Pseudomonadati; phylum Bacteroidota; class Sphingobacteriia; order Sphingobacteriales; family Sphingobacteriaceae; genus Pedobacter; species Pedobacter sp. Bi27. Next base: position 688,486 of record NZ_CAKKMW010000004.1, read on the forward strand.
ACTTTTCTGATGCCCGCATAATTGGCATCCCAGGTATTATCGGGCAAAGCCACCTGGTTAAAGGCGCCATTTGAATAGAACTGCACCTGTGCGGAGGTTGAAGATGGAATAGCATCATCAGTACCGGCATCGAGCATATTGGAAGATATCCGATTAAAACCATTTGGCAGGCTCGAATAGGTGTTATTGAGGAAAGCTTCGGCATAAACGCCAAGTGAATCAGTTGGATCGAATACCAGGTCTTTATTGGCATTTTCTAAAGGCCCATCCTCAATCATTTTTTTACACCCGCTGGCAAGTAACATGGCAAACAGGGCATATATTAGGGTAATTTTATTAATATTCTTCATCTTGGATACGCTTATAGTTTAAGTGATAAACCACCATTGATAATACGGTAGTTGGCAAAGCCAGACAAACCTGTTTCGGGATCGAAATAATCGAGTTTGCTCCAGGTTAAGAGGTTGTAACCGTTAACAAAAAACCGCAGCTTGCTGATTTTTGCCCTCGCCAATAATTTAACCGGCACGGTGTAACCTATTTCTACATTTTTAAGGCGGATATAATCGGCCCTTCTGTACCAAAAGCTCGAAGTTTGGGTATTGTAGGTGTTGTTACCGAGGGTTAAACGTGGCAGGGTTGCGTTTACCGGGTTTTGCGGTGTCCAGCGGTTTTCAGTGGTATAATCGAGCACATAACCGTAACCGTTGTTAAAGGCGAGCATTGATGATGGGCTGTAGTAGATCTCTCTTGGTAACCTGCCTTCAATCAAAGCATTAAAATCAAAACCTTTATAGACAAAACCAAAGTTTAAACCAAAAATGAAAAGCGGACGGGTATTAAGCGCTTTGGTATCTAAAAAGTTAATTACGCCATCGTTATTTAAGTCTTTGTATTTGATGTCGCCCGGACTTGGCGTGTAACCAGGGATATTTGCAGTTTTGCTGATATCCTCGCCTACCTGATAAAAACCGATGGCCTCGTAACCAAAAGTGGTACCAGGTTGGCCAGCACGGTACATCCACGGGTAAGGATAATTACCTTCCTGTAAACTGATCACCTTGTTTTTGGCGTAAGTAAAATTGCCTTTAACAAAGTATGAAAAATCTTTGCTCTGATCGGCAAACTGAACGCTTGCTTCTAGCCCATTGTACCTGGTGCTACCGCCGTTAACGGTTGGGTAACTTTGCCCGATAATGCCCGAAGCATAACCATTTGCAGGGGTAATCAGCTCGTCGGTATATTTATTATTGTAATAGTTAACCTCTACATTTAAACGGTTTTTTAAAAATTGCGCTTCAATTCCGGCATCAACTTTTAAAGCTTTCTCCCAGGTAATGTTGGGGTTTTTCAAAGCATTTTCTAAACTGCCCGAAACTGCTGTAGCTGTAGCGCCGAAGTTATAACCGGTTGATCCGATAGCATAATTCTGTAAATAAGTATAATAGTTTCCAGGATCAGCCCAGGCGGTTTCACCTATACTTCCGCGTATTTTTAAGAAATTAACCACTTTACTGTTAAACCAATCTTCTTTAGAAAGCACCCATCCCAAACCTGCCGAGGGTAAAAAGCCCCATCTTTTGCCTGGTGCATAACGGTTGTATCCGCTGTAAACCATCGAAATTTCGGCAAGGTATTTTTGATCGAAATCGTAATTGGCACTAATGCCCGCATTCTGGTAAATTTGGTTTAGCTGAGTATAAGAATCAATCAGGTTGGTTAAGTTATAAGTACCCAGCACGTTCAATGTGCTTTTGCCAAAGGTTTTATCATAACCCAACAAACCATTAACAAAAGTCTGTTTGTTCTGCGTGCCTAAGGTTGGTGCGCCACTATTGGCAATAATGGTACCATCGCTGCCCACTTTTGTATAGTTGGTACCCGTACTGGTGGTGACAGGATAATAAATGGCAAAAGTTTTATTACGAGAAATGGTTTGCAGGTAATAATTATTGATTGATAACAAACCCTTGGCCCACAATCCTTTTGTAATGTCATCCAGCTTAAATTTTAAACTTACATCGGCATTTAAAGAACGTTCGTTAAAACTATTATACCCCGAAGCAATGGTACTGGCCAAAATGTTGTTGCTGTACTGACTGCTGCCACCATAAGTGCCATCCGGATTTTTTTCAGGGTAACCAAGTGGCGAAGTTTGAAAAATGCTGTTCATGATATTTGAACCCAGGTTGCCAGGTTCGTTACTATTTTCTATCGATGCAAAAATGTTCAGCCCTAATTGGATGTTATCGTTAAAATCGATCTGGGCATTGGTCCTTAAGTTGTAGCGCTTGTAGTAATTGGTGGTTTCGTAGCTATTATCGGGACCGGAAATAAAGTTTCCATCCTGACTGAAATGCTCCACAGAGGTATAATAGCGATAGTTTTTGCCATTTCCTGCCGCATTGATGGTGTAACGTTGTTGTGCAGCGTTCTTTTTATAAATACTGTTGTACCAGTCGTTATTGGGTTGTAAAAAGGGATTATTGGTGCCGTTTTTATAAGCGGTGATTACATCAGCCGGATAGGTTGGCGTGGCCCCCGGAAAAGTATTCTTTTGTGCTTCGTTATATAGCTCGGCATAACTACCACCTGTAATAAAATTTGGTCTTTTAAACTGGTTCAGCACGCCATACTGTGCCGAAAAGTTCAGTTCGAAGGGTTTTTCCAGCGATTTATCTTTGGTGGTGATGTAAACAATACCGCCCGACGATCTTAAACCATACATATTGGCCGAAACCGCATCTTTTAATACGGTAATGCTTTTGATATCGTCTAAATTGAAACTCGTAAACGAACGCACAACGCCATCTACCACAATTAAGGGCGATTGACCACGAAGCGTAAACGAAGAAACATCGAACAGTGGCCCTGTGCGGCCCGAACTTCTGTTGCTGTATAAACCTGGGATTCTTCCAGATACGGCATTGGTAAGGTCAGAAACCGGAGTGGTATTTACATCTTCGTTATAAATGGTGGTGGTACCGGCAACATTACGGAGTTTTGATATGGTTTTAAACCATTGGTCTACATGCCTATCCTGTAAAGGTAATTTTGCCATCACAGAATCTTTCACCAACGAGTCGCCTGTTTTTTGGGCGTAAAGCATGTTATTGCCCAATGCAAAAAGCAAACAGCTTATGCAAAGTGTTCTAAAACCCGACACCCGATTTTGAAAAGTAATTATTTTAATCATTTTGTTTGGTTTAGGTTTCCTATTTAATTAAGCTGTCCACGCACCAGGCCATTAGGTTGCTGAGCAGAAGAAATCTGCAGATATATTTTTTCGCTCTGCAGTTTTGTGGCCGTTGCCGCATCAACCCCTACCAATCCTGAAGTTTCTCGGTTGGCATTAAAGGCAGGTGTTTTTAAATCGATAAAAACTGTACCCAATGTGGTTTCAGTACCGAGATAGATTTTGGCACTTCCAGGGGTATCACTGTTTTCGAGTGCCTTGTCGAAATAGATGTCGTAATGCACTTCCATATTATCTATCAGGTATACCATCGCGACGGCATGGTCTGTTCTCCCGCTAATGGCTGGCAAAACTTTTGAGGCCGATAGGTCTACCTTCCATTGTTTCTTAATAAAAACTTCAGAGGTGTAGGTATCTTTTTTGCAGGCGCTAAAAAACAGCAGCGCAAGCGCAGGCATCAGGCAATGCCTTTTCAGTGTAAATAGGTTCATAAAAATTTAGTTGTTGATTGTTTAAGGACGTTGATTTAATTGATCATCCATTTTTGTTGATTTTCACGTGTACGAACAAGAACTGCCTATACAGGTCCCTAAATTTTAAAAGCACAGCTTTTGGTGAAAGTAGTTTTTGTTTCATGGTTGGTTTGGTTAATACTTACTGCCAGCTTTGTGATGGGTTGATATCAGATTTGCCTGCAGCGTTGGTTGTTAGTCAAATTTGGTTAAGCCAATGGCAGAAATGGTTAATCTCTGCTGATGATTGCTCTTTTATCACCTTGCATTCGCTTTACCAAAATTAGTTGGGCATAAAATGAAAAAGGTCGAAAATTGTAAATGAAAGGGTAGAAAAACTGTAATCCTTTAATATTTTGATATGTTCGCGCTATATTTAAGGGAAATACATCAGGAGCTATTTTACTATTAGCTATAGGATGGCCAAAAAACTAGCTTAATTTTATGAATCTGCGTTTAAACGCTTTATGGTTTTTGTCAATGCTTTTTATCTGCACCTCTTTGTGTGCCCAGAAAAATATTGTTTTTAACCACCTCAGGATGGAAAATGGCCTGTCGCAAAATTCGGTGATGGCCATTGCGCAAGACAAAAACCAGTTTATTTGGATGGGTACCAAGCATGGATTAAACCGCTATGATGGCTATCGTTTTAAAATTTACAATAATAACGCCGATAACGTCAACAGCATTTCGGATAATGTGATTAATACCCTATTGAGTGATACCAAAGGAAGATTATGGGTAGGTACAGAGACCGGGCTGAATATTTACAATGAAAAAACCGATCATTTTTATCGCATCAATAAACGGAGTTCTGCAAATTCCTTTAGCTGCGATTCAGTAGAATGTTTATATGAAGATCCTCAAAAAAACATCTGGGTAGGCACCTATAATGGGCTCAACCTGGTTATAGATGCTGAAAAACAGATTTTTAAGAAATTCCTCTTTGATAAGCCCAATTATAAGTCTGGGCTCAACTGTGTTTTCTCGATTTTCAAAGACGAAAAGCAAAACCTTTGGGTAGGTACTTATAATGGCTTAGTGCGTATTTACCTGATTAAGGGCAAATATCACTTTGAGATTTTCAGACACAATCCCAATAACAAGAACAGCATCAGTTCTAATGCCGTAAAAAGTATTGTGATCGATAAGCAAAAGCGGCTTTGGTTAGGTACATACAACGGCTTAAACCTATTCGATTACGAACATAAAACCTTTAAACGATACCAAACCAGTGCTATAGATCCAAATTCGATTGTAAATAATGACATTAGAAAACTAACCTGCGACAAAGCGGGTAATATTTGGATCGGTACACAGGAAGGATTAAGTATCCTCGATCCAAATACGCGAAAATTTAGTAATTACCGTTACGACCCGGAGCAAGCAACCGGATTGAGCCAGAATTCTATCCACAGTATTTTTCAAGATCTTAACGGTTCAATGTATGTTGGTACTTTTTATAAAGGGGTAAACATAGTTTATCCGTCTGCTACGCCATTTACTGTATTCCGGAATTCGAAAAAACAACAGGGCTTGAGCAGCGATATTGTAAGTACCATTGTTGAAGATCAATACCAAAACCTGTGGATTGGAACAGAAGGCGGTGGTTTAAATTACATAAACAGAAGCAACAATACCTTTACCTATTATAAATCTGAACCTAATAAGCCCAACGGACTCAACTCCAACTTAATTAAAACCTTATGCCTCGATAAAACCGGGCAATTATTGGTGGGTACGCACCGCGGGGGCCTTTATGTGTTTAATCCAACTACCCATAATTTCAGGAAAATAACTAATGTAAAGGATGTAAAAAATATGCCCAGCAGTGCTGAAGTGATCGCGATAATGGAAGATAGTAATGGAATGGTTTGGGTAGGTTCCAGAGATGGTTTATCTACCCTGAACAAAACCAATGGAATTTATGCCAGCACCACGGTTAAAAGCATTGTAGAAAAAAGCTTAAAGAACCAATATATCGAGGTAATTTTTGAGGATCGAGCCAAAAACCTCTGGATCGGCACCAGGGCAGGATTATATGCCTACAACCCTGCATCAAAAAGAATTACAGCTTATTATCTGAATAAAGCCAAAGGTTTAAAGTCAGAATATATCAATTGTATCATGCAGTTGAAAAATGGAAATATCTGTATCGGAACAGCTTTGGGTGGATTGAGCATTTTCGACAATAAAAGCAGAAAATTCAAAAACTACAGCGAAAAGGATGGCTTGCCAAACGGTAATGTATTGGGAATAATTGAGGATGACGAAAATAACATGTGGATCAGTACAGATAAAGGACTATCCAAATTGGTTTCTAAAACGGGAAAATTCATTAATTACACTAAAAGCGACGGGCTTGCAGGCAACGATTTTAATATCCGATCGTTTTTTAAAGATAGTAAAGGCGAATTATTTTTTGGCGGTTATGATGGTTTAACAGCCTTTTATCCCAGCCAGATTGATATTAATAAGAATGTTGCACCAATCACCTTTACCGAACTCAAACTGTTCGATCAACCCGTAGCGGTAAATGCACCAGATGGATTGTTAAAAGAAGATATCAAAAGCACCAAACAAATTACGTTTAAACACGACAACAACAATTTCAGCATTGGTTTCGCTTTACTAAACTACATTAAACCAGAAAAAAACACTTACCGTTATATCCTCAAAGGTCATAGTAAAAATTGGGTAAAAACCGATGTACCGAGTGTTACCTTTACCGATCTTCCTGCCGGCAATTATACCTTTATGGTTACAGGAAATAATAATGATGGTAATCCCAGTGGTAAAGTTGCAACGCTTAAAATAACGGTGCTTCCACCCTTTTGGGCTACCTGGTGGGCCTATCTTATTTATTTGGCTTTCTTTTCGGGCTTACTGTTTTTAATTGTACGTTATCTTTTTGTACGTGCCCTGCTTAAACGTACGGAAGACATTCAGAAAATGAAACTGAATTTCTTCACCTATGTGGCCCACGAAATCAGAACACCACTTACCTTAATTCTTGGCCCCTTAGAAAATCTTTCCAGGCAATATCAAACCGATACAGAGTTAAATCGTCAGATTATTCCTATAAAAAATAATGCCAACAGGCTAATGCGGCTTATTACCGAGTTAATGGATTTTAGAAAAGCTGAAACCGGGCACCTTACCCTGCATGTTACAGAAGATAATATTGTCGATTTTATTAACGAAATTTTCATCTCCTTCTCTCATCTCGCCCAAACAAATGATATACAGTACGAGTTTGTACACGAGCAGGAAAACATCAGTCTATTTTTTGATAAACGGCAGCTCGAAAAAGTATTGTTCAACCTGTTATCTAATGCCTTTAAATTCTGCAATAAAGGTGGCAAAATATCTGTTTCTCTCTTGGAAATGGAGAATGAAGTAGCGATTAGCATTTCAGATAATGGATTGGGCATACCTGCAGAAAGTTTAAAGAATCTTTTCAGCGATTATTTCCAGGTAGATGAGCAACATTCAAATCAAATCGGTTCGGGAATAGGTTTGGCACTTTCTAAAGCAATTGTAGAAGAACATAAAGGGCATATTACCGTAGAAAGCACACCTGCTGAAAATAATGAACGTGGTTTCACAAATTTCACCGTAAGGTTAAAGAAAGGAAAATCACATTTTAAAACGGCTCTTTTTGATGGCGTAAAAGATTATTCAAGCTTTCCTGATATCTACACGCAACAAGCAGAACAAGAGGTAACAATTTTAAAATCCGAAAAAGAAACTGATATTTCAACCGAAACCATATTGGTGGTGGAAGATAATAGCGAAATCAGGCTACTAATTGCATCACTGGTTGGCAAACATTACCAGGTAGCGGAAAGTGAAAATGGATTAATGGGTTGGGAAACGGCTGTTGAAACACTGCCCGATCTGATTATCTGCGACATTATGATGCCGATAATGGATGGTATAGAACTTTGCCGCAAACTTAAGCAAGACGAACGGACCAGCCACATCCCTGTTATTATCCTTACAGCCCGCTCTTCTCATATCCACCAGGTTAGTGGTTTAGAAACAGGCGCCGATGCTTACATTACCAAACCTTTTAGTCCTGAATTGCTTTTACTTAACGTTCGTAATTTACTGATGTCGAGACAGGTAATGCGTCAAAAATTCCTGAAACACATCCATTTACAGCCGAAAGAACTCACCATAAATGCCATTGATGAAGCTTTTATGCTAAAACTCTTAAAATACATTGATGAACATATCGCCGATGAAGATTTTGGGGTATCTGAACTCGCTTCAATGGTTGGGATGAGCAGGCCTATTTTGTATAAAAAAATCAGAAAACTCACTAACCTCTCCGTAAATGATTTCGTTAAATCGATCCGTTTAAAGAAAGCGATGGAGCTGTTTAAACAAAATAGGTTTACCATTTATGAAGTGGCTTATCAGGTTGGCTTTAACGATCCAAAATATTTTAGCAGGGAGTTTAAAAAACAATTTGGAAAAAGTCCGCGGGCGTTTATGAATGGTAATGAAGAAGAGGATTAGTTTGGTAAAGAGTCCTTAGTCTGTAGTCCAAAGTCTTCAGTCGATCACCCTCGGTTCGTCATCCTGAATTTATTTCAGAATCTTAATAACAAGATAGATTGCGATGATTTGAGACAGCATTACGATCGCATAAGACAAAAGAGTTAAAAACAAAAGTGGAGAAACCTTTAAAAGATTTCTCCTCCAAAGGAGTTCCTTTGGAATATTATGGTCGAAATGACGAATTCTATTACTTTGCTTCTTCTAATTTAAGCACCACACTGGTTCTGGTAGTATTAAGAATAGGATTAAAGCCCACTTTCATCAAGAAATCACCTGTATAAGTTTTAGTAGCATCTATCGATGATTTTGTACCTGGATAAAGGTTGATTTCTTTAATGCGGTACTTCTTTGTTGCATCTAAACCGTTCAATTTAATTGGATACTTACTATTTTCACCATAACGGAAGTTTACCAGGTAATTGAAAATAACACCTTCGTTTTTTTGCGCATTCACATACAACATGGATGCTACGCTACCCGTACGTGGATTAGTCAAACGGTATTGTTCACCTTGCCAGATCGTTTGTTTTACATCGTTATAGTTCTTAATCGCCTCCTGACAGAACTGAAGCTCTTTTTCAGGTAATTTACTCACTACAATATCAAAGCCCAATTTGCCCATCATGGCTACATCGGTACGGAATTTTATTGGCTGTTTTCCCCAATCGGTTACATGGTTGGAACTGCTGATGGCCGGATAAAAATAAGAGTATTCCCATTGCATAAATATGCGCTCTAATGGGTCGGTATTATCACTAGGCCAAAACTCTGTAAAATACTGTAAGGCAGCATAATCTACCCTACCACCTCCACCAGAGCATAACATCATGGGCACCGTTGGATATTTTGCACGGATTCTTTGCAATACACTATACAATCCCCTTACATAATCGATGTAAAAATGAGATTGATTTTTTAAATGAGCGGAGTATGCATTGTAAATTACAGCATTACAATCCCATTTAATGTAAGCCAGTTTAGGATTTTTGGTAAACAGACCATCTACCACACCGAAAACAAAATCCTGTACTTTTGGGTTACTCAGATCGAGTTCTAATTGGTTTCTGAAATAGTACTCAGGTCTGTTTGGCTGTTTTACCACCCAATCTGGATGTTTTTCATAAAGTTCGCTTTTAGGGTTAACCATTTCGGGCTCTATCCAAATTCCGAATCTGGTTCCTACATTATCGGCCTCTTTTACCAAAGATGCTATTCCGTTTGGCAATTTCTTCTTGTTCTCCTGCCAATCGCCAAGCCCGGCATGGTCATCGTTACGTGGATATTTGTTCCCGAACCAACCATCATCAAGTAAAAAGAAATCGACACCCAGTTTTTTGGTATCTTTTAATAAATCGGCCAATTTTTGCTCATTGAAATCGAAATAAGTGGCCTCCCAGTTATTCAAGAGGGTTAACCTACTGCCTTTACCATCTAATATTTTATAATTACGCGCCCAATCTTGCAGTTTTCTGCTGGCATCGCCTTTTCCCTGGTCAGAAAAAGTGTACAAAAAAGCAGGGGTTGTAAAAACCTCACCTGGTTTTAAACTATAGGGCGAAGCATAATTGTTCATTCCGGCAATAATGCGGAGGTTATCCTGGTAATCCAGTTCAAGATCGATCTTAAAATTACCACTCCATTCCATTGCACCATACAAAACATTGCCTTCATTTTCTTCAGCAGGTTTATCTAACGAAATCATAAAAACAGAAGGTTGAAACAAATTTGCCCTCGTACCCAGTTTGCTATCCAAAGTTTTAATACCATGGGTAATTTCACTTTGCTCTGGCTGCATTTCTTTGGCCCAATCGCCATGATACTGATTTAACCAGAAACGTGGTGATTTTAAGTGCAGATTGGCCGATGCATATTTATGTAATACCACTGTACCTTTCTCATTATGTTTAATCTCTGTCCATTGTTCTATTACATCTTGTTTATAAAAAGACTTATAAAACATGGTGACTTCAAAATTGTAAACCGGGTCTTTCAACCTGATTTTAAGTAGGCTCACATTATCATCAATAGCCGTTACGGCATGATCAACGTATTTCAGATCGAGTGAGTTATTGCCATCGGCATGGGTAACGCTAATGGCTGGTTCTACAAGATTTCTCGATCCTGAAGGTGTATACACCGAATTTAGCTGACCGGTATAATCTTCAGTTTGTTTATATTGAGCAGTAACTTGGGCGTATTCTTGCTTATTTGCCAGTTTTTTTCCAAAAAAGATAGTGTTTACATCTTTCTTTACATCGGCCTGTAATACCATGGCATTATGCGCGGTTTCAATAGGAATAACGGTTTGGGCGTTAATATTGCCAACGGTAAAGAGTGAAATGGTAATGGCCAATGCCCCACGCTTGATGTAACCGGTAATTTGATCTGACTTGTTCATTTGTGTTTTCAATGTTAATCGGGTAATGTTTATAGGTAGTTGATTTTATTTATTGTTTATTATGATTTTGAAGATGATGGCATCTTTTGGGCCCACACTTAAAGCTTGGTTATTTTTGAAGTTTTCAGTTTTTTGAGTGATCAAATTCTGACAGCGGTACACTTCATCGATTTTTAAACCGATTCTCGAAAAGTCAAGTATAAAAGATCTTGATTCATCGCTATAATTAAATAACGTGAGATATTTCACATTTCCAACCTGTTTTACAAAAAGTTGCGAAGCCGATTTGCCCCTATTCCCTTCTACCGGAAGAAATGCCTTTCCATCTTTTAATACGTTTAAGATTTCGGTATTGTTCAATAAACGCTGTGCTGTATTGCTCCATTTGCCCTGTCGGGAAAAATCATCGCCGGTAATGCAGGATCCCGTAACAATCGCTGATAAAAACCTGGCCGTATTTTCCTGTTCAGATTGATCGGAAAATACCACGTGATCGGCATCAATATAGTCGTAAAGATAAGTTTGCCACCAGCCGTTGCTTAAACTATTTAAAGTGTACTCGGTATCTTTTATTGTTTTAAACGCATCGCAGGCAATGCGGCGTACATGTACATAACGACCAGATGCCAAACTTGGCGATATGGCTGCGTAAATCAACATTTTATTATCCAACTGTTTTAATAAAAATTCCATGCCCGCTTTATATGCTTGCATCCCCGTAGTAACCTTCGGATCGTAAAAATGATTGGATTCTATTGCAGCGTGACCTAAAAAGTCGATTTTAATCATTTCAAAACCGCATTCTTTAAACTTTTTAATCACTGTAGCAATACGTTGCTGCGTACCTGGATGCGTTGGATCGAGCGCCCTTGCGCCATCTATATCATGGTAGCCTGAACCGATTTTGGTCCACATCTCGCCAAATGTACAATCGCTTCCTTCCGCCTTGCGGGTACCGCCACCAGCGAATCCCCAATCTACAAAGGGTGCCCAGTAAATGCCTGGTTTTAATCCTTTCGATTTAGCATAATCAGCAAAGGCTTTTAGTTTAGAGTAGTCGCCGGTTAAGCCCCCTTTTAGCAGGTTATCCCAATAAGAATCGAGATCGATATACGCTACACCATCGCTTCTAAAGGTTTTTAGGCTATCAGCAAAAAAATCGACAACCTGATTGGCTTTTTCGAGTGTTATTTTCTCTTGCATTACACCCCAACTGTTCCATCCCACCGGAGTTCTGGCTTTCCATTTGAAAACAATAGGCGGCTCTGCTATCCGGTTGGCTCGTGCATAGGTCTCCATACCCGAACGCCAATCGGCAAAAGCACCAAAAAATACTTTTGACGAGCTGATGGTATTTCCTTTTAAATAACCATGTTCAATTTTATCGCGGGTAATGCTTTCTTCGGTATAACCACAAATGGCCTGTATATTTATTTTTTTATCAGCATTCATGCCCGTAATGATGCCTGTTTTCCAGTTGCTATGTTCTATCGAGCCAATTACAAAACCTTTTCTGGACTGATCGTGATACAAAGCCGTAACCTCCGCGCTTGGATTACTTGTGTTGGCCTTTAATGGAACGGCATTGTAAGAAATAAAGGTATCGTTATCAAAAGGAACAAATAAACTGGTTGGTACTTGTGAAGCTTCCTGATCGATTAAATTTCCATTTATAGGCACCATATGGTTGATGGATAGATCAGTGCCTAGCAAAGTAAGGCTGATCATAAAATAATTCTTACCTGCATAGGTATAAAAAACCTGTTGCATAGTTGGTAAACCATGCTGCTTTAACAAGAAAACATGTTTAAAACCCTTTCCAAAACCATCCATTATAACTGTTTTGGTGTAGCTAATCTGCGAGTAATTTTTAGAACTGATTATCTTTTTCTGATGTGCTGCCTGCGAAAAACCATTTAATAATAGTTGCACCGCTCCATCTGATACCCGAAAAGTGCCGGTTTTAAGGTTGTAGTCTATTTTTCCTGCCCGACCATAATTGATTATAATCGCTGACGCTGACCGTTCAGAAAATAACAGGATCAGTAAAATCAAGAATAGCTTATGCCTGGATAAAAATTTAAGAACCATTTATTTACTTAATTTGCTCGACATTATTTCGGTTAATTTTCCATTCATTTTTAGCTTTACCTTTTGAGGTACGGCCGAGGCAATTCTGTAATTTGTAATTTTACCATCTTTCCAATCCATATCAACTGTAAAATTACCCCTTGCCTTTAATCCTTTAATTTCACCAAAAGCTTTCCAGGCATCAGGAATAGCAGGGAGCAGTTCGATAAAACCATCATGACTTTGGATCAGCATTTCGGCAATAGCTGCAGATGCACCAAAATTCCCATCAATCTGAAACGGTGGTCCGGCTGATAACATATTTGGATAAACGCCTCCGCCGGCTCCATAATTAATATCGGTTCTCAAAGTAGGTTTTAAAATCTCTCTAAACAGTTTAAAAGCCCTGTTACCATCCTGCAATCTTGCCCAAAATAACTGTTTATAAGCAATTGACCAACTTGGTCCATCATCCCCCCTTACTTCTAGTGTTTTCTTTGCAGCCTCTGCCAATGCCGGAGTAGCTGTTGGCGTAATTAATCCGGCAGGATAAACCCCATATAAATGCGAGATGTGCCGGTGCTGCGGATCGGTTTCTTTATAATCTTCCAACCATTCCTGTATCCGGCCATCTTTGCTGATTAAACCCACTGGTGGAATAGATTTTAATTTTTCTTGTAACGAAGCACTAAAGGCGGCGTCAGTTTTAAGCAGTTTGGCTGCAGTAATTACATGATTAAAAAGCTCCCTCACAATCTGATTATCGATAGTTGGCCCCATTGAAATGCTTGCTGTTTTTCCGTTGGGCAGGTAAAAAGTATTCTCTGGCGATACTGATGGCGAAGTAACCAGCCAACCTGTTTTTGGATCTTTAACCAAAGCACTTTGATAAAATGCAGCTGATCCTTTTAAGATCGGGTAAATGCTTTTCAGGTATTTTAAATCACGGCTATAGGCAAAATGATCCCATAGATTGCTGCATAACCAACCCGAACCTGCATTTGATGCACCCCATGAGGCACTTTCGCCAGGCTCGGTAAAGCCCCAAACGTTCGTAATTACGTGGGCAATCCATCCATCGGCATTGTAATATGCTTTCGCTGTTCTTGCACCTGGCCCAGTTAAATTTCTTACCAATTCGGCCAGTGGAAGATTTAACTCTGAAAGGTTGGCCGGCTCAATAGCCCAGTGGTTCATCTGTACGTTTACATCTAAATGATAATCGCCGTTCCATGGCGTGTTGATCTGGTTTGCCCATAAACCCTGAAGATTTGGTGGCAAAAGTCCAACCCTTGTACTGCTAATGCTTAAATACCGACCGAACTGAAAAAACAAGGCGCTAAGCGAAACATCATTTTTGTAATCTTTATAGAAACGATCTAACCTCACGTCTGTTGGCAGTTTAGCGGCTTCGCCTTCTCCTAAATTAATTTTCAACCTGTTAAAGAGTTTAGCAAAATTTGCGCTATGATTTGCAAGTTCTAAACTATAAGCTTTCTTTTGAGCCGCTTGCAAAGCCTGTTTTACCCTGGATTCAAAATCCGCATGCTTAAAATCGGTTTCTGCCGCAACGTAAATAATCAGTTCAGTTGCATTTTTTATTTTAAGAATGTTCCCTTCGTTTGTTAGCGTACCATCTTTAAGTTTTGTACTTACGCGGCTCAGGTATTTCATTCCCTTACCATCAGTACCGTTATCCAGCTGGCCAAACATCAGCAGTTCATTACCTTCGCTAGCTAATGTTGCTTTTTCTGATCTGCTGATCGAAATATTACAATTGAGTTTATTAGGTTGATCGGCTGTGAGGCGGATGATATTTACATCATCATCAAAACTGCAGAAATATTCTCTTTTGTATTTTACCCCATTGAGCGTAAATTCGGTTGTGGCCACCGCTTTATCCAGCGATAATGTTCTTTTGTAAACTTCGGGTTTTACATCTTTAACGCCAGAAAATTCATAATCGAGCTGCAAATTACCCAATGTTTGGTATTTGCCCCAATTCGCTCCACCCGATCCCTGCCCTTTGCAAACAAAATCGCGGTTAACCAATTCCTGTGCTTCATCGTTTTTACCTTCCAATATCAGCTGCCTAATTTTGGGTAAACTTTTATACGCTTCGTAATTATTGGCATCTTGTTTCCCACCACTCCATAAAGTGATATCATTCAGCACTATATTCTCCCTGTTAATGCCCCCATCTGGTGTCATGCCCAATTTACCATTACCTAAAGGAAGGGTTTCCTCCCAAATTTTGGCAGGTTTATCGTACCACATCGTTAAAGGCTTTTGCTGGGCAGCGGTATATTCACCTATGAAAAACGAGAATAGTGAAAAAATAATCAAATACTTCTTATACATAGTTTCATTTGTGTGTTGTTATACTCGTAATTAAAAAAGGTTTTAACCACAGATGTACACAGATAAACACGGATTTTATATCTATGTGCTCCTTTTCATCTGTGGTTAAAATGGATCCAGTCACCGGGATCGTCATTTCGACTGGAGTGCAACGAAGTCGAGAAATCTATCTATATAGATCTCTCTATTCCGCTGCGCTCCAGTCGAGATGACGGCCCTTTTGTTTGAATACTTCATTCGAGATGTCGAAATTCAATTATTAATGAATTGAATTATATAAAAAGATTACTGTTTATTCCAGAACCTGATTTCGCTCATATTACTATAGTTCCCATCACCAGTGGTTACATGTTTAATCCTGATGCGAATATAACGAATCGGTTTTCCTGCATTATCCAGTTCTGCGGTTATTGCATTTTTGCCATCATCGCTTCTGGTTACATCTTTTAAAAGTGTCCATCCCTTACTTATTGCTTCAGCTGGCCAACCATTATTACTGGCTGATAAAGTAGTTGTGGCATTGGTTAAATCGGCTGTTCCCCAAACCTCAAAACGATCCGGATTATTGCAACAATCTCTTCCGGTTTCTTCAATACGCGATAAATTGGTATACACCTTACCTAAATCGAATGTGATTACATGAGGCATTCCGCTATTACCCGCACTATGAAAGATATTTGGATAACCTTGTGGCCCTACGCTTCCATCCCAAAGTTTACTGATGCTGGTACCCGATTCGTAAGTTGGCGCATCGCCTGGCAAACGCACTTCGCTAAAAAGCGAGCGATCGCAAAGTACATAATTATAAACCCTTGGAAAAACAGAATAGGCGCCTGCGTCAAAAATATCCAATGAATTTCTTTGCGGAATATAAGAAGAAAGGTACTGTATTTCAGTCCCCGTTTTATAGCTGGGAAGAACAATAGAATTGTCTTTAGGTAAAAGCGTAAGTTCTGAGGCGTTTCCCGAGGCATTGGTATATTTAATAACCGTACCCGTATTTATAGTATCGGGTGCATTAAAATTAAGTTTAACAGATCCGTCAGCATTTACAACATAAGGTTCAGCAGCATTGTAAGCCCTGTTCAGCAAGCCATTTTTGTAAATTGGCCCGAATACTTTTACATTGTTTACTTCTTTTGGAATTGATCTGTTCCCATTTTTATCATAAGAGTAAATCGTAAAAGAATAAACAAATTCCTGAAGGTTCGGTATCGTCGCAAAAACACTATCTGTTTTGCTATTGATTGCTATTACCTGAGAATCTACTTTATTATTATAGTAAATCACGTACTTTACAATACTCGGGTCGGAACTTGATTTCCATTTTAACTGTGCACGAAGATTTCCCGGCCTGCTAAGCACTTCTTTAGGACTACCCGTATAGATAATTTCATGTCCATCAAAAAAGTCCCTGAAATCTGTTTGCTGTTTTTTGCAGCCCATTGTAATAGCCAATGTAAAAAGGCCGACTAAAATTATAAGATTTTTCATCCGTATATAATTATTTTTCTGGTGATGAAGCCGTTACGGTTTATCGATCTCTTTGCGTGAATAAATCGTAACAGTTTCATTTTTTTAAAATTTGATATCAGATTCAATTAGTACTATTATTGTGCGGTGCCATAAGGTGTAAATTCCATCAGGTGAGCTGCGGCTTCGTTGCCCCACACCGTTTGTACGGCTATCCGGAGATATTTCACTGGCGGGGCTGCTATAGGTACTTTAAAGCTGACGCCGTTTCTAACAAAATCGTTATCTGATGAATTGATTGCGGTAGGAAGATTACCCGATGGCGGATCTGGAAAGCGGAAATTACCAAGATTTACCCAATTCCCGATAATCGTACCTTCAGCAGCTGTTACAGGAAGCTGAACATCAGTCGGCGTAGATGAGTTCGTCCCCCAAAGTGCAAATTGCTTAGGATTTGCAAATTTGTAGGTATACTGGTCTCCTGTTCTTTCGTAGAGCACAAAACGGCTTAACTTATAGGTTTTTCCAATACTAAAACTACAAGAATATGGAAGTGAAACGCCGTATCTCGTATGCCAGCCATTTCCATCCTGTTTCCCATCCCATAAATATGGTAGCGTCCAGCCAAAGTCAATCGGGCTGTCTGTGTTCAGGTTTAATGCGCTGAATTTTGATTTGTCAACCGCTTCTTCGGCCAGCGGGATTATTGCTTTCTGAAGCGTGTCTGAAATATTGCCCCATCTGTCAGTAACGTACACCCCAAACCGACGTTCTGTTGATGAAAAACCAGTAACCGAATAATCGATTTTTGGATCTTTAGTAAAACGCTGATCCTCGATTTCCAGGGATTTGGTATTGTTATTATAACTCAACACCACAATACCGATCTGTTTTTTTAGTGGATTCTCCGCTTTAATATTCACCCCACCAAAATCAGCAGAAAGATCTAATGATGGACGCACAACTGAATAAACCGGAGTTAAGGGATTAACCGTAACGGTAACAGGATCAGACATTACGTTTGCCCTCGAAACGGTGTAAAGGGTTACCTGGTATGCTTTTGCTTTTGCAAATCCTTCAACCACTACCGTATCCTGGTAATAGGATGATTTTGTCTCCCGGCCTACATTGTCATTTATCTTGTACTTGGCAAGCACATAAAGAATATTCTGTGAATTGGGAAGGTTATAGGTGATGTTTGCACCTCCGTTAAAATTGTCGACCTTAATATTGCTTACGGGTAATGGTTTAGTTGTATCTTCAGAAATAACGGCGTTAAAACCATTATTTTTCTTGCATGCCACTATGCCAATAATGATCAGCATGATCAAACAACGAAAACTATATTTTTTTATATTCATGATCAAATCTTCTTTAAATATTACCAAAATGGATTTTGAACTAAATTGGGGTTAACCGCCAGATTATCAGACTTAATAGGCCATAAATAATCTTTTGTATTAAACACCGGAACAAAAAGATTACGCGGACGATAGTAGTTCACCGCCTGATCGTCGAAAATGCTCCATCCCTGCATCGGTTTGGCCATTACCGTCTGTAGTTCTTTCCATCGGCGTAAATCCCATCCCGGCATACATTCAAAAGCAAGTTCAATCCTTCTTTCCTGATGAATGATTTGACGAAGACCTGCCTGCGTGCTATATTTTAAAGGGCTTGTAGAAAGCTGAGCCGTCCACGATTCTGCAACTGTCGGAATTTTTGCTCTTTTTCTTACCTCGTCTATATAAGGCAATACTTCAGAATAGTTTTTTCCCTGCTCATTCAAAGCCTCTGCATAAAGCAGGTAAAGATCTGAAAGCCTCATTAATGGAAAATGAAAATCTTCGTAAGACAAACGATCATTATAAACGGTTAGATAATTGACCAGTTTTTTTGGCCAATAGCCTGAAATGTTGGTGTGACTTCCATCTTTCGGACCTGCAAAACTCGTAGTACCACGTGCCTGTACATAATTTGCATTTGCCGGATCGCCCAGTTGACCGTTGCCATACCAAACACCGCCATCAAATCCAATAGATGCGTAAAATCTTGGTTCACGTTTAAAATGTGCTTTAACAGTTTCATAACCATTATGCACATAGTATTGATCTTCGGTTCCTGCAGTTTTTAAAGTGTAGCGGTCTCTGTAATCCCAGGTTTTATCCTCATCAATAGGTAGCCCGTTATTGGTATAAAACAACTCCTGCTGTGCAATGGGAACAGCGAAGAAACCCTGAGCGCTACCTATATTCAGGGCAGCGGCAGCATTAAGACGAGGGATACATCTTTCCTGTTTTCCAAATCCGAAAACCGGAGCCATGCCCCATATCAATTCTGTGTTCTGCTCCCATTTATCGGTAATTGCTGTCTGAAACGAAAGTACATTAATCAGTTCCTGGGGTAGATTAGCGGGCATATTTGCTGTCGGAGTAAAGGTGTGTAACTTCAGTCCGGCTGCCAAACATGCCTTTAATGCCTCATCGCAGGCCTGGGCAGCACGGTCCCATTTCCGTTGATCTTTTTGTGGGTTAAACAGCTGTTGCCCATCTTTATTACTAAGCCCGGCGTAATCAGCGTTGCCATTAAATAATGGGCTCGCAGCAGTTACCAAAATCTGAGCTTTAACGGCGCGTGTAACAAGTGAAGTCACCCTGCCAAGTTCCTGTGTCTGATTTTGGATTTGGGTCGGCAAATCCGGCGTAGCCTCATCTAATAACTGAACCATATAATTTACTACTGAATCTACAGGTTTTCTTTTCACCCTTGTAGCCTCTATCGAACTGTTAATCGGCAGGTTAACATTGGTGATTGGAATAGGTCCATACATCCTGAACAGGTAAAAGTGATAATAGGCTTTTAGGAATTTCACCTCCGCAATCCATCTCTTTTTTTCTGTATCGCCAAGATCTATCGGCTTGTCGATATTTTCCAGCATCGTATTACAGCGTCTGATGGCGTTGAACATTGCCTGCCCTCCCTCATTTCCATCCCAGTAATTTAATCCAGGGTTGTTGCTGGTCTGCGTACCCCTCATCATGTTAAAGCCAACGGCATTAATACCCTGCGTATCGTTCAATTCATTCTGCCCCGGGAAAACAATTTCACCCGAAGTAGAAAATCCCCCGTCCATCCATGGCTCCTGCAACCGCTGTAATGTACTATAACAGGTGAAGAGATAATTTTCAGCCTCGTTACGGTTTCTGAACGCATAATCTATTGTACCTACATTGTCTGGGGTAACGTTCAGGTACTTTTTGCATGATGCCATGGACAATACCATAACAACAGCATATAAAATTTTTGAATATAATGGTTTCATACCCTAATTCTTTGTTTTAAACTATAAACTAACATTTATGCCCAGGTTGTAAACTTTCTGCAATGGGTAAGAAAATCCATTGCCACCTATTTCCGGATCCCACATTTTAAATGGGCTCCAGGTTACCAGGTTAAGTCCGCTGAAATAAACCCTCAGGTTTCTGAGTTTAATCTTACTTGCCAGCGTTCGGGGTAAGGTGTAACCTACTTCCAATGATTTCATTCGGAGGAAACTGCCATCACGTAACCACCACGAACTATTCTGGCGGTTATTTTCAATCACCGCACCGTTTATGCCAAGCCTTGGATACAATGCATACAGATTCTGATTATCTTCAGACCAATGGTCATCTGCGAACTGTTGGATCACTTGGGTATTACCTGGTAACCATGCATCGGGGCTTTTAATAAACGGACTTGTTCTTGCCGGATCAATTACAAAAGATACACCTGCCTGTCCCTGGAAAAACATATTAAGATCGAAGTTCTTGAAACCGGTTGAGATGCCAAATCCATATACAATTGTGGGTACGGTAGGGTTTCCGAACCATGTTTGATCTTTACCGTCAATTACGCCATCATTGTTTAAATCGCGATATTTGATATCGCCACCCATTGGTGCGACGCCATTGGTACTGAATATCTGTTTAGGGGAGTTTCTGGCTTCACTGTCGTCTACAAATAAACGTTCTGCGATGTAGCCAAAATTTCTGTTCAGGGCAACACCATTGTGCAGACGGTACTTATCACTGAAATCAGGTTCCTCGTATTGTGTATATTTGTTTTTGGCCAAAGTAAAATTGGCTAAAGCTGATACCCATAAATCGTTACTGAAATTATGTTTTCCGTCAAGCGAGAATTCGATACCCTGCGATTCTACCTTTCCTATGTTAGCGGAGATCTGTGATTCCAATCCCGTTGTACTCGGAATATCTTTTCTATCCTGAAGGATGTCTGACTTAAAGTTTTTATAAACCTCTGTGGTAAATCTTATGTTTTTGAGGAGCGTTAATTCCAATCCCAGATTGATCTGCCTCGATACCTCCCAGGTAACATCCCTGTTTTCATAATTGTTGATCGTAACCCCGTTATGTGAGTAACCAAGGTTAGTTCCGAATGAAGCCGGATTTCCGCCGTTCAGGTTAACGTCTGATAAGTAAAAAAATCGTCTGTCACTGATCGCATCATTACCAACCAAACCGTAGCTACCCCTGATTTTCATGCGGCTGATCACATTGGAAAGATTTCCATAGAATTTTTCTCCAGATACGATCCACGAAGCACCAACAGTTGGGAAGAAACCAAACCGATGGTTTTCTGAGAAACGTTCCGAGCCATTGTAACCAAAGTTGAACTCTAAGAAATATTTACTCTTATACGCGTAAGTAGCACGTCCTGAAAGGCCGAGATTCCGGAAGGGTAAAGAATTAAATAATGTAGTGGCGTTTGCGTTGAGCAATTGCTGTTGTGTACCGATCAAGGCAGCACTTACATTGTGGTTTTCATTAATATCTGCTGAATAATCGAGTACACCCTGTAGATACAGAAAGGTATTAAGCGTACTCTGCCCTGCGTAGTAGTTTAGGTATTCTCTGGCCTGATCAGGCTTGTTATTGATCCAGTTTAGTGTATATTGGTTAGATGCCTTGTCGTACGACTGAACATTATAAAAATAAGGTGCATAGGCTAACTCTGATTCGAATCTGGCGTATCTGTTGGTACTGAAGATTCCTTTAAAGTTTAGGCCTTTTGTAAGGAAATCCAGTTTTTGGTTAAGCTCAAGTTGTGCGAGCATCCTCGATTCTGAAAATCGTCTGTTTCCTCTTAACAATGCAGCGTATGGGTTAATGTTTTTTACATCTGTAGAAGAAGTAGGCGGTGTGCTTCCATCGGGCAGCACTGTAGCTTCGGTATTGTTACCAAAAAGAATGTGCTGAACACGTGCATTGGCTTTGTCTGGTTCGTAATAGGCCGGAAAATCGACCGGGCTTGTGTGTGTAGCTATATTATATAGATCTGTTGCAAACGACGGGTCATTCGTCATAGGGCCTACATATTCATTAAAGTTACCCGATAAACGTACAATCAGTTCGGTAGTATTGGTTAGATCAATATTTACATTCGATCGTAACTGATAGTTTTTAAAACGAACGTTATTGTTATTGTTGTTTCTGATATCTGTTTTCAAGATTCCATTATCATTCGAAAAAGATCCGGCTACATAATACCTGGCTACTCCACCACCACCGGAGATATTCAGGTTAGCCCTTTGTGTTGATGTATTTTTTTTAAATAACATATCCATCCAGTTTACCGCAGGATAAACGTAAGGATTACTACCAGGGGCACCAGCCAATGAAGCCTGTGTGTTTAATATTTTGTTCGGAGTGTATGGTGCTCCCGGCGAATTTCTTGTACTCAGCGCTTCGTTGTAAAGCTTCATATAGGTAACCGGATCTGCAATTTGCAGCGGGCTAATCGGTGAAGATGTGGAGCCCTCCATGCGAACGCTAATCTGTGCTTTCCCGGCTTTCCCCTCTTTAGTTTTAACAAGGATTACACCGTTTCCACCTCTGGCACCATATAACGCCGTTGCACTTGCATCTTTTAAAACTGAAAAACTTTCAATATCATCCACTTGGAGGCGCGCCAGATCAGAAGAGGTCATTTCCACATTATCTATCAAAATCAATGGGTCTCTTCTATAACCAAAGGTAGTTACTCCCCGAATAAAGAAATTAGCATTGTCCTGGCCGGGTTGTCCACTCGGCTGAAATGCAACAACACCTGCTATTCTACCAGCAAATGCGGTGGTAAGGTTACTGGCAGGCACTTTTAAATCACCGGGCCGTACAGATGTTACCGCACCAACGATGGCTTCTTTTCGTTGTTTCTGCCCCAATGCTGTAATCACAACCTCGTCTGCCTGTACCGCATTTTCTGCAAGTTTAACGTTAAGTATGGTCGTGTTTGCAGTAACTGTTATTCTTTTTTCTACGTAACCCACAAACGAGAAACGGAGTTCGACACCAATGTTCACATCGAGAATAAACCTCCCATTGTTATCCGTTTGGGTACCGGCCTTAGTACCAGTAACAGTGGCCACAACAACGCCCGGAATGGCCATTCCTGCCGAATCGGTAACCTTACCGGTAATGGTTTTCTTTCCCGTTTGAGAAAAGCCTGTGGCGGGCATAAAAATCAGGAAAAACACAAGAATCGAACCGGTCAATACCATTGCATTTCTTAACCTGTTGGGCACCGATAAGTGCCCACAAAACAAAAATAATTGCTTCATTTGCTAATTAGCTTTTAAATGAGTGAATTAAAACTATTTAAGATAGATGTGAACAAACAGCAGTATTAATGCCCTTTAAGATTTTGTAAATCTGATGGTCGCCATTTAGCGATCATAAAAGAAGGAAATTGCTTCCCGGTAAAGTAATTTGTAAAATTTCTCATATTGTCTGGTTATTTGGTTAACGAAAATGTAATCTGGACTGGATTAACTTTTACAACAGTTCATTTAATTGTTTCGCATCTCTAACATGAAACTAAGCACTGAAACGCAATCAAATTGTTATTTTATCCTATCCTATCCTATCCTACTATTTTCGAATACAATTATAAACAAAAAAACTAATATTCCAACTTTCTAGAGATAAATCGTTTAAGAATAATGAAAAGGATTAAACCAGCATATCAACAGCATGGAAAAAGGATTTCTGCCAAATGTAAATTTAGGCTGATTCTTAATCTTTGGAAATGAACGGTTCTATCCTTTGGCGGTTTTCAGCCCCGCTCTCCGTTACTCCCGACGTAAAGTCGGGGACCACTGCGATCGTATTTAGTATAAAGTTTGGTGCTTTTGGCAACATACCGGGAGCAGACCTTTCGATTATAAACCTGACAGCAGCGGCAGCCTCCGATTTTTTCTATCGGAGCTAAAGTGGATGGCAGGGCTACAAAGGCTAAGAACTACAGCACGCTCGTTTTCAAAAAAAATAGCTCTTGATGTAAATTTAGATAGCTTCTAAGATTTTGAACAAGAAATTGCTTGAGTAAGAATATGAACTGTGTGAAATAGAGATTAGCTGTCGTGATGAAGTTTGCACTAAAGTGAATTCCTTCTCATCAGTTTATTCTCCATAATGTGTTTAATGGGTTTCAAACTGAGTACAAATTCAGCGGCCAGGCGGCCCATATGCGCAAAATCGATAGAAAATGTAGTAATCCCGTCAAATATGATCTCTTTCACATTATCATCATTATGCGAAAGAATACCTAAATCTTTACCCACCTTTAAGCCTTTTACCTTGGCATCTTTTAACATTTCCCAAAGTTCGAGGTTGTGGATGGTAAAATAAACCTTATCGGGTGCAATACTGCCAGATTCATAACTGTTTTTAATTACACCATTAATCTTAAACTCTTTTATGAAACGCTTAAATGAAACCAAAACTTCATTGGGCTCTGCAGACGATGGTTTAAAAAAGAAAACAAACTCTGAAAATTCTTTTATCCGGGGTGCCAGTTGCAAAAACGCATTATAAGAAGCTTTCTCAAATTCCTGAACGATGTAAGAATACTCGCCTTTCAATGCTACGTACCGGTCTACCATCAGGAGTTTTTCTTTGGGTAACTGTTCTAGTATTTCTTTGGCTTCGTTGCTTTCTATTGGTGCAATAACATACAAACCATACTGGCCTTTATTGCTGTTGATGATAGATTCGAAAACACTTAAATTATTGTGGTGGAAATATACGTCAACCTGAATATTTTCACCTAAATGGTCGCGGAAGTTCTGGTAAAAAGTTTCCTGAAAGGTATCGAATGCATAAATTAATAAACAAACCTTAAGGTGTTGTTCAGTATCATCAGTAGCTACAAAATAACCCCTTCTGTTTTTCGATTCTAAAATCCCCCTGCTGATCAGTTCTTTATATGCTTTGCCAATGGTTTCTTTGGCAAAACCTGTTTCCCTCATCATTTCGTTAACTGAAGGCAGAATATCTCCCTTAGCAATCAGTTTATGGTTTAGGCCATTAATGATTCCCTGAACAAGTTGTTCGTGTTTCGATAAAGAATTTATGATACTCAAATTCTTGATTTCAATGAACAGCTTTTCTTTATTCATGCAACTCCATTTAGTTTATAATCGATTTAGTTTAAGGTAATTTTGCTCGAAATATATAAATTTAATAGTGAAAATATTTAATTTTTTTATCGCTATACCAGCTGTTGATCGATCGTATTTAAGAAAATTCTTCATCGCGAGGCAAGCCGGCCACGCAATTACTTGCTTAAAAAGCAATCATTTGCACCTTAAAAACGAGCAAAATGCTTTTTTCATTGTAATGCCAAATTTTACATCCTGCAATATTAAATCCAGTTAATTACAGTGCATAAATAGATGATAATATCCTGTCGCACAACAACAAAAAAATGTTAAATGAGCAGAATAAAAATGCTCCATGAAACAACAATATGTAACAACCGGTATAGGAAATTGTCTAAAACTTTTAACGAGCTCAGAATGTTAATTAATAAAATAAGAAAGAACATGGGAATTTTAAAAACAGCAATTATTGGCGCTGCAGTTTATGCCGGCGTAAAATATATCACGAAGAAAGATCCAATTACCGGACAATCGATAGTTGATGAGTTATTGGATAAGGCTCCAGGATGGGTAGATAAAGCAAAAGGATATACCGAAGATCTGAAAAACAGGGCAAGTAATGCCGCCGAAGACTTAGCCAGATGAATACCTGGAAGAAAGCAGGAACTCCAATACACGAGATACCTTTTTCTTTAAAATTACAAACAAAAGCGTCCCGATTTAAATCGGGACGCTTTTGTTTGCAGTTTAAGATAATAACATATGATACCGCACTAAGGTGCTAACAGTTGATAATACTAAGAGTGTCAGATGGTAACATCTGATACCACTATCGGATTAAAATGCATCAAACCAAAGTTTGGTGGTTAATAAATCTGCACCCTGGCTGCTCACCGCATTTTTATAATTCTGTCCGTTTAACGATTGTTCAGAACCTGGATAAATAAAACGTACCGGAATTTTGCCATTCAACACGGTATTAACAGATGCAGTTAATTGGGGATAATCTAACCTTCTCTGCTCTGCCCAGGCTTCTAAACCCTGACCAAATAAAGCAATCCATTTTTGTTCACCGATTGATTTTTTATAATTACCTGCATCATATTGTACTGAAGCCTGATTAATATAATCATCAACAGCACTTCCACCAATACTGTATTGATCAAATGATGCCCTGATGGCCTGTTTATACAGATCAGCTGCATTTTCGGCAGTAAAACCTCTTGCAGCGGCTTCTGCCCTATCAAAAAGCAGTTCGGCATAGCTAAAAATCACAGCAGGTGCTTTTGGTGCTAAAAAATAAGTTCCTGGTCTGGAAGAATTTGCCAAACCTATTGCACTGGCTTCTGAATTTGTTGAGCCATTCGGAATGCCTACATACGTTTGAGGTGTAGCATTATCAGTTTTGCTTGCATAAACTGGCAACCTAGGATCATTTAGTGCAAAAAGTTTATCCACGATGGTTTTGCTGATCCGGTAATCATTCCTGGTTTCGAACGAGGCTGCTACCGGATTTTGCTGAGGTGAATCACTGTAGAACAGTTGTGCATTCTCCGATTTGCTATTAATATAAGTACCACCTTCTGCAAGTATTTCATCAATTACCTGTTTAGCTTTAGCTGGCTCTTTATCTGCAATGCGTAATGCGATACGGAGGCGTAAAGAATTGGCAAACTTTTTCCATAAAGCAATATTGCCGCTATAAATCACATCTCCACCTATAACTTTTCCTGAAGCTGGATCTAAAGCTGCCTGTGCAGTCTTTAAATCGTTAAGAATACCGTAGTAAACATCCTTTTGTTTATCGTAAACTGGTGTAACAAACTGTTTGATTTTTCCAGCCTGTGCGTACGGTATATCCCCATAAGCATCGGTAAGTAACAAAAAAACCCACGATCTCAGTACCAGGGCTACACCTTTATAATTTGGATTGCCCTGTGCATCGCCTAATTCGATAATTTTATTAAAGCCAGCAATACTTTGCGCATAACCAGTAGACCATAAAGAAGTAAAACTACTGTTCGAAAAGATATAACGATCTTCTTCGGTATATTGAACTTTAGCCCAGTGTTGTGCAAAAAGCAGACTCGAGTTCATGTTATTGGTTACCCCCCAATACGTATCAGCTGTAGTTTTAGTGGTACCAGTAAGTAAATAATCGGGTTGCGGAATTTCCGGAGCATTCGGATTAATGTTTACCTCATCAAGTTCTTTATTACAAGATGAAAATGCAATTGCCAGAATAGCCAGTATATATAGTTTTTTATTTTTCATGATGGTAAGATTTAAAATTTAACATTCAGGTTTATACCGTAACTGCGTGTGCTTGGATTAGAAAGACTTTCTAAACCCTGACCGTTACCCGTATTAAAAGCTACTTCTGGATCGATATCTACTGTGTTGCGGTGGATAATCCATAGGTTACGGCCAACAAGTGATACTGAAACGCCTTGTAAACTTAATGGGCGAAGCCATTTTGACGGCAGGTTATAACTTAATTTAACCTCGCGGAGTTTTACATATGAAGCATCGAAAATATTTGCTTCATCGATATTTCTGAATGATTTATAATATTGTTGCGCAGGCAATACTCTTTCATTGCGTTTACCATCGGCAGTTACGCCATCAAAAACAATCCCATCATCATAAACCGTAACTCCCGCCGGGGCTGTTCCGTTTATCCTTACCGTACCATTTTCCTTCTTATTATCCGGATAATAATATGAGATTCCGCCGTATTCTGCTGCTCTTCCCGGAAGCGTAGAGGCTAAAACCCCGGTATAAGTTCCTGTAGCATAAGTTCCGTTATAAATAGAGCCACCAATACTGGCATCAACCAAAACGCCTAAACTGATGCCTTTATAATTGAAAGTATTGTAAACGCCGCCAATCCAATCTGGTGTATATTTTCCCAATACCTGTTTTGTTGGATTTGTAGTTGGTGCACCTGTAGCGTTTACAATGATATTTCCATTGCCATCTCTTAAAAAAGCGGTTCCGAACAATGATCCATAAGGTTGTCCAACGGTAGCAATAACCTGCGCCGAATTGGTAGCCACAATATAATTCGTTAATAATTTCTCCGCATCAAGTTCAATTACCCTACTTCTATTAGCAGCAAAATTGAAATCAATATCCCAGGTAAAAGTTTTTTTAATTGGTGTAATGCCCAACTGTGCTTCAATACCTTTGTTGTTTATTTTTCCGGCATTAAGCAGTTTTGAACTAAATCCGGTACTTTGACTTACATCGGCAGCTAAAATCTGATTGTAACTATTGGTGTTATATGCACTTAAATCGAAACGTAACCTTTTGTTAAAGAAAACAGCCTCAACGCCCAGTTCTGTTGAAGTGGTAGTTTCTGGTTTAAGGTTAGGATTAAGGTCGATATTACTTGTGGTAAGCTGAGGGTTTGCGCTAAACGGTGCACTAAATGCATAAGTATTGATCAAGCGATAAGGATCTGCATCTTTACCTACTTTAGACCAACCTCCACGTATTTTCAAATAATTAAGGGCTTCACTTTTAATGTCGAATGCTTCTGTTGCTACAAAACTTCCGTTAAATGATGGATAAAAATACGATCTGTTTTGCGCTGGTAAGGTAGATGACCAATCGTTACGGGCCGTGATGTTGGCAAAAAGGTAATTCCTGAAACCAATCTGTCCAGAGGCATAAACACTGTAAGATTTTAACCGCGATAAATTATTTGATGAAATTAAAGGATCGCGGGAGTTTTTAAGGGTATACAGTCCGGCAATGGCCAATTTAGGCGCACTTTGATCGTTCTGCTCGATATATTGCCTGCGGATGTTCCCACCACCTAACAATTCGAGACTAAAATCGTCATTCAACTGTTTGTTAAAGTTTAATGTCGCATCTGTATTATTTTCACTTACTGTAAAGGCACTCTCAGTATAAGAGCCGAAAGGCGTTCCATTGGTGCCATATGCAATCCTAACTTTACGTCTATCGTTGTAATAATCGGTCCCTGATCTGAAATTGAAATCAAGTCCATCAATAATCTTATAATTCAGGGCTAAACTTCCAATAATGCGGCTACGGTTTTGCGATACGGTATTTTCGTAAGCTACCCAATAAGGATTGCTGTAATAGCTATTGTTCCAGTTAAACGTTTTTCCATTTTCATCCAAATAATCTTTCAATTGGTTGATATCAACCTGACGGCCGAACCAGGTAAACTGCAACATGGTACTGGTAGATCTCGAACCACCCGTTCCCGGTAAATTATCAGAATTAAGTTTGCTGTAGTTTGCATTTGCGGTTAAACTTAATTTGGGTGTTACTTTTATTGTAGTATTCAATACAAATGAATTTTTGCCCTGTCCGGAGTTTGGTACTATACCTACCTGTTTCAGGTTATTGTACGATAAACGGAAGTCGTACTTTTCGCCTGCATCTGCAATAGATACCCCATTGTTTAATGAATATCCGGTTTGGAAGAAATCACGTACATTATCAGGATGCGCCACAAATGGAACGGCTACTCCCTTCGAATAAAATTGTGGGATTAGCCTACCATCCAATTTAGGACCCCAGCTTTCATCTACTCCATCGTTAATGCCTTTACCTGCACCATCTACATAACTAAATTTGCCCTCCGATCCCTGACCGAAAGCATTTTGATACACGGGTAGCGTAAGCAAGGTTTCTAAAACCGCGTTTGAATTGATGGCAATGCCTAATCCTTTTTTCGATTTACCTGTTTTGGTTTTAATGAGGATGACACCTGCCGCAGCCCTCGAACCGTATAATGCAGCGGCATTTGGTCCTTTTAATACACTCATCGATTCTATATCTTCTGGATTAATGTCTGAAATGGTATTGGCATAATCTCTGGCCCCAGCCGAATTTAACTGAGAATTATCTACCGGAATCCCATCAACCACAAATAATGGCTGGTTATTTCCGGCAATAGATGTTTCCCCCCTGATGACCACACGCGAGGAACCCATGCTCCCCTGACTATTGGTTACCCTTACACCTGCTATTTTTCCGGCCAGTGCATTTACCAGGTTCGACTCTTTAGCTTCGGCCAAATCCTGTCCTTTTAATTCCTGAACAGCATAACCAAGCGATTTCTTCTGCCTCGAAATACCCAATGCAGTAACCACTACCTCATCAAGCGCATTATCGCTTGACTGAAGAATGATCGAAATGGGGCCGGCGTTTTTATTGATCTGTATTTCCTGGCTCTTAAAACCGATATAAGAAAATACCAATGTACCCTTATCTGGTGCATGAATAGAAAAAGCTCCTTTTGCATCAGAAATGGTGGCTTGTTTGGTTTCTTTTATTAAAATGGAAACACCAGGGAGTGTTTCACCATCTGCCGACTTTACCGTTCCGGTAACCGCGGCATTTTGAGCGGAAAGCTTTTGCACAATAAAGAGCAGAAAGATAAACGCTATTGACTTTAAAATTTTAAACATAAGTGTGTAGTTAATAATCAATTAAAAGGGATAATAATTTTGGGCAAAACAATTTTACCACGGCTAAAAGTGTATTTGTTTTTAAAGAGAAAAAGGAATGGTTAGCCTAAAAAAGCCTGTTAAAATGGAGCAATTTTAACAGACTCCACGCATTCGGAAGCATGCGTTAAGGTTTACATTAATAGATTTCAGCTCGTCTGTCTTTTTCATTTGAATGATTTTATTTAATGCATAATTTAATTTCAAGAACGCATTCAGGGCAAAAAAAAAGCACCCCTTAAATCAGAAGTGCTCCATATAGTTCTTATAAGGATAACGCAAACAACTGACTTAACTACCCCAGATTCATCTGGGATGGAATTAGCACCATTTCTAAAAATTTAGATGGTTGCTAAGGCTTCACAGGGCCATTCCCTCCGCCTTTCTTGATAAGTATTTTAAAATAACTGGGGCAAAGGTATAATTAATTCCATTTATCCTATAGTTTTTATAGATTTTTGTTGAAAAATTTTTTCTTTGCCAATTACATCCATATATTTGTCTACTAGTTTAGTCGACAAATACACATCCCAATGAAACTAAAATCCATTTTAACAGCCGTATTGGCTATATCAATAACTTTCACCTATGCTCAGGACCATATTGCATTAGCAAATAATCAAGCAGCAAAGCTTAAAGAGAAAAAACAAAATGTTTTTGTTGCCCTCGGCATCTGGCGTGGAATAGCTAAGGTTAAGGAAGGATTAGAAATCCCCTTTAACTTCGAAATCAGCGAAAAAAGCGGTCAGCAGAAATTATACTTCCGCAATGCTGAAGAAAGTTTCGAAGGTGGCCTTGTAAAACAAACAGCTGATTCGCTTTTCGTAAAACTGGATCAATTTGATAACGAACTCGCATTTGCAATAGATGGTGATCAATTAACAGGCACATTAAGGAAACAGGATAAAGCCGGCAAACCTTTAACCATTGTTGCTGAACGAAAAAATTACCGTTTTAAAACAACAGATAAACCTGCAAAGGCAGACTATTCTGGCAGTTATGATGTAGTTTTTAAATCGCCAAATGGTAAGGAAGAGAAAACAGTAGGTTTATTTAAGCAAACTGGTAACAAACTTACTGGCACTTTTCTCCGTGTAACAGGCGATTCACGTTATCTGGAAGGTGTAGTAGAAGGAAATGAATTTCAACTTTCCAGCTTTATTGGTTCCTCTCCTTCCTATTACAAAGGAACTTTTCAGCCAGATGGCTCCCTAACTGGCGAAATTTTAGGCGCAAGGGGAAGTCAGCCTTTTACCGGAACTAAAAATAAAGATGCTGCCCTGCCCGATCCTTACAAACTTACTTACCTGAAAAAAGGATACAAAACGCTTGATTTTAGCTTTCCTGATGTAAACGGGAAAAAGATTTCGTTAAAGGATGAAAAATATAAAAACAAGGTGGTGATTTTAACCATAACCGGAAGCTGGTGTCCAAATTGTGTTGACGAAGCTACTTTTATTGCGCCCTGGTATAAAGAAAACAAGAAACGTGGTGTAGAAATTATTGCTTTGCATTACGAACGCTCAACCGAACCCGAATATGCAAAAAAGGTGATGACACGTTTCCGCGAACGTTTTGGAATAGATTACGACCAGGTTATTGCAGGTACTGCCGATAAGCAGGTCGTATCAGAATCGTTGCCTGCACTCGATTCTTTTTTATCGTTTCCAACCACAATAATCATCGATAAACAGGGCAATGTAGCGCAGATCCATACGGGTTTTAATGGCCCCGCAACCGGTAAATTTTATGATGAATTTGTGAAAGAATTTAATACAGAGATTGATACCTTACTGAAGAAATAATTTGTCTTATCGATCCTTCTTAACGAAATCGTCACCCTGATCTGTACCGAAGTGGAAAGCTACGAAGTAAACCAAGCCTTAAGCGAGCTCACCGAAGGTAATTCATTTCAGGGTCTTGTATGGCAGTAATCCTAAAGTAGTGGTCGGTGAGACACCACCTACTAGAAAGAATAATTATGCATAACGTATTGTTTTTTGGAAAGCAGGTGCAGCGCGCTTCGGTTTAGGCAGTCCTTCTTTCCGCTTCTATCTTTTTGTGAATTAATTGCATAAACGATATAGTCTTGCAACAAAAAGAATAGCCGCTACAATAAGGTTTATTTTACCGGGGGCTGTGTAGTAAACAAAGCCGAAAGCGAGCTTACCAAAGTTAATTCATCACAGGGCCGGGGTGTTTAGATAAATTCAGGTAATTACGTATGCATCAGCTTCCTTGCAGAAAAAAAGTGCTTAGCCCCGGGCGTAGCGGCATCCCCGAAGCGCAGCGTAAGGATACAGCAAAGCAAGGGAACAAACTTTAATATTAGCACAGGCAAACCGCTCCAAAGAATTATGCATAACGTACCGTTTTTTAGAAAGCAGGCGCAACGCTCTTCGGTTAGGCAGTCCTTATCGGTAGCTGTCTCACCGACCGAAATATATTTGGTAATAAATCCTAAGTATTGGTCGGTGAAACACCGACCAATAGAAATTCCGTGACTTCTGTGTTTCCGTGGCGAAAACCATGCTACTGAATAGTCTTCAAAACAAAATCTATTATCGTTTTCTTCGGTACCACAACAGTAGTAGTTCGGCTAAACCTGGCGATGTTAATCCCATAAAAATTACCCTCCCAATCGAAAACAGGAGAACCGCAGGCATTGGCTTTAACGGCTGCATCGTGTGTAAAAACAGCATTAAAACCATCTCTTCGCTCCGACTTTCCACCTTCAAATTTCTCTGCTGGGTGATTAAATACCGACTGACCCCGTCCCTCTAGTTTTAATGTTTTACTCATCTTACCTGAAGCATTTTCCCATTCAAAAGAAACCTCATCGTCTGCCCAATATTTCATTATTTCCGGGGCAAATTCACTTGCTTTTTTTATCAGTTTACCATTCATACTGATCAGCTCATCGCCAACTTTTATGCCTGCTTTTTCTGCCGGACTGCCTTCTTTGATTAACGAAAACTGAACAGGACTGGAATTATAAACCACCATTGCGCCTAAATAAGGCTGACTATTAATTTTCGGCAAATTAAATAGCTTACTGCCCAAAACACTGCGCATCACTTTGCCAGCGGGATCAATGCTATAAAGAAGTTTACCCATCTCTATTCTAACGCTGTCGCTGTCAGAAATATTTAAATCAATCCCACCGCTTATCCGTTGGTCAAGTTCAAATAAAACCAGGTCATTCTCCTGATCTTTTCCTATTAACTTAATTGGCACCGCAACTCCATTAATATCACCTTTTGCTTGTTCGCCAACCATCGTGTTTTTACTCAATAGAAGTTGTTTTTTAGCTCCATTGGCTGTGTTAACATTCAATAAAGTGGCATAAATATCCTGGTTTTTTCCTTTTATCATACTTTTGATGGAAAAGCAGCTGTTTTTAAGCGTTGGCATATTAAAATCAGGGTGTAAAGCCTTCTGTTTGCTTTCTTTCTGTAATAGCAAAGACAAGGGATCTGTTTTCACACTATCCTTCTTTTCTGGGAAAACGGTATAAAGTTTTTCGCTGTTTAAAGCCGTCCAATAGCGGCGGTAAAGGTCAACAGGAATTTCGAAATTCATGTCTTCCGAAACATCAATAGCACTGTGTAAGCCGATTACGCGGCCATAATAATCAAATAAAGGGCCACCAGAATCACCTGGTTCCATTTTGCAGGTGGAGCGGATAAAACCATATTCATTTTTCACCTCTGCAATATTTCCTAACCTTAAGGTTGGCAGTGTTTGATTTAGGGTTTCGGGATAAGAAATGCTGATACAAGGTTCGTTTTTAAGCAAACTTGCTGAATAACCCATCTCAGCAAATGGATAGGTACCTTTATCGGTAATTTTCATCATGCCCACATCTGGAATGCCTGGCGTTTCTTTATTTTCTATTTTACCAAGTGCCAGCGCGATGCACTCGCGGCCATCAGGAAAAAAAACCTTATAATTTTTACCGGGCAAAATGGTGTGTGCAGCGGTTAGGATATAACCATCGGCACTAACCACAACCCCACTAAACTGAGCACTGGTTCTTTGGTTTTGCTGTACATCGAAACCCCACATCCTTACACTTGCAGGATATGCTTTTTTAACTGCATCGGCAATGGTTTTCTGAAATTTGACAACTTGCTTTTTCTGTGCAATAGCACTTAGGTTAAACAGTATCACTAAGGCTACTGTTAATGCCTTTATAGAATTATTCATTATTACTTATGATTTTTTGCCAGGTTAATCCGCTCAGAAATTTCCTGGAGCGCAGCGGCATCGGTTCCGGTGAAGCCGGTTAGTTTAAATACAATGTTGCCTGCTTTATCGATAATAAATTTGGCAGGGATGGCACTTACGCCATAATCTTCAACCGCAGCATTATGTCCAGTTTCATCTTTCAGGTCCATTAGCACCTGAAAATTAAAGCCCGATTGTGCGATGTATTTTTTTACATCTTCAACTGGTGTTTTGGTGGTTTCCCAGGTATGGATAAATAAGAACTTTACAGAAGGATCATTTTTATAGGTATTAACGGCAAGCTGCATCGCAGGAAAAGATTTTTTACAGGGCACACACCATGTCGACCAAAAATCGAGTACAACTATTTTCCCTTTCAGATCCTTTAGCGATACTGCATTTCCATCGAGATCTTTTAAGGTAAAATTTGCAGCAGGTAAACCGATCATTTCTGATAAAAGCTTATTGTGCAAGGAATCAGCTTTGTTTACAGCAGTTTGCGCCGATACAGAAATACGTGCAAACAGGCACAAAGAAGCCAAGAGACAAAGCCTTAAAAAAGATTTCATATTTTAAGTTAAAGGGTTAAAAAAAAGGCAAGGTCATTTTACCGACCATGCCGAGCGCATAGATAGCTTAAATGAGTATCTCCAATATCTTTTCTTTCGGTGGGTAACATTTGGTTTCATCACACACCTGATAGTATAAGCCACATTTAATTTTAGTGCCTGCTTTTGCCTTGCTGTAATCGACCATTATCCTAAAGTTTGCCTTTCCTTCAAAAATAAACATGCCATCGTTGCCCGGATATGGAATAGCTGCTGTTGTTTTCCATTCCTGATCAGCTACAGCGCCTTCAGGAAGTTCCAACCTGGTTTCGGTAACGACAAATGGGTTATCTTTAGAAACATAAGCATAAATATGCCAGCCTTTTAAAATTTTGGCTTCGATAAGCAAACTGTCTTTTTTATTTCCATTACCGGGAATAAACCTTGCAGAAACCGCAACCGGATCGGTCGCGGTAGGCTCATCATTAACAATCGCTTTTGGCAACTGGTAACTTTGCTGTTGACCATTAGGAAAGCTTTTTCCATAGGTATTGACCATGAATTTAAAGCCGCCAGATTCGGTATAAAATAAATTATTACGGTTTAGATTGAGCCAATTTCTCCATTCAGCTGCTTTGTTGAATTTTTGAGTAGTGTAACGTTCGAGCAAGCGCTGGGCCATCGCTACCTCTTTGTTGGCCTCCAATAAACTTACACATTTATCTAAAAGCGCCACTTTACGGTTAGAAATGCCTAGCTTTTGTGCATCACGGTCTAACTGAAGGGTATACACGCCAGAAGGATAGAAATATTCATAATTTTGGCGGTAGTATTTGTGGTAGAGACTGATATTAGTACCATATATGGCAAATAAACTATCTCCGGCATAACCCTTTACATAATCCCCAAAAGACTGGGTATCATTGGTTACCGGCATTTTCAAAAACATTTCGTTGCCATGGCCAATATCTTCTCCCTTTGCTTTTTTATCTTTTAATTCCTGTTGCATTTTCAGCATACGTAGGTTCCCTTCACGCCTTGATACAATGGCCTGATTATAAAGATCTTTGCTTAACCGATAGATTTGTTCATCTATACCACTACGGGTTTCGATCTGCACTTTTTTAACAATAGCCGGAAGACGATCGAATTTTTTGATGTAACAGATCGTGTTTACAAAAACATCTTTTGCCTCATCTGTCATATAATCAGGAGAGCCTGCAAAACCCCACATAAAGTAATTCCCCTGGCGACCTAATGCCACTGCCTCGGCATTTTTAAGGCAAACACCACCTGAAATAGATTCAGCATCTGGAGAATCGTTAAATCCTTCGCCATGCGAAACCATGCCAATTAAATAAGGTTCTTTGGAAGAAAAGCCTTGCTTTACCACCTGCCACCTATTCATTTCTTTGGGTGTACCAACGCCTTGATGTCCGTTAAAAAAAGAGCCCGGCGTCGGTTTTTTCACCATGCTTAATTTTACAGCATTTGGGGTATTAAAAATGGGATGATCGGTTCTGATGTTCAAGGCTTCATCATCCAGACACTGGCAGTACCAGTCGAATTTTAAACTTAAAGGCAAACCCACATTGGGTGCCATGGCGTGCATTAAAACCATTGGGCGACTAAAGTTTGCGGGCATGTTAACCGGGCCGGCATCCATTAAGGTTACATCTACCTCATCAGACATCCCTACCTTGTAATCGGCAACATCCACTACCTTAACTTCGGTAAAACGTTGTTCCAAAAAGGTTTTAAAATCTGCCATTCTGGTTTTGTATATTTTTTCGACAACAGCTGGGGTTGTCGAATAATAAACTACATTTTTCGGCATTGGTTTATCGGGATTATACCCGACATACAAAACCTTTAAGGCAATTTTATCCCGAGATTTCGCAGTTCCAAAAGTGAGCAGCGAAAACAGCATCAGGCATGCCGTTAGCATTCTTTTCATCATCTATATTTTATCAGCCAATAACTAATTGAATATTTCAGCAAGCTTTTTATTCAAAGGTTCGCCACGCAAGCCATTACCGATAATTTTACCCTGCGCATCTACCAGAAAACTTGCAGGTACTGCGCGTACGCCATATAAACGGCCTACTTCGTTGTTCCACCCTTTCAGGTCAGAAACGTGAATCCAGTCTAAACCATCTTTTTCTATCGCTTCTAACCAGCGTTCTTTTACATTATCCAATGAAACTGAAATAATTTCGAAGCCTTTATCTTTGTAGGTTTGATATTGTTTTACCAGGTTCGGATTTTCGGCCCTGCAGGGACCGCACCAGCTTGCCCAAAACTCAACCAGTACTACTTTTCCTTTTAAACTGGCTAACGAAACTGGCTTGCCTACCACATTGTTCTGTGTAAAAAGCGGCGCAACATTTCCAACAGCGGTAATGCCACTTGCGGCAATACGCTGAGCGAGTTCTTTTCCCATATCGGTTTCACGGTACGCTTTGTTCAAGGCATTAAAAAGCGGTTCAACTTTGGCTACATCAACCTTACTTCCGGCAGCTTCTGAAAGTGCTACCAAAGCGAAGTATGAAGTTGGGTGTTCTTTAGCAAATTGAAATTGTTTGTCGGTTCTGTTCTGGATGTTTTTTCTGAAGCGCAGGTCTACTGCTTTCATGTAAGCGGTATCTTTTTGCTGCTCGGGTGTGCCACGGTTAAAATCTATATTAACGGCTTTGGTAAGTGCCATAATGGTACCACCAATAGCTTTGTTATAGGCATCATATTCCTGATAAACCTTCGAACCGGTAAAAACTGCATTTTCTAAAGAATCCTTTGAAGTAATCGTTACCTGTTCCTTACCAAAATAAAAGTAAATCACATCTCCGGTATACACCGCCTTACCTTTACCGCCACCAGTATGATCGAGTGCCATACGGGCGTAGGCATTGCCAGAAATATGTCCGGCAAACTTGAAACTTCCGTTAACAAGCGCTACTGAATCTTCGTGGCTTACACCATTGTCCATGTAATCGATATAGGCTTTCGCTGGTGCGCCCAATGTGCCTATTTTACCTGTTAAACTAAAATTCGGCGCTTGTGCCCAGCTTAAAACTGGTAACAAAAAGGCCAATACTGCTAATTTTATGATTTTCATTTGTATGTTTCTTTATGTTTAAAATAAGTTCCACGCTCAGATTTAAGCCCAAGCGTGGAACAGCGTTATTTTCTGATTGCGATATCAACCGGAGCGCCGGGAATTCCTTCGATCTTTTTAATGAGTACGCCATTCATTCCTGTAGCTATATTTAGAAATGAAACGGTTTCTTCTGTTCCCACCATCAATGTTTCTTCGTCTTCGCTGAGTTTTAGCATCGTAATCGATTTACCACTAAAGGTTGTAGCCAGCTCTCTGAGCTCTTCATTTACAGGATTATACCGATACACTTTACCGCCATTGGCAATATAGATTACCCCATTTTTAGCACCACTCCATTTTGTATTTTCGTTAATTAACTCCTGGCGTACAAAAAGACGCTTATGTTGAGGGGTAAAGGTAAACGGCCCGTTAAACTGAACATTGAACTTTAATTCATAAATCTTTCCATCGGTTCCCTTACTATAGGCAAAACAATCTGCGTTGTTAAGTTGCTCCAAATGAATAAGATCCATACCTACATTTAAAGGATCGAAAGCGTTTGTTGTGGTAACCGAGTATTGAGTACCAAAATAAACAGGTGCTCCATAAAGATTGATCCTGACAAATTGCTTTCTGTTTTTGTCGAAGCCAATAAAATAAGTAGCCGATTGCGTAAAGCTCATTACAAAAGACGGGGCCAATTCATAATCACCATCAGCAGGTAAGCCGAACATTCCATAAGTAGCTGCCTGATCCCATGTGCTCGTTGTTCCACCATAAAATTTACCATTTACAACGCCCATCATTACTCCTTGAGGATGCGAGATCAGTGAACCAACCTCAAGATTATCCGGTTGTGTAAAGAAGTTATCCTTAAGTGTATTTGGGTATTTTGGATCTTCCTGCATGGTATTGGGCTCCAACCTGATTCCGCCATTTTTGGTAATAATCCAATACCCCAACATTGTGCCGCCCGTAAATGCGTTCCTAAGCAGAAATAAATTTGTAGGGTTTGCAGGCAAATCTTTCCCCTGCATTGCCCTGTATAAACGGGCCTTTACACTGCCGTCTGGTTTTACAAATGAAAACTGTGTTATTCCATTTTCAATACTCAATACCGTTGTACCGCTGGCAAATTCGGTTCCCCCGTCTATGTAAAACTTATGGAAATATTTCATTCCATTTGCTTTGTTGAACACTGTAAGACGGGCAGCGTATCTTTTAGCCTGCAAACCAAATATGATTCTTAAAGCTGGTCCGGTATAAAGAACGTCATTCCCTTCCATCACACTGATTTTCCATTGAAGTTCTACATTGGCCGCATCCACACCTTCTATTTTTGGTTTGATGATCAAACTATCACCTACACTTGCAGTGTAAACAGAATCGAGGTTGGCCAGTTTAGGCTCAATAGGCATATCGATATCATAATTGCCAAGGTCTTTATGACATGCGGCAAGAGAAACCACACCAATTATTAACAAGATTAATTTTTTAATATCCATGTTTTTACATTTAAATAACCTCATTGCCGTTTTCATCTATAAAATAGTATTTGCCATTTTGCGTGTTTTTTCTCAACAACGTTTTCTTGGCCGGATTTTTTTTATTGTAGAAATAATAACTATTCGAATTACCAGCAGTTACCTCTTCAATTACATAACCTTTTGCTTCATTTTTAGTTACCCAATTAAATGGATTATTTAGCATAGTGGTTAATAAACCTATATAATAGAGGTTTTTTGGTGCGTCCAGTCCATCGGTAGTAAGGGAGGTTTGCCCGGTTACCAGAATAAACAACTCGTGTTTGGTTCTCGAATAAGGAGGAAGCGGCCAGCTATCCCACCAGCTTGGTTTTTCCAATTTGGAAGAGAATACGACTTTTGCCCTGATCAGATAAGGATTTTCAATGCCCAGATCTGGTGTACCTGTTAATTTGATCAAAATGGAAACTGATCTGTTTTCAAGTTCCTTATCCTTATTATAAATCACCACAGGAATGTATCCCAATCCTTTATTAGGAAGGATTGAATATTGAGTTTTCAAAGCTTCGTAATGAATTCCTGGAGTGGCCGTAGAAGAATCAGCATCTACCCGTGCACTAAATTTTCGCTCTACATCTGTTCTGATTCCGGATAAACGTACCGGTAGCCATACGGTATCCTGGGCCAGTGTAGGATTATAGGCAAAGGTTCTTACTATACTGTCTTTATCTCCATTATAAATGTCGAAATAGACATTAGCACTGTGATCAAAACGCATTTCTTCTGCTTTCTTGCATGAAACAAGGCAGATAATTGCGAATATTAATATATATATTTTCATAATTTGCTATTAATAGAATTTCAAATTGTTTTATCTGCCACCATAAACAATCTCATCGTTAGGAAGAGGAAGTACGAAAATGTTATCGGAAGCAGGAATGGTTACACCGGTTTGCCCTACTATACCTCTGTTAAGCCGCTTATACATATAGAATAACTGGCCTTCGGCTAACCATTCTTTACGGGCATCTTTAAGCAGTTCTTTTAATAAATCTTCTTCGTTGTTTATGGTCAAAGGATCACCTATTTGCCTCGCTTCACGAACCTGCGTAAGGTAATTGACCGCTGTTGTGGGATTACTTGCATATGAACACTCGGCAGCGATGTAATACATCTCACTAAGCCTGATTGCAGGAGCCATGAGGTAATGTAAATTTGCGCCCGTTTCAGCACTTAAGGGGTTTCTACGGTATTTAACGATATCGTAAGACCTTGACGATTGGCTGGAAGTAGCGGATAACCAGTATTTATAACGGGAATCACTTGCTCCGGCTGTTGCCTTCTCATAAATATAATCTGCGGCATCCTCAATCAAGTAAAAACCCCTGGTACCACTTTGAAACCAATTGTCTTTTATTTCTTTTGCAGCAC
This sequence comes from Pedobacter sp. Bi27, assembly GCF_918698255.1. Classification (NCBI taxonomy): domain Bacteria; kingdom Pseudomonadati; phylum Bacteroidota; class Sphingobacteriia; order Sphingobacteriales; family Sphingobacteriaceae; genus Pedobacter; species Pedobacter sp. Bi27. Next base: position 729,784 of record NZ_CAKKMW010000004.1, read on the forward strand.
CTGGAATGTACCATCCAAAAACGAGTTCCTTATAAAGAATACGATCTTTTTTCGAATCTTCGAATGCCTCAAAATCACTTTTTGCTGTCCATGGGAATTTTTTCGAGTCAATAACCTCCTTAGCATTAAGCAAGGCCTTAACCTTATCATTTTTATAAAGGTAAACCCGGGCAAGCGTTCCACATACTGCATAATAATTTAAACGATGCCTTCTGTTCTGCAAGAAAAGACTTGGATTTCTCTCTTCTGTATTTTTCAGTGTATCGGTAACTAAGGGATAATTCACGATATAACTGGCACTCCGAATCGGATCTGCAATCAATAATTGTTTCGACTCTTCTAAATCTTTGATGATCAAATCAAGGGTTTCTGATACGTTAGCAACAGGCGTAATCTCCTTTGTGTATTTATTAGCATATGGAATTCCCTTTGCAGTTGGGTTTCTTAAATAAGAAGGTGCAAAAAGACGCAAGAGGTCGAAATGCAAGTATGCTCTTAAGGCAAGTGCTTCGCCTTTGACAATGGAATAATTGGCACCGCTAAAAATGTTCCTTTTTGCATCTACGTTTTCGAGGATCAGGTTACAGTTTACAATGGCATTGTATAACCCCGCCCATATTTTATCCTTACGCTTGATAAACTCGCCATGCTTATAATTGTACAATGAAGTCTGTCTATAATCCTGTCCGTCATCACGCATCGAAAAATTTTGCGCCAGCACCTCTGTTGTGCCAAATGTAAGTTCTTTGCCGTACAGATCTGATTCTGTACTGCGGTTATACACGCCGTTTATGGCTTCCATAAAGCCATTTTCTGTACTGAATAAAATTGGAGCAGCAATTTCTGATTCCGGCTCAACTTCCAGCCATTTCTTGCAGGAACTCAATAACCCTGTTACGAAGATGAGGCCTATTAACAATCTAATTTTCATGTTTTTATATTTTAAATCTGTTCATTAATAGCTTAAAAAGCTGCTCTGACAGAAAAGGTTAAACTCCTGGTAAACGGATAATTAATGCCTCTTTCTTCTTTTACTGATGACCAGCGCACTACATCATTGGCCGTTATCTGAAACATGAGACTCGACATCGATAATTTAGATGCGAGTTTTTTATTCATATCATAAGAAAGGTTTACTGATTGAAGGTTGATCAGATTATCAGGCTGTATAAATCTCGAGCTTACATCCGTCTCGCCATTATCTGCTATATTTTTATAAAATGAGAGGTCGCCAGACTGCTTCCACTTTTCTTCGAATACACGTTTATCAACATTATATCTTGGATCAGCATTTTCAACACGCTCTACCAGTGTCAGGTTATATTTGTCGCCACCGAAAAAAGTTTGAAACTGTACATACAAGCTAAATCTTTTGTAGTTAACCGTTCCACCAAAGTAGCCGCTCACTTTAGGATTAGGATCGCCAATTACAACATAATCTCTCTTATCATAATCATACGTAAGTGTACCATCTCTTTTGAGGTATAATTCACGCCCGTTTTCCGGATCTATGCCTAACGAACGTACACCATAAATGGCATTAAAAGGTTGTCCTTCGCTAAACCTAAGTAAGGGAATGCCCCTGTAACCACCATCTCCTGGTTTTACAGACTGCAGCTCGTCTGCCCTATCATTGTATTTTTTTAATGCGTTAGAGATTCTCACCACTTTGTTTTTGTTGGAAACCATACTTGCATTCAGGTTTACCGACCAGTCTTTGCTTCTTACTGCATCTATGGTTAGCCCCAGCTCAGCGCCTTTGTTCTCCATATCGCCAAGGTTTTCTTTATAAGATAAAAATCCTGTTGACGGCGGCAATGTAATATCGGCCAGAATATCTTTGGTAAACTTCTTATATATTCTCGGCGTAATCATTACACGGTCTTTAAACAGTCCGATATCGATACCAATATCCGTCATCCTCGTTTTTTGCCACCCAAGGTTATCATTTCCATAACTGTTTACTCCGGCACCAATACCAGATGAATACCAGTTTCCTGTATTATATTTATAAATGGTTTTTGATAAATAAGGATCGAACTCAACCGAACCGGTGAGACCCGTTGAGGCTTTTATTCTAAGCTGGCTAATTACAGGATTACCCTGCAGAAATTCCTCCTGATGTACATTCCATCCTAATCCGAACGACCAAAAAGGAGCCAGTTTATTGTTCACTCCGAATTTAGAAGAACCATCAATACGAACGGTTCCATCCATAAGGTAGCGGTTTTTATACGAGTAGTTCATCGTAAAAAAAGAGCCAAAAAGCCTTGCTTTTTCGAGCCTGCTTTGCGGTTTTCCATCTTCAGCATAACCCTTGGCAAAGCCTATACTGGTAAAACGATCATTAGCAAATCCAATAGCCGTAAATTCTTTTTGATCGCGCAGCTCTGTACGGGCATTTACACCCACTAAAGCGTTAAAATAACTACCGCCTATCTGCTTTAGCCAGGTTAACCTGATATTACTATCCCAATAGGTTTCTTTCATTTCCCTGTTCGTATATTCGCCCTTTTCATCTATTTTATCTGTTGTGTACAGGTAATATTTATTTGCCAGTGGCGAGGTGAATATGTCATCAGAATTCGATTTGCTGGTTAAACTCATTTGCGCCCTTAACCGAAGGTTGTTCGCAACCTCTACATCAGCAGAAAGGTTATCAATAATTTCGGTGTATTTCGATTTATTGAAACTGCTTAAGCCAGCATCGAACAGCGGGTTAAAAACATATTCTCTCGATCGGTCTTGTTTTTCATATACATCAGAAATCCTCATTGTCATGCCATTGGCATCTTGCAACGGGTAATAAGGATTCATCCTTACATAATTAGAAAAATCGCCATATGGAGATTCGGTAGCGCCTACTTGTGTTATGGATAATTCATTTCTGAACTGAATTTTCTTCACATTATACTGGAAACTCATTCCTCCTGAATATTGGTCCCTTTCCGACCCTTTCATTGCTCCTGGCCTGGTTTGGTAACGAAGATTTACATTGTACCGAAATGCTTGTGAACCACCATCCAGATTTACGGCATGCTTATGCCCTATGGTATTACGCAGGGGTTGCGATAGCCAATAACTGTTAACGCCACCAACAACATTGGCTTTTTTATGGTAATAGATTTCATCAAGCTGATCTTGAGATACCTGTTGTTTCGAAGAATTATATAATCCTGCCAAAACTTCATAATCTAGTTTTTCAGCTGCATTTAAAACCTGATAATCAGTTAGATCCGCAGCGGTAAGATTCAATTCGTAGTTGTATTCTATTCTTAGTTTTCCTTCTAAAGGTGTTTTAGTCGTAATCACAATTACACCATTTGCCGCGCGTGAACCATAAATTGCCGTTGCAGCCGCATCTTTTAATGAGGTAACCGATGCAATTCTATTAACATCCAGATCAAATACTTTCTCTACGCTTACTTCATACCCGTCAAGCATAAAAACAGGCGTGTTCGCTCTGCCTTGAATATCATCCCTTCTCAGCACCTGCCCATCGCCACTTGGCAATGCAGAAGCTCCCCTAACATTGATAGAAGGAATTCTGTTTGGATTAGAGCCTGCAAGATTATTATCTATCAGTTTAAATGAAGGATCGAATGTTCCGATACTTTGAAGCAAACTCTGTGGGTTTACCCTTCTCAGCTGATCTCCGGATATCGTAATCGCGTTACCGGTATAGTTATCTTTTTTTATCGTTTGATAACCCGTTACCACTACATCGTTCATTTGAGTCATCTTAGAGACAAGCTTAACGTTTAACGTTTTAGTACCTGTAACCTTGGTTTCAAACAAGTCGTAGCCCACATAACTAAAAACCAAAATGTTTCCTTCGTCAACATTTATTTTGAATTCGCCTTTTTCGTTGGTAATGCCTACACTTGCACCATTTTTAATGGAAATATTAACGCCCGGAATGGTTTCTCCTGTAGCTTTATCAGCAACAACACCTTTTACTTCAATTTTGGCGTTAACAACTGCCGTTGGCGCCGGTAAATCTGCCTTACCGTTAATTACGACGGTCTTATTAACAATGTTAAAACTGAGGTTCTGATCTTTTAAAGCGGCATTCAATGCATCAGTTAACGAAGCTTTCATTAATTCTATTGTTATTTCGGGCTTATCTTGCAACAACTGACCTTTATAAAAGAAAAAATAGCCTGTTTGCTTTTTGATCTCCTTAAAAACCTGTTTAAGCGAAGTTTTTCTTCGAGAGAGCGTTACAGTTTGCGAAAAGGTGGCTGCCGAAACATGTAAGGCACCAACCAATAGTAAAATCGTAGTCAATTTCATGACCAATAAAAATTTAATCTTTACCCTCCGGATGTCGCACACGGGGTTGTAAAGGGTAGTTAATTTCATACCTTTGTAATGAATGAGGTTAAAAAATAGCAGCTGGGTTTCGAAGCAAGCTGCTTGTCCAAATTTCTACCGGAAGCGTTATCGCGCTTTCGGTTTTTTTTTAAAGGTAGGATGCTAAATTTCTGGTAGTTTTTTCATCATAAAGTTTAGTTAGTTCGTGAATTGGTTGGTTGATTTCTCGGCTGTTTAAAGAAAAGCCACTCTTGTTTAATTTCTAGTTACGGTAAGCACCTTGCCTTTCGCATCAATATGTACGTGATTAAGTTCTAATATTTTAAATACCTCTGCCAGGTTGCTATTTCTTGGGATTTCGCCTACATATTTTTCAGTTGAAATTTTGCCCTCGTAAACGACATCTACATCATACCAACGCGAAATTTGTCGCATAATGCTTTGGAGATCATCATTATCAAAAGAGAAAATATTATTCTTCCAGGCCATTTCTTTATCAATATCAATTTCCTGATCGACAATTAATTTAGCCGTGTTTATATTTAGTTTCGATTGTTCTCCTGGGCGCAGGTTTACGCTACCAGAGGCATTGCTCACTTTTACAGCACCTTCTAAAAGCGTGGTTTTAACAGCGGCTTCATCATTATAGGCATTAATATTAAAATGAGTACCCAAAACTTCTACCGTCTGTCCCTCTGTTTTTACCCTAAAAGGGCGGGTATGGTCTTTTGAAACCTCAAAGTAGGCTTCTCCATTAAGTTCTACTACCCTTTCGTTTTTAGCAAAGGCATAAGGGTATTTTAAGATCGTGGCTGCATTAAGCCAAACTTTTGTACCATCGGGCAGGCTTACCTGGTACTGTCCGCCGCGGGGCGTGCTAATCGTATTGGAGCCTGTAACTGATGCATTTGGGATTTCTTTAATGATGTATTCGAGCTGGCCGTTTTTTGCCTTACGGATTTCGATACCATTTTGGCTCGCAATCTGACCATTTTTAGCATCATCCAAATTTACCACCGTTCCATCGGCTAGTGTTAACATAGCTTTATTTCCACCTGGAAGAATATCTCTTAATTCGGTTTTAGCTGTTAATGGTAAAGTATTGCGACCGGCCATAAAATAGAGTCCTGCGCTAAAGCATAAAATAATACTGGCAGCTATCGCTATGCGCTTAACCGTGACCAATTTTACAGATCTTCTTCCCGGCCTTAACCGGTTCCATACTTCTTCTTTACTGGTTTCAATGAGCAAGTGGTCAGGAGCCTCTTTTTCGAAAGGCAACTGAAGGTACCATGCTTCTACAATAGCAATTTCTTCTGGCGTACAATGGCCTGCACGGTATTTATCTAAAAGCTTTTTTGCATTTTTCTCCATTAAAAAGAAATCTAGTTTGGTTGATTATTATATATACGGCGAAGCTATAGCCTTGGGGGTATCGAAAAATTATTTTTTTTTATAATAATTTCATTCAACACACATTTAAAAGAAAAAAATTGAATTTAAATTACAACCATAGTGGCTAACTATAGGTTTTTAACAAGAAAAGAACATAAACTGCCACCCCCAGCCGAGTTTTAAGAATTCGCAGTGCTTTTTTTACCTGCGTTTTAACAGTTAACTCAGAAAGCCCTAATTCGACCGCTATTTCTTTATGCGATTTATTCTCTTTACGGCTTAAAATAAATATTTCGCGCATTTTTGGCGGCAAAGCATCAATTTCTTGCTCAATTAATAGCGCCATCTGCTTTTCGCGCACCATATAGTCAGTTAACACATGATCCTGATCTATATAATCCTGTAAAGAATCAACGTATTTGCTTTCTACTTTTTGATGCGCAAACACATCCAGTACACGGTTACGCACTGCTGTATATAGATATGCTGATAAATTACCATCAGGAGCTACCTGTAAACGTTTAACCCAAAGCGATTCGAACAACTGGTGTAATACATCCTTTGCTTCTTCATCGTCATTTAAGCGTTTATTGGCATGGATAAAAAGCAGGCCATAAAAGCGGTTGTAAATTTCGGTAAAGGCCAATTCATCACCTTGAGTTAACAAGACTGCCAATTCGCTATCAGAATATGAACCGTAAACACGCATAGAGATAACACAAAGATAATATAAATACAATCGGTTTCATTGGCTTGTATCGAGTCTTATCTTACTTATCTCTTGATATTTGTAAATTTTTATATAAATCGGTGTACGTTTATGCCATAAAAAGAGAAACAGCACAATTTCTAAAGCCTTTGTCACTATAAAAAGACCAAAATAAACAGGATGTGATGATTATATCGTTTCGATTGATGAGATTCTAACAGAAGCGTTTAACTAAAGATGCGCACAGATTTTACATCTGTTTCTAAAGCTATAAAAATTGATACACAGACCCTTAAACATTACGACTTAATATTGCTGCATACGCTACCAGTACAATGCAGATAAATGAGGCGATGGTTCTGATCCGATGGAATAAATTCCAGCTGGGCTCAAATTTTTCTCGCAATGCAGTGAGGTCTGTAGCACCAAGTCTACTTAGGTCTGCTCCATCCAAAAGGTTATTGAGCGGTACATTACCAATTATGGTAACCAGAAAAACACCGCCAAAATATAATAATGTTGCCGCCAAAAGCAGGTAAAATACAGTAGCTTGCTCTCTAAAAAACCAAACACTTATGGGTAATATGACTAGCGTACCCATAAAAGAAATAAAAAACAACGGATTTAAAATAGCCCGGTTGATTGATTGCATTGCTTGTAAAAAAGAAGCATCAGAAAGACGTGCAAGGCCCGGAATAACCGAACAGGAGTACGCATAAAAAAGACCACCAATAAGTGCAGTAGAAACTGTACTCAACAAAAGAACCAAGGTTTTGAAATTCATAAACAATTGCTTTAAATATATCCTTACCCTAAGGAGTATGACGAATTTAAGCAAAAACGTTAGCTGAAAAAAAATAATTCCTATCTAAAAAAGAGCGCTAATTTAGATAGGAAAGAGAGATAATCTAGATATGAAAAGTTAATAGGTAGATGTTAAATAAAAAATTTTAATGTTTATTGCTCCCAAACAAACGCCGTCTAGATTAAAATTTCTACATTTTCATTGATTGTAAACGAAGATCGTATTTTGCCTTTATCTTAAGCATTAAGTTATATAGATCGGTCTGTTTTCGTTACAGATCGGTACAAATGTTAATCAAAACCCATATTTAGAACTACAATATTAGTAGCTTGGCATCCTACCTGCCCTTGTTCTAAATTAAAGCGGACTTTGGTTCCTACAACTAAAGAACGACGGTAAATCCCTATCAATTTCTGGTTATCTGCATAAACCATTTCCTTTCCATTATCGGGTGCAACAAATCCGAAACCTCGTATCGGATTATACCATTTAATCACTCCTGTATACATCATAACGCATTTTTTTACCTTAAATTAGCCAACTGAAAGAAAATTTACTACGAAACAGGATAAAGCGTTCTATTTTCGGTATGAAAAGGTGTAATTTCGTTATGTATACAAAGGAAAATTAACAAATGATTAAGTGTATAGCCATTGATGACCAACAAAATTCGATTTCGGGGCTTGAAAAATATATAGCAGATACTCCGAATATGAAGCTTGTGGCGAGTTACACCGATCCGGTGGTGGCTTTGAACGAGCTTAAAAAGATTGACCAGGTAGATGTGATATTTATGGACATTCAAATGCCACAGATTTCGGGCATCGAACTTTCTAAAGCTATCCGCTCCAAAACCAGGAAACTGATATTTACCACCTCTCATGAAGAATATGCCTTTGAAGCATTCGAAGCAGAAGCAGATGCATATTTACTTAAACCTTATGGCTATGCCAAATTTGCCTTAACGGTAAACCGTGTTTTTGAGGAAGAAATAGAAAATATAGGGCAGGAAACTTATTTCTTGGTCAAAAATAAATCAGAAGACCACAAAGCGGTTTTAGTGCGCTATGCAGATATAATTGCTTTTGAAAGTTTCCATAATTATATAAAAATACATACAAAAGAGAAGATAATTATTGCTTATTTAAGTTTGAAAGATGTTAAAGAACAACTGAACCTTAAAAAGGGCTTCATCCAACTGCATAGGGGGTATATTATTTCCATCAATCATATTTTACATGTTGAGGGAACAAGAGTAACACTTTCTAACCATACCAGCTTTACTGTTGGCGACCTTTACTACAATGATTTCCGTGATTTCTTCACCGATAAACTTATTACCAGTAAACGGAATAAATAACGGTTAAGGATAGATAAAAGGCAATGGCCTAGACTAGCATATAAAAAGAAAGCCCACGTAAAACGCGGGCTTTCTTTTTAAAAGCGAAAACAAATTATTTAGCGCTATTTTTTTTATCAGTTACTTCAGCTCTAATTTCTTGGGCTAAAACTTTTAGGTCTTGCATTGCTTTACGTACACGCGTACCTGCTGCTGCATTACCACCATCATAAAATTTAGTTGCGTCTGCTTCAACAGAAGAGATTAGATCTTGCACTTTTTTAAATTTGTCCATAATTTTTCTTTTATCGGGATGGTAAACATCCATTAATTAAATATATTCCTTTCCGCTCACAATAAACGGGCCGCAAAACTATTGTTTTTTATAAATTAAACAAACGTTTATGCCAAATCATTATTGCGGAATAGTATTGAAACAATGGCAACAGCGGCAATATTAGCCTGTTTTTTGCCAAAATACTTCATTCTTAGTATTTTGTACATTAAACATTTACAACAACATAATTTACAATGAAGGTAACTTAATTTAACAATTATGTTTTATCTTGGTTGGAAATATGCAGTCGTTGAACCTTATAATTAGTACCAGTTGCCTATTCTTACTTTTATTCGCTATGCATCTTTTTTTCGCAAAAAAAGGGAATAAGCTGCTTAACGTTCTACTTTCGGTTATATTTTTTGCCCGGTTTGGGCAGATTTTAACTTCGCTGCTCTTTAAATCGGGCCAACCTAATGCTTTAGCCTTTTTTCATCAAACTTTTACCCCGCTTTATTATGCTGCCCCAGCCTGCTTTTACCTTTATATCACCGGCTTTCTTCAAGATCGTAAAAGTTTACAAAAAATAGAATGGCTTCATTTTGTACCAGCTTTGTTGGCTATTATCCACGTTATCCCCTGGCATTTCTCTACAACGCTCAATTGGGATTTGATAGGAAACCAATTGGCTGAAAATGGTTACTTCTCACTAAAAGCAAAAAGTGGCCTGTTTCCGCCATATTTCCATTACTTATTTAGGCCAATACTGGTATTTGGTTATTTGTGCCTTACCTGGATTGCAGTACTCCGTTTAAAAAACAAACCACAACAGCTACTTGAAGGTGAAGGCAGAAAATGGATCATCTTTTTTCTCCGGATTGCGACCTTTTTCCAGTTGTTTAGTTTAGTGCCCATTATATTAAGAAGCTTACACATCCCATATGTTAATGCCTCTTTTATTGTGCTCAATTGTTTGGCCCTATTAGTCATTTTATTATATGCACTTCACAAGCCTTATATTTTTTATGGCTACTTGCTGGTAGCTGTTGATTGGACTAAAAAAGCTGCAACCAAGAAAACTGAAACTGATTCCTCATTAGCTCCTTTATTGGAAGAAGATCCAAAACATGCACTTAAAGCTGTCAAAAAAATCAATCTTTTAGATGCGCAACTGTCTGACTATGCCCTTGCCATGAAAGAAATAATGGAAGCAGAACGACTTTACCTGGTGCATGATTTTCAGATTATCGATCTGGCGGCAAAACTTAACCTTCCGATCCATCATTGCTCTTTCGTAATTAACAAACATATTGGCAAAAATTTCCGCGACTGGATAAACAGTTACCGGGTAAATCATTTCCTAACACAGTATCCGCTCCAATCGGATAAAATAACTATAGAAGCTATTGCTACTGAAGCTGGCTTTAAAAGTCTGGCTACATTTTATAATGCATTTAAAAAAGAAACGGGCTTAATGCCAACCACCTATTTTGCACAGGAATTAAGCCGTTAACCTGTTATTTCCTCTTTTTTTACTCTAACGATCGTATCGTTAGAGGCCACAACCACGCTTTATTTCGCTTAATATTGAAATGCCAGATACCTTTGGTTTCTGATCAGCATATGAGTATGGTATTTCAAATGAGTATGCTTTAATCCATTTCTCAGAAATCTAACAAGCCTTAACTATGCTTTATTCAACATCGTTTTTACGCCCCCTTTTCGATTATATGGAGCAATTCTATTCTTTATCTGAAGCCTTTAAGGCCGAACATGAAAAATCTTGTAAGCTCATCCATGTTAAAAAGAACAAACACATCCTTTCACCAATAGACAGTAATACTTCGCTCTATTTTTTGGTACACGGACTCGTTCGTGGCTTCATACGCGATGGCAAAAAAGATATCAGCACCTGGTTTAGCTGTGGAAATGAATTAATTGGCGCCATACGTCACCCCGATCAGCAACCCGATCATTCGATAGAATATCTTCAGGCCCTGGAAGAATGTCAGCTCATCTGCATTCCTTATACCCTAATCGATTCGATGTATGCAAACTATCCAGAGGCCAACCTAATCGGCAGAAAGCTATTGGCGCTTCATTATTATGCAGCATCAGAAAGATCAATCCTGGCCAGGATACCAAAAGCAATAAGCAGGTACCGCAAACTCCAGGAAAGCGATTTGGATATCAACAGGATACCGCAGCGTTATCTGGCCAGCTACCTTGGTATGCGCTTAGAAACCCTGAGTAGAATCAGAAATAAAATTTCAACATCCGATTACCGGTTGTGCTCTTAATTTAGCAAAAAACAATCAATCATTCTAACATGCAGTCATTCGGTTACGCAAACATTCAAGCCTTTTAGCTACTAGCCTTTCTACTTTTTCCTTTCCGCTTCTTTTGCTAAATTTGCGGCAATGATTTTATATAAAACCAACGAAGAAGTAGAACTGATGCAGATCAGTGCCCTACTGGTGAGCGATACCCTTGCAGAAGTAGCTAAAATATTAAAGCCAGGCATTACAACCCTCGAGATTGATAGAATAGCCAACGAATTTATACTTGATAATGGCGCCGTACCTTCCTTTTACAACTATAATGGTTTTCCTTTCCATATTATTACCTCGGTAAACGATGTGGTTGTACATGGCTTTCCGACTAAAGATGAGCTGAAAGATGGCGATATTATCTCAGTAGATGTGGGTACCATAAAAAACGGTTTTCACGGCGATCATGCTTATACTTTTATCGTCGGCGAAGTATCGCCAGCAGTACTAAACCTGGTAAAAACAACTAAAGAATCACTTTTTCTTGGAATTAAAGAAGCTGTTGTGGGCAAACGCATTGGCGATATTGGTGCAGCTATCCAAAGCCATAACGAAAAGCAGGGCTATGGCGTAGTAAGAGATCTGGTAGGCCATGGCTTAGGGAAAGATATGCACGAAGACCCACAGGTACCAAATTATGGTCGTAAAGGCAATGGTTTACTCTTAAGAGAAAACCTGGTACTGGCCATAGAACCTATGATAAATATGGGTAAAAAAGACGTTTTTCTAGATGATGATGGCTGGACGATCAGAACTGCTGATGGAAGTCCATCTGTACATTTTGAGCATGATGTATGTGTGAAAAAAGGGGAAGCACTTATTCTTTCTAATTATGCCCCTATTGAGGCTGCTGAAAAGCAGAACAGCAACCTTAATACCTCTTATTACTAAATAGCAATACAATGGGTGCATGGAGATTTTGAAGAAATCAGCTTTTCAAAAACTCCTTGCGTTTATTCCTTTACCTTCTTACACCAATATTGCATCTGAAACTATCTCCCCAGCATTATCGTCTAACAATATTTTAACTGTTTTTAGGGTAGACTCCGCAATTTCTGTTAAGGCCTCTTGTGTAAAAAAAGCCTGATGCCCGGTAAGCAAAACATTCGGAAAACTAATTAGCCGCTGAATATCATCGTCACCAATAATACTTGCTGAAAGATCTTTAAAAAAGAGTTGTTCTTCCTGTTCGTATACATCAATTCCCAGCGCCGCAAGTTGACCTGTTTTTAGCGCTTCAATCACGTCTCGTGTGTTAATCAACCCGCCTCTGCTTGTATTGATTAGCATAACACCTTTTTTCATCGTCAATAAGCTATTTGATCCAATCAGGTAATGGTTTTCTGGTGTAAGCGGGCAATGCAGCGAAATAATATCGGCTTCTTTTATTACTTCATGAAAAGGCAAATATTTTACTCCTGCATCTTGCAATGCTGTATTCACAAAAGGATCCGAAGCCAGTACAGTACAGCCAAAACCAAGCATAATTTTACAGAAAGCAGCGCCAATTTTCCCTGTGCCGATTACGCCTACTGTTTTGCCAAAAAGATTGAAACCCATTAAACCTGAAAGCGAAAAATTCTGTTCGCGTACGCGGTTGTAGGCCTTATGGGTTTTACGGTTTAGGGTAAGCAACATGGCTACTGCATGTTCTGCAACAGCTTGTGGCGAATAAGCCGGAACGCGGCAAACACGGATCCCGTATTGTTTGGCCGCATTCAGATCCACATTGTTAAAGCCTGCACAACGCAAAGCAATAATATTCACCCCTTTTTGCGCCAATATGGCTATAACATCAGCCGTTAGTTTATCGTTCACAAATACACAAACAGCATCAGTACCTACTTTTATCGCGTCAGCAATATGAGGCCCCAGATGAGTTTCCCAAAATTCTAATTCAAAATCATAATGTTTATTACAGCTTTCAAAAAATTCACGGTCGTAAGGCTTCGCAGAAAAAAACACAATCTTCATATCGTTAAAAATACGGATTAAATAGGATTTGCCGTGCTGTTTTAACCCAGAGATCAAAACGCTTATTTTCCAAAATCAAATAATAGCGTCCCCTTAAAAGTTTTTCCGTCTGTTTTGTTTTTTTGGCTTTGAGGTCCCAATAATAAAGCCGACTGAAACTTGGTACCGATGGCACTTATCCCTTTTAAGAAACCGATACTCCCTTCCGGGAAGGCAGGCTCTACATTGTTGTTGCTTAATGCCGCAGCTTCACGTGCAGGCCTTAACATTTGCAGATAAGTGTCCTGATCGGGTATATAAACCGTAAATGGGGCTTCCTTATTTTCTACAGTCACCCAGTTCACTTCGGCATGATAGCCTTTAAACTCAGGGTAGCCCCAGGTTTCGCCGGTAATCGAATTATTGTAATCCTTATGCCAAACCCCGAACTGCTGCCCTTTTAACCTGTTTTTCCAAACCCGGTACGGGCCACGGCCAAGGTATTTCATTCCGGTAATTTTATCCTCAGGATAATTAAAGCTAATACCCATAAAATCAGCATCGCCCTGCTGGTTAAATTGATATTCGAGTTTTACCAGCTTTCCGGTTTCAAATGTCCACTTCGCCTGCAAATTACCAGCACCCTGATAATCAGACTCAACGATGTACTTTGCGCCTTCTGCTTTATGACTAAAATTTTTCAATTCGGTATTTACACCAGCCAACACCGGACCTTTTGACAAAGAAATAATGGTATTCCCCTTAACAACTTTCTCCAGATAACCTGTTGCCTTTTCAAAATAGTAGCTAACACCATCCTGTTTAATCAGGAGCGATTGGTTAGTTTCTTCGGCTTTTACTCCTGAACTGGACAGTGTAGTTTCTTGCTTCTCTGCAATCAAGCGGGCAGTTTTTATCGGCCAGCTCCAGGTAAATATTTCCTTCTTATCAGCCCCATAAGCAGTTAGATATAAAGCATCACTTTGTGCCCACGATTTTGGCAAAGCCAGATCAAGCGTACCTTTTGCACCGGGTTTAAGCTTATAAACCGTTGCTCCACTGGCTTTTACAATAGCTTTTGTTCCTGCAGCGTTAGCCGATGGGAAACTAAGCAATTTCCATTTAAAAGTACATTGATCAAGATTGGTAAAATTGAAACGGTTCTCGATCGCAATTTTACCGTTAAAATCACTGTCAATTTTTGCCAGATCGACAAAAACCGGAGACCATATCTCTTTTATGGTGTAAAAACTGGCTTCCTTTTCGCGATGTGGGCCAATAATTCCATCAGGTGCATGGTTTCCATCACCATCATAAATACCATTTTTATCTGTACGGATCACGTTTTCATCAACCAAAGCCCAAATAAAACCGCCGGCACCATGCGGGTGAATCAACATTTGATTCCAGAAATCATCTAAAGCAGCACCAGCACCACCATCATAAAGCGCATGCATAAATTCAGTCGGAAAGAAAACCTCCTGCCCTGAAGTAGTGGCCTTAACCATATAATTATAATCTGGGTAATGTTTGGTATCGGTTCCGTTAAACTTCTCCCATGGGTGAATTACGGTACGTTTCTGCGGATCGTATAAAGCATAATCATTATCAAGATCAGTATTAAAGCCCCCCTCGTTGCCATTGGCCCAAAAAATAATAGATGGATGATTTACATCCCTGATTACAAGTTCTTTTACTAACCTGTGCCCAACTGTGTTATCGTATTTTGCCTGCCAGCCCGTTAATTCATTAATCACATACAGTCCTAAGGAGTCGCAGATATCCAAAAACTCTGCATCGGGTGGATAATGCGACATGCGAACGGCATTCATATTCATTTCTTTCATTAACCTCACATCCATTAAATGTACCTCGCGACTTAATGTACGTCCGCTTTCTGGCCAAAAGCTATGGCGATTAACACCTTTTAAAATCATTTTCGAACCATTAACATAAAAACCATCGCCATTGCGCAGTTCAAGCGTACGAAAACCGAACTTTTGTTTTACCTGATGAATAATTTTCTGTTTATTTTTGATCCGAACCACCACCTGATATAAATTGGGGAATTCGCTACTCCATAATAAAGGGTTTGAGAAAGTAGCCTTCAGGGTCTGCATACCATTCACTAAATTCGCTTTTACAGCAAATGCTTTTCCCACATTTTCGCCAGTTAGTTTTTTCACCTGGGCTTCAAGAATATCATCAGCAGCCAAATTTTGGCCATAAACATCAAGCTGAAAGGTTCCATCGGCCTTAGCATTAACCGCAACTCTTTCTATAAATTTGTTTGGTACAGTTTCGAGGTAAACCGGCCGGAAAATACCACCAAAAATCCAAAAATCGCTCGTTCTTTCTGCTTTATTAATCGACGCATTTGCCGATACTTTATCAACCGTAACTTCCAGTAAGTTCTTCTGGCCGGGTTTTAACAGTGTGGTAATATCATATTTAAACCGATAAAATCCGCCCTGGTGCAGGTCTCCGGCCAGCTTTCCGTTAATACTAACCTTAGTATCGGTCATAGCGCCTTCAAAAACCAGGAAAACTTTTTTTCCCGTGATTTTACCTACCGGAAACTCATAACGATAAATGCCCTGTTCGCTGGCTTTAACTTTATCGTGCCCATAGTTGTAAGTTCCAAAGCCCTGTAATTCCCAGTTAGATGGCACAGGTATTTTAGTCCATATGCCGCTTTTACGACCGGCAGTACAATAAAAATCCCATTGTTTGGTATGGTCTTTATCCGTTCCGGAAAGATAGGTTTTAGTAGTTTCCTGCGAAAAGCCCGCGAAAGAAATCAATAGCAACAATAAAGATATTAATCTTTTGATCATGATATATTTGGTATAAACATTAAAACAGCGTCAGCTTTCAACCAAAAATAATGGTTTTGAATTTATTAAACCGAACGTTTACAAGATAATGGAATTTGTGCTTAAATTAGACTGGATAACCAGCATTTTACATCTTTAATCTTTCAGGGTTTTAAAAACATTAAAAATTTAATAATTTTACTAAGCAGTCTAACTGATCCACTATGAAAAACAACAAGCTATCCGAACTTAGCCTAACCGAATTAAACAAACAGAAAAAACAATTGAGCGGCCTGTTAATTGGAAGTGCTATTTTGATGTTGTTTCTGTTTGGTGCACTTTTATATCTGATTGTTAAAAAACAAAACTTTGTGCTCCTTTCCGTTATTCCAGGCTGTATGCTCGCTTGGTTACCCGTTGCAATTAAATTAAGTCAATTAAATGCTGAAATAAAATTACGGGGTTCAGAAACAAACTCAGGTCTGTAAAAACTAAAATGGAAACAACAAATTTAAAAGATGGCGACTACTGCGCTGTGGTTAAAGGAACGCATACCGGTAAATCTGGTAGGGTAAGCGACATAAATACCAGTAAAACGGGCCACATAACCATTACTGTAGAACAAGATAATACTGTAAGGTTTAAAACCCTTGCCCGGAATGTAGTACTCAAAGCGCATACAAAATAAAATACCTGATGAGTTGGTAGTTCAATCTTAAATACCAGCTCTTACCAACTTACGTCTGCTATTCGGCCTGATACCCAAGGGAAAGGCAGCAAAAAGCCATCACCTCAATAGCTAAAATAGCCAAAATCAGTAACATGTTGATTACGCTGAACAGGGTTAACGCGCTGCTCCGTACTTTTATGCCACACACAAATAAATTCATGAGGGCTTTTACTAAATCGATTTTGCTACTCCTGCTCTTTGCAGGTATTTTCACAAACACTAACGCACAAAATTATGCCGTAAAGGGTATAGTGTTAGATACTGCAGGCTTACCACTACCCGGTGCGGTAGTCAGGATTAAATTCGGTGCCGACAGTATAGGCACCTCTGCCAATAATGATGGTACATTTGCGTTGGACAAAATTAAATCTAAACAGTTTACCTTATCAGCAGCTTTTATCGGCTTCGATACATTTATTAAACAGTATCAGATCGAAAAGGGTAGTATTTTAAACATCACCGATATCAGGCTTAAACCATCATCGAACACACTTGAGGGCGTAGTGATCTCGGGTGTTCCTCCTGTTAAAGTAACCGAAGATACCGTGAGTTTTAGTGCCAAAGCCTTTCCGGTTAGAGATGGAGATGCTGTTGACGAAGTGCTGAAAAAACTGCCCGGTATTAAGGTAGATAAGGATGGGAATGTAACCAGTCAGGGTTCGCCTGTAACCAAAATACGAGTTAACGGCAAAGATTTCTTCGGAACTGATGTAGCCACAGCCATTAAAAATCTTCCTGCCGATATTATCAAAAACCTTCAGTTTATCGACGATTATGGCGATCAGGCCAAACTTACAGGCATTAAAACGGGCGAGCCGGAAAAGGTGCTGAACCTGACCATTGAAGAAGATAAAAAGAAAGGTTATTTTGCCAGGGCCTCTGCAGGTTTGGGCAACGCCGATCGTTATAATACCAATATACGGGGAAATAGCATGAAGGGTGAACAGCAGATCTCATTCGATGGCACTTCGGCCAATGCCAATATGCGTGGTGGTGGCGGCGATGGCATTACAACCAGAAATGTTGCCGGACTTAACTATAAAAATGAGTTTAACACCAAACTCTCGGCAGATGCCGGATATAATTTTAACAACAATAAAAACAACACCATTAGTTCTACCTATACCCAGAGTGTTTTACAAGATGCAGGGCAAAATCCGCTGAGCAGACTTGAAGATGCCCGCAACAAGAGTAAGAGCGATAACTATAGCCATTGGTTTGGTGGTAATTTAGAGTATAAAATAGATACCATGAATTATCTTAAAATTTCTCCAAACTTTTCTTATAATACCAATAGTGGCAATAACACAGGTAGCTCGCTTATTACCCAGGATACCTTGTTTACCCGAAGAGAAAGCAATAATTTCAGTAATTCGAATAACCTGAATGCCCGAACCAATATATTTTTCAACCATAAATTTTCGAAGAAAGGCCGGAACCTGACTTCCTGGGGTAACATTAATTACACCAATGGCGAAAATTTTGGCGATGTGTACAACAAATACATCAACATTCATGCTAACGTAGCCGATTCGGTGCTACAAAACCAGCTGAACAACCAGAATAGCCGAAATTTAGGCCTTAATGTAGGTGCATCGTACATGGAGCCTCTTTGGAAAAAAACCTTTTTAGAAGTAAACTACAGCTGGAACCGATCGTCAACAAATAATTCGAGAGATGCTTATGATGTGGCTAATGGTAATCAGGTATTTAATCCAAACCTTAGCAATATTTACGATTATCAGTTTATCACCAATAAAGTGGGACTGAATTACCGTTATATCGGCGAAAAGCTGAACTATACACTGGGCATAAATGCACAGCCGGCCTTACTCCAGGGACAGAATTTAAGTAATAATATTGAAACCGTTAACCGTACTTTTAACCTCATTCCATCTGGTCGGTTCTCGTATAAATTTTCTAACCAGCAATCGCTGGATGTAAATTATTGGGGCAGAAATAACCAACCTGGATTCTTACAGTTGCAACCTATATCCGACAATTCGAACCTGCAGAATGTGGTTACGGGTAACCCGAATTTAAAACCCGAATTTATCCACAGTATCAATGCCCATTACAAACAAGCCGATTGGAGCGCCGGAAAAGTGATCATAGCCAATTTCAAGTACGAACGCACTAACGATAGGATTGTAACCACTAAGGAGCGTGTACCAGGCACTGTTAACCAGCTTACCAGTTACATTAACACAGACGGATACTACACCCTGCAGGGCGATTACGACATCAGTAAACCGCTCTCGCCAGAGCGGAAGTTTACCATTGGCTATTCTGGTTCGGGACAGTTGAACAACAACATTACTTTTACCGATAATAGCCGAATAGAAGCACGTAATATGGCCTGGCGCCAGGAACTCGAATTTAGGGTAGACCTGAAAGATATTGTTAATTTTGAGGTAGAAACCTCTTATTCGCAAAACCTGACCAAATATTCGAATGAGACGTTTACTGACCGCCAATCTAACCGTTTTGAGTGTGGGATAGAAGGCCGTAATTATTTCTTTAAAGACCTTACCCTGGGCTACGATTTCACGAAACAGATTAACTCAGGTTTTGATAATGGTGCGGTGCGTAATCCAACATTGCTTCGTTTATCAATGGAATATAAGTTTATGAAGAATGATATGGCTGCTATCCGTGTAGAAGGATTCGATCTTTTTGATCAAAACTCAGGGATATCAAGAGATGTATTCGATAACGTAATTGTAGATAAGCAAGTTAACCGATTAGGAAGGTATTTCATGTTATCACTCATTTATAGAGTACGTAAATTTGGAGGTTAAGATTAGCTTACATTTTTTTACGAGGAAGAGAGATAGATCTCATCTGCGCTTATCTTCTTAAATCTGCGGGAAAACTATACTAATTGGCTTCCCGTAGATTACGCTGATTGCCGCAGAACCAATTACATTCTCCATTATACATTTCCCATCCTCCATCCTTATCAGCCTAGCCCTTTTCTATCCCCGTTTTAGTAGCCACTGGCTTTTTCTTCCTAAAGTTGGGAAAAGTCATCGGACTTTTAGCCGGGCGTTCATCTCCTAGTAATACCCCCCATTGTTTGAATGATTCTGTGCGATCGAAGACAATTTTGAGTACAGCCACAATAGGCAGTGCGAGGAACATTCCCGAAACCCCGGCTATACTGCCACCGATAAATACCCCGAGGATGGCAAATAAGGCATTAATTTTCACTTTAGAGCCTACTATGCGCGGCATGAGTATGTTGTTATCTAAAAATTGAACGAATGCTATTACGCCTAAAACGGTAATTACCGGCCATAATTCTTGAGATGAAGTGAGCGTAAGCAGCACCCCTATCAAGTTACCAATTAAGGCCCCCACATAAGGGATCAGGTTTAAGATGGCAAAGATTACCCCGATTAATAAGGCATGTTTTATACCGATTAACATCAATATTCCGCCCAATAAAATAGTCATGTAGGTGATCTGAATTAACAGTCCGATTAAGTAGCTTTTAATGATCGACTCGGTTTCATAAATCGCTTCTTTCACTTTTGGATGATCTTCTGTTTTAAACCACATGAAGATAAAGCGCAATAAAATGTCTTTATAAAAAAGCATCAGGTAAATATAAATGGGTAACAAACCGATAAATACAAAAACGCCACTTAAGGTAACGGCAGCACCACCTGCAAGTGAGGTCCCCATGTTCATCAGATCGTCGCTTTTAGTTTGTATGAAGGCTTTTTGCTCTTTATCGTCGTAATGGGTAATGCGACTGATCCAATCGCTTAATGAATTGATATGCTGTGTTACGTTCGCTTTTATCTGTGGAAAATCTTTAACCAAAATGCCAATCTGGTTCGAAAAAAACCAAATAATCAAAGCTACAAACAGTGCCACTAATAAAATGGATAAGATAATGGCTAACGATTCGGGTATTTTTTTTCTTTTTAAAAAGCGATACACCGGTAGCAACATAATGCTGATAAAAAAAGCCATCAACATCGGCATAATAATATCTCTTCCGATTACCATAACGGCAACAATGGCCATCAGACCCAATAATTCTATCGATCGTTTAACGGTCAGGGGTAAATTGTTCGTCATAAAAGCTTATTCTGATTTGAGGTTTAAACACAATCGGAGTGAAAATGTTTTAAGATAAGCTTTAATATTGAAAAGCGGAACGAGTTTATAGTCCGGGGTCGGCAGTCTGGAGTTATTAACAGATTAACCAGTTCGGAGTTAGGTGCTTGTAGTTAGGATTAAACTAATCTATTTCCTTCGATAAGTCACCCTGAGGGATAATTTATTGTATAAAAATCAATATGAATGACGCATATCTTTTTTTTGCCCAGAGGCTCATCCTTGCCTCGGCTCGCCGCCGCCGATGCGGCTCTTTCTTTTTGCTGTCAAAAAGACCAGCGCAGCTAGCTTGAATGCCTTTGAAAAACATAAAGGTGTATGAAAAAACAAAAAACACCGGCTGAAAATTTTTCTTTCAAAGCTAGTGGGTAGGCTGGGTCGGTGGAGCCCGAAAAATTTGTTAGGCCGGATTTAAGTAGAACGGAGATACCGTGCTATGGCCTAGCTGGATGGAAATTCGACGGCGGCTAAAATATTGATTAATAGTTGTTTATAGAATAACGTCAATGGTAGCGTAGTCGAAGGACTATTAGTTTATTTGGCGTTGAGCGTTTGGCGTTTAGCTTCAATTAACCGATTTCTACAATTAACCGATTAACCAATGCTTAAAAAAATTACTTCCCTTACACGATATACCCACAGATTAGCCTTATTTTTGCAGCTTTAATACCCAACATGAATAATCAAGATACCATTATTGCTTTATCTACTCCTTCAGGTTCTGGCGCCATTGGCGTAATCCGTTTATCTGGTCCGGAGGCTATTTCACTTACCAATACCGTATTTGCAGGAAAAGATTTAGAAAAGCAGGCTTCGCATACTTTACATTTTGGACTGGTTAAAGATGGCGATCATATTGTTGATGAAGTGGTAGCGGGTTTATTTGTTGCCCCAAAATCGTATACTAAAGAAAATGTGGTAGAAATTTCCTGCCATGGTTCTAATTATATTATCCAACAGATTATTAACCTGTTAGTTAGTAAAGGAGCCCGTGCTGCCAAACCTGGCGAGTTTACCTTACGTGCCTTTTTAAACGGTGCTTTCGATCTAAGTCAGGCCGAAGCAGTAGCCGATTTAATTGCCTCCAATTCGAAGGCTTCGCATGATGTGGCCATGCAACAGATGCGTGGCGGCTTTGCCAACGAATTAAAAGGTTTACGCGAACAATTGATCCATTTTGCCTCGATGATTGAGCTTGAGCTCGATTTTGCTGAAGAAGATGTAGAGTTTGCCAACCGTGAGCAGCTAAAAAATCTTGTAAACAAAATCAACTACGTTCTGCAACGCTTGATCTCCTCTTTCGAGATGGGAAATGTGATTAAAAATGGGGTTCCAATTGTTATTGCAGGCAAGCCTAATGTGGGTAAATCTACCCTATTAAATGCCCTCCTGAACGAAGAACGCGCTATAGTTTCGGATATTGCCGGAACCACACGCGATACCATTGAAGATGAACTCACCATTGGCGGTATTGTTTTCCGTTTTATCGATACAGCCGGAATCCGCGATACAGCCGATATTATTGAAGCTTTAGGCGTAGAACGTACCTTAGAAAAAATGAAACAGGCCAAACTAATTATTTATATGGCCGATGCTGCTCAAAGTATTTCAGAAATTGAAGAGCAGATTCGGGGGTTAGCGCAATTGGCCATCCCCTATTTAATTTTAGTCAATAAAGCCGACCTCATGGCTGATGCACAACGTAAAGCTTTCGAAGCGTTAGATGTTGTTTTTATTTCTGCTAAAGAGAAACAAGGTATCGATGAATTAAAAACCACTTTATTAGAGCAGGTTAACTTGCATCACATTAATACCAGCGAAACCCTAGTAACGAATATCCGCCATGTAGAAGCTTTAAAACAAACCGAACATGCACTGCAAAGGGTTTTGGCTAATGTAGACAATCCGGTAACCTCCGATTTCTTAGCGATGGATATTAAACAGGCGCTACATTACCTTGGTGAAATTACAGGTACAGTTACTACCGATGATTTGCTGGAGAATATATTTACGAAGTTTTGTATCGGCAAATAATCCCCAAAAACAACCACTAATTTCGACAACTAAAGACAATCAACATATTGGTCATCAATAAGTTATATCAATACGCTTCCCACAATTCCTTGGAGGTTTACCACTATTTTTCGCATTTTGTTGCTCATTTGTTGCTCGAGCGCCTGAAATTTTTCCCAAAAAAATCATGGGTGAAATGATGTCGCTTATCGACACTTAACGACACTAAAAAACATTAAACAACGCTAATAAGCCACTATTTGAGGGGAAATTACCACTGATGTTCTGGGGTCTAAAAGTCCGGTCGACCTGCAGCAGATGCAGCAAAAAAGGATGAAATGAGTAGCAATATAACAGTTGAGCGAATCTGCGAACACTGCGGTAAGACATTCTTGGCAAAAACCACGGTCACAAAGTACTGCAGCCTGAATTGCAACAGGCGGCACTACAAACAAAAAATCCGTAATGTGAAGATTTCTGCCAGCAATGAACAGACGCTTAGTATCCGTACAAAAGCGATCATAAAGGGCCGCGGCTTTCTTTTGCCTGACTATTAAACAAAGGCAGCTGTATCCCATGAAGGAGGAAAAATATTTAATCCCACTGGAAATCTTCCAGTTAAAAATCATCTGTAGCATTTACTCAGCGTCTATCGTTTGTGTTTAAAATACCATGTATGCTAAAACTTAAATTTATTATTCCGGCAGTATTGATCGTACTTGCAGGCTGCAGTCCAAAGGTGCGGAATGCGTCTTCTAACAAGCCCTCAAAAAACCAGGGGGATTCACTTTACCTGGTCCTTGGTATAAAGGATATTATAAAGACAGGAGAAAGGGTCACCTTAAAATTTACGGTACATAATAACCAGTCCACAGAAAAATCATTTTGCAAATGGCACACGCCCTTTGAACCTTTGATGAGCAAATACCTTGATATAAAAGATGACAATGGAAACGAGGTTCCCTATAAAGGCCCTATGGCAAAGCGGATCATGCCCCCTCCCGCAGACAGCTACCTTGCTGTTAAATCAAAAGAGGTACTATCATCAGAAGTTGACCTGTTAAAAGCTTATCAGCTGGAAGCCGAAAAAAAATACACCGTTTCTTATAACTCCAGCGGCATGAGCGGGATAAAAAGCACCAACACAGTTACCTTTAGGTACACCAACTAACCTTATACCTTGTAATTCCGGGGGGCGCAAGTTTTAACTAATGGTCAACTTATCAGATCGTTGAAATACCGATTATTCCGCAACAGGGATAGCAGCGGATACCGGCCCGTGCTTATGGCTTGTAGGTGTATGAGCGGATAGCCCGGCGGTTGCCCAGACAAAATAAAAGTTGACATCAAAATTAAATCAATCTGGCATCACCAGAAAACATATACAGTTGCCTGGGTCTCCCGGCATATATGATGAAGGAAATATTATGCAAACAAAAAGCCACTGATCTATACCAGTGGCTTTATTTCCCAAAACAGTCTCCTGTTTATTTTGCGCTGTTCTTTTTCTCTGTAACCTCAGCCCTGATCTCCTGTGCAAGACTTTTAAGGTCCTGCATTGCTTTACGTACACGTGTACCGGCTGCAGCATTTCCACCATCATAAAATTTCGTCACATCAGCCTCAACTGAAGCGATTACTTCTTGTACCTGTTTGAATTTGTCCATAACTGTTTTTTAAAGGCCAAAGGGCCCGGATATAACTATTTTGTCCTAGGAACGTGTCCAGCCCCAAAACTAAACATTTAAGCGGGAAAGCAAAAAAGAACTATTCAAAACCGATATTCCCCACATCACTGCTTACCCCTATCGCGTTTGCCCGCCAAAGGATAAAGCCCAGCCTGCCGCAGCATTCGGCAACAAAATATTCGATGTCTGCGGGAACGTCATTTACAATACGGTAGCGGATCTTGTATTTAGGATTATAGCTGAGATAAACAACTAGGTCATCATCGGCAAATCCCCTGCCGGACAAGGGCCTGAAGTGAACCTCCTGCAATTCTTTCGCGGTCCGGCTCAATCGGTCGTTCATCACTTTCGCCAATGCTTTTTCAGGTTTAAAATCTGTCTCTAAAATTGCTAATACCGTAACAGTCATAGCACAAAAATATACCGAAAAACCAGACAACAAAACCTTAAGCGCTAAGCTACTGAAAATGAGCAAAAATAATTTACAAGGCTTTAGCAAATGCGAGCAAAATCGCAAAAATAGCGTCGCAGAAGACTTTTATTGCTAACTTAAAGCTGCAGAACATATATTTTCCCAGTGTCTATTTTACTTTTTCACACACGATCTTTCCTCCCCGTTTAAAATAAGAAAGTGAGCTGACCTGGCCAGCCTGATCTCCATTGAAGGTTACCTTCCGTTGCTCTTTGCCATTATCCAATATCCGCTTTTTGGTAAGCTATTTTCTTGAAAATAGCGATATCAAGTTTCTGTTTTGCTAGTAATCCAACAGAAATTAACGTATGGATGTCGTTTTGCTATTGAGAACCAAAGCATTAGCTAGGATCAGAGGATCGACATCGCCCAGATAGGCACATGTTAAAACCGGTAATTGATACCTACTCCTACAGAAATGCCTGTGTTATTAAGTTCAGCCAACGGCATCCGCTCATCAAGGCTGTCAAAAGGGGCCAACTCTACTTTCTGGTTTTTATCGTACAGCCCAAGTTTTTGAACATAGTTACAACCTGCATTAAAGTCTATCGAAAAGTTACGTGCTGGCATGTAATTGTAAAATAAGGAAATTTTAGATTGCTGGGTCTGAAAATATGGAGAGTTCCTTTCCTCAGTTAAACGGTATGTGCCACCCCCAATTCCAAGATTATTGTTGACACCTACGGCATTTTTAGCTGACAGATTGTATTTCAATCTTTGAGAGATAGGCAAAGACCCCGATAGGTTAAGTTTACTGTTAATCTGCCAGTCTATGCCTACTAAAGGCAACAGCAAACTGCCGAAAAACTGTTTTGAATAGACTGCTCCAATGGAATAGGAAAATTTTTCCGATACCTTTACCTTAAATGCAGCAGCGCCGGTGTAGATCATATCCTCTCCTGAAATATCTTTCATGTCGGATGAAAGCGTTGGAATGAAAGATACAGACAGTGAATACCTGTTCGAAAAAGATTTCTGGTAGGTAAGCGGTATTGAAAACGAATGAAAAGCAGACGCTCCAAGGTCTGTCGTACTGCCTGATACAAATAAACCCGTATAACTTATGCCGGTGAGAAAAAAATCAAGTTTTCCATCATTCAGTTTACTGTAGAGTGGAAATATGAGATGGGCGTTTGCCTGTTGCACCTGTATATCTTCATCGTTAACCTTGAAGGGCGAATAAACATAATCGGCTTTAAAATAGCCCAGTTGAAGGGTTGGCGTTTGAGCGGGCTGGTTTACGGGCTTTTCCTGCGCCCGAACATTTAACTTAAAAAGGACTGAAACAATAACTGCTATTATTGATGCTTTGATTTTCATTTTTAATTGATTTTTTATACCTCCTGATCTGTGAGGCCTGGTTAATTTTTGGACAGCTGGATAGATTCCGGTTATCAGATTCGGTCTAATTCTTCCTGAATTGCCTTTCTGGTAATATTGTTGATTATTTTTTCGGGAAGAAGAGACATTAGGAAGGTCTGGATGGCATGTGGCCAATACGGTTCAATACTATTTCTGCCACAGCCTACAATTGAAAGTACGTGCCTGGCATATGTTGCAGCACTTGGGCGCAAAAATGTAATGAGTTTCATGTTACTTCCGGAATTAACACTGCCCGTTATCAACGAAATCACTTCTGTATTCTGCAGTTCACGGGAAAGAGAAATGGAAAAAGCATTATTATATGCTTTTGTAGCTGCATAAACCGCTAAATAAGGCGGTGGAAAGAGTCCTGCATATGATGAAACATTTAAGATAAGCGACTTGCTAATACTCAACTGAGGTAACAGATTACGGGTAAGTTGTGAAGGGAACGATGTATTGAGCGTTATGGTTCTATGAATTTCTTCAGCCTTGAATTCTCCAAATCTTCCGATAGGCCCAATACCTACATTATTCACGAGTATATTGATAGGTAAGTGCTTAATCTGTCCAATATCCATCGGGCTTTCCTTCATCCCATCATATACCAGGCAGACCACTTTACATCTGCTGTTAGCAGCAACTATTTCTTTCTCTACCCCATGCAACTTAGCTGCATCACGGCCATGTAGCACTATATTAAATCCTTTTTCTGCGAGCGCTATAGCAATGGCCTTGCCAATGCCATCAGATGAACCGGTCACCAAGGCAAAAGCATCATTTTTAAGGTATTTTTTAAGGGTTGAGCCCCTAACATAAGGGTAGATAAAACGGATAAGGCTATAAAAAAGCCGCGCAGAGCATAACAATCCGATAATAAAAACAATATGATTTCCCATTTTCTAATTTTTGACCAAAGTTAGCGTTGGGCACTATAGCAGGAAATGGATAAATGGTGGCAGCTATTGGATTATTTACGGTAAGCTAACCTGAATTGAGAAGGAGACCGCCCTTCTGCATTGGAAAAATAGCGGGTAAAATATGCATGATCAGCAAAACCCAAGAGATACGCTATTTCTTTTACCGTCTTATCGGTGGCATACAATAGGCGTTTAGCTTCCGTCATTGTAGCCTGTTGTACCCAAAAACCTACCGGAAAGCCAGTAGTCTGTTTTACTGCCTCGTTTAAATAGGCAGGACTAATATTCAGATCTATCGCATAGTCTGATGTACTTTTGTGTGTTTTGAACTGCCGCAAAAGTAACCGTTTAAAATCCCTAGTTAAAATCTGGGTACGGAGCACTGCGGCCTCTTCATTTTCTAACGGCTGGTAAGCGGATGCGAAAACGCCTACACAGGCACCTATCAGTGAATGCAGAACCTTCGGAATAAAGTTCAATCCTTGCCTGTTTTCATTAATAGAGAGCATTAACCCAATGCACTTATCCAGCGCAATGTTTTCGGGATCGGGCAATGCTAACGGAATACACTGAAAATAATGTTTATCGAAAATTGCCCTATAATCATCATCAATAAAACTGGTATCTACGGTAATCAGCCAGGCTTCTGTGTTATCACATACCGATACACCGTAATGAACCTGCCCTGGCAATACACATAATACAACACTTCCAATCAGTTCAACATCGTTGAAGTCAACTACAATTTTACTAATACCCTTTTTTTGAAAAATAAACAGGTAATGGTCATCTCTCCGGTGCGCGGGTTTGGTATAGGGCACCGTGTTGTCTTTCCCTCCGATAAATTTATTGATACTTATTACCTGATCGGTGATATCTTTTAAGGAATGTGTCGAGATATGATCCATCATAAGTACCCTATTAAAATTATTGCCCAATTATAGCTTAAATATCTTTATTTTGATAATTAAGGTTTTCAATCCTTTGATTTAGCAAATGCTTGTCAACGGATTTTTTGATAAAACAAGTTTTCGAAAGACGGAACTGATGCCACCGCCTTCGTTAACCTTTCGGGTATAGCGCTCGCCAGGCAGGTTGATCACATCGGCCTAATGTATTTATCAGCTCTGACATGCTTTATTCACATCCACAGATAGATCTTCAGAGATCGATTTTTTTAGGCAAACCTGTGACGATGGATGAGTTTTTAGAAGCTACCGCTCAAATTAAAGTAATGGTTGGCCTCCGTAAAATCACCTTATCAGTTAATAGCAGCAGAAAAATTTGTTCTATCTTTACAGGGAGGATCGTCCTCCAAAATATCGCCGACAGCACTTGAATGAATGAAATTAGCATAAGACAAATTAAAGAGCCTGATTTTTCAGCGGGTTTTAGTATTCGAAATGTCGGCACTTTACTCTCTGACAAAGATTTAGTGCAGGAACTTCACAGGCACAGTTTCTTTTTTGCTTTGTTTTTAGAGAAAGGGCATGGGGAACATCACATTGATTTTACCAATTACCCTGTTAATGACTATTCTGTTTTCTTTATGCGACCGGGCCAGGTTCATCAGCTCACGCTAAAACAAGGCTGCAAGGGCTATTTGGTCCAATTTAACCATGACTTTTACGCACCAAAAGGCGCGCCAGTCAATTTCGTTCTGCGAAAAGTAAGCAATAAGAATCACTGCCCGCTTTCAGTTGAGAAATTTGGCAAATTGTTATCGCAATTGTCTCTCATTGATGAAGAATATAGCCAAAAACAAGATCACTACAAAGAAGTAATCAAAGCAGGCTTGGAGATTCTATTTATTGAACTGGCAAGACAGAGCAGGGAACCAAAAGAAATTACAAATGAGGGCAACATGTATTCCCAAAATCAATTGGAAGAACTACTGGAACTATTACAAAACCATATTGTCACGCATAAACAAGTGATACAATATGCCGAAATGATGCACCTTACTACTTTTCAGCTCAATAAAATAACCAAAGAGACTGTTGGTAAGACCTGCTCACAGCTCATTAACGAGCAAATTGTACTCGAAGCTAAAAGGCACCTTCTGGCAACCGGCAATCAAGTCAATCAAATCGCTTTCGATTTAGGTTTTGAAGATCCCTCCTACTTTGCCCGCTTTTTTAAAAAGCATTCAAATTATTCCCCTGAAGCATTTAGAAAGAACTTTAAATAAATCCTGTTCAGTCTAAATTTTAATTCATAATTGGCGAAACTGCGGCTCCTCTGCAA
Source organism: Pedobacter sp. Bi27 (assembly GCF_918698255.1). Classification (NCBI taxonomy): domain Bacteria; kingdom Pseudomonadati; phylum Bacteroidota; class Sphingobacteriia; order Sphingobacteriales; family Sphingobacteriaceae; genus Pedobacter; species Pedobacter sp. Bi27. Next base: position 759,288 of record NZ_CAKKMW010000004.1, read on the forward strand.
AAAAAAGCAAAAGGTTACGATTTGGTACGAAGAAAATTGTTTGGATTTTAACGCCAAAACTTTAAAAATGTCCTGCAAGACTAGGTATTCGTCCTATTACATACCTATCATCATAGAGTAATTTTGTTAAGAATTAAAAACAAGATAAAATATGAAAATAGTAATTGTAGGTGCATCGGGCACCATGGGGCAGCATTTAGCTGATGTACTGGAAAAGGAAAATCACGAAATAATAAGAGCCAGTCGTTCTTCACAGAATATAAAGGTCGATACGACATCTATAGAATCCATAGAAGAAATGTTTGCGAAAATAGGCGCTTTTGATGCCTTGATTTCTACAGCAGGGGAAACTTTTGTTGGTCCTTGGAAGAATTTGAATAACCAGACCTTCAGAAAAGGAATTGAAGGAAAAATGATGGGACAGATTAATTTAGTATTAATTGGTCAGCAATACATCAATCCAAAAGGTTCATTTACACTTATCACAGGAGCATTAACCAACGAACCGCAAGTTAATTTTGCCAATGCTTCAGCGGCAAACGGAGCCGTAGAAGGTTTTGTAAGGGCAGCTGCAATTGAATTGCCAAACGGCATCCGGATCAATGCAGTGAGCCCAACAGTCATTGAAAACTCGCCCCAATATTTCCCTTACTTCCCGGGAGAGATTCCAACAACGATGAAGCAATTGGAATTTGGCTTTAAGAAAAGTCTGTTTGGTGCCGTAACAGGACATATCATTAAACCATAAATAGCCGGCATGAATACTAAGAGTAAAATTATCCAATCTATCAAAATTTGGGTAGTAATCTACCCCTCGATAACACTATTTTATGTATTATTTGGCACGTACTTGTCTGGAATTCCTTTGTATTTAAGAACGCTGATCTTAACACTGATATTAGTGCCCTGGATGGTATTTGTGGGATTACCACTTGTACATCTTTTGCTGAAAAACATGACTAAGAGTGACAAATCCTGACCAAAGAATTTTTAATAAGCAAAGAGAGGTTGTTACAACGGCATTTGCATTGCCATTATGTTTAACCATTTATAGAAAACAAAGGAATGACCAACAAGAAACAATTTGATGTAATCATCATAGGAGGCAGTTACGCAGGGCTTGCTACAGCCATGGCATTGGGCAGAGCACTGAGAAATGTGCTTATCATTGATGATGGAAAGCCCTGTAACAGACAAACACCATATTCACATAATTTTTTAACGCAGGATGGGAGCACACCAAAAGAAATCTCAACACTTGCAAAACAACAGGTATTAGCATACAATACCATTACTTTTTTTGAGGGTCTTGTTGTTAAAGGTGTAAAAACGGAGAGTGGTTTTGAAGTACAAACCGAATTGGGCCGCGAATTTGCATCAACCAAGATAGTTTTTGCCACAGGAATTAAAGATATAATGCCCGAAATAGTTGGATTTTCTGAATGTTGGGGCATTTCCATTTTACATTGTCCCTACTGTCATGGTTTCGAGGTAAAAAATGAAATTACCGGCATTTTGGGTAATAGTGAATTTGGATTTGAGTTTTCAAAACTTATTTCCAACTGGACAAAAGACCTGACACTTTTCACAAACGGAAAGCCAACGCTGAGTGACGACCAAAAGGCAGGCCTTAAAAAGAATTCTATAGAAATATTAGAAAAAGAAATTAAAGAATTTGAACACCTAAATGGACGACTTGAAAACATCATTTTTAAGGACGGTTCCAAGCAAACAGTTAAAGCTATGTACACCAGGCTCCCCTTTAAGCAGACTTGTACTGTTGCAGAACAATTAGGCTGTGACTTAACCGAAGACGGATATATAAAAGTTGATGCATTTCAAAAAACAACTGCAACAGATGTGTTTGCCTGTGGCGACAATACAACGCGAATGCGGGCGGTTGCAAATGCAGTCGCGGAGGGAACATTAACGGGCATGACAATAAATAAAGAATTGGTTGATTTGCATTTTTAAAATACATGTTTTCTTGCTGGTTTAATTTTGACATTGCGTATTTAGGGAAGTCACGCTAGTAGTACCCGGTTATCGACTTGATAAAAACTACGCTTAAGAAATTAAAATCCAATTACAAAGCAAAATAAATAATCTTCATTATTACCATAATTGGCTGATGTGGCGGACTGGAGCCAGTTAAAATTTTAGTGATAATGTAAAATGACAATTTGTGTTTTTCCATTTGCAGAAATTGTGACTGAAATATATTATTTTCTGCAAATAAGCAAAACTGTTGAAATACCTTTTAAAATCCAGTTCGATGTAATAGATGAAAATGATTTTGATGAAGATGGGAAATAATGGAAAAGATCTTGATACCCCATCAGAACATTATTATTAATTATTTTTCCCTATCTTTAAATAAGAATTTGCGTTAAAAAAATAGAGGAGAGCATTTGGCGCCTTAATGCAAAAAAAAATAGACATAAAACACCTATATACAGAAACTTAAATCGACAGGAAACAGATTGCAGTTACTGTTATGGATCGTTTCATTTTGGGTATTTCTGGTTATCCAATGTATTAGCCTCAAGACCCGACTCTTTGGGCTGATCATTTTTTTCGTCAACGGCCAACAAAATACAAATATATCATATATAATCCTATGGCAAGATTATCCGCGATAGCTTCCGACTATCTCATATTTTACAGCGTTCCCAGATCATCCCTTTCACTTCATCCATCACTTAAGGCGCCGCGAAAAAGCCCCTCCCGCAAAACGATCAGGGCTTTAGACAGCTAAGCCAAACCAAAAAATCAACTGATTTTTTCAAGCAGGGTTAGCAGATCCAACAGAAACTCAAGGTAAATCTCCCCGTCTGATAAAAAGTCGGTCAGCCGCTTTTCTTCGATATCCTCAAAAGACGTATCCACCCAGATTGTCCCATGCATATCTAATCGCAGGCCCTCGATATACTCCTCCAGCTCGACATACGAATCATCTGACGAATTTTATTTCGTCTACTTAGATGAAGATAGGAATGATCCACTTGTGTACTCATTTGATGGGGACAGGTTATATGAAATTGGTTTAACTGATTTTAACTCACTTATTCATTCAACGGAAAAAAAATCTTAGTAGCTTTATCTATCAACTGTATTTCTGCCAAATGAAACGCAGTAATAGACCTATTTTTAATGAATCAATATTCTCTACTTTCTTACATCCAAACACCGATTCTAATCTATCTAAAAACGTTCAAAATTTTTATTCCTTTATTTCTAATCGAAATTTGTCAGGAGCTATTTTTTTATTGAACAAGGAATTGATGTAACAACGAATAGCAATCAAGCCATTCTAAATGCGGCTTTAGTGAGTGACTTGAAGCAACTAATTTATTAGTAAAGCATGGAGCCAATCTCTATACTCAAAATGAAAAAATCATACTTGTCGCTGCAAAATTTGGTGATCCACTTTTTATCCGAGATTTAAATGCTAAATATGAATTCTCTCAGATAAGTAAAAACAAAACGCTTGTAGTAGCTTGCTCAAGAGGCATTAGAACTTCTTCTTTATACCTTATTGATTCCGGAGCAGAAGTTAATGCCTATAATTCATTGTGCTTACAAATAGCTTTACGTAATCATCATTTCTGTTTAGCAACTGACTTGCAAATGATCTTGGAGCTAACAAAAGAGTGAATTCTGGCTTTCTTTTATTGTTTAAAGAAGAAGTAGAGCAACAAGTAACACATGAATATTCAAAAAAGATGCTGTTTGATGATATAAGTTTTCTTGATTCCTTAAGAATCATGTGGACACCAATTTCATTAATCGAATTAGAAGAATGGATCTCAAGGGGAGAATCAAAACTCGAAGGTGAGCCATTGAACTTTTGGAACCTGATTAAAATTGTGCCCCAGAAATGGCAGGAAAAAGAATATGGAAAGGAGGCCGGAGGATTTTGGGTGGTCGCAATCTTCGGTAATGCGGTAGTTTTCTATAATGATATCGAAGATGGGGTTAATATTTCGCCATATGCAGCTTATGGACAGATTAGCGAATATGCATTGTGAACAAGCCAAACTTGATTGGATCATAGAACGACTTTACAATTCATTAAAACAAAATGCTCAACTACCAATGCGCACAAGTGACTTGACAAGCAAAATGTTTGCATATCGATACCTTAAAGATATCGATTACCTGAGCCTGCTTACGAATGTCGATGCGCACCGTTGGTGTGGAATGGATTTACGGAAAAGATTTTTAGAAAATATCCAGCCGTTGCTTAACACATTGCTCACCTTCAGCAGTTCCGTCTATCCTTTGACCTACCTGATGATCACCACCCAGCCCGAAGCAGCCTTTGTCCCATTGCCTGTAAGTATTGTATAGAAGTAGGTACCCACCGGCAGATCGGTCCCGTTATAAGTGCCGTCCCATGGTTTCTGATAACCAACAGAGGAAAATAACCTAGTTCCGCCCCGGTTAAAAACCTCAACCCGGCAATTTGGATACAGGCCGATATTTTGGATATTCCACTGATCATTCACCCCATCCCCATTTGGAGAAAAAGCCGTTGGAGCCTCAACTGCTATACTTCCTGGAATCACCGTCAATATTCCATGTACGTAATCAATCTGGTAATTAAGGGAAGCGGCCCCCGCAATCGAAATAACATAATCACCAGGTACAGAGGCCGGCCCCGCGTTAGTGCTTGCCACCGGCATTCCGATCAGATCCACCGATCCCTCCTGATTGACAAAGCCGCTGTATAGCAGGGTGAGTTCCGGATTGGCCTGCCCATATCTCCTCACCTTATCCTCGGCCGTTATCCTAAGCTTTGCCTTCTCAACATCAACATCGCCAGGAATAAAGTCAATCGCATAATTTCCGGCAACAAGGCTTCCCTGAACTGAAACGGGAATTGCTGCCTTGCTGTATTTGCCAACAGGATCTTTTGGGCGCATACCGGCAGTGATGTCCAGCTCAACGGTTTCGATACGGTCACCGTTTTTCAGCCCTGTGGCGATAAAATTTTTTGTGGATAAGGAATTAGGAAGAGATTTTCCATAAACTTTCTGTATTGCGGCCGGTGTTAGGGTAAGCGGGGCCGGCAGGACATGGCCAATAAGTCCGGCGAGGGATGCTGCACCGGCTCCCGGTGAAACACCACTGATCTGACCCTGGTAGTCACCTACATCAGCGAAAGCCCCCAGACGGATATACAATACTCTTTTTCCCTCCTGCCCAACCGCAACATCCAGTTCGCTTGAAAAGGCTGTATTATCCTCGCTGATCTCATAACCTTCAGGTGCAACCAGGCGGACAGCTGATGAGAGTCTTTTTCCGGAAAGGCTGAATACCGCTGCAGCCGAGGGTGTGCCATAAACCGTACCCAGTACCGGAATATTCCCTTCAAGTGTTAGCGATGGTGCAGCGGGGCTTACATTAATTTTAAAAACGACTGCATCCCCTTCACATCCGTCTCCCGTGGCAGTTAAGGGAACAGCCCTCAGGGTTGCTGTTATCGGGAGCGGTCCACTGTTCAGCGGTAAAAAGGACGCAATATCGCCAGTGCCGCTGGCAGCCAACCCTATATCGGGTCTGTCATTTGTCCATGCAACACGGCCATAACTGCCGTTGAAGGCAATGACGCTGGTAGGCCTGCCCTCGACTGCCTCTATATCTGCTATCCTATCCAATCGCGGCATTGCCATCACCGTTGCACTAACTGCTACCCGCTGGGTTTCAGCCCTGGCAGATTCTATTAGCACCTCACCGAGGATTTCACCTGCTGGAGCATCGGCTGCCGACCTTAAATAAACCTCCGCATCCCTGATCAGGCCATTCTGGTGTTCAAATAAAATGTTTTTCCCAAAACCAGAAAAAGGGTTCCCGGAAAGTTCAAAACCGGGAGGTGCCTTTAACGAAAGTGGAGCAAAAAGATTTTCGCCACCGAGGGTAAAATGCAATAAATTGGGTGACAGTGATGCACTTCCCTGACAGGAAAGGACGCTACCGCTTACGGCCGAAACCGTAATTACCGGAAGCTCATAGACAGTTCCATCCGGGATGGAAAGTGATGAAGAAGCACCACCATCGCTGAGCGCACTGACCTCGCCTTTAAATGTTCCCGCTGTATTATCTGCCCTGAGCCTGATATAAATGGTAACCGGCAAGGTTAAATCAGCGGCAGGCAGTGTGAGCTTGTCACTAAAATCAGTATTGTCCCTGCTAACTTCAAACCCTATCGGCGCGTAAACCGTTACATCGGTGCTAATGCCACTCGCCAAAACACTCACCGTGGTTGCTTCCGAAGGAGTTCCCTTTTGCGTATGCAGTGCTATCGGGTTCCCGCTGACAACCAGACTTCCCGCACCCGATGGATTGACCGTAATCTTAAAATTTACAATACCGGTATTGCAGGTGAGCCCGCCCAAAATAAAATTTCCGTGGGCACTGGACCAAACACCTGCACCCGCACTCGACACCAGTTCATTGGTAACGGTATTGATTACGGAAACGTCTCCGCTGGAGGTGTTGACCACATATAGCCAGTTGCCATCGGCGCTTACGCGGGAGCCATTCGGATAGCTTCCCACCTGCACGCGCTTGACCAGTGAAAAATCGTTAGTATCATATATTTCCACACGGTCCAGCGCAAAAATCGATGCATAGATACGGCTGCCGTCCGGACTGATAGAAAGACCGGAAACTGTTGCTGTGAGTATGGAACTGATTACCGTACCCGTTGCGATATCGACAACGTTGATTCCTCTTGAAAAACCGACATAAAGCCTTTTTCCGTCAGGGCTGCAGACCAGATGATTGGGTTTCCTACTGACCCCGTCTGTAAAAGTCCGGTAAACAACGTTATCCGCTGTATTGATAAGGGAAACGGAATTGCCATCCCCATTGGAAACGAAGAGCGTAGCACCATCGGTACTGAGTGCCATATACGCCGGCCCTGCCCCCACCTGTATGGTAGCGATAAGTGACCGGGTTAAGGTATTGACCACATAAACCGCGTTGGAGTTATTGCTCACCAGGTAGACCCGGCTCCCGTCTGCATTTAAAATCATCCTCGTGGGCTGTCCCGGAAGGGGTATTCTGGTTTCCCTTGCAAAACTTGCAGCCACCTTGAGGCTGAGTACAGGGGACCTCGAGTTGAGGTAATAAAGGATTTCCCCATCCGGGCTGAACAGTACATCCATAGGCTCATTTCCCAGTCCGACAAGAAATGTAGTTTTATTGGTTGCCAGGTTAATAAGTGCGAAACTGTTACTGACCGCTCCGGTGACAAAGGCCTGACCAGATGAAAAGGGTATGGCTTTTATCGAGGCAGTTACTGGGCTGCTGCCATTATTGACCGCTGCAAAGGAAGGTATCGGGCCAAACCCACTTGCCGGAAGTCCCACAGCGGGGTTATCGTTCACCCAGTAATAGTTATTCCCGGCAAGATCGACTGCCTTTGTAGGAGCGCCGTTTGCAACGATCTGATCGGGAACAGACGGGATAGTTCCCCTGATCGCCGCGGTAAGTTTCACTGTCTTTGTCTGTGCCCTGGCTGAAGATGCAGTGACCGTTCCCTCGATCATCCCTGCAGGGGCCTCGGCAGATGAGCGGACATACAATATGATTTCATTTACCTTCCCTCCCATAGCCTCGACGGTTAGACTGCCTGAATAAGCTGTTTTAAGATTTCTTGAAATCTCAAAGCCCGGGGATACCGAGAGCATGATCCCTGAACGGAGATTATTCCCGGAAAGATTTAGCCTTAGAACAGCGGGTGACTGTGAAACACTTCCTTGACAGGCAAAAATGTCATGATAGGATTTGTACAATTCAATAGTCTGCCCAAAGGCACCTGTAGTGAGAAAAACAGTCAGTAGAAATAAAAAGAATGTCTTTAAAGGTTTCATAACAGATGAGAGCTGAAAATTCCCTGCAAAGATAAACTAATTTATCAAAGGCTACCCCCCCAACTTAGGTATGAAGAGATTTACCGACTGGTTTCTAAAAAGGCAGACGGGGTTAAGTACAGGAGGATTGGGTGGAATTTGAATTGAAATTTAAAGCAACAACGATGGCTGTGTTATCGCTCGTCGCAACGAAGTGAAAGCTTACGGCATTGCCATGGGTGCACCATTCTTTAAGATCAGAGAAGAAATTAAAAAACATAACATCGCTGTGTTTAGTAGCCACTATACCGTATATGGCGATATCAGCTCAAGAGTAATGACCAATCTTTAAAGCCTTAAACACAAGCCGAATTGCTCCTGAAAATTCAGCTCAACAAGATGATTTTAAAAATCAAAAAGGTCATGTAAAATGCGCAAACATCAACTTCCAGGTTCGCATTCATTGCTAATATTTCAAAGAAGGAGGTGCTTATTTTTTCTGAAAATGAAAAAGGACTAACGGCGAGGAACCCGAGCCAGTAATTAAAATGAAATAAAGTATTTTACCGTTAGTGTTCTTGGGTAAGCATATCAGTAAGCGGTGGTTTACCCAGCTCGTTGGCTTCAACTGTCAGCATCGTTCGGTTCCAAATGGCAGATACCGCACCTCTGTTTCACCAGCCATGTACCTGCCTTGGTTAGCCGCTTTACGGTAAACCGATAGTGTTATCTTTTTATGGGAATCGACCAGCGTAAAAACAGTTGATCGTTAGGCCACTTTTTGACCATAACATAAAGCCGAGCTTAGCGGCATAAGTGCCGAGTGGCGCTTGTTCCTTGGCATAAGCATAGTTTTTAGGATCATGTCCTGCTTCCAAAGCAGGAAAGAATTCCAGTACGTTTGTTTCCATGTTTTCAAAATTGATTGTTCAAAATTGGCCAGGAAAAAACAGGGTATATCCAATATTGGAGAGATTGGTTAATTGTATGGGAATAAAAATACCCAAACATTAAATGAATGCCTGGGTATTTTATGTTATTGATCAATATTATTTGATTCTGGTAGGTGGAATAGTATCTCGGCTTAATTCTTCACCGGCAGCACCATAGTTGACCACAATGTTATCATCTTCTATGGTAGCCATCGTCGCAACCGGAGCAACCTTCGATAAAATAATATATTTCATGCTTCTGGCTTTAACCCATTTGCCCAATGTTACGCTGTAAACCCCGCCAGCTTTATAATACCAGCCCAAATCTGCTACGCTATTATTATGATAATTAAATTTGAGTGTATTGGTTCCCTGTAAGTAATAGGGCTGATATCCCTTGGTTTGATCAGAACTATCCACCTCTAAAGGATCATAAACATCATAAAAATCGGTATTGGCAATTAAATAACCTTGGGCAGGCGGACCTGGTGTAAACAAACTTCCTCCGTTATGTACAAATACCACATCCATTGGTCTGGTGGTTGATGTAACGGTTGTACCCTTAAATGCGGCAATACCGTAGGCATTACCGCTATTGGCCAGTAATGTACTTGTAATCGACCCGAAGCCATCACCTGCGGTGGTGGAATAGTTAATTGCCCTGATATATTGCGCGGCAGGAATTGGGGTTGAGCCAGAACTATTGATCATTTTACCTGTTCCGCCCACATAAAAATAACCTCCTTTTTTCACCGAGCCGCTGGTTAGGTTAAACTTATAGGTACGTAGCCCGCCAGTGGCCCAACCATTGGCAGGAAAACCTGTTGGTGTTGAGGCACCGGCATTATTTGTAGTTACCACCGAAAATGGCGTAGCTGCGAAATTAATATCTCTTGTCGCAATAAACTGAATGTAATTATTGTTTGCATTAGTTCCTTTGGGATCAGGAATCCACCCTGAGATAATGAAGTCAGGGATTTCCGGCGTTGAACTTAAGGTGATTACATCTTTTATTGTTCTCATATGGTGCTCTGGAACCAGAGTTCCCGTGCTATTCACTTTATTGATGATAATACCATAATAGTTCGCCGAAAATTGGAGCACATTGTTTGCAAATGTTGCATTGGCGTCTGTATGTAAAGTAATATCGCCAAAACCATCGTTTAACTTTTTATCGCCCGATAGTATATCGGTAGGTGTTGGAAGCGGATCAAAACCACCCTTTACAATTGCCAATAAAGTACTTTCGTATCGATCAGGATTAGCAAGAATAAAACTACTGGGCACCCTGTTTTTGGCAATTGTGCAGTTTGAAGCTACTTTTTTAACAGCCGATGGACTTAGGTTAGTGATTTGTAAGTTACCGTTTACGCGTTTTAATACGCCACCTTCTACCTTTATCTGGACAGAATCGCCGGGAACATATTTAGCCGCTTCGGTACCTAAAGGGATTTGAATACCACGCAATTCATTTAACCGGATACGGTCCTGAACAATAAGAACACCTTCGGGCAGGTTTTTACCAGCGTGGTCTGAAATAACGACTGCGGCAATACTATTGGCGCCAAACATGTTGTCTGTACTTAAAGTCACATCCTCACCTTTATAAAGGTTTCTCAAATCGAAAAGCGGAATATAATTACTGACCACACCTCCCGGATAATTCGATTTTTTACAGCCAGTCCATATAAAAGGAACGGTAAATAAAAGAATGCTATATAATAATATCTTTTTCATTTTAATAATTTTAGTAATTCCGGATCAAGGTTTTTGCCACCAAACGTTAGTTGATATTACATCTGGCCCCTGCGCGGCAACGGCAGCCTGGTAATTTGTCGGGTTTGCAGATTGAACATATACCGGGTAGGTCATCCTTGCGGGCATTACACCGCCGTTTCTTAAACCAGGACCTTTTGGCAGCACCGGGTGTCCTGTGCGGCGATACTCGAACCATTGTTGCATGTCTACCAGAAATAACGCATAATATTTCTGTACGTGAATCTGTTCGAGCTTATCTTCAGTTGATCCTGTATTCAACCAGTCAATATCTGCATCATTCACATACTTTGTAAATACGGGGCTGGTAATTGAGGTAGGGAAATTGGGCACCCAATAGTTTATCGCTGCAGTCATACCACCGTAGTAATAGTTTTCTGCTGATCCGCCGATATAACCTTTTAATGCTGCCTCGGCTAAAATAAACTGCACCTCAGCGTAATTCATTAGGATTCCGGTTTGTGCTGACTGTTGCAAAGATCTGGCACCAATTGCTACACTTGAGCTGGTTTGATCATAAGAATAAAAATAGGCCTGTTTAACCACGCCTGCACCAATAGCATAACCACTTGGCACCCCCACAAAGCCGCCGGGCCCCTGCGAGATACCCAATCGGTTGATACCGTTATTTGCATAACCATTGGCAGTGTTGATATCTATACGCGGATCATTCCAATTCGCCAACCGCTCAATGAAAAAACTTCCAATGGCTGGCGATCTAAAATCCTGTACCCTTACGCCATTTACATATGGATTAACGAAGGGGTCTGTTCCGGTTAAACCGGTCCATTTTAAAGTGGCCGATTCTGTATTATTGGTCATGATAGGGTATTTTGCAGGATTGGCATCTACAATCTCTTTAATTTTTGCGATTACCTGCGCAGCCACTTCTGCTTTACCCGAAACCCTTAATAACAACCTTAAATATAGGGAATTGCAGAATTTACGCCATTTAGCAATATCGCCTTTAAAGATTGGATCGCTTGAAGCTGTAATGGCCGTTCCTTCTGTTAATAAAGCATTTGCCTCTTCCAGTTTTTTAAACATATCCAGGTAAATGGCCTGCTGCTGATCAAAGGCGGGTTCTAAAACGCCGCCAGTACCTTGATTGGACTGGAAATAAGGTATATCGCCATAAGTATCAGATAACATGGAGTAGATCCAGGACTGGCACACCAAAGAAATGCCCTGGTACGATTTATTTTCCATACCGGGTTTTCCGGCCAGTTTATAAATGTCTTTAAAATTGGTTAACTGTATGTACCAGGCATTCCACAAATAATCTGAATAGGTATTCCTGTATTCATATCTGAAAACAGTACCATCTCCATCGCTAATACTTACCGTTACCTGCATAAGCTCATTGTTAAAGTTACGGTTACGGATCATCCCAGGGGTAAGGGTATTGACCAAAGCCGGAGCCAATAATTTATCCGGTGTGGAAGTCAGGATATTGATTGGATCAATATTAACCTCCTGAAAATTTTTATCGCAAGCTGAAAGCGCCGTCATCGACATGCCTAAAACTGCAATAACTTTATATAGATTCTTTTTCATTTTTTTAAAAGATTATATGCCTATTGATAAATTGAAACCATAAGTTCTGGTTGAAGGAAACTGACCGATTTCGAAACCGGTAACAATGTCAGAACCGCTAAGTGTACCAAATTCCGGATCGAACATTGGCCATGGCGACCAGATGAACAGGTTACGTCCGTACACACCAAAAGTTGCAGATGAAAGACCTAATTTTCTCAAGAATTTAGGGTTAAACCTATAATTTAAAGAAGCTTCCCTGAATTTGATAAAATCAGTACTGAATGTACTTCCTTCAGCATTATCGGCCCCCATCTGCGAACGGTAATATTCGTCAATATCATAAGCGATAGTCGTGTTTGGTACGTAAGAGCCATCAGCCAGTTGCACCACACCATTACCAATAATACCGTTATATCTACCAGGTAAAGTGCTGGTTAATTTACCTTGCTCGACCATTTTGTAGTTTAACAAAGAGTGCGCAACTGCACCTACCTGAGCATCGAACAATACACTTAAACTCAAACTTTTATAGGCAAAGGTACTTCCGATACTGAATTTATATTTAGGCATGGTATTTCCTAAGTAAACTACATCATTGGTAATTTTTGCAAAGCCGGTTGTTGCATCGTAAACCACGTTTCCCTGCGGATCGCGTACATAACCCCTACCGTATAAATCGCCCATACTACCACCAACCTTCGCTACAATCTGGCCGCCCGCTACCGGACCGGTACGCAGGATGATCGAACTATCAGACAATGCTTTAATGACGTTGGAGTTGGAAGCAAAAGTGGCATTCATAGTCCACTTAAAACCACCTTTTGTAGTAATTGGTGTTCCGTTTAAAGCGACCTCAACACCCGTATTATTTACCTGTCCGGCATTGATCAGGGCCTGGTTAAAACCCGAGGAGCGGTCTACAATCCTGGTTAAAATCTGGTTTTTGGTATTTCCTGCATAAACTGCAACATCAAAGCCTAATCTGCCTTTGAATAAACTTACCTCTGTACCTACCTCATAGGTGGTCGTTTTTAAAGGCTTTAAATTTTCGTTCGGTAAAATAACCGGGTTTACCAATGAACTGTCTGGATAAGTTCCATTAGCGGCTAAAGAATACGTATACGCCGTACGGTAAGGGGTGGTACCCCCACTGCCTACCTGTGAAACCGAAGCTCTTAATTTGGCGAAACTAATTACCTTAGGTAGTTTAAAGAATTCTGAAAGTACAAAACTGGTACTGATTGCCGGGTAGAAGAACCCCACATTATCTGTTCTGGTGGCTGTAGCCAATACACTGCTCCAATCTTTACGGCCGGTAAGTTCTACATACCAGTAATTTTTATAATTGGTCGATAAAACCCCATAAAAACTATTGATCCTGTATCTGCTCGTATCGGGAATAGAAATTAACGGGTATAAATTGTTGGTTAGTTCATATACATTCGGAATGACAAGACCATCGGCACGCAGATCCGATTTATTGTATTTGTTTCTTAACTCGCTACCGCCCACAGTGGCATTGACCGTAAAATCTTTACTGATCTTTTTTTCATATCTTAACAAGAAGTCGATATTGGTTTCTTGTGCCTTAATGTGCTGTTGACGTACAGAACCCTGTGGCAAGCGGCTTCCGGCATCATACGGACGCTCCTGAGCACGTCTTTCTTCAGAATAATCGATACTCGATCTAACTAACAAGCTCAATTCTTTATTGAACTGGTAGCTGGCCTGAACATTTGCTGTAAGGTTGTTACGGCCTGTTCTGTTTATAAATTCATTGACTACTGCATATGGGTTTTCGGGAAATGAACTAAAAGGATATTTGATCGATAAATTTTCTTTACCATTTGCCCAATAATTCTTGATCCAATCGATACTGGCATTCGGCTGCCAGAAAATGAACCAGTACATTAAAGATTGGTTACCATAACCTGCGCCAGGTAAGTTATCGCTAAAACGGTTGCCATAATTGATTTTGGTTGTTATTTTTAACTTCGAGCTTACATCTGTATTGGTTGATAAGGTAATCGTTGTACGCTCAATACCGGTTTTAGGCACAATCCAGGTATTGTTCTGGTTCGTAACCGAAAAACGGGCGGTAGTATTTTTATAACGGCCATCCAAACTTAAAGAATTGGTCAGGTTTTCGCCTGTGCTAAAAAAGTCTCTGATTTCGTTTTTATATGGTACCCATGGTGTTCTGGTTTTACCTGTAGTTTGCGTAACCGGATCGTATTGGAAGAACATCTGACCATCGAAACGCGGTCCGTAAGCCGAGCTGGTTCCGCTTGTACTTGCACCATCGGCAGTTGTACCGTAAGCGTAATAAGGAGCCCCGTCTAAACCCTGGCCATATTCATATTGTAAATCAGGCCAACGGTTTACTTCTTCAAAAGATCCGTTAGAAGTAAATTTGATACCTACTTTTTTACGTTTCGAATTGCCCGATTTGGTGGTGATGATAACTGCTCCGTTTGCACCACGCTGTCCATACAAAGCAGCAGCTCCAGGGCCTTTTAACACGGTTACACTTTCAATGTCTTCCGGGTTGATATCGTTGATCGAACTCCCGTAATCGGCAGGCATATTATCGCTACCGGTACCGTACACACCGTCCGAACTGTTTGCAGTTCTTCTGCCTCCGCTGTTGTTAATGACTACTCCATCTAATACAATCAAAGCCTCATTATCTCCGGTAAGGTTATTCTCACCCCTCAAAATAATTTTATTTGAACCTGCCGGACCGCTGTTCGATCTGATCAGGTTCAAACCCGCAACCTTGCCCGAAAGCGCATCTGTCCAGTTGGTCGATACCGCATCGGTTAACTGTGTACTATCGATTTTGGTTACGGCATAACCCAGTGCTTTTTCCTGTCTTTTAATACCTAAAGCGGTTACCACTACTTCATTTAGTGAATGATCAGCCGCTTTTAACTGAAAATTAACCTTGGTTGTAGCGCCATTGGTTACTTTTACCTGTTGTTTACGTGCTACTTCATAAGAAATGAACCTCGCCTCGATGGTATAGGTACCAGCAGCCACATTCAGGTTAAACTCGCCATTATTATTGGTTTGGCCCAACAGATTTAATTCTACTACTTTAATCGTTGCAGCTGGTACCGGATCGTTGTTTTCATCAACCACCATACCTGTTAATTTCCCTGAAACCATATTTTTTGGGGTAATAACAATACTGCCATTCGCATTGATATTATAATTAAAAGGCAATCCTTTTAATAACAGGTCCATTACCTCATTTACAGGACGTAAACCACGTGCAACGTAAACCTTTTTCTGATCGTTTAACAGGGTATTATTATAAGCAATCGTATTTCCGCTAAGCTTTTCTACATTTTCAAAAGCTTTTTTTAATGTTATTCCGTCTGCTTCGAATAAGATCTTCTTATCCGATTGTGCATTTGCATTATTGCTGATCGAGAGCATACCAACAACAATGAATGTCATCAATATGGTCAGTTTTGAGTGATACTGATGGATGTTTTTCATCCACCCGGTATTAATTTTCATATCTTTACTAAGTTTTACTTTTTCAAATGAGTTTAAACAGTTTTTCCGGGTCCGGAATGTGTTCAGCATTTCGGACTATTTTATTTTTGTAACCTTATACCATATCTACTTTCATAATTTATTGTTCATAAATAATTACCTTGTTTTCATAGATTTTATATTTTGCACCAGACAGCCTGGCAATTACTTCCATAACCTGATTTACAGTACTTTTATTAAATTTTGCGGTAAGTTTCATTGCTTTTAAGGTTTCGCTTTTAATTACGACCTCAACATCATATTCCCTGGCAACCATTTCGGCGATCTCGCTTAACGGTTTACCGTAAAAAAACAGTTTGTATTCCCGCCAGCTGTCAAAATCAGTAGCGTTTACAACAGCTTTGGTGGACGCCCCACTTTCTTTTGTGATGTTTAGCTGCTCGTTTGGCAAAAGAAATTTAACAGGTTCTGCTTTGCCGTTATTTTTTACAATAACCCCCACTTTACCGGTTTGAACGGTTATGCTGATTGCTTTGGCAGACTGGTAAGCATTAATATTGAATGAAGTACCCAAAACAGTTGTGCTTACTTTCCCGGTGTAAACCACAAATGGCTGTTTATTGCGATGCTGCACGTCGAAAAAAGCCTCGCCCTCGAGATAAACTATTCTTTTGCTTGCATTAAAGTTTTGGGCATAGCGGATTTTACTATCGCCATTCAGGTAAATATTTGATCCATCGGGCATGGTTATCAGTCTTTTCTGCCCTTTCGGATTATAAATCTCCTGGTAAGTAATAGCAACAACTGGTTTTGCACGGTTAACGTTAAAGTAGATGACCGGCAACATTAAAATGACGATTGCAGCTGCAATGCTGATGTACCTCCGGTAGTTGATTTTTTTGATTTCTGCAGTTTGCACAGCTGTATTTTTTGCCAGGTGCTGCTGAATGGATGCCCAGCTTTTCTGCTGGTCTGCAGGCTTGTTCAGAAACTGATCTGCTGCTTCGAAGGCCTGTAACGTTTCCCTGAAAAGCTGCTGGTTCTGCTGACTGCTTTCCACCCAGATCAGTAAATCGGTAAGGTCTTCGCTTCGGATCGTTTTCTTGCTGTAATCTTCTATTAATTTATAGTAATGTTGGTCCATTATTCCTGCTGTTCTATGGGTAAGACAGGATAAACGGAGAAGATACGTAGCTAAAAAAGTTAAGTTATGATTAATAAAATGTTAACAAGCCGGATGATGTATACCGAATTAAAACCGGCATTTAAATGGCCGACCGATCGGTTGCCAGCTGCCTGAAGCTTTTTACCGCCTGGTACAACAGTGTTTCTACAGTTCTCACAGAGATACCCAATATCTCTGAAATCATATTTTTTCCCAGCAGGTCGATCCGGCTCATGAGCAGCACCTCGCGCTGACGTTCGGGCAGCAAATTAATTAAGCCGATAATTTCGGTATACGATTCGCGGCTGGCCAGCAAATCATGTGGATTTAAATAAATATCGGGATAACTCAAACTATCCTCGTGATCGCTTAAACTTAACGTGTTTAATTTTACGCGTTGTATTTCATTATACGAAAGATTTTTGGCTGAAGCAAAAAGATATTTTTTAATCGATTTAATCTGCAGGTCATTCCGCTTGTCCCACAATTTCATAAACAAATCTGCAATAAGTTCTTCGGCCTTACTAAAATCCCGTATGTAGATGGATGTGAACTTACATAAGGCCGGATAATACCTATTGAACAAAGTTTCAAGAGCAAGGCTATCGTCATTAACTAACAAAGACATTAAATCTTCGTCACTCTTGCTTACATATATGTCCTTCATGCGAACGCAAAATTAGACAATCAAGGTTACGGCAACATTAAGAAAACTTTGCGTTTAGGTTAGCGATGTATTAATTTGGTTGAATCCAAATTCAAAACATATTTTTGCAGCTTATTCAGTCTTGATACCAAAGGTAAATAACTTCTCCTAATACCGTCAAATTCGTTAGTACTGCTACTATCGATTTAAGTAGGCACAGTGTTACCTACAACCTCCTGTCAATTCCTACATCATTCTCTCATCTAAAAAACTATAAAACCCATATCTTGAAACGATCAGGTGGTCATGCACACTGATCCCTAAGATATCCCCCACCGGACTTCAGTTTTCTGGTCAATGCCAGATCAGCATCACTCGGAGATAACTCGCCACTTGGATGGTTATGTGCCAATATAATTGCACTCGCACAGGCCTTCAGTGCAACCGCAAAAATCACCTTAGGATCAGCAACCGTTCCCAAAAAACCGCCTTGTGAAATATTCACCACACCCAATGCCTTACCCCTCCTGTTGAGCAAAATCACTTTAAACTCTTCCACAAGCTCCAACCTTCCATTATCCCAACGACCTCTCAAAACCTCATAAGCTCCCCTGGAAGAGGTAACCTGTGGCAACTCTGCCATTTTCAATGCCGGACGGTAACTGATCTCAATCTCTGCTACTTTAAAACTTAAATTTTCCATAATTTTTCTGATTTAATTATGGAACCCAGCAAGGTTCAGCTTCTGCCAAAGCAAAAGGAGGAACGGAATAAATGGGTAAGCGGGCAAAGGCTAGGTGTGTTTATGCCGGAAATTCCTTTGCGTGCCAGAAATGAACCTTAAATTGGTCAGAATTAAATAAGAAAAGCACCTATCTTAAAAAAAGTTAAAATTTCTTTACTGTGAAATGGATTGCATGTGTAAAGCCTCTATGGAGGCAACAGCAGATTCAATAATATCATCTTCAAAAATATTTGAAGCTGTTCCTATAATTTTACACCACTAATATTCGCTATTGAGAAACAGCACTCTCATGTACCTTCAACGCTACCGCAAAACCACATTAGAATAAGCGACAGCTCGCAAAAAGTCACCTTCTCAAATATTCACTCATCAAATATCAGGTCCTAAATGGTTTAAGATTCAGCAAGTTATCAACACACGGGCGAGATAACCACCGACGTTATTTTAGTTTTTGCATTGCTACTTTTTATTTATAAAAAACTGATTTACAGATAGATGTATTTTCTGTATCGGCAAATAATCCAGCAAAATAACCGCTAATTTCGATAATTTAACCAATTTTTTTGATGGTGAATCGCCTTACACTGCCATTTTCTATTTAATATTCCCTGTATATACCGTTGCATATCCAGCTTGAAAAATTATTATCTTTACAGACAATCGAAATATGAACGTAATTGAAAGAAACAATGTAATTGTCAAAGGAGCTGGCGCTAATGTGATGATATTCGCACACGGTTTTGGCTGTGATCAGAACATGTGGCGTTTTGTTTATCCTGCTTTCGAGCCTGAATACAAGATTGTATTATTTGACCATGTTGGCGCTGGCAGCTCAGATCTTTCGGCTTATTCCTACAAGAAATACGATAATCTTGATGGTTATGCCCATGATATTATAGAAATTGCAAACACGCTGAAAGTCAAAGATATGGTTTTTGTGGGGCATTCGGTCAGTGCAATCATGGGCCTTATTGCAGCGGATATCGCCCCTGAACTGTTCAAAAGCATTATTCTGGTTAGTCCTTCCCCATCTTATATCAATGATGAGGGATATATCGGTGGCTTCAACAGATCTGAGATTGACGAGTTACTCGAATCATTAGAAAATAACCACCTTGGCTGGTCCATGGCCATGGCTCCGGTTATTATGGGCAATCCCGATAGAAAGGAGCTTGGAGGTGAATTATCCAATAGCTTCTGTAAAACAGATCCCGAAATTGCCAAACATTTTGCCCGTACTACTTTTCTAACCGATAAGCGTGATATACTTCAACAGGCCAAGATACCTTCACTGATTCTTCAATGCAGCAATGACATAATCGCACCTGTGGAAGTTGGCCATTATATGCATGAGCGTATGCCAGACAGTAAACTTGTCATCATGAATGCTACAGGTCATTGCCCAAACTTAAGTGCTCCAGAAGAAACCATTGCTGCCATCACTAGCTATCTCCATGGATTATAAGCTGTTCCCTGATTTGTCTCCACTGGCAAAAGATTTTGAAGATTTTTTTGAGACCTCGCTATGTGGTTTTGTGATCACGGACGGAGAAGGGAAAATTGTCAGCGTAAATAGGCGCACAGCAGAATGGCTAAACAGCACTCCAGATCAATTTCTCGGCAAACGTTTTTCTGATCTCCTGGCTGTTGGTGGTAGGATTTATTTTGAGACACACCTTTGGCCTTTACTGCGTATGCAAGGGTATTTTGATGAGGTAGCTGTTGAACTTGCCAATTCAGGTAATGGAAAAATGCCTATCTACATCAACGGTTATGAAAGAAAAGGAGACAATAACCAACCTCTTTTCATGCGCTTTACCTTATTTAAGGCATCAGACCGAAGGTTGTATGAAGAAAATCTCCAGATTGCTAGACAGCTCGCCGAAGCCAAGTTAAACATCGAACAGAAAAACGCCCAGATCAGAGAACAGTTTATTGCGGTATTGGGACATGATCTGCGTAACCCCTTGGGTGGAATTATGAGCGCAGCTCAGCTGCTTGCAAGAACAGGAGTTAACGAGCGCGAAGAAAGACTTGTCAATATCATACAGTCAGGTTCTAAAAGGATGCATGAGATGATCAACAACATCATGGACTTTGCCCGCGGTCGTTTAGGTGGAGGCATTCCCGTAAACCCTGTAGTAGTTGATCTTGAAAAACTGCTTAACCAGATAAGTGATGAATTAAAGGTAGTGTGGCCAGATAGACAGATTGAGTCCAATTTTGAAATCAGTGAACCCATAGAATGTGATCCCGCGCGAATCTCCCAATTAATATCCAATTTGCTCGCTAATGCAATTACACATGGATCAACCGAAACGCCTGTATTCTTCAAAGCGCTGGTAAACGAAACCTTGTGGGAGATTTCTGTTACCAATAATGGCAATCCAATCCCTAAGGAGGCAATGGCTGGGGTTTTCCATCCATTCCATAGAGAAGATGCACAGTCAAGTCAGAATGGTCTTGGATTGGGATTGTATATTGCCTCTGAGATAGCAAAGGCACATAATGGAACTTTGACCGTGACTTCAGACGACCACCAAACCTGTTTTACATTCCGTGTTCCCGTTGCAATCCAGATCCTACCCAAATAATCGCTTAGGTTGTTCTAGTTCCGTTGGAAACCATTGATATTTCAGAAATATGTATTTTATATGGATGGGCTTTATAGAAAAGTCTGTTAACGGAGTAGAATGCGCAACAGTAAAAGCCAAGCCGGTTAAAAAAATCAACGGGACTGTTTGCCCGACTAAGCCTATGCTTTACCATATAAATAAGAACCGTTTAACAAGCATTTTACGGGCTTCGGTACATTACTATAATACCCTTATAAAACTTTCAGTAAATCATTAAAATTCCGGTAACATATCCGTATTTAGCTGGCATATTTTTCTGATGAAAATTGCCTATATTGTTCATACTTAACAGCCCCTCATCTGCCTCGATTAACTCAGAATAAAATAAAAAAAGGAATAAACATCCATAAATCAACTACAACAAACACAATCAGGTAAAGGGATCAAAACCCTTTCGCCGATACCTTAGTATAAATCTAAAACGCGATGAAAACAGAACTTTTACTGTATCTAGGAAAATGGACATTGCTATTGACGTTGTTCACGCTCAGCACTCAAGCTCAGCAACCACGGAAAACAGGTGTTCAAAAAAAACAGCCTGTAAGCAATACACCAGCAAAAAAGTTAGATATATATGTCGGTGGTGCCACCTATAATGAAAAAACACGTAAGCACACTGCGCTATATTGGAAAAACGGAGTGTCTGTGCCGTTAACCGATGGCCAAACGGATGCTGAAGTTAGGGCCATGGCTGTAGTTGGCAATAATGTGTATGCCGCAGGAACGGTTCACGGTCAGGCTGTATATTGGAAAAACGGACAAATGATCTCTCTTACCAATACTCCCGGGAATTATGGCCGCTCTTCTGGAATGACGGTATCGGGCAATGATGTATACGTTGCAGGCTATGAACGTGATTACCGGAGACAGATATATGATATTGCCAGATATTGGAAAAATGGCGAGCCGGTAGAGCTGCCTACCGGGAATTATCATGGGGGAGCTATAGGCGTAGCGGTCGCCCACGATGATGTCTACGCGGTAGGTGCAGGAGATCCGATGGGCACAAATAATGGACCTAAGGCTGCCTATTGGAAAAATGGACAGCGAACCGAGGCGCGCAATAGCGCATTTTACAGGATACTCGGTATCAGCATTATTGGCCCCGACATTTATATCATGGGAACATCCTCCAAGCAACAGGCCACCTATTGGAAAAATGGACAGCATGTAGAACTTACCAATGCTAAAGATCCATATACGGATTATGCAGCGGCTACTGCTGTGGCAGTGGAGGGTAACGACATCTATATTGCGGGTAACGAGGGAGGCCGGGCAACCTATTGGAAAAACGGGCAACCCTTCATACTCGGAGAAGTTCGCCAGGATTCTCCTTTCTGTACAATAGCGGTATCAAACGGTGATGTATATGTTGCAGGGGGGTACGCTTTTTGGAAAAACAGTGAGAAAGTTGAACTTGCAAAAGGACAGGACGACTGGGCAATAGCCAACTGCGTCGTATTGGTAAAACAAGGTATGGCAAGTTCCACAATACCAAAAACATTAAAGGCATCTACTCCTGCAGTAGAAAAAACTGTATATACCCCACCTTCTCCTCCCGCTCCCCCCACGCCACAGGAGCAGGCTAACAAATTTCTGGCCGACAATAAGAAAAAACCTGGTGTGATTACCACCGCAAGCGGTTTGCAGTATGAAGTACAGAAAGTAGGTACAGGCCAAAAACCGGAACGGGCAGACCAGATAAAATTCAATTTCCGGAGAACAACCATTATCGGTAACCAGATTCAAGACTCCAGTGAAAGTACCAGAACCAATACCATGTTTATTAAAGATGCACTTCCAGGACTTGCCGAAGGCGCCTTACTGATGAATGTGGGAAGTAAATATAAACTTACCTTTCCATACAATCTGGGCTTTGGCTCATTTAAAACCAATGCCCCTGCTGGTTCAATTCTTATTTTTGAAGTGGAATTATTGGAAATAATCAAGTAATACTATGGCAGTGGATAACCATTTAATTTGGCCTCTTTTCTACTAACTGATTAAATAATGATAGAAAATATCTTTAGGTGTCTGATGTTGTACCGATATCAGCAGACAATGTCTGGAAATAAAAGCGAAGCGTTTTTTACGCTAGAATGAAAATCCTGTTCGGCGCGGGAACCCCGGCATTTGCAAAACAACGATATCTGTCTCCATGACTAGTCCTAAAGTAATTGATGCTGAATTATATTAAATGACTTCCGGCAATCCATCACTCGGAATCAGTGAAAGCTTTGGGGAATGGTGATACTATAAACATCGACTTGACGGATCTTACATACGGAAACGGAACGCCTATCAAATTATTTAAAACACAATTCACGCTGGAATCTATTTCAGAATAGTAATTTTGGCAATAGTTAATTTGACCATGCGTAAATATTTTTTAATTCTATACCTTATTTTTTGCTGCTTTAGCTCGAAAGGACAGCAAACAGTTCTTTTCATCGGATCCTATAACCTGGACAAAACGCTTCCGGGAATCTACGTTTACAGCTTTGACAACACGACTGGTAAACTGTCGAAAATGACCGACTATTCAGGTGTACTTAATCCCTCCTTTCTAACGCTGTCCAACGATGGGAAATACCTTTTTGCATGCACAGATTCCAGGGCAGGAGAAAAAGGAAGCGTCAGCAGTTTTAAATTCAACAGACAGCTCACACTAATCAGCCAGCAACCCACGGGAGCCGCAAATCCAGTTCATGTAGCGCTTGATAAAACAGAGCGCTGGTTGCTCAGCGGCAGCTATACCGGAGGTGGTGTAGCTGCGTTTCCTATAAGAAAGAATGGCGAGATCGACAAATCGGCTCAAATCTTCCTCTTCCAGGATAGTAGCGTAAAGCCACAGCAAAAATCCGCGCATATTCACTCGGTCAACTTTTCTCCTGATGGGCAAGTTATTTACCTGCCCGATTTAGGTGCGGACAAAATCCGGGATTTCCATTTTGATGAGTCGAAAAAAATGCCGTTAAGCCAGGAGTCATTTACACGAACCGTTCCCGGAAGTGGTCCTCGACACATGGCCTTTCATCCAGGAGGAAAATTTGCTTATTGTTTGTCGGAACTTTCAGGTGCAGTCACAGTTTACTCCTTAAATGGTAGCCGACTGGACTCCATTCAAGAGATCGACTTACATAGAAAATTGCATCAATTTTACAGTAGTGCAGATATCCATCTCTCTCCAGATGGTCTGTTTTTATATGCATCCAATAGAGGCGAAGAAAATAACATCGCGATATTTCGGGTAAATAATAAATCCGGAAAGCTAACACCAGTTGGCTACCAACCAACGGAAGGGGATCATCCAAGGAATTTCGCAATTGATCCCTCCGGAAAGTTTCTGCTGGTTGCTAATGAATATTCTGGGAATATTACTGTATTCCGGCGTGATACCAGAACTGGATTGTTGACAAAAACCTCAAACGAGATTTTGATAAAGGGCCCATCGTGCTTAATCATGAAATCTTATTATTAAGGCCTATTTTCGGCATTAATAAAAAAACAAACTCTTCCCCTGCTAAGCTCCTCGTATCCCTCCACCAAACCCCCTCTACCATCTAAACTACCCAACCGTCGTCAAGCTCCCCAACCTCCCTAAAGCTTATCTTACAGCCTTGCCCCGCCCTATCAAAACACAGCATCGGATTTTCGTGATCCATCCACGGCCCGAGCAGGTGATATTTTAAAAAAACTACATTGATCAAATCACCTTTGATGTTTAATTTGTTAAAAAGCAACCGGAAAACTACCAATATTGAATACAGCAAATGTGAAATCAGTCCCGTCAAAATTTAATCGAATGATCATGATTATTGGGAGAAGACTTAAGTGCATGTTTCGGAAAGACCAATCAGCTAGCAAGATACTCGATACGCAATGTCATTAAGTTAGGCAGAATTGTGTGAGTCTGAGCCAGCCCGTACTAAGCTAATCGAAGTAAAGGCCTTTTAATTGTAGAAAACAGAAAACGTTTGTCCATCAATACGCACAGGATGACAATGTTTTTTTGTTTCCTCTAAACTTAATTACATTGGGCTGTATCCGCCCATGACTCCGAGATGCGCTTACGTCCATATATATACATAATTTTTCGAACCATTTTAGTGCCAACTTTGTTATCATCTAAACATAAAAAAAGAATATCATGAAAGACCCTAAAGAAAAAAATGAGCACGAACAAGAAGGGCGTGAGGATGCGGCCCGGGAGCAATCATCCGGTAACGAAAACAGCGCGAGCGAAAACACCAATTGGAACGAACACCAACAAGTTGACGAGGAAGGCAATGAAGTTGGTCCAGATGATATCAAATAAAAAATAAAAAGATATGAAAAAGATTCTAATGGTATTGACCTCCCACAGTTCGATGGAAAATACAGAAAGCAAAACCGGCGTGTGGCTGGGTGAATTCACTGATCCCTATTACGAATTCATTGACGCAGGTTATACAGTTACTTTAGCAAGCCCCAAAGGCGGCAGGCCGCCGGTTGACCCGATGAGCGAATTGACCGAACACCTTACCGGCTCCAACCGCAGATTTCAGGATGATGAGCAGGCAAAGGCTGACTTTAGCCAGACCACTGTTCTGGATCAGATCACGCATACTGACTTCGATGCCGTATTTTATCCCGGTGGACATGGACCGATATGGGATTTGGCGGTAGATAATAACAGCGGCCTTCTGATACTGGATTTCCTCGATGCAGGAAAATCTGTTGCAGCAGTTTGCCATGGTCCTGCAGCACTCATCAGCGCGGAAAGACAAAGACCGGGCCTACTTAAAGGAAAGGTTCTCTCCGCTTTCAGCAATGCAGAAGAAACGTTGGTAGGCCGTAGCGGAAATGTTCCCTATGAGCTTCAAACACGTTTGAAAGAACTTGGAGCTGAAGTTAAAACAGCCTTACTGCCCTTCCTTTCCCATGTAGAAACAGACGGATTGTTTATCACAGGGCAAAATCCACTTTCTGCGGGCCCCACTGCGAAAGCCCTCATTGAATTCTTAGCATCTGAGCCATTGCAGAACAACGGTCACAACGATGAGGGACAGCAATGGCAGGAAAGTGCGGAAAAATACCTGGATGAAAAACCCGGTGATCTCAAACCTTAATCGCAAATCATATGACACAGGAGAACAAACAGATCAACCCAGGCGAAGATGAAAACCGCAAGAACATGGGTTTACCTGAAAAAGACGAAACAGCCACCGGTATAAACCAAAACACATCGCTACCTTCGGATGGTCCGGTTGGTCAAAATGAAGGTTCTGAGGCTACAGACCTTACGGCTACCCTCGAAAATGACGATCCTAAAGACATCCGCGAAGATGCGGAGACGGGAAGTTAACAGGTGAAGCAAAACATATCAGCGCTCATGATGTATTCAATAGATTGGTAAAGGTATTGGCCGCTGCCGGCAATCGCCGTATTTGCAAGTCAGTTCTGGTAGGATTTATATACCAATTATCAATCTTCTTTAGTTACTTTAACATCAGTAAAGTGGCCCAATGTGCCCGGGCCTATCCATAACCCAATATTTCCCCGAAGATCTTTACCTTGTTTTAAGTCATTTACAATCAAAGTAGGCTGAGCAGCACCGTTAACATACAGCCTGGCAGTTTCATCCTTTACTACAATTTTTATTTTGATCCACTCCGCAGGCAAAATATCTACATACGCTTCATACTGCCCTGGTGTTTCCTTTCTTAATTTTTCCCAGGGATATCCCGGAATAGAAATATACTGGCTAGCGTGGTTTCTGCGCAATTGATCATTTGCCCGACCATTGGTAGGACGTAAATAAAAAACCTCCATTTTAGAAGCGTCTAAAGCCGCCCTGAACGCAATACCTACAAAGCCACGGGCTGTTTCTCCGGCGTTTGCAAGCGTTTGCCCACTAATTGTAGCTTCAATTACGCCGTTATGAAATTCAATATCCTTCAAAATTGCAAGTGTATTGTCTCCATTGGCCTCCCCTTTTATTTGCAGGGCTAGGGCATTTTTACCTTTATAGGTAGATTTTTCGACAGTTACCTGAAACGGAACTACATCAGATGGCTTTATTGATTTGTGCTGTGCTTTAGATTTCAAACTAAACACTACGCTTAACACCAAAATAAATAACAGCTTTTTAGTCATATGGAAAATAGTCTCAGTATTCTGATCCATCTAAAATAAGAAAAAATAATGTGCCCAAACCAATAAAAGCTGATATATCCGCTGCGATGACCAACTAAAGAAATGGCTGTAGCTGAAGGAACCTGACTGATACGGTTATATTTTTTTGAATACACTACCATAATTTTGGTTTTTTGTTTAAATCCATGTTCAAACCTAGCGGCTTAGCAGCATTGGTGTCCTATTTTGAGCTCAAATGAGCTAAATTGAGCTAATTAAGACCGTTTTTGAGTAAAATGAGCCGTTACAGTTGTAGGCGGCTTTGCAAGGGATCCAGGCAGTTATGGCGGCCAAATATCATTAAGTTAAACTCACCGGCGCGAAAAACAATTTAACCACGACCTGTCCCGATTTTCGGGAGATAGAAAGGATGCACACAGATATAAAAATCTGTGTTTATCTGTGTGCATCTGTGGTTAAAAAAACTTTAACATGATGACATTGGGTGGCTGCCTGCTTAAGGGCAGCATAACAGTAGGCGGTGGCGCCATTCTGCGAAAACAGGCGCTGGCTTTACCTTTTAGGTAGAGAAAAGGTAACCCTGGGGTAAGGTTGGGGTTAACCTAGTAGCAACAAAGGGTAAAGAACAGGTAAAGCAGGGGTAATCAAAAACAGCCCCTTTCGCTGGCTTTCCAGTTATTTACTTGTAAATTTTTACGACAAACAACATCAACACCGTTTAATACGTGATAAAATTCTAGTTAATTGTATTGTGCATACTGTAATTCATTGCAGGGGCAGCTTGCCCAAATTATGGGATAGCTCCGACTGGGGGCAGCCGCAGGATTTTGTAACAAAATACTCGATATTAGCAGGCACGTCATTTATGATACGGTAGCGGATTTTATATTTAGGGTTATAACTGATATAGACCACCAGGATCATCATCGGAAAATTCCCTGCCGGACAACGGTCTTAAATGGACTTCCTGCAACTCCTTCAGTCCTGACCAAACGGTCGTTATTACTTTGACCAATTGATATAAAAGCCACTCATTAATCAAAAGCGTAATGAAAAAATTTTATCTTTAATAATCAGATAAATTAAGATGCAATCAAGAAACTTTCACCTAACAAAGGCGGGAACTATTTTTTGGGTTATGTTCCTCAATATCCTTTTTATTTTCCAAAACCTGCACGCACAAAAGATCGAGGTATTGGACTCGGTTATCATTAAAAATAACTTCTGGAATTCCAAACCGACGAGGATTGCTGCGGTACCAGCACTTTTGCTTGCAGGAAGTGCGGCCACATGGGGAATCAGGAAAGATGTACGTAGTTTCAGGAACCGATACCTTCCTACCTTCCGGTACCACTATGATGATTACCTGCAATACGCACCGGTAGCCACTGTTTTCGGACTAAATGCGGCTGGAGTAAAAGGAAAAAATAAGATGGGCAGAGCTCTGGTGTCCTACGCTTTTTCCGCAGTGATTATGGCCTCTGTTGTAAACACAGTTAAATATACCGCTAAGGTTGAGCGTCCTGATGGAAGCTCAAGAAATTCTTTTCCTTCCGGTCATACAGCCAATTCTTTTATGAACGCCACATTTTTGCATAAAGAATATGGACAATACCGCTCCCCGCTCTATAGCGTAGGCGCGTACACAGCTGCTACTGCAACAGCGGTGGGCAGAGAGCTGAACAACCGCCACTGGATTTCTGATGTTCTTGCGGGTGCAGGAATTGGTATTCTTTCGACCGAACTTGGTTATATTGTGGCAGATAAGATTTTTAAAGATAAGGGAGAACATATAAAATTAACCAACAATCCGGTACCTGTACATCTTAAACCCAGTTTTATGGAATTGAAATTAGGCTATGCCCGCGCCATCAGTAAAGACCTGACAGCAAAATCTGAAGATCTTTTTGCCAGAGGAGGGTTCAACTTCGGTTTAGAAGGGGCATGGTTTTTTAGCCGCAATTTCGGGATTGGTGGGGAGTTTGCTTTTACAAGTTTTCCTATAAACGATAACAACCTAAAATTTAATGATGTAGACATACCTACGGTTAGCGACGGCCATTTTACCCAGCCTATGGGAATCCGTTACATCCATGCCGGACCTTATTTTAGCATCCCACTTGCCCGGAACTGGTTTATAACAGGAAAATTTGGTGCTGGTACTGCTGTTGGGGCCAAGGGAGAAATTATCCTGAATTTAAAGGAAGATTTCCAGGAGGTTTTTGGATCAAAAGAATTGCCTTATTACCGCTACAAACCTGAAAGTTCGTTCAGCTGGTCGGCAGGTGCAGGAATCCAGAAGCAGATCAAAAGAAATGTGGGCATTAAAGCCTATGTTAACTATTTTAATTCAGACAACGACTTTAAACTTGATATTATAGACCAGATCAATACAGATGGCAGCTATGCTTTTAAAGATTACGGATCGGAAAAAGTTAAATTTGACAACCTGATATTGGGTATCGGGCTTACCGCCTACCTCTGGTAAAGTATAAGTAACCTCATTAATCTATCTCCATGGAAACCTTTACCCACATTAAAACTGTTCTAGGCATTATCTTAGGGCTGAGTATAACACACTCATTGAAGGGCGTAGTAAAAATTATTGAGCACCCTGACCGGTTCAAAGTATACACCGTTCATCTCCTGTGGGCTTTTTACATGTTTTTGAGTACAGTATATTTCTGGTGGTTTGAAGTTCATTTAACTGAGATAAAACATTGGGATTTTTTGATTTATCTCTTTTTAGTGATCTATGTAATCACTTATTATACCCTGGCGGCTTTACTTTTTCCCGAAGACATGAAAGACTATAAAGATTTCAGGTCCTATTTCTTATCCCGGAAGAAATGGTTTTTCTATATCCTGGCAATACTATTTTTGTTTGATGCTTTCGATACTTATCTTAAAGGTCCGGGTTACCACATGGAGATGTTAAAGGTGTACCCCATTAGGGAAATTATCCACATTACCGCCTGTCTGGTTGCGGCAAGAACAGACAATAAATGGGTGCAAATAATTACTGTATCCGCATTTATTGTTTTTCAGATCTACTGGATCTTAAATTATTACATGAACGGTTAACCTGGATTTTCATCCTGCTTAAGGGGGTACAAACTACTATAAGAAGTCTCAACATAATTGCACCTTAGTCGCAAAGGATGGGAACTGTCTTCATAAATGTTCTTTACAACTTAAAGTATCAATTAATCTCCTACTTTTATATTTTAAATATATTCGCTCCACGTTAAAAAACAATGATAAAATATATCACTTTTAGCTTTGCCATTTCTGTTATATCATGGATAGTTGGCATGGTTGTGAATGCAGGGTTAATCAAGACACCATTTTATAAACAATACCTTACCAAGCTTAATTTCATTACTGATGAAAACCTGAATAGGTATATCGGGATAGGAATATTCAAATGGATCATTATTCATTCACTGTTTAAATATTTCAATCCCAAACTTTCCCTTAAAAAAAAGATAATGGCGTCGGAATTACCTGACCTGCGCAATGAAATGACAATTGCCGAAATCAGCCACCTCATCGGATTTGTTTTTGTGATGGGTTTTGTTTTGGTAAAAGTAGGTCAAGGCTACTATTTATTTGCCCTGGTCATGCTGATCGTGAATATACTGATGAATTTATACCCCACGTTGTTACAACAGCAGAATAAAAGAAGAATCGATATGTACTGTAAAATACTGGCAATAAGAGGCCAACTAAATAATTGATAACTTTAACTTATTTTTTACAAATGAAACTTATCTGTTCCTTGATAATTGCCGTATATATTGGTGGATTTTTAAGTCCGCTACAAGCTCAGACTACTTCTTTAAAATTAGCAGACGGTTATTATTTAACCGCAAATGATGGGATTAAAGTCTATGATAAAAATCAAAAAGTCTTTTTTTATCTCGACAAAACATCTCTAATCCCCATCAGGCATGTAAAGTCTACCGAAGTAAACAGGGTTGACAACTTAGCAAAGGTGAGATATGAATTGTCTTCATCATTGGATGCTTTTGGAACCTCGGCGTTGGCTAACTTTTCTCCTAATTTCGATAGGACAACCAACATTGCATTGGTGATCAATGGCGAGCCATTATTTGTAGCTGGTTTATTAAACAAAATAACTTCAGGCAGGATGTCATTTTCATCAGGAAAGTTAACCAAAACAGAGGTTGAAAAAATGAAATCTGAGATTGACAAGGCTATAGCAAAGAAGTAGAATAAATAGCTAAAAACATTTATAAGACATACGCTTTCAGAATATCATAAGCAAAGCGTAGAATTGTTCCGAAAACAACGATGAGAAAAAATACGCGGACAAATTTATTCCCTTTAAGCAAGGCCAGTTTTGTACCGAAGAAAGCACCCACTAGGTTAAAAAGCGCCATTGGTATGGCGTATTGAAACAGGATATGCCCTGTGGAGCTGAAATATATTATTGCTGCCAGATTAGTCGCCATGTTCACGATTTTGGCATGGGCACTGGCTCCAATAAAATCGAACCCCAATACAGCAATAAAAACCAAAATCAGAAAAGATCCTGTGCCTGGTCCGATCAAACCATCATAAAAACCGATTAATACCCCAAACAAAGCAGCCATTAAAACCTGTTGCTTAAGTGAATGGTCTTTCTCTTGATGGATACCAAATTGTTTGTTAAAGTAGGTGTAAAGTGCAACTAAAATCAGCACCACGAGGATTACAGGCTTAATGACAGAATTATCTATCCTGCTTACCAAAAACGCGCCCAGCAATGCCGCTAAAAACGCAGTTAGCACACAAGCCGCAAGTACTTTGTAGTTAAAACGAACCTGTTTCGAATATTTAAAAGCAGCCAGCGTTGTACCCGCCATTGATGGGATTTTGGTAGTGCCTAAAAGCGTGGCTACAGGATAATGGGGCAAAATAAGTAAAATGGCGGGAGTTTGTAATAAACCGCCGCCACCTACAATAGCATCTATAAAACCAGCAGCAAAAGCCACCAGGCAAAGTAAAATCAGTTCGTTAACCACTAATTAAATTTTTAAATCAATTCTTCCGAATTCATTACCGCTGGCCTCAGCCAACAGTATCTACATCCGCTCTGGCGAAGTAATGCCCAAAATCAACATTCCGGAATGAATGATATCGGCCGTTTTTTTACTCAGGTTTAAACGGAATTGTTTTACTTCACCTTCTTCTGTTTTTACAATTGGCGGTACCTCGTGGTAAAACTTGTTGAACAGCTTAGCCAGTTCGTATAAATAGTTGGCCAAACTTGCCGGGCTGTAGGCCTTAGCGGCAATAGCAATCTCTGCAGGATATTTTGCCAATTGCAGAATCATTTCCAATTCCACGTCACTAATCCCGCCAAACTCCAAACTCCCAACGCCAAACTTATACTCAGACTTACTCAACAACGATTTAATCCTTGCATGCGTATATTGGATAAATGGACCTGTATTCCCTTGAAAATCGATACTTTCAGCAGGATTGAACAACAAACGTTTCTTAGGTTCTACTTTTAGAAGGAAATATTTTAAAGCGCCTAAACCTATATTTTTATACAGTTCTTCTTTATCTGCTTCACTAAAATCGTTGGTTTTACCCAATTCTTCTGTTTTTTCGCGAGCGGTAGTTACCATGCTCTCAATCAACTCGTCGGCATCTACAACAGTTCCCTCGCGGCTTTTCATCTTACCGTTTGGCAGATCGACCATTCCGTACGATAAATGGTATAAACCTTTTGCCCAGCTTTTGCCCAGTTTCTCTAAAATCAAGAATAACACTTTGAAATGGTAATCCTGCTCATTTCCTACCACATAAATCGATTCATCCATATTGAAATCGTCGTGTTTCATTTCGGCAGTACCTAAATCCTGTGTAATGTAAACCGAAGTTCCATCAGCACGTAAAACCAGTTTCTGGTCTAAACCATCGGCAGTTAAATCGATCCATACCGAACCATCTTCCTTTTTAAAAAAAACGCCTTTGGCCAAACCTTCATCAACCGTACCTTTTCCTAATAGGTAGGTATTGCTTTCGTAGTAGAATTTATCAAAATCTACCCCAAGGTTTTTATAGGTTACATTAAAACCAGCGTAAACCCACTCGTTCATGGTTTTCCAAAGCGAAACTACCTCCTCATCCCCTTGCTCCCATTTCAAAAGCATTTGTTGTGCTTCTTTAATTAATGGCGCATTTTTCTTTGCTTCTTCTTCTGTTTGTCCTTCCGCTTTTAAAGCATCAATCTCTTTTTTGTATTCTTTATCAAAAATCACATAGTATTTCCCAACCAGGTGATCGCCTTTTAAGCCAGTACTTTCGGGTGTTTCGCCATTGCCCCACTTTTGCCAGGCCAACATCGATTTACAGATGTGGATACCACGGTCGTTAACCAGGTTTACCTTTACCACATCGTAACCATAAGCTTTAAGCAGCTCAGAAACCGAGTAACCCAAGAGGTTATTACGCACGTGCCCCAGGTGAAGCGGTTTATTTGTATTTGGTGAAGAATACTCTACCATTACCCTTTTTCCGTTCGGTGCATACACGCCAAAATCAGGCGATAAAATTTCTTCGTTAAATTGTTTTAAGAAATAACTTTCGGCAATGCTTAAGTTCAAAAATCCTTTAACCACATTAAATTTAGTAATATCGGTTACGTTGGCAACCAAATATTCACCAATCTCAGTGGCCGTTTGTTCAGGTGATTTCTTCGAAATTTTGGTAATTGGAAAAACAACAATTGTTGCCTGTCCTTCAAATTCTTTACGTGTTTCTTGTATGTTGATTACACTTTCGGCTACTTCTTCCTTATAAAGTTCAAAAATGGCTTTCTGTGTTTCGGCAATAATAAAATTCATGCGCCAAAAATAGAGAAAAAAGTCCGAAGTCGGGAGTCCGAAGTCCGAAGATTTTTTATCTTAAATTTCAATTCTAACTGTTCTTAAAGGGTTTGGAAAGCTACAGTAGTGCCAGTCGGTTCCGGTAGTCCTTCTTTCCGCTGTAGTCCCGATTGTAGGAATCGGGAGCTGCCACTTCAATAAGGTTTATTAAGCGGGTTCTGTGCAATAGAAAAAAGTCCGAAGTCGGGAGTCCGGGACATAATAAATCTTCGGATCTCTGACTTTCCGACCTCCGACTTTTAAAAAATTCTAATAGATTTGCAATAACTAACTTTTTTATGAGCGAGCAGAACCCCAATTTTAAAGTGAGCGTAAACACCGAAATCGGCAGATTGCGTAAATTATTAATACATAGTCCTGATAGTGGATTAGGCAAAGTAGTACCCTCTAAGGCACAAGATTGGCTTTTCGAAGATATTGTACATTTAGATACCATCCGTAAAGGTGAATACGATTATTATATTAAACTGTTGATGTATTTTCTTGATCCTGAAAAGATTAAGGGAAAACTGGCTGAAATAGATTCGGAAGCATCCAACCGTAATTTTTACAAACCCAACCACCCCTATTTTCACAATTCTCAATCAGTAATCGAGATTCAGAACCTGTTAAGCGAAATGCTGGAGAACGAATCTATCCGTAAAAAACTGGTTGCTGCTGTTTGTGCGATTGAAGGTTGTACTTATAAGGTCCAATTGGAATTAACGGATACCGATCCAAAGCAGTTGGCCGAGATTTTTATCTCCGGAACATTGGCCAACGATACGATGATTTTTGCACCCATCCCCAATTTAATTTTCACCAGAGATGTGGGTACAACGATTAACAACCATATCCTGTTAAACAAACCGGCAAAAAAAGCCCGTGTTCGCGAAACACTTTTAATGCGTTATATTTTCTTCAATCATCCTTTGTTTGAGGCCTACCGCAATAATATCCTCGAAATTCCGGATGTGACCATGCACTTTTTACGCCCAGGCGATGAACCTGCTTTCAGTACCACTTTAGAAGGTGGAGACGTGATGATGGTAAGCCCTAACCACGTATTGATCGGTTGTAGCGAAAGAACTTCTGAACATGGTGCCAACGAAGCGATTAAACTATTGTTCGATCAGGATGTGGTAGAAAAAGTTACGGTTGTAAAAATACCGAGCAAACGCGATTATATGCACCTGGACACTGTTTTTACACAGGTTAAACGCAATACCTGGGTAATTTTGAATTCGATTGCGCATTCTCCGAAATATAATCCTTATGAGCCGATCAACTTTTTAAAGGAACCCGAAAAATTAGAAGCTACCACTGCTATTCAGTTTACAAAAGCCAATCCACAAGAGCCGAAACATTTCGAACATGTAGAGGCTTTATTAAATGACATTAGCCAGAACGATTTAAAAAGTACTGAACCTACCCAAATCATCTACAGTGGAAATAATCAGTTCCCTTACGATTCGCGTGAGCAATGGACTGACTCTTGTAACCTTTTAGCCATTAAAGAAGGCGTTGTTTTAGGCTACGATAGAAACGACAAAACCGTTGAAGCCTTTAAAGCTGCTGGTTTTAATGTGGTGGATGTAAAAGATTTGATCCAGGATTTAGAAAGTGGCAAAGTAAATGCCGAAACCATAACCGATACTTTGATTTTAATGCCTTCGGCAGAATTATCACGTGCACGTGGTGGCTTCCATTGTATGAGTTTGCCGATACTTAGGGATAATTTGGTTCAATAGTTCATTAGCCATTGGTTCATTTGTTGTGGTGCAGATAATAAATAGCAATAACTTTATAATGAACCAGTGAACGAATGAACCAATTAACACAATATCTGGTTTGGAGCTTGGCGTTTAGCGCCAGCTAACCGATTAACCTTGACTATAAACAAATGACTATTGAACTACTGAACTAATGAACCAAACGACCAACCATATCCTCATGATCCGCCCAGTTGATTTTAAATTCAATGAGCAAACGGCCGGAAATAACAAGTTTCAAATTGCATCTACTGAAACCAATGTACAAACAGAAGCCTTAAAAGAGTTTGATGCCTTTGTTGATTTATTAAGAAAAAATAATGTTGATGTAACGGTTGTAGATGATACTTTACAACCTGAAACACCTGATTCTATTTTCCCAAACAATTGGGTCTCTTTTCACGAAGATGGTTCAGTATACCTTTATCCAATGTTTTCTGAAAATCGCCGGTTAGAGCGCAGAAAAGAAATTCTGGACGGCTTGAAAGAAAATTTCGAAGTTAACCACGTCAGCGATTTAAGCTTTTACGAACAGCAACATGCGTTTTTAGAAGGTACCGGAAGCATGGTATTAGACCGTACCAACAAAATTGCTTATGCCTGTTTAAGTGTGCGCACCGATGAAGAAGTGCTGAACAATTTCTGCATGCTCACCGGATATGAACCAGTGGCCTTTCAAGCGGTAGACGGATCGAATTTCCCGATTTACCATACCAACGTAATGATGTGCATCGGCGACCGTTTTGCTGTAATCTGCCTTGATTCGATTAGCGATCCGGAAGAGAAATTAAATGTAACCATCAGCTTAAAAGGCAGTGGAAAAGAAATCGTCGAAATCAGTCTGGAGCAGATGAATAAATTTGCAGGTAATATGTTGCAGGTTACCAACGCAGAAAACGAAAGTTTGTTGGTGATGTCGGAACAGGCTTTTTTATCCTTAACCGCTGAACAGATTGCTGCATTAGAACAATACAGCAGAATCATTTACGCACCACTTTACACGATCGAAAAAAATGGTGGCGGCAGTGCAAGATGCATGCTGGCTGAGATACATTTGCCGGTTAAGCAATGACATATTGCATATCTATTTTAATGGAATCAGATTTAACAGAAAAAGAACTACGATTGGCAGCATTTATGAGTGAAATCTCAGAAAATTGCTATTCTGCAGGTTGGATGCAGAATTTAGAATATGCTTTATGGCACGCGGTAATACAAGGAGAAAGGAAATATGGACAATCCTACATCACCGAAGATGACATCTCCACATTGGTTAAGCTTTCAACAGATGCAAATGCTTGGATAATATTTGATAACGAAAAAGAGGAAACGGCTTTGAGTTTAAAAGAATGGACAGAAAAGTTTAAAAACGATCTGGAGAAAAACAAAGAAATTATAAAAGATTGATAAAAACTATTGTTCGGTAAGCCGCCAACCATGTGGTTATCTACCCTTGCCGTGGTTCCGTGTCTCCACGAACCACTTTTTTTTGCCACGGAAGCTCGGAACACACGGAAAATCTATCGAGTAAGCACACTCGCTATTCAACCTTCAAATAGCAGCCCCCCCCTAGCTACATAAACCTGATCGGAATGAACACGAGTGCAACGAAGTAAAGTGAAGAGCAGGGCTACTGAAACCGATAAAAACAGGAACCTGCTTTCCAAATGATCAGGGACATTCCGTTTCTATCAAACCAAAATTTAAAAGATTTCTCCTCCAAAGAACTTCCTTCGAAACACTGCGTTCGAAATGACGATCCGCTTGATTCCGATTAGTTTTATTACTTTCCTCGCCGTGGTTCGTGTCTCCACGAACCATTTTTATTTTGCCACAGAAGCTCGGAGCACACGGAAAATCTATCGCGTAAGCACACTCGCTATTAACCCCTCAATAGCACCACCACCCCTAGCTACATAAACCTGATCGGAATGAACATGAGTGCAACGATTAAAGTGAAGAGCAGGACTAACCCCAACCTATAAAAACTGGAACCTGCTTTCCAAATGATCAGTAAACAGGCGCTCTCTAATGCCGACGAAATGACAATCTACATTTACTTCTTCCCTTTTACAATCATCTATTCCGATTAGTTTTATTACTTTCGCCAAAAATCCAGTATCAAGATGTCTTTAGCACAAGAATTACAGACCCGTTCGGGTAATAAATGCGAATTATGCACCGCCGAAACCAATTTATCGGTATACGAAGTGCCGCCAACCGGCAATGCCAATAGCGATAACAGTATTTTTGTTTGTAAAACCTGCTTAGATCAGATTGAAAAAACGGAACAGCTTGCACCAAACCATTGGAAAATATTAACGGAAACCATGTGGTCGGAATTTGCCCCGGTACAGGTTGTTGCCTGGAGAATGTTGAGCAGATTAAGAAATGAAGGCTGGGCAGCAGATAGTCTGGATATTTTATACCTGGAAGAGGAAACTTTGGACTGGGCTAAAAAAACCGGCGACCACGAGCAAGATGGAACAGTAGAATTTCATCAGGACAGCAACGGCACGCGTTTATTTGAAGGCGATACCGTGGTTTTGGTTAAAACTTTAGACGTTAAAGGCTCAACTTTGAGCGCTAAACTGGGTACTGTAGTTAAAAATATCCGATTAGTTCACGATAATATCGAACAAATTGAAGGTAAGGTTGAAGGACAAACTATTGTAATTTTAACCAAATACCTCCGAAAAGGATAACAACTTATTTGATGATCGATTAGACTACTCGCTATTAAACCTTAAATAGCAGCACCGTCCTTGCCAACTAAACCTGATCGGAACGAACACGAGTGCAACGAGTAAAATGGAGAGCAGGAATAACTCAAACCTATAATGATAGGAACTTGCTTTCCAAAATATCTATTAAATATTATTCTCCTCGCCGTGGTTCGTGTCTCCACGAACCATTATATTTTTGCCACGGAGGCTCGGAGCACGCGGAAAATCCATCTGACAGATGCATTAGCTATCAATCCCCAAATAACAGCACGGTCCTTGCCGACTTAAACCTGATCGGAACGAACACGAGTGCAACGAGTAAAGTGGAGAGCAGGGCCAAGCCCAACCTATAACAACGGGAACCTGCTTTCCAAAATATCTGTTAATATTATTCTCCTCGCCGTGGTTCGTGTCTCCACGAACCATTGTATTTTTGCCATGGAGGCTCGGAGCACACGGAAAATCCATCTGACAGATGCATTAGCTATCAATCCCCAAATAGCAGTACCGTCCTTGCCAACTTAAACCTGATCGGAACGAACACGAGTGCAACGAGTAAAGTGGAGAGCAGGGCCAAGCCCAACCTATAACAACGGGAACCTGCTTTCCAAAATATCTGTTAAATATTATTCTCCTCGCCGTGGTTCGTGTCTCCACGAACCATTGTATTTTTGCCACGGAGGCTCGGAGCACACGGAAAATCCATCTGACAGATGCATTAGCTATCAATCCCCAAATAGCAGTACCGTCCTTGCCAACTAAACCTGATCGGAACGAACACGAGTGCAACGAGTAAAGTGGAGAGCAGGGCCAAGCCCAACCTATAACAACGGGAACCTGCTTTCCAAAATATCTGTTAAATATTATTCTCCTCGCCGTGGTTCGTGTCTCCACGAACCATTGTATTTTTGCCACGG